>NZ_JBIWIM010000003.1:787409-858874 GCF_044764595.1 Streptomyces sp. NPDC093984 | reverse complement strand
CGCCGGGCACCCAGCCCATCGGCTCCCGCCTCCAGGGCAGCGGCCATCAACGCCTGGTAGTCCACCGACAGCACCTCGGGCCCGGCCGCGTCCTGGCGGTGAGGCACCGCCCGGCGCGGGCCCACCGGCTTCCTGGGCGACACGACGGCCACGGCGGGCGCACCCTCCTCTGCCAGTGCCTCCAGATACTGCTCCAGCCCGATCACCCGGCGCCTGAGCACCTCTTCCGCCTCAGCCAGGGCCGCACGCACTCGCTCCAGCTCGGCTTCGAGGTCCTCCACCCGCACCGCCGCGGCTTTCTGCCGCGCTTCCAACACCGCCCGCATCGACGGCATCCGCCACCCCCACGAGATGTCGGTCAGCAACGGACCGAGACTTCCGTGCCAGCCGTCATCTCACGCCTGATCAGTGGAAACCGCACATGAGGTTCGGTAAGAGAACGACCTCTGAGCGGATGGAGGCCTGTCCGGGGGCTCGGTGCTGAGGCGGGACGGGCCGACGGGCGCCTGCGGCCTGTCCTGCGGCCTGTCCTGCGGGCGTCAGAGGAGGTGTCCCGGCCGCGTTAGGCTAGATGGTCACCCCTGACAGTTCCGTCCAGCTCACGAAAGTCGCGAGATGTCTGCCGAAGCCGCTGTATCGGTGTTCCCGCAGCTCGAAGCCCTGCTGCCGCACGTGCAGAAGCCGATCCAGTACGTGGGCGGCGAGCTGAACTCCACCGTCAAGCCGTGGGACGAGTGCGACGTCCGCTGGGCACTCATGTACCCCGACGCCTACGAGGTCGGGCTGCCCAACCAGGGCGTCATGATCCTCTACGAGGTCCTGAACGAGCAGCAGGGCGTCCTCGCCGAGCGCACCTACAGCGTGTGGCCGGACCTGGAGGCTCTGATGCGGGAGCACGGCGTCCCGCAGTTCACCGTGGACAGCCACCGCCCGGTGAAGGCCTTCGACGTGTTCGGCATCAGCTTCTCCACGGAGCTGGGCTACACGAACATGCTGACGGCGCTGGACCTCGCCGGCATCCCGCTGGAGTCCAAGGACCGGACCATCGACGACCCGATCGTCATGGCGGGCGGCCACGCGGCCTTCAACCCCGAGCCGATCGCGGACTTCATCGACTGCGCGGTGATCGGCGACGGCGAGCAGGCGGTCCTGGAAGTCAGCAAGATCGTCCGCACCTGGAAGGCGGAGGGCCGCCCCGGCGGCCGCGAGGAACTCCTCTTCCGCCTGGCGAAGACCGGCGGGGTGTACGTCCCGGCGTTCTACGACGTCGAGTACCTCCCCGACGGCCGTATCGCCCGCGTGGTCCCCAACCGCTCCGGCGTCCCGTGGCGCGTGTCGAAGCACACGGTCATGGACCTCGACGAGTGGCCCTACCCCAAGCAGCCGCTCGTCCCCCTGGCGGAGACGGTCCACGAGCGCATGTCGGTCGAGATCTTCCGGGGCTGCACCCGAGGCTGCCGCTTCTGCCAGGCGGGCATGATCACCCGCCCGGTCCGCGAGCGCTCCATCACGGGCATCGGTGAGATGGTCGACAAGGGCCTGAAGGCCACGGGCTTCGAAGAGGTGGGCCTCCTCTCCCTGTCCTCGGCGGACCACTCGGAGATCGGGGACATCGCCAAGGGCCTGGCGGACCGCTACGAGGACGACAAGATCGGCCTCTCGCTCCCCTCCACCCGCGTGGACGCCTTCAACATCGACCTGGCGAACGAGCTCACCCGCAACGGCCGCCGCTCGGGCCTGACCTTCGCCCCGGAGGGCGGCTCGGAACGCATCCGCAAGGTCATCAACAAGATGGTCTCGGAGGAAGACCTCATCCGCACGGTCGCCACCGCCTACGGCAACGGCTGGCGCCAGGTGAAGCTGTACTTCATGTGCGGCCTGCCGACGGAGACCGACGAGGACGTCCTCCAGATCGCCGACATGGCGACGCGCGTGATCCAGAAGGGCCGCGAGGTCTCCGGCTCCAACGACATCCGCTGCACGGTCTCGATCGGCGGGTTCGTCCCCAAGCCCCACACCCCCTTCCAGTGGGCGCCCCAGCTCTCCGCCGAGGAGACGGACACGCGCCTGGAGAAGCTGAGGGACAAGATCCGCGGCGACAAGAAGTACGGCCGCTCGATCGGCTTCCGCTACCACGACGGCAAGCCCGGCATCGTCGAGGGCCTGCTGTCGCGCGGCGACCGCCGGATCGGCGCGGTGATCCGCGCGGTGTACGACGACGGCGGCCGCTTCGACGGCTGGCGCGAGCACTTCTCCTACGACCGCTGGATGGCGTGCGCGGAGAAGGCGCTGGCCCCCTACGGCGTGGACGTCGACTGGTACACCACCCGCGAGCGCACCTACGAGGAGGTCCTCCCCTGGGACCACCTCGACTCGGGCCTCGACAAGGACTGGCTCTGGGAGGACTGGCAGGACGCCCTCGACGAGACGGAGGTCGAGGACTGCCGGTGGACGCCTTGCTTCGACTGCGGGGTGTGTCCGCAGATGGACACGCACATCCAGATCGGCCCGACGGGCAAGAAGCTGCTTCCCCTGACGGTCAAGAACGCTGCGCCGGCGCCCGCGTCGAGCGGTCACGCGCACTGAAGGTCAGGCGCCGCCAGAGCCCGGGCCGTAGAGCGCGGCGATGTCCTCGGAGGTCGCCCACCGGCTGTAGGTGGGCGACTGAGGCCAGCCCTCGGGCGAGTCCTGCCATTCCTCCTGCCGTCCGTACGGCAGGACGTCGATCAGCGCGAAGGTGTGACTGAGCTGCTCGGTACCCCGGCCGTTGGTGTGCCAGGTGCGGTAGACGGTGTCGCCGTCGCGCAGGAACACGTTGACCGCGAATCCTCCGCCGGGCGGTGCGCCGACGTCGGCGCCGAACGAGCTGTTGGCAGTCGAGTACCAGGTCATCCGGTTGCCGACCCGCTGCTTGTAGGCGAGTGCCTCTTTGATCGGGCCCTGGGTGACGATGACGAATCGCGCGTCGTAGTTGTCCAGGAACTCCAGGCGGGTGTACTGCGAGGTGAACCCCGTGCAGCCCGGGCACTGCCATTCCTTCCCGGCGAACCACATGTGGTTGTAGACGATCAGTTGCCTCCTGCCTTCGAAGACGTCCACCAGCCGAACGGGGCCGTCCTCGCCCTCGAGGGTGTAGTCGGGCATCTCGACCATCGGCAGGCGGCGACGCTCGGCGGCGATGGCGTCGAGTTCCCGCGTCGCGGCCTTCTCCCGGGCACGCAGTGCCTCGAGTTGGCGCTCCCAGGTTGCGGCGTCGACGACGGGCGGTAGTGCGTGGCTGGTCATGGTCCCCTCACAGAGCTCGTGCGCGGCTTTCGCTTGTCCAGAGGTAGACCGCACCGGGCTCCGGAACTCATCGGTCGCCGGCCGAACCGTCTCGGCCGGCTCACCGCCCGGCAGGGCCTGCGCGTCGCGCGAGCGCCGGGCGCGTGGCCCCGGTAGCGGGAGCGGTGGCGGCCTGGAGGATCAGGTCGGCGACGGCGTCGGGGCGGGCGATCAGGGACACGTGGCAGGTGTCGATCTCCACGGTGTGGGACCGGGCGCGCTTGGCCTCGAAGCGTTCCTGATCCGGACTGATGGTCATGTCCTGCCGGCCCACCAGGGCCCAGGACGGGATGTCCTTCCACGCCGCGACCTGGGCCTTCTCCGAGAACGCGGTGCCGGCCGCGGGCCGCTGGGTGACCGCCAGCAGATTCGCCTCGCTCGCCGGCAGGCAGGCGGCGAAGACCGGGTGCACCTTGTCCCGCTTGAGGTACAGGTCGGTCCCGCTGACGTCGCCCGCCCGGTAGGGCACGGATGTGGTGGCGGTGCCGAGGGCGCTGGGGAAGCGGGCGGACAGCGACATGCCGCTTTCGCCCACGTCGGGCATCAGTGCCGAGATGTAGACGAGGGACTTCACCTGGGGGTTGCCGGCTGCGGCCGTGCTGATCACCGCTCCGCCGTAGGAGTGGCCGGCCAGCACTACGGGGCCCTTGATGCTCTTGAGCACGGAGGCGATGTAGGCGGAGTCGCTGTAAAGCCCGCGCAGTGGGTTGGCTGGGGCCATGACCGTGTAGCCGCGGCGCTCGAGCCGTTCGATCACCCCGTTCCAGCTGGAGCCGTCGGCGAAGGCGCCGTGCACCAGGACGATGGTGGGCTTCGCGCCGCTTGCGCCGCTGTCCGCGGCGGCCGGGACCCCTGTGACCGCGCACAGGGCGGCGACGGCGCATCCCGCCACCGCGATGCGGGAGCGGTGTGTGCGGCGGCGTATGCCGTGGATCGCGGATGTGGTCATGCCCTTCTCGCTTTCCTCCGGGGTGTACGCACATCAGCGTTCACGCATCGGTGCTGTCGAGCCCGCTCATCCGGTGCAATCGGGTGAAACCGGCGTCTCGGGCTGTCCGTCGAGCGAGATGTCCTCCGCGCGGTGGCAGGGCGGCCCAGAGGGCGCCTGCGGGGGCAAACCCCCGTAGGAACAGGCACGTTGGCCGGATGGGACGGGCGGTCGTGATCCGCGAGGCTCATCGGCATGAAGCAGACCAGCAGCACAAGAGCCGTCTGGACCGCCGTATCCGCCGCCGTCCTCTGTCTCGCCGCCCCGCTGACCGTCTCCCCGACCGCGTCCGCGTCCGCCGAGGCCCCCTCCCTGAACTGGACCAGGTGCGAGGGCAGCGGGCTCCATCCCCGCCAGCAGTGTGCGTCCGTCGAGGTGCCGATGGACTACGCCGACCCCGACGGCCGGAAGATCGACGTCGTGGTCTCCCGCATCCCCGGCGAGAAGCCGTCCGCCCGCCGCGGCGCGCTGCTGCTGATCCCCGGCGGCCCCGGAGGCTCCAGCCTCAACGACCCGTCGGGCAAGGGGCAGAAGCTGCCGCAGGAGGTGCGGGACTCCTACGACCTGATCGGTTTCGCGCCGCGCGGTCTCGCGCCCTCCACCTCCGTCAGCTGTGGTCTCGAACACGGCGACCTCGCCCTGTCGAAGCTGCGGCCCTGGCCCGCGGCGGACGGGTCGGTCACCGGGAACATGACCACTGCGCGGCGGGTGGCGGACGCCTGCGCGCGCAACGGCGGTGAGCTGATCCGGCACATCAGCACGGTCGACGAGGCCCGCGACATCGACCGCATCCGCGCCGCGCTCGGCGAGGGCAGGCTCTCCGCGTGGGGTGTCTCGTACGGTACGTACGTCGGTGCCGTCTACAGCCAGTTGTTCCCGCAGCGCACCGACCGTGTCGTGCTCGACAGCAACGACGACCCCGACCCCGTCAGGGTCTCCCGTGCCTGGGTCGCCGCGTACGAGACCGGCGTCGAGGACACCTTCCCCGAGTTCGCCCGGTGGGCCTCGGCGCCCGGCAACCCTGACCGGGTGGCCGCGACGGCGGCAGAGGTGCGACCGCTGTTCCTGCGCCTGGCCGCACGCCTCGACCGGGCACCGATCCCCTGGCCGGGCGCCAACCCCGAGGAGCTGAACGGCAACGTGCTGCGCCAGGCGATGCTCGACAGTTTCTACACGCCCAGCCGTTTCCCCGCCCTGGCGAAGCTGATGCTGGCCGCCCGGAACGGCACCGTGCCGCCCGCGCCCGCGGCACAGCCCGATGCGGTGCTGCAGAACGTCACCGCGGTCAGCGCCGCGACCATCTGCAACGACGTGGCCTGGCCCAGGTCGGCGGCCGCGTACAGCGGCGGTGTCGCCGAGAGCCGCCGGAAACACCCGCTGACCGCCGGCATGCCCCGGAACGCGATGGTCTGCGCCGCCTGGCCGTACCCGCCGGAGCAGGCGCCGGTCCGGATCACGTCGAGTGGGCCGTCCGGCATCCTGCTCGTGCAGAACGCACACGACGTCGCCACCCCGCTGAGCGGCGCGCGCAAGCTCCGCGAGGCGTTCGGGGCGCGTGCCGTCATGGTGACCGTCGACTCCACCGGCCACGGCTCCTACCTGGCCAACGGGAACGCGTGCGGCGACCGCACCGTCTCCCGCTTCCTGGCGACCGGAGAGCGGCCCGACCGGGACATCCACTGCCCGAAGGGGCCGTCACGCCGTGGCTCGTACGTGTGATCTTTGAGGTCTCCCGCGGAGGGGTTTCGCGAACCGGCACCGCCGGGCACCCGGAGATGGGGGGCCCGGCGGGAACGTTTGGGCCGCCCGGCACGTAATCTAGGTAGGAGTACCACCGCTCTCACGAAGGACTGAACGACACTGGGCAAGCGACAGCCCGAAGGCCCGCCGCCCGCACCCGCGGTGCAGCGCATTCGACTGCGCTACACCAAGCGCGGCCGCCTCCGGTTCACCAGCCACCGTGACTTCCAGCGCGCCTTCGAGCGTGCGTTGCGCCGTGCCGAGGTGCCGATGGCGTACTCGGCGGGGTTCACGCCGCATCCGAAGGTGTCGTACGCCAATGCCGCACCCACCGGCACGGGCAGTGAGGCGGAGTACCTGGAGATCGCGCTCAGCGAGGCGCGCGATCCGGAGCGGCTGCGTGTCCTCCTCGACGAGTCGTTGCCCGCCGGGCTCGACGTCCTGGAGGCGGTCGAGGCCCGCACGTCGGGGCTCGCCGACCGGCTGACGGCCTCCGTGTGGGAGCTGCGGCTGGACGGTATGGACCCGGCGGACGCAGAGCGTGCCGTCGCGGCCTTCAACGCGGCCGAGAGTGTCGAGGTCCAGCGCCTGACCAAGAACGGCATGCGCACCTTCGACGCCCGTCCCGCCGTCGCGAGCCTGGAGCGCGTCGAAGCGCACAGTTCGCCGGCTGATAGGCCGAGCGACCAGCCCTGTGCGATACTGCGGCTGGTTGTTCGGCACGTGACGCCTGCCGTACGACCCGACGACGTCCTGTCCGGTCTCCGCGCCGTGGCCGACCTGGCGCCGCCGGTCCCCGCAGCGGTGACCAGGCTGGCGCAGGGGCTGTTCGATGAAGAGACCGGCACGGTGACCGACCCGCTCGCGCCCGACCGCGAGGCAGCAGCGACCGAGCCGCATCCGGCCGCCGCCACTGCCGCCGCGACGGCGCCGGCGTAAGGAAGGTCCCGCGCAGGGACGTACGTCGTAGCGCCGCCCTCGTACTCGGGAGCCACCTGGGTCGGGCAGCGCACCGACCAGAAGACTTTCGCCAGGCCGTGCACAACAAGGAGTACGGAACCGGCGAGACAGGACACAGAGAGCTCCCGTGCGGCGCCCGCGCCCCGGACGGCGGCACCGCGCACAGCGCGAGCCGCGGACGTCAACGGCGATCCATGCCGGACCAGGCGCGGCGCCCGGGAGCCTGACGGGAGAAACGCCCGCATGCTCGAACCGACCGAACCCACTGAGGGTTCCGAGAACAACACCCCCAGCGACACCCTGCCGCCGCGCCGTCGGCGCCGCGTCGCATCGCGCCCGGCGGGCCCGCCGAGCGCCGACGCCGTGACCGGCGAGGTCACGGTGCCCGACCCCCCGAACGGGGCCGGGCCGGCCATACCGGCGGAGGCGGAGCCCCCGACCGCTGGGACAGAAGAGACCGAGGAGACCGGGGCGGTGGCCGAGGCCGCCGTTTCCGGTGCCGCCGAAGCCGAGCCCGCCTCCGCGGAGGCGCCCGCTCCGGCTCGTGCGCGTCGTCGTGCCACGCGTCGTGCGTCGGCGCCCGCCGGGTCGCCCGCGACCGCGGAGGCCGTGGAGGTCGTCGTGCCCGCCGGTGGTGACACCGCCGAGTCGCCCGCCGTCCCCGCGGCCGAGGAGGAGCCGGTCGCCGAGGAGGCGCCCGCTCCGGCTCGCCCCCGTCGCCGTGCCGCGCGTCGTGCGTCGGCGCCCGCCGGGTCGCCCGCGGCGGCCGAGACCGCCGAGGTCGTCGTGCCCGCCGGTGGCGCCGGTGGCGAGACCACCGAGGAGGCGCCTGAGCTCGCGGAACCGGTCGCCGCGGAGGCGCCCGCTCCGGCCGGTCCGCGTCGCCGAGCCACGCGCCGCGTCTCGGCGCCCTCCGAAGCGCCCGCCCCCGCCGAGGCCGCGGAGCAGGAGGCTGCCGCCGAGGCCGAGACGAAGGCGGCCGAGCAGGCCCCCGCCGAGGAGCCCCAGGCCCCCGCCGCCGAAGAGCCCGCTCCCCGCCGTACCCGTCGCCGTGCCACCCGTCGGGTGTCCGCTTCGGCCGCCCCCGAGGGTGCCGCCGACGAGGCCCCGCAGGCCGAGGCCGTCGGGACGGCCGGCGTGAGCGAGAAGGCCGAGGCCGTCGAGGAAGGCGCCCACGCCCCCGCCTCCGCGCCCGCCCCCGCCGCTGCCGAAGCCGAGCCGGTCGCCGAGGAGGCCGCCCCGCGTCGTCGCCGTCGCGTCGTCCGCAGGGCCGCCGGCGGTTTCTCCGAGCCCGCACAGCCCGCCTCCGCCGCCGATGAGGCGTCCGAGGCCGCGCAGCGGCCCGCGCGACCCGCCGTGGCCGTGTTCCAGGCGCCGGTGTTCACCGAGCCGATGTTCCAGACCCCGGAGCGGGCCGCCGCTGCCGCTGCCGCCGAGGCGGCGGAGCAGGAGGAGGTCGCCGAGGAGGAGACCGCTGGTGCGCGGCGCCGCCGTCGTCGCCGGGGCGGTGACGAGGAGCCCGTGGCTGTGGCGCCCGAGACCACCGACGAGGTGGAGGAGCCCGAGGAGGCGGAGGAGTCCGTCGAGGGCGAGGATGCGGAGGAGACCGGTTCGCGCCGGCGCCGCCGCCGTGGTGGCCGCCGTCGTCGCCGTGGCGAGTCCGCCGAGGCCGAGGGCGAGTCCGCGGAGGGTGACGAGACCGAGGAACTCGCCGCCGAGCAGGCCGCGCAGGACGCCGAGGACACCGCCGAGCAGGTGGAGGAGGACGACGAGGAGGCCCAGGAGCACGCCGAGGACACGACGTCCTCCAGCAGCACCAGCCGTCGCCGTCGCAGGCGCCGCCGCCGGGCCGGTGACGTGCTCGTCGACAACGAGCCGACGCCCGACGATCCGGAGCGCACGGTCGTCAAGGTCCGCGAGCCGCGCAAGGCCGCCGAGCCGTCCGACGAGGTGCAGTCCATCAAGGGCTCGACCCGTCTGGAGGCGAAGAAGCAGCGCCGCCGGGAGGGCCGTGAGCAGGGCCGCCGCCGCGTCCCGATCATCACCGAGGCCGAGTTCCTGGCCCGCCGCGAGGCGGTCGAGCGTGTGATGGTCGTCCGGCAGAACGGCGAGCGCACGCAGATCGGCGTCCTCGAGGACGGTGTGCTCGTCGAGCACTACGTCAACAAGGAGCAGTCGACCTCGTACGTCGGCAACGTCTACCTGGGCAAGGTCCAGAACGTGCTGCCGTCGATGGAGGCCGCCTTCATCGACATCGGCAAGGGCCGCAACGCGGTGCTCTACGCCGGTGAGGTCAACTTCGAGGCGCTGGGCATGGCGGGCGGCCCGCGCCGCATCGAGTCCGCCCTCAAGTCCGGGCAGTCGGTCCTCGTCCAGGTGACCAAGGACCCGATCGGCCACAAGGGCGCCCGCCTGACCAGCCAGGTCTCCCTGCCGGGCCGTTACCTCGTGTACGTGCCCGAGGGCTCGATGACCGGCATCAGCCGCAAGCTGCCCGACACCGAGCGGGCCCGGCTGAAGACCATTCTCAAGAAGATCGTCCCCGAGGACGCGGGCGTCATCGTGCGCACCGCCGCCGAGGGCGCGAGCGAGGACGAGCTGCGCCGGGACGTCGAGCGGCTGCAGGCGCAGTGGGAGGACATCCAGAAGAAGTCGAAGAACGGCAACGCGCCGACGCTGCTGTACGGCGAGCCGGACATGACCGTCCGGGTCGTGCGCGACATCTTCAACGAGGACTTCTCCAAGGTCATCGTCAGCGGTGACGACGCCTGGGAGACGATCCACGGATACGTCTCGCACGTAGCGCCGGACCTCGCGCCGCGTCTGCAGAGGTGGACCAGCGAGGTCGACGTCTTCGCCACGTACCGGATCGACGAGCAGCTCGCCAAGGCGCTGGACCGCAAGGTGTGGCTGCCGAGCGGCGGTTCGCTGGTGATCGACCGGACCGAGGCGATGGTCGTCATCGACGTCAACACCGGCAAGTTCACCGGTCAGGGCGGCAACCTCGAGGAGACCGTCACCAGGAACAACCTGGAGGCGGCCGAGGAGATCGTCCGCCAGCTGCGGCTGCGCGACCTCGGCGGCATCATCGTGATCGACTTCATCGACATGGTGCTGGAGTCCAACCGGGACCTGGTGCTGCGGCGCCTGCTGGAGTGCCTGGGCCGGGACCGTACGAAGCACCAGGTCGCCGAGGTGACCTCGCTGGGCCTCGTCCAGATGACCCGTAAGCGGGTCGGCCAGGGCCTGCTGGAGTCGTTCTCCGAGACCTGCGTGCACTGCAACGGCCGTGGCGTGATCGTGCACATGGACCAGGCGCCGGCGGCCGGCGGCGGCAAGCGCAGGAAGCGCGGCCGGGGCGGCGCCGAGGCCGAGCCCGAGACGCACGAGGCGGTGGCGGCCGAGGTCGAGGAGGCCGTCGAGGCCATGGTCGCCGAGGAGCCCGAGGTCGCGGTTCCGGCGGCGCTGTCGGAGTCGGCCGTGACGGAGTCGCTGATGGACTCGGTCGCGCCGGACGAGGAGCTGTACAGCAGCGTCGCCGAGGCCGAGGCCGCCGCGTCCCGGGGCCGTTCGCGGCGCCGGGTGAGCCGGCGGGCGTCGGCTCCGGCGGGCGCCCCGCGGACCGAGGAGCGGGCGCCGAAGTCCCGTACCGACGAGCGCGCACCGAAGTCGCGGTCCGAGGCGGAGGCGGAGCCGGTGGCGGCCGAGGACCCGGTCGTCGAGGCGCCCGCGCCCGTCGAGGAGGAGGCCGCGCCCAAGGGCCGTACGCGCCGTCGGGCGACCCGCAAGGCGTCGGCGCCGGCCGGTTCGCCCGCCGAGGCCGTGGTGACGGTCCCGGAGGTCGCGCCGCAGCCCGCCGAGGAGCCGGAAGCCCAGGCCCCGGTCCCGGCCGAGCCCGTGGCCGAGCCGGCCGAGGCGCCCGTGGAGAGCGCCCCGGCCCGTCCGCGCCGCCGTGCCGTCCGCAAGGCCACGGCGCCGACGTCGTCGGAGGAGACGGCGGTCGTGGTGGTCCCGTCGGCGGCGGAGGCCCCGGCGGAGCAGGCTGAGGCCCCGGCGGAGGCCGAGCCCGAGGCGGCGGCGCCCGCCAAGAAGGCGGCCCGCAAGACCGCCAAGAAGGCCACGGCGAAGAAGGCCGCCACCAAGAAGACGGCGGCCAAGAAGACGGCCGCGAAGAAGACCGCCGCGAAGAAGACGACCGCCAAGAAGGCGGCGGCCAAGAAGACGGCGGCGGCCGAGCAGCCGGCGCAGCCGACCGTCTCGGTCACCACGGAGGACTGACCCTCCGACGCGACGGAACCGTCACGACGGCGGCCCGCCCGGATATCTCCGGGCGGGCCGCCGTCGTGTGGCGTCGTGTGGGGGAGTGGCGGACAGGACCCGGTTTGACCCTTCCCGACCCGGCCCCGTAACCTTGACCGTCGGCGTGTCCACTGATGCGCCACATCCCCGTAAACCTTCTTCCTCCCGGACGCGGGCCGCAAGGGCCGGCCGGGAGAGGTCGCTCGCGTGTTTCGCAGGGCGGCTGGCCTGCGGGGGTGCCGTTCCCGAGCGAGAGAGTGAGTTCCGCGTGTACGCGATCGTGCGCAGCGGTGGTCGCCAGCACAAGGTTGCTGTCGGCGACATCGTCGAGGTTGACAAGATTTCCACCGCCAAGGTCGGCGACACGGTCGAGCTCTCGACCCTGCTCGTGGTCGACGGCGACTCCGTGACCAGCGACCCGTGGGTGCTGGCCGGCATCAAGGTCCAGGCTGAGGTCGTGGACCACCACAAGGGCCAGAAGATCGACATTCTGCGCTACAAGAACAAGACCGGTTACCGCCGTCGCCAGGGCCACCGCCAGCAGTACACGGCGATCAAGGTCACCGAGATCCCCACGGCTGCGAAGTAAGGGACTGAGAACAGATGGCACACAAGAAGGGCGCATCGTCCACCCGGAACGGTCGCGACTCCAACGCCCAGCGGCTCGGCGTGAAGCGCTTCGGCGGTCAGGTCGTCTCCGCGGGTGAGATCCTGGTCCGTCAGCGCGGCACCCACTTCCACCCGGGCGCCGGCGTCGGCCGTGGCGGCGACGACACGCTGTTCGCGCTGCAGGCCGGTGCGGTGGAGTTCGGCACCCACCGCGGCCGCAAGGTCGTGAACATCGTTCCGGTCGCCTGAATCTCCTGATTCACGGCTTCGACCGAACGTTTAGCGAGGCGGACCTCACTTCCCGGGCGGGAAGGCGGGTCCGCCTTTCGCTTGTTGGACAGCTGTCGGACAGCACACACCCCGTACGTTTTCTGGAGGCACTGAACCATGACCACCTTCGTGGACCGCGTCGAACTGCACGTCGCCGCGGGTAACGGAGGCCACGGCTGTGCCTCCGTCCACCGTGAGAAGTTCAAGCCGCTCGGCGGCCCCGACGGGGGCAACGGCGGACGCGGCGGCGACGTCATCCTCACCGTCGACCAGTCGGTCACCACGCTGCTGGACTACCACCACTCCCCGCACCGCAAGGCCACCAACGGCAAGCCCGGCGAGGGCGGCTTCCGCTCCGGCAAGGACGGCCAGGACCTCGTCCTGCCGGTCCCGGACGGCACGGTCGTGCTCGACAAGGCGGGCAACGTACTGGCCGACCTGGTCGGCCACGGCACCTCGTACATCGCCGCCCAGGGCGGCCGCGGCGGCCTCGGCAACGCGGCGCTGGCCTCCGCCCGCCGCAAGGCGCCCGGTTTCGCGCTGCTCGGCGAGCCCGGCGATGCGCAGGACATCGTGCTGGAGCTGAAGACCGTCGCGGATGTGGCCCTCGTCGGCTACCCGAGCGCGGGCAAGTCCTCGCTCATCTCCGTGCTGTCCGCCGCCAAGCCGAAGATCGCCGACTACCCGTTCACCACCCTCGTCCCGAACCTGGGCGTGGTCACCGCGGGCTCGACCGTCTACACCATCGCCGACGTCCCCGGGCTCATCCCGGGCGCCAGCCAGGGCAAGGGGCTGGGCCTGGAGTTCCTGCGGCACGTCGAGCGGTGCAGCGTACTCGTGCACGTACTGGACACGGCCACGCTGGAGTCCGACCGCGACCCCGTCTCCGACCTCGACGTCATCGAGGAGGAGCTGAAGCAGTACGGCGGCCTCGGCAACCGTCCGCGCATCGTCGTCCTCAACAAGATCGACGTGCCCGACGGCAAGGACCTCGCCGAGATGGTGCGGCCCGAGCTGCAGGCCCGCGGCTACCGCGTCTTCGAGGTGTCCGCGGTGGCGCACACCGGGCTGAAGGAGCTGTCGTACGCCGTGGCCGAGCTGGTCGCGAAGGCGCGTGCCGCCAAGCCGAAGGAAGAGGCGACCCGGATCGTCATCCGGCCGCAGGCCGTCGACGACGCGGGCTTCACCGTCACGCGCGAGGCCGACCGGCTCTTCCGCGTGCGCGGCGAGAAGCCGGAGCGCTGGGTGCGCCAGACCGACTTCAACAACGACGAGGCCGTGGGCTACCTCGCCGACCGGCTGAACCGCCTCGGCGTCGAGCAAGAGCTGATGAAGGCGGGCGCGAAGGCCGGGGACGGCGTCGCCATCGGACCCGAGGACAACGCGGTCGTCTTCGACTGGGAGCCGTCGCTGATGGCCGGCGCCGAGATGCTCGGACGGCGTGGCGAGGACCACCGGTTCGAGGGGGTGCGGCCTGCCGCGCAGCGGCGCAAGGAACGGCAGGCCGAACGCGACGAGGCGCAGCAGGAGTTCGACGACTTCGAGCCGTTCTGACAGCCGCGGCAGCCGGGGGTCGGCCCCGGCTGCCCTCGGGCCTGGCCTGGCCTTCTTCTGGTACGGCCCTACCACCGCCGCCGCCCGCGCCCTTCCACCGCGAGTGGGACCCGCGCAAGACGGACGATCCGCGCTGGAAGCTGATCGACGCCCACCGCGGCCACCACCTCTTCGACATCCGCCGCGACGGCATCGACGCCCAGGTCCGCGTCCCGCGGACCGTGACGCGCCCGAAGGCCTCCTCCCGCGCGTTCGCCCGGCTGCGGGTCGAGGCGGGCCTGCCGGGGGTGCGGCTGGTGTGACCGTTCGGTGACCGGGCCGGAGCGCTCCGGTCACCGTCCGCTTCCTGGACCGGTGCGCGGCGCCCGTGCGTCTTCGCGTAGATTGCCGGACGGGAGCGTATATCGCGCGCGAGGGGAAGAACACCAGGTGGCAGGCGCAAGGCAGGCCGTGGAAGAGGCCCACAGGATCGTCGTCAAGGTGGGCTCCTCCTCATTGACCACGGCCGCGGGCGGGCTCGACGCCGACCGCGTCGACGCCCTCGTCGACGTGCTCGCCAAACACCGCAGCGGAGGGGAGAAGGAGGTCGTCCTCGTCTCCTCCGGTGCCATCGCCGCCGGCCTCGCGCCTCTCGGCCTGCGCCGCCGCCCCCGCGACCTCGCCCGCCAGCAGGCCGCCGCCAGCGTCGGCCAGGGCCTCCTGGTCGCCCGCTACACGGCCTCCTTCGCCCGCTACGGCATCCGCGTCGGCCAGATCCTGCTGACCGGCGACGACACCAGCCGTCGCGCCCACCACCGCAACGCCTCCCGCACCCTCGACAAGCTTCTCGCGATGGGCGCCCTGCCGGTCGTCAACGAGAACGACACCGTCGCCACCGACGAGATCCGCTTCGGCGACAACGACCGCCTCGCCGCGCTCGTCGCCCACCTCGTCCACGCCGACCTGCTGGTCCTGCTGTCGGACGTGGACGGCGTCTACGACGGGGATCCCAGCAAGCCCGGTACCTCGCGGATAGCGGAGGTGCGGGGCCCGGAGGACCTGGCGCACGTGGAGATCGGCAGCGCGGGCAAGGCCGGCGTCGGCACCGGCGGCATGGTCACCAAGGTCGAGGCGGCCCGGATCGCGGCGGCGGCCGGCATCCCCGTGGTGCTCACCTCCGCCGTGCACGCCGCCGACGCCCTCGCGGGCCGTGACACCGGCACGTACTTCCACCCCACCGGCAAGCGCTCCGCCGACCGGCTGCTGTGGCTGCAGCACGCCTCCGCGCCGCAGGGCGCCCTCACCCTCGACGACGGGGCCGTGCGCGCGGTCGTCGAACGCCGCAAGTCGCTGCTGCCCGCCGGCATCGCCGCGGTCGAGGGCGACTTCAGCGCGGGCGACCCCGTCGAACTGCGTGACAGCGAGGGGCGGGCGGTCGCGCGCGGGCTCGTCAACTTCGACGCCAAGGAGATCCCCCGGCTGATCGGCCGCTCGACCAGGGAACTGGCGCGCGAGCTGGGCCCGGCCTACGAACGCGAGGTCATCCACCGGGACGACCTGGTCGTCCTGCACGCGTGAGGCGGTAAGCACGCGTTCCACGCATCCGCGACAGGCCGAAAGTCCCGCCCCGCGGGCCCGTCCGGTGAGGGACGTTCCGCAAAACCGCCCCACGGGCCCGCGCGGCCTGCTCCACTGGGTCTCGGGGACCGGTCGGCCGACCGGGTCCCTGACACCCATTCCGCACGAGCACCGCGTAAGGAGGCCGTCGTGAGACGAGTGCGCCCGGGGGCGGCGTCCCGCGGTGGTGGCACCTCCGGTGCCTCCCGGGGCGGCGGCCCGCGCAGGGCCGACGAGCAGCGCGCGCTGACCAGCGTCCCGGCCGGGGAGGCGTACCAGGAGCCCGCCGACGCTCACCAGGAGCCCGGCGAGACGCCCCGGCTGTGGCACGTCACGCTCAGCGTCTCGGGTGAGGAGGCCCCGCTGAAGGAGGTGCGGCGCTCCCTCGAACAGCTGGCCAACGACCACCCCTTCCTGCTGACCAGCCGCTACGCGTGCGACCACGCCGAGATCCGCTACTGGGAGGAGGCCCGGGACCTGCACGACGCCGCCGCGGTCGCGCTTCGCCTGTGGGGCGAGCACCGGCAGAGCGCGGGGCTGCCGCCCTGGGAGATCGTCGGCCTGGAGGTCGTCGACCGCGACACCTACCACCAGCGGGTCACCGAGGGATACGGGCCGCCACCGGCCACACCGGTCGGAGTTCACCCGTTTTGAGCGCGTCTCGGTGTGTGGGACGAGCCCTGAACGGGGATGTCCGGCGCACTACGCTTCCCTCATGACCACGCTCTCGCCGTACGACTCCATGTCCCCGGTGGCCCAGGCCGCCTACCGTGCCCGGGCCGCCGCCGCAGACCTCGCGCCGCTGCCGCGGTCCGAGAAGGACGACGCGCTGCTCGCCATGGCGGACGCGCTGGAGGTCCGCACGAGTGAGATCGTCCAGGCCAACGCGAGGGACATCGCCAAGGCCCGCGAGGCCGGCACCAGCGAGGCGATCATCGACCGGCTCACGCTGACCCCCGAGCGGGTCCGGGCCATCGCCTCCGACGTCCGGGACGTCGCCGCCCTGCCGGACCCGGTCGGCGAGGTCGTCCGCGGCTCCACGCTGCCCAACGGCATCGACCTGCGCCAGGTCCGCGTCCCGCTCGGCGTCGTCGGGATCATCTACGAGGCCCGGCCGAACGTGACCGTCGACGCCGCCGCCCTGTGCCTGAAGTCCGGCAACGCGGTCCTGCTGCGCGGCTCGTCCTCCGCCTACGAGTCGAACACCGCGCTCGTACGGGTGCTGCGCGACGCCGTGGGCGGGGCCGGCCTGCCCGCCGACGCCGTCCAGCTCGTGCCCGGGGAGAGCCGCGAGTCGGTGCGCGAGCTGATGCGCGCCCGCGGCCTGGTCGACGTGCTCATCCCGCGCGGCGGCGCCTCCCTGATCCGCACGGTCGTCGAGGAGTCCACCGTCCCGGTGATCGAGACCGGCACCGGCAACTGCCATGTCTACGTCGACGCCCAGGCCGACATCGACATGGCGATCGACATCCTGATCAACTCCAAGGCGCAGCGACCGAGTGTCTGCAACGCGGCCGAGACGCTGCTGGTCCACCAGGACATCGCCCCCGAGTTCCTGCCGCGCGCCCTGGAGGCCCTCGCGGACGCGGGGGTCACCGTGCACGCCGACGAGCGCGTGATGGCGTACGCCAAGGGCTCCCGGGCCACGGTGGTGGAGGCGACGGCCGACGACTGGGACACCGAGTACCTGTCGTACGACATCGCCGCCGCGGTCGTGGACTCCCTCGACAAGGCCGTGTCGCACATCCGGCTGTGGAGCTCCGGCCACACCGAGGCGATCGTCACCACCTCGCAGCAGGCCGCCCGCCGATTCACCCAACTGGTCGATTCGACGACGGTCGCCGTGAACGCCTCGACGCGCTTCACGGACGGCGGCCAGTTCGGCTTCGGCGCGGAGATCGGGATCTCCACCCAGAAGCTGCACGCCAGGGGTCCGATGGGCCTGCCGGAGCTGACCAGCACCAAGTACATCGTCACCGGCGACGGGCACGTACGGCGCTGAGCGAGCGCTCGTTCCTCAGGGCGGTGACGGTTCCCGGCACCCACCTGTGAACCCGTCTCGCCAGGCGGATGAATTTCCATACCGTCTGCCCAAATTGACCCCCCAGGTCTACTCTGGATCCGTGCCGGAGGACGTGGGGGGCACGCCGTTCGCTGACGGCCCGGAGCCCGACGACGACCGCGACCGCGGAGCGATGGACGAAGAGTTCGCCTCCGCGGTCTTCGACGAGGCCTGGATACGGGCCGCCGTGGTCCACGAGCCGACGGCCGTGGAAAGACTCCTCGCCGCGGCCCAGGCCCGCGCCGACGCCCAGGAGGCGGAGGCGCGCCGGGCGCGCGGCAGGGCCGCACGGGGCGACGAGGAGCGCTACGACGACGGATTCGGTCCCGATGGCTTCGGCCACGGCCTGGACCCCGACGACCTGGACGACGTGGACGTCCTCGACGGCCGCTACGGCACCACGGGCCCCTTCGGCAGGGCGTACGGCAAGGGCGCCCGCTGGCACCGCCCGGTCGCCTGGATGCTCGCCCTCGTGATGGGCATCGGCATGGTCGCCCTGGCCTTCACCGCGGTGTACCGGGGCGGGTCCTCCGGTCGTCAGGAACAGGTCCCCACGCCCGCCTCGACCGGTCTGGAGCAGGGCCAGGAAGCCGGCACGGGTATCGGCCCCTCGGCCTCCGCGGACTACTCGCCCCCGGCGTTCTCAGCGGTGCCGCGGACCCCCTGACCTCCGCACGCCGCCGACCCCCTGACCCCCGAGCCGGGCGTTCCACAAGCTCACGGGCGATGGGCCGAACGACCCCGACCCAGGGTTGGAAACTCGTTCGAAAACCTGGTGAGGACCTGTCAGAACTTGTCGTGTACCAGGGCGTTTACCCGGGCTCCCGGAGACCTACTCTGAAGATATGGGCGGGCCTGGAGACCCACCTGAGGGGCTGCCCGAGGGTGCTCCCAGTGGTGGCGAGGACGAGTACCGATCCGTCGTGTTCGACGAGTCGTTCGTCCGGGCTGCCCGCCTCCAGGAGTACTCCGCCCAGGAGCGGATGGCCGACCACGCCCCCGCCGTGCGCCGGCGCCCGCTCCTGCACCGCGCGCTGCCCAGACAGGCGCTGATCCTCGTCCTGCTCATAGCCGTCGCCTTCGCCACCGCCATCTACATGGGCGTGCGCCATCCCTACCAGGCGCCCAGGGCCCAGACCGTCGAACCGCTGCGCATGACGGTGATACCGCTGGCCCCGCAGTCCGCCGTACCCGGCGCCACGGACCCCGAGGCGCTGTACGCGCACAGCCCCGCCGCGCAGTTCCGCGTCGGCGCCCAGGGCATCACCTTCCCCGCCGCCCGGCGTACCGCGCACTTCTCCGAGAGCCAGGTCTACGCCGCCCTGAGCAACGCGAAGAACTACCTGGTCGCCTCCTCGCTCGACCCGGCCGTCCTCACCGGTGGCGCCGTGCGCCCGGTGCGCCTGCTGCTCGATCCGCAGCAGCTCGACCAGTTCGACCAGAGCTTCTCCCACCCCGCCTCGGACGGGCGGCACGCGGCCACCGGCTGGCTGGTCCGCTTCGACCCCTCCCGGGCCCGGCTGGCCGACCAGGACATCCGCGTCCAGGGCACGCTCCAGGCCACGGAGGCCGACTCCGACACGCTGGAGGTCAGCGCCGACCACACCGTGGTGTACGCGCTGAAGCCGGCCGGTTCCGACGCCAAGGCGAAGGCGTCGCTGTTCACCGTGCGCCGCCAGCTGACCTTCCGCTTCGACCGTGACGACCTGCACCTGAACCAGGCGGAACTGGTCGCCGCCTACGTCCAGGCCGGACCGCTCACCTGCGCCGAGGACACCGCGAACCACCTCCGGCCGCTGCTCGCCGGCCAGACCGCCAAGGCGGGCGGCCCGGCCGGCACCGACCCCTTCGCGACGGGCAGCGCGACGGCCCTGTGCGGCACGCTGTCCACGAGCGCGGAACCGAAGGTGTAGGGACCGCCCGACCGCCCACAGGTTCCGTCACCCCCGCACCCGGCCCGCCGGGTTGCGGAGCCCGTCAGTCCTTGCCGTAGGGGGTCTCGTCGCCCGGGTGGCGGTCGTCGCCCGGGTGGCTGTCGTCCGGCTCGCGCGGCGCGTCCTTGGGGGCGCTTCCCGAGAAGCCCGCGAAGCCGCGCCGCACCCGGTCGCCGAGGTCGCCCGCGCCGCCCGCGAGGTCGTTGACCAGCTTCATCAGCGGGTCCTTGGACTGCCTGACCTCGTTCGCGTAGCTCGCCGCCGACTGCCGGAAGGAGTCCGACACCGAGGTGTCCCCGTCCTCGCTGCGCCGCACGTAGTGACCGTCCATGATCCGCTGGTGGTCGCGGGAGGCGGCCCACTTCTTCAGCTCGGCCGCGCGGACCGTGGTGAAGGGGTGCGTACGCGGCAGCACGTTCAGGATCTTGAGCACGGAGTCGCGCAGATCGCCCCCGGCCTCGTACTCCTCGGCCTGCTCCAGGAACGCGTCCACGTTCATCTCGTGCAGATGGTTGCCACCCGCCATCTTCATCAGCCCGCGCATCGAGGCCTGCAGATCCTGCCCGACCAGCAGACCGGCCCGGTCGGCCGACAGCTCCGACTTGCGGAACCACTCCCGCAGCGCGGTCACGATCGCCATGATCGCGAGGTTGCCCAGCGGGATCCAGGCGACCCGGAGCGCGAGGTTGGTCAGGAACAGCAGGATGGTCCGGTAGACGGAGTGGCCCGAGAGCGCGTGCCCGACCTCGTGACCGACGACCGCCCGCATCTCCTCCTCGTCCAGCAGCTCCACGAGCCCGGTCGTCAGGACGATGATCGGCTCGTCGAGGCCGATGCACATCGCGTTCGGCTGCGGGTCCTGCGTGACGTACATCGGCGGGACCTTCTCCAGGTCCAGGATGTAGCAGGCGTCCCGCAGCATGTCGTTCAGGTGGGGGAACTGCGCGTCCGAGACCCGCACCGAGTCGGAGAGGAACAGCAGCCTGAGGCTGCGCTCGGGCAGCAGACCGCTGAGGGCCTTGAAGACCGTGTCGAAGCCGCTCAGCTTCCGCAGGGCCACCAGGGCCGAACGGTCCGCCGGGTGTTCGTACGCGCGCGAGGAGATCCCCGGAAAGCGCTTGCGCTGCCTGCTCGGCACCTGCTCGTGACCGTTCTGACCCTGACCGTCGTCGGACATGCGTTCCCCCATGTGTCTGATGGCTCACTGTGCGCGACCCGCGTGATGCGCCCCCGAAGCGGTGTCCAGCCTAGGCGGAGATACCGTGACAGGGCAGCACACCGTAAGGAGCGATCTCATGGAGCACATCAGCGCCGCCTGGCTCACCGAGGCAGCGACGGCCGCCAGCCGACAGGGCCCGGGCAACCTGCTCCGAGTCGTCCTGATCGTGATGGTCCTCGGCTGCGTCCTGACCGGCTGGTTCCTGCTGCGGGGCTACAAGCGCAAGGACTGACCCGGCCCGCCGCGCGGGGGCGCCCGGCGGGCCGGAACCGCCGGTCCGGGCCTGCCCGAAGCCCGAGGTCGGCGTCCAACGGCGGAGTCGCCGTGATGCCCGGGAACGCGCCCGCATACGATGAGCCGACGTCTTTATCCCGCCCACACCGGATAGGTACTGCCGAAGATGAGCTTCCACAGCACCGCTGCCCAGTTGGTCACCCTCGCCGAGGGCGAAGGTGAGCGCCACGCGAGCATCAGCCCCTTCATGACGGGCGGGGGCGCCCTCGTCATCCTCCTCCTGCTGCTGTGGATCACCACCCGCTTCAACCGCGACCGCTGAGCCGAGGCCAAGAGCCCGTCCCGGCCGTTCGCGGGGGCCTGTCGGCCGGTGCCCGGCTGCCGGGCCGGTAGGGTCTGCACGCATGGGAGAGCAGCACACACCCACCGGTCCGGCGAAGGGCACGGGACCCGGCCCCGGCAGCGGGCCGTCGAACCCGGGCAAGCGCCGCCTCGGCGTCATGGGCGGAACGTTCGATCCGATCCACCACGGCCACCTGGTCGCGGCCAGCGAGGTCGCCGCCCAGTTCCACCTCGACGAGGTGGTGTTCGTGCCCACCGGCCAGCCGTGGCAGAAGACCGACCGCAAGGTCAGCCCCGCCGAGGACCGCTATCTGATGACGGTCATCGCGACCGCCGAGAACCCCCAGTTCTCGGTGAGCCGCATCGACATCGACCGCGGCGGTCCCACCTACACCACGGACACCCTCCGTGATCTGAAGGCGCTCAACCCCGACACCGACCTCTTCTTCATCACCGGCGCCGACGCGCTCAGCCAGATCCTCACCTGGCGCTACACGGACGAGTTGTTCTCCCTGGCCCACTTCATCGGCGTCACCCGCCCCGGTCACACCCTCGCCGACCCGGGTCTGCCCGAGGGCGGCGTCTCGCTCGTCGAGGTTCCCGCGCTCGCCATCTCGTCCACAGACTGCCGTGCGAGAGTCGCCAAGGGCGAACCCGTCTGGTACCTGGTGCCGGACGGCGTGGTGCGCTACATCGACAAACGGCAGCTGTACCGCGGCGAGTGAGCCGAGAGGGGCACCGGTGAACGACCGATACGACGGGTACGCGGGCGGCGACCAGTACGAGCTCGTCGGCTACGACGAGTTCGGGCAGCCTGTGTACCGACAGGTGCCCGCACAGCGGACCCCGCAGGGTTACGACCCGTACGGCACACAGCCCGACCAGCAGCACCAGGGATACGGCTACGACCCGTACGCGACCGGCACCCAGCAGTCCGTGGGGCCCTACGACACCGGCCGGCAGCAGCCCGTGCCCTCCCATGACACCGGCCGGCAGCACCCCGCCGCGCCTTACGACCCCTACGCCCCGTACGGCACCACGACCGCCGCCGGCCACGACCCCTACGGCCGGGCCGCGACCAGTGGTCAGCAGCCACGCGTCACCGAACAGACCGCCTACATCCCGCACCAGGCCGGCCCGGCCGACAGCGCCCCGGGGCACGCGCCCGGGACCGGCTTCGCCGACGACGGCACGCCCGCAGGCGGCGAGACCTCCGAGGAGGAGCCGCACGGCGACCGCGACTACCGCACCGAGCCGTTCGCCTTCGTCGAGGAGCCCGACGGCGACTCCGAGGACGTCATCGACTGGCTGAAGTTCACCGAGAACCGCACCGAGCGCCGCGAGGAGGCCCGTCGCCGCGCCCGCAGCCGGATCGTCGCCCTGGCCGTCGTGCTCGCCCTGGTGGCGGTCGGCGGCGTCGGCTACCTCTGGTACGCGGGCAAGCTGCCCGGCCTCTCCTCCGGCGCCAAGTCCGGCACGACGACGACGGCCGCGACCGCCCAGAACCGCGACGTGATCGTCGTCCACCTGCACAACACCAAAGGCGGCGGCACCTCCACCGCGCTGCTCGTCGACGACACCACCACCAAGCAGGGCGCCACCGTCCTGCTGCCCAACTCCCTCGCTCTGACCTCGGACGACGGCAGCACGACCACCCTCGCCAAGTCGGTCGCCGACGACGGCTCCTCCGGCACCAGCGACGCCATCGACTCGGTCCTCGGCACCAGGATCGAGGGCACCTGGCGCCTCGACACCCCCTACCTGGAGAACCTCGTCGAACTCGTCGGCAACATCGAGGTCGACACCAACGCCGACGTCCCCGACCCCGACGCCAAGAAGAAGGGCGGCGCGCCCCTCGTTCACAAGGGGCAGGACCAGACCCTCAGCGGCACGATGGCCGTCGCCTACGCCACCTACCGCGCCACCGGAGAGTCCCAGGACGCCCAGCTCGAGCGGTTCGGCCAGGTGATGCAGGGGGTGCTGCGCAAGATGTCCTCCGACCCGCAGGCCGCGACGACCACCGTGCAGACGCTCGCCCAGATCCTCGACCCCTCCCTGACCGACAACGACCTCGGCACCTTCCTGGCCAAGCTCGCGGACCACGCCAAAGACGGCGACTACAAGACCGCACTGCTGCCGGTCCAGTCCGACGGCACCATCGGGCAGAAGGCCACCGACACCGTGGTCAAGACGCTGCTCGGTGGCACCGTGAAGAGCCCCCAGGCCGGTGACGCCGTCCGGGTCGGCATCAAGAACGCCACCGGTTCCCAGGCCGCCGCCGAGCAGGCCCGTGTCGTCCTCGTCAACGGCGGCTACACCTCCGTCGACGCCGGCACCGGCCCAGCCCAGGCCACCTCTCAGGTGACCTACGCCGACGACGGCGACAAGCAGAACGCCATCGAGGTCGCCAAGACCCTCGGCCTGCCCACCAGCGCCGTCAAGAAGGGCACGGGCGTCTCGAACGCGAACGTCTCGGTCGTGCTCGGCAAGGACTTCAAGCCGTCCTCGTGACGTGGGCCACACCCCGGCCGCCGGGGCGTGCTCCATTAATCACATGGGGTGCCGTCGGCGGTCCGTGAGACCCTTGAGGTATCACTGACCGCCGACGGAAAGCCTTGTAGTGACCGCCACGGACCGCTCTCTGGAACTCATCAACACCGCCGCTCAGGCGGCCGCCGACAAGCTCGCGCACGACATCGTCGCCTACGACGTCAGCGATGTGCTGTCGATCACGGACGCCTTTCTTCTGGCCTCGGCCCCCAACGACCGCCAGGTCAAGTCGATCGTCGACGAGATCGAGGAGCGGCTGCTGAAGGAACTCGGCGCCAAGCCGGTACGCCGCGAGGGCGACCGCGAGGCCCGCTGGGTGCTCTTGGACTACGTCGACATCGTGGTGCACGTCCAGCACAGCGAGGAGCGCGTCTTCTACGCCCTGGAGCGGCTGTGGAAGGACTGCCCCGAGCTGGACCTGCCGCCCGACGCCAAGGCCACCCGCGGCAAGGCCGAGGAGCACGCCAGGCTGCAGGCCGCCCAGGACGCCGCCGAGCTGGACGCGGAGCTGGGCGGGGAGCTGCGGTGACGGCAGCGGGCACCGACACGGGGAAGAAGGGTCGGGGGCGCCGGATCATCCTGTGGCGCCACGGCCAGACGTCCTGGAACGTGGAGCGCCGCTTCCAGGGCTCCACGGATGTCGAACTGACCGAGACCGGCATCGGCCAGGCCCGCCGCTCCGCGCGCCTGCTCGCCTCGCTGAAGCCGGACGCCATCGTCGCCTCCGACCTCCGGCGCGCCGCCGCCACCGCCGCCGAGCTGGCCACGCTCACCGACCTGGAGGTCACCCACGACGAGGCCCTGCGCGAGACGTACGCGGGCGCCTGGCAGGGGCTGACCCACGAGGAGATCATCGCCCGGTACGGCGAGGAGTACGCCGCATGGAAGCGCGGCGAGCCCGTCCGCCGCGGCGGTGGCGAGCTGGAGACCGAGGTCGCCGACCGGGCCGCCCCCGTGGTGCTCCGCCACGCCGAGAAGCTCCCCGTGGACGGCACGCTCGTGGTGGTCAGCCACGGCGGCACGATCCGCACCACCATCGGCCGCCTGCTCGGCCTGGAGGCCCACCACTGGGAGAGCCTCGGTGGTCTCTCCAACTGCTGCTGGTCCGTCCTCGGCGAAGGCACCCGCGGCTGGCGCCTCCTCGAACACAACGCGGGCACCCTGCCGGAACCGGTCCTCGGCGACGACGACTGAGCGGCCTCGCGGCGGTCCGGACCCGGATTTCACTTTCTGGCAGGTCGCAGGCTAAAGTTCTTCTTGTTCGCCCCGCCGAGCGGGGCGAAACACCATGCGGCTCCGCTGCGTGGCACGAGGGGCTATAGCTCAGTTGGTAGAGCGCCTGCATGGCATGCAGGAGGTCAGGAGTTCAATTCTCCTTAGCTCCACGGATCGGCACTCTGTTGAGTTGTCAAAGATCGATGGTCAGGATCCCGTCCCGTCAAGGGGCGGGATTTTCTGTTTTTCACATGCGGACGATCTCCCCGGCCGCCTCGTCCGACGACGGCCACAGCCGCTGCCTCCGCGCCCTGAGCAGTGCGACCTTCTCGTGAGCCTCCTCGTTCTCCGGCGCGTACGCCACGATCCTGCACTCCGGCATTCCGTCGATCGACAGCGACAGCGAGGTCATCCGCAGCTCGCCCACCGCCTTGTGACGGAAGGTCTTCACCCGCGGCCCGGGCGGGATCACCGTGCCGCTCGCCCACAGCTCCGCGAAGTACGCACTGGCCGCCGACAGCTTGTGTATGAAGTCCTCCCACGCCGGCTCGCCCACATGTCTGCCGTACGCGGAGCGAAGGGTGGCCACCATCACCGGCAGCTCCCTGTCCCGGTGCACCACCGGGCAGACCTCCTCGGGCACCGTGAACAGCGTCCACAGCGCGTTCGCCGCGCCGATGTCCGGCGTCCTCGGAATCCGGAACAGGTCGTCGTAGGCGGCGTTCGTGGCGAGGACGTCGTAACGCGAGTTGTAGACCACCGCCGGACGCGGGTCCAGGGCGTCGATGACGTCCTGCACGTCCTGGCCGACCCGCTGGGGCAGCCCCTCCCCGCCCCCGTCGTAGGGCACCTCCGCCAGGTGGTACAGGTGCTCGCGCTCCGGCTGGTCCAGGCGCAGCGTGCGCGCCACCGCGTCCAGGACCTGCGGCGAGGCGTTGATCGGGCGGCCCTGCTCGAGCCATGTGTACCAGGTCACGCCCACCCCGGAGAGCTGCGCCACCTCCTCGCGGCGCAGGCCCGGTGTCCGGCGCCGCAGTCCCGGCGGCATGCCCACGTCGGCCGGTGTCACCCGGGCCCGCCTGCTGCGCAGGAAGGCGGCCAGCTCCGGCCTGCGGCGCTGTGTCGTCGTCATGGTCCTCACATCCCCCGTCTCCATCGTCGGGACCGGAGTCGGCCGCTGCCAGGTGCTGTCGGTACCAGCATCGGCGGGCTCTCGTCACCCGTGTCCGCCCGTCGTCAGGCTCGCAGGCATGACGACGACAACCTCACCGGGTCCCGGGTCCACCCCCGGAACCCGACCTGCGACCAGTAAAACCCCCACCACTGACAATCGCCCCGGCCGGCTGCTCGCGGTCGTGCTCACCGCCCAGTTCATGGCCCTGCTCGACGTCTTCATCGTCAACGTCGCCGTACCCACGATCGGTTCCGACCTCCACGCGAGCGGCGCCGGACTGCAGCTGGTGGTCGCCGGGTACTCCATCGCGTACGCCGTGCTGCTGATCACCGGTGCGCGCCTCGGCGACCTGCTCGGCCACCGCCGGGTCCACCTCGCCGGGATCGCGGTGTTCACGGCCGCCTCGCTGGCCTGCGGACTGGCCCGGGGAACGGGGGAGTTGATCGCCTTCCGGCTGGTGCAGGGCGCCGGGTCGGCCGTGATGATCCCGCAGGTGCTCAGCCTGATCCAGCGTCACTTCACCGGCGAGGCACGGGCCAAGGCGCTCGGGGCCTACTCCGCCGTCCTGGCCACCGGTGCCGCCGCCGGGCAGGTGCTCGGCGGGGTCCTGGTCAGCGCCGACCTGTTCGGCGCGGGCTGGCGGCCGGTGTTCCTCGTGAACGTGCCCGTCGGCGCCGTACTGCTGGCCGTCGGCAGCCGCGTCCTGCCGCGGGACGACGCCCACGCCAGGGACCGCTCGCGCGGCCTCGACCTGCCCGGCCTGGTGCTGCTCGGCGGTGCCGTCTCGCTGCTGACCGTGCCGCTCGTGCTCGGTCAGGAGGAGCACTGGCCGCTGTGGTCCTGGCTGTCCCTGGCCGCGGCCGCACTGGCCTTCGCCCTGTTCCAGGGGTACGAGTCCCGGCTCGCCCGGCGCGGTGGGGCGCCGCTGATCGCGCCGAGGGTGTTGCGCCATCCCGGTATCGGCCTCGCGGTCTTCCGGCTGCTGGCCGTGATGGCGGTCAACGCCGGATTCCTCTTCTCGCTGACCCTGCACATCCAGGGCGGCCTCGGCTACAGCGCCCTGCGGGCCGGGCTGACCTTCGCGCCGACCGCCGTGGTGTTCGGGCTGGCCGGTCTGACCTGGCGGAAGTGGCCGGCCTCCTGGCAACGCCACCTGATCCCGGCAGGGTTCCTCCTCACCGGCCTGTCCGTGACCGGGGTGGGCCTCGCGCTGCACGGCGGGAGCCACGGCGGAGCCGGGCTGTACGCGGCCTTCGCGGGCGTCGGGGTAGGCCTTGCGCTCGCCTTCAGTCCCACGCTGACCAGGGCCCTCGCCACCGTGCGGCCCGAGGACGCGGCCGACGCCAGCGGCCTGCTCGCCACGGTCACCCAGCTCGGCCAGCTGATCGGTGTGGCGGCCTTCGGCGCACTCTTCCTGAACCGGCTTGAGTCACTGGGGGCCCCTGGGGCGTATACCTCTTCGGACGCGCTCCTCGTGTGCATGTACGCGCTGGCCGCGACGGCCACGTTGGGTGCCGTGTCCGGACTGGTACGAAGGCGTCGCTGACCGTATTGGTCCGGCCGTGGCAGAATCAAACGGCCGGAAGGGGGCGCGGCCCGACGGGAGGGAGTAGCGATGCCAGCGAGCATCCGCGGGGAGGTCCACGATCTTCTCGCAGTGGCGGTGACACGTCGGAATGCCACCCTCCTCGACTGCCCCTCGTGCGGCTCGTCCCACGTCGCCCAGGTGCTCGGCGACAACGGCGGCATCTCTTACGTGTGCACGGCCTGCGGCCACAGCTGGAGCTGATCGATGGGTGCACACAGGCGGAAGTGCGACTGGTGTGGCAGCGGCACGCCGATCGTCCGCGACATGGAGCCGGTCAACCCGGACTACCAGTACTGGTGCGAGGAATGCGCACGGGCGCTGATCATAAAAGGCGACCCGATCGAGACCTACCGGGAGCTGGAGGGGGAGCCGATCTACGGCCGCCTCCTGGACGAGCACTGCACGCTCAAACGCTTCTACTCGTTCGCCACGGCCTGACGCGGGGGACGCGGGAAACGATTTGGTGTTCCACCCGGTGGACCGTGTAATGTTGGCGTCGCCGCCGGGGAAACCGGGCGACAAGGCCGAGACGCGGTTCCACCGCGTGGCCGCAAGGGGCTATAGCTCAGTTGGTAGAGCGCCTGCATGGCATGCAGGAGGTCAGGAGTTCAATTCTCCTTAGCTCCACAGAAGTTGAAGGCGGTTCATCCGAGGGATGGGCCGCCTTCGTCGTGTTCTCGGCGTGGACGGCCGCGGACACCCGTGCGAGCGGGGAGGCCTGCTGCTCACGCCGT
Source organism: Streptomyces sp. NPDC093984 (assembly GCF_044764595.1). Lineage (NCBI taxonomy): Bacteria > Bacillati > Actinomycetota > Actinomycetes > Kitasatosporales > Streptomycetaceae > Streptomyces > Streptomyces sp. NPDC093984. The sequence continues at coordinate 830,482 of NZ_JBIWIM010000003.1, read as the reverse complement.
CAGGACAGTCCGCGTACGCAGGTGCGCGCACACGAAACGGCGGGCCACCCGGTGAGGGTGGCCCGCCGTCCGTGTGGTCGGCGCCCGAGGGCCCGGTCAGCGTCCGAGGGCCCGGCGTCCGCGGCCCTGCGAGAGCACGGGCAGGTTGCTGCGCGACGGCGGGCCGGACCGGGTGTCCTCCTCGATCCGCAGCGCGAGCGCCGGGCAGCGGCGCACGGCCCGCAGGGCCTTCGCCTCCGCGTACAGCGGCACCGGCGCCTGGGCGACAGTGGGGAAGCCGTCGGCACCCAGTTCGAAGACCTCCGGGAGGATGTCCGCGCACAGTCCGTGGCCGCGGCACAGCGTCCAGTCCACGTAGATCTTCTGCCGGCTGGCCCCCGCCTCCGGCTCGGCCTGTCCGCCGCCCGGGATGCCCGTCGGGGCCCTGCCGCCCTCGAACAGCGGCAGAACGCCCTCCACGGGCCTGCCGCAGCCGTTGCCGAGGACGTGCGCGGCCAGGTCGTCCGTGAACGCCTTGATGGTCGATTCCAGGAACATCGCCGAGCCGTCCGGGTGCGAGCACGCGCCACGCCGCTTGACGTTCTTGGCGACCTGCTTGAGGGCCTCCAGGGCGGCCGGCCCGCCGCCGTTGAGGATGTCCTCCATGCCACGGGCTGCGGCGGGCAGCCCCAGGTAGCAGGGGCCGCACTGGCCCGCGCTCTCCTCGGCCAGCCACTTCGCCACCCGCAGGGACTCGCCGAGCGGGCAGGTCTCCTGGCTGATCGGCAGGATCGCGCCGGCGCCGAGCGAGCCGCCGACGGCGTCCAGGGAGTTGCGCGAGACGACCGCCTCGTCGACGGTCGTCGCGTCGATCCACTTGCCGTGGTAGCCGCCGGTCAGCACGCCCTGCGGGACCGGCGGGGCCCCGGCCAGCTGGAGTACGTACCGCAGCGGGACGCCCGTGGGGACCTCGATCACCATGGGGCGGTTGACCGCGCCCGAGACGGTGAGCATGACGGTGCCGGGCTCGTCGTACAGACCGGTGTTGCAGTAGCGCTCGGCGCCGATGCGCGCGGCGATCGCCAGCTGGGCGAACGTCTCGGCGTTCGACAGCAGCGTGGGCGCGCCGCCGACCCCGCTCTGCGAGGCGCTGGTCTTGCGCCCCGGAGGGATCGCCGGACCGCCGTCGATCGAGCGGATCAGCGAGGCGGCGGCTCCGGTGACCATGCGCACCGGATTGCGCTGCACGCGCGCGCGGATGGGCGCGCCGCGCCGGTCGCTCAGCCCCCGTTCGGCCAGCGCCTGTTCCATCGACCGCTCGGTCGAGGCACGTGTCACCCCGACGACGAGCGTGCGGGCACCCAGGGCCTCCGCGACCAGCAGGGCGCCGTCCAGGATGAGGTGCGGGGCACGGTTGATCAGCACCGTGTCCTTGCGGCAGGCGGGCTCGTCCTCGCTTCCGTTGACGACCACGACCGGCCGGATGCCGCGGCGGATCGCGGATTCGGCGACCGAGCGCAGCTTCTTGTGGAAGGGGAATCCGGCGCCGCCGCGCCCCTTGAGGTTGATCTGCTCGGCGAGCTGTGCGAGCTGCTCTCCGCCCATCGGCTCGAGCGGGCCGTGCACCTTGAGGTGCATCGGCAGGTCGAGTCTCTCGACAAGGTCGAAGCCCGACGTGAGCTGCGGAAGCCCGACCACCCGGACTTCTGGGACGTCGGGCAGGGCCTCGTTCACTTAAAGCCTCCGGAAGGCGCGTTCCAGGGTTCGCCGGCTCCCGGCGTGTCGAAGGCGCCGGGGAACGTTTCCGCTGCGGGACCGCTGTTGTACGTGTTGTTCGAGTTGTACGTGCCGAACGGTACGTTCGTCTCACCGGTGTCGTACATCTCACTGGCGCCGTACCCGTTGTATCCAGGATTGCCATAGGCCGGGATGGTGTATCCGGTGTCCTGGAGCGGGTCGTAGGCGGAGGGAGGCGCCTCCCCGACCGGCGGCGGTGACGGGATCGGCCAGCTGCCCGAGGTGCTGCCTCCGGCGTCGACGCGCGGCATGGCCTCGGTGGCCTGTGTGTCGTACAGGTCCATGCGCTGGGTGGCGTCCGGCATCATCGGTGTCTGCGCGCGCGGGGTGGCCGACGTGGCCCGGTAGGCGGCCGCGAAGCCGTTGCCGGGCTCCGGGGTCATGGTGCGGGCCGCCGGAGCCTCGTACAGGGGCGTCGAGGGCTGCGGGGGGACCAGACCCTCCCAGCCGCCGGCGCGGTCCGCCGAGCGCCCCGAGAAGCCCGCCAGGGTGGCCGCCGCCTCCGCGTTGCGAGCGCGGCTGGCGTCCAGTCCTTCGCGTCCCGCCATGTCACCGCCGCCGACGATCGCGAAGATCCTGTCGGCCACCTTGCGCTTGAACGGGCGCGGCGCGGCGCGCAGGGCCAGCGCCCCCATGACCCCGAGCAGGCACAGCTCGTAGGACACCATGAAGAACGGCTTCGCCGCGCGTCCCGCGTACAGGCCGTGCACGAGCGCGGCGCACCAGGACGGGTAGGCCAGCATGTGCATCGCCCGCCAGCGCGCCGCGACCGGCGCCGGGGTCGCGAAGTTGCTGCGCAGCGCGCCGGTGATGCCCACGAAGATCATGAGGAGGCCGGCCAGGGAGCCGAGGCCGATGAGACCGGCCGAGCCGCTGACGCCGAGGCTGAAGGGGATCAGCGCGGCGATCAGCACCGTGTGTTCGAGCGCGATCTTGACGGTGACGTGCACCAGGAGGAACGCGATCGAAGCGACCGCGGTCGTCCGGTGGACGGCCTGCGCCACGATCCGCTGGCGGGTGTTGAGGAAGATCCGGTCCTGGGCGACGAGCCCCCAGATCACGGAGCAGCTGAGGGAGACGAGCGAGAGGACGCCCGCTCCGAAGTTGAGGAAGTCCCGGACTGCGTTCCCGCCGGACAGCACGATGACGGGTATGAGCAGCAGCACCACAGCCGACGCCACGCCGTAGGCCGAGCGGCCCGGCCTGGGGAGCGAGCTGTTACTACGTGGAGGGTTCATGGGGGCAACTCCGAACAGTTTCGGGAAGGCGGTCCCGCTGCCGCACTCTAGGTGGCTCCAAACCGAGCGGTACGTGGTTTCAGTTATTGCGCTGTTATCAAAGGGCGACGGCGTGGTTGCGATGTCCGATTAGCTGCTGTTACGCGAAGTAATATTTGAACTCGATTCAGCCTTTCGTGACGTTCGCCACCTGACCGTCGATGTCTGAGTACGGCTGCGATCGGTGTTGGGTTCATCCGGTTCGCTCCGAGTCCGCCCCGAGTCCGGCCCGAGTCCGGTCCGAGTGGGCCGGGTCGGGTTCGAGTCCCATCCGGGCCGGCCCGGTCGTGCCAGGGTGGTTCCCGGTCGCGCCCCAGGTGCGCCCCGGGGTGCCGTCGGTGGCCCGTCGCCGTGCGCTCGGGCGCTGCGGTACCCTGACGCCATGCGTGCCGTACGCCTTCTGCTTAGCGAGCCGCGCTGATCAGTCCCGACCACCGGGCGAATCCGATGGTCGGAATCGGCGCGGCGACCCCTCCTGTGCGAGGGGCTTTTTCATTTCCGCTGGCAGAGACGATCTATGGAGCTTTGAGGATCATGAGCGAGACGAACCCCGCTGCCGCCGCCGTGTCGGCGGAGGCTGCGCCGCACCGCTACACGGCCGCTCTGGCGGCCGAGATCGAGGCACGCTGGCAGGACTTCTGGGACGCCGAGGGCACCTATGAGGCGCCGAACCCGAGCGGGGACCTGGCAGGCGATCCCGAGCTGGCCGCCAGGCCCAAGAAGTTCATCATGGACATGTTCCCGTACCCCTCGGGTGCCGGGCTGCACGTCGGCCACCCCCTGGGGTACATCGCCACCGACGTCTTCGCCCGGTTCCAGCGCATGACCGGCCACAACGTCCTGCACACCCTGGGCTTCGACGCCTTCGGCCTGCCCGCCGAGCAGTACGCCGTGCAGACCGGCACGCACCCGCGCGTGTCCACCGAGGCCAACATCGAGAACATGAAGTCCCAGCTGCGCCGACTGGGCCTGGGCCACGACAAGCGCCGGTCGTTCGCCACGATCGACCCGGACTACTACAAGTGGACCCAGTGGATCTTCCTGCAGATCTTCAACTCCTGGTACGACGAGGACGCCCGCAAGGCCCGCCCGATCTCCCAGCTGATCGCCCAGTTCGAGTCTGGTGAGCGTGGGATTCCGGGCACCACGCGCGCGTGGAACGAGCTGACCCCCGCCGAGCGCGCCGACGTCCTGGGCGAGTACCGACTGGCCTACGCCTCCGACGCGCCCGTCAACTGGTGCCCCGGCCTGGGCACCGTCCTGGCCAACGAGGAGGTCACCGCCGACGGCCGCTCCGAGCGCGGCAACTACCCGGTCTTCAAGGCCAAGCTGCGCCAGTGGAACATGCGCATCACCGCCTACGCCGACCGGCTGCTGGAGGACCTGGAGGAGCTGGACTGGCCCGAGGCGATCAAGCTGCAGCAGCGCAACTGGATCGGCCGCTCCGAGGGCGCCCGCGTCGACTTCCCGATCGACGGCGAGACGATCACGATCTTCACCACACGCCAGGACACCCTGTTCGGCGCCACCTACATGGTGCTGGCACCTGAGCACCCGCTGGTCGAGAAGTTCACCCCCGAGGCGTGGCCCGAGGGCACGCACGAGGTGTGGACCGGCGGCCACGCCACGCCCGCCGAGGCCGTCGCCGCCTACCGCGCCCAGGCCGCCTCCAAGTCCGACGTCGAGCGGCAGGCCGAGGCCAAGGACAAGACCGGCGTCTTCACGGGCGCGTACGCCACCAACCCGGTCAACGGCGAGAAGATCCCCGTCTTCATCGCCGACTACGTGCTGATGGGCTACGGCACCGGCGCGATCATGGCCGTCCCGGCGCACGACAGCCGCGACTTCGCCTTCGCGCGCGCCTTCGAGCTGCCGATCCGCTGCGTCGTGGAGCCCACCGACGGCCGCGGCACCGACCCGTCGGCCTGGGACGACGCCTTCGTCTCCTACGACGCGAAGATCGTCAACTCCTCCGGTGACTCGGTGAAGTTGGACGGTCTGGGCGTCACCGAAGCCAAGGCGCGCATCACCGAGTGGCTGGAGCGCAAGGGCATCGGCGAGGGCACGGTCAACTTCCGCCTGCGCGACTGGCTGTTCAGCCGCCAGCGCTACTGGGGCGAGCCCTTCCCGATCGTCTACGACGAGGACGGCGTCGCCCACGCGCTGCCCGAGTCGATGCTGCCGCTGGAGCTGCCCGAGGTCGAGGACTACTCGCCGCGCACCTTCGACCCGGACGACGCCGACACCCAGCCCGAGACCCCGCTGTCGCGCAACCAGGAGTGGGTCAACGTCACCCTGGACCTGGGCGACGGCCCGAAGAAGTACCGCCGCGAGACCAACACCATGCCCAACTGGGCCGGTTCCTGCTGGTACGAGCTGCGCTACCTGGACCCGCACAACAGCGAGAAGCTGGTCGACCCGGCCATCGAGCAGTACTGGATGGGCCCGCGCGAGGACATGCCGCACGGTGGCGTCGACCTGTACGTCGGCGGCGCCGAGCACGCCGTGCTGCACCTGCTGTACGCGCGCTTCTGGTCCAAGGTGCTGTACGACCTGGGGTACGTCTCCTCCGCGGAGCCGTTCCACAAGCTGTTCAACCAGGGCATGATCCAGGCCTACGTCTACCGCGACAGCCGCGGCATCGCGGTGCCGGCCGCCGAGGTGGAGGAGCGCGACGGCGCGTACTACTACCAGGGCGAGAAGGTCACCCGCCTGCTGGGCAAGATGGGCAAGTCCCTGAAGAACGCCGTCACTCCGGACGAGATCTGCGCCGAGTACGGCGCGGACACCCTGCGCCTGTACGAGATGGCGATGGGTCCGCTGGACGTGTCGCGGCCCTGGGACACGCGCGCGGTGGTCGGCCAGTTCCGGCTGCTGCAGCGGCTGTGGCGCAATGTCGTCGACGAGACCACCGGTGAGGTCACCGTCGTCGACGCCGAGCCCGACGAGGACACCCTGCGCGCCCTGCACAAGGCCATCGACGGCGTGCGCCAGGACCTGGAGGGCCTGCGGTTCAACACGGCCATCGCCAAGATCACCGAGCTGAACAACCACCTGACGAAGGCGGGAGGCTCGGTGCCGCGCTCGGTCGCCGAGTCGCTGGTGCTGCTGATCGCTCCGCTGGCCCCGCACATCGCCGAGGAGCTGTGGCGCAGGCTGGGCCACACCGACTCCGTCGTCCACCAGGACTTCCCGGTCGCCGACCCCGCGTACGTCGTGGACGAGACCGTGACCTGCGTGGTCCAGGTCAAGGGCAAGGTCAAGGCGCGCCTGGAGGTTCCGCCCTCGATCTCCGAGGAGGAACTGGAGAAGGTGGCGCTGGCCGACGAGAAGGTGGTCGCGGCCCTGGGCGGCGCCGGGATCCGCAAGGTGATCGTGCGCGCGCCGAAGCTGGTGAACATCGTCACGGCATAGCGGCCGTCGCCTCGGGTGACCGGTGCCGCCCTTGTCGGGGTAGTCCCCTACGGGCAGGTTCGGGGTTCTTCCGGAACCCTGGGCCTGCCCGTTGCGTTTACCGTGGAAGAGCGGTGAGCAGCCGCCCGGCCGACCGGAGGAGGAGCGTTGTGGAAGCCGTTCTGACCGTGATGGCGCTCCTGTTCGTGCTGTGCCTCGTCCTCGGCGTGTATGCGACGGTGAAGGCGGTCGGCGCGGCGAAACGCGGCGTGGACCGTACGATCGCGCAGGCCCGCCGCACGGTGGAGGACACCACCCTGCGCGCCAGGACCCTCACCCAGCCCGGTCCGGCGGGTGAACTCGCCGAGCTGCGGCTGAGGCTGCGCACCTCGATGCGCGCAACTCAGGACGCCCTCCACGCGGGCGTCACCGAGGACGAGTCGCTGAAGGAGGCGCTGGGCCTCTTCAAGCGCCTCAGTGCGCACGGACACGAACTGGACGCCGAGCTGCGGCGCCTGGAGACGGAGCCGGACCGCCAGGCGCTGGTCTCCCGGCTGCCCGAGCTCCGCGAACGGACCGAGCGCGTCACCCGGTCGGCGGACTCCCTGCGCTGGGCCGCCCATGACAGGGCACGCCGGTTCGCGGACGACGACCTGGACGCGCTGAGCGCCCAGATCGATGTGGAGGCGGGCGCCCTGCGCCACTGGACCAGAGAGCAGCCGACGGGCTCCGCCCCGCCCTGGCCCGAGGCGCCGGCGCCGGCGGATGCGGCCTCCTCCCAGACCTGGCCGGAGACGCCCGAGTCGCGTACGGCGCGGGAGCAGACCCGGCCGGCGCTCGGCTCGCGCACCCAGCGGCCCGTGTACCCCTGGCAGAGGAAGCCCCGCCCCGAGAGCACTCGATGATCACTCCACGGACCGTCCAGGTCGGCGGGGTCGGTCTGCCACCGGCGCGTTCCGGCAGGTAACCTCCAGCTCATGTCCCGCCATGTCGCGATCGTCACCGATTCAACGGCCTACCTGCCGCCGCGGACGATGGAGCGCCACGGCATCACCGCGGTGCCCCTGACCGTGGTCCTCGGCGACCAGGCACTCGAAGAGGGCACCGAGATCTCCGCCCGTTCCCTGGCCCAGGCCCTGCAGAAGCGACGGCCCGTCACCACCTCCCGGCCCAGCCCCGAGCTGTTCGCCGACACCTACCGCAAGGTCGCCGCCACGGGGGCGACCGACATCGTCTCGCTGCACCTGTCCTCCGTGTTCTCCGGCACGTACGACGCCGCGGTGCTCGCCGGGCGCCAGGCTCCCGTACCGGTGCGCGTGGTCGACACCGGGATGGTCGCGATGGCCCTCGGCTTCTGCGCGCTGGCCGCCGCTCGGGCCGCGGAGGCGGGCGGCACGGTCGACGACGCCGTCACGGCGGCGGAGAAGCGGGCCGCGGACACCTCCGCGTACTTCTACGTCGACACCCTGGACTATCTGCGGCGCGGAGGCCGGATCGGCGCCGCGCAGGCGCTGCTCGGCTCGGCGCTCGCGGTGAAGCCGCTGTTGCAGCTGAACGGCGGCCGCATCGAGTTGCTGGAGAAGGTGCGTACGGCGTCCAAGGCCATCGCCCGCCTGGAGGAGATCGTCGCCGAGCGCGCCGGCAGCGGAAAGGTCGACATCGCGGTCCACCATCTCGCCGCTCCGGAACGGGCGTCGGCGCTCGCCGACCGCCTGCGCGCACGGGTGCCCGGGCTGGCCGATCTGCATGTGAGCGAGGTCGGGGCGGTGATCGGGGCTCACACGGGACCGGGTCTGCTGGGGGCCGTGGTGTCGCCTCGATGACGAGGTCACACCGGCACCTGGGGCGATGGTGACCCATGTGGGTGATGGAGTTATCCACAACTGGGCAGTAATCCCCGGGAATTGACCAAGATCATCGCGAGGTCGGCGATCTGCCCGATCCTCGGCGCATGGCACTTCGATCACGTTCACGCACCGCCGCTCCCACAAGCGGTCCCGGCCGCGGCCCCGGCTCCGACGGCCGCGCGCACCACCGCCCGCGGCATCCGCGGGCGCACGCCCGACGACACCAGCCCTCGGCCGCTGACGTGTTGCGCCTGCGTGCGGAGGCACTCTTCGCCGAACGCGCGGAGGCACCTTTCGCCGAAGGAGCAACGGAACGACAGGCCTGGGGAAACGGGCCGCCGAGGGCGGACCGGGACGTCGGGGAGTCACGGGCGGGCACGTCGGCGGGGAGCGGGCTCGCCCGGCCGAGCGGGTCGGCCGCCGTCGGCGACGTGGACGCACCCGAGCCCGCCGCGACGGGCGGCGCCTGGCGGGAGCGGGTCGTCCCGGCGCTGCGCGAACGGATGCCGTTGTGGCTGCAGGCCAGGTGCGGGCTGGAGCGGAGGAGCGTGGCCGCGCTGGGTGTGCTCCTGCTGGTGGCCGTGGTTTTCGCCACACAGCACTTCTGGACGGGCCGGACAGAGCAGGTGCGGGCGCCCGAGGTGGTGCGGGCGGCGGCGCCCTACGGGACGGCGGGAGCCAGACGTTCGGCGGAGTCGGGCGCCTCGACGGGACCGCAGGCGACAGGCGTCACCGGAGCGGGGACGGGAGCCGCCGTGGTCGTGGACGTCGGCGGCAAGGTGCGCAACCCCGGGCTGCAGAGGCTGCCGGCCGGGTCACGGGTGGCGGACGCCCTGCGGGCGGCGGGCGGAGTACGGCCGGGCACCGACACCGACGGCCTCAACCGCGCCCGCCTCCTGGTGGACGGCGAGCAGATCGTGGTGGGCGGTCCGGCCCCGGCACCGGGCACCGGACCGGCCCTCCCGGCGGCCGGCGGATCGGCCGCTCCCGGCACCCCGGTCTCCCTCAGCACCGCGACGGTGGACCAGCTCGACGCGCTGCCCGGAGTGGGGCCCGTGCTGGCCCAGCACATCGTCGACTACCGGTCCCAGCACGGCGGTTTCCGCTCGGTCGACGAACTCCGTGAGGTCAACGGCATCGGCGAACGCCGTTTCGCCGACCTACGGAACCTCGTACGGCCATGAGGCCGCCGAAGCAACCCGGTGCGGACCGGCCGAAGGCGCCACTGGGGGATGTCCGCAGTCCGCTGGGTGATCCCCACCCCAGGCAGGAGGGGCCGGCGGATCTCCGGCTGGTGGGGCCCGCGTTGGGGGCCTGGAGCGCGGCCGCGTGGGCTCTGGACGCGTCGGCCGCCTGGGTCGTCGGTGTGGCCGTCGGCTGTCTTGCGGTAGCCGGTGGGCTGTTGGTGCTGCGGTGGGGAGGCCCCGGCGGCGGGCTTCGGGCCGGGGGCCCGCGGTCGGCGGTGTCGGTCGCCGCCGTGCTGCTCTGTGCCGCCGCTGCCGCCGCCTCCGCCGGGCTCCATGGCGCGGATCTGCGACGGGGGCCCGTTCCCCCTCTGGCGCGTCAGTACGCCGAGGTGACCGCGGAGGTCGAGATCACCTCCGATCCACGGCTCACCCGGCCCAGGATCAAGGGCGATCACGCCACGGCTGCCGCCGTCCTGCTCGACGGCGAGATGCGGCGCCTGACGAAGGCCGACGGGACCGCGGTGGCGACGCGGACGCCCGTGCTGCTGGTCGTCGATCCGCGCACCCCCGGGGTGGAGCCCGGGCGGTCGCCTTGGCTTGCGCCGCTGCCCTCGACGCGTGTGCGCGTGGCGGGCAGGCTGGCACCCCCGCTGACCGGAGGTGACCGCGTCGCCGCCGTGGTGCGCGTCCGGGACGGGGGACCACCCGACGTCGTGGGCGAGCCGTCGACGGCGCAGCGATGGGCGGGGCGGTTGCGCGCGGGGCTGCGGGAGGCGACCGACGGGCTCGGCCCGGACGCGCGGGCGCTGTTGCCGGGGCTGGTCGTGGGCGACACCTCACGAGTCACCCCGGAGCTGGACGACGCCTTCAAGGAGACGGATCTCGCGCATCTACTGGCCGTGAGCGGAGGCAACTTCACGCTTCTGCTGGCCCTGTTCGTCGGTCCGGCCGGACTGGCGCAGCGCGTGGAGCGCCGAGGACTCGCACCGCTGCTCGGCATCCCGCTGCGCGGCACGGCGCTGCTGGGCGGCGTGCTCACCCTCGGCTTCGTGGTCGTGTGCCGGCCGGACCCGAGCGTGCTGCGCGCCGCGGCCTGCGGGACGATCGCGCTGCTCGCGCTCGCCACCGGGCGCCGCAGATCCCTGCTTCCCGCGCTGGCCGCCGCGGTCCTGCTGCTGGTGCTGTACGACCCCTGGCTCGCGCGGGGCTACGGCTTCCTGCTGTCCGTGCTGGCCACCGGGGCGCTGCTGACGGTCGCCCCGCGCTGGAGCGCGGAGTTGCGGCGGCGCCGGGTGCCGCCCAGGCTCGCCGAGGCGCTGGCCGCCGCGGCCGCCACCCAGGCGCTGTGCGCACCGGTCGTCGCGGTGCTGTCGGCGCGAGTGAGCTTGGTCGCCGTGCCCTGCAACCTGCTCGCGGAGTTGGCGGTGGCACCGGCCACGGTGCTCGGGTTCGCGGCACTGGCGGTCGCTCCGGTGGCCCTGCCGGTCGCCAAGGCACTGGCGTGGTGCGCGGGTTGGCCGGCCGGGTGGATCGCCGGCATCGCGCGCACCGGGGCGTCGTTGCCGGGCGGCGCGGTGGACTGGCCCGGCAGCTGGACGGGGGCGCTGCTGCTGGCAGCCGTGACGGCGATGGTCCTGCTCGTCTGCCGGCGGCTGCTGAGGCACCCCTGGCTGACCGGTGCCTGTGCCGTGGTGCTGCTGCTCGTGGTGGTGCAGCCGCCCCCTCTGACCCGGGTGATCACCGGGTGGCCGCCGCCGGGCTGGCGGTTCGCGATGTGTGACGTGGGACAGGGTGACGCGACCGTGCTGGCGGCGGGCGAGGGCACGGCGGTGGTCGTGGACGCGGGGCCCGATCCTGCGCTGGTCGACCGGTGTCTGACCGTGCTCGGCGTCAGCCGCGTCGCGCTGCTCGTGCTGACCCACTTCCACGCCGACCATGTGGCGGGGCTCCCGGGAGTGCTGCGCGGGCGTGCGGTGGGGGCGATCGAGACGACCGGGTTCGACGAGCCCCCGGACCAGGCCGCGTTCGTGCGCGCTCAGGCGGCCGCCCGGCACATTCCGGTGACGCGCGCCGTCGCCGGGGAGGCCCGCCGCACCGGGGTGCTCGACTGGCGGGTGCTGTGGCCTGCCCCGGATCCCGCCCCGTCCCCCGACGGACCGAACGACGCGAGCGTGGCGCTGTTCGTGCGGTCGGGAGGGCTGACCCTGCTGTTGCTCGGGGATCTCGAACCACCGGCCCAGCAGGCGCTGATGAGATCACCGGCCGGGGCGGAGCTGGGACCCGTGGACGTGCTCAAGGTCGCCCACCACGGGTCGGCTTACCAGGACCCGGAGCTCATACGCAGGGTGGCACCGCGGCTCGCGCTGATCTCGTGCGGCAGGGACAACCCCTACGGTCATCCCGCGCCGAGCACGGTCGCGGCGCTGCGGGACGAGGGCGCGCTGGTGCTGCGTACGGATCAGGACGGCGCGATCGCCGTCACCGGGGCGGGCGGGGGGTTGAGTGTGGCGAGAGACTGAGGGCATGGACTCCGCACAGGTCGACGCCTACCTCCGCAGGATCGGGGCGCGGCACCCCGCCTGGCCCACCGGCGATGTGCTGCGCGAGCTGCATCTGCGCCATCTGATGACCGTGCCGTTCGAGAACCTGTCGATCCACCTCGGCGAGAAGATCGTGCTGGAGGAGGAGCGGCTGCTGGACAAGATCGTGGGGGCGCGCAGGGGCGGCTTCTGCTACGAACTCAACGGAGCGTTCGGGGCGTTGCTGGCCGCGCTCGGCTTCGATGTCACGTTGCTCGCCGGGCGGGTCTACGACGACGAGGGGCGGCTTGGGATTCCGTACGACCATCTCGCGCTGCGGGTACGGACCGTGGACGGAGGCGACTGGCTGGCGGACGTCGGGTTCGGTGCGCACAGCCACTGTCCGCTGGCGTTCCGGCAGCGGGGCGAGCAGCGGGACCCGGCCGGGGTGTTCCGGGTGATCGAGGCCGGGGCGGATGCGGCGGGGGCTCGGGGAGGCGGCGGTTCGGCCGAGTTCGAGGATCTGGACGTGATGCGGGAGGGCAGGCGGCAGTACCGGCTGGAGGTGCGGCCGCGGGCGCTCGGAGACTTCAGGGCCGGGGCCTGGTGGCACAGCACGTCGCCCGAGTCGCACTTCGTGCGGTCGCTGGTGTGCTCGCGGGTCACGGAGGACGGAGGGCGGATCACGCTCAGCGGCAGCCGACTGACGGTGACGACCCCGGACGGGCGGAAGGAGGCGATGGAACTGGCGGATGAGAAGGAGGTGCTGGAGGTGTACCGGGAGCGGTTCGGGATCGAGCTGGACCGGGCGCCCACGCTGCGAAAGACGGGCCGAAGCGGCTGACCGGTGTTACGCGTCGCGTATTCCGGCACAGGTGCTGGATCCCGCTCTGCGGTCGTGTGGTGCCGGTCGTGTGGTGCCAGTCGTGTGGTGCCAGTCGTGTGGTGGCGGTCTCACCAGTGGTGGAGTGCGACTTCGCTCGAGTTCTCCAGCGAGCGGTTCCGGGCTTGGGCGTCGGTGGCGTCCCGGTGCCGGAGAATGGCCTCGTGAGTGATGTGAGACATGTGCTGGTGCTACCGGACCGCGATGCCGCTCAGGAGGCGGCGGAGGCGCTGGCGGAGCGTTTCCGGCTGGACGAGGAACCGCGGATCGTCCGGGACGCGCTGGCCGGCGAGGACGATGCCGAGGACGCACAGTGGCTGGTGGTGCTGCGGGACGAACGACAGTTGCTCGATCCGGAGCGGCTGGACGCGTTCGCGGGGGAGTGGGACGGCTGGCGGGAGGAGCCGTAACCCTCCGGGCGGCGGCGGCCGCGGGCACCCGTTGTCAGTGGCGCGTGGGATGCTGTCCGTGATGGCCAAGAAGACCGCGAATGACGACCCTCTCGCCCCCGTCACCCTTGCCGTGGGCCAGGAGGACCTTCTGCTCGACCGTGCCGTGCGGGAGGTGGTGGCCGCCGCCCGGGCCGCCGACGCCGACACGGACGTACGGGATCTGACCCCGGAGCAGTTGCAGCCCGGCACGCTGGCCGAGCTGACGAGCCCGTCGCTCTTCGCCGAGCGCAAGGTCGTGGTCGTGCGCAACGCACAGGATCTTCCGGCCGACACGATCAAGGAACTCAAGGGGTACTTCTCCTCGCCCGCCGAGGAGATCACCCTGGTGCTGCTGCACGCGGGCGGCGCCAAGGGCAAGGGCCTGCTCGACGCCGCGCGCAAGGCGGGCGCCCGGGAGGTGGCGTGCCCGAAGATGACGAAGCCGGCGGACCGGCTGGCGTTCGTGCGCGGAGAGTTCCGCACGCAGGGGCGTTCGGCGACGCCCGAGGCGTGCCAGGCGCTGGTCGACGCGATCGGCAGCGACCTGAGGGAGCTGGCGTCGGCGGTGGCGCAGCTCACCGCGGACGTCGAGGGCACGATCGACGAGGCGGTGGTCGGGCGGTACTACACCGGGCGGGCCGAGGCCTCCAGCTTCACGGTCGCGGACCGGGCGGTCGAAGGGCGGGCGGCGGAGGCGCTGGAGGCGCTCAGGTGGTCGCTGGCGACAGGTGTGGCGCCGGTGATGATCACGAGCGCGCTGGCGCAGGGCGTGCGGGCGATCGGGAAGCTCTCCTCGGCCCGGGGCGGTCGCCCCGCGGACCTCGCCCGGGAGCTGGGCATGCCGCCGTGGAAGATCGACCGGGTTCGGCAGCAGATGCGGGGCTGGACGCCGGAGGGGGTCGCGGTCGCGCTGCGCGCGGTGGCCGAGGCGGACGCGGGCGTGAAGGGCGGCGGGGACGACCCGGAGTACGCGTTGGAGAAGGCCGTGGTGACGATCGCCCGGGCGGCGCGGTCCCGGGGGCGCGGCTAGCGAGGAGCGCGGCCCGCCCACCCGCGGCTACCGGCGTGGCTCCCCGTGCCGACGTGGCTCCCTCCGCTGGCCTGGCTCGCCGTGCAGCCCCCGGCCGACTGGCTGCCCGTGCCGACCGACTCCCCCCGCCGGCGTGGCTCCCCACCCCGGCGTGGCTCCCCACCCCGGCGTGGCTCCCAACCCCGGCGTGGCTCCCCACCCCGGCGTGGCTCCCCACCCCGACGTGGCTCCCTCCGCCGGCGTGGCTCCCCGTGCCGACGTGGCCCCCCGCCGACTGCCTACCCGTCCCCGACCGGCGGCCCATGCCAAAGGCCCCGCACACTCCGTCCTGGGGAAGGACGGGCTGCGGGGCCTTCGGTTCGAGCGGGTGAGTCCGTACCCGCGTGGCGAACGCAGGCCGCGTACGGACTCGGGGTGCCGGTCGGGAGCGGATGAGAGAGGGCCCGCTCTGGGTCCTTCCGGCGGTTGGATCAGTTCAGATCAAAAGGAGGGGTTCAGCCCTTGAGGGCCGCGACCTTGGTGGCCAGCGCCGACTTCTTGTTGGCGGCCTGGTTCTTGTGGATGACGCCCTTCGAGACGGCCTTGTCGAGCGCACGCGCGGCGGCGCGCTGGAGCTCGGTGGCCTTCTCGACGTCGCCCGCGGCAGCGGCCTCGCGAGCCTTGCGGATCGCGGTCTTGAGCGAGGACTTGACGGCCTTGTTGCGCAGGCGCGCCTTCTCGTTCGTCTTGTTCCGCTTGATCTGGGACTTGATGTTCGCCACGAATGAGCCTTTACAGGTTCAGGCACGGGAGACTGGACGTCTCACGCGCCGGTGATTTCTTGAAGACGTGTCTCGCGCTGAGAGGGCAGGAGACACAGCCACCCAGGCTACCAGCCGCCCTCTGGCCCGCCCAAACCGGCCGCGAGGCCTCCCCTGGCCACCCGTTCCACCGCCTTCGGCACGGCCCGAACCGGTCGTAGCCCCGCGCGCGTGGGACCATGGAGGCTACGTATCGATCCGACCCGAGACCGCAGACACTGCGGACGCCTCAAGAATCAGGACCCTGCGTGCCCGCGATCCCTAGCCATGTGCCCGAGCCGAGCCGTACCGACCCGGCTCTGATCCGCAATTTCTGCATCATCGCGCACATCGACCACGGCAAGTCCACGCTCGCCGACCGGATGCTCCAGCTGACCGGCGTCGTCGAGCAGCGGCAGATGCGCGCTCAGTACCTCGACCGCATGGACATCGAGCGCGAGCGCGGCATCACGATCAAGTCCCAGGCCGTGCGGCTTCCCTGGGCCCCCACCCACGATCCGGGCAACACGCACATCCTGAACATGATCGACACCCCGGGGCACGTCGACTTCACCTACGAGGTCTCGCGGTCCCTCGCCGCCTGCGAGGGCACCATCCTCCTCGTCGACGCCGCCCAGGGCATCGAGGCGCAGACCCTCGCCAACCTCTACCTGGCGATGGAGAACGACCTCACGATCATCCCCGTCCTCAACAAGATCGACCTGCCGGCCGCGCAGCCGGAGAAGTTCGCCGAGGAGCTCGCCAACCTCATCGGCTGCGATCCCGGCGACGTGCTGAAGGTCTCCGCCAAGACGGGCCTCGGCGTCGAGGCGCTGCTGGACAAGGTCGTCGAGCAGATCCCGGCCCCGGTCGGCGTCGCCGACGCGCCCGCCCGCGCGATGATCTTCGACTCGGTCTACGACTCCTACCGCGGCGTCGTCACCTACGTCCGTGTCGTCGACGGCCAGCTCAACAAGCGCGAGCGCATCCGGATGATGTCCACCGGCGCCACGCACGAACTGCTGGAGATCGGCGTCAACTCGCCCGAGATGCTCGGTGCCGACGGCCTCGGGGTCGGTGAGGTGGGTTACCTCATCACCGGGGTGAAGGACGTCCGCCAGTCCAAGGTCGGTGACACCATCACCAGCCAGGTCAAGGGCGCCGAGAAGCCGCTGGGCGGGTACAAGGACCCGAAGCCCATGGTCTTCTCGGGCCTGTATCCGCTGGACGGTTCGGACTACCCCGATCTGCGCGAGGCCCTCGACAAGCTCCAGCTCAACGACGCCGCCCTCGTCTACGAGCCGGAGACCTCCGCCGCCCTCGGCTTCGGCTTCCGGGTCGGCTTCCTCGGACTGCTGCACCTCGACGTCGTCCGCGAGCGGCTGGAGCGCGAGTTCGGGCTGGACCTGATCGCCACCGCGCCCAACGTGGTCTACCGCGTGATCATGGAGGACGGCACCGAGTACACGGTCACCAATCCGAGCGAATTCCCCGAGGGCAAGCTCGCCGAGGTGTACGAGCCGGTCGTACGGGCCACGATCCTCGCGCCCACCGAGTTCATCGGCGCGATCATGGAGCTGTGCCAGACCCGCCGCGGCACCCTCCTCGGCATGGACTACCTCTCCGAGGACCGCGTCGAGATCCGCTACACGCTGCCGCTCGCCGAGATCGTCTTCGACTTCTTCGACCAGCTGAAGTCCAAGACGCGCGGGTACGCCTCCCTGGACTACGAGCCCACGGGAGAGCAGAGCAGCTCACTTGTCAAGGTGGACATCCTGCTGCACGGCGACAAGGTCGACGCCTTCTCGGCGATCACCCACAAGGACCAGGCGTACGCCTACGGCGTCCGGCTCGTCGCCAAGCTGAAGGAACTCATCCCGCGGCAGAACTTCGAGGTGCCGGTGCAGGCCGCCATCGGCTCCCGCGTGATCGCCCGCGAGACCATCCGCGCCATCCGCAAGGACGTCCTCGCCAAGTGCTACGGCGGTGACATCTCCCGTAAGCGGAAGCTGCTGGAGAAGCAGAAGGAGGGCAAGAAGCGGATGAAGATGGTGGGTTCCGTGGAGGTTCCGCAGGAAGCCTTCATCGCGGTGCTCTCCAGCGATGACAGCGCGAGTTCGAGCAAGGGCAAGAAGTAACCCGGGTCTGGCGCGCTGACCCCGGCAAACCGGGCGGTACGGGGCCCGTCGTGCGAAAGCGCGGCGGGCCCCTGCGCGTGCGCCCGGTCGCTCTGTGTACGAAACGACAGGCCACCGCCCCTTACGCACCGGCCGGTCGGGCTCTACTCTGATGCCTGCTCGAGGGTTACTCGTGAGTTAAACAAACGGTCTCGAGTGACCGCAGCCGCAACGATCCAGCAGCAATGAGCCAGCCAGCCGCACCGCCGCGGGCCCCGGAGGATGTCGTGAGCGACACACAGACTTTGATCGAGAACCGTCCGCCCTCCGTGGCGGCGCTCTTCCTGGAGCGCGTGGCTGCCACGCCGGACGCCGAGGCCTACCGTTACCCCGTACCCCCGGCCTCCGGCCAGGGCCCCGACGACTGGAAGTCGCTGAGCTGGGCCGAGGCCGCCGAGCGGGTCCACGCGATCGCGGCCGGGCTCATCGAGCTGGGTGTCCAGCCCGAGCAGCGCGTCGCCCTAGCCTCCTCCACCCGGGTCGAGTGGATCCTCGCCGACCTCGGCATCCTGTGCGCCGGCGCCGCCACGACCACCATCTATCCGCAGACCAATGCCGAGGAGTCGGCCTTCATCCTCTCCGACTCCCAGAGCAAGGTCCTCGTCGCGGAGAACGCCGAGCAGCTCGCCAAGGCACAGCAGAAGCGCGACGAACTGCCCGCCCTGACCCACGTCGTGGTGATCGACCCGGCGGGCGCCGAGACCGGCGACGGGGTGCTCACCCTGGCCGAACTGGAGCAGCGCGGCGCCGCCTACCTGGAGAAGCACCCCGAGCTGATCAAGGAACGGGTCGGCGCGATCACCAAGGACCAGCTCGCCACCCTCATCTACACCTCCGGTACCACCGGCCGCCCCAAGGGCGTGCGCCTGCCGCACGACAACTGGGCGTACATGGCCAAGGCGATCGCCGCGACCGGGCTGCTCGGCCCCGAGGACGTGCAGTACCTGTGGCTGCCGCTGGCCCACGTCTTCGGCAAGGTGCTCACCTCCGGTCAGATCGAGGTCGGGCACGTCACCGCCGTCGACGGCCGCGTCGACAAGATCATCGAGAATCTGCCGGTCGTGCAGCCGACGTACATGGCCGCCGTGCCGCGCATCTTCGAGAAGGTCTACAACGGCGTCGCGGCCAAGGCCCGGGCGGGCGGCCCGGCCAAGTACAAGATCTTCCAGTGGGCGGCCGAGGTGGCCCGCGAGTACGCCAAGGTCTCGCAGGACAACTTCCGCCGCACCGGCACCCACGCCGTGCCCTTCGGCCTCGGCGCCAAGCACAAGGTCGCGGACGCCCTCGTGTACGCCAAGATCCGCGAGGCGTTCGGCGGCCGGCTGCGGGCCTGCGTCTCCGGCTCGGCCGCCCTCGCCCCCGAGATCGGGTACTTCTTCGCGGGCGCCGGCATCCACATCCTGGAGGGCTACGGCCTCACCGAGTCCTCCGCGGCCTCCTTCGTCAACCCGGGCGAGGCCTACCGCACGGGCACGGTCGGCAAGCCGCTGCCCGGCACGGAGGTGCGCATCGCGGACGACGGCGAGATCCTGCTGCGCGGCCCCGGCATCATGGAGGGCTACCACGGGCTGCCCGAGAAGACCGCCGAGGTGCTGGAGCCGGACGGCTGGTTCCACACCGGTGACATCGGCGAGCTGTCGCCCGACGGGTATCTGCGCATCACCGACCGCAAGAAGGACCTCATCAAGACATCCGGCGGCAAGTACATCGCGCCCGCCGAGGTCGAGGGACAGTTCAAGGCGGTTTGCCCGTACGTCTCCAACATCCTCGTGCACGGCGCCGACCGTAACTTCTGCACCGCGCTCATCGCGCTCGACGAGGTCGCGATCCTTCAGTGGGCCAAGGAGAACGGCCTGGAGGGCAAGTCCTACGCCGAGGTCGTGGCCGCCCCGCAGACGGTGGAGATGGTCGACGGCTACGTCAAGCAGCTGAACGAGGGCCTCCAGCGCTGGCAGACCATCAAGAAGTTCCGGCTGCTGCCGCGGGATCTCGATGTGGAGCACGGGGAGATCACGCCCAGCCTGAAGCTGAAGCGTCCGGTCGTCGAACGGGAGTACAAGCACCTGATCGACGAGATGTACGCGGGATCGCGCGAAGCCTGAGGGGGCGTCAGGACGTCTGTTCCTGGGCTGCCAACTGCTGCAACTCCCGGACCCGGCACCGTAGCTCCGCCAGGTCCGGGAGGCCGTCCGCGGACAGGCGTTCCTTTATGCCGGACAGGCGTTCCTCCATGCCGGACAGGTGCTCCGCCAGGCCGGCCAGGCCCTCCTGCAGCCGCTCCAACCGCCTGCTCTTGCGGTACAGATCGAGGAACACCGTCACCTTGGCGCGCAGCACCCATGGATCGAACGGCTTCGTCAGATAGTCCGCGGCCCCCGTCGCGTACCCCCGGAAGGCATACCCGGCCTCCGCGTCCGAGCCGGTCAGGAAGACGATCGGGACGTCCTTGGTCCGGTCGAGCCGTTTGATGTGCGCGGCGGTCTCGAAACCGTCCATGCCCGGCATGCGGATGTCCAGCAGGACCACCGCGAACCGGCGCTCGAGCAGCGCCTTCATCGCCTCCTCGCCCGAACGCGCGCGCACCAGCGGTTCGTTGAGCGAGCGCAGCACGGCCTCCAGCGCGGTCAGGTTGTCCTCCATGTCGTCGACGAGGAGGATGCCGGCGCTGTCCTCGGACGTCTTCTCAGTAGGCATGCCCTGCTCGAATCTGTCCGTCTTCGACCACATGGGTAGCACGGTTCTCACTCATGGCGGGCCACTTCGGTAACTCGGTGCTTATGGGCGGGGTCAGTCTGTCACCCTGTCCGCATCGCCACAGGCTCATTCGACCGAACTGCCCGGGGAGCTGTCCATGGGGCCCATTCCCACCCAACGGGAGACCGCCTCCCGCGCCCCCGACGTGCTCGAGTCCGCGGGGCTGCGCACGGTGGTGCGGTCGACCCTGCCCGGCAGCCCCCTCGCGGCCGGCAACGCCCGCCGGCTCGTGCGCGCCGCGCTCAGCGAGTGGGACCGGGCCGCCGAGCCCGACGCCGTCACCGAGCGGCTGGCCGACGACGCCCTGCTCGTCGTCAGCGAACTCGTCACCAACGCCGTCGTCCACGCCGGCACCGAAGTCGAGCTGGTCTGCCGCCTCAAGGACGCGCAGGGCGAGTCGGCCGGGCTCCTCGTCGAGGTCTCCGACCACCACCCCTCGCGCGCGGTCCGGGACGACGGCGCCGAGCGCCCCTACGGCATACCGGAGTACGGGCGCGGCCTGCGCCTCGTCTCCTCCCTCTCCACGGCCTGGGGGATCAGCTACCGCACCGGCACGAAGACCGTCTGGGCGCTGCTTCCCCTGCACGCCGCCCTGGACGCCGAGGACGGGATCGAGACGTACGCCAAAGACAGCGCCCTGGGACGCGGGCTGAGCCCGGCCGAGATACTCGGGCCCGAACTCTCCGCCTTCGCCGAGCCCGGGCGCGGCCTGCACGAGGGGGAGTGGCGGGGCCGCGGCGCGCTGTCCTTCCTGGCCGAGGCGTCCGACCTGCTCGCCGGGCAGCTCGACGAGGACCTGGTCGCCGCGCTCACCGGGCAGCTGATCGTGCCCCGGCTCGCCGACTGGTGCGCGGTGTGGCTGGAGGACGAGGCGACCGGCTGGCGCGGCCCTTCGGCGCCGGTCGCGGCCGGGCCCCGGCTCGCCCGCGTCTGGCACGGCAGCGAGAACCGCATCGAGGAACTGCGCCGGGCCCTGGAGAAGGACCCGCCCCGGCTGCCCGAGTCGGTGCGTTCCCGGGCGGTGCCCGTGCCCTGGCCCGGCGAGGCGCTGGGCCCGCGGGGCGCGACCGGGGCTGCGCTCGCCTACCGGCTGATCGCGGGCGGGCGGCCGCTCGGCACGCTCGTCATCGGGCGGGCCGGGTTGCTGCGCTTCCCCGACGAGATCACCGGACTGGTCGAGGACCTCAGCCGCCGGGTGGCGCTGGCCATCGGGGCGGCCCGCCAGTACGCGCGCCAGGCCACCATCAGCCGGGTGCTCCAGCGCGGGCTGCTGCCCGGCGCGGTCGCCGAGATCCCCGGGGTGAGCAGCGCACTTGTGTACGAGCCGTGCGACATGGGCGGGCCGAGCGGTGACTTCTACGACATCTTCCCCGCCGGCCACGGACGGTGGTGCTTCGCGCTCGGCGATGTCCAGGGCAAGGGTCCGGAGGCCGCGGTCGTGATCGGGCTCGCCCGGCCCTGGCTGCGGCTGCTGGCCCGCGAGGGCTACGACGTCCCCGACGTCCTGGACCGCCTCAACCAGCTCCTGCTCGACGACGCCACGGAGGCCTCCGACGCGGCGGCGCGGGCGCTGGTCGCTGCGGGCACGCCGATGCCGGTCGCCGACGAGGGCCCCCACGCCCGCTTCCTCTCCCTCCTCTACGGGGAACTCGTCCCCTTCGACGGCGGAGTGCGCTGCACGCTCGCCTCGGCCGGGCATCCGCTGCCGCTGCTGCTCGGCCCGGACGGCGACGTACGGGCCGTGGCCCAGCCGCAGACGCTGCTCGGGGTCGTCGAGGACGAGACGTACACGTGCGAGACCTTCGATCTGCGCTCCGGCGACACGCTGCTGTGCGTCACCGACGGGGTGACCGAGCGGCGCAGCGGGTCCCGCCAGTTCGACGACGGCGACGGGCTCGCGGCCGCCCTGGCCGACTGCGCCGGGATGAACGCGGAGCTGGTCGCCGAGCGGATCAGGACGCTGGTGCACGAGTTCGGCGGGAAGCCGCCGGAGGACGATCTGGCGCTGCTGGTGCTGCAGGCGGAATGAGGACTTCTGGCAGTACGGGACAATGGAGGACATGCCTTCCGCACTCCCCGACGGCGAACCGGTCCCCGACGACGGCGCGCTGCCCGCGCACGCGCTCGCCGGGGCCGCCGAGCGCCCCCTCGGGTTCTACCTCCATGTGCCGTACTGCGCGACGCGCTGCGGCTACTGCGACTTCAACACGTACACGGCGACGGAGCTGCGGGGCACGGGAGGCGTCCTCGCCTCCCGGGACAACTACGCGTCGACCCTGATCGACGAGGTCCGCCTGGCCCGCAAGGTGCTGGGCGACGACCCGCGCGAGGTGCGTACGGTCTTCGTCGGGGGCGGTACGCCGACGCTGCTGGCCGCGGACGACCTCGTACGGATGCTGGGGGCGATCCGCGACGAGTTCGGCCTCGCGCAGGACGCGGAGGTGACGACGGAGGCGAACCCGGAGTCGGTCGATCCGGCGTATCTGGCCACCCTCCGGGAGGGCGGCTTCACCCGGATCTCCTTCGGCATGCAGAGTGCCCGCCCGCACGTCCTGAAGATCCTCGACCGCACGCACACCCCGGGCCGCCCCGAGGCCTGCGTGGCCGAGGCGCGGGCGGCGGGCTTCGAGCACGTGAATCTTGACCTGATCTACGGCACCCCGGGGGAGTCGGACGACGACTGGCGCGCGTCCCTGGAGGCGGCGCTGGCGGCGGCCCCGGACCACATCTCGGCGTACGCGCTGATCGTGGAGGAGGGCACGCAGCTCGCCCGCCGCATCCGCCGGGGCGAGATCCCGATGACGGACGACGACGTGCACGCGGACCGCTATCTGATCGCGGACGAGGTGCTGGGGTCGGCGGGCTACGACTGGTACGAGGTCTCGAACTGGGCCACGTCCACCGCCGGCCGCTGCCTGCACAACGAGCTGTACTGGCGGGGCGCGGACTGGTGGGGCGCGGGCCCGGGCGCCCACAGCCACGTGGGCGGCGTGCGCTGGTGGAACGTGAAGCACCCGGGGGCGTACGCGGCGGCCCTGGCGGCCGGGCGGTCTCCCGGAGCCGGGCGTGAGGTCCTGTCGGAGGAGGACCGCCGGGTCGAGCGGATCCTGCTGGAGCTGCGGCTTCGGGAGGGGGTGCCGTTGGCTCTGCTGAAGGAGGAGGGGCTCGCGGCTTCCCGGCGGGCGCTGGGGGAGGGGCTGCTGAAGCCCGATCTGTATGAGGAGGGGCGGGCCGTGCTCACGCTGCGGGGGCGGTTGCTGGCGGATGCGGTGGTGCGGGACCTGGTGGACTGATCACTCCGGTGGGTGAATCGGTGCGGAACGCCGGTTCGGTCCCTAACCTGGTTCGTACGCTGCTGCCGTTCTTGACGGTGGCGGAAACCGGAGGGCTGCGGAGATGACCGCTGTGGACGACCGACCGATGACCACCGATGTCGTGGAGTTCTTCGAGAACCTCGAGGTTCCCGAGGGATACAAGGCCGAACTCCTCCGGGGGGAAATCGTGATGATGGCGGCGCCGGATCTGGTGCACATCGACATCGTCGAAGCGGTTCTCGACCAGTTCCCGCGCCGGAATTGGAGGAGGCTGCAGACGGTGGCCGTCGCCATCCTGCAAGAAACCAGTGAACCCTTGCCGGACCTCGTACTGGTGGAGAGGGGCGTCGGACCGCGTGCGGGGCAGTTGATGCCGTCGAAGCTGATCAGCATGGTCGTCGAGGTCGTGTCCAAGACCAGTGTCGAGCGTGACTACGACGTCAAGCGTTCGATCTACGCCGCGGGCGGCGTGCCTATTTACCTGATCATCGACCCGATCGTGGGGCACTGTGTCCTGCTCACCGAGCCGACGGGCACCGGCGAGGAAGCTGACTACCAGTTGCAACGGGTGACCAAGTTCGGGGCGCCGGTGCCGCTGAAGCCGCTCGGCATCGAGCTGGACACCACCGAGTTCGGCACCTACAAGGGCATCAAGCCCCACAACCGGCCGTAACGAAGTCGATCAACTCCTCCACCCGCCCCAGCAACTCCGGCTCCAGGTCCCTGTAAGACCCCACCCGCTTCAGGATCGCCTGCCACACCGCGCCGGTATTGTCCGACGGCCAGCCCAGGGCCCGGCACACCCCCGTCTTCCAGTCCTGCCCCCGCGGCACCGTCGGCCACGCCGCGATACCCAGCGACGCCGGCTTCACAGCCTCCCAGATGTCGATGTACGGGTGCCCGACCACCAGCGCGTGCTCGCTCGTCACCGACTGCGCGATCCGCCACTCCTTCGTGCCGGGGACCAGGTGGTCCACCAGGACACCGAGACGCGCGTCCGGGCCCGGGGCGAAGGACTCGACGATCGACGGCAGGTCGTCGACGCCCTCCAGGTACTCCACCACCACGCCCTCGATGCGCAGGTCGTCGCCCCAGACCTTCTCCACCAGTTCCGCGTCGTGACGGCCCTCGACGTAGATACGGCCGGCCCGGGCCACCCTCGCGCGCGCTCCCGGAACGGCGACCGACCCCGACGCCGTACGCGTGGGGCGCTGCACGGCGGCCTTGGGACGGACAAGCGTCACCGTCCGGCCCTCCAGCAGGAAGCCCCCAGGCTCCAGCGGGAACACCCGGTGCTTGCCGAAGCGGTCCTCCAGCGTCACCGTGCCCGCCTCGCAGCGGATCACCGCGCCGCAGAACCCCGTGCGCGGCTCCTCCACCACCAGGCCGGGGTCCGCCGGGACCTCCGGGACGGGCTTCGGCTTCTTCCACGGAGGGGTGAGATCCGGAGAGTACTGGCGCATTCGGATGACGATAGGAGAAGGCGTCCGCGAGGTCGCACGACACGCCGGAAGTCGCTACGACACGCCGAAACGGGCCGCAAGTTCGTCCCGCTGGGCCCGTACGAACCCCGCGTCCACCACCGCCCCGTGCCCCGGCACGTACACCGCGTCCTCCCCGCCCAGCTCCAGCAGCCGGTCCAGGGCCGCCGGCCAGTGCGAGGGGATCGCGTCCGGGCCCGCCTGCGGTTCGCCGGACTCCTCCACCAGGTCCCCGCAGAACACCGCTTCCGGGTCCCCGGGGACGAACACCACCAGGTCATGGGCCGTGTGGCCCGGGCCCACATTCGCCAGCAGCACCTGGACCCCGCCCAGGTCCAGCGTCCACTCGCCGGAGACCTGGTGGCGCGGGCGGACCAGTGCGTCCGCCGCCTCGGCCGCCTCCGCCGGATCCAGACCGTTGCGCACCGCGTCCGCGACCAGCTCCCCCCGTCCGTACGCGAGCACCCTGTCGATGCCCACCGCCCCGAACACCTCCGCGCCCGCGAACGCCGCCGCCCCGAAGACATGGTCGAAGTGCGGATGGGTGAGCGCGAGATGCGTCACACGACGGTCTCCGCCGAGCGGCTCCAGCAGCCGCTCCGCATCGCCGCGCAAGCGCGCTCCCTCGGCCACGCTCGATCCGGCGTCGACCAGCAGCGCCGCGCTGTCGCCCACCACCAGCCCGGCCGTGCAGTCCCAGACCGGAAGCCTGGCCCGCCCCACGCGCGCGCCGAGCGCCTCCCACCCCGACCCTTCCCACAACACCGTCATACGGCGACGCTATCCGCAGGCGCCCTACCCGGCAGGACAGGCCGGTACAGGTCGGTACACCTCGGTACGGCACCGGCGCCCGCCCTTGCCGGGTGTGTACCCGACAGCCGTACACTGGGCCGGGGAATGCTGGCACTCGCAAGTGCAGAGTGCCAGGGGAAGCGCCAAGGGGACATGACCGCTGGAGGTGTGCGCGATGCTCAGTGAACGCAGGCTCGAGGTGCTGCGCGCCATCGTCCAGGACTACGTCGGCACCGAAGAGCCGGTGGGTTCCAAGGCCCTCACCGAGCGGCACAACCTCGGCGTCTCCCCGGCCACCGTCCGCAACGACATGGCCGCGCTGGAGGACGAGGGGTACATCGCCCAGCCGCACACCAGCGCAGGACGCATTCCCACGGACAAGGGCTACCGCCTCTTCGTCGACAAGCTCGCGGCCGTGAAGCCGATGAGCCCGCCCGAGCGCCGCGCGATCCAGAACTTCCTGGAGGGCGCCGTCGACCTCGACGACGTGGTGGCGCGCACGGTGCGGCTGCTCGCACAGCTCACCCGGCAGGTCGCCGTGGTGCAGTACCCGTCGCTGACGCGTTCGACCGTGCGCCATGTGGAGCTGCTGTCGATGGCACCCGCGCGTGTGATGCTCGTGCTGATCACGGACACCGGCCGGGTGGAGCAGCGCATGATCGACTGCCCGGCGCCGTTCGGCGAGACGTCGCTCGCGGACCTGCGCGCGCGGCTCAACAGCCGGGTCGCCGGCCGCCGCTTCGCGGACGTCCCGCAACTCGTGCAGGATCTGCCCGAGGCGTTCGAGGAGCCGGAGGACCGCGGCACGGTCTCGACGGTGCTCTCCACCCTCCTCGAGACGCTGGTGGAGGAGACCGAGGAGCGGCTGATGATCGGCGGCACCGCGAACCTGACCCGCTTCGCGCATGACTTCCCTCTCACCATCCGCCCCGTGCTGGAGGCGCTGGAGGAGCAGGTCGTGCTCCTCAAGTTGCTGGGTGAGGCGAAGGATCCGGCCATGCGGGTACGTATCGGCCATGAGAACGCGCACGAAGGACTCAACTCCACGTCCATCGTCTCCGTGGGCTACGGTTCGGGCGGCGAGGCAGTAGCGAAACTCGGCGTGGTCGGACCGACCCGCATGGATTACCCGGGAACGATGGGAGCGGTACGAGCGGTGGCACGGTACGTCGGACAGATCCTGGCGGAGTCGTAAGTGGCCACGGACTACTACGCCGTACTCGGCGTGCGCCGCGACGCGTCGCAGGAAGAGATCAAGAAGGCGTTCCGCCGGCTCGCCCGCGAGCTGCACCCGGACGTCAATCCCGATCCGAAGACGCAGGAGCGGTTCAAGGAGATCAACGCCGCGTACGAGGTGCTCTCGGACCCGCAGAAGAAGCAGGTCTACGACCTCGGCGGCGACCCGCTGTCCCAGTCGGGCGGCGCCGGCGCGGGCGGCTTCGGTGCGGGCGGCTTCGGGAACTTCTCCGACATCATGGACGCGTTCTTCGGTACGGCGTCGCAGCGCGGTCCGCGCTCGCGCACCCGCCGGGGCCAGGACGCGATGATCCGGCTCGAGGTCGAGCTGGACGAGGCGGCCTTCGGCACGACGAAGGACATCCAGGTCGACACGGCCGTCGTCTGCAACACCTGCAACGGCGAGGGCGCGGCGCCCGGTACATCGGCGCAGACGTGTGACATGTGCCGTGGCCGCGGTGAGGTCTCGCAGGTCACCCGGTCCTTCCTGGGCCAGGTCATGACCTCCCGGCCCTGCCCGCAGTGCCAGGGCTTCGGCACGATCGTCCCGAACCCGTGCCCGGAGTGCGCCGGTGACGGGCGGGTGCGCTCGCGGCGGACGCTCACCGTGAAGATCCCGGCCGGTGTCGACAACGGCACACGGATCCAGCTCGCGGGCGAGGGTGAGGTCGGCCCCGGCGGCGGTCCCGCCGGTGACCTCTACGTCGAGATCCACGAGCTGCCGCACCCGATGTTCCAGCGCCGCGGCGACGACCTGCACTGCACGGTCACCATCCCGATGACGGCGGCGGCCCTCGGCACGAAGGTGCCGCTGGAGACGCTGGACGGCCTCGAGGACGTCGACATCCGTCCCGGTACGCAGTCCGGGCAGTCGATCCCGCTGCACAACCGCGGTGTCACGCATCTGCGCGGCGGCGGCCGGGGCGACCTGGTCGTCCACGTCGAGGTCCAGACGCCCACCAAGCTGGACCCGGAGCAGGAGCGACTGCTGCGCGAACTGGCGAAGCTGCGCGGCGAGGAACGGCCACAGGGGCAGTTCCAGCCCGGGCAGCAGGGGTTGTTCTCGCGGTTGAAGGACGCGTTCAACGGACGGTGAGGTGAGTGCTGGGGTCGGCCGGGGGGCCGGGGGTTGGCCCCCGGGAGGCACGGTCAGCCGGGGCAGCAGGGCCTGTTCTCGCGGTTGAAGGACGCGTTCAACGGACGGTGAGCGGTCTTGGGCGCCCGGCGTCGGGATACCACCCGGCGTCGGGGGGACCGGAGCCGTTTCCCCTGGCGCACGCCACGGGACCGGTGGATTCGGACTTGTTCGAAGGGCGTGACAACATGCCGTCATGTCCACCCTGACCGATCTCTTCCCACACCCGATCGTGCAGGCCCCCATGGCCGGCGGCGCCTCCGTGCCGCAGCTCGCCGCCGCCGTGTCCGAGGCCGGTGGCCTGGGGTTCCTCGCGGCCGGGTACAAGACCGCCGACGGGATGTACCAGGAGATCAAGCAGCTCCGCGGGCTGACCCACCGCCCCTTCGGCGTGAACGTCTTCATGCCGCAGCCGGACCACGCCGACCCGGCCGCCGTCGAGGTCTACGCCAACCAGCTCGCCGGCGAGGCCACCTGGTACAAGACCGAGCTCGGCGACCGCGACAGCGGCCGTGACGACGGCTACGACGCCAAACTCGCCGTCCTCCTCGACGACCCGGTCCCGGTGGTCTCCTTCCACTTCGGGGTCCCGGCCCCGGACGTCCTGGACTCCCTGCGTCGCCTCGGCACCCTCACCCTGGTCACCGCGACCACCGCCGAGGAGGCCCTGGCCGTGCAGGAGGCCGGCGCCGACGCGGTGATCGCACAGGGCGTCGAGGCCGGCGGCCACCAGGGCACCCACCGGGACAGTCACGAGAACGACGGCGCCGGCACAGGGCTGCTCTCGCTCCTGGCCCAGGTCCGCGAGACCGTGAGCATTCCGATCGTCGCCGCCGGCGGCATCATGCGCGGCAGCCAGATCGCCGCCGTCCTCGCCGCGGGCGCGAGCGCCGCCCAGCTCGGCACCGCGTTCCTCGCCACCCCCGAGTCCGGCGCCCACCCCGCGCACAAGCAGGCGCTGACCGACCCCCACTTCGTCCGCACCGAGCTGACCCGGGCGTTCTCCGGACGCCCGGCGCGCGGGCTGGTCAACCGGTTCATGCGCGAGCACGGCCCCTACGCGCCCGCCGCGTACCCCGAGATCCACCACCTCACCTCCCCCCTGCGCAAGGCGGCCGCCAAGGCCGGTGACGCGCAGGGCATGGCGCTGTGGGCGGGCCAGGGCCACCGCCTGGCGCGGGACCTGCCCGCAGGCCGGCTGGTGGAGGTGCTGGCCGCGGAGGTTCAGGAGGCGGCGACAGCGTTGTCGACGGGAGGTACCGGGCGATGACCGCGCCGGTGTTCGTGGTGGAGGACTTCCGGGCCGGTCCCGGAGGCCGTTACGTCCTGGACGGGCCCGAGGGACGCCACGCGGTGTCCGTGAAGCGGCTGCGCCCGGGGGAGACCGTCGTACTGACCGACGGCGCCGGGCGGTGGGCGGAGTGCGAGGTCGTCGACACCGAGGGCAAGGACCGGTTGGTCGTCCACATGCACGGGGTGAACGAGGAGCCCCTGGAGTCTCCCCGTATCACCGTCGTCCAGGCCCTCCCCAAGGGCGACCGCGGTGAACTGGCCGTGGAGACCATGACCGAGGTCGGCGTCGACGCGATCGTCCCCTGGCAGGCCTCCCGCTGCATCACCCAGTGGAAGGGCGACCGCGGGCTGAAGGCGCTCGGCAAGTGGCGGGCCACCGCCCGCGAGGCGGGCAAGCAGTCGCGCCGGGTGCGCTTCCCGGAGGTCGCGGACGCGGCGACCACCAAGCAGGTTGCCGCACTTCTCGCCAAAGCCGACTTCGCCGCCGTGCTCCACTCGGACTTCGAGTACGGCAGCGAGCCGCTCGCCACCGCCCAACTCCCCACCGGGGGAGAGATCGTGCTGGTCGTCGGGCCCGAAGGGGGCATCTCGACCGAGGAGTTGACGCTGTTCCGGGAAGCGGGTGCGAAGGCGTACGTCCTCGGGCGTAGTGTCCTTCGTACATCGACCGCCGGCACCGCGGCGGCCGCGCTGCTGCTCGGGCGCACGGGCCGCTGGTCCTGAAAGCACCGATCTCCAACGGATCCATCGAGCCACCGGGGGAACGCCATGGAACTCGCCCAAGTGCGGCTGCTGGTCTCGGACTTCCCGGCCTGCTACCGCTTCTACGCCGACGTCCTCGGCCTCAAGCCGCAGTCGGGCGCGGCCGACGGGCCGTACGAGAAGTTCAGCCCGGCCACCGGCTCCGCGGGCATCGCGCTGCAGGACCGGGCGATGATGGCCCAGGTCCTCGGCGAACTGGGCGGCGAGGCCACGGGCCACCGCTCGCTGGTGGTGCTGCGCGTGGACGACCTGGACGCGTACTGCGCCGAGATCACCTCCCGCGGCGCGACCCTGCTGCACGGCCCGGCCCCCATGACCGACCGTATGCGCGTCGCCCACCTCAAGGACCCGGAGGGCAATCTGGTGGAACTTCAGCAGTGGCTGCTGCTGCGCGGCTGACGGCGCGGGGAGGCTGACGGCGGGGCGCTCGCATGACCGTATGCGCTCTACCGTCGCCGCCGCGGGAGTGGCACGCTGCCCTTCATGGGGGCATTGCGGCGCATTGGGCGACGACCCGGGTCACGACGGCTCGCCGCGGTCACCGGCCTCGCGGTCGTGGCCGTGGGCGGAGCCGTGGCCTGCCAGCCCGGTGATCTCAGCTCCGCGTCGGTGGCGTACACCACGGACCAGACCGCCACCAAGGAGCTGGAGCGGCAGCATGTGAAGGTGCGCTGGCTGAGCTGCTCGGGCGACTACGGCAGCGGCGGGGCCGGCACCTCGGGCACGTCCGGCTCGGCGCCCTCGGCGAGCGAGACCGCCGTCGTCACCGTCGACTGCAAGGGGCAGACGGACGACGGCAAGGACATCACCGTCAAGGGCCGGGTCACCCGCGCCGTCGACGGCAGGTGCGTCCGCGGGGACCTCAGGGCCACCGTGGGCGGCAAGGAGCTGTTCCACGTCAGCGGCCTCGGCAACTGCCAGGGCAGCACGCCCAGCCCACCCGCCGGCCACCCGACCGGCCCCGGGCGGCCCGGGCCCACGGTCACGGTCACCGTCACCAGGACCATCTGGTGCCAGGGCGACCCCACCTGCTGGCCGGTTCAGGGCAAGTGACGGACGCATGCGACCCGGGCAAGTGGGAAAGCCCCCTGTTCGGGACCGCGCTCGCTGCTTAGGGTGACCTGGTGACTCAGTCCGCATCGCCCGCGTATCTCCGTTTCCCGCATCTGCACGGCGAGTTGGTCGCCTTCACCGCCGAGGACGACGTCTGGGTCGCCCCACTCGACGGCGGCCGCGCCTGGCGGGTCAGCGCCGACAACATACCCGTGAACCACCCACGCATCTCCCCGGACGGCACGACCGTCGCCTGGACCTCCACCCGCGACGGCGCCCCCGAGGTGCACATCGCGCCGATCGACGGCGGGCCCGCCAAGCGCCTGACGCACTGGGGAAGCGGGAAGACCCAGGTGCGCGGCTGGACCCCCGAGGGGGACGTGCTCGCGCTCAGCACGGTCGGTCAGGCCTCGCTGCGCCGCACCTGGGCGCACACCGTACCGCTCGACGGGGGACCGGCCACCACGCTGCCGTACGGGCCCGTGGGCGAGGTCGCCTACGGGCCGCACATCGTGCTGCTGTCCGCCGGGGCCCGCGAGGCCGCCCTCTGGAAGAGGTACCGGGGCGGCACGGCCGGCAAGCTGTGGATCGACCGTGAGGGCAACGGCGAGTTCGTACGGTTGCACGAGGACCTGGACGGCAACATCGAGTACCCGTCGTGGGTGGGGGACCGCATCGTCTTCCTCTCCGACCACGAGGGCGTCGGGGCGCTGTACTCGTCGCTCGCCGACGGCTCCGACCTGCGGCGGCACACGCCTCTCGACGGCTTCTACGCCCGCCACGCGGCCACCGACGGCACCCGGGTCGTGTACTCCTCCGCCGGCCGGTTGTGGATCCTCGACGACCTCGACGGCGCGGAGCCCAGGCCGCTCGACATCCGGCTCGGTGGGCAGTGCGTGGACCTCCAGCCGTACCCGGTCGACGCCTCCCGCTGGTTCGGGGCCGCCTCGCCCGACCACACCGGGCGCGGCAGCGCCGTCTCGGTGCGCGGCGCCGTCCACTGGGTGACCCACCGCTCGGGGCCCGCCCGCGCGCTCGCCGCCGAGCACGGGGTGCGCGCCCGGCTGCCGCACACCTTCCGCGCGGACGGCGAGGAGTGGGTGGTGTGGGTGACGGACGCGGAGGGCGACGACGCACTGGAGTTCGCGCCCGCCACCGGCCTCGCCCCCGGCGCCGTCCCGCGACGGCTCGCCGCGGGCCAACTCGGGCGGGTGCTCGGGCTCGCGGTGTCGCCCGACGGCAGCAAGGTCGCCGTCGCCGCGCACGACGGGCGGGTGCTGCTCGTCGAGCGGGACAGCGGCGAGGTGCGCGAGGTCGACCGCAGCGAGGACGGCGAGGTCAGCGGGCTCGTCTTCGCACCCGACTCGACGTGGCTGGCCTGGTCGCACCCCGGGCCGCGCCCGCTGCGCCACCTGAAACTCGCCAACACGGCCGACCTGTCGGTGACCGAGGCGACCCCGCTGCGGTTCCGGGACTACGCGCCCGCGTTCACCCTCGACGGCAAGCACCTCGCGTTCCTCTCGGCGCGCTCCTTCGACCCGGTGTACGACGACCACGTCTTCGACCTCGCCTTCGTGGGCGGCTCCCGGCCGCACCTGATCACGCTCGCCGCGACCACCCCGTCCCCGTTCGGGCCGCAGCGGCACGGCCGCCCCTTCGAGACGCCCGACAAGGACGAGACACCCGACAGCGAGGGCGCGCCGACCACCCGCGTCGACCTGGAGGGCCTCGCCGACCGGATCGTGCCGTTCCCGGTGGAGGCCGCGCGCTACTCGGGGCTGCGCGCCGCCAAGGACGGGGTGCTGTGGCTCAGGCACCCGGTGCGCGGCGTCCTCGGCGCCTCCCGCGCCACGCCCGACGATCCCGACCCCAGGAGCGAGCTGGAGCGGTACGACCTCGTCCAGCAGCGCATCGAGCACCTCGCCTCGGACGCCGACCACTTCTCGGTCACCGGCGACGGCAAGCGGGTGCTGCTGTGGACCGACGGCAAGCTCAAGGTCGTCCCCAGCGACCGGCGCGCCCCGAACGACGACGACTCCGACGCGAACATCACCGTCGACCTGTCGCGCATCCGGCAGACCGTCGATCCGGCGGCCGAGTGGCGGCAGATGTTCGACGAGACCGGCCGGATCATGCGGGACAACTTCTGGCGGCCCGACCTGGGCGGTGTCGACTGGGACGGCGTACTGGACCGGTACCGGCCGGTGCTCGAGCGGGTCGCCACCCACGACGACCTGGTCGATCTGCTGTGGGAGGTGCAGGGGGAGCTGGGCACCTCGCACGCGTACGTCCTTCCTCATGGCTACGGCCCGGGCCAGGACCGGCGGCAGGGACTGCTCGGCGCCGACATCTCCCGGCACGCGGACGGCAGTTGGCGCGTCGACCGGGTGCTGCCCTCGGAGACCTCCGACCCCGACGCCCAGGCACCGCTGGCCGCGCCCGGGGTGGCGATACGTGCCGGTGACGCGATCGTCGCGGTCGGCGGGCGGCCGGTGGATCCGGTGACCGGGCCCGGGCCGCTGCTGGTGGGGACGGCCGGCAAACCGGTGGAGCTGACGGTCTCGCCGGCGGGCGGAGGCGACCTGCGATACGCCGTCGTCGTCCCGATCGCCGACGAGGAGCCGCTCAGGTACCACGCGTGGGTGGCGGACCGGCGGGCGTACGTGCACGAGAGGTCCGGCGGGCGGCTCGGGTATCTGCACGTGCCCGACATGGTGGGTTCCGGGTGGGCCCAGCTTCACCGCGACCTGCGGGTCGAGGTCGCCCGGGAGGGGCTGATCGTGGACGTCCGGGAGAACCGGGGCGGCCACACCTCCCAGCTGGTCGTGGAGAAACTGGCGCGGCGGATCGTGGGCTGGGACCTGCCGCGCGGGCTGCGGCCGTACAGCTACCCGGAGGACGCGCCGCGCGGACCCGTCGTCGCGGTCGCCAACGAGTTCTCCGGCTCGGACGGCGACATCGTCAACGCGGCCATCAAGGCGCTCGGCATCGGTCCGGTGGTGGGGACGCGGACGTGGGGCGGTGTCATCGGGATCGACAGCAAGTACCGGCTGGTCGACGGCACGCTGGTGACCCAGCCCAAGTACGCCTTCTGGCTGGAGGGGTACGGGTGGGAGGTGGAGAACCACGGCGTCGATCCCGACGTCGAGGTGGTCCAGGCCCCGCAGGACCACGCGGCGGGCCGCGACGCGCAGTTGGACGAGGCGATCCGCCTGGCACTGGCGGCGCTGGAGGAGCGTCCGGCGAAACAGCCCCCGGAGCTGCCGGCACTGTGATCCGCCGCCCCTCCCGGAAGGGCAGGCGGTCGCTCTCACCCGCTCGCCCTTCCGGGGCGGGCGGGTGGAGAGTGCCGATAGCATGCCGTCGTAGTGATCAGTCCGTGTGAGGAGGCACGCATGGCGGGAGAGCCGCAGGACGACTGCCTGTTCTGCAAGATCGTCGCGGGGCAGATCCCGGCGACGATCGTCCGGGAGACCGACACCACCGTCGCCTTCCAGGACATCAATCCCCAGGCGCCGACCCATGTGCTGGTCATCCCCCGGGTGCACCACCGGGACATCGCCGCCCTCGCCGCCGCCGAACCGGCCATCACCGCCGACCTGCTCCGCGAGGCCGGCGAGGTCGCCGCGCAGGAGAAGCTCGACAGCTACCGCGTCGTCTTCAACACCGGAAGCGGCGCCGGCCAGACCGTCTGGCACGCGCACGCCCACGTCCTGGGCGGCCGCGGCCTGCAGTGGCCCCCCGGGTAAGGCGCCGTGTCCGTACGCGAACTGGTCGTCCTCGGCACCGCCAGCCAGGTCCCGACCCGGCACCGCAACCACAACGGCTACCTGCTGCGCTGGGACGGCGAGGGCATCCTCTTCGACCCCGGCGAGGGCACCCAGCGGCAGATGCTGCGCGCCGGGGTCGCCGCCCACGACCTGCACCGGATCTGCGTCACGCACTTCCACGGGGACCACTCGCTGGGCCTCGCCGGTGTCATCCAGCGCATCAACCTCGACCAGGTGCCGCACGAGATCACCGCGCACTACCCGACCTCGGGACAGCGGTTCTTCGAGCGGCTGCGCTACGCGACGGCGTACCGCGAGACCGTCTCCCTGACCGAGGCGCCGGTCGACGCGGACGGGCCCCTCGCCGTCACCCCCGCGTACACGCTGGAGGCCCGCCGGCTCTCCCACCCCGTCGAGTCCTACGGCTACCGGATCATCGAGCCGGACGGGCGCCGCATGCTGCCCGAACGGCTCGCGGCGCACGGCATCAAGGGTCCCGACGTCGGGCGGATGCAGCGGGAGGGTTCCCTCGGCGGCGTGTCGCTGCAGGAGGTCAGCGAGGTGCGGCGCGGGCAGCGGTTCGCGTTCGTCATGGACACCCGGCTGTGCGACGGCGTCCACGCCCTCGCCGACGGCTGCGACATGCTCGTCATCGAGTCGACCTTCCTGGACGAGGACGCCGGGCTCGCCGACGAGCACGGGCATCTGACGGCCGGACAGGCCGGACGTGTCGCGGTAGAAGCAGGGGTGCGGCATCTCGTCCTCACCCACTTCAGCCAGCGCTACACCGAGCCGGACGAATTCGAACGGCAGGCGCGTGCCGCCGGGTTCGAGGGAGAGCTGACCGTGGCACACGACCTGATGCGGGTGCCGGTTCCGAAACGGCGGTAAACCCCTCGTACGATGCTTCGATGCCCCTCCCGAAAGCTGAACTGCACCTGCACATCGAAGGTACCCTGGAGCCCGAGCTGGCCTTCGAGCTGGCCGCTCGCAACGGCGTGAAGCTGCCCTACGCCGACACCGGCGAACTGCGCGCGGCCTACGCCTTCGAGGACCTCCAGTCCTTCCTGAACCTGTACTACGAGCTGATGGCCGTCCTGCGCACCGAGCGGGACTTCGAGGACCTCGCGAACGCCTATCTCGCGCGCGCCGCCGCGCAGGGCGTGCGGCACGCCGAGATCTTCTTCGACCCGCAGGCCCACACCGCCCGCGGCGTGGACATGGGCACGGTGGTGGAGGGGCTGTGGCGCGCGCTCGGCCCCAGCGAGCAGAACCACGGCGTCTCCACCCAGCTGATCATGTGCTTCCTGCGGGACGAGTCCGCCGAGTCGGCCATGGAGACCCTGGAAGCGGCGAGGCCGTACCTCGACCGCATCACCGGTGTCGGTCTCGACTCGGCCGAGGTCGGGCATCCGCCGGTCAAGTTCCGCGAGGTGTACGAGGCCGCCGCCGCCCTGGGCCTCAGGCGCGTCGCGCACGCCGGTGAGGAGGGGCCGCCGGAGTACATCACCGAGGCCCTCGACGTGCTCGGTGTCGAGCGCGTCGACCACGGGCTGCGCTGCATGGAGGACCCGGCGCTGGTCGAGCGGCTCGTGCGGGAGCGGATCCCGCTGACCCTGTGTCCTCTGTCGAACGTCCGCCTGCGCGCCGTCGACACCCTGGAGGACCACCCGCTGCCGGCCATGCTCGACGCCGGGCTGCTGTGCACCGTCAACTCCGACGACCCCGCCTACTTCGGCGGCTACGCCGGCGACAACTTCGACGCCGTCCGCGCGTCCCTGGGGCTC
Organism: Streptomyces sp. NPDC093984; assembly: GCF_044764595.1. Lineage (NCBI taxonomy): Bacteria > Bacillati > Actinomycetota > Actinomycetes > Kitasatosporales > Streptomycetaceae > Streptomyces > Streptomyces sp. NPDC093984. The sequence continues at coordinate 793,806 of NZ_JBIWIM010000003.1, read as the reverse complement.
GGTGAGGAGCGGCTGCGCGAGCTGGCCCGCAACTCCTTCCTCGCGTCCTTCCTGGAGCACGACGAGGAGCGGCGGGCGCGCTACCTCGCCGAGGTGGACGCGTACGCGTTCCCGTAGGCGTCGGGTACGTCCACGACCGGTGCGCCGCCTCCGAGCTCTTCGAGCCGGGGGGATACCCACCCGCGGCGCACCGCGGCCGGCCGCGGCGTGCGGCCCCCGGTGCGCAGGGCGACCGCGGTCAGCGGGAACGCGATCACGAGCAGCCCGGCGGCGAGGATCGCGCCCATCGCCGGGAACCCCGCCTGCGCGGACAGCACACTGCCGGTCAGGGGGCCCGCCGCAGTGCCGAGCGAGGACGCGGAGCCGACGAGGACGGCCCACCGGCCGCGCCCGTCGAGGGAGGCGGCGAGGCCGATCAGATACGACAGCACGATCGGGTAGAGCGTGTTCCAGGCGATCTCGCCGGTCGCGAAGGTGCCGAGCCCGGTGGCGGAGGCGCTGACCGCGATGCAGCCGGCGATGAGCGCGGTGCCCGCGCCGATGGGCAGCGCACGGCCGAGGCGCGGGCCGAGCGCGCCCGCGCCCAGCACGCCGAGCAGCCCGGCGCCGAGCGCGACCGCGAAGACCGCGCCGACGGTGACCTCCGTGAGGTGCGCCTGGGTGAGGCCGATGCGTCCGCTGACGCCCCACAGGGAGTTCTGGGCGAGGGACCAGCACAGGATGCCGGCGGCCAGGACCAGCCCGGAGCGCGGATGGGGGAGCCGGCCGCTCTCGCGGGTGGCCGTGGTGTCCGGGCCGTCGGAGGTGAGGCGAGCGGTCGCGGGCCACACCAGCAGCGCGGTGAGTGCGATCGCGGCGAGCGGCAGGCCGTGGCCCGGGCCGAGGTGGGGGACCGTCAGGTAGACGGCGCCCGCGAGCGCCGACACCCCGAGCAGGCCGAGCGTGGAGGCGCGGTGGGGGTCGCGCTGGGCGGCGATGCCGGTGGCGGCGACCGTGGTGACCGTCCCCGAGCCGAACCCGCCGACGACCGCCCCCGCGACGACCACGGGGATGCTGTGGCTCAGGGCGGCCGTGCCGTAGCCGACGGCCGTGCACAGGAGCCCGGCGCGGGCGAGGCGGCGGGAGCCGATGCGCCGGACGTGCGCGGCGAGCAGGAACCCGGCGGTGGCCGAACTCAGCAGCAGGGCACTGCCGATGGAGCCGGCCTCGGTGGCGGAGAGCGGAAGGCCGGAGTCGAGCCTGCCGACCGTGGTGGGCAGCAGGTACGAGGCGAGGTACCCGGCCGTGAAAAGGGCGACGAGGGGCCAGGGAGGGGCGGTGCGGGAGGACACGGGCGTTCCAGGGCGTGCGAAAAGAGCGGCTCAGAAAGGGGGGAGGGGCGCCGTCCGTCGAACGACAGGAACGTGCAGAGAATTTGTATCAAGCACGCGTTTCGAGAAGAAGCGCAGAGTGTGTGATCTGAGCCACTTTCGCGTTTGGTCCTGGTGGGGCCGGGTAGTACCAGTCGCTCTCTTGGTCGCCGGCCGCCCTTAGCCGGTCGCCGGCCGCCCTTAGCCGGTCGTCGGCCGCCCTCGGCTGGTCGTCGTCCGTTCTCAGCGCCAGTGCGGAGCGCCCGCACCGCCCACCGTGATGCCCTCGATCCTGGCCCGGATCTCCCGCATCACCGCGACGATCCGCTCCTCATGACCCGACGTCAGCCGGGCCACCGGCACCGAGCAGCTGATCGCGTCCTGTGCCGGGGTGTCGTAGCGCAGGGCGAAGCCGAAGCCCGCGATGCCGACGACGCTCTCCTCCCGGTCGATGGAATAGCCCCGCTCGCGCGTGGCGGCGAGGTCCGTCAGCAGGGACTCCCGCGTCGTGTGCGTGTTGGCGGTCAGGGGCTCGAACGGCCCCTGCGGCACCGCCTCGTCCGGCCGTTCCGCCAGCAGTGCCTTGCCGAGCGCGCCCGCGTGCGCGGGCAGCCGCCGGCCCACGCGGCTGATCGTGCGCAGGTATTCGTGGGACTCGCGCGTCGCCAGATACGCCACGTCCCTGCCGTCCAGCCGTCCCAGGTGGATCGTCTCGCCGAGCGCCTCCGACGCCTCGTCCAGGTAGGGGCGGACGGTGCGGACGCGCGGGTCGGAGTCCAGGTAGCTCGTGCCCGTCAGCAGCGCGTGGATGCCGATGCCGTACAGCGAGCCGGTGACGTCCGTCCGCACCCAGCCCCGTGAGATCAGGGTCTGCAGCAGGGCGTACATCGAGCTCCGCGGTACGCCGAGCTCGTCCGCCAGCTCCTGCAGACGTGCCGGACGGTCACCGCGCGCGGCGAGCACCTCCAGCAGCTCCACCGTGCGTGCGGCCGACTTCACCTCGCGGACGCCCCCTGTGTCGGACATGCGGCGATGGTAATGCGGCGGACGGTGTGGCACTCCGGTCGCGGTGCGGGGCATTGACGGTCTCCGTTCGCCTATCTAACCTCCATCTTCATACGTGGATGGCATCCAGGCAGGGAGATGAACAGGGTGAGCGGCGGTTCGGACACGGAGGCCGTGGCACGGCGGCTGCGGGACGGTATGGCGCGCGGGATCCTGTCGTTCCCGCTCACGAGCTTCCACGACGACGGCTCCCTCGACCTCGAGGGCTTCCGCGCCCATGTCGAGGCGCAGCTCGCCACCGGCCCCGGCGCCGTCTTCCCCGCCTGCGGCACCGGTGAGTTCTTCTCCCTGGACGAGGACGAGTACGGGCAGGTCGTCGCCGCGGCGGCGGAGGCCGCCGGAGGTGCCGTGCCCGTCGTCGCAGGCGTCGGATACGGCTGGGCGCAGGCCGTGCGGTTCGTGCGGATCGCCGAGGACGCGGGCGCCGACGCGCTGCTCGTCCTGCCGCACTACCTGGTCGCCGCCCCGCAGGACGGGCTCGTCGCCCAGCTCGAGCACATCGCCGCCCGTACCCGGCTGCCGCTGATCGCCTACCAGCGCGGTCAGGTCGCCTACGGCCTTCAGGCGTTCCGGCGCATCACCGGGATCCCCGGCGTCATCGGCCTCAAGGACGGCCACAGCGACCTCGACCGGCTGCAACGGCTCACCCTCGCGGCACCCGAGGGCTTCCTGTTCTTCAACGGCGCCGCCACCGCGGAGGTCCAGGCCCGCGCGTACGCCGCCGTGGGCGTCCCCGCCTACTCCTCCGCCGTCCACGCCTTCGCCCCCGAGATCGCGGGCGCCTTCTTCACCGCGCTGCGCGCCGGAGACGACGCCACGGTGGACACGCTGCTGCGCGACTTCTACGTCCCGCTCGTCGACCTGCGCGACCGGGTGCCCGGATACGCCGTGTCGCTGGTCAAGGCCGCCGCCCGGCTGCGCGGCCGCCCCGTGGGACCCGTGCGCGCCCCGCTCACCGAGCCGTCGGCCGCCGACCTGGCCGACCTGAAGGACCTGCTGACCGCCGGACTCGACCTCGTAGGAGCCGCCCTGTGACCCGCGACCTGACCGTCTCCGAGGTACGGCTGACCCCGATCCTGGTCGCCGACCCGCCCCTGCTGAACACCCAGGGCGTCCACCAGCCGTACACGCCCCGGCTGATCGTCGAGGTGGTGACGGCCGACGGGACCAGCGGCGTGGGCGAGACCTACGGCGACAGCAAGTACCTGGAACTCGCCCGGCCCTTCGCCGACAAGCTGGTCGGCCGTCAGGTGTCCGACCTGAACGGCCTCTTCACGGTCGCCGAGGACGTGGCCGTCGACGGCTCCCGGGCCTCCGACCGGCTCGACGTCGGCGGGCTGCGCGGCGTCCAGACCAGCGACAAGCTGCGCCTGTCCGTCCTCTCCGCCTTCGAGGTCGCCTGCCTCGACGCGCTCGGCAAGGCGCTCGGCCTGCCCGTGCACGCGCTGCTCGGCGGCAGACTGCGCGACGAGGTCGAGTACAGCGCGTACCTGTTCTACAAGTGGGCCGGCCACCCCGACGGCGTGGCGTCGGAGCAGGACGACTGGGGTGCCGCGCTCGACCCGGCGGGAGTCGTCGCCCAGGCGCGGAGGTTCAAGGAGCGGTACGGCTTCACGTCCTTCAAGCTCAAGGGCGGGGTCTTCCCGCCGGATCAGGAGATCGCCGCGATCCGCGCGCTCGCCGAGGCGTTCCCCGGGCATCCGCTGCGCCTGGACCCCAACGGTGCCTGGTCGGTGGAGACCTCCGTGAAGGTGGCCGAGGAACTGCGCGACGTCCTCGAGTACCTGGAGGACCCGGCCCTCGGCACACCCGCCATGGCCGAGGTCGCCGCGCGGACCGGAGTGCCGCTCGCGACCAACATGTGCGTGACCACGTTCGACGAGATCAAGGAGGCGTTCACGCAGGGTGCCGTGCAGGTGGTCCTATCCGACCACCACTACTGGGGCGGGCTGCGCAACACGCGCGAACTGGCCGCGATCTGCCGCACGTTCGGGGTCGGGGTGTCCATGCACTCCAACACACACCTAGGCATCTCGCTGGCCGCGATGACCCATGTCGCCTCCACCGTGCCGGGCCTGCACCACGCCTGCGACACCCACTACCCCTGGCAGTCCGAGGACGTCGTCACCGAGCGCATCGCCTTCACCGGCGGCCGGGTCGCCGTCCCCGACGCGCCCGGGCTCGGCGTCACCCTGGACCGCGATCGGCTGGCCGCGCTGCACGAGCGCTGGCTCGCCGACGACGGCGGCCTGCGCGACCGCGACGACGCGGCGGCGATGCGGGTCGCGGACCCGGGGTGGGTGACGCCGACGGTGCCCCGCTGGTAGCGGTCCGCGAACCTGGCGGGCGCGGGGCGCGCGCCCCGCTGGTAGCCGGCCGCCGACCCCCGACTGCCGATTGCCAACCCCGGACTGCCGACTGCCGACCCCCGACTGCCGGCCGCCGACCCGGGCGGGCGCGGGTGGCCGGCCCGCTCGGAGGGACGCTTGGTGCACACTGGCTGGATCAGCACCACGCCAGGGAGCGCACCGTGACCGCGTCCATCGGAGAGGGACCACACCGCCACCACGCCCACGTCGACCCCCTTGCCGCGCTGCGCGCGCCCGGCGACCCGCCCTGGGACGTCTACCTCACGGGGACCGTCTTCCTCGACATCATCTTCACCGGCCTCGACTCCGCCCCGGTGCGCGGCACCGAGTCCTGGGCGCGGGGCATGGGGTCGAGCCCCGGCGGCGTCGCCAACATGGCCACCGCGCTGGCCCGCCTCGGCCTGCGGACGTGCCTGGCGGCGGCCTTCGGTGACGACCACTACGGCGAGTACTGCTGGGACGAGTTGCAGGAGGGCGAGGGCATCGACCTTTCGCACTCCCGCAAAGTCCCCGGCTGGCACTCCCCGGTGACCGTCTCCATGGCCTACGAGGGCGAGCGCACCATGGTGTCCCACGGCCACGAGCCGCCGCCGGAGGAGCCCGCCCGCCCGTCGCCCACCACCACCCTCAACGGACGCCCTCCGGGCGCAGGTCTCTTCGACTGCCCGCCGCGGGCCCGGGCCGCAGTCGCCTCGCTGACGCCGGGCAGGCGTGAGCCGTGGATCGCGGAGGCCGCGAAGCAGGGCACACGGATCTTCGCCGACGTCGGCTGGGACGAGACCGGGGCGTGGGACCCGGCGGGGCTGGCCGACCTCGAACACTGCGAGGCGTTCCTGCCGAACGCCGAGGAGGCCATGCGGTACACGCGCACGGACTGCCCGCGCGCCGCCGCGCACGCACTCACCGAGTACGTGCCGCTGGCCGTGGTCACCCTCGGCGCGGAGGGGGCGTACGCCGTGGACGGGCGCACCGGGGAGAGCGCGGGTGTGCCCGCGATCGCCGTGGAGGCGCTGGACCCCACCGGGGCGGGTGACGTCTTCGTGGCGGGTTTCGTGACCGGCACGCTGGCGGAGTGGCCGCTGGCCGACCGCCTCGCCTTCGCCGGGCTGACGGCGGCGCTGTCCGTCCAGGAGTTCGGCGGCTCGCTGTCGGCGCCCGACTGGTCGGAGATCGGGGCGTGGTGGCGCAAGGTCCAGTCCTACGAGAACCAGGACCCGGCGGCCCTGACCCGCTACGCGTTCCTGGACGGGCTGGTCCCCGAGGAGGACATCGAAGCGTGGCCGCGCCGCCGGGCCGTCCCGACGATCGGCTTCCGCCGACCGGGGTGACGCTCGCGGGCGGGCGGGCGCCGAGGGTTGTTTCGCCCCCGCCGCCCCTACCCTTCCCGTCCCTGGGGGCTGCGCCTCCAGCCCCCCGCTTCGGCCTGCACGGCCTCGTCCGCAAACTCCCCCAAGCTCTTCGAGCAGGGGGACCGGAAATTCAGCCCCTCCGGCGTTTGAGGAGCGGGGGTCCGAGGGCCGCCCCCCGGACGGGGTCTGGGGCGAAGCCCCAGCGGGGTGCAGGGGCGGAGCCCCGTAAGGCGGGCAGAGGGACGCAGTCCTCGCCAGGCCCGGG
>NZ_JBIWIM010000003.1:399303-787312 GCF_044764595.1 Streptomyces sp. NPDC093984 | reverse complement strand
GGGGCGGAGCCCCGTGAGGGTGTAGGGGCGGAACTCCCGCCGGGGTCCAGGGGCGGAGCCCCGTGAGGGGTGTGGGGGACGCAGTCCTCGCGGGGGTGCAGGGACGGAGCCTCGTAAGGCGTGCAGAGGGACGCAGTCCTAGCCAGGCCCGGGGCGGAGCCCCGTGAGGGTGTAGGGGCGGAACTCCCGCCGGGGTCCAGGGGCGGAGCCCCGTGAGGGGTGTGGGGGACGCAGTCCTCGCGGGGGTCCAGGGGTGGAGCCCTGTGAGGGGTGCAGAGGGACGCAGGCCCCGCCAGGGCCCGGGGCGGAGCCCCGCGAGAGGTGTGGGGGACGCAGTCCTCGCCGGGGTTCCAGGGGCGGAGTCCTCGGTGGGGTCGAAGGGGCGGAGCCCCTGGTGGGCGGGAAGGGCAGGGGCGGCGGGGGCGGAAACCTCTCAGAAGCCCAGGCGCCGCAGCTGCTTCGGGTCCCGTTGCCAGTCCTTCGCCACCTTCACATGGAGGTCCAGGAACACCGGCGTCCCCAGCAGCGCTTCGATGTGCTTGCGGGACTTGATGCCGACCTCCTTCAGCCGCTTGCCCTTGGGCCCGATGATGATCCCCTTCTGGCTCGGCCGCTCGATGTAGACGTTCGCGTGGATGTCCAGCAGCGGCTTGTCCGCCGGACGGTCCTCGCGCGGCAGCATCTCCTCCACCACCACCGCGATCGAGTGCGGCAGCTCGTCCCGGACGCCCTCCAGCGCGGCCTCACGGATCAGCTCCGCCACCATGACCTGCTCCGGCTCGTCGGTCAGGTCACCCTCGGGGTACAGCGCCGGCCCCTCCGGCAGCAGCGGGATCAGCAGGTCCGCCAGCAGGTCCACCTGCTTGTTCGCGGTCGCCGACACCGGGACGATCTCCGCCCACTCGATCCCCAGCTCCTCACCCAGCCGGTCGATCGCGATGAGCTGCTCGGCCAGGGCCTTGGAGTCCACCAGGTCCGTCTTCGTGACGATCGCGACCTTCGGGGTCTTCCTGATCCCCGCCAGTTCCTTCGCGATGAAGCGGTCCCCGGGGCCGATCTTCTGGTCGGCGGGCAGACAGAAGCCGATCACGTCGACCTCCGCCCACGTCGTGCGCACCACGTCGTTCAGGCGCTCGCCCAGCAACGTGCGCGGCTTGTGCAGACCCGGTGTGTCCACCAGGATCAGCTGCGCGTCCGGCCGGTGCACGATGCCCCGCACCGTGTGCCGCGTCGTCTGCGGCCGGTTCGAGGTGATCGCCACCTTCTGCCCGACCAGAGCGTTCGTCAGAGTGGACTTGCCCGCGTTGGGACGGCCCACGAAACAGGCGAAGCCCGCCCGGTGGACGGCCTCGGTGGGCTCGGATGGCTGGGTGCGCACGCTCATGGCGCCCATTCTCCCTGATCCACGGAGCCCCTCCGCACGCCCGGCCGCGCCCGGGACCCCGCGAGCAACCCGGTGAGGTTCCGGAAACCTTCCCGCAACACGAAACGTCACGGAAACACACCTGTACGCAACAGGAAACGAGCACCGGTGACCCTCGGACGAGCCCCGCACCATAGGAGAGCCCGTGACCCTGGCCGCGTCCCACATCGACACCGGCGACACCGCCTGGCTGCTCGCCGCCACCGCCCTCGTGCTGCTGATGACCCCCGGCCTCGCCCTCTTCTACGGCGGCATGGTCCGCACGAAAAGCGTGCTCAACATGCTGATGATGAGCTTCGTGTCGATCGCCCTGGTCACGGTGGTGTGGCTGGCCTGCGGTTACTCCCTCGCCTTCGGCGACGACGCGTTCGCCGGTCTCATCGGCGGGCTGAAGCATTCGGGCATGGCGGGCCTCGGCCCGGACAGCCTCCACGGCACCGTCCCCACCCTCCTCTTCGCCACCTTCCAGCTCACCTTCGCGATCATCACCGCCGCCCTGATCAGCGGCGCCGTCGCGGACCGCGCGAAGTTCGGCGCCTGGCTGGTCTTCGTGCCCGTCTGGGCCCTGCTCGTATACGTTCCCGTCACCCACTGGGTGTGGGGTCCGGGTGGCTGGATCCTGGACAAGCTCGGCGCCCTCGACTTCGCGGGCGGCCTGCCCGTCGAGATCACCTCCGGCGCGTCCGGACTGGCGCTGTGCCTGGTCCTCGGCCCGCGTCTGGGCTTCAAGAAGGACGCCATGCGTCCCCACAACCTGCCCATGGTGGTGCTCGGCGCGGGTCTGCTGTGGTTCGGCTGGTTCGGTTTCAACGCCGGTTCGGCCCTCGGCGCGAACGGACTTGCCGCGGCCGCCTTCCTCAACACCCTCGCCGCCGGCTGCACCGGCCTGCTCGGCTGGCTCTTCGTCGAGCAGATGCGCGACGGCCACCCCACCACTCTGGGCGCGGCGTCCGGCGCGGTCGCGGGCCTGGTCGCCATCACCCCGTCCTGCGGCACGGTGTCCCTGCTCGGCGCGCTGGTCGTCGGCCTCGCCGCCGGCGTCGTCTGCTCGTACGCGGTCGGCTGGAAGTTCAAGCTGAACTACGACGACTCGCTCGACGTCGTCGGCGTCCACCTGGTCGGCGGCGTCATCGGCACCCTCCTCATCGGCCTGTTCGCGGTGAAGGAGATGACCGGCGGGGCCGAGGGCCTCCTCTACGGCGGCGGGATCGCCCAGCTCGGCAAGCAGCTCCTCGCGGTGGTCGTCGTGGCGCTGTACGCCTTCGCCGTGACGTACGGCATCGGCAAGCTGATCGACAAGACGATGGGCTTCCGCGCGAGCGAGGAGCAGGAGCACACCGGACTGGACCTTACGGTGCACGCCGAGACCGCCTACGATCACGGGGTCCTGGGCCACGGCGCCCCGGTCGCCCACTCCGTCCCCGCAACCACCCAGAAGGTCACGACCCAGGCATGAAGCTCATCACCGCGATCGTCAAGCCGTTCCGCCTCGACGCGGTCAAGACGGCCCTGCAGGAACTCGGCGTGCACGGCCTGACCGTGACCGAGGCCAGCGGCTACGGCCGCCAGCGCGGCCACACCGAGGTGTACCGGGGGGCCGAGTACCGGGTCGATCTCGTGCCCAAGGTCCGGATCGAGGTCGTGGTCGAGGACGCGGACGCCGACGCCGTCATCGACGCGATCGTGAAGGCCGCGCAGACGGGGAAGATCGGAGACGGGAAGGTCTGGGCGCTGCCGGTCGAGACGGTCGTACGGGTACGGACGGGCGAGCGCGGCCCCGACGCGCTCTGACCGCCGACGCTCCCGCCACGACCCCCGCGACGAACACTGCCGCGACCACCAGCCACGGCAGCGCGAAGAACGAGGCGCTCGCCGACTCCCGCGTGTCCTTCGCGCTCACCGTCAACGTGACGTCGCCCCAGTCGAACTGGGGCGCGTCCCGCCATGGTTCGGACAACCGCACGCGCTGACCGGGCAGGAGCTCGGAGGGGATCCGCGACAGGGAGCGCGTCAGGAGCGTCCGGCCGAACAGGCCCGTCGCCCGCAGCTCCACCTTCGGGTCGAGGGTGACGTTGCCGGTGTTGTGCAGGGTGTAGGAGACGGTCGCCGTGCTGTCCCCGAGGCCGGGGACCAGGGGCTGGTCGTGGGTGACGCGGACGTCCTCCACGGCGATGGCTGGGAGCGTGGGGCCGCCGACGCGGAGGTAGACACGGGCGCCGACGGCCCGCCGCACACCGAGCGCGACCGAGCCGTGCCCCTTGTCGACGCTCCCCCGCTCCTCGAGCGGGGGGACCCCCATGTCCAGCGCCACCAGCGCCCCCGGGTGGTCGCCCGGTTCGGCGCCGTCGGGCACCCGCAGCGTGAACGGCACGGTGACCGAGCCGTGCGCCGGGACCGTCACCCAGGCTTTCGCGGGCTTCGCCCAGGCCCCCACCCCCCGCTGTTTCTCCGTGGCCGTCCGCACGGCGAACCCGCCGTCGCGCGCGGTGTTGTAGGCGTCGGCCGCGTAGAGCCGGAAGGTGAGCGGCTTCCCCGTCTTGTTGGCGACGACGACCTTGTCCTTCACGGTCGTACCGGGGTCGGCGGAGAGGTAGAAGTACGGGCGCGCGCCGAGGGGGGAGGCGGCGGGGTAGACCGACCAGCTGCCGTTGTCGGCGGCGTGCGCGGGCACCGCCGGTGAGGCGAGGAGAAGACCCGGCAGAAGGCACACGAGGAGGACGTACAGCTTGCGCATGGGTGCGGACCCCCGGGAAAGAGGCGGACGGGCGGGTGCGGACCCGGTACGAGGGCGCCCGTGGCCGGCTGGATGCGCCGGACGGTCAGGTGAGCGTCAGGGTGAGCACGCCGGAGTACGACCCGGGAGGCGTGAACGTCGGTACGTCGAGCGAGAGCCCGGCGTCCACGGTGAACTCACCGCCGGTGAGGGTGCCGTCCGGGGTGGACGCCAGGGTCGCTCCCGAGGCTCCCACCGTGCCCGACGAACCGGCCCGGCAGGTGCTGGGGCTGCCCGCCTTGGTGGTGCAGGCCGGGGTCCAGCTCAGCTTTCCGGCGTCGATCCTGGCGCCGGGGCCGGTGAAGTCGGTGACCTTGGCGGTCAGGGACCAGCCCGCGGGCCCGCCGCGGTAGTCCTTGACAGTCACGGTCCGCAGGGCGCCGGCCGAGGCCCCGCCCTTGCCGAAGTCGACCGCCGACAGCTGGACGGCGTCCCCTGCCTGGGACATCGACAGGGTGCCCGCCTTCACCGTGGTGGTGAGCTTCTGGCTGTTCGCGGGGGCGGGCGTGTCGTCCACGACGGTGTACGCGGCCGGACCGGCGCCCTTGTCCGCGCTCCAGGTGGTGCCCTCGTAGGCCACGACACCGGTCGTCGTCCTGTCGCGCACGACGAGGGAGCCGCTGAAGGCACCCTGTGCGTTCGCGGTCACGGTCGCCGTGTCCGCGCTCTGGGTGGCCCCGGAGCGTCCCGCCAGGGTGACGCTCGCACCCGGGGTGAAGTTGCTTCCGGTGACGGTGACGCTGTCACCGGGTTTCCCGGAGGCCGAACCGAGCGTGATGGCACGGTTGTTGACCGGGGTGGAGTCCGTCGCGGTGACCGTCTCGGAGACGGGCGCGGGCGGGTTGGTGACCGTGCAGGGGGTGTCCAGTTCGAGGATGTAGCTGGTGTGGATGTTGTAGTCGCCCGGCGACAGGGTGACGGCCCCGGGCGAGGTGACCGTGAAGGTGCCGGTCATGCTGAACGACGGGAAGGCGCCCTTGCCCGGCACGGGGTCGTTCTTCTTGGGCCCGGTGACCGTGACGGACCCGGTCTGGGCTCCGCCGAGGGTGACCTTGCCGGTGGGCGTCATGATGTCGGCGGGCAGGGCGAGGTCGGTGGGGTTGCTCGCGGCGGCCTTGACCACCGTGTAGGTCACGGTGACCGTGTCGCCGACCTTGGGACTGGCGTTGTCCACCGTGATCTTCGCGGTGGTGGTGCCGTCGATCGGGGGGATGCCCGCGACCGCGGGCGGAATGCAGTGGGTGGGGAAGTCCACCTGCTGCGGGGCGGCGCCGGCCGGACAGGCCAGGGCACCCCCGCCGACGACCGCGAGGGCGGTCACCGTGAGCACCGAGGCCCAGCGGCGTCTTCGAGTCGGTAAAGCCATGACGGCCCCCTCGTGTGGTTGCGGGCGCAGCGGCTCTTCTGCGCCGACAGGGGGCCATTGACGTGCGGGTTGTGTGAGAAGTCAATGGAGATGCGGCAAGTGGACTGACGAACCGTCAGTTTTCTCATCCAACCGTGCGCGGGCCCTCAGCCCGCGGTCACCGTGACGCGAACCGTCCCGTCCGGCCCGGCCACCAGCACAGGCGTCTGAGGCCCGCCGAGGTCCCGTACGGCCGCACGGTCCTCCGCGGACGCGCCCTCGGCCTCCGTGACGACCGCCGCCGCCTCCAGCGACTTCGCGCCCGAAGCCACCGCCATGGCCACCGCCGTCTGCAGGGCACTCAGCTTCAGCGACTCGAGGGCGACGGTCCCGGCGACGTACGTCCGTCCGGTCTCGTCCCGCACCGCGGCCCCCTCCGGCACGCCGTTGCGGGCCCGCGCCGAACGGGCCAGGGTGACGATCTTGCGGTCCTCGGGGTCGAGCGCATTGCTGTCGGTCATGCCACGAGCATACGAAGAGCGGCCGAGGTCGTCCCGCGACGGGGTACGCCGCGGTCATCCGCGACGGGGTACCGCCGCGGTCGTCCCGCGACGGGGTACCGCCGAGGTCGTCCCGCGACGGGGTACGCCGCGGTCATCCGCGACGGGGTACCGCCGAGGTCGTCCCGCGACGGGGTACCGCCGAAGTCGTCCCGTGACGGGACAACGCCGAGGTCATCCCGCCACGGGGTACATCGCCCCGCGCCTGCCCTGCGGCGAGGCCAGCCACTCCAGCTTCGCCGTGGTGTTCGCCTCCTCCAGCGGGGTGTGGAGCACGATCGTCAGGTCGGGCCGCGCCGGCACCTTCAGCGCCGTCGACTCCACGCACAGCAGCCCCACCAGCGGATGGTCCAGCTCCTTGCGGACCACCCCGGCGTCCTTGATGTCCCGCCGCTCCCACAGCTCGGCGAACTCCGGGCTCACCGCCCTGAGTTCGGCCAGCACTGCCCGGAACCCCTCGTCGTCGGGGTTGTCCGAGCACATCGCCCGGAACTGTGCGACGACCGTGTGCGCGTTCTGCTCCCAGCTGTGGGAGCGGGAGCGGTACAGCGGGTCGGTGAAGAAGTCGACGATGCAGTTCTGCGTGATCTCCGGCCGCATCCCGAGCACCCAGCCCGCGGCGTCGTTGTACATCACGCAGTTGTAGTACCGGTCCATGATGTGGGCCGGATACGGCATCCAGGCGTCGATCAGCCGCCGCATGCCCTCGCAGCCGTGATCGGGCGCCGGTTCGGGCGCGGGCGGGTTCAGCCCGGCCAGGACGTACAGATGCCGGCGCTCGGCGTTGCTGAGCCGCAGCACCCGCGCCACCGCGTCCAGTACCTGCGGGGAGACGGAGATGTCCCGACCCTGCTCCAGCCACTGGTACCAGGAGACGCCCACCCCGGCCAGCACGGCGACCTCCTCGCGGCGCAGACCGGGCGTACGGCGCCGCGGCCCGCCGGCGGGCAGTCCGGCCTCCGCCGGGGTGACCCGGGCGCGCCTGCTCATCAGGAACTCGCGCAACTCCCGCAGCCGATGGCTCTTCAGCGCGTCCTCGGGCACGTACGGATCCCCCCGTCCTGTCTGGTGGTGCCAGCACCACCATAAGTGCCGACTCCCCACGGATGTTCCGTTCGCACGAGGCTCTTGCCCATGGCGATCGACACCTCCACCTCAACCACCCCCGCACGCGAACCACTCGACAACCCCCGGCTGTCGACGCGCGACAAACTCGTCCTCTTCGTGCTGTGCGCGGCCCAGTTCACGGTCGCGCTGGACTTCTCCGTCCTGAACGTGGCGCTGCCCGTCCTCGGCGACGACCTGGGAATGAGCCGTTCCGCCCTTCAGTGGGCGGTCACCGCGTTCGCCCTGCCCTCCGGTGGCTTCCTGCTCCTGTTCGGCCGGATCGGCGACCTCTACGGGCGCCGCAGGCTGTTCCTGACCGGCCTGGCCCTGTTCGGCGCCGCCTCGCTGCTCGCGACCTTCGCCTGGGACCCGGCCTCGTTCCTGGCGGGCCGCGCCCTTCAGGGCCTCGGCGCGGCGGCGATCGTGCCCACCGGGATGTCGCTGCTCACCACCACCTTCCCGGAGGGCCCGGCCCGCGACCGCGCCCTCGGCATCTCCGGCACGCTGCTGTCGCTGGGCTTCACGGTCGGCATGGTCGCGGGCGGCGTCCTCACCGACGCCCTCGGCTGGCGCTCCACCATGGGCCTGCTGTCGGTCTTCGCGCTGATCGTGCTCCCGCTCGCCCCCGGCCTGCTGCCCGAGTCCCGCACCCCCGAGCTTCCGCGCCTCGACATACCCGGCGCGATCACCGTCACCGGCGGCCTGCTCTCTCTGATCTACGCCCTGTCGACGGCCGCCGACCACGGCTTCGGCCGCGCGGACGTCATCGTGACGCTGGTCGTCGGCGCCCTTCTGCTGACGGCGTTCGCCCTGGTCGAGTCCCGCACCGCGCAGCCCCTGGTGTCGCTGCCCATGCTGCGCCGCCGCACGGTGGCGTGGGGCAACCTGGGCGGCCTGGTCACCTTCTCGATGATGTCGACGGTGGTCTTCGTGCTGACCCTCTACCTGCAGGAGGTCCTGCGTCTGTCCGCCTTCGAGACCGGTCTGGTCTTCGGCTTCCAGGGCGTGCTGTCGGCGGTGGCGGGCACATACGCCCCCAAGGTGATCGGCCGCTTCGGCGCCCGCCGCACGCTGGTCGGCTCGCTCGCCGGGCAGGGCGCGCTGATCGCCGGCCTGCTGGGCCTGAACAGCCACGTCTGGTCGGTGTGGCTCGCCACGGCCGCCGTCTCCCTGGCCAGCATGTGCCACCTGGGCGCGATCATCTCCTACGGCCTGACGGTCACCTCGGGTGTCCCGGACGAGGAGCAGGGCCTGGCCACCGGCCTGGTCACCTCCACCCAGCAGGTCGGCATCACGGTCGGCATCCCGCTCCTCGGCGTCCTTGCCACCACCTCGACGGACCTGCTGTCGGGCGTGCACACGGTGATCGCGCTGGACGCGGTGATCGTCCTGGTGGCGGCGGTGCTGGTGGCGCTGGGACTGCGCACCCGGCGTGCGAGCGGCTCAGGGGCGGTCGAGGCGGAGGCGGTCGGCGCGCGGTAGGCCGGCGACGACCAGGTCGTACGAGTCCTCGATGAGCTCCCGGACCAGGCGGTCCGGGAGTTCGCCGTCGACCGTGACCGTGTTCCAGTGGCGTTTGTTCATGTGCCAGCCGGGGACGATCAGGCCCTCGTGCTCGCGGCGGAGCCGCACCGCGTCGTCCGGGTCGCACTTGAGGTTGACCTTCAGGGGCCGCGCCTGAAGGTCCGTCAGCGCGAAGAGCTTGCCCTGCACCTTGAAGACCGAGGTGTCCGGGTTGAACGGGAAGTCCTCCACCGCCGCGTTGAACGACAGACAGAAGGCGCGCAGCTCCTGCGGGGTCACTCGGGCTTCTTCTCCTCGTCCTCGGCGGGATCCACCGGGCCCACCGGCTCGACCAGCACCGTCACGATCTTGTTGCGGCGGCCCGCCGCGGCCTCCGCCGTCAGGCGCAGTTCCCGGCCGTCCGGAAGCTCCACCACGGACGACGCCCCGGCGATGGGCACCCGGCCCAGGGCCTTGGCGAGCAGACCGCCGACGGTCTCCACGTCCTCGTCGTCGAACGCCTCGAGCCCGTACAGCTCGCCCAGGTCGCCGATGTCCAGACGGGCGGTGACCCGGTAGCGGTCGTCGCCCAGCTCCTCCACCGGCGGCAGCTCGCGGTCGTACTCGTCGGTGATCTCGCCGACGATCTCCTCGAGGATGTCCTCGATGGTGACGATGCCGGCCGTGCCGCCGTACTCGTCGATGACGACGGCGACGTGGTTGCGATCCTTCTGCATCTCGCGCAGCAGGTCTCCCGCGTTCTTGGTGTCGGGCACGAAGGCGGCCGGCCGCATGGCGGTGGACACCAGCTCCGACTCGGCGTCCCGGCTGATGTGCGTCTTGCGGACCAGGTCCTTCAGGTACACGATCCCGACGACGTCGTCCTCGCTCTCCCCGGTGACCGGGATGCGCGAGAAACCGGAGCGCAGGGCCAGGGTGAGGGCCTGGCGGATCGTCTTGAAGCGCTCGATGGTGACCAGGTCCGTCCTCGGCACCATCACCTCCCGCACGAGGGTGTCGCCCAGCTCGAACACCGAGTGCACCATGCGGCGCTCCTCGGCCTCGATCAGGGACTCCTTCTCGGCGAGGTCGACCAGGGCGCGCAGCTCCGCCTCGGAGGCGAAGGGGCCGCGGCGGAAGCCCTTGCCGGGGGTGAGCGCGTTACCGATGAGGATGAGGAGGGACGGGATCGGGCCCATGATCCGGGCCAGCGGCACCAGGACGTACGCCGCCACCGTGGCCGTGTTCAGCGGGTGCTGGCGGCCGATCGTGCGCGGGGAGACGCCGACGGCGACGTACGACACCAGGACCATGACCGCGATCGCCACCAGCAGGGCCTCGGCGGTCCCGCTGAGCTCCTTCAGGCAGGCGTAGGTGACCAGCGCGGCGGCGGCCATCTCGCAGGCGACACGGACCAGCAGCGCCACGTTCAGATAGCGGGTCGGGTCCGCGGCGACCTGGGCGAGCTTGGCGCTGCCGCGTCGGCCCGCCCTGACGGCCTCCTCGGCGCGGAAGCTGGAGACGCGCGCCAGGCCCGCCTCCGCGCAGGCGGCGAGCCAGGCGACGACGACCAGGGCGATCGCGCCGACGACGAGCTGGGGGCTCATGACACGGTGGGGGCCGGGGACGGGCCCGTCAGGCCCCTCTCCGCGCGCCAGCCGTCCACAATGGCGGCCTGCAGACCGAACATCTCGGCCTTCTCGTCCGGTTCCTCGTGGTCGTAGCCCAGCAGGTGCAGCACCCCGTGGACGGTGAGCAACTGCAGCTCCTCGTCCATGGAGTGCTGCGTCGGGGCCTCGGCGCCCTGCTTGGCGGCGACCTCGGGGCACAGCACGATGTCGCCGAGCAGGCCCTGCGGGGGCTCGTCGTCGTCCTTGGACGGCGGCCGCAGCTCGTCCATCGGGAAGGACATGACGTCCGTGGGCCCCGGCAGGTCCATCCACTGCACGTGCAGCTGCTCCATGGCGTCGGCGTCCACGACGATCACCGAGAGCTCGGAGAGCGGGTGGATGCGCATCCGTGCGAGCGCGTAGCGGGCGATGTCGAGGATCGCCTGCTCGTCGACCTCGGTTCCGGACTCGTTGTTGACGTCGATCGACATGTGGTGCTCGGTCTCTACTTCCCCTTGTGCCCGGCCTTGCCCCGGTTCTGGCCCTTGTGCGTGCCGTTCTGGGTGCCGTGCTTGCTGTCGTACTGCTCGTACGCGTCGACGATACGGCCGACCAGCTTGTGCCGTACGACATCGTGCGACGACAGCCGGGAGAAGTGGACGTCCTCGACGCCCTCCAGGATCTCCTGGACCTGGCGCAGACCGCTCTTGGTGCCGTCCGGGAGGTCGACCTGGGTGACGTCACCCGTGATCACGATCTTCGAGTCGAAGCCGAGGCGGGTGAGGAACATCTTCATCTGCTCGGGGCTCGTGTTCTGGGCCTCGTCCAGGATGATGAAGGCGTCGTTGAGCGTGCGACCGCGCATGTACGCGAGCGGGGCGACCTCGATCGTGCCCGCGGCCATCAGCCGGGGGATCGAGTCGGGGTCGAGCATGTCGTGCAGCGCGTCGTACAGCGGGCGCAGGTAGGGGTCGATCTTCTCGTAGAGGGTGCCGGGCAGGAAGCCGAGGCGCTCGCCCGCCTCCACCGCCGGACGGGTCAGGATGATGCGGGTGACCTGCTTGGACTGCAGGGCCTGCACCGCCTTCGCCATGGCGAGGTAGGTCTTGCCCGTGCCCGCAGGGCCGATGCCGAAGACGATCGTGTGCTTGTCGATCGCGTCCACGTACCGCTTCTGGTTGAGCGTCTTCGGGCGGATGGTGCGGCCGCGCGACGACAGGATGTTCTGCGTCAGCACCTGCGCCGGGGTCTCCTGCGCGGCCTCGCCGTTCTCGCCCGCCCGGAGCATGGCGATCGAGCGTTCCACTGCGTCCTCCGTCATCGGCTGCCCGGTGCGGAGCACCAGCATCATCTCTGCGAACAGGCGCTGGATCAGGGCGACCTCCGTCGCGTCGCCGACCGCGCTGATCTCGTTGCCCCGGACATGGATGTCGACCCCGGGGAAGGCCGTCTCGATCACGCGCAGCAGCGAGTCGCCGGAACCCAGCACCATCACCATCGGGTGCTGGGCGGGGACGGTGATCTGTGCACTCGCCTGCCCCTGCGCGGGGGTGTGAGCTGTGGGTGTCTGAGTCATGGGCCGGCTCTGTAGGCCTGCGATTCCTCCTCCGTACGGCCGCGCGACTGACGGCGACCTCGCGACTTCAAGAGTACGACGCGGGGCCGACAGAGCCGTAGGGCTTTTCGTCGCGGCCTTGCACCGCCGCTCGGGTGACTTCGCCGCCGCGGGCCGCCGCCCTCGGGCGCGGAGACCCATACCACCTCTTCGTGGAACACACCGCTCCGTATCGCGCCTTTTCATCAATCATGGTTGCGAGGGGTGACAGAGCGGTGACGCAGTGCAATGGTGCGGCACATGACCAGTCACGGGGGCCACGGGCCCGTCTTCTGCACCATCGTGCCACCGCACGTCCTCGACAAGCTCGCCCAGCACGAGGACGCCGCGCTCGCCAGTCCCGCGCGCCGCACCCTGGAGCGCGACGCCCTGGAGCGCACCCGCCGCCGGCTGACCACGGTCATCGGCGCACCCGCGGCGGTCCCGCCCCAGGACACCGCCGGCCAGCCGCACCGCACCATCTACGACGCGGGGCACCACCAGACGCTGCCGGGGAAGAAGGTCCGCGGCGAGGGCGACGAGCCCGGCAAGGACGCCACCGTCAACCGGGCCTACGCGGGCCTCGGCGCCACCTTCGAGCTGTACCGGACGGCGTACGGCCGCGACTCCATCGACGGCAAGGGCCTCCCGCTGGACGCCAGCGTGCACTTCGGCGAGGACTACGACAACGCCTTCTGGAACGGCGAGCAGATGGTGTTCGGCGACGGGGACGGCAGGGTCTTCCTCGACTTCACCCTGCCGGTGGACGTCATCGGGCACGAACTCACCCACGGTGTCACCCAGTACACGGCGAACCTGGCCTACTTCGGCCAGTCGGGTGCCCTCAACGAGTCGGTCTCGGACGTCTTCGGCTCGCTGATCAAGCAGTACACCCTCGGCCAGACCGCCGACCGGGCCGACTGGCTGATCGGCGCCGGACTCCTCGCCCCGCACGTGAACGGCACGGCGCTGCGCTCCATGAAGGCGCCGGGCACCGCGTACGACGACCCGGCGCTCGGCAAGGACCCGCAGCCCGCGACCATGGCCGGGTACGTGAGGACCAGCCAGGACAACGGCGGCGTGCACATCAACTCCGGCATCCCCAACCACGCCTTCTACCTGGTCGCCACCGCGCTCGGCGGGCACGCCTGGGAGCGGGCCGGGCAGATCTGGTACGACGTGCTCACCGGCGGCGAACTTCAGCAGGACGCGACCTTCGCGGACTTCGCGAAGCTGACCGTGACGGCCGCCAAGTCCCGCTACGGCGCCACCGGCCAGGAACAGGAGGCGGTGCTCAAGGCCTGGGAGGAGGTGGGGGTGCCGACCGCGTAGTTCTGTACTACACAGACACCCATGCGTATTCACGTCAGGCGCACGGGCGGTTTCGCGGGCATCGAGCGGCAGGCCGAGGTGGACACCTCGGGGCGGCCCGACGCACCCGAGTGGCATGCCCTGGCCGAGCGCGCGCTCGCAGCCGGCCAGGGCGCGCCCCCCGCGGGGGTTCCCGACGGGTTCAGCTACCAGATCACCGTGGACGGCAGGACGGTGTACGCCGCCGATCCCCGGCTGACCGAGGAGCAACGGCAACTGGTCTCGCGGGTACTGAAGGAAGGGGCCTGACTGCTTGTTCACGCCTGCCCGTTGACTTCTGTTACCGGCGGTAAGGATGATCCGCGCATGGCGACAGACGAGCGCATGGCGACGGATCCGATACCTCAGTTCCCGCCGGGCTTCCTGTGGGGCGTGTCCACCTCGGCCCACCAGATCGAGGGGGCGGCCGACGAGCGCGAGCCCTCGGTGTGGGACGCCTTCACCGCCGAGCCCGGCCGGGTGAAGGACGGCTCGACCGCGGAGGTGGCCTGCGACCACTACCACCGCTACCGCGAGGACGTGGCGCTCCTGGCCGGCCTGGGCGTGGACGCGTACCGCTTCTCCGTCTCCTGGCCCCGGGTGAACACCCCCGGCGGCCTCGACTTCTACGACCGCCTGGTCGACGAGCTGTGCGCGGCGGGCGTACGCCCGGTCGTGACCCTCTTCCACTGGGACCTGCCGGTCACGCTGGACTGGCTCCAGCGGGACACGGCGTCGCGTTTCGCCGAGTACGTGTCGGTGGTGGCCGGCCGTCTCGGCGACCGCGTGCACAAGTGGATCACCCTCAACGAACCCGCCGAGCACACGCTGCTGGGCCACGCTCTGGGGGCGCACGCGCCCGGCAGGCAGCTGATGTTCGACGCCCTGCCGGTGGCCCACCACCAGCTGCTGGCCCACGGCCTGGCCGTACGGGCGCTGCGCGCGGCCGGGGCGAGCGACATCGGGATCGCCAACTCGCACGGCCCGACGTGGCCGGCGTCCCAGAAGCAGGAGGACGTGGAGGCGGCGGAGTTCTACGACATCCTGCTGAACCGGTTGTTCTCGGACCCGCTGCTGCTCGGCCGGTACCCGGAAGGCATCGGCGAGCTGATGCCGGGAAACCCCGAAGACGTCGACGCGGACCTGAAGGTGATCGCGGAGCCGGTCGACTGGTACGGGATCAACTACTACGCGCCGACGCGGGTGGGCGCCCCACAGGGCGCGGAGATCGAGTTCGGCGGCCTGACACTCCCCGCCGAACTGCCCTTCTCCGTCCGGGAGATCGAGGGCCACCCGGTCACCGACTTCGGCTGGCCGGTGGTCCCCGAGGCGCTCACCGAGCTGCTGACCGGCTTCCGCGCGCGCTACGGCGACCGGCTGCCGCCCGTGGTCATCACCGAGAACGGCTGCTCCTACGAGGGCGTCGACGACCAGGAGCGCATCGCCTACCTGGACGGGCACATCCGGGCCCTGCACCGGGCTCTGGCGGCGGGTGTCGACGTGCGCGGCTACTTCGTCTGGTCGCTGCTGGACAACTTCGAGTGGGCCGAGGGGTACGCGCGCCGGTTCGGGCTGGTGCACGTGGACCACAAGACGCTGGAGAGGACGCCGAAGGCGTCCTACGGCTGGTTCCGGGACCTTCTGCGGGCCCGAGGATGACGACGGCCGACCGGGCCCTGCCCGACGTCGACGCCCTCGCCGAACCCGTCCGACGGGTCGGCCGGGGCTGGACCGCCGCCCTGTCGCTGGCCAACGGGGCGATCTGGGTCGGCTGGTACGGCCCGCTGCAGATCCTGCTGGCCTCCCAGGCGAAGGACTTCGCGCCCGGCTCCGGGATGTCCAAGGAGACGATGCTGGCCTGGGTGACGGGCGCGGGCGCGGCGGTGTCGCTGGTGGCGAACCCGTTCTTCGGCGCCCTGTCGGACCGGACGACGGCGCGCCGGGGCCGCCGTACCCCGTGGATCGTGGCCGGTACCGCGGGCGGCGCGGTGTCGCTGCTGCTGCTCGCGGGCGCGGGCGGCCCCTGGACCATGGCGCTCGGCTGGTGCCTGGTGCAGCTGACCTTGAACGCGGCGTTCGCGGCGGTGACGGCGGCGGTACCGGACCGGGTGCCCCGGCCGCAGCGGGGTTCGGTGGGCGGCTGGCTGGGGGCGGCGCAGATCCTCGGCGTGGTCGGCGGGACGGGGCTGGCGACGGCGGCCGGGGGCACCGGGGCGGGCTACGCGGCGTGCGCGGTGTTCACGGTGGCGGGCGTCCTGCCGTACGTCCTCGCCCACCGGGATCTGCGGCTGCCGGTGGCGGCCCGCCCGCCCTGGTCCTGGCGGGGCTTCCTGGCCGGCTTCTGGCTGAGCCCGCGCCGCCACCCGGATCTGGGCTGGGCCTGGCTGACCCGCTTCCTGATCAACCTCAGCAACGCCCTGGTCCTGCTGTACCTGCTCTACTACCTGCGGGACCGCGTCCACTACCACGACCCTGACCAGGGCGTCCTGATCCTCACGGCGGTGAACGGGGTGACGCTGCTGGCGACGGTCGTGGTCGGCGGAGTCTGGTCGGACCGGGTGGGCCGCCGCAAGCCGTTCGTGATCTGGTCCGGGGTGCTGATGGCGGTGGCGACGGCCGCCCTGTCGGCCTGGCAGACCTGGCCGGGGGCGATCGTGGCGGCGGCGGTGCTGGGCGTGGGCTTCGGGGTGTTCACGTCGGTGGACTTCGCCCTGATGACGGATGTCCTGCCGAGGGCACTGGACCGGGGCAAGGACCTGGGGGTCATCAATGTCGCCAACGCCCTGCCCCAGGTCGCGGCCCCCGCGCTGGCGGCACCGATCGTCACCTACCTCGGGGGATACCGGGTCCTCTACCTGGTGGCGGCGCTGATCGGGATCGCGGGGGCGGGGCTGGTGGGGCGGATCCGCGGGGTGGACTGAGCCCGCCCTCTCGCTTCACGGCCGCCGTCCCGGGTCAGGGGCGCCGCCAGTCGTCACCGGCCATATGGGAGCCGGCCATCGGGCCCATGCGGAGCATGCCGCCGTCCACGCTCCAGGAGGCGCCGGTGACGTAGGAGGCGTCGGGGCCGGCGAGGAAGGCGATCACGGCCGCCACCTCGCGGGCGTCACCCGGCCGCCCGAGCGGAACCCCGGGCCGGCGCTCGGTGTGCATGTCCGTGTCCTCCTGCCCGGTCATGGGCGTGGCGATCTCGCCGGGCGCCACCGCGTTCACGGTGATGCCGTGCGCGGCCAGTTCCAGGGCCATGACCTGGGTGAGCAGGCCGAGACCGCCCTTGGCCGCGCAGTACGGGGCCGCACCCACCCGCGGCTGGTGTTCGTGCACGGAGGTCACGTTGACGATCCGGCCGCCGTCGCCCTGCCGGATCATCCTCCGCGCCGCGCGCTGACCGCACAGGAACGGGCCGAGCAGGTCGACGTCCAGGACCCGGCGCACATCGTCCAGGCCCAGGTCCAGGAAGGGGGTCATGGTGCCCGTACCGGCGTTGTTGACCAGGACGTCGATGCGGCCGAGTTCCTCGCACAGTGCGTCGACCCTGTCGGCGGCCTCGGGAAGCCGGGTGAGGTCCACCTGGGCCACGGCGGCCCGCCGCCCCTTGCCGCGGACCTCCTCGGCGGTCTGCTCGGCGCCCTTCTGGTCGCTGTGCCAGGTGATGCCGATGTCCATCCCCGCCTCGGCCAGGCGGACGGCGGTGGCGCGGCCGATACCGGAGTCGGATCCGGTGATCACGGCCACCTTGGACGCGGACGGGATGGGGGCGGACATACGGGCCTCCCGTGGGTGTGCGGTCCTGGACGAGGGGTCGACGACGGATCGCAGTACCCGGGGACGTACCGGGCAAACGGTGACTGGAGCGCGCCCGCGTCGGACCGCCCGGCAGCCCGCGACCAAGCGGCACCGACTCCTGCACGTCGCCGCGCGTGCCGGGGGTCCGCAGGACTGTCGCCGAGCGGGGACCGCACGGCAAATGTGACTTTAAGAACTCTTTGTCCGAAAGCTGCCCCTGGTCCCGCATACTGATACAGGCCTTCGCATCCGGCGCGCCTCGGCTAGCATGCGGAGCATCATGCGTTTCGGGCTGCTTCTCCTTAGCTGCCGCGGCGAGGGCCTGTAGTCGAGGCCGACTCCCTCCCCGCGGTGCTTGGCGTTGCGTCGTCGGCCGTCCTTCCGGACCCCTTGAGGAGCCCACGCATCATGGCGAACCGCCAGCAGCCCACCTCCATGCCGATCCACAAGTACCGGCCGTACGAGCAGGTCGACATCCCCGACCGCACCTGGCCCGACCAGCGGATCACCAGGGCCCCGCGCTGGCTCTCCACCGACCTGCGCGACGGCAACCAGGCCCTGATCGACCCCATGTCGCCGGTGCGCAAGCGCGCCATGTTCGACCTGCTGGTGAAGATGGGCTACAAGGAGATCGAGATCGGCTTCCCGGCCTCCGGCCAGACCGACTTCGACTTCGTGCGCTCCATCATCGAGGAGGAGGGCGCGATCCCGGAGGACGTGACGATCTCCGTCCTGACCCAGGCCCGCGAGGACCTGATCGAGCGGACCGTGGAGTCCCTGAAGGGCGCGCGGCGCGCCAACGTCCACCTGTACAACGCGACCGCCCCGGTCTTCCGCCGGGTCGTCTTCCGCGGTTCCAAGGACGAGATCAGGCAGATCGCCGTCGACGGCACCCGGCTGGTGATGGAGTACGCGGAGAAGCTGCTGGGCCCCGAGACCGAGTTCGGCTACCAGTACAGCCCCGAGATCTTCACCGACACCGAGCTGGACTTCGCCCTGGAGGTCTGCGAGTCGGTCATGGACGTCTGGCAGCCCGGCCCGGACCGCGAGATCATCCTCAACCTGCCCGCCACCGTGGAGCGTTCGACCCCGTCCACGCACGCGGACCGCTTCGAGTGGATGCACCGCAACCTCTCCCGCCGCGAGTTCGTCTGCCTGTCCGCCCACCCGCACAACGACCGCGGCACGGCCGTCGCCGCAGCCGAGCTGGCGGTGATGGCGGGCGCCGACCGCGTCGAGGGCTGCCTGTTCGGCCAGGGCGAGCGCACCGGCAACGTCGACCTGGTCACCCTGGGCATGAACCTCTTCTCCCAGGGCGTCGACCCGCAGATCGACTTCTCCCACATCGACGAGATCCGCCGTACCTGGGAGTACTGCAACCAGATGGAGGTCCACCCGCGCCACCCCTACATCGGGGACCTCGTCTACACGTCCTTCTCCGGCTCCCACCAGGACGCCATCAAGAAGGGCTTCGACGCCATGGAGGCGGACGCGAAGGCCAAGGGCGTCACGGTCGACGACATCGAGTGGGCGGTGCCCTACCTGCCGATCGACCCCAAGGACGTCGGCCGCTCCTACGAGGCCGTCATCCGCGTCAACTCGCAGTCCGGCAAGGGCGGTATCTCCTACGTCCTGAAGAACGACCACAAGCTGGACCTGCCGCGCAGGATGCAGATCGAGTTCTCGAAGATCATCCAGGCGAAGACGGACGCCGAGGGCGGCGAGATCACGCCGAAGGAGATCTGGGACGTCTTCCAGGACGAGTACCTGCCGAACCCGGACAACCCGTGGGGCCGCATCCAGGTGAGGACGGGTCAGACGACCACCGACAAGGACGGCGTCGACACCCTGACGGTCGAGGCCACCGTCGACGGCGAGGACACCGTCCTGACCGGCACCGGCAACGGCCCGATCTCCGCGTTCTTCGACGCCCTGCAGTCCATCGGCATCGACGTACGCCTGCTGGACTACCAGGAGCACACGATGAGTGAGGGCGCCTCCGCGCAGGCCGCCTCGTACATCGAATGCGCGATCGACGGAAAGGTCCTGTGGGGGATCGGCATCGACGCGAATACGACACGTGCCTCGCTGAAGGCGGTCGTCTCCGCGGTCAACCGAGCCGCCCGCTGACCCTCTGACCTCCACGTTCACGGCCCCGTCCGCCTTCTGAGGCGGACGGGGCCGTGTCGTGCACCGGCCATTTCGGCCGAAGATCACGAGGAGGTCTCGTCCGGGGTACTGACTCCGCCTCAACAATGTGGCTAACATCACGCCAGCAGCGGCGATGTTGCCGCGGCGAGGACGGAGGTGCGACGTGCTGCCAGGACGGGGACGCAACGGCCCAGAAGCCCGCAAGGGCCGCATTTCGCAGGTCCTCGGCGTTCGCACCGCGTGGACCACCGTCGGCGACGGCGAGTTCTTCTGCCCCGGCTGCGGGGGCGACCGCAACTACCAGCGCCTCACCGGACGCCGCCGCCTCACCCTCGCCGGCCTGCCCGTCGTGCCGCGCGGGGAGACGGGTCCGGTCGTGGAGTGCGCGGCCTGCGGCCACCACTACGGCACGGACGTCCTCGACCACCCGACCACCACCCGCTTCGCCGCGATGCTCCGCGACGCCGTCCACACCGTGGCCCTGGCGGTCCTCGCCGCGGGCGGCACCTGCTCCCGTACGTCCCTGGAGACGGCCGCCGCCGCCGTCCGCTCCGCCGGCTTCGACGACTGCACGGCGGACGGGCTCAGCGCCCTGGTCGACGCCGTGGCCGCCGACACCGGCCGGGTCTGCGGCGAACCGGGCGGCGGCGCGAGCCTGGCCATAGAGCTGCACGAGGCCCTGGACCCGCTCGCCCCGCACCTCGCCCCCACCGGCCGTGAGTCGATCCTCCTCCAGGGCGCCCGCATCGCCCTCGCCGACGGCCCCTACACCCCCGCGGAACGCGACGTCCTGGCCACGGTGGGCGCGGCCCTGACGATCTGCTCGCAGGACGTGACCCGCCTGCTCGCGGCGGCCCGCACGGTGTCCTAGCCGTCACGACGGGGCACCGGTCACCCGGCCCCGTGACGGCCCGACGGCGGGGGGAGGGGGAATCGGTGGCGGAGACGCTGGGGAGCAGGGGACGGGCAACGGTCACCGAGGCGATCCGGGTCCGGCGCATCCCTCTCGCCGACCCGGAGTGACCGTCACAGCAGCCCGGCCGCCGCGAGACACTTCCCCACCCCCTCCCGCTCCTCCTGCGTGAGCGGCACCTGCGGCTCCGCCGTCGCCGGACACGCGATCACCCCGCGCAGATGCAACGCCGCCTTGAACGCCCCCAGCGCCGACGAACTCCCGCCCATCCGGGCCGGGTCCCCGACGCCGACCATGCCGTACAGCGCGCACAGCCGCTCCTGTTCCGCCCGCGCCGCCTCCCAGTCACCCGCGCGGCACAGCCGGTCCAGGCGGACATAGCCCTCCGGGTCCACGTTGGCCAGCCCGGGTACCGCCCCGTCCGCGCCGAGCGCCAGTGCCGAGTCCACGACCAGCTCCGAACCCGTCAGCGCGCTGAACCCGGTGAGCGCGGGACGCGACCGCACCCCCGTCACGACCGCACGCAGACCGGCCAGGTCGCCGCTGGAGTCCTTCAGCCCGGCCAGTGTCCCGTCCCCCGCCAGCTCCAGCACCAGCTCCGGGCCCAGCTTCACGTGCACGGAGACGGGGATGTCGTAGGCGACGACCGGCACGGGGGAGCGGTGGGCGACCAGCCGGTAGTGCCGGGCGATCTCCGCGGGGTGCGTCCGCGTGTAGAACGGCGCCGTCACGACGACCGCGTCCGCCCCCGCCCGTGTCACATACGCCACGTGGTCCAGCACCCGGGGTGTCGTCATGTCGATGGCCCCGGCCAGTACCGGCACCTGCCCCGCGACATGGGCCACCACCGACTCGACCACGACAGCGCGCTGACGGTCCGTGAGGTGGGCGGCCTCGGCGGACGACCCGAGCACGAACAGGGCGTCCACCCCGCCGTTCAGCAGATGGTCCACCAGCCGCAGCAGCGAGGGCACATCCACCTCGCGGTCCGGTGTCAAAGGGGTGCAGACGGGCGGGACTACTCCGGTCAGCGGGGCGGGGAAGGGCATCAGGGCTCCCGGACGTGTTCCTTTTCCCGGCGCTGCGCCGGCCATGGCGGTGGCCGTGGAGAGCCGGGACGGCCGACCTGTTCGGCTCGGGGGCGGCTTGCCCCCTCCCCAGGATGGTGGCAGCGAGAGCGGTGGCCGAGGGCCGCCGACGCGCCCGTCCGTCCGCCGCCCGCGAAACGGCCCGCCCGCGCGGGCCCGCCGGCCGACACTGGACCGATGAGCGATCCCCGACCGGACAACGGCACCGGCACGGCCGACGGCGAAGGCTGGGACCCCGAGGCGCCCGGCGTCCTGCGGCTGCCGTCCGGGCGGCTGGTGCGCGGGCGGGGCCTTCGGCGGCCCGTGCCGGACGGGCCCGCACCCACCTACGGGCTGTATCTGCTCGGCAAGCGGCCCCCGGACGTGCCCTGGGCCTCCGACTGGCTGCGGTGGCCCGACTTCTGGCTGCCCAGCAGCCGTGGCGAGGCCCGGCGGCTGCTGACCGAGGCATGGGAGCGGGCCGCATGCGGGCGCGTCGAGGTCGCCTGCGGCGGCGGACGCGGCCGTACCGGCACCGCGCTCGCCTGCCTCGCCGTACTGGACGGCGTACCGCCGGAGCGGGCCGTCGCCCATGTGCGCGCCCACTACGACCGGCACGCCGTGGAAACGCCCTGGCAGCGGCGGTACGTACGGCGCTTCACAGTCCCAGCGTCATGATGAGCCGGTCCTCTCCGGCCCCGAAGTAGTCCTTGCGCACCCCCTCGTCGGACGAGAAGCCCAGCGACCGGTAGAGCATGATCGCGGCCGCGTTCGCCGGCTCCACCGTCAGCCGCACCTCGCGCACCTCTTCGGCCCGCAGCCGGCGCAGCACCTCCAGCATCAGCCGCCGGCCGAGCCCACGCCCCCGCTGGTCCCGGGTCACACCGAGGCTGACGATCCAGCTCCGGTAGCGGTCCGGCGTGGTGACGTACAGGACGTACCCGTGCAGGCTCTGCCCGTCGTCCAGCACCAGCAGGCAGTCCCCGTGCAGGTCGAACAGCTGGCGCAGCACGAAGTAGGGATACGGCTCGTCGGGGAACGCCTCCCTGTCCACCCGCACCAGCTGGGGCAGGTCGTCCTCCGTGACCCCCCGCATCGTCAGGGGGCGGTCGACGAACGCCCGATCGTGGAACAGAGCCGGTCCGGTGGGCCCGCCAGGCGAAGGGAAACGTTCCTCTGGAAACACAGTCATGCCGCCCCCCTGCGGAATGGAGTCAAGCGCGAGTGACCGTCCGTACGGGTGGTACGAGTGGGACGCGCGCTGTCTGCCGTTCGGGTGTGTTCGACAGATTTCCGACCATCTTGAGCGGGACGATCCAGCCCGTTCAAGGCAGGATCAGGTCCAATAAGTCATTCGCCCCGATGCGCCCCCGGTGCGCCCCAAGTGGCGTAACTGCGTCGCCCGGTTGGCCCAAGGGGGATCCCGCCCGGTCTTCCGATTGGTACGCTCGACCAATGACCTTCAGATCGCCGGGGGATGTACAGCTGAATGCGGACGTATCATGGGCCGCATTCGACCCCATTGCCTACGTCGACCACAATTACCGCGGCCTGCAGGCGGAGGACGCGGAGATCCTTCAGATCGTGGGCGATCATTTCGGCGATCATTTCCAGGGACGTGACACCGACGGCGTTTCGGGCATCGACGTCGGGGCCGGCGCGAACCTCTACCCGGCGCTCGCCATGCTCCCCTGGTGCGAGGAGATCACCCTCTACGAGCGCTCGCCGTCGAACGTCCGCTACCTCGAGAGCCAGGTCGCCTCCTACGACGGGAACTGGGACCAGTTCTGGGACCTCCTGCGCAAGAACGAGGCATACGGCGCACTGGAGTTGGACCCGCGCGCCAGGTTCGGCGACGTGGTCCGGGTCCAGTCGGGCAACCTCTTCGACCTGGTGCGGCACCAGGGCCGCTGGTCGATGGGGACCATGTTCTTCGTCGCGGAGTCGATGACCACCTCGCACGCGGAGTTCGCCCGCGCCGTCGAGTGCTTCCTGCGCGCCCTCGCCCCCGGCGCGCCCTTCGCCGCCGCGTTCATGGAACATTCGTCCGGGTATCACGCGGGCAAGCATTTCTTCCCGGCGTGCGACGTGGGAGAGTTGGAGGTGTACGAGAGTCTCGTGCCTTTCGCGGGCGAGTTCAAGACCATGCGTCTCAAGGCTTCGGCCGCCGTGCGTGAAGGCTATTCGGGAATGATCGTCGCCTACGGCTGGAGGAATTCGGAGTCCGACATTCCGGAGTCCGATATTCCGGCCGTTTGAGGACGCATCGTCACAATAGAAGACGGCACGTCCTCCAATGATGGCAGCGCGGCCTGTGTGAGGGGCATGGGATGCAGATCAAGCCACGCCAGCATCTGCTGGACATCTGGCAGGCGATCGCCCGCCACTCGTTCGACGGCGGGGAGTGGACCTGGGGCAAACGGGGTGGGGAAAGCAGCGTCGCCGATGCCGAGCGCCTGCTCTGCATCCTGTACCCGGCCACGGAGATCCCCGCCTTCCGCCTGGATGACCCGGACACCACACAGGACGACGTCCAGAGGGTGATGAAGAAGGCGGGCGGGCGCCTGGAGATCCCCGCGAACCTCGTCACGGCCACCGCCGAGTTCATGCGCAGGCACGCCGACGAGAAGAGACCCACGTTCGCGGGCGGCCACTACTTCGTGTCCGGGGACAAGGACCGGGACCTCACCCAGGAACAGCGCGACCTCGGAGTCGTCGACTCGTACTCCATGTCGATCACCCTGTGCCTGGCCACCCTCGGCTTCCTCAAGATCTACGAGTCCAAGACCCGGCGCGGCGACATCCTGGAGACCATCCAGGAAGTGCGCGCCGCCACCAGCAACCGCCTCACGGCGGCCATGGTGAGCCTGCTGCGCTCCTTCACCATCAACGTCTTCGACATCGACTCCTCCCAGGGGCGCACCCTGTGCGAACTCCTCGGCCAGGGACGGCTGTCGCAGCGGCACGTGCTGCGCAGGTTCCAGGACCGCTTCGAGGCCCTGCGCGCCGCCATCGTCGAGAGCTTCGTCCTCGGTGTCGACGTCGAGGAAGGCCTCAAGGACCCGAACCAGCTCTTCGAATGCGGCTGGGGCTGGAGCATCGTCAGGGACGCGCCCGAGGTCGAGACCGCCGAACCCATCGGGCCGCAGCCCCAGGGCGTCGCCAACCCGGTGCCGTACCTCTACTTCACCGTCGTCGCCCTCGACGGTATCCAGGACCTGTTCTCCGACCGCACGCTCACCCTCGGCCTGCTCAACCCCGAACAGCAGCGGCTCGCCGAGGCGTTACGACTGCGCTGGGAGATCACCCAGCAGTTCTGGTCCGGCATCGCGCGCTTCGGCGGCGACCGCTGGCCCCTGGAGGACATCCCCTGGCGCACCACCGGCCAGAAACTCGAATCCGAGTACTTCTCCCTCTCCGTCGCCGCCATCCTCGTCCACGACCTGATGCGGCGCCGCGCCACCGACGATGACCTGACCCGCACCGTCAGCGTCATGGAACGCCTCGCCGAGCGCGGGCGCATCACCAGCCGCATGACCCAGGACGACCCCATGGTCCGGCTGCACCACCCCGGCGTCACCCTGCCGCTGCAGGGCAGCGAGAGCGTCGGACCGCCCATGCAGTGGATCATGAGCGACTTCTCCGCGCAGCTGCTCAAGCGGACCATCCAGCTGTGCACGCTGTCCCGCAACCTCGGCTCCCACGACCGGCTGCTCCGGCTCGCCGAGGACATCTTCGACCACCTGTGGCGGCGCCGGATCGGCGACGGCGAGGGCACCGGCCTGTGGGACAACGTCCACGCCGCCTACCCCGAGACCCCGGCATACGAGGGGCAAGTGTCCTGGAGCATCACCGAGCGCGTCACCGAGGTGATGGTCCAGGTCCACCAGATGTACAAGCAGCCGCCGATCCGCAGCGCCGAACTCACCGACCTGGCGCGGGCGCTGCTGAGCGAGTCCACCCACCTCCTCGGCAACGAACAGATGGAGCCCGCCCCGGCCTCCGAGGGCAACCGAGGCATGGAACTCAGGAGCATCGAGGTCAAGTTGCGCCGCGCCCGCAAGCTGGTGGACGAACAACCCGGCACCGCCTGCTCGTTGACCCTCGACGTCCTCGGACAGCTCGACGCCCTCGCCCGGGCCCGCGAAGCCGCGGCCCAGGGGGTGTGACCGTGCTCGTCTTCGCGGCCTCCGACAAGGGAGGCACGGGCCGCTCCGTCACCAGCGCCAACCTCGCCTACCACCGGGCGCTGGCCGGTGACGACGTCTGCTACCTGGACTTCGACTTCGGCTCGCCCACCGCGGCGGCCGTCTTCGACGTACCCGACGCCCGCCGGGCCGCCGAGGACCGCGGCCTGCACTCCTACCTGACCGGCGAGGTCGGCGAACCGGCCCGCATCGACGTCTGGGCCGACACCGAACACCCGGTGCTGCGCAACCGGCCCCCCGGCTCCGGCAGCCTGGTGCTGATGCCCGGCGACGTCAGCGGCGGCGAGTTCGCCACCACCGACGAGACCCTGCGCCGCTGCGTCGACCTCCTGCTGCGGCTCAACGGCGAGTTCGACATCATCGTCGTCGACCTCAGCGCCGGCCGCAGCTACGCCGTCGACATGGCCCTGGAGGCCACCTCCCAGCGCGAGCTGCGCGGTGTCCTGGCGCGCTGGCTGGTCTTCCACCGCTGGACCCGGCAGCACGTGGGCGCCGCGGCGAGCCTGGTCTACGGCAAGCGCGGCATCGTCGCCGGCGGGGTGGCCCGCGGCCACGACGAGGAGGCGCTGCGGAACGTCATCCGGTTCGTCCGGGCCGCCGTACCCGACCCCGAGTCGGCACTGTGGTCGCAG
The DNA here is from genome assembly GCF_044764595.1 of Streptomyces sp. NPDC093984. Taxonomy (NCBI): domain Bacteria; kingdom Bacillati; phylum Actinomycetota; class Actinomycetes; order Kitasatosporales; family Streptomycetaceae; genus Streptomyces; species Streptomyces sp. NPDC093984. Next base: position 761,290 of record NZ_JBIWIM010000003.1, on the reverse strand, counting down.
GTGTCGGCGACCCAGTCGGCGTGGATGCGCGCCTGCGACCGCGACCTGAAGCAGATGTCCTCCGCCCTCGGCATCGGATACACCCAGGTGCTCGGCTCGGTGCCGCTGGAGCCCGTCCTGCAGTGGCGCGAGCAGCTCATCACCGACGAGGACGTCCTCGACAGCCAGATCGCCAACCGGGAGACGTGGGAGGCACTGAGCGAACTGGCGAACCGGCTGACCGACGACAAGTACTGGGAGCAGCCGTGACGGAAGCCGTGTTCCGCGAGACCACCGCAGAGCCCCGCACCCAGTCCGTACCGCTCGCCCACCTCTCCCTCGAACTCGGCCACCTCTACATGGAGGACTTCGAGGCCGGGCCCGAGCGGCTGCGCGAGCACTTCGCCGAGGTGCGCGTCTGGGTGGACGCCGCCCGGGCCGCCGCCGCCCGCCGCACCGGCGGCAAGCGGCCCCGCATCAGCACCTGCTTCCTCATCGACGACTACTTCACCCGCTTCTCAACCCCCGCCGAACTCGTCCCCGTGGTGCTTCAGGAGGCCGAGCGGGCCGGCCTGGCCATCGACTACCTGGCCCGCGAGTCGGGCTGCGCCGTCGCCGACAAGATCGAGCTCGCCGAGGCCGTGATGCACCGCCTCGTCGAGTCACCGCCCCCGGGCAGCTACGGCTCCCGCCCGCCCGTCAGCCAGACCGGCTGGCTCGCCAACGGGCAGCGCAGCCCAGGCTCACGCAGCGCCATGGGGGAGATCACCGGCTGGCAGCCGCCCCAGGAGACCGCCGCCCGGAACCACTCCGTGTTCATGGACGTCGAGCTGTGGTCCGAGAAGGACGGACAGCGGCTGTGGTCCTGCCCCTTCCTCGCCGCCGTCTGGCAGCTCGCCCGCCTCGGCCTGCTGCGCCACCTCGGCGAACCCGTCCTCGTACCGCGCCCCTGGAACGGCCGCGACTTCCCCCACGAGTGGGACCGGCTGCCGCCGCTGATCCAGCTCAACCCGACGGCGGCGCCGTTCAGCGCGTACCGCACCTGCACCCTGATGCCCAACCGCTTCCTCGCCGTCGAGGACGCCGTACGGCTCATCCTCGACCAGATAGACGTCGACTCGGGCGCCCTCATCCAGGTCGCCGAGCGCTCCGCCCGCGAGGGCGCGGCGGTGCCGGACGCGGTCGCGCAGCGCGCCACGTACGTCTTCTACGAGGAGCCCGCCGGCGCCTTCACCGCCGAGGGGAGCTGAGATGCCGGCCGTGGGACAGTCGGCGCGTCCGGTGCTCGCCTGCGGCGAGGTGCGGACCTGTCTGCTGCCGTCCTTCCACGCACTGGACGGCCGGGCCGCCGCCCAGCTGCTGAGGCTGCGCGCCGACGAGCACGTCCGGGTCTCCGAGCGGCCCAACCTGTACGCGCTGTCCCCGGACGTCCTCACCGGCGTGGACTGCCGGCTGCCCACCTCAAACGGCGCCAAGGTACGCGCCGTCGGCACGGTGGCCGCCCGCGCCGCGCTCACCGAGGGCCGTGTCCTGCAGGCCACCGCCTACTTCAGCGCCCCGTCCGCCGGCCCCGACACGCGCCGCCCCTGGGGCCACTACCTCGTCAGGCCCGGCCTGGTCGAACCCTTCGGGAAGCTCCCCGAACAAGCCGCCGCCGAAGGCGTCCTGCGCGGTGGCGCGCGCGGCGAACTCGACCTCGGAATGATCGCCGAGGGCCTGCTCGCCCAACTGCTGCGCCACCCGCTGCTCGACCACAAGGCACCCTTCAAGTCCCGGCGCACCCATCTGCGCTGGGTCGCGCGGCGCGCCCCCGAGGGCGAGGGGCCGTCGCTTCAGCGCTTCACCCTCGCCGAGCACGGGCTGCGCACCGTGGAACTGAGGCTTCCGGAGGACGTCCCGGCCGCCGCGGCGGCCGGCCTGTGCGAGGACCTCGCCCTGCACGACTGGCTGCTGACGACCGTCGTGCACATGCTGGACAGCAGCCGGCTCGGCGCGGCGGACGGCCCCTCGGCCGTCCTCGCGCTGCGCCCGGCCGTCGATCACCTGCTGCATCTGTGGATGCCGCGCGCACACGTGGACCGCACCCTGGGTCATCTGTGGGACGTGCTGGAACGGGAGCCGGGGTTCACCCGTCAGTGGCAGACCCTGGTCCAGCGCATCCGCGACCAACTGGCCGTCCAGGCCATTCCGTTGCTGCACGAGGCGCTGAGCACGCGCTGAAGGGCGGCACGAACCGACGATTGTGACGGGGGGAGACCGACATGACCGGAGCGTCAGGAGCGTCATCAGGGGAAGCACGCAGGACGTCGAGGAGCGAGGAGGGGCAGCGCTCACCGAACCTGTTACGGAAGACACTGGTCACGGCGGTGGTGGCCGGTGCCACCTACTTCCTGACCAACGTCCTGAACCAGGACAAGAACGGGGTGTGGCAGCTGACCGTGTCCGTCGTCCTCGGTGGCGCGGCACTGATCATCCAGTACCTCGTGGACTTCGAGCAGCGGCTGAACTCGATGGAGCAGGGCCTGGACAAGTACCACCTGGAGATGCGCAGGGAGGTCGAGGGGGCCTTCGTCCGGATCAGTGAGGCCACCGAGCTGTTCAGCGAGGTGGACCGCTCGGTGCTGCGGTCCGACGGCGTGGCGCGGCTGGCCCGCGCCTACACGCATGTGGGCCGCCAGGAGTCGCAGCTGGTGAAGGACTTCGCCCAGGACCGGATCGCCCAGCTCGCGTCCACGATGGAGAGCCTCAGCCGGGGCAGCACCGACTGCCCGGGCGAGGAGCACGACTGGCTGATCGCCCTCACCGCGTGCTGCGCCCGCACCCTCGAGGCCACCAGCACCCCGGTGGACCGCGACTTCTGGACCAGCGAGCCCGCCAACCGCTATCTGAAGGCACAGGAAGAGGCCGTGAAGCGGGGAGTGCGGGTGCGGCGGCTGTTCCTCGTGAAGAATCCGCTCGAACGCACCGAGGAACTGGAGGACCTCTGCCGCAGCCAGCGGGACCTCGGCATCGACGCACGCATCGCGGTCCGCTCGGAACTGCCGCAGCGGGCCCGTCTGACGCTGACGAACGACTTCATCGTCTTCGACGGGCAGCTCTGCTACGAGATAGAGCCGGACGTGGACGTCGTACCGGCCAAGACGCTCCTGAAGATGACACCCGAGCACGTCCAGGAGCGCATGAAGCGGTTCAACGTCCTGTGGGAGGCGACCGAGCCCACCGGGCCGGACCCCCTGCCCGCACCGACCGCCGCGTCCGGCTGAGCGGTAGGCCGCACGTCACACGCCGCGGCGTCCACCACCGGGCGGCGCCGCTCCGCCGGCCCGCTCCGGGGACAGGTCCTGGGTGCCGATCACCGAGAGCAGTTCCAGTTGGGCGGCGCCCTCGGTTCCGGGCGGCGCGGAGAACCACAGCAGGCGCTGGCGGCCGTCCTCGCTGAACAGGCTGTGGCAGTCCAGTTCGATGACGCCGAGGGCGGGGTGGACGATCCGCTTGTGGTCGGTGCGGCGCAACGCGACGTCGTGGGTGTCCCAGAGGCCGGAGAACTCCGGACTGCGCCGGCGCAGCGTGGCCACCAGCCGGGTCACCTCGGTGTCGCCGGCGCGCCGGGCGGCGACCGCCTGGAGGTCGGCGACGAAGACGCGGGAGTGGTGCGGGTGGTCCTCGGCGGGGTAGATCCCGCGGGCTTCCGGATCGGTGAACCAGCGGTACACGAAACTCGCCTCCGGGCCGCGCACCGCCGGGGCAGGGCCGAGGAGCGCGACGGCCAGGGGATTCTGTACGAGAGTCTCGTGCACGTCCGTGATGACCTGGGCGGGAGTCGTGGTGAGCCGGTCCAGCAGGCCGAGCAGGCCGGGCTGGACATGCGCGGTCGGGCCCTGCGCCGCCGGCGGGACCGGGCGGTCCGCGAGGTGGAACAGATGGTCGCGCTCGTCGCCGTTCAGCCGTAGCGCCCGGGCGAGGGCCGCCAGCACCTGGGCCGAGGGCTGCGCGCCGCGTCCGCGTTCCAGCTCCGTGTAGTAGTCGGCGGACAGCCCCGCCAGCTGGGCGACCTCCTCGCGCCGAAGCCCGGGCACCCGGCGCCGGGGGCCGTGCGGCAGGCCGACGTCGGAGGGGCGGATCCGGTCGCGCCGGGACTTCAGGAAAGCGGCGAGTGCGGAGTGGTTCACGCGTTTCATGGTCCCTCACCGCGAAGGGCCGAGCCAGGGGACGGCAACCCCAGGGTGAGCAGAGCCGTGGCACGGGTCGCAGGCCCGGTCCAGGCTGGAGACACGTCAATATCAGAAAGAAAGAGAGCCGTCGTGCCGTTCGCCAATTTCAAGGTCATCGCCGGAACCCTCGACGAGAAGCAGAAGGAGAAGATCGTCACCCGCACCACCGAGCTGTACGTCGAGATCTACGGTGAGCGCGCCCGCGCCAACACCATGGTCCTGGTCGAGGAGGTCCCGGACGGGGGCTGGGGCATCGGCGGGAACGTGCTGACGCTCGCGATGCTCGAGGAGTCTCCCGGGGACTGAGGGCCCCTCGCGGCAGCACGTCCGGGATGCTCGTTCCCCTGGGCGGGTGAAGATCGTCTGCTGACCGAGCTTCGGGCCGGCCGCCTCGCGCGGCCGGCCTCGCCGTCAGCGTGTCCGTACGAGGAGGACGTCCCCTCGTTGGTCGGTGCCGCCCGGTACCCGGCCGTCCTTCCACGAGTCGAAGGAGGCTACGCGCGCGTGCCCGTCGTAGGCGAGGTCGCGCATTGTCGGAGGTGCCCTCGGTGAGCCGTAGGTCGTCTGCCACAGGCCCCCGGAGAGTACTTTCCTGTGTCACCAAGCGCCCAGGAAAGGTATCCGCCATGTCCGACCTCGACAGCCAGGTCCCCTACTGGGATGCGGCCGCGGCCACCAAGACGTTCACCCACCCGCTCCATCTGCCCTGGTTCGACGGGATGAGCAGGGACGCGGCGATCCTCGACTACGGATGCGGATACGGCCGCAGCATGAAGGAGCTCGAACAGCACGGCTTCGGCAATCTCACCGGCGTGGACACCTCACCGGGAATGATCGACCGGGCCGGCCACCTGCACCCCACCATGCGCTTCGCGATCCTCGACACACCACCGGCCTCGCCCTTCGCAGACGCGGCCTTTGACGCAGTCCTGCTCTTCGCCGTGCTGACGGGCGTCCCCGGCGATGAAGCCCAACACCGGTTGATCGCCGAGCTGAACCGCATTCTCAAGCCCGGTGGAATGCTCTACGTCAGCGACCTTCTGCTGCAGGACGACGAACGCAACCGCAGCCGGTACCGCCGCCACGCCCGTCACTACGGCAGCTACGGCGTGTTCGAAACCGGCGACGGTGTGGTCTGCCGCCATCACTCCCGCGAGCGGCTTTCCACCCTGCTCGCCGGCTTCGAAACCGTCGACACCCGGACCATCACCGTGTCCACCATGAACGGCCATGAGTCGAAGGGGATTCAGGTCCTCGCCCGACGACCGTCCTGACGCTCACCGGGGAAATCCGGTGAGTCTTGTGAGGCCCCTGTGAGAAGCTGCCGATGACCATGCGGCATGACATGTGCCGTTCAGAAGATCGCAGGGGGACCTTCATGATCATTGCCCGACGTCGGCGTGCGTTTCGGGGCGCACTGGCCGCCACCGCCGTCACGGCCGCGATGGCCACCACGGCCGGTACGGCCTTCGCCTCCGGGGACCCGGCCGGGGCCGCCCGGACGCGTGCCGCAGCCGGGGCACAGCAGCAGGCCCGGGACGTCCAGAGCCTCGGGCCGCGCGTCCGCGCGGACGGCACGGTGGAAACGCCCAGCTTCGCGCTGACGGCCGTGCACAAGCGGACCGCCGAGCTGTACCTGTACTTCACGGACCGCAAGGGCGGCTTCGAGCCCCGCGAAGACGTGGGGGTCACCTTCGAAGCCATCGCCGACTCGATCGATGTCGACAACGACAAGGACGGGTGGAGCGACGGCACCTGGTACCTCTACAAGGACGGGAAGCTGGACTACCTGTGGATCGATGACCACCTCGACATGCACACCAACCATGTCGGCACGGGCTGGAACATCTACACCACGGTCCTCTCCCCCGGAAACCTCGGCGGAGCCAAGGAGGCCGACCTCATCGCCGTCGACAAGGCCGGTGTTCTGTGGGAGTACCTCGCCTACCCGGACGGAAAGCTCACCTCGCGGAAACGTGTCGGCCAAGGCTGGGGCCAGTACACCCAGATCGCCGGCCAGGGTGATCTGACCGGTGACGGAAAGGCCGACATCGTCGCTCGGGACAAGTCCGGCGTCCTGTGGCTCTACAAGGGCACCGGCGACTACAAGGCCCCGTTCGCGGCCCGTACGAGGATCGGCGGCGGCTGGAACATGTACGACCGGCTGCTGTCGGTCGGTGACCTCGATGCCGACGGAAAGCCGGACCTGATCGCTCGTAAGCCGAACGGCGACCTGTACCGGTACTCGGGCACGGGCACGGGCAACACCCAGTCCGTGTTCCAGAAGCCGGTCAAGATCGGCAGCGGGTTCCAGGCCTATAACCTGCTGTAGCAGTACGTATCGACAAGACGGGCCGGGTCGCCGGCTCCGGCCCGTCAGCACACCGGCGTCAACTCGTGCGCGGGACCAGGTGCCCGCGCACGAACGCCGTCCAGGCGGCCGGGCTCACGAGCACCACGGGACCTCCGGGCACCTTGCTGTCCCGGACCGGGACGACATCGGGGACTCCGTCGGCGACCTCGACGCAGTCCCCGCCTTCGCCGTTGCTGTAGCTGCTCTTGCGCCAGCGGGCGGCACCAGGGAAGTCGTACGCGACCTCGACGCAGCTGCCGCCCTCGCCGTTGCTGTAGCTGCTCTTGCGCCAGCGGGCGTTGCTCAGGTCGTACTCGCGCATCGTCTGTGGTCCTCCGCCGCCGACTCGATCAGGGCCAGGGACGCCGTAGGCGAGAGCGCGGCGGCCCTGAGCAGATCGTATGCGCGCTGCGCACGCTTCACCACCGCTGGATTGTCGATGAGCGTCCCCGAAAACGAGGTCTCGGTATAGGCAGTTGGCGGCGCGTCGTCGAACTCCATCAGCTGGAGCATCCCGCTCATGGCGGTGTGCGCACCCTGCGCGTACGGCAACACCTGCACCAGCGCCCTCCGCTCCCGCGCCATCCCTGCCACGTGCTCCAACTGCTGTGCCATCGCCGCCGGCCCGCCCACCGGGATGCGCAGAACGTTCTCGTGCAACACGACCCAATACTCGGGCCTTGTAGCGTCGGCCAGGATGCGTGCCCGCTCCAGCCGTGCCGCCACCGTCTCCGCCACGTACTCGGTGGCGACGAACGGGTTGTTGGCGAGCGTCACGGCGCTCGCGTAGTCCGCCATCTGCAACAACCCCGGCACCAACGTAGGCGCGAACTCGCAGATCTTCGTGGCCGTCCGCTCGAGCTCCACCACCTCCGCGAAATAGTCCGCGTACCGTGCGTCATCGATGAGCTTTCGCCACGTCCGCTCGAAAAAGCCCTCGGTTTGCAGGACCTCGTCGATGCGCTGTGCAACGTCCAACTGAGGTTTGCGAATCGCCTGTTCGAATTGGCCGATGTAGCCGCCCGAGACGAAAACTCGCGCTCCCAGCGCCGCCTGGGTGAACCCCGCGTTCTCCCGTCGCCGTTTCAGCTCGGCACCAAAGAACTCCCACGCCGCCTGCCGCGCACCGTTGGCCATGGCTCAACGCACCCCCGCTGCCTCGCACTTGTAGGGCACAGACACCTGTCGAGTGTAGATGCAGAGCGTCACCATGGAGATGCGAAGCGTGAAATTGCACGGGGAAGGGGAGCACGGTGACTGCAGTACACGTACCACTCGGGGGACGAGACTCGGCGCACCGCGTCGAAGAGGCGGAGGAGACAGTGAAGGAATTGCGGGCTGCGCTCGCGAGCGCCGGAATCACATTGCCGTCGCTCCGGCTCGACCCGGCAAGTCTGGCGCGGGAGACACCCTGTCCGCTGGTGGAATTGGGTGGCTGTTCCGTCGATGTCGCCGCCCGGCTCGCGGCGGCGCTTCGGGCGCGGCCGACGGCGGAGGCGTGATGAAGAAGAAGCCGCCGATCGGGTCGTACGCCGTCGACACCCGCAGCGGGAGGGTGGGCATCGTCATGGGGCACGAGGGCCCCTACGTACAGCTGAGACCGTACGGCGGGGGCAAGGAGTGGGACGTCGAACCGGAGGCCGTGCGCCCCGCGACGCCGGCCGAGCGCCTGCGGGCCGCCACCGCGTACGCCAACGCACGCAGCCGCGGTGAGGTCCCCTGAGGACCCGGCCCGAGGCGGGCCCGCCGTAGGCGAGAATGGACCCCATGAGTCTGTTCCGCGACGACGGCATCGTGCTGCGCACCCAGAAGCTGGGCGAGGCGGACCGGATCATCACGCTGCTCACGCGGGGTCACGGACGTGTACGCGCCGTGGCCCGCGGGGTACGCCGGACCAAGTCGAAGTTCGGGGCCAGGCTGGAGCCGTTCTCGCACGTGGACGTGCAGTTCTTCGCGCGCGGGAGCGAGCTGGTCGGGCGGGGGCTGCCGCTGTGCACACAGAGCGAGACCATCGCCCCCTACGGTGGTGGGATCGTCACCGACTACGCCCGGTACACCGCCGGGACCGCCATGCTGGAGACCGCCGAGCGGTTCACCGACCATGAGGGGGAGCCGGCCGTCCAGCAGTATCTGCTGCTGGTCGGGGGCCTGAGGACGCTCGCCCGTGGTGAGCACGCGCCGCACCTCGTCCTGGACGCCTTCCTGCTGCGCTCCCTCGCCGTCAACGGCTACGCGCCCAGCTTCGGCGACTGCGCCAAGTGCGGCATGCCCGGGCCGAACCGCTTCTTCTCGGTCGCCTCGGGCGGTTCCGTGTGCGCCGACTGCCGGGTGCCCGGCAGCGTCGTACCCTCGCCGCAGGCCCTGGAACTGCTCGGCGCGCTGCTGACGGGAGACTGGGAGACCGCGGACGCGTGCGAGGCGCGGTACGTCCGGGAGGGCAGCGGGCTCGTGTCGGCGTATCTGCACTGGCACCTGGAGCGGGGGCTGCGCTCGCTCAGGTACGTGGAACAGTAGAGCGACGCGGCGTCACAGCTGCCGGAGCGGCAGACCGACACAGCGACAAAGCGACAAAGCGAACAGACCGAAGAACCGAGGAGCGAGAAGCACATGGCCGTACGCGGGTTTCTGGGCCGCCAGCGCCGGGAGTACAGGACGCCGGAGCCGCACCCGTCCGGCGCGCGGCCGCCGAAGCTCCCCGGGGAGCTGATCCCGAACCACGTGGCGATCGTCATGGACGGGAACGGGCGGTGGGCCAAGCAGCGCGGGCTGCCGCGCACCGAGGGGCACAAGGTCGGTGCCGAGCGGGTGCTGGACGTGCTGCAGGGCGCGATCGAGATGGGCGTCGGGAGCATCTCGCTGTACGCCTTCTCCACCGAGAACTGGAAGCGCTCGCCCGACGAGGTCCGCTTCCTGATGAACTTCAACCGCGACTTCATCCGCAAGACCCGCGACCAGCTCGACGAACTGGGCGTGCGGGTGCGCTGGGTGGGCCGTATGCCCCGGCTGTGGAAGTCCGTCGCCAAGGAGCTCCAGGTCGCCCAGGAGCAGACCAAGGGCAATGACCGGCTCACGCTGTACTTCTGCATGAACTACGGCGGCCGTGCGGAGATCGCGGACGCGGTGCAGGCCATCGCGGAGGAGGTCAAGGCCGGCCGGCTCGACCCGTCGAAGGTCAACGAGAAGACGGTCGCCAAGCACCTGTACTACCCGGACATGCCGGACGTCGACCTGTTCCTGCGCCCGAGCGGCGAGCAGCGCACCTCCAACTACCTGCTGTGGCAGAGCGCCTACGCGGAGATGGTCTTCCAGGACGTGCTGTGGCCGGACTTCGACCGGCGCGACCTGTGGCGGGCGTGCGTCGAGTACGCCTCCCGTGACCGCCGCTTCGGCGGCGCGATCCCGAACGAGGAGCTGCTGGCGATGGAGGGCAAGCAGCCCTAGCGCTTTCCGGAGGCCACTACGGGCCCGGGGTGATGAGCCCCTGCTGGTAGGCCAGGGCGACCAGGTGCGCGCGGTCGCGAGCGTCGAGCTTGGTGAGAGCCCGGCTGACGTGGGTCTTCGTCGTGGCGAGGCTGATGTGGAGAGCCGCCGAGATCTCGTCGTTGCCCAGGCCCTGGGCGGCCAGGGCGACCACCTCGCGCTCCCGGTCGGTGAGTTGCGCGAAGACGCCGGGGTCCACATGCGGGCGGCGGCCACCGAGCAGGCGCCGGGCCAGCCCGGGGGAGAGCAGTTCCTCGCCGCCCGCGACCAGGCGAATGCCGTGGAGCAACTGGGCCGGTTCGGTGTTCTTCAGCAGGAACCCACTGGCCCCGGCATCCAGCCCGTCCATCAGGTAGTCGTCCTGGTCGAACGTCGTCAGGATCAGCACCCGCACCCCGGCCAGCTCCGGATCCCCGGTGATGAGACGGGTGGCGGCGAGCCCGCTCGTGCCGGGCATCTGGATGTCCATGAGCACCACGTCGGGGCGTTCGCCGCGGGCCAGCGCGACGGCCTCGTCGCCGTCCCGGGCCTCGGCGACCACGGTCATGTCCGGCTCCGTCTCGATCAGCACCCGGAATCCGCCGCGTACCAGAGCCTGGTCGTCGGCGATGAGCACGCGGATCATGAAGCCTCCTCAAGGGGCACGAGGGGCAGCGAGCAGCGCACCGCGAAGCCGCCGCCCGGCTGCGGGCCCGCGGAAAGGGAACCGCCGAGGGCGTCGGCACGGGCGCGCATGCCCTGGATTCCGCTGCCGTGGCCGTCGGGCGTTCCGCCCCGGCCGTTGTCGGTCACGGTCAGGTCCAGCCGGGAAGGGCCATAGTCGACGGCCACGCGCACCGCTGTGGCGCGGGCGTGGCGGCGGATGTTGGTGAGGGATTCCTGAAGGACGCGGTACGCGGTCAGGTCGGTCGCCGCGGGCAGCGGTCTGACGGCGCCCCGCACCGCGAGTTCGGTGTGCACTCCGGTCGCCTTCAGCGTCTCCAGCAGGCGGTCGGCCCGGGCCAGACCCATGGACTCCGAAGGTACGGCCGGGGCCGGAACGCCGCGTAACGCGCTCAGCAGCGTGCGTACCTCGTCCAGTCCCTCGTCGCTGATCCGCTTGATGGCGGTGAGCGCCTCCGCGGCCTGCGCCGGCCGCCGCTCCATCACATGGACCGCGACCCCGGCCTGCACGCTGATCGCGGCCATGGTGTGCCCGAACACGTCGTGCAGTTCGCGGGCGATCCTCAGCCGCTCCTCGGCGACCTCGCGCCTGGCCTGCTCGGCGCGCGCCTGCGCGACCTGCTCGGCGTGCGCCCTGGCCCCGGCGGCGAAGGCGCGGTGGTAGTGGATCGCGGCGCCCAGCGCGAACGAGGCGACGATCAGGGCGGCGGCGTTGAAGGACCGGTCATCGAACCAGGATCCCGTCAGCCACACCCGGGTCGCCACCAGAGTGGTGGCCAGGCACACCAGTGCCCCCGCGATCCCCCACCGCCAGCCGCGGCGCGCCGTCACGGTGTAGCACATGATCAGCGCGCCCAGTGTGATCAGGCGTCCGGGGTAGCCCGCGGCCAGCCAGCCGAGCGTGACCCCGTCGGCCACGAGCAACGTGGTGACCGGGAAACGGGTGCGCAGACACAGGGCGACGGCGCAGCCGACGGCCAGCGCGACCGCTCCCGCGTCCACCGGCCGGTCGTCACCGCCCGAGGGCCCGATGCCGCCGACCGCGAACACCAGCGTGAGGGACGCCACCGAGACGGCAGGCAGGGCGTTGCGGATCGCGGCGTGGTTCATCACGCGGTCAAGTGTCGGCTGCAGGCGCATGCGCGGGGATCCGCCCTGTGAGGTATTCGGACGATACAACTCGTACGGTATGGGTAACCCGCCCGCGGCAGTGGGAAGTTACCGGCTGCGGCCGACGTCGAGGAGCCCCCTGGCGGGGAGCATCGGATCCCATGGTGGTCTTCTTCATCCTCGGTTTCTCCGCGGCCCTCGGCCTGGCGCTGCTGTACGGGATGGCGGCGGCCCTGGGGCCGCGCGCACCGCGCCTGCGACGGGCCCTGCTGGTCCTCGCTCTGCTGCCGGTGGCGCTGCGACTCGTCGCCGGCACGGTGCTCGTGTCGGTCGACCGGCTCCTCGCGGCCGACTTCGTCCCCCTCGCGCTGCCACCGCTGGTCGCGGCCGTGTGCCTGGCACCGCCGCGCGGTCGTCCGGCCGTGTGGCGGGTGCGTGGCGCGGCCTTCGCGGCCATCGAGCACCTCCTGGTGACGTTCAGCCCGCCGGCGCCGCCGTATCTCGTCCCGGCCATGGCCGTGCCGGCGCTGCTGCTGGGGTTCGCGCTGGCCGCACGGAGGTGGGAGGCCGTCATGGCCGGTGGCCGGCTCGCGCCGAGATGGAAGGCGCTGGTGGCGTCCGGTGCCGCGCTCGCGGTGGTGGCGGCGGGCGGATGGTCCGCGGCGGCCAGCAGACTGCCCGACCGGATGTCGATGGCCTCCCACAGCTCGCACGACATGGGGCACGGGCACGGCGCGCACGGCATCGACATATCGACCCTGACCGGGCCCCGGGACCGCGAGCCGGACCGCCGCTTCACGCTGACCGCCCGGCGCACCCCGGCCACTCTGGCCTCCGGACAGCGGATCGAGGCGTGGACCTTCAACGGGCGGCTGCCCGGCCCCGAACTGCGCGTCCGGCAGGGCGAACTGGTCGAGGTGACGCTGGTCAACCGGGACGTCACCGCGGGAGTGACGGTGCACTGGCACGGCGTGGACGTGCCGAACGCGGAGGACGGCGTGGCCGGCATGACCCAGGACGCGGTCCCTCCCGGTGGCCGGCACGTCTACCGGTTCGTGGCCGACCGGGCGGGCAGCTTCTGGTACCACTCGCACCAGCAGTCGGCCGAGCAGGTCGAGCGCGGGCTGTTCGGCGCCCTGATCGTCGACCCCGCCCGGTCTTCCCCCCGCGGGGAGGACCTGGCCGTGGTCTCGCATCGCTGGACGTCCCCGGACGGGAACGTGACCGCGCTGTCCCTGGCCGGTGGCACCCCGTCCGGATCGGTGTCGCACAGGGCGGTTCGGCCGGGCGGGCAGGTACGCCTCCGCCTGATCAACGCCGACAGCCATCTGCGCGCCTTCGCGTTGTCCGGGGTGCCGTTCGCCGTGGCCGCGATCGACGGCACGGACCTGGGCGGCCCCACGCCGCTGAGGAACGAGCGGATCAGCGTCCCCGGTGGTGGCCGCTACGACCTCACGTTCACCATGCCCGACCGCCCCGTTCAGCTGCGACTCGTGCGGGGGGACGCCGGGGTGCTGCTGTCCCCCACCGGCCGGGGTGACCTGGCGCCGGCCACGCCCGGCCCGGACTTCGACCCGGCCTCCTACGGCAGGCCCGCCCCGACGCCGTTCGACAAGGGCCGCTTCGACCGCCACTACACGGTGGTGCTCGGCCAGAGCTTCGGCTTCTACGACGGCCGTTTCGCACTGCGCTGGACCATCGACGGGAAGACGTTCCCGAACGTGCCGACCTTGATGGTGCGCACCGGAGACCTGGTCAGGACGACGTTCGTCAACCGCAGCTTCGCCGACCATCCGATGCACCTGCACGGCCACCGGATGCTGGTGCTCAGCCGCAACGGCCACGCCGTCTCCGGCAGCCCCTGGTGGTCGGACACCCTGAACGTGGCTCCCGGCGAGCGCTACGAGGTGGCGTTCCGCGCCGACAACCCGGGGCTGTGGATGGACCACTGCCACAACCTGGCCCACGCCGGCGCCGGCATGACGATGCATCTGGCCTACGAGGGTTATGAGAGCCCTTACGAGATCGGCCGCGCGACCGCGAACCAGCCGGAGTGACAAAGTGGCGCTCGAGGGGCGGCCGTCGTACGCGGGGTGGGCGGTCGCGGCCGTGTTCGGCGTACTCATGGCGCTGCGGATGTGGACGCTCGCCCCGATGCCGCACTGCTGGTCGTACGACGGCGTGGGGCGGAACGACGACGGCTCCTATTCCTGCGTGCACGGGACGACATGGCGCCCTGAGCCCGCCCCGCTGCTCAGCGTTCGGACTCGGCGCTCGCGCACTCCGCGCAGGTGCCGAAGATCTCCACCGTGTGGGCGACGTTGACGAAGCCGTGCTCTGCCGCGATCGCCTCCGCCCACTTCTCCACCGCCGGCCCCTCGACTTCGACGGCCTTGCCGCAGACGCGGCAGACCAGGTGGTGGTGGTGCTCGCCGGTCGAGCAGCGGCGGTAGACGGACTCGCCGTCGGAGGTGCGCAGGACGTCGACCTCGCCGGCGTCGGCGAGCGACTGCAGGGTGCGGTAGACCGTCGTCAGGCCCACCGAGTCGCCCTTGTGCTTGAGCATGTCGTGGAGCTCCTGCGCGCTGCGGAACTCGTCGACCTCGTCGAGGGCCGCCGCGACAGCGGCACGCTGCCGGGTGGCGCGGCCCTTCACGGGCGGTCCTGCGGTGGTCACCGGTTGCCTCCTTCTTGACGGCTCGTTCGCCTGCGGGGCGCTCTGAGCCGGTGCCGGACCGTGACCGTGCTCGGCCCTTCGGGCCTCCGCGAGCCCACGACCTCGACACCGGCGCGCCCCTGGGCTCTCCGCGCCTCACGTCTGTGCCCTGCCGGGCCATTGTGCCAGCCCGGCCTGCGCGCGGTCAGACTCCGACCTCGTCGCCGGCCCCCCGAGTGGCCGGAATCGCGCACTCTGCGGGGTCCCCGGAGGGCTGCGCGGCGGCGAGCGCCCGCGCGCGTCGCCGCGCCAGCGGAGTGGCGAGGGCGGTGAGCGCGACGAACGCGGCGATGGTCAGCAGCACGATCGTCGCGCCGGGCGGCACGTCCTGGTAGTACGACGTGATCGTGCCGCCGAGGGTGACGGTCACGCCGATGGCGACCGCGATCGCGAAGGTCGCCGCGAAGCTGCGGCCGAGCTGCTGCGCGGCCGCCACCGGGACCACCATCAGCGCGGAGACCAGGAGGAGACCGACCACCCGCATCGCGACGGTCACCGTCACGGCCGCCGTGACCGCCGTCAGCAGGTTCAGGGCGCGCACCGGCAGGCCCGTCACCCGGGCGAACTCCTCGTCCTGGCTGACCGCGAAGAGCTGGCGGCGCAGGCCGAGGGTGACCAGGACGACGAAGGCCGCGAGCAGGCAGATCGCCACCACGTCGGACTGCGAGACGGTGGACAACGAGCCGAAGAGGTACGACGTCAGGTTCGCGTTGGAGCCGCCCGGCGCGAGGTTGATGAACATCACGCCGCCGGCCATACCGCCGTAGAAGAGCATCGCGAGCGCGATGTCGCCGCGCGTCTTCCCGTACCAGCGGATCAGTTCCATGAGGACCGAGCCGAGGACGGAGACGGCCGTCGCCATCCACACCGGTGAGGTCGACAGGAGGAAGCCGAGGCCGACACCCGTCATCGCCACGTGGCCGATGCCGTCGCCCATCAGGGCCTGGCGACGCTGGACGAGGTAGATGCCGACGGCGGGGGCCGTGATGCCGACCAGGACGGCGGCGAGCAGGGCCCGCTGCATGAAGGCGTAGTTCAGGAAGTCCATCAGCTCAGCAGTCCCGTGCGGATCGGTTCGGTGCCCGCGGCGTCGTGCGGGTGGACGTGGTCGTGGCCGGGCAGGGCGTGCTGGCCCACGGCCTTCGGGGGCGGGCCGTCGTGCAGTACGCAGCCGTCGCGCAGGACGACCGCCCGGTCGATCAGGGGCTCCAGGGGGCCCAGTTCGTGCAGCACCAGCAGGACGGTGGCACCGGAGGCCACCTGGTTCCTGAGCGTCTGCGCGAGCACCTCCTGGCTCGCCAGGTCGACGCCCGCCATCGGCTCGTCCATGATCAGCAGTTCGGGCTCGGAGGCGAGCGCGCGGGCGATCAGCACGCGCTGGTGCTGGCCGCCGGACAGGGCGCCCACGGAGTCCTTGGCCCGGTCCGCCATGCCGACGAGCTCCAGGGCGTGGCGTACGGCCTCGTGGTCGGCCTTGCGCAGGACGCCGAAGCGCGCCCGGGACAGGCGGCCCGAGGAGACCACCTCGGTCACCGTGGCGGGCACGCCGCCCGCGGCGGTGGTGCGCTGCGGCACGTACCCGACGCGCCGCCAGTCGCGGAAGGCGCGCCGCGGGGTGCCGAAGAGTGCGATCTCCCCGGCGCTCACCGGCACCTGGCCGATGACGCTGCGCACGGCGGTCGACTTGCCGGAGCCGTTCGCCCCGAGCAGCGCGACGACCTCACCGCGGTGGACGGTGAGGTCGATGCCGCGCAGGACCGGGCGCGAGCCCAGGTCGGCGCGTACGCCGCGCATCGATATGACGGGCTCGCCCATCGAGTCCATGGCGTCCATGGCGTCCTCCGTAGCGATCACTTGGTGCCCAGGGCGGTCTGCAGGGCCTTGAGGTTGGACTCCATGACCTGGAAGTAGTCGCGGCCGCGGGACTTCGGAGTGATGCCCTCGATCGGGTCGAGGACGTCCGTCTTCAGGTTCGCGTCCTTCGCGATGGTCTTCGCGGTCTTGTCGCTGACGAGCGTCTCGTAGAAGACCGTGGAGACGCCGTCGGCCTTGGCCATCTTCTCGAGGTCGCGGACGCGGGCGGCGCTGGGCTCGGACTCGGGGTCCAGGCCGTTGATGGCCTCCTCGGTGAGGCCGTAGCGCTCGGCGAGGTAGCCGAAGGCGGCGTGCGTGGTGACGAAGACCTTGGTCTTCGTGTTCCGCAGTCCGTCCGCGTACCGGGTGTTCAGGTCGTCGAGCTTCTTGACCAGTGCGTCGGTGTTCTTCTTGTAGGTGGCCGCGTGCTTCGGGTCCGCCTTCTCGAAGGCGGCGCCGACGCCGCCTGCGACCTGGGCGTAGCGCACCGGGTCGAGCCAGATGTGGGGGTCCTCGCCGCCGGACTCCTCGCCCTGGTGGGTGTCGTGGGCGGCCGCGTGCCCGCCGACCTCGTTGCCGTGCTTCTCCAGGGAGGTCAGCAAGGCGGCGTCGACCTTCGTCCTGATCTCGGACTGGGCCACCGCGTCGTCGACGGAGGGCTGCAGGCCCTTGAGGTAGAGGACGGCGTCGGACTCCTGGAGCTGCGCGGTCTGCTTGGCGCTGATCTCCAGGTCGTGCGGCTCCTGGCCGGGCTGGGTCAGACTGGTGACGTGGACGTACGACCCGCCGATCTGCTCGGCGAGGAAGGCCAGCGGGTAGAACGACGCCACGACGTCGAACTTGCCGCTGTCGCCCGCTGCGGCACCGGAGGAGGAGCAGGCGGAGAGGGCTCCGAGCCCGAGGGCGGTGGCCGCCGCGACCGCGGTGCCGGCTATGAGGCGTCGTCGTACGTTCATGACAGTCATTTTCATCAAACATGGAAACCGTTGTCAACAAGCTCTGGCGTGGGCTTGTGGACGGCACCGATTTGATTGAGGGGGAGCCACCGCCGGTACCCTGAAGCATTCGCTTTGAAGCGTCTCGCTTCGTCGCCCGTCGTCGTAATGAAGAGAGCACCGTGGCCGCCGACAAGATCGACACCATCGTCAGCCTGAGCAAGCGCCGTGGCTTCGTATTCCCCTGCAGCGAGATCTACGGCGGTCAGCGGGCCGCCTGGGATTACGGACCGCTGGGTGTCGAGCTCAAGGAGAACATCAAGCGCCAGTGGTGGCGCTACATGGTGACGTCGCGCGAGGACGTCGTCGGTATCGACTCGTCGGTGATCCTGGCGACCGAGGTCTGGGTGGCCTCCGGTCACGTCGCCACCTTCACCGACCCGCTCACCGAGTGCACCTCCTGTCACAAGCGCTTCCGTGCCGACCACCTGGAGGAGGCGTACGAGGCCAAGCACGGCCGCCTCCCTGAGAACGGCCTCGCGGACATCAACTGCCCCAACTGCGGCAACAAGGGCCAGTTCACCGAGCCGAAGCAGTTCTCGGGTCTGCTCTCCACCCACCTCGGCCCGACGCAGGACAGCGGCTCGATCGCGTACCTGCGCCCCGAGACCGCGCAGGGCATCTTCACCAACTTCCTCCAGGTCCAGCAGACCTCGCGCCGCAAGCCGCCGTTCGGCATCGCGCAGATGGGCAAGTCGTTCCGCAACGAGATCACGCCGGGCAACTTCATCTTCCGCACCCGCGAGTTCGAGCAGATGGAGATGGAGTTCTTCGTCAAGCCGGGCGAGGACGAGAAGTGGCACGAGTACTGGATGCAGGAGCGCTGGAACTGGTACACGGGTCTCGGCCTGCGTGAGGAGAACATGCGCTGGTACGAGCACCCGAAGGAGAAGCTCTCCCACTACTCCAAGCGCACCGCCGACATCGAGTACCGCTTCCAGTTCGGCGGCTCGGAGTGGGGCGAGCTGGAGGGCGTCGCGAACCGCACGGACTACGACCTGTCGGCGCACTCCAAGGCCTCCGGCCAGGACCTCTCCTACTTCGACCAGGAGGCCGGCGAGCGCTGGACGCCGTTCGTCATCGAGCCCGCGGCGGGTGTCGGGCGCACCATGCTGGCGTTCCTGCTCGACGCGTACGTCGAGGACGAGGCGCCCAACGCCAAGGGCAAGATGGAGAAGCGCACGGTGCTGCGCCTCGACCACCGCCTGGCTCCCGTGAAGGTCGCGGTGCTGCCGCTGTCCCGGAACCCGGAGCTGTCGCCGAAGGCCAAGGGCCTCGCGCAGGCGCTGCGGAAGCACTGGAACATCGAGTTCGACGACGCGGGCGCGATCGGCCGCCGCTACCGCCGCCAGGACGAGATCGGTACGCCGTACTGCGTGACGGTGGACTTCGACACGCTCGAGGACAACGCGGTGACGGTGCGCGAGCGTGACTCCATGAAGCAGGAGCGGGTGTCTCTCGACCAGATCGAGGGGTACCTGGCTGGTCGCCTCCTGGGCTGCTAGGCGCTGGGCGCTCGACGCGGGACGAGAACGCCGGGCGGGCTGGAGGGTCTCCAGCCCGCCCGGCGTCTTTTGTTCGGATTCGGATTCCCGGAGGTGCCGCCCGGGTGAATGTGCGGTCGGCGGGTCCTGCCGGAGCCGCTCGGAAGCAAAAGGATCTTCATACTGCGTGCATGCGGACACCGGAGAAGATTCCCGCCCTGATCCATCAGACCTGGAAAGACACCGACGTACCGGAGAAGTGGCGTACGTGGGTTGATTCCTGGCGTCTGCACCACCCCGGCTGGGGATACCGGCTGTGGACCGACGCGGACAACCGTGCCTTCCTCCAGGAGCACTATCCCTGGTTCCTGCCGGTGTACGACGGCTATTCCGAAGCGATCATGCGGGCCGACGCGATCCGCTACTTCCTGCTCGATCATTTCGGCGGCCTCTACGTGGACATGGACTTCGAGTGCCTGAAGCCGGTCGACGCACTCCTCGACGGACGTGAACTCGTCCTCGGCTGCGAACCCGAGGCTCACACGCGTCTGCTGCTGGCCCGCCGGCGCGGATTCGGCCGCATCGTCGGCAACGCGTTCATCGCGTCACGGCCGGGCCACCCCTTCTGGGCCCATGTGCACCGGCAGCTGGTCGGCGCTCACCGGGCACCCGGTGCCCTGGAGGCCACAGGCCCCTTCTTCCTCACCAGGGCCGTCGACAGCGCCCCGGAGCCCGCCTCGGTCACGGTCCTCGGGCCGGAAGTCCTCTATCCCGAGGTGAGCCCCTACGCCGCAGAGCTGTTCGGCCCTCAGGAAGCCGACTACGAGCGTGCGTACGCCGTGCACCACTGGTCCGGCAGCTGGGTGCGGGACGACTCCGGTGCGGTGCGGATCTCGGCCGGCAAGCGGTTCCGCTTCTGGGCGAGCCAGGGGCTGCAACCGCTCGCCGACGGCCAGCTCGGTCTTGACGCTCAGAGGCGCCGCTGGGCTTCGGGCGCACCCGCGCCCACGGTGTCCTGCCTGATGGTGACCAAGGGCCGCCTGGCGATGGCGAGCCGCGCGATCGCCTGCTTCCGTACGCAGACCTACCGCGCCCTGGAACTGGTCGTCGTGGACGACGGCACCGACGACGACCTCGAGCGGTACGTCCGGGAGCTGGGCGACCCTCGGATCCGCCATCACCGGCTCCCCCCGGAGGGGCGGACGCTCGGCGAACTGCGCAACGAGGCGGTGGACCGGGCCACCGGGCCCTACGTGTGCCAGTGGGACGACGACGACCTGTACGACCCGGAGCGGGTCGAGACGCAGATGGCGGCGCTTCTCGCCCTCGGCGCAGAGGCCTGTTTCCTCGCCCGTGAACGGCTGTGGTGGCCCGCTCGCCACAAGCTCGCGATCTCCTGCGCGCGGGTCTGGGAAGGATCGATGATCTGCGCCAAGGACCGGATGCCGCGCTATCCGGCGCAACGCCGGGGCGAGGACACACCGGTGGCGGAAGAGGTGGTCCGCACCTGCCGGGTCGTCTCCGTCGACGCGCCGGAGCTGTACACCTACATCTGCCACGGCGGCAACACGTTCAACGAGTCGCATTTCGCCGAGCACTTCGAGGTGGCGACCCAGGTCTGGGCCGAACCCGGCGCGTACGCCGAGCGGTTGCTGGCCATGGCGACCCGGCTGCCGATCGAGCCGCGGGACATCGCCCATGCCGAGACCGGCGCCGCCGCCGAGCGAGCGGCCGGGGAACGACCGCGTACGGCTGCCGAGCCGGCTCCGGGCCCGGCGAGCGAGCGGCCCCTCGTGCTGGTGCTCACGCCCCTGAAGGACGCGGCCGCGCACCTGCCCGGCTATCTGGAGAAACTGCGCTCCCTGGACTATCCGCGCGAGGCGATCTCCCTGGGCCTGCTGGAGGGCGACAGTGAGGACTCGACGCCGGAACTGCTGCGGCAGGTCCTGCCCGGCCTGGAGGCGGAGTACCGGCGGGTCACCCTCGTCCACCGCGACTTCGGCCTCCAGCCGGTCGGGCCGCGCTGGGAGCCCGGCCTCCAGCGCCGGCGCCGGTCGGTGCTGGCCAAGGTGCGCAACCATCTGCTCGCCCGGGCCCTTGCCGACGAGGAGTGGGTGCTGTGGCTCGATGTGGATGTCACCGACTACCCGGCCGACCTGATCCAGCGGCTGCTCGGAGCGCGTAAGGACATCGTCGTCCCGCACTGCGCCACCACGGCCGGGGGACCCACGTACGACCTCAACACCTTCGTCCTCCACCCCGGCGCCGGCACGCTCAACTGGTCCCAGTGGCTTCGCGACGGCATTCTGCAGCCGCCCAGGGGGTTCGGCCGGATCTACCTCGACGAACTGCGCGGCAAAGGGCTTCTCCGGGTGGACTCGGTCGGTGGCACCGTGCTGCTGGTCCGCGCCGACCTGCACCGTGACGGCCTGATCTTTCCGCCCTTCCCGTACCAGTACCTCATCGAGACCGAGGGTCTGGCCGCGATGGCCCGGGACATGGGCACCGCCTGCTGGGCGCTGCCCGACCTGGAAGTGCTGCATCCGCTGCCTGCCCGGGATCCGGCCGACACCGCGGCCCTGTCCCCGTCCTGAACCGAGCGGCGCCGGTACGTGGTGCCCGCCACTCGCACGGTGTAATCGTTTTGCCGCGGAGAGTATGCAAATCCTACGGTGGCGCTGCTGTCCCTGCTGTGAAAATCGCCGGTTGTCGGGGCAGCTTCCTCCCCCGAAAGGAAGGCACCACCGTGAAAGCTCGTGTCATGTCCTCCCTGGCTCTGCCGGCCGCACTGGCAACCGCCGGACTGCTGAACACCGCGGAGGCCGCCTACGCCGCCACCCTCGGCGAGGAAACGCTCACGGCGTCGGCCCCGTACGCGCACCAAGGGCAGCCGATGAGCGGCGACCTCACCCTCATACCGGGGGAGGAGCACCCCTGCAAGAACTTGGCGAACGTCACGATCAGTGACTACAGCCACTGCTGCCCGTCCGTGGCCAACGTCGTCATCAGCGACTACGGCCACTGCTGCGCGCCCGTGGCCAACCTGACCATCTGTGACTACGGCCACCACCACGATCACCACGGCTCCGGCCACTACTCCGACTACGCCGACCGCGACTACGCGCGCACCCTCGGCATCGGCTAGCACGTGACCGGCGGGTCCGCTGCGACGTGGCCCTGACACAGGGTCGGGGGGGCCGCCCGTGCCCGACATCGCGGAGGCCTGCCGCCCGTGGTCCGGGCTCCTCGCCCCTCCCCTTCCGTCCCGAGCGAAAGACGGCTCATGCCCCACGGTTCCGACCCTGTGGTTTCGGTGGTCATCCCCTGCCACGACTACGCCCGCTATCTGCCCGACGCGGTGTCCAGCGTCGTCGCCCAGACGTTCCGTGACTGGGAACTCGTCATCGTCGACGACGGCAGCACCGACGACACCGCCGAGGTGGCGAAGGGCCTGATCGCCCGCCACCCCGACCGGTGCATCCGGCTGCTCCGGCAGGCCAACGCCGGAGTCTCCGCCGCCCGCAACACCGGGATCGAGGCGGCCGTCGGCCGCTACATCCTTCCGCTGGACGCCGACGACGTGATCGCGCCCACGATGCTGGAGAAGACAGTCGCGGTCCTGGACGGCGACCCCGGCGTCGCCATCGCGTCGACGGACGTCTTCACCTTCACCGACGACGACCTGCCCCCGCAGGCGATGCCCCTGCCCGCCTACAGCCGGGAACTGATGCTCCAGCGGCTGATCATGTTCTACTGCTCGCTGTACCGCCGTGAGGCGTGGCAGGCCGTGGGCGGGTACGACGAGAGCATGAGGGCGGGGGAGGACTGGGACTTCTGGATCGGCTGCGTCGAGCAGGGCTTCGACGCCCACCACATCCATGAGCCGCTGTTCGGGGCGCGCAACAAGGACACCGGACTGCATCTGGAAGCCGCCGAGAACGACCTCGCCATCCGGGCGCGGATCGTGGTCAAACACCCGGGCCTGTACAAGCCGATCACGCGTGGCTGGGCACACGCCGTACTCGGTCAGGACGCGGAAGCCTGCCTGCGGGACGAGAACGTACCCGACGACATCCTCACCCGGGCCGCCGAGATGGATCAGTTCCTCGGTGCGGTCATGGCCTTGCAGCGCACCGCGCGCGTGCAGTACTACCACATCCGTCGCCTGGAGAAAGCGCTGGCCGCGCACACCGGCACCGCCGCCCCGCCCACGCGCGAGAGCGACCCCGCCGCGACGGCTGCCGCCGTGCACTAGGGACCAGGACCAGGCCACTGCACGGCACACCGCGAGGCCGCTGCGAGGTCGCTACGAGTCCACTACCAGGCCGCTACTAGGCCACGCAGAACTCGTTGCCCTCCGGGTCGCGCATGACCCACCAGTGCCCGGCCGGGCCCTTGTCCACCTCCTCGACGCGACTCGCGCCCAGGGACTCCAGGCGGGCGACCGTCGCCTCGCGGGCGTCCGGGCCGGCGTGCACGTCGAGGTGGAGGCGGTTCTTGGCGGTCTTCGGCTCGGGGACGTCCTGGAAGAGGATGCGGCGGCCCCGGCCGATGCCCGTCTCCTTGTCGTACGGGTCGTCCGGGTGCCGGATGGCGGCGAAACCCCGGAAGATCCGCGTGCCGTTGTGCTCGGCGACCGCCGCCTCCGGGAGCTGACCTGCCGTCAGGAGCCGGTTGACCAGCGCGCTGTTGTCCTCCACCTCGTACCCCAGCGCCGCCGCCCAGAAGTCCGCGAGGGCGGGAGCGTCGTGCGTGTCGACGACCAGTTTCCAGTCCAGTGTGGCTGCCATGCAGCCACTATCCCGGCCGGCGCCTCCGCCTGTCCTGGAGATCCCGGAGGAGGACATGGCCGCGGCGCGGGAGCACACGGCGGCCCCGCACCCGTCTCACAGGGGTGCGGGGCCGCGTCCGGTCGTCGACTCGCGGGACTAGCTGATCGTGCGCGGCAGGCGCAGGCTCAGGGCCGCCGTCAGGGCGATGCCGGCCAGCTGGACCAGCAGCGTCGTCACCAGGGCGTCGCGCATGCCCATGCCCGGAACCAGCGTCAGGAACAGCGTGCCGAGCGTCGCCACGCCCAGCGCCAGCGCCGACTGCTGCGTCGTCACCATGACACCGCTGCCGACGCCCGCCCGTGCCGTCGGCACCTCGGACAGGACGATCCGCATGATGATCGGGAGCTGGAGCGCCTGGCCCGCGCCCGCGACCGCCGCGCCCGGCAGCAGCTCCCACACGCCCAGATGCGGCCAGGAGCGCCAGGCGGTCAGGGCCAGCAGCCCGATGCCGACCGCCTGGATCAGCCCCCCGGCGGTCACCACCCGGGTGCCGAAGCGGGCGACCAGCCGAGGCCCGTACAGCGAGACCACGAAGAACGCCGCCGCCATCGGCGTCAGCGCCAGACCCGCGGAGACCGGACCGAGCCCCGCGCCCTGCTGCAGCGACACCGCGATCACGAACATGAATCCGCTGAACCCGATCGAGAACGGCACCATCATCACCAGTCCACGCCGCAGCGACGTGAGCGCCAACAGGCTCGGCGGCACCAGCGGCGTACGGCCTTGCCGGTCCGCGCGGCGCTCCACCGCGTAGAACGCCCACGCCGCGAACGGGAACGCGGCCAGCGCCAGCCAGGTCCACAGCGGCCAGCCCGCGGCCCGGCCCTCGGTCAGCGGCGCCAGCAGGGTCAGCAGCGAGACGGCGAGCAGCACCGTGCCGGGCCCGTCCACCGGCTCCGGGTGCTGCGAGCGGGTCTCCGGCACCGCCCGCGCGCCCAGGCACAGGCCGACCACCACGACCGGCACGTTGACGAGGAACACCGAACGCCAGCCGGTGCCCCAGATGTCCGCCGCCACCAGCACACCGCCGAGGATCTGCCCGGCCACCATGGACAGACCGGCCGTCGCGCCGTACAGGCCCATCGCCTTGGCGCGGCGCTGCCCGCTGGTCGCCGCCTGGATCGTGGCGAGTACCTGCGGCAGCATCGCCGCGGCCGCCGCGCCCTGCGCGACCCGCGCCGCCACCAGCGTCCAGGCGGTCGGGGCGAGCCCGCACGCCAGCGAGGCCACACCGAAGGCGGCCATCCCGTACAGGAAGAACTCACGCCGGCCGAACAGATCGCCCAGCCGGCCGCCGAGCACCAGCAGCACGGCGTACGACACCCCGTACCCGGCGACGACCAGTTCGAGGACGGACTCGCCCGCGTGCAGGTCCCTGCCGATCGTCGGAAGGGCGACGTTGACGATGAAGAAGTCGATGAGGGGCAGTGCCGCGCCCAGCAGCACCGTGAACAGTCCGAGCCCGCCCAGCCGTGGGGTCGCCACCGGTGAGCGGACAGCAGGGGTAGTGAGAGTCTCGGTCACATCAGCAAGGCTCCGCCGCCCCTCAGAGTGGTACCAGAGTGTCTTTATCCTGGTACCAGGACTACCTGGAAACAGGGTCCAGGGGGCGGCAGGCTGGAGTCATGGCGACCATGGTGCAGGAGACGGCGGCGGTCCGGGAGGCAGCGGAGACCCGCAGGGCCGGGGAAACCCCAGAGGCGCAGGCGCCCGGCAGGCGCGCCGCGGAGATCCGGCGGCACGAACTCGCCGCGTTCCTGCGGCACCGCCGTGAGCACATCACGCCGGAGCAGGTGGGGCTGCCCCGCGGCCGGCGCCGGCGCACACCCGGGCTGCGGCGCGAGGAGGTCGCGCAGCTCGCCGCGGTCGGCGTCACCTGGTACACCTGGCTGGAACAGGCCCGGGACATCCAGGTCTCCGTCCAGGTCCTCGACTCCCTCGCCCGCACCCTGCTGCTCGACGCCGGCGAGCGGGCACACCTGTTCAACCTGGCCGGGGCAGTCGACCCCGCGCCCGGGGCGCACTGCCCGGCGGTCACCGATGCCCAGCGCCTTCTGCTGGAGCAGCTGGAGCCGATCCCGGCCTGCATCCAGAACAGCCGGTACGACATCCTCGCCTACAACCGCACCTACGGACTGCTGCTGTGCGACCTCGACGCGATCGCACCGGCGGACCGCAACTGCATGGTGCTGTGCTACACGAACGCGGACTGGCAGGCATCGATCGTGCGGCTGGAGGAGACCATGCGGCTCATGGCCGCCAGGTTCCGCGGCGCGATGGCCGGACATCTCGGCGAGCCCGCCTGGAAGATGCTGCTCAAGCGGCTGACGGCCGAGTCTCCGGAGTTCCGCGAGGTCTGGGAGCGGCACGAGGTGGAGAGCGCGCGCAGCAAGCGCAAGGAGTTCCGCAACGCCCATGTGGGGCTGTTGTCGCTGGACCACACGGATCTGTGGCTGGGGCCGCACAACGGGCCTCGGATGGTGACGTACGCGCCGGCCGACCGGGAGTCGCGGGAGCGGCTGGAGAAGCTGCACGCCATCGCGTTGGAGCGGAGCGCCGCCGACGCGTGACGGGCGCTCCACGCTCCACGCTTTACGCTCTACGCCGAGACGCCGGACGCCTCACGGACTTCGGGGGACTCCAGCCGCTCAGCCGTGCGTTCGGCCGTCTTCCTGGCCCAGCGGCCAGTGGTGAGCGCGCCCAGGGCCAGCACCGCCGCGCCGCAGGCGACGAGGATCCACCAGCCCGGGCGTGCCGCCGTCACGAACGTCTCCCGGTACGACGACGCCGTCACACCGGACGCCAGCACCGCGCCGACCACCGCCACGCCGAGGGTCTGGCCGAGCTGGCGGCTGGTGGAGGCGACCGCCGCGGCGACGCCGGCCTGGGCGCGGGGCATGCCGGAGACGGCGGTGTTGGTGATGGGGGCGTTGACGAAGCCGAAGCCGATGCCGAACAGGACATAGCCGACGAGCAGCGTGGTGTTCGACGTCTCCGCCTCGAAGGCCGCGAACAGCACCGCGCTCGCGGTCATCGCACAGCCCGCCACCAGCAGCGGCAGGCGCGGCCCTCGGTTGCCGACCAGGCGGCCGGACAGCGGGGCGCACAGCATCGTCGGGGCCGCCAGCGCCAGCATCCACAGGCCCGCGTGCAGCGCGTCCAGTCCGCGTACGTTCTGCAGGTAGAGCGTGGACAGGAACAGGAAGCCGCCGAGGGCCGCGAACGCGCTGATGGCGATCACCGTGGCCCCGCTGAACGGCGCCGAGCGGAAGAAGCGCAGGTCGATGAGCGGTTCGGCGCGGCGCGGCTCGTACCAGAACAGGCCGAGCAGGGCCACGAACGCGACCACGGCGAACGGGACGATCCTTGCGGCACTGGCGGCCGGGGCCTCGATGATCGCGTACGTCAGGCAGCCGAACAGGGCGATCACCAGCAGCTGGCCGACCGGGTCCGGGCGACGCGCCTTGGGCGCCCGGGACTCGGGGACGAAGCGCAGGGTGAGCAGGAGCGCGGCCAGTCCGACCGGCAGGTTGACCCAGAAGATCGACCGCCAGCCGACCGACTCCACCAGCAGCCCGCCGACCAGTGGGCCCGCGGCCATGGATATGCCGACCACGGCACCCCACACACCGATCGCGCGGGCGCGTTCACGGGCGTCGGTGAAGGTGTTGGTGATGATCGACATCGCGACCGGGTTGAGCATCGAACCGCCCACCGCCTGCACCATGCGGAACACGACGAGCAGTTCGAGGTTCGGCGCGAGCGAGCACAGCAGGGAGCCGACGCTGAAGACGATCAGGCCCGCCATGAAGACCCGCTTGCGGCCGATCCGGTCGGCCGTGGAACCCGCGAGCATCAGCAGCGAGGCCAGGACCAGCGTGTACGCGTCGATCGTCCACTGCAGGCCGGAGACGCTGGCATGGAGTTCCCGCTGCATCGAGGGCAGCGCCACGTTCAGGACGGTGTTGTCGAGGCTCACGATCAGCAGGCTCATGCAGCAGATCGCGAGCACCAGAAGACGTCGGCGATGGCTGAGCTCGGGCATGCGGGCCATGGTACGCCGACATTGATAGTGTGTCTAACTAATGAGTCCTGCATGGTCATTGCCGATACGCGACAATGGGGCAATGCCCATGACCGAGTCCCTCTTGCAGATCGGCCCGCACACCGTCCAGCCGCCCGTCGTGCTCGCGCCCATGGCCGGGATCACGAACGCGCCGTTCCGCACGTTGTGCAGGGAGTTCAGCGGCGGCAAGGGCCTGTTCGTGAGCGAGATGATCACGACGCGGGCGCTGGTCGAGCGCAACGACAAGACCATGCAGCTGATCAAGTTCGACGCGAGCGAGCGGCCGCGGTCGATCCAGCTGTACGGCGTGGACCCGGCGACCGTCGGCAAGGCCGTCCGCATGATCGCGGAGGAAGACCTCGCCGACCACATCGACCTCAACTTCGGCTGCCCGGTGCCGAAGGTGACTCGCAAGGGCGGCGGCTCCGCGCTGCCGTACAAGCGGAACCTGCTGCGGGCGATCCTGCGCGAGGCGGTCAGCGGCGCCGGCGACCTCCCGGTCACCATGAAGATGCGCAAGGGCATCGACGACGACCACATCACCTACCTCGACGCCGGGCGGATCGCCGTCGAGGAGGGCGTGACGGCCATCGCGCTGCACGGGCGTACGGCCGCCCAGCACTACGGCGGCACGGCGGACTGGGACGCCATCGCGCGGCTGAAGGAGCATGTGCCGGAGATCCCGGTGCTGGGCAACGGCGACATCTGGTCGGCCGAGGACGCGCTGCGGATGGTGCGCGAGACGGGCTGCGACGGGGTGGTCGTGGGTCGCGGCTGCCTGGGGCGGCCGTGGCTGTTCGCGGACCTGGTGGCGGCCTTCGAGGGGCGGACGGAGGACATCGCCAGGCCGGCCCTCCGCGAGGTCGCCGACGTCATGGTCCGGCACGCGACCCTGCTCGGCGAGTGGCTCGGCGACGAGTCGCGCGGCGTCATCGACTTCCGCAAGCACGTGGCCTGGTACCTGAAGGGCTTCGCGGTCGGCTCCGAGATGCGCAAGCGGCTCGCGATCACCTCCTCCCTGGAGGAGCTGCGGGCCGGCCTCGACGAGCTGGACCTCGACCAGTCCTGGCCGTCCGGCGCCGACGGGCCCCGCGGCCGTACGTCCGGCAACAACCGGGTGGTGCTGCCGGACGGCTGGCTGAAGGACCCGTACGACTGCGCGGGCATCGGCGAGGACGCGGAGCTCGACACCTCCGGAGGCTGATCAGTCCCCTGAGGGGTGCGGCGTGGAGCCGTACGCCGTCAGGAAGCGGTCGCGGAACGAACTCATCTTCCACACCGGCGCGTTGTGCGCGGGCCGCAGGCCGTCCGTCCAGCCCCAGCTCGCGATCTTGTCGAGGACCTTCGGGTCCTTGGCGACGATGGCGCAGGGCACGTCATGGCTGGCGTGGTCGCCGCTGACGTGGGCGTTGGCCTGGTGGTCGCCGAGGAAGACGAGCACGGTGTCGTCGTTGCCGTAGCGCTCCAGGAACTGGGTGAGGGCGGTCACCGAGTACTGGACGGACTTGCCGTACTCCTCCCTGGAGTGGGTGTCGCTGGTGTAGGTGTAGTCGGGCTTGTTGCCCGCCTTCTGGATGGCGTCGAAGATCGAGCCGTTGCCCAGCTGGTCCCAGCCGACCATCTTCGGGATGGGCGCCCAGGGGGTGTGGCTGGACGTCAGGATGATCTCCGACATCAGCGGCTTGTCGCGCTTCTTGCCGTGCTCCAGGCGCTGGAACGCCTCGAGCGCGTACTGGTCGGGCATGGTGGACCAGCTGAACTTCGGGCCCTCGTATCCCATCTCGAAGGCGTTGTAGACCTTGTCGAGGCCGTAGAACTTCTGCTCCGGCCAGCCCTTCTGCACACCGGGCATGATGCCGACGGTGTCCCAGGCGCCGGTCTTCTGGAAGGCCTTGGTGAGGCTGAGGTGGTCGCTGGTGGTGACGGTGCGGTAGCGGTTCTGGTTGTCGATCCACAGGCCCGACAGGAAGGTCGAGTGGCCGAGCCAGCTGCTGCCGCCGTACGTCGCCGAGGTCAGCCAGCCGCTCTTGGCGTGGAAGCCGGCCTTGGCGAGGGCCTGGGTGCTGGTGTCGAGGGTCTTGTCGACGCCGGGAGCCATGATCGGGTCCTCGATGGCGCTGCGGCCGTAGCTCTCGATGAACGTGAAGATCATGTCCTTGCCCCGCAGATCGGGCACGAGCTGCGAGCCCGGGGTGGCACCGAAGGCGTCGACTCGGGCGGTCTTCGCGAAGTCCCGCTCGTCCCTGAGGGTCTGACGGATGAGGTCGGAGCGGACCTTGAGCATCGTGACGGTGCGCTCGGCGGCCAGCGGCACGCCGCCGAACTGGAGGCCGAGGACCGTGCAGGTCATCCACACCATGCTGAGCACGAGGACGGTACGGGTGGTCGTGGTGCGGTGCCGGGCCATGACGTTGCCGAGCCGCACGACCGAGAGCGCCGAGACGGCGAGGACGGCGAGGACGATCGCGACGGCCGCGCACAGGACTCCCAGGGCGCCCGCTCCGCCGAGGGTGTCCTGGAGGTAGGAGTAGGCGTCGCTGAGGAGGGGCCAGTCGAGGACGGCGTTGAAGTCGCGGCCGAGGTACTGGTAGAAGCCGGCGTCCAGCAGGTTGAGCATGGTCTGCACGCCGAGGGCGACACCGCCGACCCAGGCGACGACCAGCCGCGGCCGCCGGGGCAGAGCGGTCAGCACGACGCCACCTATCAGCGCCTCCACCGGTATCCGCGTGAACATGGCCGGCCGGAAGCTCGCGGGCCTGTTGGGCATGACGAGCGAGACGACGACGAGGACGCCGGCGAGCACGGTGACGGTGATACCGAGGACGCGGGCGGCGAGCGGGTGGTCGGCCCGCCAGGTGCGCCAGCGGAAGCGGAGACGGGGGCCGTCGGCTATGCCGGCTCGGTTCTCCGCCGCGTCGGTTCCCACCGCCTCGTCCTCTGCCGTGGGGGCGTCCGCGGCCGTGGGGGCGTCCGCGGCGTCCGGCTCCGTCGTCCGGTCGGCGGGCGCGTCCGGAGCGGCGGGCTCCGGCTCCGTCGTACGCTCGGCGGGCGCGTCCGGAGCGGCGGGCTCCGCCTCCGGCGCCGGTCGCTCGTCCTCCTCCGCCGGCAGGACCCCGTCGGTGGCCGCCCCCGCCTTGCTCGTCGTGTGTGGTGCGCGCGTGTTGAGAGGCAACCCGAGGGTCCTTCCGTGCGAAGCCCGTGGTGGAGGGCGGGCCGCGCTGGGGAGGCCGGCCCGCCGTCATCCCGTACGGGTGGCCGGGTACATGCGTTCACCACGACGCCCCAGCACCCGGCAAACACCCGGCAAATCCCAGGTCAACCCACTCCGGGAGTACGTCGGGTCGCACAGGTGAGGCGTCGGGAAGGAGCCGCCCCGGGGCCGCGCGCCGCCCGCCCATTGGCTCCGCGCGGTCCCGGGTGTCTGAGGGGCTACGCCCCGCCCACCGCCGTGAGCAGGGCGAGCGGGGTCGCCGCCGAGCGGGACTCGCGGACGCAGGCGTGCGGGTACGGCACCGGCTCCGGGTGGCTGTCGCGGCCGTATCCGGCGAGCACCTCCGGCAGCCGGTGGCCCGTCGCCGTCGCCGCGTCGACCAGGGCGTGGGCGACCGTACGGGCCTCGTCGTGCAGGCCGTATCGGGCGAGGCCCAGCGTGATCAGCGCGTTGTCGTGCGGCCAGACCGAGCCGCGGTGGTACGACATCGGGTGGTACGCCGCCTGGTCCGCGGCCAGGGTCCGGACGCCCCAGCCCGAGAAGAAGTCCTCCTCCAGGAGGCGGCGGCCCACCATTTCCCCGTACTCCTTGTCCAGCAGGCCCGACCACAGCAGATGCCCCGCGTCCGAGGCCAGTGCGTCCACCTGGTTGCCCTCGCCGTCCAGCGCCAGCGCCGGGAACGCCTGGTCCTCCATCCAGAAGTCCCGCTGGAAGCGGTCGCGCAGATCCGCGGCCGCCTGTTCGAGCAGCGCCGCGTACACCTCGTCCTCCCACACCGTGCGCGCCAGGTGCGCGGTGCGGCGCAGCGCGTCGTACGCGTAGCCCTGCGCGCCCGCCGCCATCACCGGCCCGGTGGGGCGGCTCCCGTCGGCGGAGCAGATCGCGCCGGGGGAGTCCTTCCAGTTCTGGTTGGCGAGGCCGCCCTGGTCGGCGCGGTAGACCAGGTAGCCGCGCGAGGTGAGGCCACCGTGGTCCAGCATCCAGCCGATCGCCGCTCGGGCGTGGGGCTCCAGGCGGCGAGCCATCGCCGTGTCACCGGTCTGCTCGACGTAGGCCCCGAGCAGCACCAGGAAGAGCGGTGTCGCGTCGACCGAGCCGTAGTACCGCCCGTACGGCACCTGCCCGAAGTGAGCCAGCTCCCCGTGCCGCACCTCGTGCACGATCTTTCCCGGCTGGGCGACCGACCCCGCGGCGACCTCGGTCGCCTGGGTCGCGGCGAGCGCGGGCAGGGTGGCCGCCGCCGGCTCGGGGCGATAGGGGAGCACGAAGAGGGAGGTCAGCAGCGCGTCGCGGGCGAGGAGCGTGAGGAACCAGGGCGCGCCGGCCGCCGGGACGCGCAGCTCCTCGCCGTCGGGGCCCGTCGCCGGAACCTGGAGCGCGGCCAGGTCGGACAGGCCCCGCGCACAGGCCGTGGCCAGCTCGGGCCAGCCGGTGGGGAAGGCGATGCCTTCCATGAACTCCCCCTCCAGGCGGAGGAGTCGGTGGTTGGCGGCGGCCGGGGACGCGGGGACCACCGGGTCCTGAGCCGCCCCGTGCGGCCGGGCGGCGACCCGCAGGGACAGTTCCGCCGAGCCGTGCGGCTCCAGCTCCAGCGTCCACTTAAGGCGCCGGGCGCCCGTGCCGGTCTCCTCGACACTGTCCGGCGCGGGCTCCGCCGTGACCCTCGTACAGGAGCGCCACTCGCCGCGCCGGTAGCCGAACTCCACGCCGTCCTCGAGGACCCGGCGGAAGCGCACGGCACCCGTCTTGGCGTACGTCCGGTGGTCGGAGCGCAGCTCGAACTGGTCCGTGAAGTCGGCGTCCGCGGTGACCGCGACACGGACCGTGGTCGGCACCGGGCGGTTGCTGGTGACGAGCAGCGACTCCACGAACGCACCGTCGACGACGGCCTGTTCGCGGAAGAGCGTGTGCGCGGGCGGCTCCTGGCGGCCTCCGCGCGGCACGAGGACGCAGCGCGCCGTGTCCCCGTCGGCGACCGGCGTGAGCGTCTCGGGCACCGCGCCGTCCACGGTGAGCTGCCAGCGGCTCAGATGGCGGGCGTCCCGTACGAACAACCCGGACGGGGAGGTGACGCCCCGCACCCCGCTGATGTCCCCGCCGTCGCTCACGGCGGCGAACGTCCCGCCGCACACGAGCAGATGATGCCGGTCCGTCATCCCCGGCCCCCTCCCTTGTCACTCCTGTCGAACGTGCCGGTGCCCGTCGGGGACACGCCCTGTCCGGGGTGGTCGTGGAGCAGGTCGAGTGTGAGGGCGGCGGTCCAGCCGAAGCCGGCCGCTCCGCACGCCTCGCCGGTGTACGGATCGACGTACTCCGCGAAGTCGGAGGTGCCCGCGGTCTCCAGCAGGGCCTCGCTCAGCGCGTCGGCGTCCGCCTGCTCGCCGTGCAGGCGCAGCCCGCGCTCCAGCAGCCAGCCGGTGTTGAACCAGGCGGGCCCGCGCCAGTACCGGTGCGGATCGAAGGCCTCGCCGAGCAGGTCGTAGCTGGGCACGAGCCGGGTGGCGTCGCCGAGCGAGAAGTGCGGACCGCGCAGGGTGCGGACGAGGGCGGTGGTGATGTCGCGCGGGAGGGTGGGCAGCAGGAGGGGGATGAGGCCGGAGACGGTGCGCTCGGGGACGAGGGTGCCGGTGGGGGAGCGGCGCTCTGTCCCGAGAGCACTGCTCCCGAAGCGTCGATCTCGATCGAGAGCACCGCTCTCCCGCGTCTCGCCGCCGAACACGTCCCGGCAGAAGAACATCCCCTCCACGGGGTCCCACAGCCGGTCGATCAGAGCCCCCGTCAGGCGCTCCGCGCGGGCGTGCCGTGCCGTCCCCGGTGCGCCCAACTCCTGCGCGATACGGGCCAGCGCGTGCTCCGACGCGATCAGCAGCGCGTTGAACGCCGGGTCCTCCACCGCGAACGTGCCGCTGCCGTCGGCGTATCCGCCGTCGCGGTACTCCGTCGCCAGTCGGACGTACCGCCCGTAGTCCAGATCCGTCGGCCGGTCCTCCGGCGCGCCGTGGGCCAGGTCGGCGCGGCGGAAGGAGCGGGCCGGGGCCGGGGTGATCCGGGACAGCGGCGCGTCCCAGGCGGGGCTGTTGTCCATGCCCTGCTCCCAGGGATGCACCACCGAGGCCAGCCCGCCGCCCCCCAGGTCGCGGCGGTGCAGCAGATAGCGGTGCCAGGCCGCCAGGTGCGGGTACACCCGGGCGAGGAAGCCGCGCGCCAGGGACAGCCCCGGGTCGGCCAGGTGCACCAGCCAGGCCGCCAGGGCGTGTACCGGTGGCTGCACGATGCCCGAGGTCTGTACGGTGCGCGGGGCGCCCGCGGCGCGCCCGGCCGTGGAGGAGCGCCAGAAGTCGGGGCTCGGGAAGTACGCGTCGAAGGGCACGGAGGGGTTGAACACGATGTGCGGAATCCGCCCGTCCGCCCACTGTGCGTCCAGCAGCGTCTCCAACTCGGTCTGCGCCCGTAACGGCGAGATGTGGCGCAGCCCGATCGCGATGAACGCCGAGTCCCAGGACCACTGGTGCGGGTACAGCCCGCGCGAGGGGACCGTGGACGTCCCCGTCCAGTTGGTGTCGAGTACCTGCGCCGCCCTGACGTGCAGCGATCCCGGAATGGCCGGATCGTGTACACGTGCGCCGGAAGGGGTGGTCTCACAGGGGCGGGACGTGGTCGGTGAGCCCGAGGGACGCGCGGGAGGCGCCGGTTCCGTACGGCGGGCGGTGAGTCGGGTCGTGCGCTCCACTCAGGTCTCCCCCGAAAGACGTGCGGCCGAGCGGTTCGGCGCGGTTCGGCAGTGGCTACCGTAGGGTTACGTCTATTTAACACGCAAAACTCAATATGTAAGGCAAGGTCGGTGAACGCAAGGGGGTGCGCATGAGCGGAAGAGCCGGGAAGCCGGGCGCGTCGGCCGGCGCCGGAGATCTGCTCGAACTGGTGCGCAGTGGCCGCGCCACGACCCGGGGTGCCCTGCAGCAGGCCACCGGTCTGTCCCGGGCCACGGTCGGCCAGCGCCTGGACCGGCTGTTCCGGGCAGGGTGGCTGCGGGAGGGCGCGGGCGGACCGGTCGACTCGCCGCTGGGCGGACGCCCCTCGATCACGCTCGAGTTCGACGACGCCCATGCCGTGGTGCTCGCCGCCGACCTCGACACCCGGCACGCCCGCGCGGCCGTCCTCACCCTGGCCGGTGAGATCCTGGCCGAGCACACCGGCGTCCTGCTCCTGGAGGAGGGCCCGGACGCCGTCCTCGGTGAACTGGGCCGCTGGTTCGCCGGACTCCTCGACAAGGCGGGCCGCCAGGCGCACGAGGTCTGCGGGATCGGCCTCGCGGTACCGGGGCCCGTCGACAGCGACACCGGCCGGGTCGTGCAGCCGCCGATCATGCCGGGCTGGGACGGCTACGACATAACCGGGCGTCTCGCTCGCGCCTTCACCGAGCACGCGAGGGGCGCCGCCGACGTCCCCGTCCTGGTCGACAACGACGCGAACCTGATGGCGTACGGCGAACAGCGCACCGCACACCGGGACTGCCGGGCGTTCGTGCTGGTCAAGGTCTCCACCGGCATCGGCGCGGGCGTGGTCATGGGCGGCCGGATCTACCGCGGCGTCGACGGGGGCGCCGGCGACATCGGGCACATCCGGGTCCCCGAGGGCGCCGACGCGCTGTGCCGCTGCGGGTCCTACGGCTGCCTGGCCGCCGTCGCGAGCGGCGGTGCCGTGGCGCGCCGGCTGGATCGGGCGGGGGTGCCTGCCGCCTCCGGCTCGGACGTGCGGGACCTGCTGGCCGCGGGGCACCCGGAGGCCGTCGCGCTCGCGCGGGAGGCCGGGCGGAGGGTCGGGGAGGTGCTGGCGACCGTGGTGACCCTGCTGAACCCGGGGGTGCTGATGATCGCGGGCGACCTGGCCGGGACGCCGTTCCTGACGGGCGTACGGGAACTGCTGTACCAGCGGGCGCTGCCCCGCTCCACCGCGCACCTGGACGTGGTGGTCTCGCGGCTCGGGGAGCGGGCGGGGCTGGTCGGTGCAGGCGCGTTGGTCGTCGAGCACCTGTACGCACCGGAGCGGGTGGAGGAGCGGCTGAAGGCACTGGGTGTCTGAAGCCCCCGCCCGTACCCCGGAGATCCCTCCCTCGTTCTTGTCGTGTGCGTGACAGTTGCATTTCGGTCCGGATCGGCGTCCGCATGGTGAAATCGGGCGACCTCGGTTAGCGTGATTCTCGCCACCCCTGATAGGGGTTGCGCTCAGATGAGCGGATCTTGGGCGGTTGCACTTCCTCAAGGGGTGGCACTGAGTGTCACCCCTTGATCGTTCATCGATCGAAAATCAGAAGTGTCGAGACCTGCTCATGTGAGCATCAAACCCCGTCTACGGGCGTTGATGCCTTCAACAAGTGAAAACATCGCCCGGTCGCCACTTGCCAAGCCTTGACTTTCGATCCGGTGGCGGACGAGTGGTTACGGGCACATGACGGACAAGTGGACGTACCCAGACGCCTTTGATCTGGGTATGTTCCTCGCCGTCAGGGCAGCCACCGCGTCCTCGAGGAGTCGAGACCGTGTCGGAAAACAAAGATCGCCACGTAACAGAGAACGGCGTCGAGGGCATGAAGTTCGTTTACGACTTCACCGAAGGCAACAAGGA
Organism: Streptomyces sp. NPDC093984; assembly: GCF_044764595.1. Classification (NCBI taxonomy): domain Bacteria; kingdom Bacillati; phylum Actinomycetota; class Actinomycetes; order Kitasatosporales; family Streptomycetaceae; genus Streptomyces; species Streptomyces sp. NPDC093984. The sequence goes on along the minus strand of NZ_JBIWIM010000003.1, from coordinate 724,711 downwards.
CCTCAAGGACCTTCTCGGCGGCAAGGGCGCGAACCTCGCCGAGATGACCAACCTGGGCCTGCCGGTCCCTCCGGGCTTCACGATCACCACCGAGGCCTGCAAGGTCTACCTGGACAGCGGCGAGGAACCCCCGGCACTGCGTGACGAGGTGAGTGCGCACCTCGAGGCCCTCGAGAAGAAGATGGGCAAGAAGCTCGGCCAGCCCGACAACCCCCTGCTCGTCTCCGTCCGTTCCGGGGCCAAGTTCTCGATGCCGGGCATGATGGACACCGTCCTGAACATCGGGCTCTCCGACAAGTCCGTGCAGGGCCTGGCCAAGCAGGCCGGCGACGACCGCTTCGCGTGGGACTCCTACCGCCGGCTCATCCAGATGTTCGGCAAGACCGTCCTCGGTGTCGACGGCGAGCTCTTCGAGGACGCGCTGGAGGCGGCCAAGGAGGCCAAGAAGGTCGCCGACGACACCCAGCTCGACGCGGCCGACCTGAAGAAGCTGGTCACCAAGTTCAAGAAGATCGTCAAGACCGAGGCCGGGCGGGACTTCCCTCAGGACCCGCGTGAGCAGATGGACCTCGCCATCAAGGCGGTCTTCGACTCCTGGAACGGCGACCGCGCCAAGCTCTACCGCCGCCAGGAGCGCATCCCGCACGACCTCGGCACCGCGGTCAACGTCTGCTCGATGGTCTTCGGCAACCTCGGCCCCGACTCCGGCACGGGCGTCGCCTTCACCCGGGACCCCGCCTCCGGCCACCAGGGCGTCTACGGCGACTACCTGCAGAACGCGCAGGGCGAGGACGTGGTCGCGGGCATCCGCAACACCGTCCCGCTCGCGGAGCTGGAGAACATCGACAAGAAGTCGTACGACCAGCTGCTGCAGATCATGGAGACGCTGGAGAACCACTACAAGGATCTCTGCGACATCGAGTTCACCATCGAGCGCGGCAAGCTGTGGATGCTGCAGACCCGCGTCGGCAAGCGCACGGCGGCCGCGGCCTTCCGCATCGCGACCCAGCTGGTGGACCAGGGCCTGATCGACGAGGCCGAGGCGCTGCAGCGGGTGACGGGCGCGCAGCTCGCGCAGCTGATGTTCCCCCGGTTCGACGAGAAGGCGAAGGTCCAGCAGGTCGCACGCGGCATCGCGGCCTCGCCGGGCGCGGCGGTCGGCAAGGCGGTCTTCGACTCGTACACCGCGGTGAAGTGGTCCCGCTCCGGCGAGAAGGTCATCCTGGTCCGCCGCGAGACCAACCCCGACGACCTGGACGGCATGATCGCGGCCGAGGGCATCCTGACCTCGCGCGGTGGCAAGACCTCCCACGCGGCCGTCGTCGCGCGCGGCATGGGCAAGACCTGTGTGTGCGGCGCGGAGGAGCTCGAGGTCGACACCAAGCGCCGCCGGATGACCGTGCCGGGCGGGCAGGTCGTCGAGGAGGGCGACCTGATCTCCATCGACGGCTCGAGCGGCAAGGTGTACCTGGGCGAGGTCCCGGTCGTGCCGTCCCCGGTCGTCGAGTACTTCGAGGGCCGGATGCACGCGGGCGCCGACGACGCCGACGAACTGGTCGAGGCGGTCCACCGGATCATGGCCTTCGCGGACCGCAAGCGCCGCCTGCGCGTCCGCGCCAACGCCGACAACGCCGAGGACGCGCTGCGCGCACGCCGCTTCGGCGCCCAGGGCATCGGCCTGTGCCGCACCGAGCACATGTTCCTCGGCGACCGGCGTGAGCTGGTGGAACGCCTGATCCTGGCGGACACGGAGACGGAGCGCGAGGAGTCGCTCAAGCAGCTCCTGCCGCTGCAGAAGCAGGACTTCGTGGAACTGTTCGAGGCGATGGACGGCCTCCCGGTCACGATCCGCCTGCTGGACCCGCCGCTGCACGAGTTCCTGCCGGACATCACCGAGCTGTCGGTCCGCGTGGCCCTCGCCGAGTCCCGCCAGGAGCCGCACGAGAACGAGCTGCGCCTGCTCCAGGCCGTGCACCGGCTGCACGAGCAGAACCCGATGCTCGGCCTGCGCGGCGTGCGCCTCGGCCTGGTCATCCCCGGCCTGTTCACCATGCAGGTCCGGGCGATCGCGGAGGCGGCGGCCGAGCGCAAGGCGGCCAAGGGCGACCCGCGCGCCGAGGTCATGATCCCGCTCGTCGGCACGGTCCAGGAGCTGGAGATCGTCCGCGACGAGGCCGACAAGGTCATCGCGGAGGTCGAGTCGGCGACGGGCACGGAGCTGAACCTCGCGATCGGCACGATGATCGAGCTGCCGCGCGCCGCGCTGACGGCGGGTCAGATCGCGGAGGCCGCCGAGTTCTTCTCCTTCGGCACCAACGACCTCACGCAGACGGTGTGGGGCTTCAGCCGGGACGACGTGGAGGCGAGCTTCTTCACGGCATACCTGGAGAAGGGCATCTTCGGCGTCTCCCCGTTCGAGACGATCGACAAGGACGGCGTGGGCAAGCTGGTCCGCGACGCCGCGAAGGCGGGCCGCGCGACCCGCCCCGACCTCAAGCTCGGCGTGTGCGGCGAGCACGGCGGTGACCCGGAGTCGGTGCACTTCTTCCACGAGGTGGGCCTGGACTACGTCTCCTGCTCCCCGTTCCGCATCCCCGTGGCCCGCCTGGAGGCCGGCCGCGCGGCGTCGCAGTCGCAGGGAAGCGACCACCGGTAGGTCTTCAAACGGACCTTCACCGAACGCCGGAACAGCTGCCGGTCACCCCGACCCTCACCGACTCGGCAGCGGTTCCGGAGCACCGAGAGAGGGCGGCACCCCTGTGCGGGGGGTGCCGCCCTCTCGTGTCAGTACAGGAAACGGTGCAGGGGAGCGGACTCGGTCAGCAGCATGGTCACGCGGTGGGCGAGCCGCTGCCACGCCTCCTCCTGGGCGTAGGAGAGCCGCACATCCTCGCTGCCGGGTGCCTTCAGCGCTGTGAAGAGGACCTCGGTGTCGGCGTCGGGCGCGAGGTCCACCATCGACAGCACCCGCGCCAACGCCCCGACCAGGCCGGCCGCGGACTCTCCGTTCGACGAGACCTCGCCGAGGAACGCGGCGACGCCGCCCGACGGCTGCGGCGATGCGACCAGGGCCCCGGACAGCTCACGCAGCAGTGCGTACAACAGGTCCGTCTCCTCGGCGGGCAGCTGGACGACGCGCAGACCCTCGTGCTCCCAGCGGCCGTTCGGCGTCCACACCCGCGGTCCGCGCGCCACCGCTTCGGCCAGCGTCGCCCGGACGCGCCGGAAGGCTGCGAGTCCGTCCGCGAACAGCGCGTGATCACACCCCTCACGGGGAGCCCCGGCCAGAGGAACCAGCAAGCGCTGCTCCACCCGGTCGCATTGAGCGTCCAGTTCCGGATCCACGACGACGAGGCGAACTGACGTGCGCTGCTGGTGCTCCTGCTCCATGTCGAACACTCTGCCAGTCGGCTCTGACAACGGTCGTGGGGGCATCCTGCGCGCTCGGCGCTCGGCGCTCGGCACCCGTCGCCCGGCGCCCGTCGCCCGGCACCCGGCGCCCGTCGCCCGGCGCCCGGCGCCCGGCGCCCGTCGCCCGGCGCAGGCATCGTGGCCGGGCTGTGCGCCGGGCAGCGGCTGCATGAGGCGCGACCGCAGGTGCGGCACATTCACGCGAGACGTTCACGGGCCGGGCGGCTGCTCGGCGGCTGCCCGGCCGCCCTCGACGACTGCCTGCGCGGCGCCTTCGGCCACACCGCCCCCGCTCCTCTGCTTCCGCCTCACACCGCGCCCCCGCCCCGCCCCCGGAACCCTCACACCCACCCCCCGCCCCCGCTGAGGGCAGCGTTCCTCGTGGGAAACAGTCGTGATGCGGCCGGGTAACGTCGGCACCGCACGCTCGACACATGACCTCGAATACGCGTGTGGTGGTGATCGGCGCCGGGCTCGCGGGCGTCCGTCTCGCCCGGCGGCTCGGCGAGCTCGGTGTGCCCGCCCTGGTCGTCGGCGAGGAGGAGCACCCCCCGTACAACCGTGTGCTGCTCGCCGACGTGCTGGCCGGCCGCTACGCGCACGAGGTGATCTCCCTCCAGGCCCCCGAGCGCCTCGTCCGTGCCCGGGTCACCCGGATCGACCGGGCGGCCCGCGAGATCCACTGCTCGGACGGCTCGGTGATCGCATACGACACGCTCGTCCTCGCCACCGGTTCGAACCCCGTCCTGCCGCCCCTGCGCGGCCTGCTCACCCCCGACCGGCCCGAGCTGCCCGAGGGCGTCCACGCGTTCCGCACCATGGACGACTGCCTGGGCCTCGCCAAGGCCGTCCGCCCGGGTGTGCGCGCCGTCGTCATCGGCGGCGGGCTCCTCGGCGTCTCCGCCGCCCGCGCCCTCGCCGCCCGCGGCGCCCAGGTCGTCCTGGCCCAGCAGGCCGAGCGCCTGATGGAACGCCAGCTCGACCCCTCGGCCTCGAAGCTGGTGCGCCGCCACCTCACCGACCTCGGCGTCGAGGTCCACACCGAGACCCGGGTGCGCGGCGTGCGCACCCTCGGCGGCGCCGTCCGCACCGTGGAGATGGCCGACGGCTACGCCCTCGACACCGACCTCGTCGTCCTCGCCTGCGGCGTCCACCCCCGGGTGGGCCTCGCCCAGGACGCGGGCCTCGCCGTCCACAAGGGCATCCTCGTCGACGACGAACTGCGCACCTCCGACCCGCACATCCGGGCCATCGGCGACTGCGCGCAGCACGACGGCACGGTGTACGGGCTCGCCACCCCGGCTCTCGAACAGGCCGAGGCGCTGGCGGAGTCGCTGGCCGGAGACCCGGACTCCCGCTACACCGGCACCCGCTCCCTGACCCGGCTCACCCTCGCCGGGCACGACTTCCTCGACCTCGCCGCCTTCGGCGAGACCGAACCCCGCCCCGGCGACGACGTCGTTCAGCTCACCGACGCCACCCGCGGCACCTACAGGAAGGTCGTCGTCCGCGACGACCGCCTGGTCGGCGGCGTACTCGTCGGCGAACTCGGCACCGTCGGCGCGCTCGCCCGCGCCTGGGAGGGAGCAGAGCCGCTCCCCACGGACGGTGCCCCGCTGCTCCACCTGCTCACCAACGATGGAGGCTCCTGATGTCCACGGACACCACCCCCACGATCGTGCTCGTCGGCCATGGCATGGTCGGCCAGCGCTTCCTCGAAGCGCTCGCCGAGCGCGGCCTGACCGACACGCACCGGGTGGTCGTGCTGTGCGAGGAGCCCCGCCCCGCCTACGACCGCGTCCAGCTCACCTCGTACTTCTCGGGCACCACGCCCGACGAGCTGTCCATGACCGACATGGAGTTCATCGCCACGCACGGCATCGAGCTGCACATCGGCGACCCGGCCGAGACCATCGACCGGGAGGCGAAGACGGTCACCGCCCGCTCCGGGCTGACGGTCGCCTACGACACCCTCGTCCTCGCCACCGGCTCCTACCCCTTCGTCCCGCCGGTCCCCGGCAAGGACGCCGAGGGCTGTTTCGTCTACCGCACCATCGAGGACCTTCTCGCCATCGAGGAGTACGCGAAGACGAAGGCGACGACGGGCGCGGTGGTCGGCGGCGGCCTGCTCGGTCTGGAAGCGGCCGGCGCGCTCAAGGGCCTCGGACTGAACACGCACATCGTGGAGTTCGCGCCGCGCCTGATGCCCGTGCAGGTCGACGAGGGCGGCGGTGCCGCGCTGCTGCGCACCATCGAGGACATGGGCCTGACCGTGCACACCGGCACGGGCACCCAGGAGATCGTCGTCGGTGAGGACGGCTCCGTCACCGGTATGAGGCTCTCCGACGGCTCCGAACTCTCCACCGACATGGTGGTGTTCTCGGCCGGTGTCCGCCCCCGCGACCAGCTCGCCCGCGACTGCGGCCTCACGGTCGGCGAGCGCGGCGGCATCACGGTCGACGAGCAGTGCCGTACGGTCACCGACCCGCACGTGTTCGCGATCGGCGAGTGCGCGCTGGCCGCCGACGGCCGGGTGTACGGCCTGGTCGCGCCCGGTTACGAGCAGGCCGAGACGGCCGCCGCGACGATCGCCGCCGACGAGGCGGAGTTCACCGGCGCCGACCTGTCCACCAAGCTGAAGCTGCTCGGCGTGGACGTGGCCTCCTTCGGCGACGCGCACGGCACCACCGAGGACTGCCTCGACGTCGTCTACTCCGACTCCCGCTCGGGTCTGTACAAGAAGCTGGTCATCGGCCGCGACGGCACGCTGCTCGGCGGCATCCTGGTCGGCGACGCGGAGGCGTACGGCACGCTGAAGGCCTTCACCGGTTCGGTCCCGCCCGTCTCGCCCGAGTCGCTGGTGCTGCCCGCAGGTGCCGGGGAGTCCGCCCAGCTCGGCCCGACCGCGCTGCCGGACGACGCGATCATCTGCTCCTGCAACAACGTCACCAAGGGCACGATCCGCGGCGCGGTCACCGAGCACAAGTGCACCACCGTGCCCGAGGTGAAGAAGTGCACCAAGGCCGGAACGACGTGCGGCAGTTGTGTCAAGGTGCTGGGCCAGCTGGTCGACGCCGAACTCGAGGCGAGCGGCGTCGAGGTCGACAAGGGCCTGTGCGGCTGCTTCTCGCAGACCCGCGAGGAGCTGTACGAGATCGTCCTCGCCCTGCGCATCAACTCCTACCAGGACCTGCTCGACCGCTACGGTCGCGAGGAGGCCCGGGGCGGCGACGGCTGCGAGGTCTGCAAGCCCGCCGTCGCCTCGATCATCGCCTCCCTCGCCCCGACGATCGGCGCGAGCGGCTACGTCCTGGACGGGGAGCAGGCCGCGCTGCAGGACAGCAACGACCACTTCCTGGCCAACCTGCAGAAGAACGGCTCCTACTCGGTCGTGCCGCGCATCCCCGGCGGTGAGATCACCCCGGAGAAGCTGATCGTGATCGGCGAGATCGCCCGGGACTTCGGCCTCTACACGAAGATCACCGGCGGTCAGCGGATCGACCTGTTCGGTGCGCGCGTCGAGCAGCTCCCGCTGATCTGGGCCCGGCTGGTGGACGCCGGCTTCGAGTCCGGCCACGCCTACGGCAAGGCGCTGCGCACGGTGAAGTCCTGCGTGGGCTCCACGTGGTGCCGCTACGGCGTCCAGGACTCCGTCCGCATGGCGATCGACCTGGAGCTGCGCTACCGGGGCCTGCGCTCCCCGCACAAGCTGAAGTCGGCCGTCTCCGGCTGCGCCCGCGAGTGCGCCGAGGCCCAGTCGAAGGACTTCGGCGTGATCGCCACCGCCAACGGCTGGAACCTCTACGTCGGCGGCAACGGCGGCGCCACCCCGCGCCACGCGGACCTCCTCGCCCAGGACCTGTCCGACGCGGAGCTGGTCCGCCTCATCGACCGGTTCCTGATGTTCTACATCCGCACCGCCGACCGTCTGGAGCGCACCTCGGTGTGGCTGGAGCGGATCCCCGGCGGCCTGGACCACGTGCGCGACGTGGTCGTCCACGACTCGCTCGGCATCTGCGACGAGCTGGAGGCCCTGATGGCCGCGCACGTCGCGAACTACCGCGACGAGTGGGCCGAGACCATCAACGACCCCGAGAAGCTGGCCCGGTTCGTGTCCTTCGTCAACGCGCCGGACACCCCCGACCCGGTCGTCGGCTTCGTCCCCGAGCGCGACCAGATCAAGCCCGACCTGCCGCTGCTCACCATCGGCACGCGACCCCTGGAAGGAAGCGCCCAGCGATGACCCTGGCACTCGAGACCACCGACCTGAAGATCGAGCTCCGGATCGATGAGGACACCTGGTTCCCGGTCTGCGACATGAGCACGCTGATCCCGGGCCGTGGCGTGGCGGCACTGCTGCCGGACGGTCGCCAGGTGGCGCTCTTCCGGGACCGCTCGGGCCGGCTGTACGGCATCGACAACCGGGACCCCTTCGGCGGCGCCGCGGTCCTCTCCCGGGGGCTGACCGGTACCCACCAGGGCCGCCCCTTCGTCGCCTCGCCGCTGCTCAAGCAGCGCTTCGACCTGGAGACCGGCCAGTGCCTGGACGACGAGACGGTCCGGGTGGCGGCGTACGAGGTACGGGCCGCCTGAGGACGGCGCCGAGGACCCCTCCCTCTGTCCGCCGGGCCGCTCACAGGCCCGGCGGCGGGGCCGTCGGCAACCTCCGAAGACCCCCGTGCAACCTCAGAAGACCCTCATATGGATGGACGGGCCACCGACCCCGTCCCTAGGGTCGCGATCATGCCCGACATCTCGCTGACCATGGTCGCCGCCCTGTGCCTCGCCGCGCTCGCAGCCGGCTGGATCGACGCCGTGGTCGGAGGCGGCGGGCTGCTGCTGCTTCCCGTACTGCTGCTGGGGCTGCCCGGCGGCACCCCGGCGACGTACGCGCTCGGCACCAACAAGGCCGTCGCGATCGTCGGGACGACGGGGGCGGCCGTGACGTACGCGCGCCGGACACCGGTCGACGTGGGGACGGCCGTACGGATCGGGATCGCGGCGCTCGCCGGGTCCACGGCCGGGGCGTTCGTGGCCGCCGGGCTCAGCACCGACGTCCTCAAGCCGGTCGTCATGGTGGTGCTGCTCGGCGTCGGCGCCTTCGTGATCCTGCGCCCCGCCTTCGGCACCGCCCCCTTCACCGGGCCGGTCTCCGCACGCCGGGTGCTCGCCGCGATCGGGCTCGCGGGCCTCGGCATCGGCTTCTATGACGGCCTCATCGGCCCCGGCACGGGCACCTTCCTCGTCCTGGCGCTCACCGCGGTGCTGCACCTGGACCTGGTGACCGCCTCCGCCACCGCGAAGATCGTCAACTGCTGCACCAACGCGGGCGCGCTCGCCACGTTCGCCTGGAAGGGCACGGTGTTCTGGCAGCTGGCGGTGCTGATGGCCGGCTTCAACCTGGCGGGCGGCATGATCGGGGCGCGGACGGCGCTGAAGCGGGGCAGCGGGTTCGTGCGGATCGTGCTGCTGACGGTGGTGTTCGCCCTGGTCGCGGACCTGGCGTACGAGCAGTGGCTGGCCTGATCGAGCGGTAGGTGCCGCAGGTGTCCCGGGCGGATCAGCGGCTGCCCGTCAGGTGGGCGAAGACGACCACGTTGCCTTGGTAGCCCGTCGCCTTCGAGTAGCCGCCGCCGCAGGTGATCACCCGTAGCTCCGGGCGCCCCGCCGCGCCGTACACCTTGTCGTCGGGGAAGTGCCGCGCGTCGTAGACCTCGACCGCGTCCACGGTGAACACGGCGGTCGAGCCGTCGCGGCGGCCGATCTCGATCGTGCTGCCCTTGCTCAGGGCGCCCAGGTCGTAGAAGACCGCCGGGCCCCGGGTGTTGTCGACGTGCCCCGCGACGATCGCGGTGCCGGTCTCGCCGGGCATGGTGCCGGCCTCGTACCAGCCGGCGAGGTTCTTGTCGTCGGCGGGCGGGACGTCCAGGCTGCCCGCACTGGTCAGCCTCAGGCCCATCAGCGGGGCGTCCACGTGGATCGAGGGTATGCGGATGCGGTCGGGCGGGGAGGGCGGCAGCGCGGGCGCGGCGGAGCCCTCGCGGTCCGGGTCCAGGGCGCCCTGCGCGGCCGAGGGCTGAGGAGGAGCGTCGCTCTTGTACGCGCCGTGCAGCAGCCAGGCGCCGGAGCAGAGGGAGACCGCCGTGACGGACGCTATCGCGGCGTTTCCGACCTTGTGCACAGAAGCTCCTTCCGGCGGGGCCAGGGCCTGTCTTTCGGATCAGCTCGGCGTCGCGGGGCGTGGCACGCACATCTGCGGCGTTGTCGTCGGTCGCCGACTCCCCCACGCTCGAACACGCTCGCGCGGGGGGACCCCCATCGCGTCGACTCCCTCCTCCGCCTTGCAGCTGCACGCACCACGCCCCGCTCGGCTGGGCTGAGAGGGACTGCTTCTTGCGGCCGACCTGAGCCGAAAGACAGGCCCTGGTCCCGGACCCCCTCCGGGCCGCGAGGGGCAGTCGGACCCGGAGGGGGATGGGGACGGCGGTACCGGCGACGGACAGCGGAGATGTCCGTCAGATCCCGTCGCCTCTCATTCGGCGATGCAGGAGCCAGGTACCGCCCGCGGCGGCGACGGCGAGTGCCGTCACACCGGCCGCGGTCCGCACGGGGTCGGGGCCGAGCGCACCGCCGACCCCCGTCTTCACGCTTCCTCGCGGACGCGTCTGGTCCTTGGCCGCGCTGAGGGTGACCGTCAGGTCGCCGGTCACCCTGGCCCGCCGGCCTCCGGAGCACGTGGCGACGATCTCGTACGTCCCCGGCTGCGCGCTGGGCGGCACCCGGAACCGGCCGATCACGTCCTGCTCGTGCGTGCTGGGCGCGAGCGTGAACGTGCCGCCGCCGACAGCGGTGGCGTCGCCCGCCGCGGAGCCGTCCGCGCCGCACGCCGCCGTGTTGACGGTGACCACGTTCCCGGGCGCGGCCATGGAGGGGAAGACCTCCAGCCTCCCGGTCTCACCGCCGTACGCGGGTGCGGCGGCGAGCCCCGCGGCGGCGAGGGCGAGCGCGGTGCCGGTCAGCGAACGGGCCATACGTCGCATCGTGGTGCTCCTCGGGCGGGACACGGCCCGCGGCCTCACCGGCGTGCCGCTGTGTCGGTCGTGTCCCCGCACTGTCGAGGAAAAGGGAAGCGGGCCGCGGCCGCTCGCTGACCGTGTGTCAGGAATACGGTGAACGGGTGCCCGGCGAAGGTGTGAGCGGCGGCGTTTGGGCAGGTCAACGCCGCAGGGGTGGTGAGTGAGGGAAGAACACCCGAGGGTGAACGGGGGTGGCGGACAGGGGTGGTGAACGGGTGACCGGTCGTCAGGCGCCGGATCCCGTCCGCCGTGCCGCCGGGAAACCCCGGTCCGCCAGAGCCTCGGCCACCGCCCGGTGCCCCACCGCCGCCAGGACCGGATTGGTCTCCCGGTAGTAATGCTCCGCCATCAGGCCGAAGCACAGGGCCCAGCCCCGGCCCCGGGCCCAGGTCGCGTCGTCCACGGCGGCCGCCTCGCGGAACAGGTCGCGGGTGCCGGAGGTGAAGACCGCCCACGCGGCCAGGGTGTCGGCCGCCGGGTCGCCCACGCCCAGGCCGCCGAAGTCGATCACCGCGGTCAGCCGGCCCGCGGTCGTGAGCAGGTTCCCCGGCAGCAGGTCCCCGTGCAGCCAGACCGGATCGCCCTCCCACTGCGGGAGCCGGACGACCTCCTCCCACAGCGCCGTCGCCGCGGCGGCGTCCACCGTGCCGTCCGCGCCCAGGTCGCGGATGGCCGCGCGGACGTACGCGTCGTTCGCCGCCACCGGGCCGCCCCGCCAGGACGCCGGACCGCCGCTCGCGTCGACCCGCCTCAGTGCCGCCACGAAACGGCCCAGTTCCACGGCCGCCGCGTCGAGTTCGGTGATCGGGTCGTCGTAGGCGTTCCCGCCGTCCAGCCAGCGCAGCACCGACCACGGCTGCGCGTACCCGGCGGCCGGGGCGCCCCTGCCGAGCGGCACCGGGACGGTCAGCGGCAGATGCGGGGCCAGCAGCGGCAGCCAGCGCTGCTCCTTGTCCACCTGCCGCGCCCCGCCGGGCCGCCGGGGCAACCGTACGACCATGTCGTCGCCCAAGCGGTACATGGCGTTGTCCGTCCCGGCGGACGGCACCTCGGTGACCGGCAGCCCGGCCCACCGAGGGAACTGCTCGGCGACCAGCCGGCGCACCAGCGCGGTGTCCACGTCCAGTTCGTCGGCGTGCATCTTCACGGCGGGCATCGGTCTCCAGGCGGGGGTAGGCGGTCGGGTGCCGCAGCGTAGGCAGGGCGGCACCCGGTCCGCCACGGCATTTCCTCAGCCGACGTTCACGGCGCTCCAGGCCGCCGCCACCGCGTTGTACTCCGTGCTCCCCGCCCCGTACAGGTCCTTCGCCGCGTTCAGCGTCGCCGTGCGGGCGCCCGCGTAGTTCGTGGAGGACGTCATGTAGACCGTGAGCGCCCGGTACCAGATCTTGCCGAGCTTTTCCCGGCCGATGCCCGTCACCGTGGAGCCGTTGCAGGTGGGGGAGTCGTAGCCGACGTCGTTGAGGGTCTTGGCGCCGCTGCCCTCCGCGAGCAGGTACGCGAAGTGGTTCGCGACGCCGGACGAGTAGTGCACGTCCAGTTTGCCCACCGAACTGCTCCAGCAGTCCGCCGAGTTGCCGTCCTTGGACGGCTTGTCCATGTAGCGCAGCGCCGACTTGCCGAAGCCCGACCGGACGATCTTCTCGCCGATGAGGTAGTCGCCCGGATCGGAGGCGTTGTTCGCGTACCACTCCACCAGCGTCCCGAAGATGTCCGACGTGGCCTCGTTCAGGCCGCCCGACTCCCCGGAGTACGCCAGCGCCGCCGTCTTCGACGTCACGCCGTGCGTCATCTCGTGCCCGGCCACGTCCAGCGCCACCAGCGGCCCGAGCGTCGTGCCGTCACCGTCGCCGTACGTCATGCAGAAGCAGTTGTCGTCCCAGAAGGCGTTGTTGTAGTTCGTGCCGTAGTGGACGCGGTTGTAGGAGCCCTTGCCGTCGCCCGCGATGCCGCTGCGGCCGTGCACGTTCTTGTAGTAGTCCCAGGTCACGTCGGTGCCGTACTGCGCGTCCACCGCCGCTGATGAGCGGTCCGACACCGTGCCCGAACCCCAGTGGTTGTCGGAGTCGTCGAAGAGGGTGGCGGGAGCGCGGCTGACGCAGATGGTGGTGAGGAAGCACAGGTCGGTCTTGTTCTCGGCGTCGCCCGTGTACGTGTCGCCCCGCGTGGGGTCCTTGAGCTGGTACGCCGACCCGGACTGCGTCGTCTGAAGCGGAACCGTCCCGCTGTAGAGGGACTTGCCGTCACCGGTGGCCGTCTCGATGCTGTCCCAGGCGTCGATCTGCCGCCCGGTGCCGGCGTCCGTGACGACCGTGCGCGCGACCGGGTTGCCGAGCGTGTCCTGCCCGGTGACCTCGGTGCGCCAGGCCAGCCGGGGCGCGCCGTGCAGCGCGTCGACGACGAGCTGCGGCCTGGCGGTCAGGTGCTTGAGCAACTCCCCGGCGTTCGCGGCGCGCAGCGCGGCGGTGGCGAGGTCGGCGGCCTTGGGGGCCTTCACGGCCGGAGTGATGGTCGACAGGGAGATGTCGCGCCCGGTGGCCCGGTCGGCGCTGCGGTAGGACCCGTCGGGCGCCAGGTGGAGCACGAAATCGCCGCCGACGACGGGCAGCTGACGGTACGTCCGGTCATAGCGCACATGCCGGCTGCCGTCCGGGTCCACGACGACGTCTCGTACGCTCGTGCCCTGCGCCGGCGTCAGGCCCAGGCGGGCGGCCTCGCGCACCAGCACCGCCGCGGCGTCGCGGATCACGGTGGACCGGCTGGGTCTGGCGGCCGCGCCGGCGGCGGGGGCCGGGGCGAGCGCGGCGGCCAGCAGGGCGGCGGCGGTCGCGGCGGTGCCGGCCGCGGTGAGACGGGAACCTCGGGCAGGCCGTATCCGGCTCATCGGTCTCCTAGGGAAGGCGCCCGGGGGCGCGTGGGGAGGGCAGGGGCGGGGAACCCCCTGGCGTCCCTCCGATTCAAGGGTTCAGGGCATGTCATGTCCATGGAGCCGCCGGGGAGATGTGTGAGGGGGAAGAATCGGTTCTGTGAGACTGCCGTTCTTCGTCTACGGGACGCTGCGCCCGGGGGAGCACAACCACGCCCTCTTCCTGCGCGGCCGCACCGGCTCCGAGGAACCGGGCCTGCTGCGCGGCGCGGTGCTGTACGAAGGGCCCGGCTACCCCTACGCGGTGGCGGACGAGGACGGCGGCACGGTCACCGGCGAGATCGTCACCGCGCGCCCCGAGGCGTACGACCGGCTGCTCACCGTCCTGGACCGCCTCGAGGAGTACGTGCCGGGTGATCCGCGCAGCCTGTACGAGCGGGTGCAGCGGGAGGTGACCGCCGCGGACGGCCGGACCGTACGCGCCTGGGTGTACCTGGCCGCACCCGCCGTCGCGGCCCGGCTGCGGACGCGGGGCAAGCTGATCGGGAGCGGGGACTGGCGCGCCCGCCGCTGACGGCCCGCCACTTGGCGAAAGAGCCGTTCCCGTCGCTCGTGCGGGCTACCACCCCGTGTGCCCCCGCCCCCCGACGCGCCGCCCCGCCTAGGGTCCCGGCCATGACCGATAGCGACCTCACCCGGCGGCGTGCGCTCAGGCTGGGCGGTGCCGCCGTGGGTGCCGTCCTGGGACTGGGGACCGGAGCCTGCTCGTCCTCCCACCGACGCGAGCCGGACGCCCACAAGGCACGCGGCGCCGAGCTGTGCGTGCTGAACCCGAGCGTCACACAAGGGCCGTACCACCTGGCCGACGCGCCCTTCCGCAGGGACATCACCGAGGGCAAGGAAGGGGTGCCGCTCACCGTACGGCTCACCGTGCGCGACCAGCCCCACGCCTGCGCTCTCCTGAAGGACGCGGCCGTCGAGATCTGGCAGTGCGACGCCTGGGGCTACCACTCCGGCTTCCCCGGCGTGCACTCGGGCGGCACGGCACCCGCAGAGAGCCACACCAGCGGCACAGCCCCCACGACGTACCTGCGCGGCTTCCAGACCACCGGCGCCGACGGCGTCGCCGAGTTCGTGACGATCTTCCCCGGCTGGTACACGGGACGCGCCCCGCACCTCCACGTCAAGGTGCACACCGGCGGCAAGAAGACCGCCGGCACCTACAAGGGCGGCAGGGTCAACTGGACCGGGCAGCTCTTCTTCCCCGACAGCGACGCCGAAGCGGTGTACGCGAAGCCCCCGTACACCCAGCACACCGGCACCAGTACCCGGCTCGCGCACGACCCGGTCTACCGCGGGGGCGGCGCCAGGGACGGGCTGATGACGGTCACCGGGGACGCCGAGACGGGCCTCGTCGCGACGCTGACCGTCGGCATCGACCCGACCCGGGAGAACACCGAAGCGGGCGGCGCGCCCACCTCCCCCCTGCCGAGCAGCGCGTCGGCCGACAGCACGCCACCGCCGGACAATGCGGCGAGCGCGTCCCGTACGCCCACCTCCGAGCTCACTCCGCGGAGCTCTGGCCCAAGCGCTCCAGCCGTACCGCGCACACCTTGAACTCGGGCATGCGGGAGGTGGGGTCGAGGGCGGGGTTGGTCAGCGTGTTGGCGCGGCCCTCGCCCGGCCAGTGAAACGGCATGAACACGGTGTCGGGCCGGATGGCACGGCTGATCCGGGCGGGCGCTACGGCCCGTCCCCGCCGCGACACCACCGCGACCGCGTCCCCCTCCGCCGCGCCGAGCCGCTCCGCCAGCCGCGGGTGCATCTCCACGAACGGCCCGGGCGCGGCGGCGTTCAGCTCCGCGACACGCCGTGTCTGCGCCCCCGACTGGTACTGCGCCACCACACGCCCGGTGGTCAGCAGCACCGGGTACGCGTCGTCGGGTTCCTCGGCGACCGCCCGGTAGGACACGGCCGCGAACCGGGCCCGCCCGTCCTCGGTGGCGAAACGGTCGAGGAAGAGACGGGGCGTGCCGGGGTGGGCGTCGGGCGCCTGTTCGCCGGAGGGGTCCGCCGGGTCGTCGGGGAGCACGTCGAGGCAGGCGTCCTCGCCTTCCTGCGAGTGTTTGTCCGCGCTCCGCCTCCAGGGCGCCTCAGCCGGTGTCGAGGGGGCGACCGTGCTCAGGCCTTCGGGCCTCCGCGCGGACGCCCCCTCGACACCGGCGCGCCCCTCCGGCTCCGCGCTGTCGGCCGGTGCCGGGCACGGCCAGAACACCCCGTTCTCCTCCGCCAGCCTGCGGTAGGTGATCCCGGAGTAGTCCGCCGGGCCGCCCGCGCTGGCGCGGCGCAGTTCCTCGAAGACCTCCTCCGGGTCCGTGGGGAAGCCCTTCTCCACGCCCAGGCGTGCGGCGAGTTCGTGCATGACCTCCAGGTCGCTGCGCACCCCGGGCGGCGGGGTCAGCGCGCGGCGGCGCAGCAGGACCCGGCCCTCCAGGTTGGTCGTCGTGCCGGTCTCCTCCGCCCACTGCGTGACCGGCAGCACCACGTCCGCCAGCTCCGCCGTCTCCGACAGGACCACGTCGCACACGGCGAGGAAGTCCAGCGAGCGCAGCCGGTCCTCGATGTGCGCGGCGCGCGGGGCCGACACCACCGGGTTGGAGCCCATGAGCAGCAGCGTGCGGATGTCCGTGCCGAGGGCGTCGAGGAGTTCGTAGGCACTGCGGCCCGGGCCCGGCAGCGAGTCCGGGTCCACGCCCCACACCTCCGCCACGTGCCGGCGCGCCGCCGGGTCGGTCAGCTTGCGGTAGCCGGGCAGCTGGTCGGCCTTCTGGCCGTGCTCCCGGCCGCCCTGCCCGTTGCCCTGCCCGGTCAGACAGCCGTACCCGGACAGCGGGCGGCCCGCGCGCCCGGTGGCCAGGCACAGGTTGATCCACGCGCTCACCGTGTCCGTGCCCTTGGACTGCTGCTCGGGCCCGCGGGCGGTCAGCACCATCGCGTTCTCCGGCGCGCAGAACAGCCGCACGGCCTCCCGGAGCTGCGGAACGGACACCCCCGTGATCCGCTCCACATACTCCGGCCAGTGCGCCATCGCCGCCGCCCGCGCCTCCTCCCAGCCGCTGGTGCGCTCCCGGATGTACGCCTCGTCCGTGCGCCCCTCGGCGACCACCAGGTGCAGCAGGCCGAGCGCCAGCGCGAGGTCCGTGCCCGGGCGCGCCGCCAGGTGCAGATCCGCCTGCTCGGCCGTCCGCGTCCGCCGGGGATCGACGACGATCAGCGTGCCGCCGTTCTCCTTCAGCTCCGTCAGGTACCGCAGCGCCGGCGGCATCGTCTCGGCGAGGTTGGAGCCCACGAGGATCACACAGCCCGTCTTCGGGATGTCCTCCAGCGGGAACGGCAGCCCCCGGTCGAGCCCGAACGCCTTGGTACCGGCCGCCGCCGCGGACGACATGCAGAACCGCCCGTTGTAGTCGATCTGCGAGGTGCCGAGCACCACCCGGGCGAACTTCCCGAGCGTGTACGCCTTCTCGTTCGTCAGCCCGCCCCCGCCGAACACCCCGAGCGCGTCCGGCCCGTGCTCCGCCCGCGCGCGCGAGAACGCCCCGGCGACACGGTCCAGCGCCTCCTCCCAGGTGGCAGGCCTGAGCTCGCCCCCGGACCGCACCAGCGGCGACGTCAGCCGCACCCGTGACGACAGCACCTCCGGCGCCGTACGGCCCTTGCCGCACAGCGCGCCCCGGTTCACCGGGAAGTCGGCACGCTCGGCCACCTCGACGCCCCCCTCGGGCGTGGGAGTGAGGTTCATCCCGCACTGCAGGGCGCAGTACGGGCAGTGCGTGGGCGTCGAGGTGGTCTGCATGCCGCTCAGCGTGCGTCGGGCGTGTTACACGGCGGGGCGCTGCCGGTTACACGGCCGGGACCAGGACCTCCCCGCCGGGCCCGGGGCGGCGTGAGGTCCGCAGCCGGGGCCCACTGCCGGTTCCCGGGGCCTACTGCCGGTTCAGGGAGCGCGTGACGCCCGCCGCGATCGTCGTCGCCAGCACCCAGCCGGTGGCGATCAGCAGGTACGACAGCCACTGGTACCAGCCGCGCGGCGCGTACGCCCCCTGCTGGCCGAAGTCGACGATCGGCAGCAGCAGGTCCAGGGTGTAGACGAACGGGTTGAAGCCGGGCGCCTCGGACGGCTTCAGCGCGGGCGGACGGTGCAGCGCGAAGGCGAGCGCACCGGTGCACAGCAGCACCAGCAGCCAGCCCGCGGCCCGCATCGGGCGGAAGCCGTAGCCCACGGCGGCGTCCTGCACATACCCCCACAGCCGGGCGTACCGGGGCAGGGTGCGCCGGTGGCGGCGGAGCTTGGCCAGCTGGACGGTGCGGGCGGCGGCGTCGTCGCCCGCGGTGCGGTAGGCCGTGCTCAACTGCTCGTAGGAGTACGGGAGGTAGCCATCGGTGTCGCGTTCCAGCAGCGGTAGCCGCTGCTCGGCGGGCAGATGCGGGGCGAGCACCCGGTAACCGAGCCCGTCCAGCCGGACCTGCCCGGGCCACACCTCCGGCGGCACGTGCAGCAGGTCCACCTGGGCGCCGCGCAGATTGACGACGCCCTCGACGGGCGCGGCGCCGCGCAGCCACAGTTCGCCGACGACACTGCTGCTGGCGCGCAGGGCCTGTCCGCCCGGGTGGGACAGACGGGCCCCGGTGAGACTGAGGTGGCGGGGGATCCGGGCCCCGCTCACATTGACCCGGCCACGGGCACGCAGCCCCCTGGCGTGCAGGTCGGTGCCGACCGTCAGGGTCTCGGCGTGCAGGGCGGTCCCGCCGGGGGCGTACAACTCGGCGTTCTCGAGGTTCACCTGGCCGCCGACGGCGGCCCCGTTCATCCGGACCTGGCCGTGCGCGACCAGCCCGGCGGCCCACACGTCCGTGCTCACCTCGGCGTGGTTGAGCTGGAGGACGGGCTCCTGGGGGGTCCCGTCGTCGGGGCTGCCCAGCCTGGCCGCGTTGGCGAAGAACCCGCTGGAGATCTTCGCCCCCGCCAGCCGCACCGGCCCCGCGATGCGGCAGCAGGTGATCCGTACGACGCCCTCGGAGCGGAGGTTCCCCGCCGTCAGCCCGGGCAGCACCGAGTCGTTCAGGACCAGGGCGACGATCCGCGCCCCGTACAGGTCCGGCGCCTGCTCGAAATGGCAGCACCGCAGGCGGAGGGAGTGCTCGACCGTCCCGTACTTGAGGTCCAGCCGCCCGGTGATGCGTGCGCCCCACACCTTCAGCCCGGCGATCCGGTCGTCCCGCACCGGCCCGTCCAGCAGCAGCGCCCGCAGCACCTCCGCCCGCAGGGTCCGCCCGGGCCCCCATGAGGCGCCCTGGGTGGCGTCCTCGTCCGCGCCCTCCCGGAAGTCCACGCCCTCGCCGAGCGGGAAGGCCTCCCACACGCGGCGCTCGGCCGGCGTCAGATCCGTGATCTCCACGCTCAGTCCCGTGCCCCCGCCAGCGCTTTCGTGATCCCCTGCTCCTTCGGCCCGAGGAACGTCGGGTCCGGGTGGAACAGTGCGTCCAGGGCCGCCTTGCCCGCCGCGAGGACCTCCCGGGTGCCGCCGTAGTACCAGGTCACGTCGTGCTTGGCGTCCACCCCGACGCCGTACGACGTCACGCCCGCCGCCTGGCACAGGGCGACCGCGCGGCGGATGTGGAAGCCCTGGCTGACCAGGACTGCCCGGTCGACACCGAAGATCTTCTTCGCCCGGACGCAGGAGTCCCAGGTGTCGAAGCCGGCGTAGTCGGTCACGACCCGCTCGCGCGGTACGCCGTGCCGCGCCAGGTACGCGCGCATCGCGTCCGGCTCGTCGTAGTCCTCGCGGCTGTTGTCCCCGGTGACCAGGACGACCTTGATCCGGCCCGCCCGGTACAGGTCCGCCGCCGCGTCCAGGCGATGGGCGAGGTACGGCGACGGCTCGCCGCCCCACAGGCCCGCGCCGAAGACGACGGCGACCTCGGTGCGCGGCACGTCCGCCGGGGTGCGCAGCCGGCCGGACGTGGTCAGGTACAACCAGGTGGCCGGCAGCAGCGCCAGCACGCACAGCGCGGCCAGGGCCTGAACGGCCCTGCGCTGTCCGGCGCGCGTGCGCGGCAGCCTCGGTCTGCGGATCTTCATGCCCGGCATGCCAAGAGGGACGCGGCGAACGGCCATCCGGTTCGCGCGCCCCCCTCACACCCTCCGCGCCCGCGCCGTGAAACGCCGGAAAACAACCCGGTCACGGCCGCGCAACGGCGCGGCAACCTGCTGCCGCCAGGATCGGTGCATGACGGCGTCGCACCTTCCACCCGACGAGTCCACCCCGCGCCCCGGCGGCCGGCCGCCCGGTGGCGCCCACCTCGACAGTACGGCGCAGCTCATGAACCGGATCACCAGCCAGCTCGGCAGTCAGCTCAGCCTCGTCTCGCTCGACGGCAGCCGGCGCCCCGCCCCGCCCGCGCTCGTCCTCGTGGCGCACGGCAGCCGCGACCCGCGCGCCCTGGCGACGGTACGGACCCTCATGGAACGGGTCCGCGAGCTGCGCCCGCACCTGCCGGTGCGGCTCGGGCACATCGAGCTGAACGAGCCGCTGCTGCCCGACACCCTCGCCACCCTCGGCGACGCTCACGCCGTCCTCGTACCGCTGCTGCTCAGCCGCGGCTACCACGTCAAGCAGGACATCCCCGAGGCGGCGGAAGCGGCGCGCGCCCACACGCGCGTGGCGGCCCCGCTCGGCCCGCACCCGCTCCTCGTGGAGACCCTGTACGCCCGGCTGGTCGAGGCCGGCTGGCCGGCCGGCATGAGCGACGCCCTGCGCCGCACCAGCGCGGTGGTGCTGGCCGCCGCCGGCTCCCGCGACCCCGAATCCGCCCTCGACACCCGCCGCACCGCCCAGCTCCTCGCCGAACGCCTCGGTGTCCCCGTCGTCCCCGCCTACGCCTCCGCCGCCGCGCCCACCGTGCCCCAGGCGGTCCGCGCGCTGGCCGCCCGCGGCCGCCACCGGGTCGCCGTCGCCTCGTACTTCACCGCCCCCGGCCGCTTCCACACGGAGTGCGCCGAGGCCGCCCCGTGGATCGCGGCGGCCCCTCTCGGCGCCCATGCGGCGATGGCCGGCCTGGTCCTGCACCGCTACGACCAGGCCCTCGTGACCCCGGAGGCGGCCACCGAGCCCGCGCTGGCATCGGCCTGAACCACGCCCGACGCTCCGGCGAGCAACGGACGACGACATCCCGATTGTCCGTGGCTGCGATTACTGTCAGGTCATGGACGGGATCGCACCGAAGGCCCACGAGACCCCCGCACGCTGCGAGAACGGTTCGGCGTACGACGCCTCGGACACCGAGCGCTGGGCCGCCGAGCCCGACAAACGCCCCGGCCGCACCGCCTTCCAGCGCGACCGCGCCCGCGTGCTGCACTCGGCCGCGCTGCGCCGTCTGGCGGGCAAGACCCAGGTCGTCACCCCCGGCACGCGGAGCGAGGCCTGGGACGCCAGCCCCCGCACCCGGCTCACCCACTCGCTGGAATGCGCCCAGGTCGGCCGCGAGCTCGGCGCCGCCCTCGGCTGCGACCCGGACCTGGTGGAGGCCGCCTGCCTCTCCCACGACCTCGGCCACCCGCCCTTCGGGCACAACGGCGAACAGGCGCTGAACGAGTTCGCTCACGACTGCGGCGGCTTCGAGGGCAACGCCCAGTCCCTGCGCCTGCTCGCCCGCATCGAGCCCAAGCGGTTCGTCCCCAATGTCTGCACCGGCGACGTCGTCAGCGTCGGCCTCAACCTCACCCGCGCCGTCCTCGACGCCGCCACCAAGTACCCCTGGCCGCGCGGCGCGCACCCCACCGACCCCGCCTCCGCGAAGTTCGGCGTCTACGAGGACGACCGCCCCGTCTTCGACTGGTTCCGCAAGGGCGCCCCCGGACACCGCACCTGCTTCGAGGCCCAGGTCATGGACTGGTCCGACGACGTGGCCTACTCCGTGCACGACTTCGAGGACGGCCTGCACGCCGGATACGTCGACCCCGGCAGCCTGCACGCCGAACCGGAGCGGCAGGCGGTCTTCGCCGTCGCCCTCGGCCGGTACGTGCCCGCGGACACCGACCCCGAGGAACTGGCCGAAGCCCTCGACCGGCTCCTCGCCCAGCAGTGGTGGCCACGCGAGTACGACGGCTCCGCCATCGCCCAGGGCCGCCTCAAGGACGCCACCAGCCAGCTCATCGGCCGCTTCTGCCTGGCGGCGGAGGGCGCCACCCGGGCGGCGTACGGCAGCGGACGCCTGACCAGATACGCCGCCGAGCTGGTCGTACCCCGCAGCACCCGCATGGAGTGCGCGGTCCTCAAGGCGGTCGCCGACCTGTACGTGATGCAGCGGGCCGAGCAGGAGCGGATCCGCGCCGACCAGCGCGTCGTCGTCGCCGAACTGGCCGAGGCGCTCACCGCCCGCGCGCCCGACGGACTGGACCCGCAGTTCCGGGCGCTGTTCGAAGAGGCCGCCGACGACCGCGCCCGCAAGCGGGTGATCGTCGACCAGATCGCCTCGCTCACGGACGCCTCGGCCGGCCACCTGCACGCGCGGCTGACGGGGCGCGCATGACCGGCACATGACCCGCACACAACCCGCCCTGACCCGTACATGACGGCGGCACGTGACCGCCGGTCGTGCCCTTCCGTGGCCTGATCGGGGCACTCCCTCTTCCCGCAGCCCGCCCCCGTGCGGGAGGCTCGCATGTGGCGACATCCTTACGAGGAGGCATCAAGTGGTCGACGCGGATCAGACATTCGTCATCGTCGGAGGAGGTCTCGCCGGCGCCAAGGCGGCCGAGACGCTCCGAGCGGAGGGCTTCAGCGGCCGCGTGATACTGATCTGCGACGAACGCGACCACCCCTACGAACGCCCTCCCCTCTCCAAGGGCTACCTGCTCGGCAAGGAGGAGCGCGACAGCGTCTTCGTCCACGAGCCCTCCTGGTACGCGCGCAACGACGTCGAGCTGCACCTCGGCCAGAGCGTCGACGCCATCGACCGCGCCGCGAAGACGGTCCGCTTCGGCGACGACGGCACGCTCGTCCACTACGACAAGCTGCTCCTCGTGACCGGCGCCGAGCCCCGCCGCCTGGACATCCCCGGCACGGACCTCGCGGGCGTCCACCACCTGCGCCGGCTCGCCCACGCCGAGCGCCTCAAGGGCGTCCTCACCGCCCTCGGCCGGGACAACGGCCACATCGTGATCGCGGGCGCCGGCTGGATCGGCCTCGAGGTCGCGGCGGCGGCCCGCGAGTACGGCGCGGAGGTCACCGTCATCCAGTCCGCGCCGACCCCGCTGCACCACGTCCTCGGCCCCGAGCTGGGCGAGCTGTTCGCGGAGCTGCACCGCGACCACGGGGTCCGTTTCCACTTCGGGGTGCGGCTCACCGAGATCATCGGCCAGGACGGCATGGTCCTGGCCGCCCGCACCGACGACGGCGAGGAGCACCCCGCGCACGACGTGCTCGCCGCGATCGGCGCGGCCCCCAGGGTCGCTCTCGCGGAGGCGGCCGGGCTGGAGCTGGCCGACCCCGCGCATGGAGGCGGAATCGCGGTGGACGCGTCCCTGCGCACCTCCGACCCCGACATCTACGCGGCCGGTGACGTGGCGTCCTTCCACCACCCCCTCTTCGGCACCCGGCTGCGCGTCGACCACTGGGCGAACGCCCTGAACGGCGGCCCGGCCGCCGCCCGCGCGATGCTCGGGCGCGAGGTGACGTACGACCGGGTGCCGTACTTCTTCTCCGACCAGTACGACGTGGGGATGGAGTACTCGGGGTGGGCGCCGCCCGGGACGTACGACGAGGTGGTGATCCGGGGGGACGCCGGCAAGCGGCACTTCATCGCCTTCTGGCTGAAGGAGGGCAGGGTGCTGGCCGGGATGAACGTGAATGTGTGGGATGTCACGGACCGCATCCAGAAGCTGATCCGGGAGCGGACGGTGGTGGACCCGGAGGCGTTGTCGGACCCGGGGGTACCGCTGGAGAGCCTGGCCCGGTGAGACGGCGGACGCCGCCCACTGTCGCCGCCCCTGTCACACCGTCCCCGTGCTGTGATTCCCGGGGGTCGACCCCCGGACCCCCGGCCGGTGGGCTGTCTCGCTTGCCCCAGGCGTGTCAGTTCTGCCCCGTGCTGTGATGCCCGGGGAGCAACCCCCGGACCCCCGGCCGGTGAGCTGTCTCGCTTGCCCCAGGCGTGTCAGTTCTGCCCCGTAGAATTCACGCGTGGCAGGACGGATCAACGACGAGGACGTGAAGGCGGTACGGGACGCTGTCCCGATCGACGCCGTCGTGTCCGAGTACCTCCAGCTGCGCAACGCCGGCGGGGGAAACCTGAAGGGGCTGTGCCCCTTCCATGACGAGAAGTCGCCGTCCTTCCAGGTCAGCCCCAGCAAGGGGCTGTTCCACTGCTTCGGCTGCCAGGAGGGCGGCGACACCATCACGTTCGTGATGAAGGTCGACCACCTCTCGTTCTCGGAGGCGGTCGAGCGCCTGGCCGCGCGCGCGGGCATCACGCTGCGGTACGAGGAGGGCGGGTACAACCCCACCCACCAGCGCGGCGAACGCATCCGCCTGGTGGAGGCCCACCAGCTGGCCGCCCAGTGGTACGCCGAGCAGCTCGACGCGAGCGCGGAGGCCGAGGCGGGGCGGAAGTTCCTGGCCGAGCGCGGCTTCGACCAGGCCGCCGCCGTGCACTTCGGCGTCGGCTACAGCCCGCAGGGCTGGGACCACCTCACCCGCTACCTGCGCGGCAAGGGTTTCAGCGACAAGGAGCTGATCCTCTCCGGCCTGTCCCAGGAGGGCCGCCGGGGCCCCATCGACCGTTTCCGCGGCCGGCTGATGTGGCCGATCCGGGACATCGGCGGGGACGTGGTCGGGTTCGGCGCCCGCAAGCTCTACGAGGCGGACACCGGCCCGAAGTACCTCAACACCCCCGAAACGGCGATCTACCGGAAATCCCAGGTCCTGTACGGCATCGACCTGGCGAAAAAGGAGATCGCGAAGACCAGCCGGGCGGTGGTCGTCGAGGGCTACACCGACGTCATGGCCTGCCACCTCGCGGGCGTCACCACGGCCATCGCGACCTGCGGCACGGCCTTCGGCGGCGAGCACATCAAGATCCTGCGGCGGCTGCTGATGGACAACGGCAGCGCCCGCGTCATCTTCACCTTCGACGGCGACGCGGCCGGTCAGAAGGCGGCCCTGCGCGCCTTCGAGGACGACCAGAAGTTCGCCGCCGAGACGTACATCGCCATCGCGCCGGACGGCATGGACCCCTGCGACCTGCGGCTCGCCAAGGGCGACGAGGCGGTCGCGGACCTGGCGGAGCCGCGTACGCCGCTCTTCGAGTTCGCGCTGCGCCAGATCGTCGGCCGCTACGACCTGGAGACCCCGGCGGGCCGGGCGGCCGCGCTGGACGAGGCGGCGCCGGTCGTGGCCCGCATCAAGAACAGCGGCGCGCAGCACGAGGTGGCGGTCCAGCTCGCGGGCATGCTCGGCATCCTGGACACGCAGTTCGTGGTGAAGCGGGTGGCGCAGCTGGCCCGTTGGGCGCGCGACCGGGGCGGCAGGGGCCCCGCGCCGACCGGACCGCGCCCGGCGGAGCGCTACGAGGCGGCGCCCCGCCCGGCCGTCTCCGGCCCGGCCCTCACCCTCCGCAACCCGGTCTACGCGACCGAGCGCGAGCTGCTGAAACTCGCTCTCCAGCGGCCGGAGTTGGTGTCGCCCGCGTTCGACGCCTACGGGGTCGACGAGTTCACGGCGGCGCCGTACGCGGCCGTACGGCAGGCGATCATGGAGGCGGGCGGCGCGGAGTGGGGCGCGCAGGACCCGCAGGAGTACCTGGTCAGGGTCCGCGACGCGGCACCCGACGACACGGTGCGCGCGATGGTCACGGAGCTCGCCGTCGAGGCGATCATGCGCAGGACGGTGGACGACGTGTACGCGGGCACGGTCCTCGTCACGGTCCGCCGCCGCGCCGTAGAACGGCGGATCCGCGACATCCAGTCCACCCTGACCCGCCTGGGCACACACGGCGACCCGGCCCAACTGGCCGCCGTGCAGAACGAGCTGTGGGTACTGCAGCAGTACGACCAGGCGCTGCGGGAGCGGGGGGCGGCCGCGCTGTAGGCGGCGTACCGCACACCCGTGCGGCAGCGTAACCACCCGGTCACGGACCGGACTCAAAAAGTGGGCGCACAACCCTCGTGGCGGTGATGTGTCGTACTCCACACTGGGTTCCGGTGCCTGAGTCCTCGGAGCGCGGCCGGCCCGTCCATGGCGGCGGGTCCGACACCCCCGCGGTTCCGCTCACCGACGTACCGCTGCCGCACGCCTGAAGCAGCGACATTCCTGGAGGTCGCCCCCCGTGCAGACCCAGACCCTCACCCAACCGGAGATCCTGAACGACGAGCCGGACGCGGAGACCGACGCCCTCCCGGCGGTGCCGCCGCAGAACCGGCTCGCGCACCACCCCGAGACGGAGGCCGAGCCCGAGCCACCGGGCCCGTCCGATTTGGACGAGCCGCTCGAACCCGTCGAAGCCGTCGAAGCCGTCGAACTCGTCGAACCCGTCGAAACCGTTGAACCCGTCGGAGCCCTCCGCGACCGTGCCGACACCGGTGGCCCCTCCTCCGACCTGTTCCGCCAGTATCTGCGCGAGATCGGCCGCATCCCGCTGCTGACGGCTGCCGAGGAGGTCGAACTCGCCCGCCGCGTCGAAGCCGGCCTGTTCGCCGAGGAGAAGCTCCTCAACACCCCCGACCTGGACACCCGGCTCGCGCTCGACCTGGACCGGCTCGTCGTCATGGGGCGCATGGCCAAGCGGCGGCTGATCGAGGCCAACCTGCGCCTCGTCGTCTCCGTCGCCAAGCGGTACATCGGCCGCGGGCTGACCATGCTCGACCTCGTGCAGGAGGGAAACCTCGGTCTGATCAGGGCCGTCGAGAAGTTCGACTACGCCCGCGGCTACAAGTTCTCCACGTACGCGACCTGGTGGATCCGTCAGGCCATGTCCCGCGCCCTCGCCGACCAGGCCCGCACCATCCGCGTCCCGGTGCATGTCGTCGAGCTGATCAACCGGGTCATCCGCGTCCAGCGCCGGATGCTCCAGGAACGCGGCTACGAACCGACCCCGGAAGAGGTCGCCGCGCATCTGGAGCTGCCCAGCGAGCGGGTCAGCGAGGTGCTGAGGCTCGCCCAGGAGCCCGTCTCCCTGCACGCCCCCGTGGGCGAGGAGGACGACGTGGCCCTCGGCGACCTCATTGAGGACGGCGACGCCGCCAGCCCGGTCGAGTCCGCCGCCTTCCTGCTGCTCAGGGAGCACCTGGAAGCGGTCCTGTCCACGCTGGGGGAGAGGGAGCGCAAGGTCGTCCAGCTGCGGTACGGACTCGTCGACGGCCGCCCCCGCACCCTGGAGGAGATAGGCCGCATCTTCGGCGTCACCCGCGAACGCATCCGCCAGATCGAGTCCAAGACGCTGAACAAGCTCCGGGACCACGCCTTCGCGGACCAGCTCAGGGGTTATCTGGACTGAAGGGGCCGCCCGTCGGGGCGGCCCCCGGGGGGATCAGTCGACCTCGGCGACAGCCTGCGCGAACTGCGCCTTGTACAGCCGCGCGTACGCCCCGTCCGCGGCCAACAGCTCCGTGTGCGAGCCCTGTTCGACGATGGAGCCGTTCTCCATCACGAGGATCGTGTCGGCGTCCCGGATCGTCGACAGCCGGTGCGCGATCACGAACGACGTCCGCCCGTGCGCCAGCTTCGCCATCGCCTTCTGGATCAGCACCTCGGTCCGCGTGTCCACGGAACTCGTCGCCTCGTCCAGCACCAGGATCACCGGGTCCGACAGGAACGCCCGCGCGATCGTGATGAGCTGCTTCTCACCCGCGCTGACCCCCGTACCCTCGTCGTCGATCACGGTGTCGTAGCCGTCCGGCAGCGTACGGATGAACCGGTCCGCGTGGGCCGCCCGCGCCGCCTCCTCGATCTCGCCGCGCGTGACCTTGCGGGAGGCGCCGTAGGCGATGTTCTCCGCGATGGTGCCGCCGAACAGCCAGGTGTCCTGCAGCACCATCCCGATCGAGGACCGCAGTTCGTCCCGGGACATCTTCGCGATGTCGACCCCGTCGAGCGTGATCCGCCCGCCGGTGACGTCGTAGAACCGCATCAGCAGGTTGACGAGCGTGGTCTTGCCCGCTCCCGTCGGGCCGACGATCGCGACCGTCTGGCCCGGCTCCACCTTCAGCGACAAGTTCTCGATGAGCGGCTTCTCCGGGTCGTAGCGGAAGGACACGTTCTCCAGCGCGACCCGCCCGCGCAGCTCCTCCGGGCGCAGCCCGCGCTCGGGGTCGGCCCCCTGCTCCTCCGCGTCCAGCAGCTCGAAGATCCGCTCCGCCGAGGCGACACCCGACTGCACCAGGTTCGCCATCGACGCGACCTGCGTGAGCGGCATCGAGAACTGCCGTGAGTACTGGATGAAGGCCTGCACATCACCGATCGACAGGGCGCCCGACGCGACCCGGAGACCGCCGACCACCGCGACCAGCACGTAGTTCAGGTTGGACACGAACATCATCAGCGGCTGCATCACACCGCTGTTGAACTGCGCCCGGAACCCCGCCTCGTACAGCGCCTCGTTCTGCTCCGCGAACTGCTGGGCCGACTCCTCCTGCCGGCCGAACACCTTCACCAGCGTGTGCCCGGTGTACATCTCCTCGAT
This sequence comes from Streptomyces sp. NPDC093984, assembly GCF_044764595.1. Lineage (NCBI taxonomy): Bacteria > Bacillati > Actinomycetota > Actinomycetes > Kitasatosporales > Streptomycetaceae > Streptomyces > Streptomyces sp. NPDC093984. The sequence goes on along the minus strand of NZ_JBIWIM010000003.1, from coordinate 696,619 downwards.
GTGGGCGTTCAGCTTGCCGGTGGTGCGCCACTGCTGCACGAAGTGGGGCTGCGACCGCTTGCCCACTCGGGTCGCGACGAAGAACGACAGCGGCACGGTCACCAGGGCGACCAGCGCCAGCAGCCACGACACCCAGAACATCACCGCCAGCACGCCGACGATCGTCAGCAGCGAGTTGATGAGCTGGCCCATCGACTGCGACAGCGTCTGCTGGATGTTGTCGATGTCGTTGGTCGCGCGGCTGAGCACCTCACCGCGCTGCCGCTGGTCGAAGTACGACAGCGGAAGCCGCGACAGCTTCGCCTGCACATCCTCGCGGATGCGGTAGATCGTCCTGTTGATGGCCCGGTTGGAGAGCCTCGTCGACACCGCCATCAGCAGGCCGGCCACCAGGAACGTGCACAGTGCGAGCAGCAGGACGTCCCCCACGGCACCGAAGTCGATGCCCTTGCCCGGGGTGAAGTCCGTGCCGGAGAGCATGTCGGCGACGCCGCCCTGGCCCCGACTCCGCATGGAGTCGAGGACCTGCTCCTTGCTCAGGCCCGCCGGCATCTGACGGCCGATGATCCCGGCGAAGACCAGGTCCGTCGCCCTGCCCAGGATCTTCGGTCCGACCACGGACAACCCGACGCTCAGCACACCGCAGAGCAGCATCGCGATCATGGTGGGGCGTTCGGGTGCGAACTGGGCGAGGAGCCGTTTCCCGGACCCCTTGAAGTCCATCGAGCGCTGGTCGGGGCCGCCCCCGCCCATCATCCCCCGCATGGGCCCGGCCATCAGGCAGCCTCCGCTTCCGTGAGCTGGGAGAGCACGATCTCCCGGTAGGTCTCGTTGCCAGCCATCAGCTCGTGATGGCGGCCGGTGCCGACGACACTGCCCTCGTCCAGGACGACGATCCGGTCGGCGTCCCGGATGGTCGCCACCCGCTGGGCGACGATGACGACGGTCGCCTTGGCGGTCTCCCGGACGAGCGCCGCCCGCAGGGCCGCGTCGGTGGCGTAGTCGAGCGCGGAGAAGGAGTCGTCGAAGAGGTAGATCTCCGGGCGCTGCACCAGGGTGCGGGCGATCGCGAGGCGCTGCCGCTGGCCACCGGAGACGTTGGTGCCGCCCTGCGCGATGGGGGAGTCCAGCCCGTTCTCCAGCTCGGAGACGAAGTCCTTGGCCTGTGCCACCTCCAGCGCGTGCCACAGCTCCTCGTCGGTGGCGTCCGGATTGCCGTAGCGCAGGTTCGTGGCGACCGTGCCCGCGAACAGGTACGGCTTCTGCGGTACCAGCCCGACCGTCCTGGCCAGCAGCTTCGGCTCGATCTCCCGCACGTTCACACCGTCCACGAGCACCTCGCCCTCGGTGGCGTCGAACAGGCGGGGGATCAGCCCGAGCAGGGTGGACTTGCCGCTGCCGGTGGACCCGATGACGGCCGTGATCTCGCCGGGCCGCGCCACCAGGTCGATGGCCTTGAGCACCGGCTCCTCGGCACCCGGATAGCGGAACCCGGCGCCCCGGATCTCCAGATGACCGTGCCGGCGCAGTTCGGCGACGGGCGCGCTGGGCGGTACGACGCTGGAGGAGGTGGCGAGGACGTCCTGGATGCGCTCGGCGCAGACCTCCGCGCGCGGAACCATCATGAACATGAAGGTGGCCATCATCACGGACATGACGATCTGCATGAGGTAGGCGAGGAACGCCGTCAGGTCGCCGATCTGCATGCCGCCGCTGTCGATGCGGTGTGCCCCGAACCAGACCACGGCGATCGAGGAGAGGTTCACCACGGTCATCACCAGCGGGAACATCAGCGCCAGCGTGCGGCCGGTGGCGAGGGCCACGTCGGTGAGCTCGGTGTTCGAGCCCTTGAAGCGCTCCTTCTCGTAGTCGTCGCGGACGAAGGCGCGGATGACCCGGTTGCCGGAGATCTGCTCGCGCAGCACCCGGTTCACCGTGTCGAGGCGGACCTGCATGGTGCGGAACAGCGGCCGCAGCCGGCGCACGATCAGCGTCACGGAGATGCCGAGCACCGGCACCACGGCGACCAGGACACCGGACAGCGGCACGTCCAGACCGAGTGCCAGGACGATGCCGCCCACGCACATGATCGGCGCCGACACCATCAGGGTGAACGTCATCAGGGCGAGCATCTGCACCTGCTGCACGTCGTTCGTGGTGCGGGTGATCAGCGACGGCGCGCCGAACTGACCCACCTCGCGGGAGGAGAACGACTGCACCCGGTCGAAGACGGCTGCCCTGATGTCCCGGCCGACGGCCGACGCGGTCCGGGCCCCGAAGTAGACGGCGCCCATGTTGCACACCACCTGGCCCATCGAGACCCCGATCATGAGGCCGCCGAAGGTCAGGATGTAGTTCGTGTCCCCCTTCACGACACCGTTGTCGATGATGTGCGCGTTCAGGGTGGGCAGATAGAGCGTGGCGCAGGTCTGCAGGAACTGCAGCAGCACCAGCAGGGCTATCGGTTTCTTGTACGGACCCATATGGGTCCTCAGAAGACGTATGAGCACGCGAGATCTCTCGGAGTGGTCGACGAAAGGGAGGCGGTCGGTGGTGCACCACGCCCTATCGTCGAACACTCCACCCGCGTTACCTCAACCGATTAAGCCGACAGCGGTCACAAGACCGAGCGGGCTCGGCCTTCGGGCGTAGTCCTGAAGGGTGGTGACGTGCGTCACCGCCGGGCGGCCGCCGTACGGGTGACGCCGTGTGAGATGGACGACACCGCCGCCTCTACGGCCGCGACGATCGGCGCGTCTACGGGCGGAACGCTCCCGGGTGCGTCTGCTCGCGTACCGACACGTACTGCTGCCGTACGGCCTGGCCCACCGCGAGTTCCTCGCCCGGCTCCAGGACCTGGGCCGCCGCGCCCTGCCACGGGGGCGGGGTGCGCGGGTCGAGCGTGCCCTGGGAGACGCCGAGCGACCAGGCCGCCTGGCGGGCCGCGCCGATCGCCGCGTAGTCCGCCGGCTGCGGGACGACGACCTGCGCGCCGAACAGCGAGGGCGCCGCCGCCTGCACGGCGGGCAGCTCCGCGGCGGCACCCAGCAGGAAGATCCGCCGCACCTCCACGCCGCGCCCGCGCAGCACGTCCAGCGCGTCCGCGAGCCCGCACAGCATGCCCTCGAACGCGGCCCGCGCCAGGTGCTCCGGCTTCATCGACTCGCGCCGCAGCCCGGCCAGGGTGCCAGCGGTGTGCGGCAGGTTCGGGGTCCGCTCGCCCTCCAGGTAGGGGAGCAGGACGAGCCCGTGCGAGCCGGGCGTCGACTTCATCGCCAGGTCGGACAGCGACTCGAGGTCCGGCAGGCCGAGGAGTTCGGCGGTGCCGCGCAGGGTGCGCACGGCGTTGAGGGTGGTCACCACCGGCAGGTGCATGCCCGTGGCGTCCGCCAACGAGGTGATCATCCCGGAGGGGTCGACGAGTGCTTCGGGATGGACGGCCATCACGGACCCGGAGGCGCCGAGCGAGACCACCGCGTCGCCGAGCCCGATGCCCAGACCCAGCGCGGCGGCCATGGTCTCCCCGGTGCCGGCGGAGATCAGCAGTCCCTCCGGCGTCGTACCGGCCGCCTCGGAGGGACCGATCACCTCGGGCACCATGGCCTGGTGGCCGAGGGCGAGCTCGACGAGGTCGCCGCGGTAGCTGCCGGTCGCCGCCGACCAGTACCCGGTCCCGGAGGCGCCGCCCCGGTCGGTGGTCCGTCTCACGGGGCGGCCGAGCAGCTGCCACACCAGCCAGTCGTGGGCCTGCATCAGCACGGCGGTGCGGAGCGCGTTGTCGGGTTCCGTCTTGGCGAGCCAGCGCAGCTTGGTCACGGGCTGCGCGGCCTGCGGGACGCAGCCGACGGCCTCGGCCCAGGCCTGCCGGCCGCCGAGCGCGTCGATCAGGTCGGCCGCCGCGACCTGCGCCCGCTTGTCGCCGCCGACCAGCGCGGGCCGTACGGTGGCGCCCTGCGTGTCGAGCGGGACCAGCGCGTTCGCCTGCGCGGAGACGCCGATGGCCTGCACACCCTCCAGGAGCCCGCCGCCGGCTGCCTCCCCGAGCGACAGCAGCCAGGCCTGCGGGTCGACGTCGGAGGGACGGCTGCCACCCTCGGGGGTCTCCACCGGATGCGGTGCATACCCCTGCCTGAGCACGGCCCCCGTGTCCGCGTCGCAGACGACGATACGAGTGAAATCGGGCGAACTGTCCAACCCGGCGACTATCCCCATGGCGGAAATTCTGCCGTACGGAAGGGGGTGGACGTGCGCGCCGGGAGGAGCCGCTGGGCCCTCCCGGCGCGCACGTCACCGATCCCGGGTCAGCTGTTGCTGGTGCCCCAGTCGTCCGGGCCGCTGCCGTTCGTGCCGCGTTCACGCAGTGAGCGCACACGGTCGGCGACCGAGTCGGGCATGTGGTCGCCCACCTTGGCCCCCACCGCGTGGAGGGCCTTCCCGGCGATCTCGCGGCCCTGGTGGGCGGCGGTCTCGGCGGTGTTGCGCACGGCAGGGTTCTGCGCGACCTGCCGGGCGGACTTCTTCAACTGCTCGTAACGCTCGCGCCCGGCCCGTGTCCCCAGCACATAGCCCAGGACCACCCCGGCGACGAACGTGAGCCGATAGCGCATGGCGGCCATCCTTCCCTTGCGTCTGCGTCGTCCCTTGCGTGGGCGCCGGTGTCGGGGAGTACCGGTTGGCGGAGCACCCCCCTGCTTGCGCTAATGTATGTGTCGCAGCGAGCGAGCGCCCCCTGGCGGATACCCGGGGAGGTACGTTCGATGCAACGAGGCATTCCTCCGTAGCTCAATTGGCAGAGCAGCCGGCTGTTAACCGGCAGGTTACTGGTTCGAGTCCAGTCGGGGGAGCTCGGTCCTCCGTAGCTCAATTGGCAGAGCAGCCGGCTGTTAACCGGCAGGTTACTGGTTCGAGTCCAGTCGGGGGAGCATGCTGAACGAGGACCCTTCGGGGTCCTTTTTCATGTCCGGGGGAACCGCCGCGTCCGCGGCGAAGTCCTCAAGGTCATGAAGGGGCCGCGGAAGACGACCATCCGAAGCAGGAGATCGTATGAGCGGCTATGCTGCGGCAGACGGCGCGCACACATGTACGCGACGCGCCGTGACGGGGCGGTAGCTCAGCCGGTTAGAGCAGCGGACTCATAATCCGTCGGCCGTGGGTTCGAGTCCCACCCGCCCCACCAGTCGCAGGTGGATGCAGGACCGTTTCTATCTGCAGAGACGCGAGAACGAGGGTCGCCACTCCCGGGTGGCGACCCTCGTTCATTCGATCAGACCAAGATCCAGTGGACGCGTAGTGGACGCCGACGTGGGCGACATGCGAGGCATGGTCGAAATCTTCCGCATCGCTGACCTTGTGGATGTTGGTGACGTATCATGACTGTGTACATCGCATACTCGGTGGGGGTGGAGATGTCCGTAACGCAGATCGACCTGGACGATGAGGCACTCGCCGAGGCGATGCGTCTCATGGGTTCCACTACCAAGAAGGACACGGTCAACGCGGCTCTGCGGGACTACGTGGCGCGCATCAAGCGGCTTGAGGCGGCCGAGAAGCTGGCCGCGCGCGGCGAGCGGGGTGAGTTCGAGGCTGCGGCGGCCGCGCATGACGCTGCCACGCGCGCACGGCAGGCAGCCTTCGAGTGATCACGTATCTGCTGGACACCTCTGCTCTGTGGCATCTGTTCCGCACTCCTGGGGCGATCCGGCCGTGGGAAGGGCACATTGCCGCCGGTGTCTTCCACATCTGTGAGCCGACGAGGACGGAGTTCCTCCACTCCGCCACCGGCCCGGCTCACCGCGACGAGCTTGCCGAGGAGTTGGATGCGCTGTGCCGGCTCTCGCCGGTGCCGAAGAACGCATGGCGCTGGGTCGACACCGCGCAGTACAAGCTCACGCAGCGGGGTCAGCACCGCTCCGCGGAGACCGTCGATCTCCTGGTGTGCGCCACTGCGGTACACCACGGCCACACGGTGCTTCACGTGGACGACGACTTCACTGCCGTGGCAGCGGTCCTGAAGGAAGTGCGGCAGCGGGACGCACGCGCCTGACGACGGCAGTCGCTGTGAGAGAGATCGGTCCGTCGAGGTGCTGCCATGCGATCGACGTTCCCGATCATTTGATCGGCGGCGCGACGGGGGCGGCGGCCACCAACAGCGCGAGGTCATGCCCCTGGTGACGACCTTGCGGATTGGTACGGACACCTCGAACGCCCCGGTCCGCCGCTCCGGGGTTACGTCGGGGGCATCACCCCGTGGATCCGCGACAGCGTGAACACCCGCTCCGCGTCGCGCAGATGACACCACGCGTACAGATACGGGGGGTCGAGCTCCAGGCCGCTGACGGTGCGGATCGTGCGGCTGCCCGTGGCGGCGACGTACTCGATGGTGACCGCCGTACCGTCGTCGACGGCGTGGGCGAGTTGACGGACATCGGCGTGAGAGAGCTCGGTCGCGTGTCCGGCGATGATTTCTTCGGTATCGGTGGCGAAGGGGACGCCGTTGCACGGGTCGGGATGGGCGAGCGGGGCGCCCGCGAGTCGGGCGGCCAGCGCGGCCGGCTCGGCTTGCTCCGGGGCGGCGGTCGTACGGGACCGGGCACCGGGGCCGCCGACCGCTCTGCGCGGAGGCGGTACCGGCGCGGTCACCCGGTGGCTGCGGGGCCGTTCGACGCGCACGGTTCCGTCGGCTGTCTCCGCGACCGGCGCGTATCCCTCGGCCCGCAGTGCCGCGAGGGTCTTCTCCAGCGGGGTGCGGCTGATGAGGACGGTCGGAGCGAGGTGCCGCAGACCCAGTTTGGAGAGTTTGCGGTGGGCGGCGATCTCGGCGAGGAGGGCAGGTTCCTCGCCGTGGACGACACAGGCGGCCGAGGCGATGCGGACCCGCCCATGGCTGCGCGCCGTGTCCATGATCAGGTAAGACAGGGGCTGGGGGAGCGGGTTGGCGGCGACGGCAGTCAGGTCGGCCTCGATGGAGTCCGGGCTGCGGCCGGCGTCCAGGGCGCGGCGCACGCTCGCCGGACTGAACCGCCACACCGAGGCCGTGCCGCTGGTCTCCCGATCGGCGACCGAGTCCAGCAGCGTGACCAGCCGTGCGGCGGGGGTGCCGGTGACGACGGCGGTCAGGTCGCCGCCGAAGCGGGCCGTCGCGGTGGCGTCGGGAAGCAGGCGGCGGCAGGCGGCGGCCAGTTCCTCGGTGCTGTCGGCCAGCAGAGCGGCGCCGATCGGGGACAGCGCGCCGCGAGCGAGGACACCGAGCAGCTCGGCCTCCCGGATCACGGTGGCGAACGGCGTCGTGTCCTGCGGCAACTCCTCGGCGAGCGGCCGTGACCAGTGGGTAAGAGGGCCCAGTTCGGCCGTGTTCTTCGCGCCCTGCCCGGCCGGGAGCCGGGAAGCGGCGGTGAGCAGCCCCTGCCGGGCCTGGAGGCAACCGGCGCAGGACGGGGTCCCGGCCACGGCGGGCAGCGCCTTGTTGTCGTCGTCGCGGGCCTGCGAGGGGGTGAGCCCAAGTGTCCACCAAGCGTGCAGCAACACCGGGAGCCGTGCTGCGGGTTCCGACTCCGCCCAGGTGTCGTAGGCGTCCGTCGGCGCGACCCGGTCACCGTCACGGGCCATGAGACCGGCCTCGTACGCCGTCTCAAGGGTGAGGCGTACGACGGCCTCCTCGCAGCGTGCCGCCTTGCCGATCCTGGCCAGTTCACGGGCTCCGACTCCGCCGGACTTCAGCCGGGCGGGCGGAGTCGTCGCACACACCGACAGGACAGAGGCGGCGTGGGCGGCGAACGACGTGGCCGCGGCGGACGCCTCACCGTCGACCTCCGCCGGGGCGACGGGTACCAGGAGGGTGACGGGCGGCGCGGGGTCGAACGGAGCATGCCAGCCTGGCCCGCGCAGCGCGAGCGTCACCTCGGCGGGCATCCGCACGGGGCCGTAGCTGTATCTTCCCTGGACCAGCAGTCCCCGCTCCAGCGCCCAGCGCGCACCCGGTTCGGGGGCGGACTGGCCCCCGAAGAGGACGAATGTCTGCGGGCGGTACGCGGGGTCCGCCCTGCGTTCCAGCAGTTTCCGGGCGTCGGCCGGTGCCCGGGCGACCACCGCGGCTACACGTGCCGGGTCGCTGTGGTGCTCCAGGAGCGTCGCGAGACGCTGTGGTCTGGTGCCGGGAGGTCGCACGCCCAGGGCCGTGAGCATGCGGCGCAACTCCTCGGAGGTCGTGTCCTTCAACAGCGTCGCCAGCGGCTGGTCCACTCCGAGCGGTGTGTCCCACGCCTGCCGCAGGGGCGCGGCCATGTGCAGTTTTCCCTCGCTGTCCGGCCAGACCAGCGCATGCGTGGACAGCGTCCGGAGCGCCGCTTCCAGGCCGTATGCGGCCTCGTCCTCCGTCGCGTCCAGCAGGTCCGCCAGGACGTCCGGAGAGGCCGGCGCACTCAGTGCCGCCAGTGCCTCGGCTGCCTGCAGGACGGGCAGCGGGAGCCGGGGCAGCGCGAGTGCGACCGAGCCCGGGCGTTGGAGGCGTTCAGCCAGTTCGCTCACCGAGCGGGGCTCCGGCGGGGACACGGCGTCCGGCCGTGCCGCGAGCAGCTGCTCCAGGTCTTCGGCGTCGAGGCGGTGCAGCCACGCTGCCAGGGTCGACTTACCGGACTTCACTGATCAGTGCACCTCGTGAAGGGAACGCCACGCTTGCGCGCCGGCAGACCGGGCAACACGTGTTATGCCGTATGGCCTCCAAGCATGGCGCATCAGGCGGGTGCCGTATGTGCCCGTCTCAGAGACTTGCGGACGGGACCGCACCGGTTCTGCCCGCAGAGCCGCCGCTCGTGCGGCAGTTGGAGAAACCGGAGGGGGGACCGGTTCCGGACGGCGAGAGGGACCGTAGCTGTGCGGAGGGCCGCAGGCCCCGGCCTTAGCGCCGCGGACCTCCCGGCGAGCGCCCGGTGGAGCCGTCGCGGAACATCACTTTCCGTCCGCTCGCGGACGGGTTCCCGGACCGGTTCCCGTTCCCCGACGGACGGTTCCCGTCCGGTCACGGACGGGCGGGGCACCCTTCTTCGGCGGGGTGAGTCGTCGGGCACCCGGGGTTCGGCGAATCTGCACCGCGAATGCGCAACTGCGGCACGAGGTGCGAGGGATCTCCACGCCGGCCTGCCGGAGCGCGCTCCATTGGTTCGGAATGTCTAATTCCGCATCACGGGGGCAACACCGGCCACGTCCCGGCCCCGCGCGGCGTGTGGAGAAACCGCCCCCAATTCGTGCGCGCGCCTTTACGGATGCGTGGCCTACGCGGTCAACCGCCCTGGTGGCAGCGCCGGTTGATTGGATAGCCGGCGCTCTCCGTGCTTTGATCTCAGGCGCCGCGGGGTCGTGCGAAGGGTGGCCGGTAACGGATGCCGCACGCCCGCGGTCGCGGCCCGCCACCTGTCCCCAGCGGGGCGCTCCCCCCTTGCGGAACACCACATGCGAAGGGAAGTTCCATCATGAACTCCGCTCCCCAGGTCCACACCGCCGAGCTGTCCGACGCCGAGCTCGACAACGTCTCCGGCGGCCTGGCCCCGCACGCCAGCGCGGTCGTCGGCCCGACGACGGTCAGCGACGCGGACGTCCTGGCTCAGGTCGGCACCGTCGAGGGCGTTGCCCTGGGCACCGTCGGCACCCTCGGCGCCTACCACCAGGCCGGCGTCAACGTCTCCTTCTGACCGCCGGCTCGAAGGGGCCGTCCGCCCCGCGCTCCTCGCGCGAGGCGGACGGCCCCTTCTTGTCGTGCTGCGCCCGGCTCACGCCGGGTAGGGAGCGGCCTCGCGTGCCGACCGAAGTGCACCCGCCCACCAGGTGAGTTGACTCCGCCGTGGCCCGGGTGCGAAGGGACCCGGATCCGGGGCGGCGGCGGCCGTACCACCGCCGCCCCGAACCGGCCCTGGGGCTACTGCCTACTGACTACCGCTCGCCGAGCATCTTCTTCATCTCGGTGATCTCGGCGGACTGCGAGGTGACGATCGACTTCGCCATCGTCTGCGCGGGACCGTAGGCGCCCTTGCCCTGTTCGGTCCTCGCCATGGCGATCGCGCCCTCGTGGTGGCCGATCATCATCTGGAGGAAGGCCTTGTCGAAGGCGTCACCCGACAGGCCCTGAAGCTTCTTCATGTCCCCGTCCGACATCATGCCGGGCATCGACGAGCCGGAGTGGTCCATGCCCGGCATGCTCTCCATGCCCGACCCGCTGGCGTCGGGGACCTTCTCGCCCCAGGCCTTCAGCCAGCCCGACATGGTGGCGATCTCCGGGTCCTGTGCCTTCCGGATCCTCGCGGCGAGGTCCTTGACGTCCTGGGAGGCGGCCCGCGACGGGGCCAGGCCGGCCATGGCCACGGCCTGGCGGTGGTGCGGGATCATCTCCTGCGCGAACGTCACGTCCTGCGCGTTGTGGCCGCCCTGCGCCGCGGAGGCGGCGCCCGAGGGGGTGGCCGGGGACATGGACCCCATGCCGTGGCCGGAGTGCCCCGACGAAGCGGAGGACGAGGAGGAGGAGTCGGTGCCGCCGCAGGCGGTCAGCACCACCGCTGCGGTCGCGGCCGCGGCCAGCGCGGCGGTACGGCGGATCGGGGAACGGCGGATCGGGGAACGGCGAAATGCCATGAGAAGTACAGCTCCTTGGAACACCCCGCGCAGGCGCGCGGGAAGAACGGATCGTGAGACGGACCGGAGCACGCCACCTGAGAGGGAAGGTGTCGTGCGGGCGCCTCTAGATCCGCAGAAGCTGTAGTTCGGACAGGTCGGGCGGAGCCCGGCCGTCGGCCGTCCGCGCGAGCGGAGGGCCGGAGAAGGCCGCGGCGCACTCCCCGGGAACCGCGAGCGCGGGCAGCAGGGCGGGCGGGACGTAGGAGGCGGCGGTGCCTCCGGCCGCGCAGGTGCCGCCCGAGTGATCCATGGCCATCCCGCCATGGCCGGCGTTCGACAGACGGCCGCACGCGCAGTCGTCCGCGTGAGCGGGTGCGGCTGCGCTCCGATGCCCTGCCGTACCCGGCGCCCCCGCCATGACGTGCTGCCCCGCCGACGGCGTGCCGGACGGCGACAGCGCGTGCATGGCCAGCACCCCGGCCAGCACCGCCATCACCAGCAGCACCCGGCGGGCACGGCTCACCGAGGAGCGGGTGCACACGCCGGAGGTCATGGCGCCCATCGTACGGAACCGCCCGCCGCTGCCCGCGGAGGCCACCCGGAACGCCGTCCGGCTCCCACCGGAGGCCGTCCGGCCAGCGGTCGGAGCTCAGGCCGCCAGCGGATCCAGCGTCAGAGGCCGGATCCTGCCCTCCAGCATCGCGCCCAGGCCCTGGACCGCGCAGATGTCGGGCCGTTCGGCGATGTGCACGGGCATGCCGGTCGCCTGGCGCAGCATGTCGTCGAGCCCCGGCAGCAGCGCGCTGCCCCCGACCATCATGATCCCGCGGTCGGCGAGGTCGGCCACCAGATCGGGCGGGCAGTCCCGCAGCACCTTGCCGATGCCGTCCAGGACGGCGGTCAGCGGGGTCTGGATGGCGTTCCGCACGGCCGCCGTGTCGACCTTCACGGAGCGCGCGAGCCCGGTCGCCACGTCCCGCCCCATGATCTCGGTGGAGGCGGGCCCGTCCGAGGTGAACCCGCCCGCGCACAGGGCGAGCCGCAGCGGCCGTACGGACTGGCTCGGCAGCATCAGCGCGTGCTCGTGCCGCAGGTGTTGCACTATGGCGTGATCGACGGCCTCGCCGCCCACCGGGATGCGCTCGGCGGTCACGATGTTCCCCAGCGACAGCACCGCGATCTGCGTGGCGGCGGCCCCGCACACCATGATCATGGAGGCTTCGGGCTGCTCGACGGGCAGCCCGCACCCCACGGCCGCCGCGACGAGCGTGTCCACCAGCTCCACCCTGCGCGCCCCCAGCCCGACCAGCGTCTCCACGGCCGCGCGCTGGGCCAGCGGGTCCGCGTCGTGCGGGGTGCAGGCGGCGGCCCGCAGCCGGGGCTTGCGGCGCAGGCTGCGGCGGAGCTTCTCGCCGAGCAGATGGCGCAGCATGCGCTGGGCCATCTCGATGTCGACGACGGTACCGCCGGAGACGGGCCGGACGACGCGGATGTACGAGGGCGTGCGGCCCGTCATCTTCTCGGCGAACTCACCGACCGCGATCAGCGCGCCGGTGCGGGTGTTCACGGCCGCCGCACTGGGCTGGTCCACCACCAGCCCCGCGCCCTTGACGTAGACGCGGGTCCTCGCCGCGCCCAGGTCGACGGCGAAGTGGCAGCGGCGCAGCTGGTCCAGGCTGACGGTCATGGCGGTACCTCCCGAGAACGGACCGCGGGCGGGCCGCCGGGCGGCGGGCCTCTTCTCCGCATCCTCCGCCGTGACGCGGGCCCGCGCCCCTCGGGGTGGTCCGGGCGGGTGGTCCTGGGCGCGTCGCGCACGGGGGACCTTGTACGGGGTCCGCTCCTCACGTAGCGGCGTCGGCGATCCCCCGCACCACCCCCAGGGCGACCAGGTCCTGCGGCCGAACCCGGAGCTGGTCCGCCGTCTCCCGCATCTGCTCCGGAGGGCGCTTGAGTATCGCGGCGGCGAGCTCGGGTGCGATGACGGAGAAGTAGCTGTCCGGGGTGACCCACGTGTTGCCGGGCGCGGCGAGCGCCAGGGCGCCGCCTGAGCCGCCCTCGCCGATGACCAGGGTGGTGATCGGCGTACGGGCGGTGGCGACCGCGGCGAACAGGTCGGCGATCGCGGCGCCCGCGCCCTGCCGTTCGGCCTCGGCGTCGTTGGCGGCGCCCGGTGTGTCCACCAGCGTCAGCACCGGCAGGGACAGCCGGTCCGCCAGGCGGATCAGCCGCGCGGCCGTACGGTACCCGGCGGGCCGGGTCGCGGTGCCGGTCTGGGCGGCGTAGGCGATGGTCCGGCCGTCGTGGGTGCCGAAGCCGCACAGCATGCCGTCCGGGTCGGTGCCGCCGCAGCGGTCGCCGCTGATGGCCACCCGGAGGGTGAAGCAGGCGTCCAGGTAGGCGTGCGCGCGGGGGCGCTCCGGGTCCCGGGCGCGCCGCACCGCGTCCCAGCCGGTGGCCGGGAGGTCCACCCGGCCGAGCGCGCCGGGCACGGGCGCGGGTTCGGTGGAGCGCGCCGTCAGCAGCGCCAGCCACCGGCTCAGCGTCTCGCGCAGCTCTCCGGGCCGTACGACCGCGTCGACGGTGCCCGCCGCGAGCTGCGCCTGAGCGGTGTACGCCGCCGGGTCCGCGTCCGGTGGGCGCACCCGGGAGCCCGCGAAGCCCACCTGGGCGTCCGGCAGGGCCAGCACCACGTCGGCGCCCGCGCCCAGCGTGGCCCAGCCGCCGCCCGTCGTCGGGTCCCGCAACACCGCGAGCTGGGGCAGGCCGGCCGCGCGGGTGAGCGCCGACTGGCGGGCCACGCGCTGCAACTGGGTCAGCGCGAGCATGCCCTCCTGCATCCGGCTGCCGCCCGTCGCGACCAGCGAGACCACCGGCAGCCGCCGCTCACGGGCGTGGACGTGGGCCGCCTCCAGCCGGTCCCCGGTGCGTTCGCCCAGGGAGCCGCCGAGGAAGCCGAACTCGAACGCGATCAGCACGACCGGGGTGCCGCCGACGGTGGCGTGCCCGCAGACGACGGACTCCTCCTCGCCGGTGCGCGCGGCGGCGCGGGCGCGGGAGGCGTCGTAGCCGGGCCAGGCCAGGGGACCGTCGGGCTGCCCGTCGGGCGCGGGAGAGGGGAGTTCCGCGAAGTCGTCGGCGACAAGGGCGAGGGCGTCCCGCGCGGACGGGCGCTCAGGCATCCGGCAGCGCCCGCTTCATGATCTTCCCCATGTCGTTGCGGGGCAGGGCGTCCAGGTACCGCACCACGCGCGGACGCTTGTGCGGGGCGAGCCGGCGGGCCACGTGGCCGGCCAGCTCGTCGGCACCGGGCGGCGCCGCGGGATCAGTGGGCACCACCCAGGCGACGATCCGCTCGCCCAGGTCGTCGTCGGGCTCCCCGGCGACGGCGGCCTCCCGGACACCCGGGTGCTCGAGAAGCGCGTTCTCGATCTCCCCGGCCCCGATCTTGTAGCCGCCGCTCTTGATGAGGTCGGTCGCCTTGCGCCCCACGATCCGCACATACCCGTCGGGCTCGCGCACCGCCATGTCCCCGGTGCGGAACCAGCCGTCCGGGGTGAACGCGGCGGCGGTGGCGTCGGGCCGGTTGAGGTACCCGGTGAACAGGTTCGGCCCGCGCACGTGGATCTCCCCGACGCTCTCCCCGTCGCAGGCCGCGATGACGGACCCGTCCTCCTCGACGAGCCGCAGCTCCACACCCGGCAGCGGAACCCCCACCGTCCCCGCGCGTGCCTCCGCGTCCACCCGCACGCTGGTGTTCATCAGCGTCTCGGTCATGCCGTACCGCTCGACGACCCGGCGGCCGGTCGCGGCGGCGATCCGCTCGTGGTCGTGCACCGGCAGGGCGGCGGACCCGGAGACCAGCAGCCGGGCCCCGGCGAGCGCCTTGGCCAGCTCGGGGTCGGCGGGCAGGGCCTCGGCGATGCGGTGGTACATCGTCGGCACCCCGAACAGCATGGTCGCGCCCCCGCCGAGCTCCCGCGCCACCCCGTCCGTACTGAACCGCCCCAGGTGCCGCACGGACCCGCCGCGCCGCAGCGGCCCGAGAACGCCCAGCACCAGCCCGTGCACATGGAACAACGGCAGCCCGTGCACGAGCACGTCGTCACCGGTCCACTGCCAGGCGTCCGCGAGCGCGTCGAGGGTGGTGGCGACGGCACGGCGGGGGATGACGGCGCCCTTGGGCGGGCCGGTGGTGCCGGAGGTGTAGACGACGAGGGCGGGATCCTCGTCGCCGGTCCCGTCCTGCGGGAGAGCCCCGGAGCCGTGCACATCGACGTCGACGCGCTCCAGCCCGCCGACCGGGCCGGGCAGTTCGACGCCCGGCCCGGCGAGCACCAGCGACGGCGCGCTGTCCGCCAGGATGTGCCCGAGCTCCCGCTCCCCGGACTTCGGGTTGAGCGGCACGAAGGGCACACCGGCGCTCAGCGCGGCGACCGCGGCGACGGCGGTCTCCAGGGAGGGCGTGGCCCACACGGCCACCCTCCCCCAAGCTCTCGACTCCTCCCCCACTCTCGACTTCGCTCGAGCGGGGGGACCCCCATGAGCAGGGGGGACCCCCATCACCTCGCCGATCCGCCCGGCTAGCGCCCCCGCCGCCGAGGCGAGTTCCGCATAGGTCAGACCCCGCTCCCCGAACCGCAGGGCGGGCCGCCGCCCGGCCGAGGGATCGGACAGCGCCGGAAAGAGGGAGGACACGCGGACACTCCTTGCGTCGAGGCGGACATGCGGACGGGGCCTACGGACCCATCGTGCCGCACTCCCCTGCCGGCCATGTGGCCTCGTCAGCATTGTCATTGCCGCACCCGGCGTGTGCGCCGGGAGGAATTGCTCCGCAGCCCAGTGACGCGGAGCGTCGCTGCATCCGCTCGCGCACCGACGCGGAGCGCTTGGTCTGGCCTGCAGAGCCGGGGCAGGCGAACAACGATTCCACGGGTCACCGGGACTAGTGAACGGCAAGGAAGTATCGGTCGCGCATACGGTGGCCGTACTACGGTCCGATGGCATGAGGCTGGTGGTTCAGGTCAAGCTGCTGCCGACACCCGAGCAGGCGTCGGCGCTGGAGGCGACCCTGCACGCCTGCAACCAGGCTGCCACCTATGCCTCCAGCGTGGCCTTCGCCAAGGCGTTGAAGGACCGCAACGGCCTGCAGAAGCAGGTCTACGCGGACCTGAAGATCACCTTTGGTCTGTCCGCGCAGCCGGTGGTGCGCGTGGTGAAGAAGGTCGTCGACGCCTACGCGACCCTGAAGGCCAACCTGCAAGCCGGGAACCTGGGGCCGCCCACGTCCAAGCGGCACCGCGCAGCGGTCAGCTCCCCGATCGCCTTCCGGCCCGAGGCGGCTCAGCCGTTCGACGACCGCTGTCTGTCGTGGCAATACGACGCGCGCACCGTGTCGATCTGGACCGTGGACGGGCGGATGAAGGGCATCGGGTTCGCCTGTTCTTCCGACCAGCTCAAGATGCTCGTGACCTACCGGAAGGGCGAGAGCGACGTGGTCCAGCGGGGCGGAAAGTGGTTTTTGATCGCCACCTGTGAGATCCCGGATCCCGAGGTGTACGAGCCGGCCGACTTCATCGGTGTGGATCGGGGCGTTGTCAATCTCGCCACCACATCCGACGGCACCAATTACCAGGGCCACCGGCTGGGCCGTTACCGGCGTTGCCAGGCTCGCAAACGCGCCGAACTGCAGAAGAAGAACACCCGCTCGGCCACGCGCCGTCTCGCACGCCGCGCGCAGAAGGAGAAGCGCCATGCCACCCAGGTGAACCACCGCATCAGCAAGGAGATCGTGTCCGTCGCGCAACGCACCGGTCGGGGCATCGCCGTCGAGCAACTCGACGGGATCCGCGAGCGGGTACGGCTTCGCCGCGACCAGCGGGGCACGCTCTCCTCCTGGCCCTTCCGCCAGCTCGGACAGCACCTGGCCTACAAGGCACGCAAGGCCGGGGTGCCCTTCCTCGAGGTGGACGCGGCCTATACCTCGCAGCGCTGCCCGCGCTGCGGCCACATCGAGCGGGCCAACCGGTCCACCCGGGACCATTTCCGTTGTCGTCGGTGCGGGCTCGCTGGTCCGGCCGACGTCGTCGCCGGGGTGAACGTGCGCAACCGCGCACGCTCGGCGTGGGTGTTCGTCACCGCACCCGCACCCACTCCTTAGAACACAGGGGAGCAGGGTGGATGCGACCCGTGACCGTCCTGTCGTAGGGGGCAGTCGGGAGCGCGACGAGGTGTGAAACGACTGAGTGCACAAGCTCGGCCGTTCGCGACCGAGAAGGTGACCGAAGGTGAAGGTCAACGGCCCGTGCCCGGTTCCACGCTCTGTTGTTAGCCTGCGCGGAGGCATCGTCGCGGAGCATTCGTCATACGAACAGGAGCCCAGCCGTGGCCCGAGTCGCACTCGTCACCTGCCGTCCCGGGCCGGAGGTCACCGTCGACCGCGATCTTCCGGTGCTCGTGCGGGAGTTGCGGGCGGCGGGGGCCGAGGCCGACGCCGTGTACTGGGACGACACGGACGTCGACTGGGCGGGATACGACCTGGCCGTGATCCGGTCCACGTGGGACTACAGCTGGCGGGCGGCCGAGTTCACCGCGTGGGCCGAGCGGTGCGGCAGGGCCACGCGGCTGGCCAACCCGGCGGACGTCGTGCGCTGGAACACCGACAAGCGGTACCTCGGGGACCTGGCCGCCGCGGGTGTCCCCACCGTCCCCACGGGGTACATCGCCCCCGGCGACCCCACCGACCTGCCCGGCGACCACGAGTACGTCATCAAGCCCACCTCGGGCGCCGGCGCCCGGTTCGCCGCCCGGTACGCGCCCGGGGAGCACGACATCGCCGTACGACAGCTCGCCCGCATGCACGCCGAGGGGTTCACGGCGATGGTGCAGCCCTATGTGAAGGACATCGACGTGAGCGGGGAGCGGGCGGTGCAGTTCTTCGGCGGGCGGCTGCTGCACGCCAGCCGGAAGGGCGCCGTCCTGGCGCCCGGCACCCCGTACGACGAGAAGAAGGTGGCCCACCCCGGCCTGGAGCCCTGGACCCCGACCCCGGCCGAACTCGCCACCGCCGAGCGCGCCCTGGCCGCCGTACCGGGCGGGGCGGAGCTCCTCTACGCCCGGGTCGACCTGGTGGACGGGGCGGACGGGGAGCCGTGCGTGATGGAGCTGGAGCTCGTCGAGCCGAACCTGTTCCTCGACCTCCACACCGGGTCGCTGCCCGTGGTCGTGGACGCGATCCTCACCGCTGCCCGCTGACGCCCACCCGCTGCAACAGCCCCCAGGTGAACTCCGCGGCGACCTGGTGGCGTACGCCCCGCGCGTCCGGGGCCGTGAAGGCCAGGCCCCAGCGGGTCGGGGCCGTGCCCTCCAGGGGGCGGGCGGGGGCGAAGGCGCGGGCCGCCTCGTCGACCGTGCAGGACCAGGGGGTGAGGTCCTCCAGGGTCTTCAGTGGTGGGGACGGTGCGCCCGGGGCCCGTACCAGCCACTCGTTCCACACCACCCCGTTCGGCGCCACCAGGACCTCGAAGCGCAGGTCCGGCCAGAGCGGGACCGGCCACAGCAGGGCGTCGCAGTCCAGGTCGCCGATGCGGCGGGGAGTGGTGGACTCCGGTTGGCCCAGGACCGAGCGGTACCGGGAGACGGCCGAGCGGGAGCGCGGCGAGCGGACCATCGCCTGCCAGCGCTTGTTGGCCTCGCGCATGTCCGCGATCGAGACGCCGAGCTCATGGCGGGCGTCCTCCACCAGGTCCGGATTGTGGTCGGCCATACGGCGCAGCAGGACCAGCTGGAAGTCACGGGGTGTGAAGGCGGACGGCATGCCGTCCATCCTCGCCGACCACTTGCCCGATCCCGCACTTCGCAGGACCATTGCCGCCCCAGCGCACTATGACTAGCCTGTGTTCGTCATGCCGATCGCCAGTTGAAATTTCGAACATGGAGAGGGGGCCGGTCGTGGGACGCCTCGTACCTGCCGTCACCCGGGCTCTCGACATCCTGGAGCTCTTCCTCGACGGGGACGGCACGCTGTCCGCCCCCGACATCGTGCGCAAGCTCCAGCTGCCGCGCACCACGGTGCACGAGCTCGTCACCACGCTCGCCGCGCGCTCGTACATCGTGCCGGTGCAGGGCCAGCCGGGACGCTACCGCCTCGGCGTCCGCCCGTACCAGCTCGGCAGCCGCTACGCCGAGCAGCTCGACCTCGCCGCCGAGGGCCTGCAGGTCGCCCGGTCCGTGGCCGAGACCTGCGACGAGACCGTCCACGTGGCCATCCTCGAGGGCACCGACGTCATCTACATCGCCAAGGTCGACTCCACGCACGCCGTGCGCATGGTGTCGGCGGCCGGGCGCCGGCTCCCCGCCCACTGCACCTCCGTCGGCAAGATGCTCCTCGCGTCCCTGCCCGAGCCGGAACTCGCCGCCCGTGTCCCGGACGACGCCGAGCTGGTCGCGATGACTCCCAACAGCATCACCGACCCGGCGGCCCTGCGCGAGGCCCTGGCTCAGATCCGCGCCCGCGGCATCGCCGTGGAGAGCCGCGAGTCCAACCCCGACGTCAGCTGCGTCGCCGCCCCCGTGCGCGACCGCACCGGGCAGGTCGTCGCCGCGCTGTCCATCTCCGTGCCCATGATCCGCTGGAGCGACGAGCGCCTCGCCGAGCTGGAGCAGCTCGCCGCGAAGGGCGCCGCGGAACTCTCCGAGCGGCTCGGCCACCGGAGCGTCGCATGACGACGACGTACGAGCTCGCCGTACGCGAGGACGCGGTCCTCGGCGAGGGCCCGACGTGGGACGCCGACGGCGGTCGGCTGATCTGGGTCGACATCCTGGGGTCGCGGGTGCACACCTACGACCCCGCCTCCGGGCGTCGCACGGTGATGACCACGGAGCAGCACGTGGGCGCCGCCAAGCCGCGCGCCGGCGGCGGCCTGGTGCTCAACCTCCGCGACGGCGTGGGCCTGCGCGACCCTGACGGCACCTTCCGCTGGCTGCATCGCGAGCCTGTCCCCGGCCGCCGCGGCAACGATGCGGCCGTCGCGCCGGACGGCTCCCTGTGGGCGGGCACCATGCGCTACGACGAGGCGCCGGGCGGTGGCACCCTGTCCCGGATCACCGGCGACGGCACCGTCCGCACCGTCCTCGACGACGTCGCCGTGAGCAACGGCACCGGCTGGAGCCCCGACGGCCGGCTGATGTACTACATCGACTCGCCGACCCGCCGTATCGACGTCTTCGACGTCGGCGACGACGGGCTCCCGGTGGGCGGGCGCGCCCTGGCTCACGTCGACCGGGGCTTCCCGGACGGACTGACCGTCGACGCGGACGGCTGTGTGTGGGTCGCCCTGTGGGACGGCGGCGCGATCCACCGCTACACCCCGTCCGGGGACCTGGACCGCGTCCTGGAACTGCCCGTCGAGCGCCCCACCGCATGCGCGTTCGGCGGCGCCGACCTGGCCGACCTGTACATCACCACGGCCCGTACGGGCTTGGAGGCCCCGCACCCGCTCTCCGGCTCGCTCCTCGTCGTCCCCGGCGCCGGAAAGGGCCTGGCGCAGCCCGCGTTCGCCGGCTGACCCATCGTCCGCTCAGGGCCTCCGCTCGGTCGTCACCGGGTGGGGGCCCTGAACTGTGCCGGAGTAAACGGTTCTTCCGGTTCCTGTCCGGCCCATTGACGTGAAACCGCTTCCATTCTACGGTCCCGTTCGAAGTTACGAGCATCGCACGAAATCTCGAACACGCCAGGCTCGGTCGGCAGCACGTCACGCAGCATCTCCCGTAAGGAGACCGTCCGTTGAAGCGCCTCAGACTCGCGGCGATCCCGGCCGCCGCCCTCCTCGCCTTCCTGCCCTCCACCGCCCAGGCCGCCGACTACCCCGACCCGCTCCCCCTCACCGGCCAGCAGATCATCCACGACCCGACCGTCCACCACCTCGAGAACGGCCTCTACGTGGCCTACTCCACCGGCGGCGTCATCGGCGCCCGCCTCTCCAAGGACCTGCGCCACTGGGACGACGCGGGCAACGCCTTCGCCGAACCGCCGAGTTGGTGGTACGAGTACAACTCCACCGGCGACCCCTGGGCACCCGACCTGTCCTACCGCGACGGCCGCTACTGGCTCTACTACGCCGTCTCCTCCTGGGGCACCAACCACTCCGCGATCGGCGTCGCCACCTCCCCGACCGGCATGCCCGGCACCTGGACCGACCACGGCAAGGTCTTCACCTCCGAGACGACCGACGCCTGGAACGCCATCGACCCGGCGGTGATCCCCGCGAACGGCAAGCTGTGGATGGCGTTCGGCTCGTACTGGACCGGCATCCGCATGGTCGAACTGGACCCTGCGACCGGCAAGGCGATCCCCGGCGCCACGGTGCACCACCTGGCGACCCGCCCCGACGCCCCGTACGCCGTCGAGGGCGCCTACGTGGTCAAACACGGCCCGTACTACTACCTGTTCGCCTCCTACGACGCCTGCTGCGCCGGAGTGAACTCCACGTACAAGATCAGGGTCGGCAGGTCCACGTCGGTGACCGGCCCCTACACCGACAGCACCGGCACACCCCTGCTGAACGGCGGCGGCGACCTGTTCCTCGCCTCCCACGGCCGCTACATCGGCCCCGGCGGAGAGTCCGTCTTCCGCGACCAGGGCGAGGACTGGATCGCGTACCACTACTACGACGCGGACGACAACGGCACACCCGAGCTGGGCCTGAACCCGCTCGGCTGGACACGCGACGGCTGGCCCACGCTCGAGCAGCCCTCGTCGACCATCCGCCACTAGAACGACGGGCCCGGAAAGCCGGGGGAGTCCACCAGCGTCACCGGGACTCCGCCGGCCGCCCGTCCCAGCAGCGTCAGCTCGACGGCGCCCGGCCCCGACGGGGTGGTCCCGTCGGCGAGGACCGCCAGCGCGAGCGTGTTCGGGCCCCGGGTGTCGAGCACACCGTTCGGCAGGACGAAGGTGTGCTGGGGACCCACGTCGTTGATGTACTGGCCCATGTTCCAGCCGTTGAGGAAGATCTGCGCCCGGTAGGCCCGCGCCGGATCGTCCGTCAGGGTGAGCCCGATGGACGCGTCCGTGCCGGGGTCGACGGCCAACCGGAACCGCGTCCGGTACCAGACCACACCCTGCCCCCGCTCGGCACGCGGAAGCGCGACCGCCTCCCAGTCGCCGTCCGGGAAACCGGGCAGATGCCAGCCGTGCCGCTCCCCATAGAGCCCGCCGTTGTTCAGCGGGCCGCGCACCGGGTCCGGGGCGGCCTCGCCCTGGATCCGCCAGCGCACCGCGGGCGACGCCCCGCCGAAGGCGACGGAGGCCAGGCCCCGGCCCGCCTTGTGGCTGTCGTTCGCCCCGCCGTCCTCGTCGTGCTGCATGCGCCGGACCAGCACGGACAGCACATGCGGCCCGTCACCCGGCGCGATGGGGAACGTCGCCGTGGCCGACCACGTCCCCCGCCGCACCGTCCTCGCGTCCGGCACGGGCATCCGGTGGGTGCCCAGCGGCCTCCCGTCCAGCCACGCCATCAGCAACCCCTGTGTGCCGGACACGTACGCCAGCGACACGGACCCGGCGCCCGCCGCTCCCTCGAAACGGCCCCGGTACCAGACGTCCCCGTAGTGGAAGCCGTAGT
Source organism: Streptomyces sp. NPDC093984 (assembly GCF_044764595.1). Taxonomy (NCBI): domain Bacteria; kingdom Bacillati; phylum Actinomycetota; class Actinomycetes; order Kitasatosporales; family Streptomycetaceae; genus Streptomyces; species Streptomyces sp. NPDC093984. The sequence continues at coordinate 674,396 of NZ_JBIWIM010000003.1, read as the reverse complement.
CGTCGGCGAAGAGGACGGGCTGTCCGGCCGGCACGGGAGTCGTGGCGTACGACGTCGTCCGGTCGGCCGTCCGCCACGCCGAGTCGTCGAAGCCGACGGCGGCCTCGGGGTTCTCCGCCCTCCGGCGCCACCCGGTCAGCGCGGGCAGCCGGACCGGTGCCGCGCCCGGCAGCCGCCGGGTGGCGCGCAGACTGCCGGACGGGGTGCCGCGCGCGGGCACGGGAGCCCCGTTCCAGACGACCTCGGTCACCCCGGACGGCGCCCACACCTCCAGATCCGCGTCGTCGACCGTGTCGCCGGTGAGCTGTGCGGTGGTGCCGCGACGCTCGGCGGTGCGCAGCAGAGGGGGCCCGTACACCAGGAACGGCCCGGACGGTGTGGAGTGGGGCCACAGCCGTACGGACGTCTCGTCGTCCGCGAGGAGGAGCAGCAGCGGACGTGCCACGCCTCCGCCCTCCACCAGCACCCGGACGAGCCCGCCGAGCCGCACGTCCAGGCGCAGGGCGCCCCGCGCGTACGTGTGTGCCGCGTCCCCCTCCAGCACGGTGACCCTCGGCTCGCGCGCGCACTCCAGGACGGTCGTCGTCGCCTCGCCCGAACGGCCCGTGAACACGGCGAGGTCCTGCCGCCCGACGGCCAGCCGCAGCATGGGCTGCGCGGAGGAGTACCGCAGCGTCCGCCGCCCGAGCGAGATCCCGGCGGCCAGCAGCCGGGCGTCGAGACCGGGCACGGGCACCCGGACGGTGGTCCCGGCGACGGGGACGGCGGCCTCGGCTTCAGCGGAGGAGTCGTTGCGCAGCACGTACACATGCGCCCCGGTGTCCGGACCGACCAGGTGATACGCCCTGAGCGCCGAGCCGCCGCCGACGTCGACGTCCTCCGCCCGGTCCAGCTCGGCCAGCTCCGGCACGGTGTGCAGCAGGTGCCCGATCTGGTGCATCGGGACCAGCTTGGCGGTCGGCTGCCTGGCCTCGTCGAGGGCGGCGCCGTAGTCGTACGACGTGTAGACGACCGGCGCGGGCAGCCACCCCCACGACGTGCCGCCGAACGTCATATACACGTTGTGGATCTTGATGCCGTTGGCGAGGTTGGTCAGGTGGAAGCGCCGCTCGTACGCCGCGTCCCGGGTGCGGCGCGACTCCGCGTACCCCTTCCCGCCGAACTCCACCCCGCCCCAGGGGTCGAACCAGCCGCCCCCGAACTCGGCCAGGAAACCCGGCGTGCCGGGACTCGCTGTGGACCCGCCCGGCCCGAAGTACCCCCAGTCCGGCGGCGTCCGGAACGGCGACGGATACCCGTCGAAGCCGTACAGCCAGCGCCCCCGCTCCGCGCCGGTGTCGAAAGTGCCGGGCGCCCAGTAGCCGTTGCGGCCCTTGTCGTTGTGGAAGAGCGGCACATCGATGCCGTCGGCGCGGACCTTGTCGTACAGGTGGGCCATGTAGTCGCGGCCGGCGGCCTCGGTGACGTGGTTCGCGTACTCGTTCTCGAGCTGGTAGAGGACGATCGTGCCGCCGCCGTCCGTGTACAGATGCCGTACGGCGATCCGGTTGACGGCCGTCAGCCACTCGTCGACGTACGCGAGGTACGTCGGATCGGAGGTGCGGGCCGTGCCCGGCGTCGCGGTCAGCCAGCCGGGGAAGCCGCCCGCGTCGACCTCGGCGTTGATGTAGGGGCCCGGGCGCAGGGTCACGTACAGACCGGTTTCGGCGGCGGTACGCAGGAACAGGTCGAGGTCGCGGACGCCCGTGAAGTCATGGCGGCCGGGGGCGGAGGAGTGGAAGTTCCACGCCACATAGACGCTGACGGTGTTGTACCCGTGGCCGCGCATCTTCTGCAGCACGTCCCGCCACAGCGACGGGCTCGGTAGCCGGAACGGGTGCATCTCGCCCGACCACAGCACGACCCGCCGGCCGTCGACGAGCATCGAGTACCGGTCGAAGCCGACAGTGTGCGCCCGTCCGTCCGCCCGAGGCGGACCTGGGGGCGGCCCTGTCGGGGCGCTCGCGGTGGCGCACACCTCACCGCTGCCGCCGAGCGCCAGACCGAGCGCGGCGGTGCCGGTGATCATATGGAATGTACGTCTGCTCATCGCCACGTCAGGATTGTCACCCGTGGCAGGCATCAGAATGGCCGCATGAGGATCTCGGCACGGGCGGATTACGCGGTACGGGCGGCGCTGGAGCTGGCCGTGCGCGAGGGCACCGCCCCGGTGAAGGCGGAGACGGTCGCGGCCGCGCAGGGCATTCCGCACAAGTTCCTGGAGGGCATCCTGGGCGATCTGCGCCGCGCGGGCCTGGTCACCAGCCGACGCGGCGGAACCGGCGGCTACGCCCTGGCCCGGGAGCCGTCCGCGATCACCGTGGCGGACGTCATCCGCGCGGTGGACGGGCCGATCGTGTCGGTACGGGGGGAGCGGCCCACGGGCCTGACCTACACGGGCTCGGCGCAGCCGCTCCTGCCCCTGTGGATCGCCCTGCGGGCGAACGTACGCAAGATCCTCGAGGGCGTCACCCTCGCCGACATCGCGACGGACACCCTCCCGGAACCGGTCCGCCGCCTGGCCGCGGAACCTGCGTCGTGGGAGAACCCCTGAGGACGGGCCGACGTCATAAAGGGGGGAACACAAGGGGGGAACGTGCCACAACGCCTGGCGCTCGGAAGGACCCGAGGGGCAGACTCCCCGCGGCGCGCCCTGCTCCTGGCGCTGCTGCTCTTCGCGAGCGTCGCTTGTTCCGGACCGGAGCGGACGACCGTCGGGCAGCCGGGCGCGCCCGGTGTCGAGGACGCGCTCTTCCCGTCAGCGGGCAACGGTGGTTACGACGTCTCTCACTACGGTCTTGCGCTCACCTATGTGCCCGAGACCAACCACCTCGAGGGCTCCGCGGTGATCAGCGCGCGCGCCACTCAGGACCTGAGCCGCTTCAACCTCGACCTCACGGGACTGAGGGTGCGGCACGCGGCGGTGAATGGCGTGGAAGCGCGGTTCAGCCGGTCCGAAGGCGAGTTGACGCTGACGCCCTCCCACGTGATCGGGAAGGGGAGGACCTTCACGGCCACCATCCGGTACGACGGCAACCCCAGGACGCTCAAGGATGCGGACGGAGCGGTGGAGGGCTGGCTCGAGACGGACGACGGGGCTGTCGCCCTCGGTGAGCCGAACGGCTCCGCCGCCTGGTTCCCGGGCAATCACCACCCCTCGGACAAGGCCGCCTACGACATCACGGTCACTGTGCCCGATGACGGCGACGGGGACTCCTATGTCGCCGTCAGCAACGGGGAGCTGATGAGCAAGGAGGTGGAGGAGGACCGCGTCACCGTGCACTGGCGCAGCACAGAGCCCATGGCGAGCTACCTGGCCACCATCGCGGTCGGCTCCTTCGACATCGGCGAGGGCAGGACGGCCGACGGCGTGCCGGTGTACGTCGCCGTCGATCCCGACGAGGCCCAGGACTCCAAGAAGCTGCGGAGCTCGGTCTCGGACATCGTGACCTGGGCGAGCGACCGCTTCGGGCCGTATCCCTTTCGCTCGACGGGCGCCGTCGTCGACCATCTCCCGGATCTCGGATACGCCCTGGAGACCCAGACCAGACCGTACTTCGGCTCGGTTCCCGACGAGAGCCTGCTGGTACACGAGTTGGTACACCAGTGGTTCGGCAACTCCGTCACGCCACGCGCCTGGAAGGACATGTGGCTCAACGAAGGATTCGCCACCTATGCGGAGTGGCTCTGGCAGGAGCACACGGGCGGCGACACCGCGCAGCAGGTCTTCGACGCCTTCTACGAAGGTGTCCACCCCGAGAGCGACGGCATCTGGGACTTTCCCCCGGCGGAACCCCCCAGTGGCGTCCGGGTGTCCGACCCGCCGGTGTACGGACGGGGCGCCATGACCCTGCACAAGGTGCGCGAGGCCGTGGGGGACAGCGTCTTCTTCACGATCCTGCGCACCTGGACCGCTGAGCACCGACACGGCAACGCGGACACCGCACAGTTCACAGCTCTGTGCGAGCGCCTGTCAGGGAAGGACCTGTCCGGCCTGTTCCAGACGTGGCTCTACGGGAACGGCAGGCCTGCCGCCGCCTGAGCTGCGTTGCCGGCGCCAGTGCTCAATCAGCTCGGACGGCACAGCAGCGGCTTGGCCAGTTCCGCGCAGGGGCGGTCGCCGTGGGAGCGGATGATGTCCTTGCCGACCTCGTCGGAGAGGTAGCGCAGGAAGCCGGCGGCGAGGGAGTCGGCGGGCGGTTCGCCGTAGGTGTAGGCGTACTCGGTCTGCCAGTACGGGTACGCGCCGCCGTCGACGCCCTCCAGCGTGGCCGGGTAGCCGTCGATGCGGACGGGCTGGATGCCGGCGTCGGCCGTGGCCGCGCCGACCTCGCTGTGGCCCAGGGCGCCCGGGGTCGACGCCGCGGTGTCCAGGAGGGTCTGGGTGTCGCCGACCTCGCACCGGCCCGGCTTGGCGGCGTCCATGGCGGCGCAGTCGCTCGCCGTGACGCCCGGCAGCCGCTTGTTGCCGAGGACGCGGAGTTCCAGGGTGGTGCGGGTGCCGGAGCCGGGATTGCGGCTGACGAGGTGGACGGGCAGGTTGTTGCCCTTGACCTGGTTCCAGTTGGTTGTCCTGCCCGCGTAGATGTCCCGGACCTGCTTCAGCGACAGGTCCTTCACGCCCGCGTCCGGGCTGACCACCAGTGTGAAGAGGGAGAGGGCCACGGGCCGGGGCAGCAGCTGCGGGCGGCCGTCCTCGCTCTTCGGGCCGTCGCTGAACGTCAGCCGGTCGCCGAGGCCCTGGACGCCCGCCGGCTTCTCCTTCTTCCCTGCGGCGTCGAGGGCGTCGAGGCCCGGGACACTGCCCTTGAAGGTGTCGTCCGAGAGGGGGATGCGCGCGTCGGGGCACGTCTTCTCGTACTGCCGCGCGGCTTCCCGCAGAACCGGCGCGAACGCGGTGGACCCGGACAGGGTGAGCGTGCCCTTGGCGCAGTCCAGCGGTGCGGGCTCGGGGTCGCTGCGCAGCAGCATGTAGAGGGACTCCCCGATGAGCACGAGGACGAGGAGGACGAGCAGTACCCGGACCGGTCTGGCGGCGAACGGGTAGTACTCGGTCCTGCGCATCCTGCCGCGGCGGACCCCGCCCACGATGCCGCCGACCACCTCGGGGTCCGGGAACGTCTGCTCCGTGAAGCCCGCCTCGCGTTCCAGCACCGCCAGCACCTTGTAGTGGTCGCGACACGACAACGGCACGCCGAAACTGGGGATCAACCTGCTGGACTTCGGCAGCGGCTGGCCCGTCGCCCGCTGAACGCGGACGGGGCGGCGGCCGCACTGCGCGGCCACCGCCCCGGGGTCCGGGCCGGACGGGTCAGTAAGGACCGTTGACGTTGTCGATCGAACCGTAGCGGTGGTAGGCGTAGTTGCACGCGGCGGTGATGTTGGCTACCGGGTCGTAGATGTCCCACGAGGTGCCCGGCACGTGGTACGCGCGGAACGTCGGGTCGATCACCTGGAGGAGGCCCTTCGACGGGGTGCCCTTCGCGGCGTTGGAGTCCCAGAGGTTGATGGCCTTCGGGTTGCCGGAGGACTCGCGGATGACATTGCGGTAAATGCCGTTGTAGGACCCCGGAATACCGTGCTGCTTCATGACCGCCAGCGAGTGCTTGATCCAGCCGTCCAGGTTGTTGGCGTAGATCACGCCGCTGGAGGCCGGTGCGGTTTTCTTGGCCGGGGAGGCCACGGTTTTCTTGATCGAGGAAGAACCGGTGGGAAGAATCAGGACCTGACCCGGCCGGATGATGTAGGGGCTGGCAATCTTGTTGGCCGCTGCGATGGCCTGCCAGCCGCCCGGCACATTGTGGGCCCGTGCGATAGAGGCCAGGTGGTCGCCGAGCCGGACGACGTATGTGGTCGTACCGGCGGACGCGGCCGGAGTGCCCGCGACGGCCGAAGCGGCCGGAGCGGCGTGGGCGGCCTGGGCCGTCCCGAGCACGGCCGTGCAGGCCAGGGCGAATGAGCCGACGGTGACGGCGCTGCCGGTGGAGAACCGGCGCGCCCGGCGCGAGCGGTTGGAGGCGTGTTTGGGCATGGTGCGGTCCTTGGTCCGGGGATTGCATTGCCCGCAGTTGCCGGTTCCCCTCGACAAACAGCACCGCATTTCGTTTGCGGTGCGCTGCGGCGGGAACATTCTTAGCCGCCGGGAATAACTCGACAATTCCCGTCTTTACTAAGCAGGCTAGTTGTCGCCCGTGCCTCGGATTGGGTCATGTCTGCAAAGCCGGGGAGTTAAGGACCGGGTAAGTCACTAAGGCGCATCGTAAGTGAATTGCGTCACTCGCGGTCGAGTGGCATTTCAAGTGGAGCCGCCCGGTGGGCGAAACAGTTGCTTAGTGACGCCTTGGTATTTATAGGAGTAAATCGGACATCAGGCAATAACTCGGTGGCTTTTGTATCACCCGGACGGCTCACCCGGACGGCACCTGCGCCGCGGCCCTACCCCGCCTGCCCCATCCCCGCCGCGTTCGGCCAGGCCGGCGGGCTGGGCCAGCCGGTGGCCGGGGCCGGTGCCAGGCCGGGGATGCCGGGGGCGGGCGCGGTCACGCCGCGCACCTGGGCGGCGGTCAGACCGCCGCGCGCGGGGACGCCCGGCGGCGTGGGGCCGGTCGCCGCGGCAGCGGCGGGGACCGGGGCGGGCGCCGGGAAGGGCGCCGGAGCGGGTGCGGGGGTCGGCAGCGGAGCCGGTGCGGGTGCGGGCGTGAGCAGTGGCGCGGGCGCCGGCGGCGGGGGAGCGGCCTGAGCCGCCGCGGGCATGGGCGTTCCGCCGACGGCCGGCTGCGCGGCGGGGAGCGGCGCGGCGGCCGGGAGCCCCTGAGCGGACCCTGCGGCCTGGGCGGCGAGCCCCCGCACCCCGGCCCCGTTGGTCTGGTTGACCAGGCGGTCCACCGCCGCCGTACCCGAGCTGTAGCCGGTCCCCTGGCTCAGCTCGGGCACGGCGGCTCCCCTCCTGGACCCGTAGAGCACCTGCTCCAGGGCGGACACCAGGCGACGCACGTCCACCTGGGGGCGCACCACGAGTCGCAGGAAGCGGCTGGAGGAGCCGATCTTGTTGCCGCACTCGCGGACCAGGATCCGGTGCTCGGTGAGCAGCCGGTCGCGGACCACGGTGCCCTCGGCACCCACGGGGAGGCGCACGAAGAGGAAGTTGCCCTGGGACGGGTAGACCGTCAGGCCGGGCAGCGCCGAGAGGTGGCTGGCCATCTCCAGACGGTCGCGGCGCACCTGCTGCAGGCTCTGCTGGTACTCCGCCCCGTGCTCCTTGAGCATGAACACCACGTGCTCGGCGAAGGAGTTGAGGTTCCACTTCGGCAGCATGGAGCGGATCCGGCCCGCGAGCGACGGGTTGGCGACCAGGTAGCCGAAGCGGATGCCGTGCAGGCCGAAGTTCTTGCCGAGGCTGCGCAGCACGACGACGTTGGGCCGCAGCATGGCCTCCTGCACGACGCTGGGGTCGGCCTCGGCGTCCGCGAACTCCAGGAAGGACTCGTCCACGACGACCAGGTCGAGGTCGGCCATCTGGTCCATGAACTGCACCAGGGCGTGCTTGTACTGGTAGCCGCCGTCGGGGTTGTTCGGGTTGCAGACGACGGCGACCCGGGTGCCCCGCTTGCGGATGAACTCGGCGTACTGGGTGAGGTCCAGGGAGAAGCCGCTGGACTCCTGGAGCGGGAACATGTCGACCCGCTTGCCGGTCTCCATGGGCTGGTCGGTCCAGCGGCCGAAGGTGGGGACGGGGACGGCGAGGGACTCGCGGACCAGCAGGTGGTCGATCCAGGTGATCAGCTCGGTGGAGCCGTTGCCCATGGCGACGCACTGCGGCGGCAGCTGGAGCAGACCGCACAGCTCGGCCGTGATCGTCTCCGCGCCGCTCGGGTAGTAGGTGAGGATCTCACGCAGCTTGCCCGCCATCTCCTCGAACATGGCGGGCGTGGGGAAGTACGGGTTGCAGGGGATGCAGAAGTCCACCGGGCCGACTCCGTCGTTCTCCCGTGTCAGCGCCGCCATCGAGGGGCTGTGCGCCGAGGAGCTGCGGAACAGCGAGGTGACGTTGTCTGCCAAGGCAACCTCCGTACGGTGGGTGGCCCGTGCGGGGGAGCACGGGCCACCCACTCATACGGATACGGACGTGGCGTTGTTCAACTGGTGTGCGTCGAGTGTGAGTTCCCTCGCGTTTACGCGCTGAACGAGTGGATCGTCGTCGTCCGGTACGTCTGCCCGGGCCGCAGCACGGTCGACGGGAAGTCGGCGTGGTTCGGCGAGTCCGGGAAGTGCTGGGTCTCCAGGCACAGCGCGTCGCCCTGGCGGTAGGTGTGGCCGCCGGTGCCGACCAGGGTGCCGTCGAGGAAGTTGCCCGAGTAGAACTGCAGGCCCGGCTGGTCGGTGAAGATCTTCAGGGTGCGGCCCGAGCGCGGGTCGCGGAGCGTGGCGACGTGCTCGGGCTTCGCGGTGACGCCCTTGTCCAGGACCCAGTTGTGGTCGTAGCCCTTGGCCTGCACCTGCTGCGGGTGGCCGGCCCGGATGTCCCGGCCGACCGGCTTGGCGTGGCGGAAGTCGAAGGGGGTGCCGGCGACCTTCGCCGGCTCGCCGGTGGGGATGAGGCCCGAGTCGGTGGGCGTGTAGCGGGAGGCGGCGATCTGCAGCTCGTGGTCCTCGATGGTGCCGCTGCCCTCGCCGGCCAGGTTCCAGTAGACGTGGCTGGTGAGGTTGACGACGGTGGCCTTGTCCGTGGTGGCCTCGTAGTCGATGCGCCAGTCGCCGTGCTTGTCGAGGGTGTACGTCACCTTCGCCTTGAGCGTGCCCGGGTAGCCCATCTCGCCGTCGACGCTCGTGTAGTACAGGTGCAGGCCGACGTCGGAGCCCTCGGTGAACGGCTCGACGTCCCAGATGCGCTTGTCGAAGCCCTGCTCGCCGCCGTGCAGGCTGTTCACGCCGTCGTTGACGGACAACTGGTGGCTCTTGCCCTCCAGGGTGAACCGGCCCTTGGCCATACGGTTGCCGTAGCGGCCGATGAGGGCGCCGAAGTACGGGGTCTTCGCCACGTAGTCGTCGATGGTGTCGAAGCCGAGGGAGACGTTCTCGCAGCGGCCGTGGCGGTCCGGGATCTCCAGGGACTGGACGATGCCACCGTAGGAGAGGACCTTCAGCCGGGTGCCGCCGTTCTCCAGGGACCAGCGGTGGACCTCGGTGCCGTCGGCGAGCTTGCCGAACAGTTCCTTCACGGGTTCTCCTGCTTTCTGCTGCCTGCGCCCTGCCCGAGGTGGCCGCGGTCATGTCCGTTGGCGCCGCTCCCGCGACGACCGAGCGTCCGCCCGGTTCCACGTTCGGCTCCTGTACCGGGAAAAGGGCCCCCGCCTTTCGGCGGGGGCCCTTACCGGCTCACGAACCGGACTTGCGCTTGTTCCACACGTCGAAACCGACCGCCACCAGTAGGGCCAGGCCCTTGATGACCTGCTGCCAGTCGGTGCCGACGCTGAGGAGGTTCATGCCGTTGTTCAGCACGCCGAGGACGAGACCACCGATGATCGCGCCGAGGACGGTGCCGACACCGCCGCTCATGGACGCGCCACCGATGAACGAGGAGGCGATCGCCTCGAGCTCGAAGTTCACGCCCGCCTTCGGCGAGGCCGCGTTCAGGCGGGCGGCGACCACCAGACCCGCCAGGGCCGCGAGCACGCCCATGTTCAGGAACACCTGGAAGGTGACCCGCTTGTCCTTGACGCCGGACAGCTTCGCGGCCGGCAGGTTGCCGCCGATCGCGTAGATGTGGCGGCCGAAGACGGCGTTGCGCATGACATAGCCGTAGCCGACCACCAGGACGCCCAGGATGATGAGGATGATCGGCGCGCCCTGGTAGCTGGCGAGCAGCATCGTGAGGGCCAGGACCGCGGCGACCAGGGCGACGAGCTTCAGCGCGAACAGCCGCGCGGGCAGCACGTCGAGGGAGAACTCCCGCTGCCGGCGCCGGTCGCGGACCTCCTGCCAGACCACGGCGGCGATCATGACGAGGCCGAGCAGCAGCGTGAGGTTGTGGTAGTTGGTGTTCGGGCCGACCTCGGGCAGGAAGCCGTTGCCGAGCTTCTGCAGCCCGTCCGGGAAGGGGCCGAGGGTCTGCCCCTTGAGCAGGATCTCCGTCAGACCGCGGAAGAGCAGCATCCCGGCGAGGGTGACGATGAACGACGGTATGCCGAGATACGCGATCAGGTAGCCCTGCACCGCGCCGGCCACCGCGCCCACCAGCAGGCACAGCACCAGTGCGATGGGCCACGCCACACTGTGTTCCACGGTCAGCACGGCCGCGAAGGCGCCCACGAACGCCGTCAGCGAGCCGACCGAGAGGTCGATGTGCCCTGCGATGATGACGAGCATCATGCCGATCGCGAGGATCAGGATGTAGCTGTTCTGCAGGACCAGGTTCGAGACGTTGCGCGGCAGCAGCAGGTCGCCGCCGGTCCAGACCTCGAAGAGGATGACGATCAGGCCGAGCGCGATCAGCATGCCGTACTGCCGCATGTTGCGGCGCAGCCCGCCCAGTACCAGCTGGAGCAGGCCCCCGCCGGTGGCCGATCCGCTCTTGCCCGGCGGCGCGGGGGCCGGGGTCTTGGCGGTCACATCCGTGCTCATCGGGTTACCTCTTTGTCCTTCGTCATCTGGCGCATCAGCACTTCCTGGGTGGCCTCGGCCCGTGGAACCTCTCCGGTCAGCCGCCCGGCGGCCATGGTGTAGATGCGGTCGCACATGCCGAGCAGCTCCGGCAGCTCGGAGGAGATGAAGACGACCGCCTTGCCCTGCGCGGCCAGCTGGTCGATCACCGTGTAGATCTCGTACTTGGCGCCCACGTCGATGCCGCGGGTGGGCTCGTCCAGGATCAGCACGTCCGGTCCCGCGAAGATCCACTTGCTGAGGACGACCTTCTGCTGGTTGCCGCCCGACAGCTTGCCCACCGGCTCGAACACGGTCGGCGCCTTGATGTTCATGGACTTGCGGAAGCCCTCGGCGACCTGCCGCTCCTCCTGCTCGTCGACCACGCCCCGCTTGGCGACCTTGTTCAGGGCGGTCAGCGAGATGTTCCGGTTGATGGTGTCGATGAGGTTCAGGCCGTAGTGCTTGCGGTCCTCGGTGACGTACGCGATGCCGTGCGCGACCGCCTCCGCGACCGTCTTCGTACGGATCTCCTTGCCGTCCTTGAGGACCGTGCCGCCCGCGTACCGGCCGTAGGTGCGCCCGAAGACGTTCATGGCCAGCTCGGTACGGCCCGCGCCCATCAGCCCCGCGATGCCGACGATCTCCCCGCGCCGCACCTGGATCGACACGTCGTCGACGACCTTGCGCTGCTGGTCGATCGGGTGGAACACGGTCCAGTTGCGGATCTCCAGGGCCGGCGCCGCGCCCTCCTCCGCCTCGTGCGGGGAGCGCTCGGGGAACCGGTGGTCGAGGTCGCGGCCGACCATGCCGGCGATGATCCGCTCCTCGGTGGTCTCCGGCGCCTTGACGTCCAGCGTCTCGATGGTGCGGCCGTCGCGCAGGATCGTCACCGAGTCGGCGACCTTGCGGATCTCGTTCAGCTTGTGGGAGATGATGATCGAGGTGATGCCCTGGTTCTTCAGCTCCAGGATGAGATCGAGGAGCTTGCCGCTGTCCTCGTCGTTCAGGGCCGCCGTCGGCTCGTCCAGGATGAGGAGCTTCACGTCCTTGGAGAGCGCCTTGGCGATCTCCACGAGCTGCTGCTTGCCCACGCCGATGTCGGCGATCCGGGTCTCCGGGTGCTCGTCGAGACCGACGCGGCGCAGCAGTTCGGTGGCGTGCTTGAGCGTCTCGTTCCAGTTGATGAACCCGCGTGCGGCGTGTTCGTTGCCGAGGAAGATGTTCTCGGCGATGGAGAGGAACGGCACCAGTGCCAGCTCCTGGTGGATGATCACGATGCCGTGCTGTTCGCTCGCCCGGATGTCCTTGAAGTGGCAGACCTCTCCCTCGAAGAGGATCTCCCCCTCGTACGTGCCGTGCGGGTGGACGCCGGAGAGGACCTTCATCAAGGTCGACTTGCCGGCGCCGTTCTCCCCGCAGATGGCATGGACCTCGCCCTGACGGACAGTCAGATTGACGTCCGACAGTGCCTTGACGCCGGGAAAGGTCTTGACGATCGAGCGCATTTCCAGGACGGGTCCCGCCATGGTCGTGCCTTCCAGTCGTGTGCGGTCGGTGGGGGTGTGCGCTCGGTTACTTGAGCTGGGCGTCGGTGTAGTAGCCGCCCTTGACCAGCACGTCCTCGTAGTTCGACTTGTCGACGCTCACCGGCTGGAGCAGGTAGGCGGGCACGACCTTGGTGCCGTTGTCGTACGTCTTGGTGTCGTTGACCTGCGGCTTCTTGTTGTTGAGGGCGTCGTCGACCATGGTCGCGGCGACCTTGGCGAGCTGGCGGGTGTCCTTGTAGACGGTCTGCGTCTGCTGACCGGCGATGATCGACTTCACCGAGGCGAGCTCGGCGTCCTGGCCGGTGATGACCGGCAGCGGCTTGCTCGCGGAGCCGTAGCCGTCCGACTTCAGCGCGGACAGGATGCCGATGGAGATGCCGTCGTAGGGCGAGAGCACCGCGTCGACCCTGCCGCTCTTGTAGGCGGAGGTGAGGATGTCCTCCATGCGCTTCTGCGCGGTGGTGCCGTCCCAGCGCAGCGTGGTGACCTGGTTGAGCTGCGTCTGCCCGGACTTGACCACCAGCTCCTTCTTGTCGATGTACGGCTGGAGCACGCTCATCGCACCGTTGAAGAAGTACTTGGTGTTGTTGTCGTCGTTGGAGCCGGCGAACAGCTCGATGTTGAACGGGCCCTTCTTACCCTTGTCCAGGCCGAGCTTCTGCACGATGTACGTGCCCTGCAGCACGCCGACCTTCTCGTTGTCGAACGAGGCGTAGTAGTCGACGTTCTTGGTGCCGAGGATGAGGCGGTCGTAGGAGATGACCGGGATGTGCGCGTCGGCGGCCTGCTGGAGGACGTTGTTCAGGGACTTGTTGTCGATGGCCGCGATGATCAGGCCCTTGACGCCCTGGGTGATCAGGTTCTCGATCTGGGAGACCTGGGTGTCGGGGTCGTCCTCGCCGTAGACCAGCTTGGTCTTGTAGCCCTTGGCCTGGAGGTTCTTGACGACGTTGTTGCCGTCGTTGATCCAGCGCTCGGACGACTTGGTCGGCATCGCGATGCCGATGGTGCCGCCCTTGGCGCTGCCCGCCTTCTCCTTGCTGCCGCCCTCGCTGTTCTGGCCGCAGGCGGTCAGGGTGAGGGCGAGGGAGGCGGCTCCGGCTATCGCGGTGAGTGCGGCTCTGCGAGTGCGCATGGTGATCAGTCCTTGCTGTGCGGAGAGGTTCGGCGGCACGGATGCCGTGCGGTCTGTCGACCAAGAAGAGGTGTGTGGGATTCTGCGCGGGTCTGTCGGCTGGTGTGAAGCTGAGTTTCCGGAACGTTATGACGGAATGTCGAACCGGTTGAGCGAGCCCGGCAGCCGCGAACCGAGCGGCGCCATGTCGCCGTCCGCTCCGTGGCGTGCCAGCAGGTCAAGAGCGAGCCGGCCGCGCCGTACCCGTTCCTTGGCGGTGGCCAGGGTCAGCTCCCGCAGGTGGTGTCCGTACGGGTAGATCCCGGGTGCCTTGGACAGACCGAACTTCAGGTAGAGCGGCGCGCCGCGTCTGATCAGTTCGGCGACCTCGTACATGCGGACGTAGCCGCCGAGGTCGTCCGGGGCCTCGATGTACATGTCCATCGGTGCCCCGGAAACCCTGCGGATCTCGGTGAGGTGGTCCAGCGTGAGGTCGCTGGGCACGTTGATCGAGTCGGCGCCCAGGCGCTCGTACACGGCGTACGCCGCCGGATTGACCGGGCCGATCAGCGCCGACACCTTGAGCGTGGTCTCGGCCGGGATGATGCCCTTCTCGCGGGCCTGGTGCAGCGTCCACAGCACGCCCTCGTCGGCCACGAGCAGGCACTTGACGCCGAGTTCGGTCGCCCGGACGGCGTCCTCGACACAGCCGGCGACCGCGTCGTGGCCGCGCGCCCTGAGGCCGGCGCCCCGCGAGTCGGAGCGGACCGAGGCGCCGATGTCCCATGTGCCACGCGGGCCCGTGAACAGGCAGAGTTCGATGTCACGCTCGGCCGTGGCCTCGACCATCTCGGTGATCTCGGCGTCGGTCAGCATCCATACGCCGGAGCCCTGGCTGATCCGGTGGATCGGCACGTCGAGCCTGGACGACTCCTTGAGGACCACCGCGAGCGCCTCGGGGCCCTCGCACGAGGGGATCTCGGTGCGCCAGCGGCCGCCTCCGGGGAAGGTGTGCGGCGAGGCGTCGGCGGGAGAGAGGTCGGGCGCACGTAGGCCGAGCGCGGCGAGCGCCTGCTCACCGGGCCTGCGGGGTGCCGTAGCGGAGTCGGTCACTAGGAGTCCTTCATGTTCGGGATTTCGGACGAGGTTCGCGGCGCAGGGTGCGGGTGGGTGAAGTGGTACACCGGTACGGAACTCGTCAGGTAGCCCCGTACCGGCGTACGGCTGGGAGCGGGCGTCAGGGCCGGAGCAGGACCTTGCCCACCTTCGGATCGCCGGACCCCACCAGCTCGATGGCCTGCGGGAACTCGGCGAGCGGCAATTCGTGCGTGACCAGCGGTGAGGGGTCGAGCAACCCTGCGCCGAAGACCCGCACCGTGTGCGCCCAGGCGTCCGGCGGCGCACCGAACACGGTGTGCACCTCCAGCTGCCGTACGACGAGGTCGGTGGGGTCGAGGCCCGCAGCGCCCGGCGCCGGGATGCCCGTCAGGACGAGACGCCCGCCGCGCCTGAGCAGTGAGGCCGCGGTGTGCGCGGCGGACGCGGACCCGGCGGTCTCGATGACGACGTCGAAGTCGTCGGGGAGCTCCTGTTCCTTGGTGCGGAAGTCGGTCGCGCCGAACCGGCGTGACAGCGCCTCCCGGTCGCTCCGGGTGCCCACCACCAGCAACTCGGACGGCGAGATCGCCTTCAGGAACTGCACGGCGAACATGCCGAGCGTGCCCGTGCCGACGACCGCGACCCGCTCGCCGGGCCGCGCGTTCCCCTTCAGCGCGGCGGCCGCGATGCAGGCGGCCGGCTCCAGCAGCGCCGCCGCCGTGAGGTCGGCGTCGTCCGGCAGGAGGTGCAGCAGGCGGGCCGGGAGCGTGAGGGTGGTGGCCATCGCGCCCGGCTGGGTGAAGCCCGTCTCCTCGTACCCCGCGGTGCACAGGGTCGTCTCGCCCGCGTGGCAACGGTCGCAGACCTGGCAGTTGCGGAAGCCCTCGCCCACGGTCTTGCGGCCGACGAGCGTCTCGGATACACCCGCGCCGACCGCCTGCACCGTTCCGGACCACTCGTGGCCGGGGACGAGGGGGTAGCGGACGTAGCCCTCGGGCCGGTTGCCCTGGTAGACCTCGCGGTCGCTTCCGCAGATGCCTACGGCGTGCACGCGCACCAAGGCCTCGCCCGGACCGGGTTCGCGCGGCGAGTGGGCCTCGAGCCGGTGCACGCCCGGAGCCTCGACGACGACAGCGGTGCTCACTGCCCGTCCTTCGGGTTCCGCTTCTCCCAGCCCTCGGCCCACAGGTCGAAGTGGGCCCGCTGCTGCGGGAACTCGGCCGCCGCGTCGGTGTCCAGTTCCACACCGAGACCCGGTGCGTCGGAGATGTGGAAGCAGCCGTCCTCCGGGTTCACCTGCGGAGCGCCCTTGATCACCTTCTTGATCTCCGCGTCCGCGAAGTCGTTGAAGTGCTCGAGGATCTTGAAGTTGGGCGTGGTGAAGCCGACCTGGAGGGAGGCGGCGGTGAGTACCGAGCCGCCCACGTTGTGCGGGGCCACCAGCATGTAGTGGGTCTCTGCGGTCGCGGCCAGCTTCCGCGTCTCCCAGATGCCGCCGATGTGGCCGAGGTCGGGCTGGATGATGTCCACGGCCTGGCTGTCGAACAGCTCGCGGAACTCGATGCGGTCGTGGATGCGCTCGCCCGTGGCGACCGGGATGTCGACCTTGGCGGCGACCTTCTCGAGCGCCTTGAGGTTCTCCGGCGGAACCGGCTCCTCCAGCCAGGCGGGCTTGAACGGCGCCAGCTCCTTGGCGAGCCGCACGGCGGTCGAGGGGGAGAAGCGGCCGTGCATCTCCAGCATCAGCTCGGCGTCCGGCCCGATGGCGTCGCGCACGGCTTCGATGAGGGAGACCGCGTACATGGTCTGCTCGTGGTCGAGCTCGAAGTGGCCGGTACCGAAGGGGTCGATCTTCAGGGCCCGGTACCCGCGCTCCATGACCCCCTGGGCGGCCTTGTGATAGGCCTCCGGGGTCCGCTCGGTGGTGTACCACCCGTTCGCGTAGGCCTTGACCTTGTCGGTGACCTTGCCGCCGAGCAGCTGCCAGACGGGCACCCCGAGGGCCTTGCCCTTGATGTCCCAGCAGGCCATCTCGACCACGGCGATGCCGGACATCACGATCTCACCGGCGCGCCCGTAGTCGCCGTACTTCATACGGCGGACCAGGTCCTCGACAGCGAACGGGTCCGAGCCGAGAATGTGATTGACCTCGGCCTCTTTGAGGTAGCCGATCAGCGCGTCGGTGTGGCCCAGCATGCGGGTCTCGCCCACGCCCGTGATGCCCTCGTCGGTGTGCACCTGTACGTACGTCAGATTCCGCCAGGGCGTGCCGACCACGTGTGTGCTGATTCCGGTGATGCGCACGGAGCTCGCCTTTCAGCTGTTCGAGATTTCGTCACTCGTTCGAAATGCTGGCCAGACAGTAAGTTTGGCGCGGCGGGAGTGTCAATGGGGTGAACGAGTAACGGTTCCGACACTTTCTCAGGCTACTTTTGTGCCGGCATCGGGGGGATGGGCAGGGGATGCCGGGGTTGCCGATGGGATGCCGCGAGATGGCGCGGAATGTGGAGTGCCGGTATCAAGTCGCCGCGCCTCAGCGGCGCGTTTCCCACACAACCTTCACAGGCGCTCCTGGGAACGTCCCCGACGGGGGACCTAGTCTTCCCGCGTCATGGACTTCTGCCACCCGTGCCGACGGCACCTCAATGGCGCCCTCGCATGCCCGGGGTGCGGCACAGCAGTCGAAGAACTCCGCGCGTACGCGGAGGAAGCGGACGTCGCTCCGCAGCCGGACATCGCCGTCGAGCCGTACGGCGAGGAGGACTCCGGCAGTCCGGACCAGCACATGCACGGCCCCGACGACGCAAGCGTGCCGCAGGGGCGGGCGGCCAGGCGCCGGACACAGGGGCGCCGGCGGGGGGCTGGACGGGAAGCCGACGAGGAGGCGACCGGACCGGCCGTCGCCGGCAGTGCCAGTCGTCGTGACCGCAAGGCCGCGGCCCACCGCCGACGCCGCCGGCGCACCCTCCTGATCACCGCGGGCTTCGTCCTCGCGGCGGGCGGCCTGAGCCTCGCGGAACTCGGCGTCGACGCGCCCTTCGCCGACCCCAGGCCCCCGGCGGCGGGGGGTGCGAACGCCGAGGGCGGAACGTCGTCGCAGGCGCAGAGGACGGCACGGCCGGCACGGTCCCTGGACGGCCCGACGAGCAGGGGCGCCGGTTCGATGTCCCCGAACCCGTCGACGTCCGCATCGGCCTCGGATTCCCCGTCGCCCTCCGCGTCCAAGAGCGCCGGCGGCAAGGCCACCCGGTCGGCGACCGCGGGCCCTTCACCGGTCACGCCGACGCAGGGTCCGGCGACGACGCGCCCGGCCGAGACGGGCAGGCCGACGGCGGATCCCACGACGTCGAAGCCGGATCCCTCGCCGTCCCAGACGTGCACGCGCTTCCTGTGGTGGTGCACGTAGGGCGACGGCTGGAGGCTTAAGTCCGGGAGGCGGCTTGCCCGGCGCCCTCGTGCCCCGAACGTCCCCAGTGGGGCTCACGTCGGCTCGTTCCGGTCGCCGCGGCGTTGCCGAGCCGCCGCTCGACACGGGTGCCCGGGGCTTGCTCCGGGCCTTTGACCAGGGCGGACGTGCAGCCCCCAGGTGCGTTATTCAACCGTGAACGACGATATCGGTGCAGCCCTCTTGACTCCCGTGAATTGTTAGCGCTCACAATAGCCCCCGCATTCACCAGTGAGCGGTCAACGCGGGGGACGGGAGGTGCGAGGGCCGTATGCACAGCGCGCCAACTCGCCCTTCCCGCCCGTACCGTCGGGCTTTCCGGAACCACGGAGTGAAACCCGCGGCGCGGCGACAACCGCCCACATGGCAGGACTTACCGGCAGGCGAGCGCCAGGGGAGGGGGGGTCGTGCCAGACAGTGAACTTCGACCGCCCACCATGGCGGACGTGGCGCGCGTGGCCGGTGTGTCCCACCAGACCGTGTCCCGTGTGCTGGGGGACCACCCCAATGTGCGGGACGCGACACGGGCCAGGGTGCTGCGCGCGATCGAGGAGATGGGCTATCGCCGCAACTCCTCCGCACGAGCCCTGGTGACGCGGCGCACCCGGACGCTGGGTGTGGTCGCCTCCGACACCACCCTCTACGGGCCGGCCAGTACGCTGTTCGCGCTCGAAGAGGCGGCCCGCGCCGAGGGATATCTCGTCTCGACGGTCAGCCTGCGCAAGCTGACCATGGAGACGCTCTCCGAAGCCATGGACCACCTCAGCGAGGGCGGAGTGGAAGGAGTGGTCGCCATCGCTCCGCAGCAGTCGGCGGTGGACGCTCTCGCCGAACTCCGTTACCCCTTCCCGGTGGTGGTCGTAGGCAGCGCGCCGGGCGTCGACATCCCCGGCGTCAGTGTGGACCAGCACCTGGGAGCGACGCTGGCCACCAGTCATCTGCTGGCCGCAGGCCACCGCACGGTCTGGCACCTCGCCGGGCCCGAGGACTGGCAGGAGGCGGCCGACCGGGCCGCCGGCTGGCGGGCGACCCTGGAAGCGGCGGGCGTCGAGGCGCCGGTGCCGCTGCGCGGGGACTGGAGTCCGCTGTCGGGTTACCGCGCGGGCCAGGAACTGGCCGGCTGGGTGGGCCGAGGGCTGACCGCCGTCTTCGCGGCCAACGACCAGATGGCACTGGGCGTGTTGCGGGCCCTGCGTGAGGCGGGGGTCCGAACGCCCCAGGACGTCGCGGTGGTCGGTTTCGACGACATCCCGGAGTCGGAGTTCTACGCTCCTCCTCTCACCACCGTTCGGCAGGACTTCTCGGCGGTGGGCAAGCGTGGCATCGCGCTACTCCTGGAGTTGATCGAGGGCCGGCCACCCGCCACCACGGCCCGGATCACGATCGAACCCCAACTCGTCGTCCGCGCCAGCACTTTCCCGTACGCCGCTCGAACGGAGGGCGTACCCCACTGACCGACCGGTCGGCCGCACCGTATGCAGCAGTGTGGTCGATATTTCGAACAATGATCGACAGGCTGGACGCACTGCGGCCGGCTCCCCTCCAGCACCAGCGGGTCCCATCCCCGGGTCGGCTCTTCAAAGGAGAAGAACATGCTCAACAGAAGGAACTTCCTCACGGCGGCGGTCGGCGTGGCGGCCGCGGGCGGCCTGGCGGCCTGCGCCAAGAAGGACAACAGTTCCTCCGGCTCCTCCGGGGGCGGCAGCAAGACGATCACCCTCGGCTTCTCCCAGGTCGGATCCGAGAGCGGCTGGCGCAGCGCCAACACCACCTCCGTGAAGGACGCGGCCAAGGCGGCGGGTTACAACCTCAAGTTCTCCGACGCCCAGCAGAAGCAGGAGAACCAGATCTCCGCCATCCGCAGCTACATCGCGCAGAAGGTGGACGTCATCGCCTTCTCGCCGGTGGTCGTCACCGGCTGGGACGCGGTGCTCAAGGAGGCCAAGGCCGCGAAGATCCCGGTGGTTCTCACCGACCGCTCGGTGGAGACCTCCGACGACTCGTTGTATGTGACCCTGGTCGGCTCCGACTTCACCGACGAGGGCCGCCGCGCCGCGAGGATCCTGGAGAAGGTCCTTCAGAAGGCCGGCCACAAGGGTGCGGTGAAGATCGCCCAGCTGGAGGGCACCACCGGCGCCGCCCCGGCGATCGAGCGCGCCAAGGGCTTCAAGGAGGTCATGGACGCGCAGCACAAGGACGACTGGAAGATCGTCGTCAGCCAGACCGGTGACTTCACCCGCGCCGGCGGCAAGCAGGTCATGGCGGCCTTCCTGCAGTCCAACCCGGACGTCAACGTGCTCTTCGCGCACAACGACGACATGGCCCTCGGCGCCATCCAGTCCATCGAGGCTGCGGGCAAGAAGCCCGGCAAGGACATCCTGATCGTCTCGATCGACGGCGTCCACGACGGCTTCGTCGCCATGTCCCAGGGCAAGATCAACGCCATTGTCGAGTGCAACCCGCTGCTCGGCCCCCAGCTCATGGAGGTCGTGAAGAAGGTTCACGAGGGCCAGTCGGTCGAGCGCTGGATCAAGACCAAGGAGGGCGACTTCATGCAGGACCAGGCCGCAGCCGCGCTCCCGAACCGCAAGTACTGACCGACCGCGCCCACCGGCAGGGAGCCCCCGTCCGACCGAGCCCTCGGTCACGGGGCTCCCTGCGGGCCTGAACCAGTCTCAATAGGAGCGCTGCCATGGCAGAGCCGCGGCCCGTCCTGGAAATGACGGGCATTGTCAAAGAGTTCCCGGGGGTACGGGCTCTGTCGGACGTCGACTTCCGGCTCTTCCCCGGCGAGATCCACGCCCTGATCGGCGAGAACGGCGCGGGAAAGTCCACCTTGATCAAGGTGCTGACGGGGGTCTACTCCCTGGACGGCGGCACGATCACGCTGGACGGGAAGTCCGTGCGGTTCGGCAGCCCGCAGCAGGCGCAGCAGGCCGGTATCAGCACGGTCTACCAGGAGGTCAACCTCTGCCCGAACCTGTCGGTGGCGGAGAACATCTTCATCGGGCGCGAACCGACCCGCATGGGCCGCATCCAGTGGAAGCGGCTGCGCAAGGAGGCGGCTGAGCTCGTCGACCGGCTCGGCCTCGACATCGACGTCACCGCTCCGCTGTCCTCGTACCCGCTGGCCGTGCAGCAACTGGTCGCGATCGTGCGGTCGGTGGGCACCGGCGACAGCGGCGACGAGGGACCGGGCACCAAGGTGCTGATCCTCGACGAGCCGACCTCCAGCCTCGACCGGGACGAGGTCCTCGAACTGTTCGCCCTCATGCGGCGGTTGAAGGACGAGGGCGTCGCGATCCTGTTCGTCTCGCACTTCCTCGACCAGATCTACGAGGTCTGCGACCGGATGACCGTGCTGCGCAACGGCACCCTCGTCGGCGAGCACATGGTGCGCGACCTCGACCAGGTCGGGCTCGTCCAGCTCATGCTCGGCAAGGCACTGGACCAGCTGGAGGAGCTCCACGACCAGCAGCTGCACTCCGACCTCGGCGAGACGCTGCTCCAGGCGGACGGCCTCGGCAGGACCGGCGGCATCGCCCCCTTCGACCTGGAGATCAAGAAGGGCGAGGTGGTGGGACTCGCCGGCCTGCTCGGATCGGGCCGGACCGAACTCGCCCGGTTGCTCTTCGGCGCCGACCAGCCGGACAGCGGCAAGGTGTCCATCGGCGGCAAGCAGGTGTCGATGAGCGCTCCCAACGACGCGATCGGCGCCGGCGTCGCGTTCTGCTCCGAGAACCGCAAGACCGAGGGGCTGGTGCCGGATCTGACGGTGCGGGAGAACATCATCCTGGCCCTGCAGGCCTCGCGCGGCTGGACCCGGCCCATCCCGGTCTCGCAGCGCGACGAACTCGTCGCCAAGTACATCAAGGCGCTGGACATCCGCCCCGCCAATCCCGAGGCCCGGGTCGGACAGCTCAGCGGCGGCAACCAGCAGAAGGTGCTGCTGGCCCGCTGGCTGATCACCCAGCCGAAGCTGCTGATCCTCGACGAGCCGACGCGCGGCATCGACATCGGCGCGAAGGCGGAGATCCAGAAGCTCGTGGTCTCCCTCTCCGAGGACGGCATGTCCGTCCTGTACATCGCGGCCGAGCTGGAGGAGGTACTCCGGCTCAGTCACACCATCGGAGTGCTGCGCGACCGCCGGCTGGTGGCGCAGATCGCCAACGGGCCCGAGATCACCCCCAGCCGGATCCTGGAGACCATCGCGAGCGGAGAGCACCAGTGACCACCCCTTCCCGATGGCGAGCGCTGACCCAGCACCACCTCTTCTGGCCGGTAGCGGTCCTCGTCCTCCTGCTGCTCGTCAACGTTCCCTTTACGCCCGACTTCTTCTCCGTGCGGATGTCGGGCGGCCACCTGTACGGCAGCCTCGTCTCCATCGTGCTGTTCGGATCGCCCCTCATCCTGGTGGCGGTCGGCATGACCCTGGTCATCGCCACCGGCGGCATCGACCTCTCCGTCGGCGCGGTGGTCGCCATCACCGGAGCGCTGGCCTGCTCGTACATCAGCCACCAGGCCGACCAGAACGCCCTGTCGGGAGTGCTGCTCGCCATGGGCCTGGGCCTGCTGGCCGCGGTCGTCTGCGGTCTGTGGAACGGCTTCCTGGTCGCCAGGATGGGCATCCAGCCGATCATCGCCACGCTGATCATCATGGTCGCCGGTCGCGGTGTCGCCCAGCTGATCAGCGGCGGCCAGATCATCACCGTCAACAGCGACCCCTACAAGCTGATCGGCGGCGGCTACTGGCTGACGCTGCCGTTCTCCATCTTCGTGGTGGCCGTGGTCGTGGCCGTCACCGTCGCGCTGACCCGTCGCACGGCACTCGGTCTGCTCGTCGAGTCGGTAGGCGGCAACGCCGAGGCCAGCCGCCTGGTGGGCATCAGGTCCCGGCGCATCAAGATCATGGTGTATGTGTTCTGCGCCCTGTGCGCAGGTGTCGCGGGCCTGATGATCAGCTCCAACACCTCGGCCGCGGACGGAAACAACGCCGGCCTGTGGATCGAACTCGACGCGATCCTCGCCGTGGTGATCGGCGGCACCTCGCTCCTGGGCGGCCGGTTCTCCGTCGGCGGCACGGTGGTCGGCGCCCTCGTCATCCAGACTCTGACCACCACGATCTACACCATCGGCGTGCCGACCCAGACCAACCTGGTCTTCAAGGCCGCCGTCGTCATCGTCGTCTGCCTGCTCCAGTCCCCGAAGTTCCGCACCAGGCTGTTCGGCGCCAGGCTCGGCAGGAAGGGGAGCGCCACGCCGGCCGTGGCCCCGGCGGACACCGCCCCGGCGGCCGACGCCGCTCCCAAGATGGAGGTGTCGTGATGAGCGCGACCACCCAGAGGCCCACGGCGCCGGACAGCCGTACCCCGTCCAAGGCCCGGCGTCTGCTCGGTGACCAGCGCCTGCCCGTCGCGGCGACGGCACTGCTCTTCATCGTGATGTACGGCGTCGGCCTGAGCCGCTACCAGTACTACGGGTTCGCCGAACCGCAGGTCTTCCTGAACCTGTTCATCGACAACGGCTATCTGCTGGTCGCGGCCGTCGGCGCCACCTTCGTCATCCTCTCCGGCGGCATCGACCTGTCCGTCGGCTCGATGATGGGCTTCACGACGATGTTGACGGCCTGGCTGGTGGAGCGCCAGGGGGTGCCGCTGCCGCTCGTGATCCCCATGGCGCTGGGCGTGGGCGCCTTCGGTGGCTTCCTGATGGGCTACGTGATCCACAACTTCGAGATCCAGCCCTTCATCGTGACCCTCGCCGGCCTCTTCCTCTTCCGCGGCCTGTGCCTGGTCATCAGCAAGGAGTCGATCTCCATCAGCGACGCCTCGGTGAGCAGCATGGCCGATGCACAGGTGTCGCTGGGGGCGGGCTTTTTGTCGATCGGTGCGATCGTCGCGCTGGTCGTCCTCGCCGTGGCGTTCTACGTCCTGCACTACACGCGCTTCGGGCGCCGGGTGTACGCCATCGGCGGCAACGAGCACTCGGCCATGCTGATGGGTCTCCCGCAGGGCGGCACGAAGATCGCCGTGTACACGGTGAGCGGCTTCTGCTCGGCGCTCGCCGGTCTCCTGTTCACCCTGTACATCCAGTCCGGTGACCCGCTGCACGCCACCGGCATGGAACTCGACGCGATCGCCGCGGTCGTGATCGGCGGCACGCTGCTGACGGGTGGCTCCGGCTACGTGCTGGGAACCCTGTTCGGTGTGCTGGTGCTGGGCCTGATCAAGAGCATCATCCAGTTCGAGGGCACGCTCAGCTCCTGGTGGACGAAGATCGCCACCGGTGTGCTGCTGTGCGTGTTCATCCTGGTCCAGCGGATCATGACGGCCCGCAAGAAGACCTGATCCCAAAGGGACGTTGCCAGTCCGAGCGGTCCGGGGCACACCGTGCACCGGACCGCTCGTCCGTTTCCGCCCCGGTGGCGCGCAAGGCCGACAGGGCCTGCGGCACCACCCGTTCTCAGTGCCCCTGGGTGGTGCCCGAGGTCAGCATCCGCTGCAACAGTCCCCGCATCATGTGGCGCTCCTCCTCGGTGAGCGCCGCCAGGGGCTCTCTCGCGAAGCGCAGTGACTCGCGCAGGCTGCGGGCGACGCGGCGGCCGTCGTCCGTCGCCGCGGCCAGCTTCACCCGGCGGTCCGCCGGATCCGGGCGGCGTTCGACCAGGCCGCGGGACTCCAGGCGGTCGACGATGCCGGTGACGTTCGACGGCTCGCATTTCAGTTTCTGGGCCAGCTTGCGCATCGGCAGCGGCTCCAGCGACAGAAGACTGAGCAGGCGTGCCTGTGCGCCGGTCAGCGCGTGCTCGCCGGCCGCGGTCTCGTAGTCCTCGTAGAAGCGGGCCACCACCTCGCCGATGAGCTCGACGACTTCCAAGGTCAGGGCGTCGGGGCGAGGGGTCTTCCGCGGAGTGGCCATGCGCTTCAGGATAACCGCTTACTTGACACGCTGAAATATTCAGGCGCATGGTTGTTTCAGGTACTGAAGTAAATCCGAAAGGCACAGTCATGATCAACCGCGAGTGGCACCTGCTCAGCCGACCGGTCGGCTGGCCGAAGCCGGAGGACTTCGCCCTTGTCGAAGCGGAGGTCCCGACACCGGGCGAGGGCCAGGTGCTGGTTCGCAACAAGTACCTCTCCGTGGACCCGTACATGCGTGGCCGGATGAGCGCCGCGAAGTCCTACGTCGCGCCCTTCGAGCTGAACCAGCCGATGCAGGGCGGCGCGGTCGGCGAGGTCGTCGCCTCGAACGTGGACGGCATCGCGCCCGGCGACCACGTCCTGCACTTCATGGGCTGGCGCGAGTACGGCCTCGTCGACGCCAAGCAGGCCGTCAAGGTCGACCCGGACGCCGCGCCGCTGTCCACCTACCTCGGCGTGCTGGGCATGACCGGTCTCACCGCCTACGCCGGCCTGCTGCGCACCGCCGCCTTCAAGGAGGGCGACTCCGTCTTCGTCTCCGGCGCCGCGGGCGCCGTCGGCAGCCAGGTCGGCCAGATCGCCAAGCTGAAGGGCGCCTCCCGGGTCATCGGTTCCGCGGGCTCCGACGAGAAGGTCAAGCTGCTGCTGGAGGAGTACGGCTTCGACGCCGCCTTCAACTACAAGAACGGCCCCGTGAGCGAGCAGCTCCGCGCCGCCGCCCCCGACGGGATCGACGTCTACTTCGACAACGTCGGCGGCGACCACCTGGAGGCCGCCATCGGCTCCCTCAACCGCGGTGGGCGCATCGCCGTCTGCGGCATGATCTCCGTCTACAACAACACCGAGCCCGCCCCCGGCCCGAGGAACCTCGCCCGGCTCATCCAGACCCGCGGCCGGATCGAGGGCTTCCTGGTCGGCGACCACTACGACCTGCAGCCGCAGTTCGTCGAGGAGGTCGGCGCCTGGGTCCGCGCCGGCGAGCTGAAGTACAGCGAGACCGTCGTCGAGGGCATCGAGAACAACCTGGAGGCGTTCTTCGGCGTCCTGCGCGGCGACAACGTCGGCAAGATGATCGTCAAGCTCTGACCGGCGGAACACCACCCGCCTCACCGTGACGCCCGCCTGATCACGGTCGTTGCCTACGGCGAAGGCCGCACCCCTGGACGTGGGGTGCGGCCTTCATCGTGCCGTCCGCCTGCGGGAATCGCCGCCTCCGGGAGACGGGGACGTGGCCCGGCGGTAACGGATGCCCGAACTCGGCGGCCCCGGCGGCCCCGAGCGGGCATGCTGAGGAGCGAGGAGGGCCGCCCATGTCCCCGATTCCGACGCTCCCCCGCTGGCACGACGTGGTGCGCCTGGCGCGCGGCACCACCGACGTCGCAGGCCAGCTCCTGGACACGGCAGGGAACATCAGCAGGATCGCCGTCAACACCCTCGATCCGCGCGACGGTTCGGGCGCCGAGGCGCTGCGCATGCTGCGGCGGACGACGGCGGAGCTGGCGGACGCGAGCGGGTCACCGCAGGCGCAGGAGGCGTTCTACCGGATCGTCGACACCCTGGCCCGGCTGGGCACCACAGGCGCGCCGCTGGCCGTGCACCCGGTGAGCGAACCGGCGCAGGCCCTGCTGGCCGCCCTCGGAGAGGGCCTGCTGCCGGTGCTCGACGCCGTGGAACCGGCGATGGAGGAGGTCGCGGCGGTCGTCGGGGAACTGATGGAGGCCACCGCCCCGCTGCTGCCCGCGGCGGCCGGCCTCGCGGCGGGCACGCTTCTCGCGCTGACCCCGCTGGTCCGCGCCGCGGCGGAGGTCCTGCGTGACTCGGCGCCCGAACTCACGCGGATCGCCGACGCGTTGACGACCGCGGCGGCCCCCTTGCTGCCGCTCCAGGAGGACCTGACGGAACGCGCCGCGGCCACGGTGGCGACCCTGGTCCGGGCGGCCCTGCCACCCCTGGCGGACCTCACGGAAGCGGCCGCCGCGACGACGAGGGCGGCCCACCCGGTCCTGCTGGCGGGCGAGGAACTCCTCGTCACGGGCCTGGAACAGATCCAGCCGCTGCTCCTGGCGGCGGCTGCGCGCGCGGGCCGCGTCACCAGGGCGACGGCGGTACGGGTGTCGGCGGCGATGAGCCCGGCGGCGGAGCGGGCGGTCGTGGTGACGGTGACACCGGCATGACAGGCGAGGGCGACACGAGCATGACGGGCGACGGTGACGCCATCATGACAATCGAAAGCCCGACCGTCGATAGGGTTTTCCCATGCATGATCTGGGCGCGGGACTCGGCTATCTCCTCAAGGGCCAACGCTGGGTGGCCCGCCACGGCAAACAGTACGGCTTCGGGATCCTGCCGGGCCTGATCGCCCTCGTCCTGTACGCGGCGGCGCTCGTCGCACTCGCCCTGTGGGGCGACGACCTCGTCACCTGGGCCACCCCCTTCGCCGACGGCTGGCCGGACCCCTGGCTCGGGCTCTTCCGCGGTTTCCTCACCGTCGTGCTGTTCGCCCTCGCCCTCCTCCTCGCCGTCCTCACCTTCACCGCGGTCACCCTCCTCATAGGCCAGCCCTTCTACGAGAACCTCTCGGAGAAGGTCGACCGCGACGTCTCCCCGGACGGCACCGCACCCGAGTCGGACCTGCCCCTGCACCGGGAGATCTGGATATCGGCCCGCGACAGCCTCCGCGTCCTCGTACGGGCCGCGCTCTGGGGCGTCCTGCTCTTCGCCCTCGGCTTCCTGCCGTTCGTGGGCCAGACCGTCGTCCCGGTCATCGGCTTCTTCGTCACCGGCTTCTTCCTCACCGAGGAACTCACCGCCGTGGCACTCCAGCGCCGCGGCGTCGAACTCCGCGACCGCCTCAC
Source organism: Streptomyces sp. NPDC093984 (assembly GCF_044764595.1). Lineage (NCBI taxonomy): Bacteria > Bacillati > Actinomycetota > Actinomycetes > Kitasatosporales > Streptomycetaceae > Streptomyces > Streptomyces sp. NPDC093984. The sequence continues at coordinate 646,737 of NZ_JBIWIM010000003.1, read as the reverse complement.
CCTGTTGCGCTCCCGCAAGCTGCTCGTCTGGGGCTTCGGCACACCTCTCGGCCTGGCGTTCCTCGTCCCGTTCGTCGCCGTCTTCCTGATGCCGGGCGCGGTCGCGGGCGCCACGCTGCTGGCCCGGGACCTGCTGGGCGAGGAGAACGCCCGGGAGGCGGAGGAGAACCCCGAGGACGAGCAGATCACCCATTCCTGAGGGCGCCTCCGGGGGCGTACGCCGCCGCCTCCCGCCGAAGATCTTGGGACGAGCGCGCGCCCACGTGGACGTTTGTGAAGGGTTCGTACGAAATCCAGGGCGGACGCTCGATCGCCGACCGCCGGGTCACGACGACGATTAACGTCTGGGGCGGGACGGAGTCCCCCTACGAACAGCCCCGGTCCGGGACCTGACGGCCGGGCCGGGGCTCGTGGCTCGTCCGGGCCGAGCCGCTAGCGCACCGAGAAGCCGTACACCGTCTCCGACCGGTACACCTCGCCAGGCCGCAGCCGCGTGCTCGGGAAGTCCGGGCGGTTCGGGGAGTCCGGGAAGTGCTGGGTCTCCAGAGCGATACCGTCGCCGGGGGCGAACGGGGCGTCGAGGTGGTCCGCCGTGTACAGCTGCAGGCCGGGCTCGGTCGTGGACACGGTGAGCAGGCGCCCTGACGCCGGGTCGTGCAGCTCGGCGACCTCCACCGGGGTGCGCGTCACACCCTTGTCGAGCACGAAGTTGTGGTCGTAGCCGGAGCCCACCTTCCGGGACTCCCGGAAGTCGAAGCGGCTGCCCTCGACGGTCTCCGGCGCCCCCGTCGGGATCAGGTCCGCGTCCACCGGGGTGTACCGGGAGGCCGCGATGCTCAGCTCGTGGCCGCCCGCGTTCCCGGAACCCGCCAGGTTCCAGTACGAGTGGTTCGTCAGGTTCACCACGGTCGGCGCGTCCGTGACCGCCTCGTACGCGATCCGCAGCGCGCCGTCCGCGTCGAGGGTGTACGTCGCCGAGACCTCGAGCCGGCCCGGGAACCCCTCCTCGCCGTGCGGGCTCACCCGGGACAGCCGTACGCCGTGCTCGACCGGCTCCGCGTCCCACACCCGCTTGTCGAACCCTCGCGACCCGCCGTGCAGCGAGTTGGGGCCGTTGTTCGGCTCCAGCGCGTAGGTCCGGCCGTCGAGCGGGAAGCGGGCGCCCGCGATCCGGTTGGCGTACCGCCCGACCAGAGCCCCGAGGAACGGCTCCGGATGGCGCAGATAGCCGTCCAGATCCGGGAAGCCCAGCACCACGTCCGCCCGGCCCCCGTCCCGGTCCGGGACCTCCGCCGACTGCACGATCCCGCCGTACGACAGGACGCGCACCCGCACCCCGCCCCGCTCCAGCGTCCAGCGGTGGACCGCCGAGCCGTCGGAAAGTGTGCCGAAAAGTTCGCTCATGTGGGAAACCCTAGGTCACGGGATCCTCGGCGGTGACGGCACGGTAGGCGATCTCGGCGAGTCGTGCCTGACCGTTCCTGCTCGGGTGGAACCAGTCCCAGGGGCTCAACTGCGCGGGCCCGAAGCGGTAGTCGAAGACCGCGTTGCCGTCGAAGCGGCACCGCCGGTCCTTCGCGCACACCTCCTTCAGGGCCCGGTTGTACTCCTCCACCCGCGACTGCACGGTGGCGCGCCGCTGGGTGGACGCGGCGTCCAGCGCGTCCGCGTTGCCCAGCATCGACGGGCAGATTCCCAGCTTCCACACCTGCTTGCCCAGCGCGCTGGTGCGGCCCTCGGACCACAGCCGCATCAGGTTCGGCACGCTGGAGACGTACACCTGTGCCTTGGGCAGCGACCGGCGCAGGACGGCCATCGCGTCCTCGAACTGCTCGCGGAAGTCGCCGACCGGGGTCATCGCCGAGGTGGAGGAGCGGCAGGCGTCGTTGGCCCCGACCATCACCGTCACCAGCTCCGGCCTGCGCTGCACCGCCTGCGCGACCTGCCCGGCCAGGTCGGCCATCCGCGCCCCGGTCACCGCGTAGTTCCAGCTGCGCTCCGCCGCCCCGGTCGCCCCGAGCAGCCGTACGGCCAGGCTGTCGACGGCGGTGTCGGTGCCCGTCGCCCACGACACCTGGGGGCAGTCGGACAGCACCGTGCAGGCGTCGAAGCCGCGCGTGATGGAGTCGCCGACGGCGGCGATCGAGTCGGGGGAGCGGTTCCAGACCGGCTTCGGGGACGGCCGCGACGACGGCGCGGTGCCCCGCCCGCCGCCCGAGGCGTCGCATCCGGCGAGCCCCAGGACGACCGCGGCCGCGACCGCGGCGACGGCCCTGAAGCGGTGGCTTCGGTTCCGCATCCCTGGTCCCCTCGTTCGGCAGCGCTTCGAACACGCTGGGTCAGGCCCGCGTCCCCTTGGGTGAAACCGCGGCATTCACGGGCAACGGGACCGACGGTACGTCACACTCCTCGGCCCGCCGCACGGTAGCCTCGCCCCGTGGCCGCCCTTGCCACACCCGTTCCGTAAAGTTACAAGATGTGGCGCTCTGCCCGGAGGTTCAGGTGACGACACGTGGAGTCCTGTACGTGCACTCCGCCCCCCGCGCACTGTGCCCGCACGTCGAGTGGGCCGTCGCGGGCGTGCTGGGCACCCGCGTCAACCTCGACTGGATCCGGCAGCCCGCCGCCCCCGGCACCTGGAGATCGGAGTTCTCCTGGCAGGGCGAGGCCGGCACCGCCTCCAAGCTCGCCTCCGCGCTGCGCGGCTGGCAGCTGCTGCGCTTCGAGGTCACCGCGGAACCGTGCCCGACCGCCGAGGGCGAGCGCTACAGCTGCACCCCCGACCTGGGCATCTTCCACGCGGTCACCGGCATCCACGGCGACATCCTGATCCCCGAGGACCGGCTGCGCGCGGCCCTCATCCGCTCCCAGCGCGGTGAGAGCGACCTGGAGGCGGAACTGGCCCGGCTCCTGGGCAAGCCGTGGGACGACGAACTGGAACCGTTCCGGTACGCGGGCGAGGGAGCGCCGGTGCGCTGGCTGCACCAGGTCGTCTGAAGACCTCCGCACACGACGTGAGGGGCCCCCACCAGCCGGTGGGGGCCCCTCACGTGTAGTTAGGGGGTGCTGATCAGACCGTTCGGAACGCCAGCACCACGTTGTGGCCGCCGAACCCGAACGAGTCGTTCAGCGCGGCGATCCGGCCCTCGGCCCGCAGCTTCCGGGCCTCCCCGCGGACGACGTCCGCGTTGGCCTCGGCCTCCGGGTCGATGTTCTGCACGTTGATCGTCGGCGGCGCCACCCGGTTGTACAGCGCGAGCACGGTCGCCACCGACTCCACGCCGCCCGCACCACCGAGAAGGTGACCGGTCATCGACTTGGTCGCGGAGACCGCGATGTGGTCCGCGTGGTCCCCGAACACCTTCCGCAGCGCCTTCAGTTCGGCGATGTCACCGGCCGGCGTCGAGGTGGCGTGCGCGTTGACGTGCACGATCTCCGCCGGGTCGAGACCGCTGTTGTCCAGCAGGTTGTGCAGGGCGTGCGAGATGCCGCGGCCCTCGGGCTCGGGCTGCACGATGTCGTGGCTGTCGGCGGAGATGCCCTGGCCGACCGCCTCCGCGTAGACGCGGGCGCCGCGCTTGGCGGCGTGCTCGGCGGACTCCAGGACCAGGACGCCCGCGCCCTCACCGAGGACGAAGCCGTCACGGTCGACGTCGTAGGGACGCGAGGCGCCCTGCGGGTCGTCGTTGTTCTTGGACATCGCCATCATGTTGCCGAACGCGGCGATGGGCAGCGGGTGGATCGCCGCCTCCGTACCGCCGGCGACGACCACGTCGGCGCGGCCGGTGCGGATCATCTCGATGGCGTAGCCGATGGCCTCCGCGCCCGAAGCGCAGGCGGAGACCGGGGTGTGCACACCGGCGCGGGCGCCGACGGCCAGACCCACGTTCGCGGACGGGCCGTTCGGCATCAGCATGGGCACGGTGTGCGGGGAGACACGGCGGACGCCCTTCTCCTTCAGCACGTCGTACTGGTCGAGGAGGGTCGTCACACCACCGATGCCGGAGGCGATGACCGCGCCGAGCCGGTCGGGGTCGACGCTTGCGTCCTCGCCCGCCTTGGCGGTGAAACCGGCGTCCGCCCAGGCCTCCTTGGCCGCGATCAGCGCGAACTGCGCCGAACGGTCCAGACGGCGGGCCTGGGGCCGCGGGATGACCTCGGACGGCTCCACGGCGATCTGCGCGGCGATGCGGACCGCCTGCTCGGCGGCCCACTCCTGCTCCAGGGGTCCGACACCGGACTTGCCGGCGATCAGGCCCTCCCAGGTAGAGGCCGCGTCGCCACCCAGCGGTGTGGTTGCGCCGATACCGGTGACGACCACGGTGCGATTGGTCGAGCTCACGGGAATTCTTTCTCCAACGGATACGAGGATTCAGCGGCGCCACCGCCGGGTGGCGGGGCAACGGCCCGGCGGCCGGACCATCGGCCCGGCGCCTGGCTGTCAGCCCAGGTGATCGGTCGATCAGGCCTGGTGCTTGAGGATGTACTCGGCGGCGTCACCGACCGTCTTGAGGTTCTTGACGTCGTCGTCGGGGATCTTGACGTCGAAACGCTCCTCGGCGGCGACGACGACCTCGACCATGGACAGCGAGTCGACGTCCAGGTCGTCGGTGAAGGACTTGTCCAGCTGGACGTCCTCGGTGGGGATCCCGGCGATCTCGTTCACGATCTCGGCGAGACCGGCGACGATCTCTTCCTGAGTGGCGGCCATGTCAGGCGCTCCTTCGTAGATATCAATCAGGGTGTGGCGCCCGCCGCGTCAGCGGCAGGTGGTGCAGTTCCCGCACCGGACCGCATGATCCGGCACGGAGTGCCTAGGGGAGGGTAACGACCGTGGCGGCGTAGACGAGACCCGCCCCGAAGCCGATGACGAGCGCGGTGTCGCCGCTCTTCGCCTCGCCGGTCGCCAGGAGCCGCTCCATCGCGAGCGGGATCGAGGCGGCCGAGGTGTTGCCGGTGGTGCGGATGTCACGGGCGACCGTGACATGCTCCGGCAGCTTGAGAGTCTTCACCATCGAGTCGATGATCCGCACGTTGGCCTGGTGCGGGATGAAGACGTCCAGGTCGTCCGGGGTGATCCCGGCCGCGTCCAGCGCCTGCTGGGCGACCTTCGCCATCTCGAACACGGCCCAGCGGAACACCGCCTGGCCCTCCTGCGTGATCGCGGGGAACTTGACGTTGCCCTCGCTGTCCACCGGGAGCTGGGAGACGTCGCCGAGCCGGAAGGCGTTCCACGGCACCGTCTGCTTGATGGTCTCGGACTTGTCGCCCTCCGAACCCCACACGGTCGGGCCGATGTGCGGCTCCTCGGAGGGACCCACGACGACCGCGCCGGCACCGTCGCCGAACAGGAAGGCGGTGGCCCGGTCCTCCAGGTCCGTCAGGTCCGACAGCCGCTCCACGCCGATGACGAGGACGTACTCGGCGGAACCTTCCACCACCATGCCCTTGGCGAGCGTGAGGCCGTAGCCGAAGCCCGCGCAGCCCGCCGAGATGTCGAAGGCGGCGGCCTTGTTCGTGCCGAGCTTGTCGGCGATCTCGGTGGCGACGGCCGGGGTCTGGCTGAAGTGGGAGACGGTGGAGACGACGACCGCGCCGATCTGGTCGGCGGCGATCCCCGCGTCGGCGATCGCCTTGCCGGCCGCCTCGATCGACATCGCGGCGACGGTCTCCTCGTCGTTCGCCCAGTGCCGGGTCTCGATGCCGGAGCGGGAGCGGATCCACTCGTCGGAGGAGTCGATCTTCTCCAGGATCACCTCGTTCGGCACCACCCGGACCGGACGGTACCCGCCGACGCCGAGGATGCGCGCGTAGGGGGCGCCTTTGCGTGCCTTGATCTTCGACATGCTCTCGCTCTCCTGATCAGGCGCTGTGCTCGGCGATGAGTTCGCGAGCCGCGTCGAGGTCGTCGGGGGTCTTCAGGGCGAGGGTCTTGACACCCGGCAGCGCGCGCTTGGCGATGCCGGTGAGGGTGCCGCCGGGGCACACCTCGATCAGCGCGGTCGCGCCCAGCTTCTCGAAGGTCTCCATGCACAGGTCCCAGCGGACCGGGTTGGCGACCTGGCCGACCAGGCGCTTGAGCACCTCGGCACCGGTCTCGACGGTCTGCCCGTCCTTGTTGGAGACGTACGTGACCCGCGGGTCGGCGGGCGTCAGCGCCTCGGCGGCGTGCGCGAGGGCGTCGACCGCGGGGGCCATGTGGTGGGTGTGGAAGGCGCCGGCCACCTTCAGCGGAACGACCCGGCGCACACCCTCCGGCTTGTCCGCCTCCAGGGCGGCGAGCTGCTCCAGGGTGCCGGCGGCCACGATCTGCCCGGCGCCGTTCACGTTCGCCGGGGTGAGGCCCAGCTTGTCCAGGTGCGGGATCGTCGTCTCGGGGTCGCCTCCGAGCAGGGCCGACATGCCGGTGGGCGTGATCGCGGCGGCGTCCGCCATGGCCAGGCCCCGCTTGCGGACCAGGGTCAGCGCGGCCGTGTCGCCGAGGACACCCGCGAAGGCCGCCGCGGTGATCTCGCCGACGCTGTGCCCGGCGACGGCGCCGGGCGTGATGTCACCGAGTGCCGCGGCGGACAGCAGCCCGGCGGCCACCAGCAGGGGCTGGGCCACGGCGGTGTCCCGGATGGCGTCGGCGTCGGCCCGCGTTCCGTAGTGGACGAGGTCCAGTCCGATGGCCTCCGACCAGGCGCCGACGCGGTCGGCGGCGCCGGGGAGGTCGAGCCAGGAGGTCAGGAAGCCGGGCGTCTGGGCGCCCTGGCCGGGAGCGACGAGTACGAGCACTCTCACACTCTCTCTTGGGGACGGCCGGGGCCGCCCGTGGGGACAAGGACGAAGAACCGCAGGGGGTTTTGTGGGCCCCCGACAAAAGACTAGGTCTGGGGATCACCCTCGGCCAGACGCCCCAGGATCAGTGCGATCCGCAACGTGAACGCGGAGCGTACATCAGAGGGTGACCAACCGGTGACGTCAGTCACACGTCGGAGCCGGTAGCGAACGGTGTTCGGGTGAACGAAGAGCATGCGCGCGGCGCCCTCGAGACTGGACGCCTGCTCCAGATACACGCTGAGCGTTTCCAGCAGCGCCGAGCCCGCTTCTTCCAGCGGTCTGTAGATCTCCTCCACCAGTTGCTCGCGCGCACCCGGATCGCCTGCGATCGCGCGCTCCGGCAGCAGATCGTCCGCCAGGACCGGGCGCGGTGCGTCCTGCCAGGCAGAACACGCCTTCAGGCCCGCGGCGGCGGCCTGCGCGGACCGGGTCGCGGCGAGCAGATCGGGCACGATCGGCCCGGCGACGACCGGCCCGGCGGCGAACGGCCCGATCAGCGACTTGGCGACGGCGAGCGGATTGTCACTGCCGCCGGCGATGACCACGAGCCGGTCCCCGAGCACCCCGGTGAGGACCTGCAACTTGGCGTGCCGGGCTGCCCGTCGGATGGCCTCCACCGTCAACTCGCTGTCACCGTCGGGCGCCGTGCCGAGCACCACGCACACATGTTCAGGCGAGTTCCAGCCAAGTGCGGCGGCCCGGCTGACGGCCCCCTCGTCGGCCTCCCCGCTGAGCACGGCGTTCACGACGAGCGACTCGAGCCGTGCGTCCCAGGCGCCGCGGGCCTCGGCGGCCTGGGCGTAGACCTGCGCGGTGGCGAAGGCGATCTCCCGCGCGTACACGAGGAGCGCCTCGCGCAGCACGGACTCGTCGCCGGGAGCGGCCACCTCGTCGATGGCCGACTCCATGACCTCGATGGTCGTGCGCACCATCTCCACGGTCTGCCGCAGGGTGATCGCCCTGGTCAGCTCGCGAGGCGCGGTCCCGAACACATCGGTGGAGATGGCCTGCGGGGCGTCCGGGTGCCGGAACCACTCGGTGAACGCGGCGATGCCCGCCTGAGCCACCAGCCCGATCCAGGAACGGTTCTCCGGAGGCATCGCCCGGTACCACGGCAGCGTCTCGTCCATGCGCGCGATGGCCTGCGCGGCGAGGCTTCCGGACGATTTCTCCAGCCGCTTCAGGGTCGCGGCGTGCGGATGGATGGAATGCGCTGCGGGCTCGGTGAGGCGGGCTTCGGGTTCGGGCACGGGGACAAGACTGCCTTATCGGGACGGGACCGTGTGGCGGGGGTCCCTGAGCGAGGGAGGTACGGGGCTACGGTGGGGGCTGTGATGGACGTACGGCGCGCCGGCGAGCGCTACCGCGGAGGGGACCCGGCGGCCGGGATCGAGTCCCTGCACGCCTTCAGCTTCGGCCCGCACTACGACCCGGACAATCTCCGTTTCGGCGCGGTGATCGCCTGCAACGAGGAGCGGCTCGCACCGGGCGCCGGCTTCGACGAGCACCCGCACAGCCACACGGAGATCGTCACATGGGTGGTGGAGGGCGAACTGACCCACCGCGACTCCACGGGCCACACGTCGGTGATCCGCCCCGGCGACGTCCAGCGCCTCAGCGCGGGGGCAGGCGTCCGCCACGTCGAACGCAACGACGGCGAGACCCCCCTGGTCTTCGTCCAGATGTGGCTGTCACCCCTGGCCCCCGGCGGCGACCCGGTCTACGAGGTCGTCCACGGCATCGCCGACTCCACCCCGTACGCGGTCCCGGAGGCGGGCGCGATGCTCCATGTACGGCGCCTGGGCGCGGGGGAGCGGACGGCGATCCCGGACGCCCCGTACGTGTACGTGCACGTGGTGCGCGGCGAAGTGCTGCTGGAGGGGCACGAGTTGGGCCCGGGGGACGCGGTGCGGATCACGGACGCCAAGGACCTGGAGGCGGTCGCGGCGACGCGGGCGGAACTTCTGGTGTGGGAAACGACTCCCTAGGAGTGCAATGCCTCCGCATGCGCGCCCAGGGAAGGTGACCGACTCGTGCTCGTCCTGCTGGCACTGCCCGCCCTGTTGGCGAGCCCCGTCTGGCTCATGGCCGTCGTCCTCAAGCTGCTCTCGGCCGCCCTCCCCGGACGCCGCCCGGACTGGGCCGTGGACCTGCTGCGCTGGTGCGCCGTCATGGCGGCGGTGGCGGCAGTGGGCCTCTACCTGATCGGGCTGGGGGCGGTCGACCTGGCGGCGCACGAATCCGAGTCCGGCACGGACTCGGCCCCCTCCCCCTCGTGCCGTGACGTCCCGCCGGACGTCCGCCACCATCTCGCCGGATACCGGCCGTCCTACGTGCCGCTGGGCTTCGACTGCGTCCTGGACGACGGCACGACGTTTTCGAGCAGCGCCCTGTACACCTGGTTGAACGGACTCGTGGCCGCGTTCGGCCTGGGCGCCGCCGCGCTGATGGTGGCGTGGGGCTTCGCGACCGAGCGCCGGGCCCGAGCGGTCAGCCCCGCACCTCAGCCAGCACCGCGTCCGTGAACGGCGTCCACGCCTCGATCGCCCACGGCCCGAACGCCCGGTCCGTGAGGGCCACGCACGCCACCCCCGCGTCCGGGTCGATCCACAGGAACGTCCCCGACTGCCCGAAGTGCCCGAAGGTCCTCGGCGAGGAGGAACTCCCCGTCCAGTGCGGCGACTTCGAGTCGCGGATTTCGAATCCCAGCCCCCAGTCGTTCGGGTTCTGGTGCCCGTACCCGGGCAACACCCCCTTCGTCCCGGGGTACTGCACCGTCATCGCCTCGGCCACCGTCCGTACATCCAGCAGCCGCGGCGCCTGCACCTCCGCCGCGAACCGCGCGAGGTCCGCGACGGTCGAGACGCCGTCCTTCGCCGGGGAGCCGTCGAGGGTCGTGGACGTCATGCCGAGCGGCTCCAGGACCGCCTGCCGGGCGTACTCGGCGAACGGGATGTCCGTCGCCTTGGCCACGTGGTCGCCCAGCGCCTCGAACCCGGCGTTCGAGTAGAGCCGCCGCTCCCCGGGCGCGGAGGTCACCCGGTGTTCGTCGAACGCCAGCCCGGAGGTGTGCGCGAGCAGATGGCGCACCGTCGCGCCGGACGGCCCGGCGGGCTCGTCCAGCTCGATCGCCCCCTCCTCGTACGCGACGAGCACCGCGTACGCGGCGAGCGGCTTGGTCACCGAGGCCAGCGGGAAGCGGTGGTCGACCGGACCGTGCGTACCGAGGACGGTGCCGTCCGCGCGGACGAGGGCCGCGGCGGCGGTGGGGACGGGCCAGTTCTCGATCAGTGCCAGGCTCTGCAGGGACATGCCCCGAGCCTAAGCGGCTCACAGCTGCAACCGCATCGAGGGGTCCGGCTTGCGCACGAAGCCCAGCGACGCGTACAGCGGCTCCGCCTCGGCGGACGCGTTCAGGTCGACCTGAGGGACGCCCTGCTCCCGGAACCAGCCCAGCAGCTCCTCCATGCAGGCGCGGGCGTAGCCGCGGCGACGCACGTCCGGATCGGTGGCGACGCTGAAGACGTGCCCCACCCGCCCGCGCGGATTGCCGGCCCGCCCGATCCGGTACTCGATCGTCCCGGCCACCAGCGCCGCCAGCGCCCCCGGCCGCTCCGGATGGTCCACGACGAACGCCGCGAAGCCGCCGTCCGGATCGGCGAGCCGGCCGCGCAGGGTCGGCAGGGACTCCTCGTGCCACTTCGTGGACGAGGTGGAGGAGGTGGCGGAGTCGGAGGAGTCGGAGGAGAAGACCGAATCGATCATCACCTGGCGCAGGCGCAGCACTTCGTCGGCGTCCTCGGGCACGGCCCGGCGTACGAGACTCATGTCCCGCACGCTAGTCACAGCCCGCCGTTCGGGTCTCGCCATTTTCATTACATTCCGCTTGCTTGGAGTGCACTCGAAGGCCCTAGCGTGGAGGCCATGACGGTGATCGAGACCTTGGCCGAGGCGGCCGAAAACGGGACCGACATCTGCGGCGTACCGCCCGGGCGGCACCCCCGCCCGGATGGGCAGGACAGTTACACGATCAGCGAGGTCGTCGCCTTCACCGGGCTGACGGCGCACACCCTGCGCTGGTACGAGCGGATCGGGTTGATGCCCAACGTGGACCGCTCGCACACCGGCCAGCGCCGTTACTGCAACGCCGACCTGGACTGGCTCGACCTCGTCGGCAAGCTCCGGCTCACCGGCATGCCCGTCGCCGACATGGTGCGCTACGCCGAGCTGGTCCGCGCCGGAGACCACACGTACGCCGAGCGCTACGAGCTCCTGGAGGCGACCCGCCGGGACGTGCTCGCCCGGATCGCGGAGCTCCAGGACACGCTCGCGGTGCTGAACCGAAAGATCGATTTCTACGCGGACGCCGGGCGCGCCCTGGCGTCGGAGAGGCCCCGATGACGGACAGCAGGATCGCGCAGGTGCGGCTCGGAGACGACGGCCCCGAGGTGGGTGTGCAGGGCCTCGGCTGCATGGGCATGAGCTTCGCGTACGGCCCCGCGGACGCCGAGGAGTCGCGGGCCGCGCTGGAGCGGGCGCTGGAGCTGGGCGTCACGCTCTACGACACGGCGGACATGTACGGCGCGGGGGAGAACGAGAGGTTCCTGTCGCCGTTCTTCAAGGCGCACCGGGACGAGGTCGTCATCGCCACCAAGTTCGCGATCTCCACCTCGCCCGACGACCCGTTCAAGCGGATCATCCGCAACGACCCGCCCTACATCCGTAGTTGCGTCGAGGCGAGCCTGAAGCGCCTGGACGTCGACGTGATCGACCTCTACTACATGCACCGCCGGGACGTGAACGTGCCGATCGAGGAGTCCGTCGGCACGATGGCGGAGCTGGTGCGCGAGGGCAAGGTCAAGCACCTCGGGCTGAGCGAGGTCACCGCCGACGAACTCCGGGCGGCCCAGGCCGTCCACCCGATCGCCGCGGTGCAGTCGGAGTGGTCGCTGTTCAGCCGGGACATCGAGGCGCAGGTGGTGCCGGCCGCCAAGGAGCTGGGCGTGGCCCTGGTGCCGTACTCGCCGCTCGGCCGGGGCTTCCTCACGGGCTCCTTCTCGAACGCGGAGACGGACCTCACGGACCAGGACTTCCGCCGTACGATGCCCCGCTTCACGGGCGAGAACGCGGCCGCCAACGTGGCGCTCCTCGAACCGATCCGGTCCGTCGCGAAGGCCCACGGCGCCTCCCCGGCGCAGATCGCGCTGGCCTGGGTGCAGCAGCAGGCCACGGTGCGCGGCCTCGCGGTGGTCCCGATCCCGGGCACGACCAAGCGCTCGCGGGTGGAGGAGAACGTGACGGCGACGCGGATCGTCCTGACGCAGGAGGAACTGTCCCTGCTGGAGCCGATCGCGGCCAAGGTGGCGGGCGACCGCTACGCGGACATGAGCTTCACGTCGGCGGGGCGGGAGTAGGCGCTCACCGAACCCGGCGGAGCTCAGAGCTCCGCCAGCAACTCCGCCTTCTTCACGGAGAACTCCTCGTCCGTGACGAGCCCCGCCTCATGCAGCTCCCCGAGGTGGCGAATCCGCTCGGCGATGTCCGCCGGGTCCCGTCGAGGGGCGGGCACCGCGACCGGTGCGGTGCCCGCGGCGCGCACCGCGGCCAGCACCGCCGCGGCGAACGGCAACGACTCGTGAACGGGGCCGTAGCCGAGCCCGAAAACGACGGCCGCGGGGTCCTGATCGGGCTGAGCAGACTGCAAGCCGCCGTCTCGGCGCAGCAACCGCAGGTACCCGTCGAACACCTCGGGCGACCGCCACTCAACCCCGCTGAGGCCGGTGATCGGGAAACTCTGGTCGCCGGCCTTCCACTTGGCCGAGGACGCGCCCGTCCGGAACCAGCGGAAGGACACCGCCTTGCCGTCGAAGGACGCCTTCCCGTCGTATGCCTTGAACTGCAGCGGCGCCTCGGGCGGTGCGACCAGGAACCGCTCGGCCGGAGTGTCGTCCCCGCTGATACGGGCGCGCAGCTCGTGCGCGTAGGACTCGGCCAGGGTCTCGCGGTCGGCGGGCAGGACCAGCCGGTAGGGGTCGGAGGTCTCCTTGAGCTGTCCGTCCGCCACCTCCATCAGCGGGTCGGCGCCGGGTCTCGGCACCGCGTGCAGGACCACGGTCCCGCGTCTGCCCGGGCCCAGTGCGACCCCCGCGATCGCCTCAAGGGGGATACGGCGCTGCCCGAGCGCCTGGAACAGCTTCGGTGTGCGGATCCCCCGTTCGAAGCGGATGAGCACGGAGTCGGACTCGAACTCCCAGACGGCATGAAATCCGGCCAGTACGTCACCCATGCGGCTCATCGTATGCGGCACGCGCTCCTCCGTCGCTCCCCGAGCAGACCGCAATTCCTGGTCTTCTACGCGCGTCCGACCGGCGCCGTGCCGGGCAGATCCGCCCGGCACGCGTCATCGTCGTGTGCGCAGTGCACCGCGTCGTACGCGCCGACGCCGATCGCGGCGAAGTTGCGCAGGCTCTCGGTGCCCGGCGCGAAGTAGCCGGCGTGCCCCTCCGCCCCCTGTGCGGACAGCACCCTCGCGCCGAAGCCGCGGGAGACCGGGTCGGCGCCGTGGCCGAGGCCCCCGACCTCCAGGTACGGCACGTCCTGGATCCAGTCGTCGGCGTCCCGCATGGCCCACACCCGTGCGGTCGTGTGCAGCCCGGTGGCCGACTCCGTGCGCATGCCGGGGCTGCCCGCCACCGTTATGTCGGACACCCGTGCGGGAAGCGTGCGCGCGGCGATCCCGCACAGCACCGAGCCGTAGCTGTGGCAGTACAGCTGGACGGACGAGCGGCCGGGCAGGGCGCGCAGCAGCGCGTTCAGCCGGACGGCGCCCTGCCCGGCGCGCATCGCGGTCGCCGCCTCCATGCCGAGGCCGCTGGGCGAGGTGTAGTCGGCCCAGGCGATCACGGCCGTACGGGTGCCGGGGCTCGCCGCACGCTCCGCCGCGTACAGCGACTGGGCCATGCCGACCGGGGCCGAGTACTTGCGGACGGTGCGCTGGAAGGTGAGCAGGTCGGTGTCGACGCCGGGCACGACGACCGAGACCCGCCGGGCGGAGTCCAGGTCGCCGAAGACCTCCGCGATGCGGCCCGAACCGTCCGGGTCGAAGGCGAGGATCTGCCGGCCCTTCTGCATCAGCGCCTCGAAGCGGTGCATGAGGCGGCCCGCCTCCTGCTGGCCCACCGACGACAGCCGGTCGTCGTGCATCCGGGCGCGCTCGACCCTCCGCTGCTGGTCGAGCGCGATGCGGTTGGCCTCGTAACGCAGGCCCACCGGCGCCCCGTTCATGTTGCCGACCGCGAGCGGGTAACGGTGGGCGAGCCGGGAGCGCTGGTGGGCGCCGATCGAGGAGAAGAAGCGGGCGAGGTGGGCCGGGGAGCCACCGGGGTCCGGCAGCCTGTGCCCGGCGATCGTGCCGTGCTCCCACGCAGAACGCGACGCCTCGAGGGGTGTCGCGCCACGGTGGCTGCGCACGGCGGTCCAGCCGGTCGTCGCGAGCATCACGAAGACCACGGCCACCGCGAGCAGTGCGCGCCAGACGTTGAGTTGCGGGGAGGTGTCGAAGGAAGTCACTGGGAGGACACACTAGGAGAACGAGAGGGTCTCGCGTTAACCGAGTGACGCGTCTCACGTTTCTGATATGTCAATTAGGGCAAAACGGGTAGGCCTTGCGTTCGATCGTCACGCTAAGTCGATGAGGTGCACGTCACTTGACACACGCTGTCACGGAGAGGTCACCCGCCCGGTCGCCGCCGCCCTCGGGCGCGCCCGGAATTCACTTGACGCCCACGGGGCCGACACGCAATCAGTTCCTGCGGAATGCGTGCGTCGTCACTCGGTGCGCCACTTGTCCGCCAACGCGGGACGGAGCGCGTCGAGATACGAGGCCGTCAGCTCGCGGATCGCGTCCACGCTGGTGTCGCCGCCCGCGCACCACAGGCGTTCCGTGACCCGGATCACCCCGCCGAACACGGCCACCGCGACACGCGGCCGCGGGTCCGAGTCCACGTCGAGTCCCTCACGCTCGGCGACGATCCGGGCGATCTCCTCCTCCAGCTCCGCCGAGCGGCGCAGATGGGTGGCGAACAGGGAGGGCGTCGACTCGATCAACCGGTAGGTGCGCATGTGGAGTTCCACCGGGACGATCCGCTCGATGGCCTCGCCGATGCCGTCCCAGCCCTCCAGCACCGCCTGCCGCAGCGCCTCCAAGGGGGCCTCGTCGAGCGGCCGTCCGCGCAGGAGGGCGACGAAGTGCTCCTCCGCCACGGACTGGGCGAAGAAGACGACGTCCTCCTTGCCGGCGAAGTACCGGAAGAAGGTGCGCTGCGAGACGTCCACGGCCTCGGCGATGTCGTCGACGGTCGTCTCCTCGTACCCCCGGGTGGTGAACAGCTCCAGGGCGGCACGCAACAACGCGTCCCGGGTGCGCTGCTTCTTGCGCTCACGCAGACCCGGCCGCGACGCCGTTTCCATGAGTCCTCATTCCGTTCATCTGCCCCGTTCACACTATCCGGGAGCGGCGTGACAGTTACCGACTTGTGAATCGGTTTGTCTATTGTCAGTGGCTGTCACTAGCCTCGAACACATGACTAGTCAGACCATCGACACGACAGGGCCGGGGGACAAGGCGCCGACAGCCCCGTCGGACCCCGCGCCGGGCAGGGGGCTGCGCGGGCACCCGTGGTTCACCCTGATCACCGTTGCCGTGGGGGTCATGATGGTGGCCCTGGACGGCACCATCGTGGCCATCGCCAACCCGGCCATCCAGAAGGACCTGGGCGCCAGCTTCGCCGATGTCCAGTGGATCACCAACGGCTACTTCCTCGCCCTCGCGGTCTCCCTGATCACCGCGGGCAAGCTCGGCGACCGCTTCGGTCACCGGCAGACCTTCCTCATCGGCGTGACCGGCTTCGCCGCCGCGTCGGGGGCCATCGGCCTGTCGCACAGCATCGCAGCGGTCGTCACCTTCCGCGTCTTCCAGGGCCTGTTCGGCGCGCTGCTGATGCCGGCCGCGCTCGGCCTGCTGCGGGCCACCTTCCCGGCCGAGAAGCTGAACATGGCGATCGGCATCTGGGGCATGGTCATCGGCGCCTCCACCGCGGGCGGCCCGATCCTCGGCGGCGTCCTCGTCGAGCACGTCAACTGGCAGTCGGTGTTCTTCATCAACGTTCCGGTCGGCGCCCTCGCCCTGGTCCTGGGTCTGCTGATCCTGACCGACCACCGCGCCGAGAACGCGCCGCGCTCCTTCGACGTCCTCGGCATCGCGTTGCTGTCCGGCGCCATGTTCTGCCTGGTCTGGGCACTGATCAAGGCCCCGACGTGGGGCTGGGGCGACGGGAAGACCTGGCTGTTCATCGGAGCGTCCGTGCTGGGCTTCGCCCTCTTCTCCGTCTGGGAGACGAGGGTGAAGGAGCCGCTGATCCCGCTGTCGCTGTTCCGCTCGGTGCCGCTGTCCGCGGGTGTCGTCCTGATGGTCCTGATGGCGATCGCCTTCATGGGCGGCCTGTTCTTCGTCACCTTCTACCTGCAGAACGTGCACGGGATGAGCCCGATCGACGCCGGCCTGCACCTCCTGCCGCTCACCGGCATGATGATCGTCGGCTCCCCGCTCGCGGGCGCGCTGATCACCAAGCTGGGCCCGCGCATCCCGCTCGCCGGCGGCATGGCCGCCACCGCCGTCGCCATGTACGGCATGTCCACGCTCGAGGCGGGCACGGGCAGCGCCACGATGTCGCTGTGGTTCGCCCTCCTGGGCCTCGGTCTGGCGCCCGTGATGGTCGGTGCCACCGAGGTCATCGTCGGCAACGCGGCCATGGAGCTGTCCGGTGTGGCCGGCGGTCTCCAGCAGGCCGCCATGCAGATCGGCGGCAGCCTCGGTACCGCGGTGCTGGGCGCCGTGATGGCCTCCAAGGTGGACCACGACCTGCCCGGCAACTGGAAGGACGCGGGGCTCCCGCCGATCGGCCGGGCCCAGCTGGACCAGGCCTCCGAGGCGGTGCAGGTCGGTGTCGCCCCGGTGCCGAAGGGCACGCCGGAGGCGTTCGCCGCGAAGATCACCTCCGTCGCGCACGACACGTTCATCTCCGGGATGAGCCTCGCCTCCCTCGTCGCGGCCGGGGTCGCGGCCGTGGCCGTACTGGTCGCGCTGCTCACCAAGCGCGGGGAGAACGCGGAGGCGGGCGCGGGCGCCGCGCACATCTGACGCCTCCAGAGGGCAAGTTCGCTCATCAGGGTGAAGGCGCTCAAGATCCCTCCCGCCGGGCGCGCACCGCGGGTCACAGTGGGTCACGTCCTGCGGTGCGCTGCTGGAGGGGGGCAGCGCATCGGCAGGACTGAAACGCGAAACGGGGGTACCCGCACATCAGCCCGAACCGACGGCTGAGTTCAGGGAGTTGATGATGGCGGGCTTCGGACACGGCACGCGCAGGTACCCCCGCTCACGGAGCCGGATGTGGTCCCGGAGCGGGCCGGATCGCGCGACGCTCGGGATCGTCGGAGTCATCTGTGCGATCGCGGGCTTCTTCGCCCTCGGCATCATCCTGGGCCCGGTCGCGGTCATCTGCGGCTGGCTGGCCATGGGCCGCACCTGGACGGGAAGCCGTTCGGTGCCGGCCCTGGTGGCCGTGGTCCTGGGAGCGATCGACACGCTCCTGGCGATCGTGTGGCTGGCGGGCGGGACACCGGGGTTTTGACGCAGCTGCGGGCAGTCGTGCCTCCCCCAGAGCCTTGACGGCCTGGGAGGTACCCCCAGGGGCGATGGGGGTCCCCCCTGCTCGAGCGAAGCCGAGAGCTTGGGGGAGGGTGGGCGCAGGGGCTCCCCCCTGCTCGAAGAGCTTGGGGGAGGCACCTCGCACCGTCGAGTGGCGGGCCAACCCGCGGCCGGCCCCGGCACCGGGCACGCTCCGGGCTAACCCCGCTGCCCCTCCCGCTCCCGCACCAGCGAAGCGACCTCCGCGCGAAGCGCCCGCACCTCCTCCGTCAACGCCTCGATCGCCGCGGTCTGCCGCCGCTCCTCCACGTCGTCCTTCTCGAAGCGGGCGATGAACCACGCGGCGATGTTCGCGGTCACCACACCCAGCAGGGCTATCCCCGACAGCATCAGCCCGACCGCGATCATCCGCCCCAGCCCGGTGGTCGGCGCGTGATCCCCGTACCCCACGGTCGTCATCGTCGTGAACGACCACCACACCGCGTCGCCCAGCGTCCTGATGTTCCCGCGCGGCGACTCCCGCTCCACCGACAGCACGGCCAGCGACCCGAACATCAGCAGCCCGATCACCGCTCCGCCGACATACGTCGTCAGCCGGATCTGCGAGGCCATCCGAGCCCGCCGCCCGACGAGTATCAGCGTGGCCACCATCCGCAGCAGTCTGAGCGGCTGCAGCATCGGCAGGATCACCGCGCACAGGTCCAGCCAGTGCGTCCGTACGAACTCACGCCGCTGCCCGGACAGCGCCAGCCGCACCAGGTAGTCGGCGGCGAACGCGGCCCACACCGCCCACTCCACCACCGCGCAGGCGGTAGCCAGCGCCCGGCTCGCCCCGCTGTCCACGATCGGCACCGCGTACGCGACGCCGAACAGGACGGCCAGCGCCAGCAGGGGGCGCTGGGTGTGGTACTCCCAACGGGCCTGCGCCGACTGCTCCTTCATGCCCGCATCGTAAAGAACGTAAAGACATATGACGACGAAGGGCGGCGGGAGCCGGGTCCCGCCGCCCTTCGACCACTACCGTGGCTACCGCTCAAGCCGAGCGCAGCGTGACGTCACGCGTCGCCGCCCGCCGCGCCCGGGTCCGCCGCCGTCACGTCCAGCAGCTGGTACCGGTCGATGGCCTGCTTCAGCACCGAGCGGTCGACCTTCCCCTCCTTCGCCAGCTCCGCGAGCACCGCCACGACGACGGACTGCGCGTCGATGTGGAAGAAGCGGCGCGCCGCACCGCGCGTGTCGGCGAAGCCGAAGCCGTCCGCGCCCAGCGACTGGTACGTGCCCGGCACCCAGCGCGCGATCTGGTCCGGCACCGACCGCATCCAGTCGGACACCGCCACGAACGGACCTTCCGCACCGCTGAGCTTCCGCGTCACGTACGGGACGCGCTGCTCCTCCTCCGGGTGGAGCAGGTTGTGCTCCTCGCACGCCACCGCGTCGCGCCGCAGCTCGTTCCAGGAGGTCGCCGACCAGACGTCGGCCTTCACGTTCCACTCCTCGGCGAGGAGCCTCTGCGCCTCGATCGCCCAGGGCAGAGCGACGCCCGAGGCCATGATCTGCGCCGGGACGCTGCCCGCCGCGCCCTCGCTGAAGCGGTAGATGCCCTTGAGGATGCCCTCGACGTCCACGTTCGCCGGCTCGGCCGGGTGCTGGATCGGCTCGTTGTAGACGGTGAGGTAGTAGAAGACGTCCTCGCCGTGCGGGTGCTCGGGCGAGGAGCCGTACATCCGGCGCAGACCGTCCTGCACGATGTAGGCGATCTCGTAGGAGAACGCCGGGTCGTAGGCCACGCACGCCGGGTTGGTGGAGGCGAGCAGCTGCGAGTGGCCGTCCGCGTGCTGCAGGCCCTCACCGGTCAGCGTCGTACGGCCGGCGGTCGCGCCGAGGACGAAACCACGCGCCAGCTGGTCGGCCATCTGCCAGAACTGGTCGCCGGTGCGCTGGAAACCGAACATCGAGTAGAAGACGTACACCGGGATGAGCGGCTCGCCGTGCGTGGCGTACGCCGAGCCCGCCGCGATCAGCGACGCCGTGCAGCCCGCCTCGGAGATGCCGTCGTGCAGCATCTGCCCGGTCGGCGACTCCTTGTACGCGAGCAGCAGGTCCCGGTCCACGGCCTCGTACTGCTGGCCGAGCGGGTTGTAGATCTTCGCGCTCGGGAAGAACGAGTCCATGCCGAAGGTGCGGTACTCGTCGGGCGCGATCAGCACGAACCGCCTGCCGAGCTCCTTGTCCCGCATGAGGTCCTTCAGCAGCCGGACGAACGCCATGGTCGTGGCGATGGACTGCTGACCGGAGCCCTTCTTCACGGTCGCGTACGTCTTGTCGTCCGGCAGCGCCAGCGGCTTCGACCGCACGACACGCGTCGGGACGTACCCGCCGCACGCCTTGCGCATGTCGTGCATGTACTGGATCTCCTCCGACTCCCGGCCCGGGTGGTAGTACGGCGGCGGGCCGGACTCCAGCTCCTTGTCGGAGATCGGCAGGTGCAGGCGGTCCCGGAAGTGCTTGAGGTCGGTGACCGTCAGCTTCTTCATCTGGTGGGTGGCGTTGCGGCCCTCGAAGTTCGGACCCAGCGTCCAGCCCTTGATCGTCTTGGCCAGGATCACCGTCGGCTGGCCCTTGTGGGCCTTGGCCGCGGAGAAGGCTGCGAAGATCTTGCGGTGGTCGTGACCGCCGCGGCCCAGGTGGAGGATCTGGTCGTCGGTCATGTTCTCGACCATCGCGCGCAGCCGCAGGTCGTCGCCGAAGAAGTGCTCGCGGATGTACGCGCCGGACTCGGTGGCATACGTCTGGAACTGGCCGTCGGGCGTCGTGTTCATCTTGTTGACCAGCACGCCGTCCCGGTCCTGGGCCAGCAGCGGGTCCCAGGAGCGGTCCCAGATGAGCTTGATCACGTTCCAGCCGGCGCCCCGGAAGACCGACTCCAGCTCCTGGATGATCTTGCCGTTGCCGCGCACCGGGCCGTCCAGGCGCTGCAGGTTGCAGTTGACGACGAAGGTCAGGTTGTCCAGGCCCTCGCGGGCGGCGATCGTCAGCTGTCCGAGCGACTCGGGCTCGTCCATCTCGCCGTCACCCAGGAACGCCCACACGTGCGACTTGGAGGTGTCGGCGATGCCGCGCGCCTCCATGTAGCGGTTCATCCGCGCCTGGTAGATCGCGCCGATCGGGCCGAGGCCCATGGAGACCGTCGGGAACTCCCAGAAGTCCGGCATCGAGCGCGGGTGCGGGTAGCTGGAGAGGCCGTACGGGGACTTGGACTTCTCCTGGCGGAAGCCGTCCAGGTGCTGCTCGGTGAGCCGGTCCAGCAGGTACGCGCGGGCGTAGATGCCCGGGGAGGCGTGCCCCTGGAAGAAGACCTGGTCGCCGCCGTCGCCCTCGTCCTTGCCGCGGAAGAAGTGGTTGAAGCCCACGTCGTACAGCGAGGCGGAGGAGGCGAAGGTGGCGATGTGGCCGCCGACGCCGATGCCGGGGCGCTGGGCGCGGGAGACCATGACGGCGGCGTTCCACCGGGTGGCGTTGAGGATCTTGCGCTCGATCTCCTCGTTGCCGGGGAAGAACGGCTCGTCCTTGGTCGCGATGGTGTTGACGTAGTCCGTGCTGCGCATCTCGGGCACGGCCACGCGCCGCTCACGGGCCCGCTCGATCAGACGGAGCATCAGGTAGCGGGCCCGCTCACGGCCGCGCTGGTCCACGGCGGCGTCGAGCGAGTCGAGCCACTCCTGGGTTTCTTCGGGATCGAAGTCAGGAACCTGACTCGGAAGGCCGCCAATGATGATCGGATTGCGATCGGATCCGGAAGCCACGCTGTTCCTTACCTGTCAGAGGGCCACTTTTTCCTGTGCCTGCACCGGTCCCCATCGTGTACCTCGGGGAAGCGAAACGTCATCTCTACCCTGAGGTAACCACGGCGGCGGACCGGATGTTCAGGGGCGGGCCCGATCAAAACGCAACGATACGCCCAGGCCGTGACGCGCCCCGCAAAGTCATTCGGGACTCGTACCCGTGGATGATTCCGGAATGCGCAAACCGGGCAGAACGGTGTGGTGTAGGTCACCTCGCGGCGCGATACCGTGCCTGGAGTTGCGGCGACACGGCCAGGATCGTCACCGTTTCGGCGGTCTGAACCGCCGGGTACTTGCGCGATCCGTCCCGCCCGTGTGGACTACGGCCAATGCTTCGCGTACGCGCGTGGCTGAGATACTCACCAAGACATGATCAGGAGGCAACCCGTGAGCGCGACCGCGGACCACGCGGAGGAGCGGACGAACCCTGCCGTCAGGCTGGGGTTCCAGCCCGAGCAGGTGGTCCAGGAGATCGGCTACGACGACGATGTCGACCAGGAGCTTCGCGAGGCCATCGAGGAAGTTGTCGGCAGCGAGCTCGTGGACGAGGACTACGACGACGTTGCCGATGCCGTGGTGCTGTGGTTCCGCGACGAGGACGGCGACCTGACGGACGCGCTGGTGGATGCCACCACGTACGTCGAAGAAGGCGGCTCGATCCTGCTCCTCACGCCGAAGACCGGCCGAACGGGCTATGTGGAGCCCAGTGACATCTCGGAAGCCGCGACGACGGCGGGCCTGTCGGCGTCCAAGAGCGTCAGTGTGGGCAAGGACTGGAGCGGCTCGCGTCTGGTGACGCCGAAGGCCGCGAAGTCCAAGCGGTGACGCTCCGCTGGGGGGCCGTGCTCTGAGCGGTGCCCCCGTCTGGGTGGCCGCAGCCGGGGGCTGCGCCCCCAGACCCCCATCGGCCTGAAAGGCCTCGTCCGCAATCTCCCCCAAGCTCTTCGAGCAGGGGGCACCCCCAGGACGGGCTGGTTTCGCCCAGCCCGTCCGTGAGCGTGCCCTGGTCGCTGCGTAGGGTGGTCCTGCCTCAACCGTCCCGTCGAAAGGGAAGCAGGACCATGGCGATCCAGGTCGGCGACAAGGCCCCCGACTTCGAGCTCAAGGACAACCACGGCAGGGCCGTGAAGCTCTCCGACTTCCGCGGTCAGAAGAACGTGGTGCTCCTCTTCTACCCGTTCGCCTTCACCGGCGTGTGCACCGGCGAGCTGTGCGCGCTGCGCGACAACCTGCCGAAGTTCGTCAACGACGACACCCAGCTGCTCGCCGTCTCCAACGACTCCATCCACACCCTGCGCGTCTTCGCCGAGCAGGAGGGCCTGGAGTACCCGCTGCTGTCCGACTTCTGGCCGCACGGCAACATTTCGCGCGCCTACGGCGTCTTCGACGAGGACAAGGGTTGCGCGGTGCGCGGGACCTTCATCATCGACAAGGAGGGCGTGGTGCGGTGGACCGTCGTCAACGGCCTGCCGGACGCGCGTGACCTGAACGAGTACGTGAAGGCGCTCGACACCCTGTGATCGCGTGCCGAGGGTCCGCCCGAGGGGCGCGCCCCTTCGGCTTACTTCGGTTCCAAGGCCTGTGGGGTGTGGGAACCCGTCACTAGGATCGATTCGTTGATCCGGTACATCGCACGACGGGGCTCCCCGCCCCTGGACACCAATGGAGGGACTCGTGGGAGTCAGCCTCAGCAAGGGCGGCAACGTATCGCTGACCAAGGAGGCCCCCGGCCTGACCGCGGTCCTCGTGGGACTCGGCTGGGACGTCCGCACCACCACCGGCACCGACTTCGACCTGGACGCCAGCGCTCTGTTGCTGAACTCGTCGGGCAAGGTGGCCAGCGACCAGCACTTCGTGTTCTTCAACAACCTCAAGAGCCCCGACGGCTCCGTCGAGCACACGGGTGACAACCTCACGGGTGAGGGCGAGGGCGACGACGAGGTGATCAAGGTCAACCTCGCGGGGGTGCCGGCGGACGTCGACAAGATCGTCTTCCCGGTCTCGATCTACGACGCCGAGAACCGTCAGCAGTCCTTCGGCCAGGTGCGCAACGCGTTCATCCGCGTGGTGAACCAGGCCAACCAGCAGGAGATCGCGCGCTACGACCTGAGCGAGGACGCGTCCACGGAGACCGCCATGGTGTTCGGCGAGCTGTACCGCCATGGCGCCGAGTGGAAGTTCCGCGCCATCGGCCAGGGCTACGCCTCGGGCCTGCGGGGCATCGCCCAGGACTTCGGCGTCAACGTCTGACCCGGGCGCGCCGGCCCACGGACTCCTCCGCACCGTCCGGTGCGGGCGGTGCGGGGAGCCGTCTGCTCCGCGCGGGCCGTGTGCCCCTCGGGGCTCGCCGCCCTGCCTCCGGCCTGCGACGACTCCGCCCGCGCGGCACCAAGCCTCCGGCCGCCGAGGGTTTCCCCTTCGGCCACCGGGGGAGAAACCAGGACCACCGGGGGGAGCCCGCGATCGGCCGGGGGGAGGAACCCCCATCGCCGGGGGCAACTCCATCGCCGCGGCCAACCCACCAGTGGGGCCAACCCACCGGTGGGGCCAACCCATCAGTAGCGCGAAGCCCTAGCACGGGGGCGGAGTCCCAGTACCGGGCCCGAGCCCAAGCACGGGGGCCGAGCCCAAGTGCGGGGCCAGTCTCATCACCGGGGCACCGACCCCGGCCACCGGGGGAGGAACCCCCGCGACCGGGGGACCAACCCCCGGCCACCGGGGGTTCTCGCCCCCGGGGCAACCACGTACCGGGGAGGATCAGGATCATGGGCGTCACGCTCGCCAAGGGAGGCAACGTCTCCCTGTCCAAGGCCGCGCCGAACCTCACGCAGGTGATGATCGGGCTCGGCTGGGACGCGCGCTCCACCACCGGGGCCCCCTTCGACCTCGATGCCAGCGCACTGCTGTGCAGCGGCGGTCGGGTCCTCGGTGACGAGTGGTTCGTCTTCTACAACCAGCTCAAGAGCCCCGACGGCTCCGTCGAACACACCGGCGACAACCTCACCGGTGAGGGTGAGGGCGACGACGAGAGCATCCTGGTGGACCTCTCCAAGGTCCCGCCCCAGTGCGACAAGATCGTCTTCCCGGTCTCCATCCACCTCGCCGATGAGCGCGGCCAGACGTTCGGCCAGGTCAGCAACGCCTTCATCCGCGTCGTCAACCAGGCCGACGGCCAGGAGCTCGCCCGTTACGACCTGAGCGAGGACGCCTCCACCGAAACGGCCATGATCTTCGGCGAGCTCTACCGCCACGGCGGCGAATGGAAGTTCCGTGCCGTGGGTCAGGGGTACGCGTCCGGCCTGCGCGGCATCGCTCTGGACTTCGGAGTGAACGTTTCGTAAAGGGGCTCTCCGCTTTGTGCGCCTCCAGGCCTTCGCCCTCCCGGACCTGCGATGTCCCAGTCCGGCTGGACCACATGTCCCGGCCGGACCGGGACCCCTCTAGACTCGGTGGTCAATGTTGGGTAAAGCCGGGTACGGCGACGGGTAGCCCCGTACACATACGGATTGGGTAGCCAGTGCTTCTGAAAACCTTCGGCTGGTCGTTCGTGGTCACCGCGGTCGGCTTGGCCCTGGCGGTCCTCTATGGGGGGTGGACCGCCTTCGGCATCGTGGCGATCCTCTCCATCCTCGAGATCTCGCTGTCCTTCGACAACGCGGTGGTCAACGCCGGAATCCTGAAGAAGATGAATGCCTTCTGGCAGAAGATCTTCCTCACGGTCGGCGTGCTGATCGCGGTCTTCGGCATGCGACTGGTCTTCCCCGTCGTCATCGTCGCCGTCACCGCGAAGAAGAACCCCATGGACGCCGTCAACCTCGCGCTGACGGACAAGGACCAGTACCAGCAGCTCGTCACCGACGCCCACCCGGCGATCGCGGCGTTCGGCGGCATGTTCCTGCTGATGATCTTCCTCGACTTCATCTTCGAGGACCGGGACATCCAGTGGCTTCGCTGGATCGAGCGTCCGCTCGCCAAGCTCGGCAAGGTCGACATGCTGTCGGTCTGCATCTCGCTGATCGTCCTGCTGATCGCCTCCATGACCTTCGCGGCCCACGCCCACCAGCACGGCGGCGCGCACGTCGACAAGGCGCAGACGGTGCTCATCTCGGGTATCGCCGGTCTGATCACTTACATGATCGTCGGCGGTCTCTCCGGCTACTTCGAGGACAAGCTCGAGGAAGAGGAGGAGCGCGAGCACGAGGAGGAGGAAGAGGCCGCCCGCAGCGGCAAGCCGCGCTCGGCGGTGCTCCTGGCCGGCCAGGCCGCGTTCTTCATGTTCCTCTACCTGGAGGTCCTGGACGCGTCCTTCTCCTTCGACGGTGTGATCGGCGCGTTCGCCATCACCAACGACATCGTCCTGATGGCGCTCGGCCTCGGCATCGGCGCGATGTACGTGCGGTCGCTGACGGTCTACCTGGTCCGCCAGGGCACCCTCGACGACTACGTCTACCTGGAGCACGGCGCCCACTACGCGATCGGCGCGCTCGCCGTGATCCTCCTGGTCACCATCCAGTACGAGATCAACGAGGTGGTCACCGGCCTCGTCGGCGTCGTCCTGATCGCAGCGTCCTTCTGGTCCTCCGTGCGCCGCAACCGAGCGCTCGCCGCGGCCGAGGGAAAAGCGACGGCCTCGGACGAGAAGACTGAGGTCTCGTCCGGGGTGTGATGGGACGCGGGGTGAGGAACGCTCTGTGCGGGGCGGTCGCGAGGAGGCGTCCTCGACGGCCGCCCCGCGGCTGTGGAACCGGTGGGACGTGTAGGTGCAGGGGGCGGGCATGGGTTTCTGGGACGGCGTGTGGCGCGGGCGCGCGATGGACTTCGACTCGGGCAGCGCGGCGACCAACGCGATCGAACTGACCAAGCGGCACCACCGGGTTTCGCTCACCAAGCAGGGCGCGGCGAGCGGCAACCTGCGCATCAACCTGTCGTGGCGCATGCGGACGTCCGACATAGGCGGCCCCGAGCGCGGCAGCCTGCTCCGCAACCCGCTGCGGTTCTTCACCCCCGAGGTCGTGCAGGCGCACACCCAGAGCATGGTCAACGTCGACCTCGACCTGGGGTGCCTGTACGAGCTGAGCGACGGCACGAAGGGCGTGGTGCAGCCGCTGGGCAGCTTCTTCGGGGAGCTCAACGACCCGCCGTACATCAAGCTCAGCGGCGACGACCGGTTCGGCTCCGGCTCCGGTGAGACGATCTTCGTCAACCTCGACCACCGGGACGACTTCAAGCGGCTGCTGATCTTCGTCTACATCTACGACCAGACGCCGGCGTTCGACCGTACCCACGCCCACGTCACGCTCTACCCGAGCAGCGGCCCCCGCATCGAGATCGGCCTGGACGAACGCCACCCCCAGGCCCGCTCCTGCGCGGTCGTCCTCATCGAGAACGTCAAGGGCGAGCTCATCGTCCGTCGAGAGGTGAGGTTCGTCTACGGCTTCCAGGCGGAACTGGACCGCCTGTACGGCTGGGGCCTCCAGTGGGGCCGCGGCTACAAGACCAAGGCGTAGCCGCCGTACGCGGGCTGCGGGCAAGCGTCGGCCGTCGTGGCTGCGGGGGCGACCGTGCCTCCCCCGGAGCCTCAACGGCACGGCCTGGGGGGACCCCCAGGGCGGCACGGGTGGGCGCTGTGGGTACCCCCGCCGGGGGAGGCGCCTCGTACCGCCGAGCGGTGGAACCAACCCCCGGGCAACCGGAGCCACCGGGTGCGTCTACCCCTGGCGCCCGATGAACTGCGGCCCCTGCGGCGGCAGCTTGAAGTCGGGGTCCGGCACCGGCACAGCCGTCTGCGGATACCCGTACGCGGGCACCGGCGCAGTCTGCGGATACCCGTACGCCGGCTGCGGATACCCGTACGCGGGCTGCGCCGAAGCAGTCGCAGGCGCAGCCACGACCGCAGTCCCCGCCTCCGCCGGGTACCCGTACGCCGCAGGCGCCCCCACCGGCCGCTCCGGCGGCAACGGCACCGACGCCTCCGACACGGGGACCGGCGACTCCGGCGCGGGAACCGGGACGTCCGGCATGTCCGGCACGGCCGACGCCGCCGCCTCCTCCGACTCGTCCACCGAGATGCCGAAGTCGTTCGCGAGGCCCTTCAGCCCGTTGGTGTATCCCTCACCCAGCGCCCGGAACTTCCAGTTCTCCCCCCGCCGGTACAGCTCCCCGCAGATCAGCGCCGTCTCCGCGCCCGTCTCCGGCTTGACGTCGAAGTACGCCAGCGGCTCCCCCTCGGAGACCCCCGCGTCGTACAGCAGGATCCGTAGCCCCCGTACCCGGTCGAACGTGACGTCGTCCGCCGAGGCGACCAGCAGGATCCGCCCCACCCCGGGCTCCACGCCCGCCAGGTCCGTCTGGATGGTGTCGGTCAGCCCGTCCGTCTCCCGTTTCTTCCCGAGCAGACGTACCTTTCCGGACGGATGCCGGGGCTGGTTGTAGAAGACGAAGTCCTCGTCGGACCGCACACGACCGTCGGAACCCAGCAGCAGCGCCGAGGCGTCGACCTCGGGCACGCCCTGCCCCGGCGCCCAGCGCAGCACCGCCCGTACCGCCGTGGCCTCGAGCAGTACGTTCGACCCCTTCAGCATCGCGTGCGTCATGCCCGTCATCCTGCCCTCTCCGTCCTGATCACGACAACGCGGGGGCCATCCGTCCGCCTGCTCTCCGCACGGTCGTCGACACGGCCGAGTTACCTGAACTTCATGCCCGAGGGGAACTCATGACACGGAGTTGTACGTACTATTACCGGCCACGTCTTTCCGGGCAGTCCTGCATCACGGGGGAGTCATATGCGTCATTTCGGGCACATCGCCCCTGAGGAGCGGCAGCGCCTCTTCTACCGCGAGCCGGCCGTCTTCACCGCCGACTCGCCCGCCCCCGTTCTCGCGGCGGCCCTCGGCGCCACCCTCTACAGTCCGGCGACCCGCCCGCACCTGGCCGACGACGTGGTCAAGCAGGCGGCCCGCGGTGTCGTCTCCATGGTGCTGTGCCTGGAGGACTCCATCGACGACGCGGAGGTCGCGCCCGCGGAGGAGAACCTGGTCCGGCAGTTCACCGACCTGGCCTCGCTCCCCCAAGCTCTCGGCTCCGCTCGAGCAGGGGGGACCCCCACGGACGCCGAACTCCCGCTGCTCTTCGTCCGCGTCCGCGTCCCGGAGCAGATCCCGGACCTGGTCGCCCGGCTCGGCCCGGCCGTCCGGCTGCTGTCCGGCTTCGTGCTGCCCAAGTTCACCGAGGAACGCGGCGTCCCCTTCCTGGAGGCGCTCACCACGGCCGAGACGGCGAGCGGGCGCCGCCTGTTCGCCATGCCCGTCCTCGAGTCGCCCGACCTGCTCTACCTGGAGTCGCGCCGGGAGACCCTGGACGGGATCTTCCGCACGGTCGACAAGTGGCGCGACCGCGTCCTCGCGCTGCGCCTCGGCGTCACCGACTTCTGCTCCTCGTACGGTCTGCGCCGGGCCCCCGACATGACCGCCTACGACGTCCAGATCGTCGCCTCCGTGATCGCCGACGTCGTCAACGTCCTCGGCCGCGCCGACGGCACCGGGTTCACGGTGACCGGGCCCGTGTGGGAGTACTTCCGGGTCCAGGAGCGCATGTTCAAACCGCAGTTGCGCCGCAGCCCCTTCCTCGAGGGCCACGTCGAGGAACTGCGCGAGACGCTGATCGAGCACGACATGGACGGGCTGCTGCGCGAGATCGCCCTCGACCGCGCCAACGGCCTGCTCGGCAAGACCTGCATCCACCCCTCGCACGTGATGCCGGTGCACGCGCTGTCGGTCGTCAGCCACGAGGAGTACAGCGACGCCCAGGACATCCTGCGGCCCGAGCGACTCGGCGGCGGCGTCCTGCGCTCGGCCTACACCAACAAGATGAACGAGGTGAAGCCGCACCGCGCCTGGGCCGAGCGCACCCTGCGCCGCGCCGAGGTCTTCGGCGTCGCCAACGAGAACGTCGGCTTCGTCGAGCTGCTGGCCGCCGGGCTGCCGCAGTGACAGCCGTGAAGGAACCGATGAAGAACGTGGTCTGGTCCGGGACCTGGGTCGCCGAGCGGCTCGGGGTCGAACTCGTCGGCGACGAGCGGCTGACGGAACTGCTGGGGCTCGCGCTGCGCCGCAACCCCAAGCGGGCCCACCTGCTCGTCTCCAACGTGCTGGGCAAACACGTCCCGCAGTCCCCGTCCGTCGTCCACGGCCACGGGGTGGCGCTCGGCCGGCGGGTGCGGGACCTGCTGGGGGAGCAGGAGGCGGGCCGAGCGGTCGTCCTCGGGTACGCGGAGACGGCCACCGGACTCGGCCACTCCGTCGCGGACGGCCTCGGCCAGGTGCCCTACCTGCACTCCACCCGCCGCCCCGTCGACGGCGTCGCACGCGCCGGCGGTTTCGAGGAGTCCCACTCCCACGCCACCTCGCACCTGCTGCTCCCGGAAGACCCGGCGCTGCTGGCGGGCGACGGTCCGCTCGTCCTGGTCGACGACGAGTTCTCCACCGGCAACACGGTCATGAACACGATCCGCGACCTGCACGAGCGGTACCCGCGCGAGCGGTACGTCGTCGTCGCCCTGGTCGACCTGCGCTCGCCCGCCGATCTGGGCCGGCTCGAGGACTTCGCCCGGCAGATCGGCGCCCGCGTGGACCTGGTGGCCGCGGCCTCGGGCTCGGTGAAGCTGCCCGAGGGCGTCCTGGAGAAGGGGCAGGAACTGGTCGCCCGGCACGAGACGCCCGTGCGCCACGCAAAGGCCCACGGGACGATCACCCGCGTCGACCTCGGCTGGCCCCACGGGCTGCCCGACGGCGGACGGCACGGTTTCACCCCCGAGCACCGCTCCCGCCTCGAGCGCGCACTGCCCGCGATGGCGGCGCGGCTCGCCCGGGCACTGCCCGCGGGCGCCCGCCGCGTCCTCGTACTCGGCTTCGAGGAGCTGATGTACGCGCCGCTCAGGCTCGCCCGCGAGCTGGAGGAGACGGTGCCCGCCGAGGTCCGCTACTCCACCACCACCCGTTCGCCCGTCCTCGCGGTCGACGACCCCGGCTACGCGATACGCACCCGCATCGTGTTCCCCGCGCACGACGACCCGGCCGACGGCCCCGGCGAGCGCTACGCCTACAACGTCGCGGGCGCCGGCTTCGACGCCGTCGTCGCGGTCGTGGACTCCGTGGCCGACACCCCCCGACTGCACGCCCCCGGTGGGCTCCTGGACCGGCTCGCCGCGCACACCCCGCACGTCCTGCTCGCGGTCGTCCCCGCCTACGTCCCCGCGCCGCCCCCGCGCGTCGCCGCCTCGTCAGAAAGTTCCGCCATGCTGCCCGAGCCCCTCCGCGGCCCCGCCTTCTCCTCGTACGCGCCCGACGAGGTCGGCTGGCTGCTCCAGGACCTCTCGGACGTCACCCTGGAGGCGCCGACCGAGGAGCGCGAGGAGGCCATCCAGAGCGGCGGCGCGCACTACGCGGAGTCGCTGCCGGTGGAGTACCAGCCGAGCGAGCAGTACCAGGAGCTGTTCCACACGGCCCTCGATGCCTCGGCCACCCGTCTGGCCCAGGCCGTCGGAGTGGTCACCGAGACGATCCTCGCCGAGCGGTCGCCACGGCCCGTCCTGGTCTCCCTGGCCCGCGCCGGCACCCCCGTCGGGGTCCTCATGCGCCGCTGGGCGCAGCACCGGCACGGCCTCGACCTGCCGCACTACGCGGTGTCCATCGTGCGCGGCCGCGGCATCGACGCCAACGCGCTGCGCTACCTCGCCGACCGGTACGACCCCAGCGACGTCGTCTTCGTCGACGGCTGGACCGGCAAGGGCGCCATCGCCCGGGAACTCGCCGAGGCGATCAGGGAGTTCGAGGCGCCCGACGGCATCACCGGCTTCGACCCGGAGATCGCGGTGCTCGCCGACCCGGGCTCGTGCGTACGGACGTACGGCACCCGGGAGGACTTCCTCATCCCGTCCGCCTGTCTCAACTCCACGGTCTCCGGCCTGATCTCCCGCACGGTGCTGCGCGCCGACCTGGTCGGCCCGCACGACTACCACGGCGCGAAGTTCTACCGCGAGCTGGCGGGAGCCGATGTCTCGGTGGCCTTCCTCGACGCCGTCTCCGCCCGCTTCACCGAGGTCGAGGAGGCGGTCGATCTCCAGGCCAAGGAACTGCTGGCCGGTGACCGTACGCCCACCTGGGAGGGCTGGGCGGCCGTGGAGCGCATCAGCGAGGAGTACGGCATCCACGACGTGAACCTGGTCAAGCCGGGCGTCGGCGAGACCACGCGCGTGCTGCTGCGCCGGGTGCCGTGGAAGATCCTGGCCCGCGCCGGGGCCGGCGCCGACCTCGACCATGTGCGCCTGCTGGCCGCCCAGCGGGGCGTGCCGGTGGAGGAGGTCGACGGGCTGCCGTACACCTGCGTGGGGCTGATCCACCCCCGGTACACGCGGGGCGCGACGGGCGCCGACGGCAAGGCGGTGGCCGGATGAGCCCCGTACTGGTCGCCAGCGACCTCGACCGCACCCTGATCTACTCCTCCGCGGCGCTCGCACTGACCATGCCGGACGCGCGGGCGCCCCGGCTGCTGTGCGTGGAGGTCCACGAGAGCAGGCCGCTGTCGTACATGACCGAGACCGCGGCCGGGCTGCTCACCGACCTCGGCGACCGGGCGGTGTTCGTACCGACCACCACCCGCACCCGCAAGCAGTACCAGCGCATCAACCTGCCGGGCCCCACCCCCGCGTACGCGATCTGCGCGAACGGCGGCCATCTGCTCGTCGACGGCGTCACGGACCTCGACTGGCACGCCGCGGTGCTGGCCCGGCTGGCGGACGAGTGCGCGCCGCTGGCCGAGGTGCGCGAGCATCTGGCGGCCACCGCAGACCCCGTCTGGGTGCGCAAGCACCGGGTCGCGGAGGACCTGTTCGCCTACCTCGTCGTCGAGCGGGAGCTGCTGCCCGAGGAATGGGTGAAGGAACTGACCGTCTGGGCGGAGAACCGGGGCTGGACGGTGTCGCTGCAGGGCCGCAAGATCTACGCGGTTCCCAAGCCGCTCACCAAGAGCGCGGCCGTGCGCGAGGTCGCCCGCCGCACCGGCGCCACGCTGACGCTGGCCGCCGGGGACTCGCTGCTCGACGCCGACCTGCTGCTCGCCGTGGACCGCGGCTGGCGCCCGGGCCACGGCGAACTGGCCGACAGCGGCTGGACGGCCCCCGGGATCGGCGCGCTGCCGGAGCGGGGCGTGGTGGCCGGGGAGCGGATCCTGCGGGAGTTCCTGAAGGCGACCAAGGAGGCCTGACCGGTCCCGGCACGGGGACCTTCGAGGCTACGGTGGAGGGGAGCCGGGAGCCTCCGGGGGTTTGGCCGCCGAGTCCGCCGCGAGTGAGCCGTAGGGGCGCGCCCTCGACACCGCCACGCGCCGGTAGGCGCATATCGGTACTGCGGCGCCCCGGAGGCGAAGGAGCCGAAAAGGAGGAGGGCCGGGTGGCCAAGGGGAACGGGACGCCGCTGACGGACGAGCTGTACGGGTACATGCTCGGCCACAACCCGCCGCTGGACCCCGTGCAGCGGATGCTCGTCGAGGTCACCCACACGCAGCTGCCGCTGGTGGCCGGCAAGCAGGTCGCCGAGGAGCAGGGGCCGCTTCTGGCCTTCCTGGTGCGGCTGACCGGGGCGCGGCGGATCGTCGAGGTCGGGACCTTCACCGGGCTGTCGGCGCTGTCCATGGCGCAGGCGCTGCCGCCCGGCGGGACGCTGTTGACCTGCGACGTCTCCGAGGAGTGGACGCGGCACGCGCGGGAGGCGTGGGAGAAGGCGGGCGTGGCCGACCGGATCGAACTGCGGATCGCCCCCGCGCTGGAGACGCTGCGGGGGCTGCCGGCCGAGCCGCACATCGACATGGCGTTCATCGACGCGGACAAGGACAACTACGTCGCCTACTGGGACGAACTCGTGCCGCGCACGCGCCCCGGCGGGCTGCTGGTGGTCGACAACGTCTTCTACCACGGCGGCGTGACGGACCCGGACGCCACCGGGCTCGCCGCGGCGATCAGGGACTTCAACGCCCATGTGAAGGCGGACGACCGGGTGGACAGCGTGATGCTGTCGATCGCGGACGGCCTGACCCTGGCCCGCCGCCGCTGACGGCGCCTCGGCCTGCGGCAGCCGCCGCTGACGGCAGCAGCCATCGCTGACGGCGTTTCAGCCGCAGCAACCGCCGCCGCAGCAGCCGCCCCCCGAGCCACCACCCGCCCTCGGTGCGGGCGCCGGTGCGGACGCCGTGCCGCCGACCGCCACGGTGGACAGCAGCTTCACCGTGTCGTCGTGGCCCTGCGGGCAGTTCGCGGGGGCGGAGGACTCCGCCATCGGACGGCTCAGTTCGAACGTGTCGCCGCAGGTACGGCAGCGGTACTCATAGCGTGGCATGTGCACAGATTAACGGGCGCTCACCGGCGATCACAGGACTTCCGGCGCTCCGCACCGCTTTGTGAATGCCGCACGATCTCCTCAAGATCTCCTTAATATTCTCTCCGTGACCACCTACTGGCCGGTACCTGATCGAGGACATCACAAAGGTCGCTGCTAATTTAAGGAAGCCGCGATGAGCCGCAAGGTCGGGGAGGGGGGCTCGCTGCCGCATGTCCGGCCGCTGCATCTACCGCGCGTGCAATTCCGAGTGCGGAGGGAGACGCAGTCGTGACCGAGGCATGGCATCGAACAGGTGACAGGCCGTCCCAGAGCCGTCCGCACACCGGGGCGTGCCGTGGCTAGCCAGGACGGCGGCCGTCCGGACCGTCGTACGGACCGCCGCACCGGGGCCGACGACCCGTCGCAGGCGCCCTTCGACCCGGACGTCACCATGCAGTTGAAAGCCGGGGCGCCTTCCGATGCCGACGACGCCGCGCAGTTGAGGGCCGCCGAACCCGTGGCGCCGGACCAGGCCGCGCAGTCGAAGGCCGTCAGGGCCCCGGCGCCGGACCAGAGCACGCAGTTGAAGGCCGTCAGGCCCCTCGCGCCGGACGAGACCATGCAGTTGAAGGCCGTCGCGCTCCCGGCGCCGGACGAGACCATGCAGTTGAAGGCCGTCAGGCCCGTGGCCCCGGACGAGACCATGCAACTGCGGATGCCCCGCCCGCCGGAGGCGCCCAGGTCTCGGAGCGAGCGGCGCAAGGCCGCACGCCCCTCCGCCCTCGCCCGTGTCACCTCGTTCGTGACGCCGTACGTCCGCAAACTGACACCGTACGCCCAGCGGTTGACCCCGTACGCCCGCCGGCTCAGGCCCGTCTATCCGCGGCCGGGCCGCGTCGGCTGGCGCCGCTGGATGCCCTCATGGCGGCAGTGGCTCGGCGCCGTGCTCACCTCTTTCGGTCTGAGCGGCGTCTTCCTGGTCGTCGCGTACGCCGTCACCGACATACCGGACAACCTCAACTCGTACGCCACCCAGCAGGACAACGTCTACTTCTGGTCCGACGGCACGCCCATGGCCCGCACCGGCTGGGTGCAGCGACAGGCCATGCCGCTGAAGGACATACCCGAGCAGGTCCGCTGGGCGGTGCTGGCGGCGGAGAACGAAAGCTTCTACTCCGACCCCGGCATATCCGTCAAAGGCATCACCCGCGCCCTGTGGAAGACGGTCGGCGAGGGGGATACCGAAGGCGGTTCCACCATCACCCAGCAGTATGTGAAAAACGTCTATCTGACGCAGAACCAGACCATCAGCCGCAAATTCACCGAGGCGATGATCGCCCTCAAGCTCGACAACAGGATGAGCAAGGACAAAATCCTCGAGGGATACCTCAACACCAGCTGGTTCGGCCGCGGCACCTACGGCATCCAGCGCGCTTCCCAGGCCTATTACGGCAAGGACGTGAGCCAGCTCGACGCGAGTCAGGCCGCCTTCCTCGCCTCCCTGCTCAAGGGTGCCGGCCTCTACGACCCCACCCTCGGCAAGGCCAACCACCACCGGGCCGTCGAACGCTGGAAGTGGATCCTCGACCGCATGGTCAGGCTCGGCAAGCTGTCGAAGGCCGAGCGGGCCAAGTACGCGACCTTCCCCGAGCCGCTCAAGCAGGCCCCGCTCTATGACACCGGTCAGCAGAGCGACTACCTGGTGGAGCTGGCGTCGAGCTACGCCAAGAAGGCCGCGCACATCTCTGACCAGCAGTTCGACCTCGGCGGCTACCAGATCTACACCACCTTCGACCGCAAGCGGGAGGGGACGCTCACCGACGCCGTCAACAAGGCACGCAAACAGGCGCGGAAGGACCACCCGGACACGGCGCCGACCGCCCACTTCGGCGCCGCCTCGGTGAGCACCGACGGCCGGATCCTGGCCGTCTACGGCGGCCCCGACCACCGCACCCAGGGCTACAACGAGTCCAACGCCGCCACCGTACCGGCCGGTTCCGCCTTCCTCCCGTTCGTCTACGCCGCCGGCCTGGAACACGGCGTCCACAAGACGCGCGGCGGGCCCGCGACCCCGGTCACCCCGGAGTCGGTCTACGACGGCCGTGACAACATCCCCGTCACCACCCCCGAGGGGCCCTACTGGGACCGCAGCGGCAAGAAGGTCTCCGCCCACAACGACGGAAACAAGTCGTACGGGCACATCACCCTGCGCCAGGCCCTCGCCCAGTCGGTGAACACGCCGTTCATGCAACTCGGCATGGACACCGGCCTCGACAAGGTGCGCGAGACGGCGGAGGCGGCCGGGCTGCTGCCCGACAGCATGGGACCCCAGGTGCCCGCGCTGTCCCTGGGCAACTCCACGCCGAGCGCGATCCGGATGGCGAGCGGATACGCCACGTTCGCCGCGGGCGGCACGCACACCGAGCCGTACTCGGTGCGGCGCGTCACCCGCAACGGCGCCACGGTGTCCCTGAACGCGCCGAAGCCCCGCCGCGCGGTGGGCGCCCAGGTGGCCGGGGAGGTCACCGAGGCGCTCAAGGACTCCTTCCGCGCCGCCCACCCGGGCGCGGCGTCCGCCTCCGCGCAGGTCGCCGGGAAGGCCGGAACCGCCCAGGACGACACGGCCTCTTGGTACGTGGGCACGGCCCGGTCCGTGTCCACCGCGGTGGTCGCCTACCGCATGGACCTGTCCAAGAGCCTCGAACCACTGCCGCTTAAGGGAGTCGCCGGCCCGCCGAAGGACGGCGCCCCCTACGGCATCTGGTCCGCGGCCATGAGTCCGCTCGGCTGACGCCACCGGCCGAGCACGCCACCCCCCACCTTCCTCCTCGGAGAACGAGCCGCCCATGACCACGAGAAACGGCCGTCGCCGCCGCCCTCGCTCGTCCCGCATCGACCAGTGGAAGAGCCGCCCGAGCTTCATGACGCTGGCGGCCCTCCTCGCCGTCGCGTCGGTGACGGTGACCTTCCTGGCGGTGTCCCGGCCGGACAGCACCGCGGCGACCGCCACGGCGGACGCCGGCAACAGCATCGGCAGAGGATTCACTCCCCGGCCCACCACGGAACCCAAGTGGGACGGCAAGACGAAGATCATCGGTGACGGCTCCACCTCGTACACCGGCCCGCAGAAAGGCCAGTTGAAGCCGAAACCGCTCAAACCCGGCGAGAAACCACCCCAGTTCGTCGTCTTCTCCTGGGACGGCGCACTGGAGGGCGACGACCACCTCTTCTCCCACTACCGGGAGATGGCCGAGCAGTACAACGCCCACATGACCTTCTTCCTCACGGGCATCTACCTGCTGCCCAAGAGCAAGAAGGACCTCTACCACCCGCCGCAGCACCCGGTGGGCGCCGCGGCGATCGACTACGCCACCGACGAGCACATTCGCGACACCCTGCAGCAACTGCGCCTGGCGTACGACCAGGGCAACGAGATCGGCACCCACTTCAACGGCCACTTCTGCGGCGCCAAGGGCGGCGGCGACTGGAGCGTGGAGGAGTGGAAGAGCGAGATCGACCAGTTCTACTCCTTCGTGCAGAACTGGAAGACCAACACCGGCGACAAGAACATCGCGCCGCTGCCCTTCGACTTCCAGAGGGAGGTCACCGGCGGCCGCGCACCCTGCCTGGAGGGCCAGCCCAACCTGCTGAAGGCCATGAAGAGCTACGGCTGGCGCTACGACGCGAGCTCCCCGGGCGACTTCCAGATATGGCCGACGAAGAAGAACGGCATCTGGGACTTCCCGCTGCAGATGCTCCCCTACGAGGGCGGCAAGTACCAGGGCCTCTCGATGGACTTCAACTTCCTCTACAACCAGTCCAAGGGTGAGACCAACGGCGACCCCACGAAGTACACCCAGTGGGAGCGGCAGACCGTCGACTCCTACATGGCCGGCTTCAACCGCGTCTACTACGGCAGCCGGGCGCCCCTGTTCATCGGAAACCACTTCGAGAACTGGAACGGCGGCATCTACATGAAGGCCATCGACCAGGTCGTCAAGAACGTCTGCACGAAGGAGGGCGTCAAGTGCGTGTCCTTCAAGGAGCTGACCGACTGGCTGGACGTGCAGAAGCCCGCCACCCTCGAGCGGCTCCGCACCCTCGACCCGGGGCAGTCGCCGGACTGGGCGACCGTCGTACAGTGACAACCGGGCGTTCCGCCAGGCCTCTTGGGCCACCCCCTTCACACAAGCCACACACGCCGTGCGAAGATGCGGCCCCCGGTATCGGAGTACCGGTGGTAGAGGGGAACATCATTGAAATCAAGAAGATTGAGCCGTAAGCGGCGCCGCGCGACCATAGTCACCGCGGCCGCCGCATCGGTCGTCGCCGGCGCCGCGCTGCTGCCCAACTGGGGCGCGAACGCGGCGAGCGTCGCGGAGCCCACGGTGGACCCGGGGACCAGGGCCACCTTCCAGCGGCTGGCGGACGCGGTCTTCACCGACCGTACGGACGCCCTGGTCGACAAGAGCGACAGCGGACGGGGCAAGCCGCTGGCGTCCCGCTTCTCCGGCGACGTACGCCTGTCGTCCACGCTGTCGCACCAGGAGGACTCCGCCCTGTCCACGCTGCGCGGCCGCAAGTCCCGCCTCGCCGCGCTGGGTGAGAAGTACAGCAACGCCGACACCACGGTCTCGCTGGACCGGACGCGGGTGAAGGGCCGGCACGCCACGGTCGACGTCACCGAGACCACCACCCTGACGTACGAGAAGGCCAAGGGCAACGGGCCGACGACCACCGGCTTCCAGGCCCACCACCAGCTGACGTTCCAGGCCGACCGGCAGGGCACCTGGCAGCTGACCGGCATCCGCGACACCGACGCGGGCATGGCGGTGAACACGCTGTCCAAGCCGTCCGTCAAGGCGCCCACCACCGCGGACGACGGCGGCATGCCGAACGCCCCCCGTGCGGCCACGACCCGTAACCCCGCCGCGGTCCCGAAGACCGGCACCGCCTACGACTACAAGGCCATGGCGGCCTACGCCGAGAAGTACTGGAAGGTCTACAACAAGGACTACCCGGACTACAACGGGCACGGCGCGGGCGGCGACTGCACCAACTTCGTCAGCCAGTCCCTGAAGGCGGGCGGCTGGAAGCACGTTCCCGGCTACGTGTACGACTACACGAAGTGGTTCGGCAACGCCGACATCCAGTCGGACTCGTTCGTCGGCGTCAACGAGTGGTCCTGGTTCGCCCAGAACTCCAAGCGGACCAAGCCGCTCGCCAACGTCTACCAGCTCGAAGTCGGCGACGTGCTCCAGATGGACTTCGACCGGGACGGGTCCAAGGACCACACGATGATCGTCACCTACAAGAGCGGCGGCGTCCCGTACGTGACGTACCACTCCAACAACACCCTCCGCAGGTCGGTGGCGAGCCTCATCGCTGCCTACCCGAACGCGTACTACTACGCCTACCGCACCTGACCGGTGGTCCTCCGGGGCGGGGGCCGGGCTCAGTGGCCGGCTCCCCGCTCCTCCCGGATCCGCACCACGACCTGGGCGACCGTCTGCCGCACCGCCTCGGTCTCCGTCAGGAAGTGCCAGTAGTCCGGGTGGCGGCCCTCCAGCGTGGCGATCGCGCGCTCCAGCCGCGCCACCGACTCGTCGAGCGGGCGGGCGTGCCGCGGATCGGGCGTCGTACGGCCCGCCATCGCCAGCCGCTGCGCGTCCCGGATCGCGAACCGGGTGCGCTCGATCTCCTGTTCCGGATCCTTCTGCACGGCGTTGAGCCGCCGCAGACGCTCCCCGGCGGCCGACACGGCCTCGTCGGTGGTGTTCAGCAGCGCCCGTACGGTCGACAGCAGCGAGGTCGCGTCCGCCCAGCGCTGTGCGTCACGCGCGCCCCGCGCCTGCCGCAGTTTGAGCTCGGCCTGCTTTACGTTCTCGACGGCCTGCTCCGGCACGTGCTGGAGATCCTGCCAGCAGGCCGCCGCGAACCTGCGCCGCAGCTCGCTCAGCACGGGCTCGACCTGCCCGGCCCGCGTGGTCAGCGCCTCCGCCCGGGTACGCAGCGACACCAGCCGGCGGTCGATCTCGGCCGCCTTCTCCGGCAGCCGCTCGGCCTCGGCCCGAACCGCCGCCGCCTCCCGCGTGACCCGCTCGGCACGCTCCAGCGTCTGCTGCACCCCGTGCTGCCCCGCGCCCTGGTTCAGCTTGGTCAGCTCCGGGCCGAGGGCGGCCAGCCGGGCGGCCAGGTCGTCGGCCTTCAGCCCGGAACCCCGTACCCCGTCAAGGGCGTTGCTGGCGGCGAGCAGCGCCTGCCGGGCGCGCTCCACGGCCGGAGCGAGACGGGCCAGCCGGGTCTCGGCCTTGTCGAGCAGCGGCCCGAGACCCTGGGCGAACCGATCCAGCTCCTGCTTGACCCGGACCAGCTCGTCCCTGGCGGCGGTGAGATCCGCCCGAGCCCGGGAAGCGGCGGAGGCCTCCAGATCCACCCGGTCGAGATCCGTTGCGTCCACGGCCTGGATGTACCGGTGGCTGACCTCGTCGATCCGCCGCCCGAGCGCCTCGAAGTCGGCGAGGGCACGGCGGGCGGCCGGGGAGTCGTCGACAGCGGTGATGGTCTCGACGGAGATCCGCACATCCCGCTGAGCGGTGTCCAGCTCGTAGAACGCTTCGGCGGCCGCGTCCTTGGCCCCCTGAGCCTCGGCCCGCTGAGCCTCGCCCCGCCCCCCGAACCACCGCCGGGTACCGCCCGAGGCGAAGGCGGCGGGGAGGACGAGGGCGACGAGGAGAGGGAGGAGGAGGACTCCGGAGACGGGCCGAGCGACGCGGTCGGACTCCTGCCGTGGTGTCGCCGTCACATCCCTCTCCCGTACCGTGATCCACCCTGCCCGGTGACATTCTCCCACCGGTAGAGGACGAACACACGGGCCGGTCGGTTCGCGGTGCCGCCGGACTCATGGCGGCCGGTTCGCGGTGTGCGGCACCGCGACGGTCGGTTGGCGGTGTGCGGCACCGCGACGGTCGGTTGGCGGTGTGCCGTGCCGGCGACGGCCGGCTCAGCCCGCCGTCCGTACGCTGACCGACCCGTCACGGGTCCGGGCGTCGATCAGGTGGGAGCTCTTCGCCTCCGTCGGGACGGACACGTGGAC
The DNA here is from genome assembly GCF_044764595.1 of Streptomyces sp. NPDC093984. Lineage (NCBI taxonomy): Bacteria > Bacillati > Actinomycetota > Actinomycetes > Kitasatosporales > Streptomycetaceae > Streptomyces > Streptomyces sp. NPDC093984. Next base: position 605,904 of record NZ_JBIWIM010000003.1, on the reverse strand, counting down.
GGAGCCGTCGGCGGAGTGCGTCGTCACGCGATACGTGCTGTGCGGCAGCGCGATGGCGACCGACCCGTCGTGGCTGCTGGACTCCACCCGGTCGGGCACGTCACGGAACTCCAGACTCACCGACCCGTCGCTGGTGGCCGCCCGCACACGCCGCGACCGTACGCCTGTCGCGCGCACCGACCCGTCGTCGCTGGCGAGCGCCAGTGGTCCCGTGGAGTCGCTCACCCGCACCGATCCGTCCCGCGTCCGGATGTCCGGCGCCGTGGCGAAGCCCTCCGCCCGCACGCTCCCGTCACCGTCCTCCACCGTGACGGCGACCCCGCGCGGCACCTTGATCCGATGCCGCGCGGAACAGTCCGCGACGATCCCCGAGCACTTCAGCCGCAGCACGAGCCGGTCGCCCTTCATGGCCCAGGTCACACGCGGATCCCCACCCACCACGACCGTCCCCCGGAACCAACGGGTGACCTGCACCTTGTCCACATCGGCCGAGACGATCTCCAACGCCGAGTCGTCGGAGTCGACGGTCAGCGTACGGCCGTGCAGCGCGAAGGCCGCGTGGTCCGGGTGCGGGTCGTCGCGGGCGTCGTTCCCGCAGGCGGCGACGGTGCCGATGAGCACGGCGGCGAGCCCCGCGACGGCGACCACTCGGGCGACCACTCGGGTGCGCCGCGCGGGCACCGTCGTACGAGCCATGATGTTCCCCCTGAGCCGGAGGGCGGGACGCCCTCAACGCCGAAGTACTTCGACGGTACGGAGCCACGGCTCCCGCGAGGATCCGGCGTGCTCCCGGATCGGGGGTGGGGATATCCCCCGGTTACGCGTTTGCGAGGCATCCCCTCCGGCAATGTAGGCTGTCGACTCGTCTCGGGTGCGTAGCTCAGGGGTAGAGCGCCTGCCTTACAAGCAGGATGTCGGCGGTTCGAAACCGTCCGCGCCCACCGGATGATCGCGGGAGAGCCCCGGAAGTGCCTGTGCAGGCCACTTCCGGGGCTCTCCTGTGTCGGGCGCGGGTCAGTGGTAGGCGTGGACGACGGCATGGCCCTTGCCGCGGCCGATCATCCACCGGTTGACGGGAGTGGTCAGTACGAAGGCCAGGGCCAGGGAAAGGCCGAGCGAAGCCCAGAAGAGGACCTGGCCGAGACCGGCGTCCATGGCCCCGGGCACGCCCACCATGACGGTGTTGTCGATCAGTTCCATCACGGCGATGGAGACGGTGTCTGCGGCCAGCGCGACCTTGAGCGCCTGCCGGACCGGCACCCCGGCGCGCAGCACGCCGCGCATGGTGAGCGCGTAGCCGAAGACGAAGGCCAGCGCTATGGAGATGACGACGGTGGCCGCGTTGTGCAGGCCGGCGGCGGTGCCGATGACCATGCCGAGGACTTCGCCGATGGCGCAGCCGGTGAGGCAGTGGAGCGTGGCTTGTGCGGCCGTACGCCAAGAGGTGCCAAGTGCATGCTGCTCGTGATGTTCGTGCCCGTGCCCGTGCCCGTGTCCGTGCTCATGTGCGCTGTGGTCCATCGCTCGATTCCCCTCGATTCCCTCGCACGCTCAGGTCTTCGCTCCCCGAACGATATACCCCATGGGGGTATTCCCGACGCGATGTACGAACTGGCAATCGCAGTGCAGTTCCGGCGGGCAGCACAACCAGGGAGCCCGCCAGGGGGTCGTACGCGGCATGATCAGCACGCGCGCACGGCAGGCTTTCGGCGGCTCCACGCTCGTCGTGGTCCTGGCGTCATTGTTGCTCTCCTGCTCCAGCAGCCCAGGCACGACGTCCGGTGAGGAGTCGCCCGCCCGTGATGTCCGTCAGGCGGCATCGGCCCCCGCGACCCAGGTGCCGTCCGCCCCGAGCGCGGCGGAACCGGCACCGAGCGCGGAGAAGGTCCGCGATGTGTTCGCCCGGCTCCAGGCCACCTACAACGACGGGTGCACGACCCCGGGGAACTGCGAGTACTTCCTGGGGCGCCTGCTCGATGAGCTCAGCAGCCTCGACGAGGCGATGAAAGCCGACCCTCAGGGGTCCGGACACTTCGAGGAACCCCTCGCGTGGATCGCGAAACTGCGGGCCGAACTGGGCGACGACAGGTCCTTCGAGAACCTCAAGAAGCACCAGAGCCTGCTCGCCGGCACGCGCGACAAGATCAATACGTGGATGCAGGGCCACCCGGAGGACTATCGGTGACGCCGAGGCCGAGCGCGGGTGTCGCGACGTCGGATCCGGTCGGCGCACTGAGCCGTTGACGTGGTTGATGGCCGACCAGCCACACAGCGCCGCCTGCGGCTCCCCTTCAGGCGAAACCGTCACGCGAGCCCGAAGACCCCGGCCGCTCCCGGCCGGGGTCTTCGCGTTCAGTTCTCCTTCTGGTCGTCGTTCCCCTCGTCCTCGTGCACGTGCTTCAGGCGCGTCCGCGCGTCCATCCTGTTCTCGGCCGCCACCTCGTCCCAGAAGCGGTGGCAGGAGACGAACACCGCGAGTTCCCGCTCGCGCCGGCGGAGCTTTTCCACCTCCGCCTGTTCGTCCTCGGTCCAACCCGGGGAGGCGGGGCGCTCCACCTTGCGCCAGCCGGTGTCGTCGCTGAATCCGTCCAGCGGTTCGACCGACCACGGCAGCCGCTTCAGCAGGGCCAGGAGCTCTGCCCGGACCTGATGCAACTCCTCCTGGCCGGCCAGGAGGTCACTCGGAAACTCATAGCTCGCAGCCACAGGCCAATGCTACGCCTGTTCGATTTTCGGGTGCGACCCTCTTCCCTCGGTTCACTCGAACGGACGTCCGTCTCGTTGATCACGCGTCCGGCCCGGGATGTGGCTCCGTCAATCTTCAGGTGAACCTGCGCAGTCCGAACTGGACAGTTGAACCGTCCGGCGCAGCCCCGACCCCGACGACGGCCGCCGCCAGTTGGTCACCCTCACCGAGGCCGGCCACCGACGCCATGGCCGACGCCTCCCTGGAGGCGCACCGGAACAGCCTCGAGCGGATCTTCCCCCGCCTGGGCGAGTCCGGCACGACGGCCGAGGTCCTGGAGCTGCTGGCCAAGACGCACGCGCTCTGACGCCGCCGGAAGGGGAAACCCTCCTCGCCTCGTGGGGCGAGGAGGCCACACTGGAGTCATGTGCCGCAGCATCAAGACGCTCCGCCCGCCCGCCCTGCCCGATCAGGCCACGGAGGAGGAGATCCGCGCCGCCGCGCTCCAGTTCGTGCGCAAGGTCTCCGGGTTCCGTGCCCCTGCCGCCCACAACCGCGAGGTGTTCGAGCACGCGGTGGACGCGGTCGCCGCGGCGACCGCGGAGCTGCTCGCCGGCCTCGAGGTGCGTGGCGGGCAGCCCCGGCAGGCTACTTCGACGACGCCGGGCCGCGCATGAGGTGGGCCGCGCCCGCGCCCGCCGCGAACAGCGCCGCGACCGAGACGCCGGTCGCCAGCCAGCTCGCGCCCAGCCACTGGGCGCCCAGGTAGCCGAGGGCCACGCTGTAGACGGCCCAGGCGATGCCCGCCAGCGCCGACCAGGGCAGGAACTCGCGGGCGCGGCGGTGGGCGGCGCCCGCGCCGAGCGAGACGAGTGAGCGGCCCGCGGGCGCGAACCGGGCGACGATCACCAGTGCGCCGCCGCCGCGCGCGAGTGCCGCACCGAGGCGTTCCTGTGCGTGCGTCAGGCGACGGGAGCGGGCGATGGCGCGGTCCAGACGCTCACCGCCGCGCCAGGCCAGGCCGTACGCCACCAGGTCGCCGAGGACCGACGCCGTGGCCGCGCACAACGTGAGCCCGACGATGTCCGGTATCCGCCCGACGGCGGAACCGGCGGCCGCCGTGATCACCAGCACACCGCTCGGCAGCAGCGGCAGGAAGACGTCCAGCAGGACCGACACGGCCACCACGGGGTAGATCCAGGGACCACCGGCCAGCGACCCCACGCTCTCCATCACCGGAACTCCCCGTACGACTCCCCAGCGGCAACCACGTGCCGCGATGTGGCGGGGGAGCGGCAGGAGCGGCCTTCGACAGCCGTACAGCGTACGCGGCGGGGGTGACTGACGGTGCGGAGGGGGCCTGAGACGGTCGCCGCACCAGCGGCCGGAGGCCGAAGCGGTCGCCGCACCAGCGGACTCGCGCCCGAAGCGGTCGCCGCACAGGCCGAACACGCCGACGGCGCCCGCAAGCGGGCGCCGCCGTCCGTACGGAACTCGATCAGGCCGCGACGGGCTCCGCCGCCCGCTTCTTCTCGCCGGCCGCCGACCGGGAGGCGAACAGGCGGTCTAGGCCGAGCGCCCCGGAGCCGGTGAAGACCAGCAGGAGGAAGGCCCAGCAGAACAGCACCGGCAGCTCGCCGCCGTTCTGGATCGGCCACAGGGCGTTGGACTGGTGGACGTCGAAGTACGCGTACGCCATCGAGCCGGACGCTATGAACGCGGCACCGCGGGTGCCGAGACCGACAAGGATCAGGGCGCCGGCGACCAGCTGGATCACCGCGGCGTACCAGAAGGGCCAGGTCCCGGTAGGGACGGTGCCGCCGTTGGTGCCCGCCGCGCCGCCGAGGACGCCGAACAGCGAGGCGGCGCCGTGGCAGGCGAAGAGTAGGCCGACGACGATGCGGAACAGTCCGAGGGCGTAGGGCTGTGCCTGGTTGAGGCGTGCGGTCATGTGGGGGGCTCCTTCGGTCTGGTCCGGTCCGCGAACGGACCGGTCTGGGGGACGGAAACCGAGTGAGCCCCCAGGTTAGGCAGCCCTAATCAATACTTGCAAGTTCAACATCCCGTCGATGGCTGATCCCCGTCGCATGCCGTCGTGATTGCGTCACTCAACGGGCAAGGGACGGAGTGTCTTTGACAGGGACCGAGTGTCTTTGACGGTGTCTCAGGTCGGCCCGGCCGCCGAACCCCCGGCCGCTCGCGCGGCGCGGCCGGGGGCGGGGCGGTGGCTCCGCGGTCCCCGGCGCGTCGGCGGGCCCGCTGGGCTCGGCGCCCGCGAGGCGGCTCAGCAGCTCGCGAGGTAGTTCTGCAGCGCGCTCTTCTCGGCGGAGTCGACGGAGAGGTCGTAGTAGTACTTCACCTGCACCCAGGCGCGGACGTAGGTGCAGACGTACGACCACCGGGACGGGATCCAGGTGGCCGGGTCCTGGTCGCCCTTGGCCTGGTTGACGTTGTCGGTGACCGCGAGCAGCTGCGGACGGGTGATGTCGTTGGCGAAGGCCTGGCGCTGGGACGTCGTCCACTTGCTCGCGCCGGAGTCCCAGGCCTCGGCGAGCGGGACCAGGTGGTCGATGTCGACGTCGGAGGCGGCGTACCAGGTCGCGCCGTCGTACGGGGAGTACCAGCTGCCGCTCGTGGCGGCGCAGGACGAGTCGGTGACGACGTTGGAGCCGTCGCGCTTGAGGATGTACTCGCGGGTGTTGCAGGTGCCGCTGATGGTGATCCAGGTCGGGAAGAGGTCGCGGCTGTAGCCGGTGCGGTTCTCGGTGGCCACCGTGAGCGAGGCGAGGTAGCTGCGGGCGGTGGCGCCGCTGACCGGGGTGGGGAGGGCGGCGGAGGCGGCCGGGCCGTTGAAGAGTCCGACGCAGGCTATGAGCCCGGTAAGAGCGGCGAGTATGCTGACGCGTCGACGCGCGTAGACCTTGGGCATGCCAACTTCCTTGTCGTGTGGGGCTGTTGAGGTGCGAGCGAGGGAATGCTCGCGGGGGCGTGTTGCCTCCAGGTGTGTGTTTGGTAAGAAGCTAATGACGCGAACATGACACGACAAGGGGTGCAGCGGGGCCGGACATGTGACCGGCACCCTTTGGTGTGGGTTGTGCCGTCCCGTACGATGGGCGGCGCAGAAGGGGAGTAGCTCTTCGCCGGACCGTCGACACACTGCTCAGTTCCGCTGAGCCGGCGCCCGGAGGCGGACCTCGATCAGGGGTCGGCCAGCGAGACCTTCGGCAAGCAGTGCACGCCCGTGCCGTACGGCAGCGGGCGATCCGTGTGCTGCCGTGCCGAGGTGTCGCAGCGTTCACAGCACTCTCGGCGGGGCGGCCCCGACTGATTGAGGAACGTTGATCAGCATCACCGTCCTGGCGCTCGTCTTCGGCGTCATCTTCCTGGCCGAGCTGCCGGACAAGACGGCCCTCGCCGGACTCGTCCTCGGCACCCGGTACCGCGCCTCCTACGTCTTCGCCGGTGTCGCCGCCGCCTTCACGCTGCACGTCGTGCTCGCCGTCGCGGCGGGCAGCGCGCTGACCCTGCTGCCGCAGCGGCTCGTGCACGCGCTGACGGGTGTGCTCTTCCTGGGCGGTGCCGCGATGCTGCTGCTGAAGAAGGGGGACGGCGACGAGGAGATCCGCAAGCCGCAGGACCAGTCCTTCTGGAAGGTGGCCGGTACGGGCTTCATGCTCATCCTGGTCGCGGAGTTCGGCGACCTGACCCAGATCATGACGGCGAACCTCGCGGCCCGCTACGACGACCCGCTGTCCGTGGGCCTCGGCGCGGTGCTCGGGCTGTGGGCCGTCGCGGGGCTCGGCATCGTGGGCGGCAAGGCGCTGATGAAGCGGGTGCCGCTGGGGCTGATCACGAAGATCGCGGCGCTGGTGATGCTGACGCTCGGGGTGTGGAGCCTGTACGAGGCCGTGGCCCGGTGACGTCGATGGGCCCGGCGGGGGTGACCGGGCGGCGAACGGCCGGTGACGTCTTGGCGGGAACGCTGGCGGGATCGCCGAGGGTTTTGTACCGTGGAGGAACAAAGTGGCTCCCGCCCGCTTCCCCTGACCGGCGGGCGGGGCCGCCTTGTCCCCGCGGGGCCCGTACGTACGGCCCCCTCCGCCGTGTCTTGGAGCTGCCGATGACGGCCACCACCGTGCTCACCGCCCGCGCCCTCCTGCTGGACATGGACGGCACCCTCGTCAACTCCGACGCCGTCGTGGAGCGGATCTGGCGCCGCTGGGCCGACCGGCAAGGCCTGGACGGCGACGAGGTGATGAAGGTGGTGCACGGCCGGCAGGGCCATGCGTCGATGGCGCTGCTGCTGCCCGACCGGCCCGTCGAGCAGAACCTGGCGGACAACGCCCGCATGCTCGCCGAGGAGACCTCGGACATGGACGGGGTCGTGGCGATCCCCGGGGCCCGGGAGTTCCTGGACGCGCTGCGGGGGCTGCCGCACGCGCTCGTGACCTCGGCCGACGTGGCCCTGTCGACCGCGCGGATGGCGGCGGCGGGTCTGGAACTGCCGCCGGTGCGGATCACCGCCGAGTCGGTCGGTGCGAGCAAGCCCGACCCCGAGGGCTTCCTGAAGGGCGCCGCGGAACTGGGCGTGGCCCCGGAGGACTGCGTGGTCTTCGAGGACTCGGGAGCGGGCATCGCGGCGGGACGCGCCGCGGGGATGCGGGTGGTGGGAGTCGGCCCCCGTGCGGGGCTGCACGGACCGGACGCGCTGGTGGCGGACCTGACCGGGGTGCGGGTGGACACCGCCGGGGACGGCACGATACGGCTCCACCTCGCCTGACGGACCGCTCGCGCGCGGGAGTTCCGACCACAGGGCCCGGCCTCGCGGCGGAAGCCGCGGACTACGGCCGCGTCGTTTCCGCTTCCAGCCTTGCTCTCGTTGCCGCCCCGTACACCCCTGGCTCGTCCTGTGTGATGCCCCGGCTGATCTGGTAGTTGCGGACCGCGCTCTCCACCTGGGCGTCGTAGGTGCCGTTCGCGGGGCCCAGGTACAGGCCGAGTTGGCGCAGGCGGAGCTGCAGTTCCCTGACCTCCGGGCCCTGGTCGCCGGTGCGGAGGACGGAGGCGCTCTGGTGGGGCTGGGCGTGCGTGCCCGGCGACGCCGTTGCGGTGGGCGGTGCGGTCGTCGGTGTGCCGCTCGGGGTCGGCGACGTGGACGGCGTGGTGGACGGGCTCGACGGTGACGGTGACGACGACGGCGACGGGCTCGCACTCGGCGACCGCTTCCTGCTCGGCGGGGGCGCCGCCTTGGACACCGTTGCGGGCGGCGCCGACGTACCGGCCGCCGCCGACGCCTCCGGCACGCTCGCCCGTACCTCCTGCGGCAGCGCACCGTCCCGCTTCGGAGGGTCGTAGGAGAACAGCCCGCTCGCGTAACCTGCCGCCGCCACGACCGCGACCATCGCACCCCCGGTGGTCAGCAGGACGGTGCGCCGAAGGCGCCGGGGCCGCGGCTCGGCGTCCGTGGGGGCGGCGGCGGCCCGGTCCTCCTCGTCGGGCACGGCCGGGAGAGCCGTCGTCACGTCCGGTACGGCAGCCGACTGCACCGTCGCGTCCGGCTCGTCCCGTACGGCGTCCGGTCGCACCGTCGCGTCCGGCTCGCCCGACACGGCAGCCGACTGCGGCATCGCATCCGATACATCCGATACGGCGCCCAGTCGCACCGTCGCGTCCGGCTCCTCCGGTACGGCCCCCAGTCGTACCGTCTCGTCCCCCAGCTCCACATACGGCCTGATGCGCAGCGGATCGAAGTCCTCCGCCGCTGCCGCCTCCGCCGTGCGCGCCTCCTGGAGTGCCTCGGCCGCCCGCCGGGTGCATCCGCACGACGGTGTGCCGTCCCCTCGTCGCGGTGCCGCGCACTCCGGACAGGCCTGTCCGTTCGGTCCGTTCACGCGTGGGTCCCCTCCCCGCCGAATTCCAGAAATTATGCAGATCTCCCTCACCGAATCTCCCGGCAGCCCCCGGAATTCCTCCCTCCCATCAGGACTCAACAGGCCATAACGGGTCACACCCACCACGATGAGAGTGCACGATGGACGACAGCGCACGGAGGTCGTACGACCGTCCACGGGAGGCCTTCATGACCGATGACACCCAGGGCAGGGCGGCGGGAGAGGGCACGCGTCCCACGGAACCGGCCATACCCGGCACCGCCACCGGTGCGGGCACCGGCGGCTCCGTCGCCGCACGCCACGCGCCCGGCGACGACAGCGTGCACGGCGGCGTCCTCGTGTCCATCGGCGCACTGCTGCTCGGCATGCTGCTGGCCGCCCTCGACCAGACGATCGTCTCCACCGCGCTGCCCACCATCGTCAGCGACCTCGGCGGTCTGGAGCATCTGTCCTGGGTGGTCACCGCATATCTGCTCGCCTCCACCGCGGCCACCCCCCTGTGGGGCAAGCTCGGTGACCAGTACGGGCGCAAGAAGCTGTTCCAGGCCGCGATCGTGCTCTTCCTGATCGGCTCCGCGCTGTGCGGCATGGCACGCAACATGCCCGAGCTGATCGGCTTCCGCGCCCTGCAGGGCCTCGGCGGCGGTGGGCTCATCGTGCTGTCGATGGCCATCGTCGGCGACATCGTCCCGCCCCGGGAGCGGGGCCGCTACCAGGGCCTGTTCGGTGCCGTCTTCGGTGCGACCAGCGTCCTCGGCCCGCTGCTCGGCGGCCTGTTCACCCAGCACCTCAGCTGGCGCTGGGTCTTCTACGTCAACCTGCCCGTCGGTGTGATCGCCCTCGCCGTGATCGCCACGGCCCTGCGCATCCCACGGAAGGCCGAACGGCACGTCATCGACTACCTCGGCACCCTCCTCATCGCCTCCGTCGCCACCTGCCTGGTCCTCGTGGCCTCGCTCGGCGGGACCACCTGGGCGTGGGGCTCACCGCAGATCGCCGGCCTGGCCGCCCTCGGCGCCGTGCTGCTCGTGGCGTTCCTCCTCGTCGAACGCCGCGCCGCCGAACCCGTCCTGCCCCTGAAGCTCTTCCGCGTCCGCACCTTCACGCTCTCCGCCGTCATCAGCTTCATCGTCGGCTTCGCGATGTTCGGCGCGATGACGTACCTGCCGACGTTCCTGCAGATCGTCCACGGCATCAGCCCCACCCTGTCCGGGGTGCACATGCTGCCGATGGTGGCCGGCATGCTGCTGTCCTCCACCGCCTCCGGCCAGATCGTCAGCCGCACCGGCCGCTGGAAGGTGTTCCCGATCGCGGGCACCGCCGTCACCACCATCGGCCTGCTCCTGCTGCACCGGCTCACCGAGAACAGCAGCACCGCCGAGATGAGCGGCTACTTCCTCGTCTTCGGCCTCGGCCTCGGTCTCGTCATGCAGGTGCTGGTGCTGATCGTGCAGAACGCCGTCGCCTACGAGGACCTGGGCGTCGCCACCTCCGGCGCCACCTTCTTCCGCTCCATCGGCGCCTCGTTCGGCGTGGCCGTCTTCGGCACGGTCTTCGCGGGCCGCCTCGCCGACAAGCTCGTGGCCGCGCTCGCCGGGCATCCGCTCCCGCCGGGCGTCAGCCCGGCCGCCCTGAAGGCCGACCCGCGCGGTATCGCGGCCCTGCCGCCCACCGTCCGGCCCTCCGTGCTGCACGCGTTCTCCTCCTCCATCACCGACGTCTTCCTCTACGCCGCCCCGGTCGCCCTCCTCGGCTTCGTCCTGGCCTGGTTCCTGCGCGAGGACAAGCTGCGCGGCTCGGTCACGGCACCGGACGTGTCGGAGACCCTGGCGAGCAACCCGGTGCACCGCTCGTCGTACGAGGAGGCCAGTCGCGCGCTGTCCCTGCTCGGCTCCCGGGAGGGGCGCCGGCAGATCTACGAGAAGATCACCCGGCGGGCCGGGTACGACCTGCTGCCCGCGACGAGCTGGCTGCTGCTGCGGATGAAGAAGCACGGCTGGGCCGAGCCGGCGCTGCTCGCCGAGCGCAGCTCGGTTCCGCTGCACGTCATCATCGCCGCCGCACGGCAGGTGGAGGAGCGGCGCCTCGGGGTGCGCGAAGGGCTCGACCTGGTGCTGACCGAACAGGGCCGCGAGGTCGCCGACCGCCTCGCCGAGGCGCGTGAGGAGTCCCTGGCCGAACTGCTCGGCGACTGGTGGGGCCCCGACCGCCCCACCGACCTGATCAAGCTGGTCCAGGAACTGAACGCGGAGCTGTGCGGCTCGGACGCGGAACGCCCGCACAACGGCTCGACGACGCCGGGACAGCTCGGCCGGGCCGTCTAGGGCCTCTCTTTTGGATCAGGCCGGGCTCGCGGGGCCTGGCACGCGCATCTGCGGCGTTGTCGCCTGTCACCAACGTCCCGGGACAGCACACCTAGCGGCTCTCCTGAGCAGTCGCCGGCCGGCCCCGGATGCGGACGATCAGACCAGTGGCTTGCCGAACCAGTGCTCCGCGTACGGGTTGTCGTTGTACGGCGCCGTCTCGACGTAGCCGAGGCGGGCGTACAGGGCCCGGGCCTCGACCAGGTCGCCGCGGGTGTCGAGGACCATACGCCCGGCGCCCAGCGCGCGGGCCGCGTCCTCGGCGGCGGTCACGAGGAGCGGGGCGCCGCCCTTGCCGCGCACGTCCGGGTGCACGAAGACCCGCTTGAGCTCGGCGGTCGCCGGATCCATCAGGCGAACGCCCGCCATGCCCGCCGGGCGGCCGTCGTGACGGGCCACCAGCAGCACCCCGCCGGGCGGCGCCAGGTAGTCGCCCCTGTCGGCGGCTATCTCACGCTCCAGCTCGTCGGGGTCCGTGCGACGCCCCTCGTGCAGCAGGTACCAGCGGTCGCTGACCTCCGTGTAGTACGCCCGCCACAGGGCGGCGGCGACCGGGGAGTCGAAGGGTTCCGGGGCGATGGTCCAGCTCATGCGGGACATTCTCCAAAGGGCCCGGGAGGTGCGCGCAAACGAATTACGTGCGTGCCCCCCGGCCTTCCGGCGGCACGTGGCCGGGCGGCTCGTTTGGGGGCGGCCGTCCGGGCAACCCGGGCGGGAGACGGCCCGCCGGGCCGTAAGACCTGAAGGCGACCCCGGAAGGCACCCATGTCCACAGGCTGGATCATCGCTCTGATCGTGATCGTGATCGTGGCGGCCGCCCTAGCGGGCGCTGCCGCCGTGTCCCCACGGGCCCGGGGCGCGGTCGGAGGTCGGAGCCTGAAGCGCCGCTTCGGACCGGAGTACGAGCGGACCGTGGCCCGGCACGACGGCGACACCAAGGCCGCGGAGCGCGAACTGACCGAGCGGCTGAACAAGTACGGCGCGTTGAACGAGCACCCGCTGGAGCCGGCCGAGCGCGAACGGTACGCGGCGCGCTGGGCGGCCGCGCAGGAGCGCTTCGTCGACTCCCCGGGTGAGGCGGTGGCCGAGGCGGACCGCCTGCTCGCCGAGCTGGCGGGCGTGCGGGGCTTCCCGGACGGCGCGCACTACGAGGAGCAGCTCGACGCGCTGTCCGTGCACCACGCCCACCACGTCCACGGCTACCGCCGGCTGCACCGGGCCGCCCACGCCCCGGACACCGGCATCTCCGCGGACGGCTCGGACACGGAAGAGATGCGTGAGGCCATGCTGGAGGCGCGTGCGCTCTTCGAGGACCTGGTGGCACCCCCGCGCCGGCAGTCGGCCGGCCCCACGGAGAAGACGCCCCGGCACGCCGCCGGCAACGCCGGGCAGTCCCGTCTGCCGTGGGCGTTCCACAGGCAGCATGTGAAGGGGAGTTGAGCGTGATGACGGAATGGACACCGGGCGGCGCCGCCGAGCGCCCGGAAGCGACGGGGCGTCGGCCCGACACCGGAGAGCCCCGATCGGCGGCGGAGTTCCGCCCCGAGACGGATGAGCGCCGGTCGGGCGCGGAGTTCCGGCCGGAGGCAGGGGAGTCCGGGGTCGCGGGCGAGTACCGGTCCGGGGCGGGTGAGCCCCGGTCGGCGGCGGAGTTCCGGCCCGACACCGGTGAGTCCCGGCCGGGTGCGGCGGGCTCCTCCCGGGAGCCCCGGCTGCTGCCGCGCGACGAGTGCGACAAGTTCGAGCTGCGGTTGCAGCACGCGGTCGGCAGGTTCGTCGACCGGCCCAAGGAGGCCGTCGAGGAGGCGGACCAGGTGGTCCAGGAGGTCGCCTCGCGCATCGCGGAGGCCGTGTCCTCCCGGCGCCGGACCCTTAAGGCGTCCTGGCAGGAAACGGGCGACGCCGCCCACCCGACGGGCGACACGGAACAGCTGCGCCTGGCGCTCCGGGACTACCGGGCGACGGCGGAGCGGCTGCTGAACATGTGAGCGGCCCCCGGCGAGCGGGGCCGCCCCGGAAAGTGAGCGGCCCCCGGCGAGCGGGGCCGGCCCGGACGACACCTCCGGGCCGGCCCCGCTCGCTGTGTCACCGCGTCGGCCCGGCAGCCGCTTGACTCGACGGCCGCTGTGGGGCCTGCGCCATCCAGATCACCTCGCGCAGAAAGTGCACTACGGCCCCGATGCCGTGAAACTCGCCGCTTCCCCGGACCCGCTCCCGGGCGCTCACCCCGCTCCCGAGCGCCCCCCGTGGCGTTCGTGCCACTCCTCGACGACCGCCTCCACGTCGTACGGCTTCAGGCCGAGCGGCGGGCCCGGCGGCGGCTTGAACATCATGTCGCGAATCTTCACGTTCAGCTGCTCGACCAGTCGCCGCGCCACCCGCTCCGACGGTGCCTGAGCGGCCGCCGCCAGCGTGTCCTCCGCCTCCTTGCGCAGGGCCAGTGTCGGCGGCAGGACCGAGATCCCCTCGCGGGCCATCTTGCGCTTGATCCACCACAGCTCGTCGTACGCCGTGTCGCTGACGCCCGGTGACGGCTCGCCGGCGCCGGGGAGGTTCGCGAACTCACCTCGTGCCTGGGCGTCACGGATCTGCTTGTCGGCGAACGACTCGAAGCTGACACCGGGTGGCTTGCGCTCGGTCATGGGTTCATTGTGCGGGACGTCACCCGACGGGGCGATCGGGCGAATTATCATTCCGGCGCGGCACGCCAATCGGGCCGGACCGCAGCACACTTGAACCGCCGCACCCGAAGGAGCGCACGTGCTCGAACTCACCATGGCCTCGGTCTCCGCGGCGGACGCCGGGGCGACGGCCGGCATGCAGATGGCCGACGCGCCCAGCGACCCGGGCACCGTGCTGCGGGTGGGCCGGGACAGGTCCGTGTGCCGGCTGGCGACCCCCGACGACTGGCTGTTCGTCTCCCGCGTCCATCTGGAGTTCCAGTGCGGCCCCGACGGTGCCTGGCAGGTCACCTGGTTGCGTGGCTCCCAGCCCGACCCCTCCTCCGAGGTCCTGCTCACCCTCGCCGGACACCCCGCGCAGCCCCTGCCCTACGGCGGGGCGGTCCAGCTCCCGCAGGGCGCCTCCGGGGAGCTGGTCATCCAGGACCGCACCGCCCCGCGCAGCGTCAACGTGGGCTTCTACCAGGAGGCCTGAGGATTGCCCGGGTGGTCAGCCCACCACCCGGGCCAGCGCGAACCCGTCGTGCCCCTTGCTGCCCACCGTCTGCACCGCCGTCGCGCTCAACTTCGGGTTCGAGGCCATCAGTTCCAGCGCGGCCCGGGTCCCCCGCACGCTCGGGTCCTCGCTGCCCGCGTCGGTGACCTGGCCGCCGCGCACCACGTTGTCGAGGACGATCAGGCTGCCGGGGCGGGTCAGCTTCAGCGCCCACTCGACGTAGTGCGCGTTGTTGACCTTGTCCGCGTCGATGAACACCAGGTCGAACGGCTCGGGCTGCTCCTCGGCCAGCTTGGGCAGCGATTCCAGCGCCGGGCCGACGCGCACCTCCGTGATCCCGGCGAGGCCCGCTCGTTCGAGGTTCCGGCGGGCGACCTCCGCGTGCTTGGCCTGGTACTCGAGCGTGACCAGCCGGCCGTCCGCGGGCAGGGCGCGGCCCAGCCAGATCGTGCTGTACCCGCCGAGCGTGCCGATCTCCAGGATGCGGCGGGCGCCCTGGATCCGGGCCAGGAGCTGGAGCAGCTTGCCCTGGTTCGGCGCCACGTTGATGTGCGGCAGTCCAGCGGCGTCGCTGTCCCGCAGGGCCGCGGTGAGCGCCTCGTCCTCGGGGGCGAGCAGGTCCGTGAAGTAGGCGTCCACGTCGTCCCAGAGCTGTTGAGCTGTGCTCATGCACCATGCCTTTCATATGGCTGGTTAGATCACCTAACTAGGCTCCCTAACGAATATAGCCAGGGCAGGGTGCCGTGTCAGCCGATTTCCACCAGTCGGGTGACGTACCGCCCGGTCGAGCGGCACGTCACCCGGGAGTCGGCTCAGGTGGACCGGATCAGCGCTCCGCGCCCCGCTCCAGCGACGGTGCCGAACCCGGCAGCGGGCGGCCCGCCGACTCCGTCATGAACCACACCGCGGCACCGCCGATCACGGCCGCCGCCATCATGTAGTAGGCGGGCATCATCATGTTCCCGGTCGCGCCGATCAGCGCCGTGACCACCAGCGGGGTCGTGCCGCCGAACAGCGACACCGAGACGTTGAAGCCGATCGACAGCGAGCCGTAGCGGACCCGGGTCGGGAAGAGGGCCGGCAGGGCGGACGGCATGGCCGCCGTGAAGCAGACCAGCAGCAGCCCCAGCGCGCCCATGCCGAGCGCGACCGCGAGCAGGCTGCCCTGGCGGATCAGCAGGATCGCCGGGACGGACAGGAACAGGAAACCCGCGCAGCCCGCAGCGATCACCGGACGGCGGCCGACCCGGTCGGTCAGCGCGCCCACGAAGGGCTGCACGATCATCATCAGCGCCATCACGGCGAGCACGACCAGCAGCCCGTGCGTCTCGTCGTACTTCAGCTCACTGGTCAGATAGCTCGGCATGTACGACAGCAGCATGTAGTCGGTGACGTTGAAGACGAGCACCAGCCCCATGCACAGCAGCAGCGCCTTCCACTGGCCGGTGATCATCTCGCGCAGCGGCACCCTGGGCCGGGCGGCCTCGGCCTTCTCCACCTCGGCCGCGAACGCGGGGGTCTCCTCCAGGCGCAGCCGCAGGTAGAGCCCGATGACGCCCATCGGACCGGCGATCAGGAACGGGATCCGCCAGCCCCAGGACACCAGGTCGTGGGAGGACAGCAGGGCCGTCATCAGGGTGACCAGGCCCGCGCCGCCGATGTATCCGGCGAGCGTGCCGAACTCGAGCCAGCTCCCGAGGAAGCCGCGCCTCTTGTCCGGCGCGTACTCGGCGATGAACGTGGACGCGCCCGCGTACTCGCCACCGGTCGAGAAGCCCTGCACCAGCCGGGCCACGAGCAGCAGGATCGGCGCGCCGACGCCGATCGCCGTGTACGACGGGATCAGGCCGATCGAGAACGTGCCGATCGCCATCATGATCATGGTGACGGCGAGCACCTTCTGGCGCCCGACGCGGTCACCGAGCGGCCCGAAGACCATCCCGCCGAGCGGGCGGACCAGGAAGGCCGCGGCGAACGCGCCGAAGGTGGACAGCAGCTGCGCGGTGGAGTTGCCGGACGGGAAGAACACCTTGCCCAGCGTGACCGCGATGTAGCTGTAGACGCCGAAGTCGAACCACTCCATGGCGTTGCCGAGCGCGGCGGCCTGTACGGCGCGCTTGACCAGCGCGGGATCGGTGACGGTGGCGTCGGGGGCTTTGGGGACGGGAGTGGAGCGGGAAGCGGCAACTGTGGCAGCCGACAAGGGTTCGCTCGCCTACCTTTCGACGGGGACAGGGGCAGGGCCCGCCGTAGTACGGGGCGTGCGTCTGCTGCGTCTCCGTACGGCGGACCGGTGGTCGGCCGCAGAGGCCGGCCGGGCCGGTCAGGGATGGGCCGCGGAGCCGCGGGCGGGGCCGAGGGGCCGGCCGCCGAGGGCCGGCAGGTCCGGCCACGGGCTGGGCCCAGGGTCTGGCACGGCGATGGACCAGGACCAGCTACAGGAACAAGGCTTGCCGTAGTGGCGAGCCGAAAAACGACCATAAGGGAACTTGCCGCCATAACGGTCGGTAACCGGTCCAGCGCGTAGAGCGCGAAAACATGCCATGTACAGCCGTTACGGGCCCGCTGCGCCGGGCCGCCCGCCGGTCATTCTGTGATCCATCTCGCGTACCGGAGCCGGAACCGAACCGTCCGAGGGGCGTGCGTCAGCTGAGGCGTGAAGGTGGCTGTGAGGCCCATGTGAAAATTTGTTAACCGTCGAGTAGGATCGTCGGGCTCATCGCTTCATTCAAAGGTCTTCCACGGGGGATTCGTACATGGGACGGCGCCCTACGCCAGGTTCGGCCCGTCCGAAACCGCGTGGCAGATATGTGCTGTCCATCGGGGTGACGACGGCCGTGGTCGCGACCTTGGGCGTTGCTGCTCTTACCGGCCGGACGTCAGGGACACCCGCGGCTCACGAGCCGCGGAAGAGCCCTACCGCCGACTGTTCGGGCACCCGTGTCATCGGGCATCGCGGTTCTCCTCGGCGCGCGCCGGAGAACACGATCGCCTCCTTCGAGGCGGCAGCCGGTCACGGCGCCGACTACGTCGAGACCGACGTGCAGTTCACCAAGGACGGCCAACCGGTCATCATGCACGACGCCACCGTGGACCGGACGACCGACGGCACCGGCCGCATCGACGAGCTCACCGCGCAGGAGGTGTCCAGGCTGACGGTGAAGGGCGGCGGGCACGTCCCGACGCTGCGTCAGGCGCTGACCGCCGTCAAGGCCCAGCCGGTTCGGCTCCTCCTCGAGATCAAGGGCCCACAGACGTCCGCGGCGGTCGACCAGGTCCTGAGGCTTGTCTCCGAGACCGGAATGACCGACCGCACCGTGGTCCAGTCCTTCGACGAGAACATCGTGCGCCACGCGGCGGCCTCCCCGTACAAGATCAGACTGGCGCTGCTGCGGGACGACCTCGACGCGGACCCGGTGGCGACGGCCCGGAAGTTCTCCCTCACCGCGTACGCGGTGAACGTCAACAGCCTCTCGGCCCGGCCCGAGACGGTGGCCCGGCTCCGGGCGGCCGGAGTCCAGACGTTCGTCTGGACGGTCGACGGCGAACGCAAATGGCAGAACGCGACGTCGTGGGGTGTCGACGGCGTCATCACCAACACCCCTGACCGGTTCTTCCAGTGGCGGAAAGAACACTGTGCTTCAAGGTGACGTGCCGAAAACCGGCGTGGCACTTACACGCTGAGCTGACACCGAGCGGCGGAGTGTAGCCCCACCGGCCTTCCGGCGGGGCTGCTCACGCGCGTCAAGCGACGGTCCCGGCCTCGCACTCGAACCACACGGTCTTGCCCACCGCGCCGTGCGGTTCCACGCCCCACTTGCCGACCACCGCGTCGAGCAGGAGGAGGCCCCGGCCGCACTCCGCATCCAGTGACAAGTCAGTGGGCGTGGAGGGGGGTTCGGGCGAGCTGTCGGTCACCTCGACCCGGACGCCCGCCGTCTGCCGCACCACCCGCAGTGTGCAGCGCCGGTCGGGAACGTGGCGTACGACGTTGGCGACCAGCTCGGTCACGGCCAGCTCGGCGGCGTCCGCCAGCTCCGCCATCTCCCACTCCTGGAGGAACGAGCGGACGATACGCCGGATGTGCCGCGCCGAGTGCTCGCCGACGGTGAGGTGCATGCGGTACCGGGTGGGGAGGGGGCCCAGCAGGGCGACGGGAAGGTAGTCGTTCACAGGACGAGCTTGACCTCGGCCGACTACGCTCCGCTATGGATTGGATACAACTGGTCCCTCGGTGGGCCGTGTTGCGCGAAAGGGGCCGTGCGTGACCCACATCAGCATCCTCGACCCGGGCGCCTCACCGCTCGACTACTACGGCTTCGAGCTGCGCAGGCACCGGGAGGCCGCCGGGCTGACGCAGAAGCAGCTCGGGGACATCGTCAACTACACCGGGTCGCTGGTGGGGCAGATCGAGACGGCACGGAAGTTGCCTACGCCGGAGTTCAGCGAGCGGGTGGATGCGGCGCTTGGGACGGGCGGGTTGCTGTCGCGGCTGGTCGGGCTGGTGATGCGGAGTCAGCTTCCGGCGTGGTTCCAACAGATGGCGGAGTTGGAGACGCGGGCGATGGAGATCTGCACCTTCCAGACGCATGTGGTCCATGGCCTCCTCCAGACCGAGGCGTACGTTCGTGCCGTACTGGGAGCTATGGACAAGGAGAACCTCGACGACCGCACTGCGGTACGGCTGGCCCGGCAGCGCATCTTCGAAGCGGAGGAGCCGCCCGTTCTCTGGATGGTCCTCAGTGAGGCCGCCTTGCATCAGGAGATTGGCGGCCGGGAGACCATGCGAGGTCAGCTCGATCACTTGTTGTCGTTCGAGGACAATCCGCGGATCAATGTCCAGGTGCTTCCGTTCGAGGCCGGTGAACACGCGGGATTGCAAGGCTCGTTCAACCTCTACCGCTGTGCCAATGACCCGGACATCGTCTACACCGAGGGTTACGGCAGCGGGCACCCGACCGCCAACCCGGACACCGTCAAGGACTGCTCGCTCCGTTACGATCATCTTCGGGCCGTCGCGCTCTCCATCAGGGACTCGGCGGCGTTGATCCGGCGAGTGATGGAGGACCGCTATGGAGAGCAACTGGCGTAAGTCCAGCTACAGCGGCGACCAGGGCGGCGATTGTGTTGAGATCGCCGATCTCCCCGGCGCCACCGTAGCTGTCCGCGACTCCAAGAACTCCAGCGGGCCGGTGCTCGCTTTCGAGTCCTCCACCTTCACGGCGTTCCTCGACTGGACTACAACCGCTGAATGATCGTCCCGGTGGCCAGCCCACCCCCGGCGCACATCGTCACCAGCGCGAACTCCTTGTCGGTGCGTTCCAGTTCGTGCAGTGCCGTGGTGATGAGCCGGGCCCCGGTCGCTCCCACCGGGTGGCCCAGTGCGATCGCGCCCCCGTTCACGTTCACCTTCTCCAGGTCCTGGTCGAAGACCTGTGCCCAGCTCAGAACCACCGACGCGAACGCCTCGTTGATCTCCACCAGGTCGATGTCCCTCAGGGACATCCCGGCCTTCCCCAGCACCGCCTTGGTCGCGTCGATCGGGCCGTCCAGGTGGAAGTGCGGGTTGGAACCCACCAGGGCCTGGGCCACGATCCGGGCGCGCGGGCGCAGCTTCAGCGCGCGCGCCATCCGCTTCGACGCCCACATGATCGCCGCCGCGCCGTCCGAGATCTGTGAGGAGTTGCCCGCCGTGTGCACCGCCGTCGGCATGATCGGCTTCAGGCGGGACAGCGCCTCCATCGACGTGTCCCGCAGGCCCTCGTCCCGGTCGACCAGCCGCCACATGCCCTGGCCGGCCCGCTGCTCCTCCTCCGTCGTCGGCACCTGCACGGCGAACGTCTCGCGTTTGAACCGCTCCTCCGACCAGGCGATCGCCGCCCGTTCCTGGGAGATGAGGCCCAGCGCGTCCACGTTCTCGCGGGTGAGGCCGCGGTGGCGGGCGATCCGCTCGGCCGCCTCGAACTGGTTCGGGAGGTCCACGTTCCACTCGTCGGGGAAGGGCTTGCCCGGACCGTGCTTGGAGCCGGAGCCGAGCGGCACCCGGGACATGGATTCGACGCCGCATGAGATGCCCACGTCGATCACGCCCGCCGCGACCATGTTGGCCACCATGTGCGAGGCCTGCTGGGACGAGCCGCACTGGCAGTCGACCGTCGTCGCCGCCGTCTCGTAGGGCAGGCCCATCGTCAGCCACGCCGTGCGCGCCGGATTCATCGACTGCTCACCGGCGTGCGTCACCGTGCCGCCGACGACCTGTTCGACGCAGTCGGCGGGTATGCCGGTGCGGCCGAGGAGTTCACGGTAGGTCTCGCCCAGGAGGTAGGCGGGGTGCAGATGGGCGAGCGCGCCGCCGCGCCTGCCGATGGGGGTGCGCACGGCTTCGACGATCACGGGTTCCGCGGCCATGGGGGGTTCGTCCTCTCCTCGGTCACCCGCGCGGCGCGGGCGTCCCGGCCCACCCGCCACGCAGAACTAGTACGCGTTCTAGTTCTGTGTGCAGTTTGCTGACAGGGTGTCCAGGGCCGCAAGGGTCGTGCAGCCTCAGAAGTCGTGATCTGCACGAGTCTCGCACGCAATCGGGGCGCCGTGCCCCTTGCGGCTTGTAGAACCCGTTACTACCTTCACCGCAATTCCTGATAGGCCGTCAGAATGGTGGGGGTCGCCCATGCCCTGTCCCGCGCTGCCCGACGGGTTCGACTTCACCGATCCCGATCTGCTGCACCACCGCGTGCCCCTGCCGGAGTTCGCCGCACTGCGCGGGGCCGAACCGGTGTGCTGGATACCCCAGCCGCCCGGGCTCGCGGGCTTCCAGGACGCGGGGTACTGGGCGGTCACCCGGCACGCCGACGTCAGGTACGTCTCCACGCACCCGGAGATCTTCTCCTCGTCCCTCAACACCGCGATCATCCGGTTCAACGAGCACATCGAGCGCGACTCGATCGACGCCCAGCGGCTGATCATGCTGAACATGGACCCGCCCGAGCACACCCGGGTCCGCCAGATCGTCCAGCGCGGGTTCACCCCGCGCGCCATCCGGGCCCTGGAGGACCGGCTGCGGGCCCGCGCCCGGGCCATCGTCCACGGGGCCCTCGCCCAGGACGGCCCCTTCGACTTCGTCACCCAGGTCGCCTGCGAACTGCCGCTGCAGGCCATCGCCGAGCTGATCGGCATCCCCCAGGACGACCGGGCCAAGATCTTCGACTGGTCGAACAAGATGATCGCGTACGACGACCCCGAGTACGCCGTCACCGAGGAGGTCGGCGCCCGGTCGGCCACCGAGATCATCTCGTACGCCATGAACATGGCCGCCGACCGCAAGCAGTGCCCGGCGGAGGACATCGTGACGACGCTGGTGGCCGCCGAGGACGAGGGGAACCTCAGCTCCGACGAGTTCGGGTTCTTCGTGCTGATGCTGGCCGTCGCCGGCAACGAGACCACCCGCAACGCCATCACGCACGGCATGCACGCCTTCCTCACCCACCCCGGCCAGTGGGACCTCTACAAGCGGGAGCGGCCCCGTACCGCCGCCGAGGAGATCGTCCGCTGGGCGACCCCGGTCAACGCCTTCCAGCGCACCGCCACCCAGGACACCGAACTCGGCGGCAAGCACATCAGGAAGGGCGACCGCGTGGGGCTCTTCTACTCCTCCGCCAACCACGACCCCGAGGTCTTCGACCACCCGGACGTCTTCGACATCACCCGCGACCCCAACCCGCACCTCGGCTTCGGCGGCGGAGGCCCCCACTACTGCCTCGGCAAGTCCCTGGCCGTCCTGGAGATCGACCTCATCTTCGACGCGCTCGCCGACGCCATGCCGGACATCAAACCGGCCGGCGACCCGCGCCGCCTGCGCTCCGCCTGGATCAACGGCGTGAAGGAGCTCCCGGTCACCGTGGGCTGACGGACCCGGGCCGCCGGCCTCCCGGCGCCGCCGGCCCGCCCCGAGGGAGGCAGGGGCATCACCCCTACGCCCCGCCCCTGCCTCCCCCGAGACCCGCACGGCGCAGCCGCCTCGCCGTCCGGCTCGCCCACTCGCCGTGGTTGTGCACCGAGGAGGTGGTGCGCCTGAGCCGGGAGGGCGGCTTCACGCGGCTCACGGTGACCGCGCCCGGCACCTACCGGATCGGCTCGCGGTACGGGCCGTCACCGGAACCGGGGCGCTGCCTGTCGGGTTCGTCGTCGCCCCGATGGCGCGCCGGGGACGCCGTCACTCCCGCCCGGAAGCGACCACCCCCAGCACGGCCGTCGCCACCGCGGTGAGCAGCAGGGGCCAGCCCAGGCCGTGGTGGATCACCAACCAGCCGCCCAGGACCGCGCCCGCCAGCAGGGAGATCGCCGAGGCCGCGCGGCGCCGGGAGCGCCTGCCCGTGCCCCCGCCGAGCCGGGAGTCCGAGGCGAGCCCGGTCAGGGTCGAGGTGAGGACGGTGGTCGTCGTCAGGTCGGGCACGGCCAGCTTCCGTACCGTCGCGTTGCGCACCCCCATCGCGAAGGCCGTCACCGCGATCAGCGTGTACCTGGTCGTGGTGGTGCCCGGCGCGATGAAGGCGACCGCCGCCGATGCCCCGAGCAGCACCGCCTCGACCGCGAGCGCCAGCCGGGCCCAGGCGCGCCGCGACCCGCCGCCGTACCGCCGTCCCGCGCGTCCGCCCGCCACCGCCCCCACCAGGAACGATCCCAGTGAGACCACCGCGTGCGAGGTGGAGAAGCCGGGCGCCCCGGCGGCGGCGAAGCCGAGCACCACCACGTTGCCGGTCATGTTCGCCGTGAAGACGTGCCCGAGCCCGAGGTAGCTCACCGCGTCGACGATGCCGCTGATCACGGTCATCACCAGGAGCGCGGGGACCAGGCGCAGTCCGCGCGTTCCGGGTTCCTCCACCGGTGTGTCAGTGCTCATACGGGCCTCCGGGCAGTGGGACGGGCGCGGTGTACTCAGGTACACCCCGGACGCGGGGGATGTTCGGATGTCCGGGCCGACGGGGCGGCCCATAGCCTCGGATCATGAGGGAGAACACGCACAAACACCAAGAGAACCATACGAGTTGGACGGTCAGACGCGGGCTCGCCGCCACCGCGGCCCTCCTGCTCGCGGGCCTCGCCGCGGCCCCCGCGGTCGCGGCGACGCACACGCGGGAGACGACAGCCCCCCGTCGCGGCACCCTCGTCTCGCTTACCCCGGTCGTGTCCCGGGACGCCACCGGCGTACGGACCTTCCTGGCCGGCCGGAACATCGCCACGGACACCGTGCGGTACGGCGTCACGGGCTACCGGCTGACGTACCGGACCGTCGACCCGTACGGCAAACCCACCACTGCCACCGGCCTGCTCACACTGCCCGCCGGCGGCGCGCACCGGCTCGACCTGGTGTCCGACACGCACGGCACGATGGTGTACCGCGGTGACGCCCCCTCCGTGGGCGACGACTTCGGCCGGGTCCCCTCCTACCTGAACGCGAGCGCCGGCCGTGCCGTCGCCGCGCCCGACTATCTGGGCCTCGGCGAGGGCCCCGGCCGGCACCCCTACATGGACACCCGCTCCTCCGTCACGGCGTCCGTCGACATGCTGCGCGCGGCGCGTACGGCGGCCGCCCGCCTCGGCAGGCCGCTCAGCGGCGACGTCTATGTGACGGGCTTCTCCCAGGGCGGGCAGGTCGCGATGGCGCTCGGGCGCGCGCTGCGGCAGGGCGCCGGCCAGACGTTCCGGCTCAAGGCGCTGGCGCCCGTCAGCGGCCCGTACGACATCGAGGGGCAGGAGGTCCCGGCGCTGTTCGACGGCCGGGTCAACGACACCAGCGGTGTGCTGTACACCGCGTACTGGCTGGTCGCGCAGAACCGCCTGCACCACCTCTACGACAAGCCGTCCGAGGTGTTCCGCGCCCCGTACGCGAACCGGGTGGAGGCCCTGTTCGACGGCACCCACGCGGACGAGGACGTCGTGAAGGCGCTGCCGCCCAGCGTGAGCGAGTTGCTCACGCCCGCTTTCCACGAGCGCATGCGGCATCCGAGCGGTGTGCTGCGGGCCGTGATGCGTGCGGCCGACGGCACCTGCGACTGGAAGCCCGAGGCGCCGGTGCGGCTGTACGCGGGGGCGGCCGACACCGACGTGCCGATCGGGAACGCGCGCAACTGCGCCGCCGGACTCACCGGGCACGGCGGGCGGGTGCGGCTGGTGAACCAGGGGCAGGTGGACCACTTCGGGTCGTTCGCCGTGTCGGCGCCGCAGGTCGTGCGGTTCTTCGACACGGTGCGCCGCTGACCGGAGACGCCGAAGGCGGCGGCCCCGGAATCGGGGGCCGCCGCCTTCGTGGTCGCGTGGGACCGGTGTGGTCGCCTGGGACCCGTGGTCGCTCGGAACCGCTGTGGTCGCGTGGACCGGCTCGATCAGTACCAGTGGTGGGTGGACCAGAAGTTCCACGCCGCGGCGGGGCTGCCGTAGCGGGAGTTCATGTAGTCCAGGCCCCACTTGATCTGGGTCGCCGGGTTGGTCTTCCAGTCGGAGCCGGCGGACGCCATCTTCGAGGCGGGCAGCGCCTGGACCAGGCCGTAGGCGCCGGAGGAGGCGTTGGTGGCGTGGGGGTTCCAGCCGCTCTCATGCGAGACGATCTTGTTGAACGCTTCGTACTGCGCCGGGTCCGGGATCATCTGGTGCGCGATCGCCTGGGCGGAAGAGGCCGAGCCGGACGCCGAGGTCGGGGTGGCGGCCTGGGCGGGCGCCGAGGTGAGCAGCGCGCCGGTGGCGGCCGCGGCGACGGCGGTGGCGGCGATGGCCTTCTTCGGGGAAGCGATGCGGCGGATGAAGGAGACGGTCACAGGAAACCTTTTTCGTCGGGTACATGGGTGGCCGCGTACATGCCGGAACCACGAGGGACGCGGTGGGGGGCATACGTCGGCGCCGCGACCCGGGTGGGCTCGTGGCGCCTGGCGACGTCATCCAGAGAAGCAGGCCGACGGGATGTCCGCAATGACCCCTTTTACTAGTTGTGGTCGCATCGGCCGGAAACGTCTCGCGTGTGACCTGGCTCTCAAACCGCAGGTCGCGCGGGCAATTGGCGCATACATGTCACGACAATGGATCTACGGTCACGGGTCGTAGGTGACGGTGCTCACGTGGGGCTCGTCACGGTTTGGGTCACGTATCGCCAATAGCGGCTATACGGTGCGGAACCGGTCGATGTGACCCGCGCCGCACGAACGGGGGTGGAGATGTGACCGGCGTCGCAGGCGTGAAGCCGGGAAGCCGGTCCGCGCGCTGCCCCAGGGTCTTGGCCGGGAGACAGGCCTAACCCGGCAGCCGCGTGGTCGGGCCGCCGAAGGGCAGGTGGAGGGTCCGGGAGGCGAGCAGCCAGGTGCCGTCCCACTTGCGGAACGTGTCCTCGTAGTGGCCGACCTGGACCGGCGGGCCGGGCGGCACCATGGCGCCGGAGTAGCCGTCGACGCGGTACGTCGTGAAGTACGACGTGGCCTCGGCCGTGTCCGCCGACGTCACCGTGACGAGGATGTTGGACATGATCCGGCGCGAGAGCCGGTCCGCCGGCCGTGACCCGAAGTACTCCCGCAGTGCTTCCCGTCCCTCGGACCGCCGCCCGTCTCCCGGCGCCGGCCACTCCCAGACGCCGTCCTCGGTGAACAGCTCGGCCACGGAGGAGGGCTCGCCCAGGTCGAGGCGGCGGACGAAGTCGATGACGACGCGCTCACAGGCGCGTTCGGCCAGAAGGCGTTCCAAGGGGTCCATGTGTTCCATGTGCCTTGGTAGCAACCGCGGAGCGCGTCGTGCCAGCGCTTTTTCACACCGCCGCGTACGCCACCGGATCGCTCCCCGCCACCGCCTCCGCCCGCCCGAGCTTCACCAGTCGGCGCAGATGGGCCTCGGCCTCCGCGACCGCGATGTGCCGTGAGCCGTACGGAATCTGCTCCCAGGGGCGGTTCCACTCCATGCGCTCGGCGAGCTGCCAGGGGGTGAGCGGGGCGGACAGCAGGGTCAGCAGCCCGCTCAACCGCTCTCCGTGGTGCGCCAGCAACTCCCGTACGCGGCCCGGCGCGTCGGTGAACGCGTGCTGGTGGGCCGGCAGCACCTCGGCGGGCTCCAGACGGCCGACGCGCTCGAGGGAGTCGAGGTAGTCGCCGAGGGGGTCGGTCGCGGTGGTGTCGTCCGGGTCCTCGTACAGGCCGATGTGCGGCGTGATCTCGGGGAGCAGGTGGTCGCCCGAGAAAAGGCGGCCGTGACCCGGCAGTCCGGCCGGGTGGTCCTCCTCCAGGTGGAGGCAGACATGGCCGGGTGTGTGTCCCGGCGTCCAGATCGCGCGCAGGCGGCGCCCGGGCAGGTCGAGAAGTTCCCCGGGGACGACCTCGCGGTCGGGCAGCGCGGGGGTGAGGCCCGGCAGGTCCCGGCGGCCGTGCGCTGCGCGCAGCGGGGCCAGGTGCTCCTCGGGGGCGCCGGCCGCGGCCAGTTTGTCGGCCATGTACGCGTACCAGCGCTCGGGGCGGGTCTCGCGGGTCCTCCGCACGACCGCGGCGTCCGCCGGATGCATCGCGACCCACGCGCCGGAGGCCTCGCGGACCCTGCCGGACAGGCCGTGGTGGTCGGGGTGGTGGTGCGTGATGACGACGCCGAAGACCTCCGCGGGCGAGATGCCGCAGGCCGCCAGGCCCTGCGCGAGCGCGTCCCAGGAATCCGGGTCGTCCCAGCCGGTGTCGATCAGCACCGGGCCGCGGTCGGTGTCGACGACGTGGACGAGTGTGTGGCCGAGGGGGTTGTCCGGGATGGGGACCCTGAAGGACCGTACGCCCCCGCCGTGGTCGTTCTGCGCCACCGGCTCCCCGCCCTGGCTCGTCGTCATCGCGCCTCCGCCCCGCCCGCCCTTGGCCGTTGCCCACTATAACTAGAACTGGTATCAGTTCTGAAATGCCGTCAGGGAACGGCACCGCCGGCTCCGCAGGAGGCAGTCGCCATGACCGAGCTCGTGGAACACGGACAGCTGTTCATCGGCGGGGAGTTGACCGACCCCCTGGGTGATGACGTCATCGAGGTGGTCTCCCCGCACACGGAAGAGGTCATCGGGCGGGTGCCGCACGCCTCGCGGGAGGACGTCGACCGGGCCGTCGCCGTGGCGCGCCGTGCCTTCGACGAGGGGCCCTGGCCGCGCATGACCCTCGACGAGCGGATCGGGGTCGTGACGAGGATCAAGGACGCGATCGCGGTACGGCACGAGGAGCTCGCCCGCGTGATCTCCTCCGAGAACGGCTCCCCGTACTCCTGGAGCGTCCTCGCGCAGGCGCTCGGCGCGATGATGGTGTGGGACGCGGCGATCACGGTCGCGCGCGACTTCACGTATGAGGAACGGCGGGACGGCGTTCTCGGGAAGATCCTGGTGCGGCGCGAGCCGGTCGGGGTGGTGGCGGCCGTCGTGCCGTGGAACGTGCCGCAGTTCGTGGCCGCCGCCAAGCTCGCGCCGGCGCTGCTCACCGGCTGCACGGTGGTGCTCAAGCCGTCGCCCGAGTCCCCGCTCGACGCATACCTCCTCGGTGAGATCGCCCGTGAGGCCGGGCTGCCCGAGGGCGTGCTGTCGATCCTGCCCGCGGACCGTGAGGTCAGTGAGTATCTCGTGGGGCATTCGGGGATCGACAAGGTGTCCTTCACCGGCTCGGTCGCGGCCGGCAAGCGGGTCATGGAGGTCGCCGCGCGGAACCTCACACGCGTGACCCTGGAACTGGGCGGCAAGTCGGCGGCCGTGGTGCTGCCGGACGCGGACGTCGGGACGACCGTGGCGGGGGTCGTCCCGGCCGCCTGGATGAACAACGGCCAGGCCTGCGTCGCCCAGACCCGCATCCTGGTGCCGCGCTCGCGCTACGACGAGTTCGCCGACGCCTTCGCCGCCGCGGCGAGCGCCCTCGTGGTCGGTGACCCGCTGGACCCCGTGACGCAGGTCGGACCGCTGGTGGCGCGGCGGCAGCAGCAGCGCAACCTCGACTACATCCGCATCGGCCAGGAGGAGGGCGCCAAGATCCTCACCGGCGGCGGGCGGCCCGCGGGTCTGGAGCGTGGCTGGTACGTGGAGCCGACGCTCTTCGGCGACGTGGACAACTCCATGCGGATCGCCCGCGAGGAGATCTTCGGGCCGGTCGTCTGCCTGCTGGCCTACGGCGACGAGAGCGAGGCCGTGAAGATCGCGAACGACTCCGACTACGGACTGAGCGGCAGCGTGTGGACGGCGGACGTGGAGCACGGCATCGAGATCGCCCGGCAGGTCCGTACCGGGACGTACTCGGTGAACACCTTCAGCCTCGACATGCTCGGCCCCTTCGGCGGCTACAAGAACTCGGGGCTCGGGCGGGAGTTCGGCCCCGAGGGGTATGGCGAGTACCTGGAGCACAAGATGATCCATCTGCCGGCCGGGTGCGGGGAGGCGTAGCCCATGGGAGACCGCTGGCACATCGAGGTCGACCGCTCGGTCTGCATCGGCTCGGCGCAGTGCGTGCACCAGGCGTCCGGCACCTTCCGCCTCGACTCCGCCCGCCAGTCCCATCCCGTCGCACCGGACGCCGACGCGGGGGAGCGGATCCTTCAGGCGGCGGAGAACTGCCCGGTGGAGGCCATCGCGATCACGCTGGCTGGAAGCGGGGAGCCGGTGTTCCCGCCGGAGGAGTAGCCCGGGTCATGCGTCGAGTCTGGGCGATATGCCCGAAAAAAATATAAAAATCATGGTTCGGGGTCTTCCATCTGGCCGCAGAAGTCCTAATCTAGAAATTGCCTACGAGGCGAGTGAAGGAACTCGACCGGAGATGCCGACTGGGGCGTGAAGCTTAGGCTTCCGCTGTGGCCGACATCGACGGTCGACAGGCCGGAAGGTCGAGAGACCTGAAGGCCGACCGGAACCCGTCTCGTAGGTCTTTTTTTGCGCCTTGCGCCCTAGTCCCGCGCTCGGGTGTCCGTGAGGTCGATCAGCCGGCACACCGTCTCGATGTCGATCCTCACCTGCGCGATGGAGGCGCGGCCGGAGAGCCAGGTGATCAGCGCCGAGTGCCAGGTGTGCTCGATGACCCGCACCGCCGAGAGCTGTTCCGGGGTCGGGTCGCCGTCCAGGCCCATCGCGTCGAGGATGATCGCCGTCGTCTGCCGGGAGACCTGGTCCACCTCGGGGGAGACGCTGCGGTCCGCGAAGGTGAGGGCGCGGACCATGGCGTCGGCCAGGTGCGGCTCGCGCTGCAGGGCGCGGAAGGCGCGCATCAGGGTCTCCGCCACCCGCTCGGCCGCGGTCCGGCCGGCCGGCGGCTTCTTGCGCAGCGTGCCGTGCATGCGCTCCAGCTGGTCCTGCATGGTCGCGACCAGCAGGTGCACCTTGGAGGGGAAGTAGCGGTACAGCGTGCCCAGCGCCACCTGCGACGACTCCGCCACCTCCCGCATCTGCACCGCGTCGAAACCGCCCCGGCTCGCCAACTGCGCGCTCGTGTGCAGGATCCTGCGGCGGCGTGCCTCCTGCCGCTCGGTGAGCGGAGGTGAGGCCGGCTGCGCCGCCGGTCGCGCGGTACTGGCTGGCACCTTGGCTTCCGCAGGCATGGGTCCCGTTCCGTGACAGTCGGTGAGGGTGATGATCAGGCCGGTGAGGGGTGGCGGTCGGACAGCATGGCAGGGCGTCGGCCGTGGCGCGAATCACCCGATCCGCCGGTCACAGCGGGGCTACCTGCCGGTAGATTCAGAGGCTCTTGAACGATCAAGTCTGTAACTTGTTCTAGATTACCGTCCCGGCGTAGTCTCGCGGGAAACTGCAGGGAAGAAGGGGCCGAGAGTGACCGCTGAGGCCAGGGAGGCGGGTCCCGAGGGGGGGTCCGCCGCCGGTGGGGGCCCCTCCCTGTTCGAGCGCAGTCGAGAACTTGGGGGAGACCGCCCGCTGCGCATCGCCCTCCTGACGTACAAAGGGAACCCGTTCTGCGGCGGTCAGGGCGTGTACGTACGGCACCTCTCCCGTGAGCTCGTCCGGCTCGGCCACCGGGTCGAGGTCATCGGCGCGCAGCCCTACCCGGTGCTCGACGAGGGCGAGGGCCTTCAGGGCCTGTCCCTCACCGAACTGCCCAGCCTCGATCTGTACCGCCAGCCCGACCCCTTCCGCACCCCGGGGCGCGACGAGTACCGGGACTGGATCGACGCCCTCGAGGTCGCCACGATGTGGACCGGCGGCTTCCCCGAGCCGCTGACGTTCTCCCTGCGCGCCCGCCGCCATCTGCGCGCCCGGCGCGGCGACTTCGACGTCGTCCACGACAACCAGACGCTCGGCTACGGCCTGCTGGGCGATGTGGGCGCGCCGCTGGTGACCACCATCCACCACCCCATCACCGTGGACCGGCAGTTGGAGCTGGACGCGGCCGAGGGCTGGCAGCGGCGGCTGTCCGTACGGCGCTGGTACGCGTTCACGCGCATGCAGAAGCGGGTCGCGCGCCGGCTGCCGTCGGTGCTCACCGTCTCCGGCACCTCCCGCCAGGAGATCGTGGACCACCTGGGCGTCGACCGGGACCGCGTCCACGTCGTGCACATCGGCGCCGACACCGACCTGTTCTCGCCGGATGCGTCGGTGCCGCAGGTGCCGGGCCGGATCGTCACCACCTCCAGCGCGGACGTGCCGCTCAAGGGCCTCGTCTTCCTCGTCGAGGCGCTCGCCAAGGTCCGGACCGAGCACCCCGGGGCGCATCTCGTCGTGGTCGGCAAGCGCGCCGAGGACGGGCCCGTCGCGCAGGCCATCGAGCGGTACGGGCTGAAGGGCGCCGTCGAGTTCGTGAAGGGCATCTCCGACGCGGAGCTGGTCGACCTGGTGCGGTCGGCCGAGGTGGCGTGCGTGCCGTCGCTGTACGAGGGGTTCTCGCTGCCGGCGGCCGAGGCCATGGCGACCGGTACGCCGCTGGTGGCCACCACGGGCGGTGCCATACCGGAGGTCACGGGCCGCGACGGGGAGACGTGTCTTGCGGTCCCGCCCGGTGACGCCGGAGCGCTGGCCGCCGGGCTGAGCCGGCTGCTGGCCGACCCGGAGCTGCGGGCACGGCTCGGCGCGGCGGGCCGCGAACGGGTGCTGCGGCACTTCACCTGGGCGAAGGCGGCGGAGGGGACGGTGGCGCGGTACCGCGAGGCCATCGCCCTCACCCGGACCCGGCTCGGCTCGGTCGCGGGCGCCCCCGCCGAAGCAGTCGCCGCCCCGGCAGCCGCCGCCGAAGACATCGTCGTACCCAACCGCGAAAGCAGGGCCACGTGCTGACCGTCGACTTCTCCCGGTTCCCGCTCGCCCCGGGCGACCGCGTCCTGGACCTCGGCTGCGGTGCCGGACGGCACGCGTTCGAGTGCTACCGGCGCGGCGCGCAGGTCGTGGCGCTGGACCGGAACGGCGAGGAGATCCGCGAGGTCGCCAAGTGGTTCGCGGCGATGAAGGAGGCGGGCGAGGCTCCGGCCGGGGCCACCGCGACGGCGATGGAGGGCGACGCGCTCGCCCTGCCCTTCCCCGACGAGTCCTTCGACGTCGTGATCATCTCCGAGGTCATGGAGCACATCCCGGACGACAAGGGCGTCCTCGCCGAGATGGTCCGGGTGCTCAAGCCGGGCGGCCGTATCGCCGTCACCGTGCCGCGCTACGGCCCCGAGAAGGTCTGCTGGGCGCTGTCCGACGCCTACCACGAGGTCGAGGGCGGCCACATCCGCATCTACAAGGCCGACGAACTGCTGGCGAAGATGCGGGAGGCGGGCCTGAAGCCGTACGGCACGCACCACGCGCACGCGCTGCACTCGCCGTACTGGTGGCTGAAGTGCGCGTTCGGCGTCGACAACGACAAGGCGCTGCCGGTGCGCGCGTACCACAAGCTGCTCGTCTGGGACATCATGAAGAAGCCGCTCGCCACCCGGGTCGCCGAACAGGCGCTGAACCCGCTGATCGGCAAGAGCTTCGTGGCGTACGCGACCAAACCGCACCTGCCGCCTCTCGCGGCGGGCGCCGGGACCGCCGAGACCTCCGAGGCGGCCGCCAAGTGACCACCCCCCGGACAGAACACCTCGTCCTGCCCGGGGTCCTCACCTCCGAGCAGGCCGCCGCGACCGTCGCCGGGATCCTCGCCGTGCAGCGGGAGGACGGCGCCATACCGTGGTTCCGCGGGCACCACCTGGACCCGTGGGACCACGTCGAGGCGGCGATGGCGCTGGACGCGGCGGGCGAGCACACGGCGGCCGAGCGGGCCTACGACTGGCTGGCACGCCACCAGAACGAGGACGGGTCCTGGTACGCGGCCTACGCCGACGGCGACCCCGAGCAGATCACCGACCGCGGCCGGGAGACGAACTTCGTCGCGTACGTGGCCGTCGGCGTCTGGCACCACTACCTCGCCACCGGCGACGACACGTTCCTGGACCGCATGTGGCCGACGGTGTACGCGGCGGTCGAGTTCGTGCTGCGGTTGCAGCAGCCGGGCGGGCAGATCGGCTGGAAGCGGGACGACGACGGCACGGACGTCACGGACGCCCTGCTGACCGGATGCTCCTCCATCCACCACGCGCTGCGCTGCGCCCTCGCGATCGCCGAGCAGCGCGAGGAGCCGCAGCCGGACTGGGAGTTGGCGGTCGGCGCGCTCAGGCACGCCATACGCCGGCACCCGGAGCGGTTCCTGGACAAGGACCGCTACTCGATGGACTGGTACTACCCGGTGCTCGGCGGCGCGCTGACGGGCGCCGAGGCCAAGGAGCGCATCGAGGCGGACTGGGACCGTTTCGTCGTCCCCGGCCTCGGTGTGCGCTGCGTCGTCCCCAACCCGTGGGTGACCGGCGGCGAGTCGGCCGAACTCGCCCTGACCCTGTGGGCGATGGGCGAGTCCGACCGCGCCCTGGAGATCCTCCAGTCGATCCAGCACCTGCGGGATCCGAAGACGGGCCTGTACTGGACGGGCTACGTCTTCGAGGACGGCGTGGTCTGGCCCGAGGAACTCACCACCTGGACGGCCGGCTCACTGCTGCTCGCCGTGGCCGCCCTGGGCGGCGACGAACCGACCTGCACCGTCTTCAGCGGCGAGCAGCTGCCCCGGGGCCTGGACACCGACTGCTGCGCCTAGCTTTGCGGGCTACCGGTGCCGGTGGGGTGCCCCGGGGCTGTCGCGTTCAGCGGCAGCGCTCAGTGGCAGCGCTCAGTGCCGGCGTTCAGTGACGGTGGATGCGGTTGGCGATGGCGTGGCCCACGAAGAGGTAGACCACCGCGGCGAGACCGTAGCCCGCGACCACCCGTGCCCACGCCTCGTGGAACGTGAACAGGTCATGGGACCAGCCGGCCAGCCACGCCGCCGCGTTGTGGATGAACTGCACGAGATCGTTGCCTGGGTTCGCGTTCAGCAGGTACATCAGGATCCACAGGCCCAGGATGACGGCCATGATGTCCGCGATCACGGCGATGACCGTACCGGCCTGATTCGCACCGTTGCGATATCGAGGGGACATGACCTCCGGGTTGCCCGGCGATTCCCCGTCAAACTCCTGGAGGCCCGGGGACGACCGTGCGCAGCCGGGTCACCCGATCGCCACGCCCGGGCGGCAAGGCCGGGCGGAGTGGGTGAAGCTGTCGGTGGATCAGTCGGCTTCCCGGTTCCGGAGGCTCCCGTGCCCGCACCGATACGCTCCCCCAAGCTCTTCGAGCAGGGGGTGCCCCCACTCGCCGTGGCGCTCGTCGTGTGCTCCGCGCTGTTCGCCGGTGCCGCCGCCTGCGGTCACGGGAGCGTCGCGCAGCGGGCCGCCGCGTACATCGCGGTCCCCACGCCCACCCCGACCACCCCGGCGGAACGGCAGAAGTTCGCCAGGGCCCGGTTCGCGGCGAACGCGGGGCTCGCGGCCGGGGCGGTCCACGAGTGGATCGTGAAGCCGTGGAAGGCCGGTACGTTCAAGAAGGGCGCCAAGGGACGCAGGACCGCCCTGGCCAAGGCCGGACTCGCCGGCACCTTCGCCTGCAACCGGCTCGGAGCCGCCGCACGCAACGCCCAGGGCGACCCCGCGCTGGCCAGGGCCCTCGCCCCGCTCGCGCCGGGCGTCGACGGGCTCAAGGACCTGCCGTCCCGCCTGAGCAAGGGCGACGAGTCGGCCGCGGCGTCCTACGCCGGCCTCGTCGACAAGGTGAAGGCCGCGGCCAGGAAAGCGGGCGTCCCCGTCCGCAACCAGCTCCCGTCCGCCGCGCAGCTCGCACGCGGCTGACGGGGCCAACGGGGCACCGCCGTGCAGCGCTCCGCGGCGGTGCCCTACCCACCTTCGGTCAGTTGAGCTCGGCCAGCACCCGCAGCGTGTGCGGGTCCGGTGCCAGCGCCAGCAGGTCCGTCACCGGGCCCTTGCGCCACAACTCCAGCCGTTCCGCGATGCGTTCACGCGGACCGACCAGCGAGATCTCGTCCGCGAAGGCGTCCGGCACGGCCAGCACCGCCTCCTCGCGCCGCCCCTGAAGGAACAGCCGCTGGATACGGCGCGCCTCCTCCTCGTACCCCATGCGCGCCATCAGGTCGGCATGGAAGTTGCGGGCCGCGTGCCCCATCCCGCCGATGTAGAAGCCGAGCATCGCCTTCACCGGCAGCAGCCCCTCGGCGACGTCGTCGCAGACCTTCACCCGCGCCATCGGGGCCACGACGAACCCCTCACGCAGGTCGGTCAGCGCCGCCCCGTACACCTCCGGGCGGGTCGGCGACCAGTACAGCGGCAGCCAGCCGTCCGCGATCCGCACCGTCTGCGCCACGTTCTTCGGGCCCTCCGCGCCCAGCAGGACGGGCAGATCGGCGCGCAGGGGGTGCGTGATCGGCTTCAGGGGCTTGCCGAGACCGGTGCCCTCCGGGCCCGGGTAGGGCAGGGGGTGGAAGCGGCCGTCCAGCTCCACCGGCGCCTCGCGGCGCAGCACCTGCCGTACGACCTCGACGTACTCCCGGGTCGCGGTGAGCGGTGAGCTCGGGAACGGGCGCCCGTACCAGCCCTCCACCACCTGCGGCCCCGACAGGCCGAGGCCCAGCATCATGCGCCCGCCCGAGAGGTGGTCCAGGGTGAGCGCGTGCATCGCCGTGGTGGTGGGGGAGCGGGCCGCCATCTGGGCAACCGCCGTACCCAGCTTGATCCTTGACGTCCGCGCGGCGATCCAGGTGAGCGGCGTGAACGCGTCCGACCCCCAGGACTCGGCGGTCCACACCGAGTCGTAGCCGAGCCGTTCCGCCTCCCGCGCCAGCGTGACGTGGTCCGTCGCGGGGCCACGCCCCCAGTAGCCGAGCGCGAGTCCGAGCCGCATGCCGCCACCACTTCTCTGACGAAGTATCCCTGACGAAGTATCAGGTCCAAGGAGCGGCAGCGACTCTACGACAACGGCCCCCCGCCCGGAAGGGCGGAGGGCCGTGCGGACGGGCGGTGGGACTCAGCCGCGCTGGATGCCACTCGTGTCCTGCAGCACACCGCGGCGGCCGTCCTGCGTCTGCGCCACCAGGGCGGGGCCGCGCTGCTCGACGGCCAGGTACCAGGTGCCGGGCGCCAGTTCGGCGATCGGCGTGGGCGAGCCGTCCTCCGGGAACAGCGGGCGCGGCACCGGCACCGCGAACCAGAACGGCGAGAAGTCCGCGGCGGGAACCGTCTGCTGCGGCTGCTGACCGCCGAAAGGCTGCCCCTGCTGCGGCTGACCGTACGGCGACTGCTGCGCACCCGGGTAGCCGTACCCGCCCTGCGGCTGCCCGCCGTAGGGCTGCGGGGCGGCGGGCTTGGGGGCCGGCACGAGAGGGCCCTGCAGGGCCGGGACCAGCGGCGCGGCGATCGCCGCAGCGGCCATGACCACAGTGGCGACGAGGCCGAGGATCAGGCCGATGCCGGCGCTGACGCTGCCACCGCCACCGAGGTTGTCGACACCACCGATCGGGTCGAAGACGTTGCCGAGCGCGCTCCAGGCGGCGAAGACCGTGAAGGCGGCACCGAACTGCCCGAGGTCGAGCCCGGCGACCTTCGGCACCTGCGGCAGGCCGTGGGCGACGACGACCAGCGCGGCGCCGATGATGCCGGCCAGGAAGACGCTCAGCAGGAGCGGTCCGCTGGCCCAGGCGCTGGGGATGTCCGCGCTGCTGGGCGCCCCGTCGATCGAGTAGATGTCGAGGAACGACGCGATGAACAGCAATACCGCTGCTCCGATCACCACGCCGTCGCCTCTCGTGAGGGAGCGGATATTCACTTCGGGTCCTTCGTCTGTCGTCTCGTCGTCGGTGGAGGCATCGCTGTCACCATGTCGACCTCGGGCCGCGGTGCGAAGCGCGGGGGTGGCCCCTCATCGTAGAGATGACACTATCGTCAGCCCGGCCGGGGTGTCCGCCGGGTCCGAACCGATGATCACTACCCGCGCAGGAAACTCACGATTCCCTCAGAGATCCCCTGCGCCGCCTTCTGCCGCCACGAGCCGCTGGTCAGTTGTGCCGCGTCCTTGGTGTCGCGCATGTTGCCGCACTCGATGAAGACCTTGGGAACCGTTGACAGATTGAGACCGCCGAGAT
This sequence comes from Streptomyces sp. NPDC093984, assembly GCF_044764595.1. Lineage (NCBI taxonomy): Bacteria > Bacillati > Actinomycetota > Actinomycetes > Kitasatosporales > Streptomycetaceae > Streptomyces > Streptomyces sp. NPDC093984. The sequence continues at coordinate 569,294 of NZ_JBIWIM010000003.1, read as the reverse complement.
CGCTCCGTACGACGAGACCGGTGCCGTCGCCCACGTAGTTGGAGGGCGCGCTGCCGGTGACGCGGACGAAGTCGCCCGCGACGTGCTCGCCGAGGTCGCGGGAGGGGCCGGCGATGCGACGGGTGTCCGCGGCACCCTTGTGCACCGAGGCCGGCAGGATGACGTGGAAGCCGCGGTCGCCCTGGGCCGCGCCGTCCGCGTGGATGGAGATCGCCGCGTCCGCGTGCGCCTGGTTGCCGATCCGCGCCCGCTCGTCCACGCACGGCCCCCACGACCGGTCGCCGTCCTGCGTGAACTTCACCGTGGCACCCTGCTGCTCCAGGAGCGTGCGCAGCCGGCGCGCCACGTCCAGGGTGAACTGGGCCTCCGTGTAACCCGAGTTGGTGGACGTGCCGGTGGTGTCGCACTCCTTGGAGTTGGTGCCGATGTCGACCTTGCGGTTGATCTCGGCCGTGTGGTGGACGTTGCCGGGGTTGTGTCCGGGGTCGACGACGACGACCTTGCCCGCGAGCGGCTTGGAACCGGACCGTGCGGTGGACGACGCGTCCGGCTGCTCGCCGCTCTCCGCGCCACCGGCCGGGGAGGCCGGAGAGCCCGGGGCGGCGGACGGCGCGGTCCCCGCGGACCTGGTCGTGGGCGCCCCGCCCGTCGATCGACCGCCGCTGTCGGCCACCGCCTCGTAGACCAGCCAGCCGAGGAGCGCCGCGGGCACCAGCGCCGCGACCGTCACCGTCAGTGGCCCGCGCCGAGGGCGGCGGGGTTCGGGGGCATCGAAGTCCGGTCCAACGTACGACATGCCTGCGACCCTAACGGGACGATTCGCTCCTCGCCCGCGTTCGCCGCAGGACGCGCAGCGAGTCGCTCGCCGAGACCTCCGTGAACTCTCCGGACTGGAGGGCCCTCAGGTAGACGCGGTACGGGGCCTGGCCGGTGAACTCGTCCTCCGGCTCGGGGAACACGTCGTGGATGACGAGGAGGCCGTCCTGGGCCACATGGGGGGCCCAGCCCTCGTAGTCGGCGTTCGCGTGTTCGTCGGTGTGGCCGCCGTCGACGAACACCAGGCCGAGCGGGGTGTTCCACACCCTGGCCACCTGCGGCGAACGGCCCACCAGTGCGATCACGTGGTCCTCCAGGCCCGCCCTGTGCAGGGTGCGCCGGAAGGTGGGCAGCGTGTCCATCAGGCCGACCTCGGGGTCGACCGTCTCCGGGTCGTGGTAGTCCCAGCCCGGCTGCTGCTCCTCGCTGCCACGGTGGTGGTCGACGGTGAGCGCCGGGACCCCGGCGGCGCGGGCCGCGTCGGCGAGCAGGATCGTGGACCGGCCGCAGTACGTGCCGACCTCCAGCAGCGGCAGCCCGAGCCGCCCCGCCTCGACGGCGGCCTCGTACAGCGCGAGCCCCTCGTGCCGTGGCATGAACCCCTTCGCGGCCTCGAACGCGGCCAGGATCTCGGGCTTGGGCGCCGCGGGCATGGGGCGTCCTTTCGGTCGTACGGGCGTATGGACGCCCCATGCTGCCGCACCCCCCGGCGGCGCGGCGACGGGGGGTGCGGGTGGCGTGGACGGCGGGCTGCTCAGACCTCCGCCACCGGGACCGGCTCGCCCGGAAGCGACAGGTCCAGGTCCACCGGGCGGTCGTCGCCCGAGTGGGTGGCCGACGAGGCGACCGGGGCGTGGCCCGCGGCCCTGGCGGCCAGGACGTACGGGCCCTCGGCCGGCACCGTCAGCGTGTAGCTGCCGTCCTCCGCGGACAGCGTGGCGCCCGCCTGGCGGCCCCGGCGGTCGATCAGCGTGACCTTGGCGCGGGCGACCGGGGCGCCCTCGGCGTCCAGGACCCGGCCGCGGAAGCCCCGCAGCACCTCCTCGGCGCGCTCCAGGTTCGCGTCCTCCTCGCTGCTCGCGCGCAGCTGGGGCCGGGCCGCGGGGCGGCGGCCGGGCAGGAAGAGGGCGAGCAGCAGACCGAGGGCGACCGCGGCCGTCGCGATCAGGAAGGAGACCCGGAAGCCGTGCATGGTCGGGACGGCGAGACCGTTCACGTGGTTGGCCGTGTTCGCCAGCACCATGCCGATCACGGCACTCGACACCGACGTGCCGATGGACCGCATCAGGGTGTTCAGGCCGTTGGCCGCGCCCGTCTCCGAGGCCGGGACAGCGCCGACGATCAGGGCGGGCAGCGAGGAGTAGGCGAGGCCGATGCCGGCGCCCAGGACCACCGAGGTGATCACGGTCTGCCAGGCGGCGTCCATCAGGCCGAGGCCGCCGCCGTAGCCGAGGGCGATGACCAGCAGGCCGATGATCAGGGTGACCTTGGGGCCGTAGCGGGCGGACAGGCGGGCGTAGACCGGGGCGGTGAACATCATCGTCAGGCCCAGCGGTGCCACGCACAGGCCCGCGACGACCATGGACTGGCCAAGGCCGTAGCCGGTGGCGGTGGGCAGCTGAAGGAGCTGCGGCAGGACGAGCGAGACGACGTAGAAGCTGACGCCGACCATGATCGAGGCGAGGTTGGTGAGCAGCACCTCGCGGCGGGCGGTGGTGCGCAGGTCCACCAGCGGGGCGCTGATCCGCAGCTCGAGCACGCCCCACAGGAGCAGGATCGCGACGGACGCGCCGAACAGGCCGAGCGTGGTGCCGGAGGACCAGCCCCAGTCGCTGCCCTTGGTGATGGGCAGCAGGAGCAGCACCAGACCGGCGGACAGGCCGAGCGCGCCCAGCAGGTCGAAGGAGCCCTTCGCGCGCATCGGGGACTCCGGTACGGCGAGGAGGGTGAGGACGATGGAGAGGGCGCCGAGCCCGGCGGAGCCGTAGAACAGGGCGTGCCAGTTCGTGTGCTGGGCGACCAGGGCGGCGGCGGGCAGCGCCAGGCCGCCTCCGACGCCGATCGAGGAGCTCATCAGTGCCATCGCCGAGCCGAGCCGCTCGCGGGGCAGCATGTCACGCATCAGGCCGATGCCGAGCGGGATCGCGCCCATCGCGAAGCCCTGGAGCGTGCGGCCGACGATCATGGGCATCAGGGTGCTGGTGACGGCGCTGATCAGGGCGCCGACCACCATCACGGCCAGGCTGGTGAGCAGCATGCGCCGCTTGCCGTACAGGTCGCCGAGACGGCCCATGATCGGGGTGGCGACGGCGCCCGAGAGGAGGGTGGAGGTCAGGACCCAGGTGGCGTTGCTGGGCGTGGTGTGCAGCAGCTGGGGCAGATCCTTGATGACCGGGACGAGCAGCGTCTGCATCACCGCGACCACGATGCCCGCGAAGGCGAGCACCGGCACGATCGCGCCGTACGGCCTTGGCGCGGGCTGGTCGGTCGTTGGGTGCGTCATGGATCGGGGCCTCCGGGCCTGGTCGGTGTCGTGCGGAACGGGTCGCTCGGGACAGGGGGGCCGAGCGGACACGTGCTGGATGAACCCCGTATGCACAGGCAACTATTCCGATGCTTTGGCGTACTAACGAATTCTTGACCGATTCATGGGTTTCTGATCTCGCGTCAGGGGTCGGTCTGCTGATGGTGTGTCAGGGGATGCGTCTCGGTGGCCGCGGGCTCCGCCCGGGGATGCGTCGGGGGATGCGTCAAGGGATGTCGTACGTCCCAGGGCCGAGGCGGCGTGGGGCGAAATCCCGATGCGGACGGCGGGGCCGGGTTGGGAGCATGGCGCGCATGCTGCGAGCCGCCGAAGACACCGTGCCCACCCGTCGTACCGCGCCGCCCACCTGGGTGGTGGTCGCGCTCGCGTGCGCCGGGCAGTTCCTCGTCGTGCTCGACGTGTCCGTGGTCAACGTGGCGCTGCCGTCGATGCGGGCCGACCTCGGGCTGAGCGCGGCGGGACTGCAGTGGGTGGTGAACGCGTACGCGATCGCCTTCGCCGGGTTCATGCTGCTCGGCGGGCGGGCCGGGGACCTCTACGGGCGCAAGCGGATGTTCCTCATAGGGCTCGCCCTGTTCACGCTGGCCTCCCTCGTCGGCGGGCTGGCCCAGCAGGACTGGGAGCTGCTGGTCGGCCGGGCCGTACAGGGGCTCGGGGCGGCGGTGCTCGCACCCTCGACGCTGACGCTGCTCACCGCGGCGGTCCCGGAGGGCGCCGCACGGGCCCGGGCCATCGCCACCTGGACCGCTGTGGGCGCCGGCGGCGGCGCGGCGGGCGGGCTCGTCGGGGGAGTGCTGGTGGACGGGCTGTCGTGGCGCTGGGTGCTGCTGATCAACGTGCCGGTCGGCGCGGTCGTCCTGGCCGGGTCGGCACGGTGGCTCGTGGAGAGCCGCGCGGGGGACGGGCGGCGTCTGGACCTGCCGGGCGCCCTGCTGGTGACGGCGGGCCTCGGCACGCTCGCCTACGGGATCGTGCAGACGGAGGCGGAGGGCTGGACGGCGGCGGCGACGCTGGTGCCGCTCGCCGCCGGGCTCGCGCTCGTCGGCCTGTTCCTGGCCGTCGAGGCGCGGGCGAAGGCGCCCCTGATGCCGCTGAAGCTGCTGCGGGTGCGCTCGGTGTCCTCGGCGAACGCGGCCATGTTCGTCTCGGGCTCCGCGATGTTCTGCATGTGGTTCTTCATGACGCTGTACGCGCAGAACGTGCTCGGCTACTCGCCCCTGGACGCCGGGCTCGCCCTGGTGCCCAGCTCACTGGCCGTGGTACTCGGCTCGAAGGTCGCGCCGCAGGTGATGCGGAGCGTGGGGGCGCGGAACCTGGCGGTGCTCGGGACGCTGATCGCGGCGGCCGGGTTCGGCTGGCAGTCGACGATGACGGCGGACGGCTCGTACACGACGGCGATCATGTTCCCGGGCATCCTGATGATGCTGGGCGCCGGCCTGGCGGGTACCCCGCTCGCCGCGCTCGCGACATCGGGGGCCGCGCCGGGGGACGCCGGACTGGTGTCGGGGCTCGTCAACACCTCGCGCACCATGGGCGGTTCGCTCGGCCTCGCGGTGATGTCCACCATAGCGGCGACGCGCACCGGGGGGCGCGGTTCGGCCGGTGCCCTGACGGAGGGGTACGCCGAGGCGTTCCGGACGAGCGGGTACGTGCTGCTGGTGGGGGCGGTCCTGATGCTGGCGTGGCTGCCCCGGACGCGGACCGGCCAGGGCTGACCCGCCTTCGCGAAAGGCCCTACAGCCACCCCTGCTGCCGGGCCTCCCGCATCGCCTCCATGCGGTTGCGGGTGCCCGTCTTGCCGATGGCGGAGGAGAGGTAGTTGCGGACCGTCGACTCTGAGAGGTGGAGCCTGGCGGCGATGTCGGCGACCGTCGCCCCGTCCACGGAGGCCTTCAGCACGTCGCACTCTCGGGCGGTCAGCGGATTGGGGCCGGCGCTCAGGGCCGCCGCGGCCAGGGCCGGGTCGACGACCGTCTCGCCGGTGAGCACCCGGCGGATCGCCGCGGCCAGCTCCTCCACCGGCCCGTCCTTGACCAGGAAGCCGGCGGCGCCCGCCTCCAGGGCGCGGCGCAGATAGCCGGGGCGCCCGAAGGTGGTGAGGATCAGCACCCGGCAGCCCGGAGCCTCCTCCCGCAGCTCGGCCGCCGCGTCCAGGCCGCTCTTCCCGGGCAGCTCGATATCCAGCAGTGCCACGTCCGGGCGGTGGGTGAGCACGGCGTCCACGATCGCGTCACCCGCCGCGACCTGCGCGACGACCTCGATGTCCTCCTCCATGCCGAGCAGCAGGGCGAGGGCGCCGCGCATCATGCCCTGGTCCTCGGCAAGCAGTACCCGGACGCATCGCGTCGGCCGGTGACTTCGGGGCATCTCGTCCACGAGCCAAGAGTACGGGCAGCGGACCGGGTCCGTGACCGTACGGCCAACTCGCCCGCGCCGTCCGGCAATCAAAGACTCTCCATTGTTCCGTACCGCGAGTCTTGACGGATTCTGACCGTGGTCAAACAATCGGCTCGGCATTCGGAGAACTCCTGGGCAATTCCTGTGCCGTGCCAACTCCCGCAGCTGTTCGGAATTTCGACAGGGAACAGGTTCGGCATTTCGACCGAACGGCGTTCGGTATTTCGAAAGGCGCCCGCACGGCCCTACCAGAATCGGAAGAGGTACACCGTGTCCCCCACACCCCCGCCCCCACGGCCACAGCGCCTCAGAAGCACGGTCCTGTCCGCGCTGGCCGCGTTCGTGACCGTGGTCGCGCTCGCCCTCGGCCTCACGGTCGGCGCAGGGGCGCCCCAGGCCGCCGCCGCGGGCTCGCTCCCGTGCGACATCTACGCCGCCGCCGGCACCCCCTGCGTTGCCGCGCACAGCCTCGTCAGGGCGCTCTACTCCTCGTACAACGGCCCGCTCTACCAGGTGAAACGCGCCTCGGACAGCGCGACGACGAACATCGGCCTGCTGGCGGCCGGCGGATACGCCAACGCGGCCGCCCAGGACTCCTTCTGCTCCGGCACGACCTGCATCATCACCGAGATCTACGACCAGTCCTCCCGCCACAACGACCTCACCGTCGAGGGCGCGGGCGGGGCCGGAGCGGCCGACGTCGGCGCGCCCGCGGACGCGCTGCCGGTGACCGTCGGCGGACACCAGGTCTACGGCCTGGAGATCTCGGCCGGCATGGGCTACCGGGACAACTCGACCTCGGGCGTCGCGGTCAACGGGCAGGCCGAGGGGATGTACATGGTCACCTCCGGCACGCACGTCAACGGCCGCTGCTGCTTCGACTACGGCAACGCCGAGACCAACAACATGGACACCGGCAACGGCCACATGGACGCCATCAACTTCGGCACCGAGTGCTGGTTCTCACCGTGCTACGGGCAGGGCCCCTGGGTCCAGGCCGACCTGGAGAACGGCCTGTTCCAGTCGGATTCCGGCTACAGCAAGAACACCTCCAACACCGGCACAGGACCGCTTCCCTTCGTGACCGCGCTGCTGAAGAACAACGGCCAGAACCATTTCGCGCTGAAATACGGCAATGCCCAGTCCGGCGGTCTCACCACCACCTATTCCGGCGGCGAACCCACCGTGGGCGGCGGCGGCTACTCGCCGATGCACCAGGAGGGCGCGATCGTCCTCGGCACCGGCGGCGACAACAGCAACGGCTCCATCGGGTCCTTCTTCGAGGGCGTGATGACCTCCGGCATCCCGACCGACGCCGCCGACGACTCCGTACAGGCGAACATCGTCTCCGTCGGCTACGGCGGCGCGACCGGCTCCACCGGCTCCCTCACCCCCGGTTCCGAGATCTCGCTGCGCGCCACCACCTCCTGCTGCACCGGTGACTACATCCGCCACCAGAACAACACGGCGGTCATCTCCCCGATCACATCGAGCAGTTCGAGTCTCGACAAGAACGACGCCACCTGGATCGTCCGCCGGGGCCTCGCGAGCAGCTCCTGCGTCTCCTTCGAGTCCAGGAACTACCCGGGCGACTTCCTGCGGCACTACAACTACCAGCTCCTGCGGCAGCCCATGGACGGCACCGCGCAGTTCAGAGCCGACGCCACGTTCTGCCCGGGGACCGGCAAGAGCGGCACCGGGACGTCGTTCGCCTCGTACAACTACCCGAGCAAATACATCCGCCACTACGACTACAACGTCTACATCGCGAGCAACGGCGGCTCGAACACCTGGGACAGCTCAACGTCATGGACGAACGACGTGAGCTGGGTGGTCAGTCAGCCCTGGGCGCCGTAGCCGCCGCGGACAGCGACTGAGGGGGCGGCTGAACGGGCGTCGCGGACTCCACCGGGAGTTCGGCGGTGACCGTGAAGCCGCCCCGCGGCGACGGGCCGGCCCGCAGGGAGCCGCCCGCCGCCGCGAGCCGTTCGGTCAGGCCCTTCAGACCCGTCCCGCCGACACCCGCCGGGGCCGGCACGGCGGGCGCGCCGCTCCCGTTGTCCGCGACCGTCAGCCGGACGCGCTCCGAGGTCCCGTCGACGGTGATCTCACACCGGTTCGCGCCGCTGTGCCGTACCGCGTTGGTGACCGCCTCGCGCACCACCCAGCCCAGCAGGGCCTCCGTCTGCGAGACCAGGGGAGGACCGGAGCGGCGCACCACGGGCTCGATGCCGGCGGCGGTCAGGGCCGAGCGGGCCCGGTCCAGTTCCGTGCCGAGGCTGCCCTCGCGGTAGCCGGTCACCGCCTCGCGTATCTCGGTGAGCGCCTGCCGGCCGACGGACTCGATGTCCGTGACCTGGGCCAGCGCCGCCTCCAGGTCACGCGGGGCCAGGCGCCGGGCCGCCTCCGACTTCACCACGATCACCGAGAGCGTGTGGCCGAGCAGGTCGTGCAGGTCCCGGGAGAAGCGCAGGCGTTCCTGCTCCACGGCGCGGTGGGCCAGCTCCTCGCGGGCGGCGCGCAGTTCCCGTACGGCCTCGGAGAGGGACAGGATCGCCGCGGTCACCATCGTCGACAGGAACGTGCCGTACGCGACGTTCAGCCCGTCCCAGCCGTCGCGCAGGCAGGAGACGGCACCCGCGACCGCGGTGAGGGCGAGGCCCGTCCTGCCGAGCCAAGGGCCTCGCACGACCGCTCCCGTCGCGAGGCCCAGCAGCGGGAAGAACAGCAGCCAACTGCCGCCGTACCCGATGGCCAGGCCGAAGGTCACCACGCCCATCACGACCAGCGCCGCCCGCGTGGACCCGGCCTGACGCGTCTGCTTGTGGAAGGCCCGGAACACCACGTAGATGTAGCAGGAGTTGAAGGCGAGCAGGCCCAGACCGCCGATCCACGGGTTGGGGGTCTTGCCCTGGAAGAGGTTGGAGAAGGCGCCCATCCCCATCAGCAGCCAGGGCAGCAGGGAGAATCCGGTGGGCGGTGGCCCCGGGTTCTCGGGCACCTTCCCGGCCTTCCGGGCGGCCTTCCGCTCGGCCTTGAACCGCTCCGTCTCCTCTTTCCACGTCTGCCGCGCCTGCTGCCAGGCACTGAGACGGCACGAGACCTTTCGCACCCAGGACATGTCCCTGTTCCCCCGATCAGATCGTCCCCGCGGTCCTGCGGTAGGACAGCACAGCGTAGGAACCGAACGCCAGCAGCCAGGCCGCGAGGACCACGATCGCGCCCAGGGCCGGGGCATGGCCGTCCGCGACCGCTGTGCCGAGCTCGGCGAAGCGGTGGGTCGGTGTGTACGCGGACACCGAGCGCAGCCAGCCCGGGAACAGGGACAGCGGGAACCACAGGCCGCCGAGCACCGCCAGACCCAGGTTGCAGATCATGTTCGTCACGCCCGTGGTCTGGGCGGTCAGCCGGTAGCCGTTGCCGAGGCCGAGCAGGGTGAAGGGGATCGAGCCGAGCCACAGCAGCAGCGCGATCGCCGCCCACTGCCAGGCCGCCAGGCGTACGCCGTTGACCAGTCCGCCCGCCGCGAGCACCGCGACGATCGCGGGCAGCACGGTCACCGATCCGGTCAGCGCCCGGCCGGCGACGACCTGACGGGGGGTCATCGGGGTCACCCTCAGCTGCCGCAGCCAGCCGATCGCCCGGTCCTCGGCCACCCCGCCACCGGTGTTCAGCGCCGAGCCGACCGCGCCGTACGCGGCCATGCCCACCATGGAGGCCGTCCTCCAACTGCCGTCGTTGTCACCGATGTTGGTGAACAACAGGTACATCATCACCGGCATCGCGACCCCGCCGACCACAAAGCCCACGTCGCGCAGGGTCCGGCGCACCTCGAGCCGCAGGTAGTCCCACATCACACCGTCTCCTTCTCACGTGAGGTCAGGGCGAGGAACGCGTCGTCCAGCGACGCCGGGACGACCTCCAGGCCTCGTATCGCGTCCAGTCCTGCCAGGGCGATCACGGTCGCGTCGGAGTCGTCCGTGCGCAGCAGCGCCCGGTCCCCGCGCACCTCCACCGACCGCACACCGGGCAGCAGCTCCAGGCCCGCCGTGCCGCGCCCGGCCAGGTCGAAGGAGACCAGGTTGCCGCCCGCGGCCCGCCTCAGCTGCTCGCCCGTGCCGTCCGCGACGACCCGGCCCCGGTCGATGACGACGATCCGGTCGGCGTGCGCGTCCGCCTCCTCCAAGTAGTGCGTGGAGAACAGGACGGTGTGGCCGCGCCGGGCGTAGGCCCGCATCGAGTCCCAGAAGGCGTGCCGCGCCTCCACGTCCAGCGCGGCGGTCGGCTCGTCCAGCACGAGCAGCGAGGGATTCCCGGCGAGCGCCACCGCGAACCGCACCCGCTGGGTCTGGCCGCCGGAGAGCCGGTCCACGCGCCGCCCGGCCAGGTCCGCGATCCCGGCCAGCTCCAGGGCCCGGGCGACGGGCAGCGGGTCGGGGTAGCGGCCGGCCACGAAGGAGACCAGCTCGCGCACGGTGACCCGGGGTACCGCCCGCGCCTCCTGGAGCATGGCGCCCACCCGGCCCGCGCGCACGGCGTGCTCCGGGGGCGCGCCGAAGAGCTCGACCGCCCCCTCGTCCGGCTCGTTCAGGCCGAGCAGCAGCGAGATCGTCGTCGACTTCCCGGCGCCGTTGCGACCGAGCAGCGCGACCGTCTCGCCGTGCTCCAGCCGCAGGTCGATGCCGTCCACGGCGCGCAGGGCACCGTAGGTCTTGACCGCCCCCGTGAAGGACACCGCCGGTGGTGTCCCAGTCGTCTTCTTCATGCGTACGACGCTATGCGGGGGGCGGTACCGCCCGGCAGAGGCGTTTGTCAGCGATACGGCAGGACAAATGTCCCGCTCCCGTCCCGGGCCCCGCTCCCGTCCCGGGCCCTGCTCCCGTCCCGGGCCCTGCTCCCGTCCCGGGCCCCGCTCCCGTCCCGGGTAGTCGGAGCTGACACGACGTCAGGAGCCTTCACAACGCGGGACCGCTGGGCTATACAGGGTCCGCCGGACTGGAACGCGTTCCTGTTCTGCCCGTGACGACCTCGGTGCGGCCGACGGTGCGGACGGCCGTACCGAGGTCTCGACCGTCAGGAGCCCCATGCCCATCGACGAAGCCTTGGCCCTCGCGGCCGAACCCCGGACCGGCGAGATCACCTGGACCCCCAAGGACGTGCAGCTCTACCACCTCGGCATCGGCGCCGGCATCCCCGCCACCGACCCCGACGAACTGCGCTACACCCTCGAGTCCCGGCTCCACGTCCTGCCCAGCTTCGCCACCGTCGCCGGCGCGGGCTCCCCGGGCGTGATCAGCGGTCTGTCCATGCCCGGCGTGGACGTCGACCTCGCCTGCGTCCTGCACGGCGGCCAGTCGCTGACGATCCACCGCCCGATCCCGGTCAAGGGCAGGGCCACGGCGACCTCCCGCATCGCCGCCGTGTACGACAAGGGCAAGGCGGCTGTCCTCGTCATGCGCACCGAGGTCGCCGACGCCGACGGCCCGCTGTGGACCAACGACGCGCAGATCTTCGTACGGGGAGAGGGCGGCTGGGGCGGCGACCGCGGGCCGTCGGCCCGGCTGGATGCGCCCACAGGCGAGCCCGACAAGGTCGTCGAACGGACCGTCCGCGAGGACCAGGCCCTGCTCTACCGCCTCTCCGGCGACTGGAACCCCCTGCACGCCGACCCCGAGTTCGCCAAGCTCGCCGGATTCGAACGGCCCATCCTGCACGGTCTGTGCACCTACGGCATGACGCTCAAGACGGTCGTCGACACGCTGCTCGGCGGCGACGTGACCCGGGTGCGCTCTTACGCCACGCGGTTCGCCGGGGTGGTGTACCCGGGGGAGACCTTGCGCATTCGCATGTGGCGGCAGGGGGCGAAGGGGTCTGAGGGATCGGAGGGGGCGATGGTGTCGAAGGGCTCGCACGGGGCGCAAGAGGCGCAGGGCGTGGTGCGGGTGACCGTGGGCGCGGTCGAGCGGGGTGATGCGCCGGTCCTCGCCGACACGGTCGTCGAGCATTCCTGAGCCGCCGAGCCGCCGAGCCGCCGAGCCGCCGAGCCGCCGAGCCGCCGAGCCGCTGAGCCGCCGAGCCGTCCAAGCAGTCCTGAGTCACCGAGCCGCCGAACACTCCTGAGCCACCGAGCCTCCGAGGGGAGCCGCACCATGCGCGCAGCCGTACTGCACGAGATCGGCCAGGACAAGCTGGAGGTCCTCGACGACGTCGAGGCGACGGGCTTCGGCCCCGGCAGGGTCAGGATCCGGGTGCGCGCCACCGGGCTGTGCCACTCGGACCTGTCCGCCATGAGCGGGGTGCTGCCGCAGCCCGGGCCGTTCGTGCCCGGGCACGAGGGAGCGGGGGAGATCCTCGAGGTCGGCGAGGGGGTGAGCCGTGTGAAGCAGGGGGACAGGGTGGTCGTGTGCTGGCTGCCCGCCTGCGGCGCGTGCCCCGCCTGCCGGCGCGGACAGACCGAGCTGTGCCTGGCCGGGTTCATGAACGCGGGCACCCCCAACTTCAGGCGCCCCGGCGGGGACGTCTTCGGCTTCGCGGGAACCGGCACCTTCGCCGAGGAGGTCGTCGTCGACGCGGGCTGCGCGGTCCCGATCCCGGACGACGTGCCGTTCGACATCGCCGCGCTCATCGGCTGTGGGGTGACGACGGGGCTGGGCGCGGCGCTCAACACCGCAGATCTGGAGGCCGGTTCGTCGGTGGCGGTCATCGGCTGCGGGGGCGTCGGCATCTCCGCGATCCAGGGGGCGCGGCTGAAGGGCGCCGCCGAGATCGTCGCCGTCGACCCGGTCGCCTCGCGCCGTGAGGCGGCGCTGAGGTTCGGCGCCACCAGGGCCGTGTCACCGGACGAGCTGCCCGACGCCAAGCAGCAGGTCACCGGCGGTGAGGGCTTCGACTACGTCTTCGAGGTCGTCGGGAAGTCGGCCACGGCCCGCACGGCGTACGAGAACACCCGGCGCGGCGGCACGCTGGTGATCGTAGGCGCGGGCGCCATGGACGACTTCCTCCAACTCAACATGTTCGAGCTGTTCTTCGACGAGAAGCGGATCCTGCCGTCCCTGTACGGCGGCGGCGACGTGCTGCGCTCCTACGAGCGCACCATCGCCCTGTGGCGGGCGGGCCGCATCGACCTGGAGGGGCTGATCACCCACCGGGTGCCGCTGACCGAGATCAACGAAGCGCTGGACCAGATGCGTACCGGCACCGCCCTGCGTACGTGCATCGAGACCTGAGGACGCAACCCATGTCACTGCCACTCGAGGGGCTGTCCGCGATCGTCACCGGCGCCGCACGCGGACTCGGCCGGGCCGAGGCGCTGGAACTCGCCCGGCTCGGCGCGGCCGTCGTCGTCAACGACTATGGACAGCCCGGGCGATGGGGGTCCCCCCTGCTCGAGCGAAGCCGAGAGCTTGGGGGAGGGTCGGGGCAGGCCTCCACGGCCCCCGCCCAGACGGTCGTCGCCGAGATCCGCGCGGCAGGCGGCCGGGCCGTCGCCCACACCGGGGACGTGTCGGACTTCGAACAGGCCCGTGCGCTGGTCGAGTCGGCCGTCGAGGAGTTCGGCAAGCTCGACATCCTCGTCAACAACGCGGGCATCCTGCGCGACCGCATGGTCTTCTCCATGTCCGAGGAGGAGTGGGACGCGGTGGTCCGGGTCCACCTCAAAGGCCACTTCAACACCACCCGCTTCGCCGCCGCGCACTGGCGGGCCCGCTCCAAGGCGGAGGGCGGGCCGGTGTACGGGCGGATCGTGAACACGTCCTCGGAGGCGTTCCTGGCGGGATCGGCCGGGCAGCCCAACTACGCGGCGGCCAAGGGCGGAATCGTCGGCCTCACCACGTCGACGGCGCTCGCCCTCGCCAAGTACGGCGTCACCGCGAACGTGATCTGCCCGCGCGCCCGGACCCGTATGACCGAGGACGTGTTCGCCGGCTCGGAACCACCGGACGACGGCCTCGACCCGCTCGCGCCCGAGCACGTCGCCCCCCTCGTCGGCTATCTGGCCTCACCCGCCGCCGCGCAGGTCAACGGGCAGCTCCTCGTCGTCCACGGCGGCATGGTGGCGATCGTCGAACGGCCGCGGGTGCGGGCGAAGTTCGACACCAAGCAGGACGCCTTCACGTACGACGAACTCGACGCGCTCCTCACCCCGCACTACGCCGAGCGGCCGCGGGGCGAGACGTTCGCGGCGGTGGAGGTGCTGGGGCTGCGGCACGAGGGGGCGTCGGGGGATCGCTGAAAGCGGCACGTTGGGGCGTGGGGGATCGCTGAAATCGGCACGACGGGCGTGGGGGATAGCTAAATCGGCACGACGGGGCGTGGGGGGAACACGAAAGCGCTCGGCGAGGGGCTCCTGTGCGACGGCCCCGCCCGTCGCGGGGACGGGCGGGGCCGAAGAGACCCGGCAGCCGACGGGTACGACGGCTGCCGAACCTCACCTCACGCAGCGGACGCGGTTCAGGCCGCTGTGCCGGTCTGTTGCTGCTGGCCGGACGGCTTGCGGTGCCGGCCGTGCGGCGCCGCCTCGTGGTCCTCGGCGGAGACCGGACCGCGGTGCTTGCCGTGCCCCGGGATCTCCTGGGCCTCGGCAGACAGTGGCTGTGTGGTGCTGGTGTCGTTCATCGGAAGTGTCCACCCCGTCAAAACATGATCGTTCGTACAGCCGAGCGAGTCTAACGGGCGGCAACGACAGCCGTGCCGGGGGCCGGGGGTGTCGTGCTGCGGCTGCCGCCCTGGCCCTGCGCGTGCCCGGGGAACCCGTCCTTACTCCCCACCGGTGCCTGTCTTTTGCGGATCCACACGAGGGGGGTCGAGGCCGCCTCGGCGCGCCGCGGCGACAGCGCCTGCTGCAACGTGACCGGTCGCGTCATGGACGGCTCCGGGGGCTCCGGCGGCCACGGAACCGGCTGTTCCTCCGTCTCCCGGGCCGGCGCGGCGACCGCCGGCCCGGGCACCTCCAGCCGCGCCACCCCGCACCGCACGGCACCCGTCGCGTACGGCAGCCGCAGCACGCCGTCCCGCGTCCACAGCCCCGCCCCCGCCAACCAGCCCGTCGGCGCGGCGAGTTGGTGCACCCTGCGGTCCGCGGGGCGCCACACCCCGACCCAACTGCCGGCCGGCCCGTCTATGCGTAGCGCCACCGCGCAGCTCTCCGGTGTCAGCGCCTGCCCCGGCTGAATGGCGAACGGCGTCGCCGGGCGGTCGAGCCGCAGGCACTCAGGGAAACGCACCGGCAGCGTGCTCCCCAACACCCCCCAGCCGAGCCGCTCCCGGCCCGGTGAGGGGGCGTCCGACCGGATCAGCAGCAGGCCGCTGTCCGGGTCGGCGAGCAGCAGTCGGTCATTGCTGCCGTCCGCGATCTGCAGCAGCGGCGACACCTCGCCGTCCCGCTCCAGATCGACCACCACCGTCTTGGTGGGACCCCCGTCCGGCGGCGTGCGGTCCACGGCCAGCAGCCGGCCCGCGCGGTCCAGCCACACCCCGCCCGAGCACCGGCCCGGCACCTGAGCGACCCGCTCGGGCCCCCTGGGGCCGCCCGCCACCAGCCACACCGCGCTCGCCCCCTCACCCACCTCCAGCGCGAACGCGCGGTCCCCCGTCGGCGCGGGCGGCAGCAGCCGCAGCCGGGTCTCCTCCGTGGGGCACTCCACCGTGCCCAGCAGCCGCTCCCCGGTCCCCGGCCCGGTCGGGTACAGCAGCGAGAACGTGTGCCGCCCGGCCGCGGCGCGGTGGATGAGCACCCGCCCGTCGGCCAAGGGCTGCACTTCGGTGCCGGGCTCCTCGGGCTGGTTGACGGGCAGCGGTACGGCGTACGGTTCCGGGCCGTCCAGGGTCCAGCGCTCCGGGTACCAGGACGCGCCGTCCAGAGCGAGACGCGCCGCATAGGAACCGTCCGCGGTGATCACGCATCCGGGCGCGGGCGCCCCTTCGGGGCCGTTCGCCGTGGCGGATGTGAAGGCACAGGCCGTCATCATTCGGTCACCTCCGGCGAGAAAGCTAGTTTTCGTACGCACAGGCGTGACATCCCCCGGCCGTCGCTTCACACGTAAGGGTGTCGGTGCGGGGATTCCTGTGAATAAACGGGGGCGGCTGTGCTGCACAAGGGGGCGCGCGGACGGCCGACTCACCACCTCGGCACGACCGGACGACGACTGGACGAGGACTGGAGGACGACCGGACGAGGACTGGAGGACGACCGGACGTGGACTGGAGGACGACCGGACGTGGACTGGAGGACGACTGGACGTGGACTGGAGGACGACTGGACGAGGACTGGACGACGTGGACGACGACCGAACGACGTCTGGACGACGTCTGGACGACATCTGGACGGGAGCCGTGCTCATACGGTTCGGCGAGCTGGCGCCTACGAGCCGCTCCCGCCGCCCGCCGGAACGACCCGCGGCCGATGGGTCACCGCCCCGGGCCAGGTAGCCTTTTCCCCGTGCCCCGTCTGTCTGAAGTCATCGCCGCGCTGGAGAACCTGTGGCCCGCCGAGCGGGCCGAGTCCTGGGACGCGGTCGGCACGGTCGTCGGCGACCCCGACCAGGAGGTCTCCCGGGTTCTCTTCGCCGTCGACCCCGTCCAGGAGATCGTCGACGAGGCCGTGAAGCTGGGCGCCGACCTGCTGGTCACGCACCACCCGCTCTATCTGCGCGGTACGACGACGGTGGCGGCCTCCACCTTCAAGGGCCGTGTCGTGCACACCCTGATCAAGAACGACATCGCGCTGCACGTCGCCCACACCAACGCCGACACCGCCGACCCCGGCGTCAGCGACGCGCTGGCCGGCGCGCTGGACCTCAGGGTCGTACGCCCCCTGGTGCCGGACACCACAGACCCGGAGGGCCGCCGGGGCCTCGGCCGCGTCTGCGAGCTGGACCACCCGCTCACCGTCCGCGAGCTGGCCGCCCGCGCCGCCGAGCGGCTGCCCGCCACCGCGCAGGGCATCCGCGTCGCCGGCGACCCCGGGGCGGTGGTCCACACGGTCGCCGTCAGCGGCGGCTCCGGCGACAGCCTCTTCGACGCCGTCCGCGCGGCGGGCGTCGACGCCTTCCTCACCGCGGACCTGCGCCACCACCCGGCGTCCGAGGCCCGCGCCCACAGTCCTCTCGCGCTGCTCGACGCGGCGCACTGGGCCACCGAGTGGCCCTGGTGCGAGCTGGCCGCCGCCCAGCTCGACGAGATCTCCGACCGGCACGGATGGGACCTTCGCGTCCACGTCTCCAAGACGGTCACCGACCCCTGGACCGCCCACGCGGCGTCCAATACCACCTCTAGCTCAACGGGAGCCCCAAACTGAACGCCGCGCCCGCCGACCAGATCCGCCTCCTCGACGTCCAGGACCTCGACGTACGCCTCCAGCAGTTGGCGCACAGGCGGAGGTCCCTGCCCGAGCACGCCGAGATCGAGTCCCTGACCAAGGACCACGTCCAGCTGCGCGACCTGCTGGTGGCCGCGCAGACGGAGGAGAGCGACTGCGCCCGCGAGCAGACCAAGGCGGAGCAGGACGTCGACCAGGTGCGCCAGCGCGCCGCCCGCGACCAGCAGCGCCTCGACTCCGGCGCGATCACCTCGCCCAAGGACCTGGAGAACCTCCAGCACGAGATCGCCTCGCTCGCCAAGCGGCAGGGCGACCTGGAGGACATCGTCCTCGAGGTGATGGAGCGCCGCGAGGCCGCGCAGGAGCGGGTCGCGGAGCTGACCGAGCGCGTCGCCTCCGTCCAGTCGAAGATCGACGACGCCACCGCGCGCCGGGACGCCGCCTTCGAGGAGATCGACGGCGAGGTCGCGTCGGTGACCAAGGAGCGCGAGGTCGTCGCGGCGTCGGTGCCGGCGGACCTGCTCAAGCTCTACGAAAAGCTGCGCGAGCAGCAGGGCGGCATCGGCGCGGCCAAGCTGTACCAGCGCACCTGCCAGGGCTGCCGGCAGGAGCTGGCCATCACCGAGCTGAACGAGATCCGCAAGGCGGCGCCCGACACGGTGGTGCGCTGCGAGAACTGCCGCCGGATCCTGGTGCGCACGGCGGAGTCCGGCCTGTAAGAGGCGACCAGGGGCTGTAGCGGCGGTAGAGGCCGTAGGGGTCATGGGGGCCATGGGGCCATGGGGGCCATAGGGATTCGACAAGAGGCGTACGGCGTGCGGGAGTTCATCGTCGAGGCGGACGGCGGTTCCCGGGGCAACCCGGGGCCCGCGGGCTACGGCTCCGTGGTGCGCGACGCGGCGAGCGGCGAGACGCTCCTGGAACGGGCCGAGTACATCGGCACGGCCACGAACAACGTCGCCGAGTACCGGGGCCTGCTGGCCGGGCTGCGCGCGGCCCACGAGTTGGACCCGGGTGCGCGGGTACGGGTGCGGATGGACTCCAAGCTGGTCGTGGAGCAGATGTCGGGCCGCTGGAAGATCAAGCACCCGGCGATGAGACCCCTGGCGATGGAGGCGGCCGCGGTCTTCCCGCCCGGGCAGGTTACCTACGAGTGGATCCCGCGCGAGCAGAACAAGCACGCTGACCGACTCGCCAACGAGGCGATGGACGCGGGGGCGCGGGGCGAGCGCTGGGAACCGTCCGGCTCGACGGCTGAGCTGACCGCCGGTGGCGCCACGGGCCCTGGGCGCGAGGCTCCCGCAGCTTCGATCAACGCTTCCGTGGGCCCGACGGAGCGGGAGGCGGCCGACATCCGGGCCGCTCGTAATGTCGCCTCCGCGCCGCCGCCCGACCTCGGCGCCCCCACCACCTTCGTGCTGCTGCGGCACGGCGAGACCCCGCTGACCCCGCAGAAGCGGTTCTCCGGCAGCGGGGGCAGCGACCCGGGTCTCTCCGAGGTCGGCCGACGGCAGGCCGAACTGGTCGCCGGCGTGCTGGCCGCGCGCGGGACCGTGCAGACCGTCGTCTCCTCGCCCCTCGCCCGCTGTCGCGAGACGGCCGGTGTCGTCGCGGCCCGTCTCGGGCTGGAGGTCGGCATCGAGGACGGACTGCGCGAGACGGACTTCGGTGCCTGGGAGGGCCTCACCTTCGGCGAGGTCCGCGAGCGGTACCCGGACGACATGAACGCCTGGCTGACCGACCCCGAGGCCGCGCCCACCGGCGGCGGCGAGAGCTTCGCGGCCGTCGCCCGCCGGGTCGCCGTGGCGCGGGACAAGCTGCTCGCCTCCCACGCGGGCCGCACCGTCCTGGTCGTCTCCCACGTGACGCCCATCAAGACCCTGGTCCGGCTCGCGCTCGGCGCACCGCCCGAGACCCTGTTCCGCATGGAGCTGTCGGCCGCGTCCCTGTCCGCGGTGGCGTACTACGCCGACGGCAACGCCAGCCTGCGCCTCCTCAACGACACGTCGCACCTGCGCTGACCGGCCGCCGCAGCTCCGCCGCCGCCCGGGCAAGCCCCTCGATCCGCGCCCAGTCCCGCCCGGCGATCGCGTCCTCGGGGACCATCCACGTACCGCCGACACAGCCGACGTTGGGCAGGGCCAGGTACTCCGGGGCGTTCGCCGGTCCGATGCCGCCCGTCGGACAGAAGCGGGCCTGGGGGAGCGGTCCGGCGAGCGACTTC
Organism: Streptomyces sp. NPDC093984; assembly: GCF_044764595.1. Taxonomy (NCBI): domain Bacteria; kingdom Bacillati; phylum Actinomycetota; class Actinomycetes; order Kitasatosporales; family Streptomycetaceae; genus Streptomyces; species Streptomyces sp. NPDC093984. The sequence continues at coordinate 549,995 of NZ_JBIWIM010000003.1, read as the reverse complement.
AGAAACGCCGTGCCGCCCGCCGCCTGCGCCGGGAAGAACTTCATCTCCCGCACGCCGCGTTCGAGGAGCGCCACGACCTCCGAGGCAGTCGACACCCCAGGCAGGAACGGCACCCCCGAGCCCTGCATCGCCGCCAGCAGCCCATCCGTCCACCCGGGGCTGACCAGGAAACGCGCACCCGCCGCCACGCAGTCGCCCACCTGCTCCGGCGTGATGACGGTCCCGGCCCCCACCACCGCGCCCGCGACCTCACCCGACACCGCCCGGATCGCCTCCAGACCGGCCGGGGTACGCAACGTCACCTCGATCGCGGGCAGCCCACCGGCCACCAGCGCCCGAGCGAGCGGCACGGCGTCGGCGACGTCCTTGACGACGACCACGGGGATGACGGGCGCCAGATCGAGCACCGGGTGGGCTGAGGGCACGGCGGACGGCGCGGAGGGCACGGCGGAGGGCGCGGAGGGCGGGGCGGAGGGCGCGGAGGACGAGGGCAGCGGCGAGGTCATGGCCGTCATCCTGCCCAGGAACGACAGCATGCGCAAAGGTCATTGCACATGCTGCAACGCCACCGCTCTGTCGGCGGGTGGCCGATCAGTGGATCTCGGTCACCACCACGTCCAACGACCACGGCCTCCCCGCCCGCCCCGGCGCCTCGGCCTCGACCACGTACCCCAGGTCCCGCAGCGCCTCGACCAGCTCCGCCGGATCCTTCGGCGCGACCCCGGCCGTCAGCAGGGCGCGGACGATCCGCCCCTTGGTCGCCTTGTTGAAGTGGCTCACGACCGACCGCTTCTCCACCCCGTCCACGACCTGGGAGTGCAGCACCCGCACGGTCGCCGTACGCCCGGCGACCTCGCCCTTCGGCTTCCACGCGGCCGCGTACGCGGAGGACCGCAGGTCGAGCACCAGACCGCCGCCGGCCGCCTCGGGCAGGACGGAGGCCATCGGCGTACGCCAGTACGTGCCGAGCGCCCCGAGCCCGGGCAGCTTCACGCCCATCGAGCAGCGGTAGGAGGGGATGCGGTCCGTGACGCGGACGGCGCCCCACAACCCGGAGAAGACGAGCAGCGACCTGGCCGCGCGCCGCTTGGCCGTGCTGTCCAGGGAGGCCAGGTCCAGGGCGTCGTAGAGCACCCCGGTGTAGATCTCTCCCGCGGGCCGCGCCCCGGCGGTCCGCAGCCCGGCGTTCTTCGCGACCTCTCCGCGCAGCCCCTCACTGAGTCCGAGCACCTGGCTCGCCTTCTCCTCGTCCCCCGAGCACAGCTCGACCAGTTCGGCCAGCACGGCCTCCCGCGCGGCGGTCAGCCCCGGCAGGGACAGCGACTCCAGCTTCAGCGGGGCACCGCGTCCGGAGGGCGCCTTGCCTTCGGAGGGCGGCAACAGGACGAGCACGGGTCTTCTCCTTGAACCGGGTGGTGGGGGGCCTGCGCCAGGTTACGGGGTTACAGCGTTACGGGATCACACGGCCAGGGGGCGCGGGGGTCAGTGGGCGCGGCGTCAGGGGGCGCGGGGTCACGGGGTGCGGGGTCACGGGGTGGGGGGTGCTGTCGGCGGAGCGCCACCACCAGCCGATCCGGCTCCTGGGCGTGGAACCGGATCAGGTGGACCTCCTTGGGCCGCCCCAGCAGGGAGACGTGGATGATGGGCGTGTTCAGTTCCAGGGTCACCGTCGTCTGCGCCGCCACCGGGATATCCAGCTCGCCCTCGCGCGGCTCGTGAGTGGTGCGCAGCTCGCGCCGGACCGCCACGATGTGCTCCAGCGGGACGGTCAGGTCGACGTGGGCGGCGCGGCGCAGGCGCAACGCGGTGGGCGTCAGGACGTGCGGACGGGTCACGGACGCGGCGTGCAGGCCGACCACCATCAACACCGTGTAGACGTCCAGGACGAGCGCGATCCCGTGCGCGACCGGCCACTCCCTCAGCAGCACCGCCGCGCCGGCCGCCTCCACCACGCACACGAAGGCCAGTCCGAACAGCAACGCGCCCTCCCCACGTGCGTACCCGTACGCACACCCCTCGCCCGAGGGGTGCGTACGGCGCGTCGTCCAGTGCGCGATGCTCACGAGCAACCGGAGTTCGTGGCGGAGCAGGGCGAAGGGGATTCGGGTCGCCGCTCGTCCGGGACCGGCACTCATGGGGCCCGCGTTCATGTCCGGCCCTTCCCGGCGTGCCGCAGGGCGCGGCGGATCACCTCCGCCTGGGCCGGGGACAGGTCGGCGTACAGGGCCCGCATAAAGCCGTGGTCGTGGTCGACGCCCTCCTCCGGGATCAACCCGTCGGGCATGCAGGCGGCGACCGCGCGGACCGCCTCGTCCACGCGCGGATCGTCCGGGGCGGCGTCCGCCAGCGCGTCGAGGAGCGCGTACGCCTCCCGCGCCCGCTCCACGGCGCCCGGATCCCCGAACGCGCTCCCCAGCGCGGCTCTCAGCCGCTCCTGCTCCTCCGGTTCCGCCGCCGTCTCGATCAGTGCCATCACCTCACGGTCCTTGGCCGCCATGGGGGAGTCCACGAAGGCCTCCATCCCGGCGAACAGCTCTGCCAGTTCGGGGGAGACCGGGCCCTCGGCGGGCAGGCCCTTTTCGCGGAGCGTCCGCAGCCGGGAGCGGCGTTCGCGGATCGCCTCCTCCTGACGGGCCAGGTCGTCGTCCAACTCGGCCAGCACCTCGGCGAGGTCACGGCCGGCGTCCTCCGCGAGGACGTCCCGCACTTCCGCGAGGCCGAGGCCCAGCTCCGTCAGCCGCCGGATCCGGGCCAGGACGACGGCGTGGCGCAGGCCGTAGTCGCGGTAGCCGTTGGCGAGCCGGTCGGGTTCGGGCAGCAGCCCGAGGTGGTGGTAGTGCCGCACGGTCCGCGTGGTGACGCCGGCGACCGCGGCGAGTTCTCCGATCCGCATGGGACCAGTACAGACGTTGACGTCGCGGCAGGGTCAAGGCCGTTCCCGCGCTGGACCCTTGACTGGCTAACGTCGTTAGCCTTACCGTCGCGGCTAACGGCGTTGGCTGAACGCCCGACCGGCCCCAGGAGGCAGCCATGAGTACGGCCACCACCGCGCCCGCCCGCTCCGCCCGCCCCGCCCGCTCCGCCGTCACCGTCGTCCGCCGTACGGCCTGGCTCGCGAACGCGATCTTCTGGTCCGCCTTCGCCGTCCTGGAAGCCGTCAACCACGGCTGGACCGCCGGCTCCCTCGCTCTGGTCTTCCTCGTCCTGCCCGACCTGACCTTCCTGGTCGCCCTCGACGAAGCGCCCCGCATGGCCAAGGGGCAGCTCGCGCCCCGCGCGGTGCCGTACTACAACGCCATGCACCGGGCGCTGGTCCCGCTCGCCCTCATGGCGCTGTACACGGTCGCGCCCTTCGCCTGGGCGCCCGCCTTCGCGGCCCTGTGCGGCTGGCTCGCCCACATCTCGTACGATCGCGCCTTCGGCTACGGACTGCGCACCAAGGAGGGCTTCCAGCGTGGCTGACCGACCGGCCCCCACAGCCGGGGCGCACCTGTCGCCCCGCGCCCGCGAGATCGTCGCGGCGGCCCGGACCCTTCTGGAGGAGTCCGGGCCCACCGCGCTCACCATGCGCACCCTCGCCGACCACCTCGGCATCAAGGCCCCCTCCCTCTACAAGCACTTCCCCGACAAGCACGCCGTCGAGGTCGAGCTGATCGCCCAGATGCTCGACGAGACGGCCGAGGCCCTCGAGACAGCCGAGACCCGCGCCCCCGGCTCCCTCCAGGCGCTGGCGGAGGCGTACCGGACCTACGCCCTCGCCCACCCCCACCTGTACTGCCTGGCCACCGAACGCCCCCTGCCCCGCGCCGCACTGCCCCCCGGCCTGGAGGACCGTGCCGCCCTGCCCCTGCTGCGCGCCTGCGCCGGCGACCTCGACCTCGCCCGCGCCACCTGGGCCTTCGCGCACGGCATGGTGATCCTGGAGATCCACGGCCGGTTTCCGGGGGACGCGGACCTGGAGGCGGCGTGGAAGCGGGGACTCCAGGCATTGCACCCCTGAACAAGGATCGTGTGCCACGATCGAGGGAACGGTTCCCGATCTCATGGCCAGGTGATCAGCGATGTCCCATTCTGGCGAGCGACCGAAGGAGGGGCGTGACATGACTGCCATGGCCCATGAGCCGCTCACGCAGGAAGAGGTCCTGCTGGAGGGCTTTCTCGCCCTGGACACGCCCGAGGGTTTTCGGGCAGAGCTGATCGAGGGGGAGATCGTCGTGACACCGCCGCCGGACGGGGACCACGAGGACTACATCGAACTGATCGTGAACCAGGTGTACCGGCGGTCCCGGACCGACATGCAGTTCTCCGGGAACAAGGGCCTGAAGTTGCAGGGCGGAGGCGGCTGCCCGAAGGACCACGTGATCCCGGACGGCACCTTCGCTCCCCGAAAGCTGCGGCTGTATCGGGGCGCTGACTCGTGGATGCCCTGCGACGGCGTCGCCATGGTCCTCGAAGTGACGGCCACCAGGCCGAACACCGACCGTGAGGCGAAGCGCCGCTGCTACGCCCGTGGTGGCATCCCGCTGTACCTGCTGGTGGACCGCGAGGCCTCGTCGATCACACTGTTCAGTGACCCGGAGAAGGACGACTACCGCGAGCACCGCACCCGCCCCCTCGGCAAACCGCTCGCCCTCCCGGAGCCCTTCTCATTCGAACTGGACACCGGCGACTTCCTCTGATCCCATCGAGTCGGGGGTGCGAGATGGGCGTACGGGAACAGGCCAGGTGGACCAGGGCACGGCTAGGCACCGGCGGCCCGCCGCTCGACCTCCTCACCGCCCGCTTCGACCAGCACCGCTACGCACCGCACGCGCACGAGGAGTTCACCATCGGCGTCTGCGTCGGCGGCTCCGAGGTCATCGACTACCGCGGCGGCCACATCCGCACCGGCCCCGGCACCATCGTCGTCCTCGACCCCGGCGAGACCCACACCGGCGCCCCCGCCACAGCCACAGACGGCTACGCCTACCGCGCCCTGTACGCCGACCCCGCCCTCCTCTCCGACGGCGTCCTCGGCGGCCTGCCGCACTTCCGCGAACCGCTCCTCGACGACCCCGAACTGGTCGCCGCCCTGTGCGCCACGCACACCGAACTCAGCGCCTGCCCCGACCCCCTGGAAGCCGAGTCCCGCCTGCCGTGGCTGCTCACGGCCCTGGCCCGCCGCCACTCCACGGCCCGTCCGGTCTCCGACACGATCCCCGGCGCCGCCTCGATCACCCAGACCGTCCGCGACCGCCTCGCCGACGAACTCCTCACCCCACCCTCCCTGGCCGACCTCGCCGCGGACCTGGGCCTGTCCCGCTACCAGCTACTCCGCGCCTTCCGCACGACAACGGGCATGCCGCCGTACGCCTGGCTCGCCCAGTACCGCGTGGCCAGGGCCCGCGGCCTGCTGGAGACCGGCCTGCGCCCCGCCGAGGTGGCCCCACTGGTCGGCTTCGCCGACCAGGCCCACCTGACGCGCTGGTTCCGCCGCGTGCTCGGGGTGACCCCGGCGGCATACCGCAACAGCGTTCAAGACACGGCGGGGTGAGAGGCCCGAAACTCGCCGCATGACTGCACGCGGCTGGTTCCTGTTCTCCCTCATGGGAGTGATCTGGGGCATCCCCTATCTGATGATCAAGGTGGCGGTGGACGCCGTGTCCCCCACCATGGTGGTGTTCACGCGCTGCGCCCTGGGCGCAGCGCTCCTGCTCCCGTTCGCGATACGCCAAGGGAACCTCCCCCGGGTCGTACGGGCCCACTGGCGCCCCATGCTGGCCTTCGCGTGCATCGAGATCATCGGCCCCTGGCTCACGCTCACCGACGCCGAACGGCACCTGTCCAGCTCGACGGCGGGCCTGCTGATCGCGGGCGTCCCGATAGTGGGCGTGGTCGCGGCCCGGCTCTTCGGTGACACGGAGCGCCTGGGCATACGACGGCTGACGGGCCTGGCACTGGGCCTGGCCGGCGTCGGCGTCCTCACGGCCCCGCACCTGACCGGCGGAGACGCCCGCTCCCTGGCGGAGGTGCTGCTGACGGTCATCGGCTACGCAACCGCACCACTGATAGCCGCCCGCCACCTCAAGAACGTCCCCACCCTCCAGCTCATCGCCCCCTGCCTGACACTGGCGACGCTGGTCTACGCCCCGGCGGCCGCGGCCACCTGGCCGACCACCGTCCCCTCCACCCAGGTCCTGGCCGCCCTGGCCGGCCTGGGCGTGATCTGCACGGCGATAGCCTTCGTCGCCTTCCTGGAACTGATCAAGGAGGCGGGCCCGACCCGTTCGACGGTGATCACGTACGTCAACCCGGCGGTAGCGGTCGCGGCAGGCGCGGCACTCCTGGACGAGCACCTGACGGCAGGCATCCTGATCGCCTTCACCCTGATCCTTGCAGGCTCGGTACTGGCGACGGCGGGCCCGGCCGTGGCCACGGCACCGAAGCGGGCGCCACGCCCGGTACCATGGTCCACACGGCAGACGAGCCGGGCGGACGGCCGCGTGGAGTCCCCCTGACGGGGAGCTCCCCGAGGAACGTCCGGGCTCCACAGGGCAGGGTGGTGGCTAACGGCCACCCGGGGTGACCCGCGGGACAGTGCCACAGAAAGCAAACCGCCGGGGACCTCGGTCCACGGTAAGGGTGAAACGGTGGTGTAAGAGACCACCAGTGCCCAGGGTGACCTGGGCAGCTAGGTAAACCCCACCCGGAGCAAGGTCAAAAGGAGCGCTGTAACAGGCGCTCTGCGCGGACGCTGGAGGGCTGCCCGCCCGAGTCCGCGGGTAGGCCGCACGAGACCGGCGGCAACGCCGGTCCTAGATGGATGGCCGTCACCGAGAGGACCGCGAGGACCTCTCGGGACAGAACCCGGCGTACAGCCCGACTCGTCTGCCGCTTCCTGCGGCTTTGCCTGGCGAACGGTCTGGGAGTCGCCTCAGACCGTCGCCACCTCGCACAGCACAGCTTGGGCGCGTAGGTCGCCAGCAGCACCATCGTCAGTCACACCCGAGGGGATGCACGACGCCGCTCGTTGATCAGGGCCCTCGCGGTTCAGATACGGGGATTGCGCTCGTAGGAAGGGTGCTCATCGGGGAAGTCGTCCGGGAAGACCTCGCTGACCAGGTCTCCGCGGAGGACGTGTAGGAGGTAGGACTCGACCGGACCCTCGAAAAGGTCGTAGTCGTTGCCGCGGCCTTCCACGACGAGGACGGCCCACATTGTGGGGTCGGAGTGGGGGATCAGGAAGCAGGCGTCCGCGTTGTCGGTTCCACCCCAGCGGACCAACTGGGTGGGCTGTACACCACGTTGGGCCAGGAGTTCGCGGATGTGCGGACGGATTTCGAAGAACTTCTCCCCGACTTCCTTCGTCCGGGACACGAGATCGACGTTCTTGTTGTCAGCACCCGCCCGATATACGCGCAGGAAGTCGTCGAACTTCGCGCCGCCGAACACGTCCAGGAAGCGCATGAAGGCGGGGGGGAAGGTGACTTTCAGTGCAGCCTCGGCCTGTTCCCAGTCGTTGACGACAACACCCCCCTCGCCCGTCGCCGGGAGTGCCGCCAGGAGTTCCAGATCCGTCATGAGCTGCCTACTTGTTGATGATGGTTTGGTCGATGCCGAGGCCACCGCCCTTGGCGGTCACGTGAACGCCGGAGGGGATCAGGTCCGTGGGGTTCGCGTAGACGGGTGTCGCCGAGTACTGCACGTCGTGACCTGCGTCGACCACCCTATAGATCTCCTGTTCCAAGTCCTTCATGACCACGTTGTTTGCTTTGTCGTACATGATCACGATGTTCTCCGGGGCTGCCCCGTCACCGCCCAAGGACTTCGCGAGCAGGTGTCCTCGCGTGTGGCTGCCGGCGTCTCCCAGCCAGCCGGGAGGCTTCACGCGCCTGCTGGCCTTGCTTCCTGTGTTGAGCATCGACTTGGTAATGGTCGTGTCGACGCCCTGGGCACGCCCAAGGCCGTCAAGCGGCTTGCAGTACGAAGGCGGCTGGCGAATGGCGTTGTAACCGCCACCGCCCTGGCCGGTACGCAGCGCCACCCCCAGGTCGTCAGCGCTGGCGGTCACGCCGCCGGGCATGGCCAGCTCCGGCCCGAGGGAGGTGATACGTACCCCGCCCAGCAGTTCCGTCCAGCCGTCGGCGTTGCCTGCGGCGGGGACGGCCGAGCCGGCGCCGCCGAGGAGACCACCGGTGAGCGCGCCGTAGACGCCGGCCTGCCGGGCCTCGTCGAGGTTGATGCCGGTCTTCTGCTCGCCCAGGGCCATGGCGGTGGGCTGCGCGACGGCCAGGTCCACGGTGATGGACTCCACCCCACCGAAGGCGGCGGTGGCCAGGGTGGTGCCGGCGATGGCGGCGACCTCTTCGGTCACCGCCACGCCCAGAGAGGCGGCGAGTTCGGTCACGCCCGCCGCCGCTGCCACCGTGGCGCCCTCGGACATGCCGGCGGTGAACACCGCCAGGGCGGTACCCGCGACGAGCGTGGCACCGACGATCTCCAGCTCGTGTTCCAGGTGCTTCTTCGCGCCGTGCACCGCATCGGCGTAGGAGTCCAGCGCCCTGGCCATGTCCCGGGCCGCATCCGCCAGATCCTTCAGCCAGCCCCGGCCGCCGTCGTAGTAGCGGCGCCAGAACGCATCGAAGGCGTCGATCGACTCGCCCTTGTTGTTCTCGATCAGCGCACGGGCGGCCTTGTTCGCGGCAGCCGTGATGTCGTCGACGTCGTCGGCGAAGGACCGCCACGCCCGGGCCGCGTCCCGCAGTCCGTCCTCGTCGGCGTCCGGCCACCACATGCCCGTCAGGTCCTGGACGACCTTGCGGGCCTTGTCCGCGACGCTCACTTGCCGTTACCCGTGGCGTGGTGGCCGAACATGCCCCGGATACGTTCCTCGTTGTCGATGTGCTTGTCGGCCATGTCGACCAGGCCCGCGTGGATGCTGGCCAGGCCGTCGACGAGGATCTGCGCGGAGTGCTCGATCCGCGTGACGTGCGGGCCGTACGCCGTGTGGAACTTCTGCCCCTGCTCGTCGTCACCCCACGGCGCACCCGCCGCGGCCAGGCCCTGCTTCAGCTTGGTCAGTGAGTGTGCAAGTGCAACGCTTTCGCGGTGGAAGACGGGCGCCGCCGCCTTGATGTCGTCGACCTTGATGTCGAGTATCTCGTCCTTACCTCCCATGAGTTGGCGTCTTCCCCCTCCGTCGAGTGCCCGGGTATTCGACCGTAGTCGCCGACTGGTGGTTCACGACCGTGAGTCACGCAAAGCCGAGGTAAATATCCGTTCGACGGCCATGAGTTTGCTTGCGGGGGCGCCATGTAGCGTCGGTACCGGCTCTTTGCGCGGCTCGGTGAGCAGGACCAGCCGCAGGATGCAACGGCCACACCGCCCTGCATGCCACAGGATCGCGCTCCTTCACCCTCACCATGCGGCAGGTCGCGGGAGCGCGGAAGCCGGCGGTGAAGAAGCTGTTCAAGTACTTCAACGACTTCATGGATGCCGAAAGGAACGGCCTCGAGGTGCTGCTGTGCGACGAGGCGCACCGCATCCGGGAGACGTCCAACCAACGGTGGACCCCGGCACGCCTGCGCACGGGCAAGCCGCAGGTGGAGGAACTCATCGACGCGGCCCGCGTTCCGGTGTTCCTGCTGGACGAGCACCAGGTGGTGCGGCCGGGCGAGCTGGGCACCGTCCCGCAGATCATCGAGGCCGCCGAGCGACGGAAGCTGGATTGGCAGCTGATCGAACTGGACGCGCAGTTCCGGTGCGGCGGCAGTGAGGCATACGTGCACTGGACGCACCGCCTCCTGGGATTCGAGGACGGCGGCCCGGTCGTCTGGGAGCCGGACGGGTTGATGGACCTGCGAGTGGCCGAATCCCCAGAGGAACTCGAGGCGTTCCTGCGCGCACGCCAAGCCGGTGGCGACCGTGCACGCATGACGGCCGGATACTGCTGGCCTTGGGCGAAGGAAGAACCCAGGGACGGTGAGCCGCTACATCTCGACGTCGTCATCGGCAACTGGAAGAAGCCCTGGAACCTACGCGGGGACCGCTCCGTCTCCGGTGCGCCTCCGGCCGCGCTGTGGGCCACCGACCCGGCCGGCTTCGAACAGGTCGGCTGCGTGTACACGGCGCAGGGCTTCGAGTACGACCGGAACGGCGTCATAATCGGCCCCGACCTGGTCTGGCGTGAGAACGGCTGGCTGGTCGCCCGAGCGGCTTCCCGCGACCCGGACCTGCGCCGCAAGTCCGTCAGCGACGAGGTCGTGAACCGCCTCGTGCGCAACACCTACAAGGTCCTTCTCACCCGAGGCATGAAAGGCACGGTCCTGTACTCGACCGACGCCGAGACCCGGGCCAAGCTACGGGAACTGGTCGAGAGCGGTCGGCGGATCGCCGCCACCGTGTAACCGTCCGTAGTGCGCGCGTGCGTGAGGGCGTCGTAGGCTGGGCGCAGCATCAAAACAAGGCTGCGCCCAGCGCAGCAACCCCTATGGCTGCCCTTCAGGATTCTGGGGCGGCCATAGTTGTTTCCGGCGGAGGAGAGCTTGTACCTGTGCTACGTCGATGAGTCCGGCGACGGCCAGACGGTGGGCCCCTCCACACCGGAAGCACCGCCCGTCATGGTGATCGGCGGCATCGTCGTCGAGGAGTCCGAACTGCGGGCCCTCACCTGGGACTTCCTAGTCCTGAAGAAGCAGTTCCGGCCTACGCTACGGACCGCCGCCAAACTGAGCGAAGTCATCCGTGCCGAGATCAAGGGCTCCAACATCCGAGCCCACCTCCGCAACGGCAACCGCAACCAGGTCCGCCTGGCCCACGGCCTACGGCCTGTGGACCCTCAATCTCGGTGTCGGCATGCTTCGTTGGCGTGAGGACGGAGCGGAGATGGGAATCGACGCTCCGCTGGTCCTGGTGCCTGTCGTCATCGAGCGAGCGAAGAACGGTCGCACCCGCCTAAGGTCCAGCGACGACGAGGAGCCGCGGCTCAACCCGGCCCTGAAGGTGAAGCTGGAGCAGTTCCACATCGACTGGACGCCTGTCACCGAGCAGGACCCTCTGGACCTGCAGGCGGTCCTCTCGGCCGCTGCCCCCTCCCGCGCGATGCCGACGATCCCGAGACCACGGCCCTGCTGATGAACTGCTTCCGTGACCTCGACACCGCAGCTCTCAGCTGGCGGCCCGGAAGGGTCGATCTCCTCGAGCAGAAGGTGTCGCCCGGAGGGACCGCTCTGCCTGCGCCCCACGTGTACCGGTTGCTTCCCGACGTCCTCGCCGAACGGATCGCACGCCAGGAACCGTACGAACAGCAGCTGTCGTTCCGGCAGGTCGCCGGCTGCACGGGGGCCAGGCGCAGGGAAGCGGGGGCGCCGAGCTGATGTCGAACGTGATCGAGTACGTACCCAGGCGGCGCGGTGGCGGCGACGGCAAGCCGGCCTACTACGCGGCGACCCTCCGCATCACCGTGCGCACCGTTCCCTTTTCACCCGTCCCGCGCGTCCACGTGGCCGCCGGCGTGCGCCGGTTCGTCACCGGCAAGGTCTACATGCCGTACGGCAAGGGCGTGTCCGCGTATCTGCTCCCGGAGGACTCCCTCGTCCACGACGGCCCGCAGCCGCAGCGTTTCGCGGTCGCCATGCTGGAGTGGAAGAACGGCACCACGCTGAGCTCGACAGGCAGGACGCTTTCCGTCATGCCAAGCGACGGAGCGACCCCAAGCACGCGATCCGCCTCGGCTGCGCGGACGCAGGCCTGGTGACCCAGTTCATCCGTCCACCGGACCCGGATGCGGAGACGGAGGAGGCTCTCGCCGATGCAAGTCTGCGTGCCGCCGCGGCCTGGTCTGACGGCCTGCGCCAAACTGGTATGCGGCTGGTGCCTCAGCACACGCTCGGCGACACGCGCATCCCCGCGAACCTGAACCAGGTGGCCTTCCACCTTGTGGAACGCCGCCTTGACGGGACCACAGGCAAGCAGCAGTTCACTCCGATCGCGGTGCTCATCCGGCCGGGCGCGAAGTGCGTGCTGGGCAAGTCGGCCGACATGCGCGAATGGGTGCCGTACCCCGAACTCCTCAAGTCCTTGACGGGACGGGTCGAAGGCAGGAGGAACAATGCGGAGCAGTCGGGCCTCGTGGCGGCCTTCGTCAAGAAGACTCTCGCGCAGCTGCGCAGCACTCCGACGCTCGTTCTGGCCCACGCTCAGGACGTCCGGAAGCGCTGGCCGTGGCTGAGGAACGACGGTCTGGAACGGGACAGGCTCGGCCTCGACGGAGGCCCCGTTCAGCGGATCGGTCTGTACGGCAAGCGGCTTCGTGTTGTCCGGATCGCCGACGGCAGCCGCGACGAGACGGCACAGTGCTGGGCCGAGGCGGAGGAACTCTCCCCCGCGCTGGAGGGGCAGCAGCGCGGGGGCATCGCGATGGGGTTGTGGCGGCCCGGGGTGCCGGGCGACTCGGACCGCGTCTTCTACAGCACGACCGGCAAGTCCGGCTCGCAGCCGAACCTCACCAACGACGACGCCAAACTGACTCCGCACACCAACGCCTCGGGCAACAACGCCTACCGGCCGACGGCGAACGCCTGGAACCCGCACCTCCTGGAACTGACCGTCGCGTGCCTTCAGCCCGGTGACGACGCGGAGGCATGGGCCGCATTCGTCCACCAGCAGCGTTTCAGCGAGGACTACCGTGCTGGTCGCGAGGGGTTGGCTCTGCCCTTGATCCTCCATCTTGCGCGACTCGCGGACGATTACGCTCTGCCTCACGAGATCGAGGAGGCCGTGGACCCGACGGAGCCCCAGGCTGAGGCCGCGCCGGACGACACTCTGTCAGGCCAGCTGGCCTTTGACTTCGACCTCGACGACGCGGATGACGATGAGTGACCTACACGCCTATGGCGCACGGGCCGGTCACCACACCCCCCGAGCCGGTTGCCTGGTCTTGTCGGAAGCCCTTATCGGCCCCGAGGGGGTGAGCGGGATATGCAGCGCCCACACAAGGAGGCAGCCATACCGTGATCACCGGCTGATCCCATGCGGGCGCCAGCCCTGGCTTCCCGGACTTGGGCGGTTCAAGCCGTTGCTCCGGCTGACCAGGGGGTAGCGCCCCAACTTCAGCTTCGTGGGTACTACAGTTACCCGTGTGTGACGCGTCACATTGTGTCGTGTGTCAGGCGGCTGGGACGGAATGGCTTCGTGCCTGGCTTGCATTGGGTGGGGGGGCATTGTGCATGAAATGATCAAGGGCTCGAACGTGGCGCTGGCAGCCCTGAGCGGGAACGTTGGCTCGGTGATCGTCAGTCTGGGCTGGGGGAGCCCGACCGGAGAGGGCGACGCGGACGTCTCCGTCCTGTTGCTGAACGCCGACGGCAAGGTTCGCAGCGACACCGACTTCTACTTCTACAACAACCCGGTTGCCGCCGACGGAAGTGTGCAGCTTCTGGGCAAGACGCCGACGGCCGACGGGAACGAGGACCGGATCAGCTTCGACTTGACTGCGGTCCCGGCTGACATCGACCGGATAGTCGTCGCTGCTAGCCGCTACGACGGAGCGCGCTTCGGGGAACTTCAGGATGTCCGGCTGTCGTTGGCCGACGGAGCCGGTGAGGACCTCCTTGGCTTTGCCATCGACGACGTGGACTCGGTAAGTGCGATCATCTTCGGTGAGCTGTATCGGCGCGGAGAAGGGTGGAAGTTCCGCGCTGTCGGCCAGGGCTACGACGCCGGTCTCGCCGGCCTGGCAACGGACTTCGGTGTCGACATCGAGGACGACGCGGCCGCAGTAGAAGCGGAGTACAACGCGGCGGTCGACGATCAGATGGACGTGACGGTACCGGCCTCGGTCGACGAGACGAACCCACAAGGAACGCTGGGGGCGGTTCCGACTCCTCGACGGCCCGACGACGGTGGCGAGCCACCGAAGACGGTTGCCCGACCGCGTACCGCGAAGAAGAAGGTCACCCTGCCCAAGGCGGCCAAAAGGAGCCTGGCGGAGAACGAGTCGTGGAGGGAGGCCAGGCTCTTTCCGGTGTCGGCGCTCAAGAGCGACCGGGATCGTGAAATGAGGGCCACTTCGGTGCTGCTGTCAGTGATGGCACAGGTGCCCGAACTTGGCAGGAGACTCACCGCTGCTTTCGGAGCGCCGGCAGGCCGTATGGAGACCTTCACCGAGGTCACCCTGCCGCACGGCGACACACCGCGACGCCCCGACGGGGTGATTCGCGTCGAGCGGGCCGGAAAGCTGTGGACAGCGCTGGTCGAGACGAAGACCAACGGCAACGCCCTCAAGTCCGATCAGGTGCAGGCGTACATGGACATCGCTGCGCGCCGTGGATACGAGGCCGTGATCACTCTGTCGAATGACGTGGCGCTCGAGGGCAGCCCACTCGTCGATGTCAAAATCGACGGACGGCGCAAGCACAAGGTGGCGCTCTGGCACCTTTCGTGGGCCGAAGTCGCGCATCAGGCGCAGATGTTGATCCGGCACGAGGGCGTCGGCAGTGGGGCGCATGCCTGGCTCCTCCAGGAACTGCTGCACTACTTGCAGCACGACAACTCCGGCTGCCATGGTTTTCAGAACATGGGCCCGGCCTGGGTACCCGTGCGCAACGGAATCGACGACGAAACCCTGTGCCAAGGAGATCCGCGCGCACTGGAGGTCGTCGAGAGTTGGGAGCGGTTGATCCGCCAGGTTTGTCTCGGGCTGGGTGGGGAGCTGGGGCAGAAAGTACTGCCGGTCCAGCGTGCCAAGCGGGGAACGGATCCGGGAGCGCGTCGTAGCCGTCTCGCCGATCAGCTGTGCCGCGAAGGAAAGCTGCAGGCGGAGCTGCGCATCGAGGGAACGCCTGGTGTCCTTGCGGTCAGCGCGGATCTCCGTACAGGCAAACTGCGCACGTCTATCGAGATACCGGCACCCGAGCAGGGGTATCCCTTGGCGTGGGCGAAACGGCTCATCCGATCCTTGGCCGAGGCGCCGGCAGACCTCCACATCGAGACCCTCGTCGAGGGAGAGACAGGTGGCCCCCGGGGCACGCTGGAACGGCTCCGTCCCGAGCCGGCGGACCTGCTTCCGAAAGACAGCGGCACGCGCATCACCGGCTTCCGCCTGTCTTTGCTCAAGGGCATGGGGAGTAGCCGCGGCAACGCCGAGTCCGGCTTCATCCGCAGCGTCGATGACGCGGTGCAGCGCTTTTACACCACCGTGGTAGTCCATTTGGACCGTGCGACACACCGCCGAGCCTCGTCAAAGCAACGGACGGCGACGGGCTGAGGCGCAGAGATCACCTTGCTCAACAGCCTGTATGCGGCAGACGCTACCGGTCTCAGGCCCCTGGACAAGTCCAGGGGCCTTCCTGTTCGTAGGGCAGACACCTCACGACCCTGTCCACAGATAGTCCAGACCCCGTCCTAGGGCCGCTGAGCGGTGCCTGCACCTGCAGATACTGGACGGGCGCGTTCGCCGTCAGGAAAGTGGAGACCTGCCCAAGCGGTCTTCCCGGAGGGCGTGTGCGGGGCGTTGCCCCAGCGTAGGCCTGCGCTGTCCGGATGCGGGCCGGTTCGCGCTTCGCGCTGCCAGTCCCGGTGAAAGCAGTACGTACTTCCGTACCAGTCAGGTACGATTTTCCGTACCAGTCTAAGAGAGGAAGGGTGCCATGGCCTTCACTGCCAGCGAGGCGCGCAAGGAGCTCTTTCCCCTGATCAAGAAGGTCAACGACGACCACGCGCCCGTACGTATCCACTCCAAGCATGGCGACGCCATACTCATGTCTGCCGAGGACTACGACGCCTGGCAGGAGACCATCTACCTGCTGCGATCGCCGGCCAACGCACGCCGTCTCATGGAGGCTGTCGCCCGCGACCGTGCGGGCCAGACAGGAATCACCAAAAGCCTTGACGACCTCCAAGAGCTGGCTGGTGAGGAGTGAGGGACGTCAACTTCGACCCAGGCGCCTGGGACGACTTCCAGTACTGGCTGGAGACCGACCGAAAGATGGTGCGCCGCGTCGTTCGTCTCATCGGCGAGATCCAACGCGATCCGTTCAACGGCATCGGCAAGCCCGAGCCGCTCAAAGGAGACCTCTCCGGCTACTGGTCGCGGCGCATTGACGACGAACACCGCCTCGTCTACCGAGTCGATGACAAAGAGGTCAAGATCCTCAAGGCTCGCTATCACTACGCTGACTAGAGTCGGCTGAGGCGAGCCCTGAGGGCCTGGGCCACGGAGATGACCGACACTGCCGACCGGGGGAGTCACCCCGCCCCCGCGCGGAACTCGGAGTGCAGCGGGTGCCGCTCCGGCAGCCGCCCCGAGGTGGGCCACGCCGTACGCACCGCAGGAGATCACCATGGAACTCCTCGAAGAAGCCCCCCACCGCTTCCGCATCGAACGACACGGTGACATGCGCGTCCCGGGTGTCGTCTTCGCCTCCCGGGCTCTGCTGAGCGACGCCCAGCAGGCGCTGGGGCAGGTCGTCAACGTGGCCACGCTGCCCGGTATCGTCGGCGCCTCTTACGCCATGCCGGACATTCACTGGGGCTACGGCTTTCCCATCGGCGGTGTCGCGGCGACCGACGTCGACGACGGGGGTGTCGTGTCGCCGGGAGGTGTGGGATTCGACATCTCCTGTGGTGTGCGGTTGCTGGCTGCGGACTGTGATCGTGACGCGCTCCGCCCCGTCCTCGACGCGGTCATGGACGGGCTCGACCGGGCCATTCCGCGTGGCGCGGGACCTGGCGGCGTGTGGAAGCCCAGCGGCCCCGGGGAACTGGAGCGCGTCCTGGAGGGCGGCGCCCGTTATGCCGTCGAGCAGGGGCATGGTGAGGAACGGGATCTTGTCCGGTGTGAGGACCGCGGAGCGGTCGGTGACGCTGATGTCGGGCAGGTTGGCGGACGGGCCCGTGAGCGCGGGCTTGGGCAGGTGGGCAGCCTCGGGTCGGCCAATCACTTTCTTGAGGTTCAGCAGGTCGCCGAGGTGTACGACCAGGCGGCCGCCGGCGCCTTCGGGATCGCCCGCGGTCAGGTGACCGTGATGATCCACTGTGGGTCGCGCGGGCTCGGTCATCAGATTTGTACCGATCATGTGCGGGTGATGGACCAGGCCATGGCGCGGTACGGCATCGCCGTGCCCGATCGGCAGCTGGCCTGCACCCCGGTCACCTCACCGGAGGGGCAGGCGTACCTCGGGGCGATGGCCGCCGCTGCGAACTACGGGCGCGCCAACCGTCAGCTGCTCACCGAAGCCGCCCGGCGGGTCTTCCGTCGCGCCGCTAACGTCCGGTTGTCCCTCGTGTACGACGTGTCGCACAACCTCGCCAAGCTGGAGACACACGAGGTGGCTGGGCAGCGGCGTCGGCTGTGCGTGCACCGGAAGGGCGCCACTCGGGCGTTCCCGCCCGGGCATCCCGAGCTTCCCGAGGACCTGAGCGAGCAAGGGCAGCCCGTGTTGATCCCCGGGACCATGGGTACGGCCTCGTACGTCCTGGCGGGTGTGCCTGGCGGAGGTGCGTTCTTCTCCACCTGCCACGGTGCGGGGCGCCGGATGAGCCGTCACCAGGCCGCCCGCTCGATCACCGGCAGGGAGCTGCGGGCCAGGCTCGAGCGGGACGGTATCGCCGCCCGTCCGCTCTCCTGGCGCGGCCTGACCGAGGAGGCCCCGGAGGCGTACAAGGACGTCGGCGAGGTGGTGGCGGCCAGTGAGAGCGCCGGGCTGTGCCGCATCGTCGCCCGCCTGGTGCCGCTCGGTGTGGTCAAGGGCTGAACCCCACAGCCCCGCCTGGTGCCGCTCGGTGTGGTCAAGGGCTGAACCCCACAGCCCCCCACAAGCCCCGTACGACGTCGTTGCATTTCCGGCCCTCGCCGGCATCGCAGCAACCCTCATCTGCTACCGCCGGCTGACCAAGAGGCGCTCTGCTCCGTAGCATCGCCCTTCATGATCGCACTGGTCGTCACCATCGGACTGGCGTTCGTCGGCTATGTCGCCACCTATCTCAACGGCCTTCGCCTGTCACAGCGCCAAGAGCGTCTGGCACGCCTCAACCGCCAGCTCAGCGACTTCTACGGACCTCTGTTCGCCCTCACGGAGGCCAACAGCCGCAGCTTTCACGCGTTCAAGGAACGCAACGCCCGCCCTGACGGCAGATCGCCGTTCGTACATGAGACTCCGCCCACCGAGGAAGAACTCGCCGAGTGGCGGCTGTGGGTCACGACCGTGTTCCTCCCCAACATCCAGGCCATGCGCGATCTCGTCATCAGGCACGCAGATCTCTTGAAGGAACCGGAGATGCCGCCGATCTTGCTTCAACTGTGTGCCCATGTCTCGGGCTACGAGATCACAGCTGCCAGGTGGACACAGGGCAGCTACGACCAACATCTCTCGTTGGTGCCGTTCCCCAGCGAGGAGCTCGCCGCGTATGCACGGCAGCGGTTCGCCGATCTGAAGAGGGAACAGGCTCGTCTGTTGGGGCAACGGGGCATCCACTGACCACATGCAACGACGTCCGAACCACAGGTCGACGACTGCCTCACACGTCCACGATCGCCGTGCACGACCAGCCGTACGGGTCCGGGCCCATGTGCAGGCCGTGCCACGACACGCCCTTCGGTACGGCACCAGTGATCTCCACGTCCGACAGCCCGGTGACCGTCAGCCGCACCTCGAGCCCGTCGTCGTCGGACTCGGCCTCCACGTCCACGGGTACCTGGCCGTGGACCTCCAGCCGGTAGACGACCTCCTCAAGGAGCGCGGCCAGAAGATCGTCGTCGTCGTTCTCGGCGAGTCTTACGCGCTCCACGGCGGTGGGACGTGCTGTGGAGAGGTCCGCGAAGCAGTCCACGAGGCCGGTCGCCGCCTCCGCCAGGCAGCTCTCCCGGCTCACTCCCCACGCCTCGATCCGTACATCGGCGGTGTGCGGCACCGTCCGGTGGCCGCTCGAACCCTGCCGACGCATCGACCTGTCGTCGTCCGTGTCGCCGACCATGTCCATCGTGTGCCCGCTTGGGACGCGGTCAATCGGCTTTCGCCGCGTCGCTCCGCTGCGAACGCGAAGCCCCAGAGTGCCGAAGCAGCCCCAGGGCCTCGCGACAACGTCCGTCGCCCGCCTCACCCCGCGGCGAGCACCGCACGCTCCTTCCCGTCCCCCTCCGGCTCCGGCGCCGTCTCCTCCGCCGTACGCCCCCGCAGTGCCGTCACCACCAGCAGTGCCGAGAACAGGGCCGCCGCACCGCACACCACGAAGCCGATCGAGTAGCCGTGGCCGAGGGCGTCCAGGGCGTAGGAGCGGGCCGCGCCCGGCGGGGAGGCCGGGGGCACCGAGTTGAGGGCGAGCGGGCCGCCCTCCTTCAGGACCTCGTGTGCCGCCGCCTTCGACTCCGCGCTCAGCGAGGACGAGGTCGCCAGGGATGAGGTCACCTGGGCCGCCGCCTGGCTCAGCGCGACCGCGCCGATGACGGCCGGGCCAAGCGTGAAGCCGAAGTCGCGCAGCAGGTTGGTGGCCGCGCTCGCCATGCCCGCGAGCGGCACCGGGACCGTGTTGACGGCCGTCGCGGTGATCGACGACACCGTGAAGGCGAAGCCGATGCCGACCAGCCCGAGCGGGAGGATCAGCGAGACCAGTGCCCGGTCGTCGACGTCCAGCCCGGCGGCCAGGAAGTCGCCCGCCGCGATCAGCGCCAGGCCGGCGGTGAGCAGCGCCCGGGCCGGCAGCCGGTGCAGCAGTCGCGAGGTCAGCGGGGTGAGGACCGGGGTGATGGCGTTGAGCAGCAGGAACGCGAACGCCGTCCGCATCGGGCTCTGGTGCTGGATCGGGCCCAGCCGGATGCTCGCCGCGTACGCCGTGCCCAGGAAGCTGAACATGCCCACGACCGCGACGACCGACGCGATCGCGAAGGAGCGGTTGCGGAACAGGTCCAGACGGAGCAACGGCGACCGGGCTCGGCTCTCGGCGTAGACGAACAGGGCCACGAACACCGCCGCGATCACGAAGGCTGCGACCACCGGGGTCGAGCCCCAGCCGTCCGTCGGTCCCTGGATGACGGCGTACAGCAGGGCGAAGAGGCCGACGCCGATGGTGATCTGGCCCCCGATGTCCAGGGATCGGCCCTCCGGTGCGCGGGAGTCGGTGGCCAGCCACAGGCTCACCAGCGCGCTGATCGCGGCCAGTACCGCGACCACCACGAACGCCGAGCGCCACGAGCCGTACGTCCCCGTGATGCCACCGAGCAGCGGGGCGAGGAAGCCGCCCGCTGACAGGCTGGATGCCCATACGGCGATGGCGCGGGCCCGCTGGGGGCCGGTGTGGGTGCCGGCCGCGATCATGGCGAGCGAGGTCGGGAACAGGGCGGCGGCGCCCAGGCCGGCCAGCGCCTGGCCCACCCACAGCTGGTGGATGCCGGACGCGCTCGCGGCGACGACCTCACCCGCGCACAGCAGCGCGGCGCCGCCGACCAGCAGCCGTTTGCGGCCGAAGAGGTCGCCGAGGACGCCGAAGGACAGTTCGAGGACGGCGACGGGCAGCAGGAACGCGTCCGAGATCCAGGTCAGCTGGGAGCCGACGGGGTGGAGGTGTTCCTGGAAAAGGCCGTTGAGCGTGGCCGGCATGGCGAGGCCGATCTGCGCCAGGCAGACGGCGAGACATCCGGCGACGAGCGTGCCGATCGGGAGCGACGCACGCGGGGGAGCCGATGCGGAGGCCGGAGGAGAGGAGGTGTCGGACATGAGCGGGTCCCAACGTCAGTGGTGGGTGTGATGCAGGGGGGAGTAGGAGGTGGATGTGGTGGGTGGGAGGGGTGTGTGGGAGGGGTGTGTGGTGCGGGGGCGCGAGGGCCGGGCGGCGGGTGCCGTACGTCAGGGCTGCGGGGGGATCAGGGGCGGTCGCGGCCGACCGTCAGGCGTGCCGGCCGGTACGGGACGTAGGCCGCCCCGTCCAGGCCCAGCCCGGTCGCCGACCGCTGGAGCGCGCCCGGCGTCGCCGCGTCGTCCCAGTGGCCGGTGGTGACGCGGTGTTCCAGTGCGTGCAGGGCGGCCACCGTCTCGGCGGTGGTGAACGTGCAGTGGCCCTGCCGCTGGACGTAGGCCTGCCGCAGCAGCGCCCCGTCACCGGCTGCGCGCACACGGTCGCCGAACCGTCGCTCCTGCTCGACCGGGACCAGGTTGTCGGCGACGGTGTGCACGTCCAGCAGCGGCACGCCGAGGCCCTGGCCGGCGGAGGACGTGCGCTGGGCGGCGCGTACGGCGGCGGCGTCGGCGGTGATCGCGGCGCCCGCCGTCAGGGACCTCAGGTCGGCGCGCAGGTCCAGGCCGGCCGCTTGGTACAGGGCGCGGACCTGCGGGGCGTGTACGGAACCGGCGAGCAGGCGGGTGTAGTCGACGCCCTTGTTCCAGGAGTTGTTGCCGTCTGTGGACTGCTCGATCGCGTACCGGCCGCCCTCGACGAAGGAGAGGATGCCTTGCGCGAACCACGCGTACTGCTGCTCCTCCTGCCCCGCCCAGTCGGTCGGCGCGGGGGCGGTCTCGCCGGGTGCCCACGCGGGCAGGTTGAGGAAGGCGGCGGCCAGCGCGATCCGGGCGCGGCCCTGTGGGGTGGCCTGGGCGGCGGTGACGGCGTCGGTGAGCTTCTTGGCGGTGGCGGCCGCGTCGGCGGCCGACCCGAAGCGGACCAGGTCGACGTCCTGTCCGGGCAGGAGCAGCCGGGCGATCGTGTACTCGGCGTCGAGCTGGTAGTTGTCCAGGTCGGTACCGCCCGCGACCAGGCCGCACAGCCCGAGCGCGCCGTCGACGCGGCCGACGCCGTCACGGGCGATCTGTGCGTTGACGAGCCCGCCCATGGACTGGCCGACGGACAGCGTGCGCCGCGGTGTGCCGATCTTCGCGGTGACCGCGTCGAGTGTGGCGAACTGGTCGCGTTCGGCGCTGTTCAGGGCCCACATCGAGCCGTGGGGGTCGTACGACGACCCGGCCATCGCATAGCCCTCGGCGAGCAGCTCGGTGCGCGCGGCGTCGGAGGGGGCGTCCTTGGCAACGGTGGGGCCGAAGCCGTGGCTGAACAGGAGCAGGGTGCCGTTCCAGCGGGCGGGGACGTCCGCGATCCAGGTGGCGCCGTCGGCGAGGGTGCCGGTGAGGTGGGCGGCCCCCGAGTCCGCCTGGGCGGCCGGGGCGGGGAGCGTGGTCAGGGCCGCGGACGCCACTGTGGCCAGGGCGGCGAGGGCGATGCGGAGTCGGGTGCGGGGACGAGTGCGGGCGGCGCGCATGCGTCGGCTCCTGTCTGGCGGCTCGGGGGCAGGGACCGTGCGATTGCTCGAGGGCTCGAGGGCTCGAGGGCTCGAAGGCTTGAAGACTGGAGGACTTAAGGCTCGAAGGCTCGATTGCTCAGTGCACTGAACGTCGGGACGTCAGGGAATGTAGGGCTGATTTCTTGCGGGCGTCAATGGAGTGCACAACATCACTTCGCGACGCCGCGGCCGGGATCGCGAGCCCGCAGGCCCGCTACTCCGCCGGAACCGTCTCGATCAGTCGCCGCGCCGCGTCCCTGGCCGGCGCGTCCAGCAGGCCGTGGACCGCCCGGAACGTCTCCTCCGCGCCGACCGCCGGCCAGTCGGTCGGCAGGTGCTGCACCGGCAGCCGGGGGTCGCTGCGGATCACCTGCAGCCACTCGGAGGTCAGCCGCAGCCGCAGCGCGAGGGCGTCCTCCGCGGTGATGTCCGTGCCGCCCGACGCGAACGGCCGCCAGGCCGCCTCGAACTCCCGGTAGCGGGCGGCCAGTTCCTCCAGGTCCCAGGTCTCGTCGATCATTCCGGCGATGTCCGTGCCGGTGTCCGCCCGGGCCCGGAAGACCTTCACGTGCGCCGCGAGCCCCAGCTCGGCCACGATGCCGGAGACATCGACCTCGCCGGGCGCGATCCACAGCCCGCTGAACAGCGCCCCGAATCCCGCCCAGGTCAGCTGCGACCGCAGATCGTGCCGCTGGCGCTGCCAGGACTCCGGGAGCGAGAAGCCGAGGAGGGTCCAGGTGCCGTCCCAGTCCCGGTTGACCGCGCCCGTCTTCCAGATGCGCCGCTCCCCGTCACGCAGGATCGCCTCCGAGCGGTCGGTCAGGCCGACGTACGTGCGGCGGCCCTCGCGGCGGCGGGACAGCAGGCCGCGGCCGACCATGCGGGTGAGGGTGGACCGGGTGGCCTGTTCGCCGACCCCGGCGCGCCGGAACACCTCGATGACGCTCCCCGTGTACACGCACACCCCCCGGCCCAGCACCTCGTCACCGAGGAAGCTGAGCAGCAGGGACTGGGGGCGCAGGGCCGGGGTGGTCACGCGGATACAGTACGAGGACGTGTCATTCCTGACACACCCTCAGTCCTTCGGGTGTCCGTGGTGCATCTCAGGACGCTCAGGACGAGGAGCCCAGCGAGCGCGCCCTGACCGCCTCCAGGTGCGCCGTGAACACCTCGCGCGCCTCAGGCGTCAGGGTGCGCAGCGCCACCAGCGCGGTGATCACCACATCGCACAGCTCCGCCTGCACGTCCTCCCAGCTGTGCGACGTCCCCTTGCGCGGGTTCTGGCCCGTCGCGCCGATCACCGCCTGCGCGACCTCGCCGACCTCTTCCGACAGCTTCAGCACGCGCAGCAGCAGCTCGTCGGCGCCGTCGTGCACACGGTTCGCGCCCAGCCACGCGTGCAGCCGGTCGATCGACTCCCAGAGGTCCGACTTCGAGTCCGACTTCGAGTCCGATTTCAAGAGGTCCGCGGACGTCACCCGTTCTGTCATCCCCGCAGACTGCCATGGAAACGGTCACTCCTCGAACAGCGCCTCCTGCTCGCCCTCCGACTTCTGCCGCAGCCGCTTGGCCCGTGCCCCGACCACCAGTGCCGTCCCCGCCGCCGTCGCTGCGAACGCCGCCGGGACCATCCAGTCGCGGTTGAAGGCGTGACCGGACAGCGCGTCCAGGGAGAGCCGGCCCGGGCCGGTGACCGCCAGGCTCGCCGCCGTCAGGCCGAGGGACACCGGGTATTCGAGACCGCCGCTCTGGGCGAAGAACCCCTGCGGGGCGTGCACGGCAGCCGCCCCCGCCATCCCGCCGGCCACCGCGGCGCCCGCCGCCGGTGTCGCGAGGCCCAGCGCCAGCAGGGTGCCGCCGCCCGCCTCCACCAGCCCGGAGACCAGCGCGTTCTGCTTCCCGGGCCGGTAGCCGACGGACTCCATCCACTGCCCGGTGCCTTCGAGCCCGCCCCCGCCGAACCAGCCGAACAGCTTCTGCGTGCCGTGCGCCGCCAGCACCGCGCCGGTGCCCAGCCTGAGCAGCAGCAGCCCCACGTCACGTCGGTCGAAACAGGTCACGGTCACTCCCTGGCAGGCAACAGGAACAATCCCCTCCGCGTTCTCACCGTCCCACCCGTCACACCGGCCGACCTGTTCACGACGCCGTTCGGGTGGCGAAAGCCGCAACCGCATCCGCGCGAACCGCATCCGCCCGAGCTGCAACCGCATCCGCCCGAGCCGCGGGGACAGCATCCGAGAAAGGGCTTGCCTTCGTGTGCACTCCAACCCCTACGGTCACCGACATGGAGAGCACCGAGCACGTCAGGACACTTGGAAGAAGCGGTATCCGGGTCAGCGCCCTCGGCTTCGGCTGCTGGGCCATCGGGGGTGAGTGGGCCTCCCTCGACGGACAGCCCCTGGGCTGGGGGAAGGTCGACGACGAGGAGTCCGTACGGGCGGTACGGCGTGCCCTCGACCTCGGTGTCACCTTCTTCGACACCGCCGACGCCTACGGCACCGGCCACAGCGAGCGCGTCCTCGCGCGCGCCCTCGGCAAACGGCGCGCCGACGTGGTCATCGGCACCAAGTGGGGCAACCTCATCGACGAGGAACGCCGGCTGCTCACCGGCAGCGACGACTCACCGGCGTACGCCCGCCGCGCGCTGACCGCCTCCCTGCGCCGCCTCGACACCGATTACATCGACCTCTACCAGCTGCACCTGTCCGACGCGGACCCCGAGCGCGCGGCCGAACTCCGCGACACATGCGAGGAGTTCGTACGGGAAGGGCTCATCCGTGCGTACGCGTGGAGCACCGACGACCCGGCCCGCGCCGCCGTGTTCGCCGAGGGGGAGCACTGCACGGCCGTCCAGCACCGCCTGAACATCCTCCAGGACGCGCCCGAACTCCTCGCCCTGTGCGAGGGGTCGAACCTCGCGAGCATCAACCGCAGCCCCCTCGCCATGGGGTTGCTGACCGGCAAGCACACCCCCGGACGCGCCCTGGAGGCCGGCGACATCCGCAACGCGCCGCCCGCGTGGCTGCCGGGCTTCACCGAGGGCGGCGGCGCCGACGCCGAGTGGCTGCGGCGCGTCGAAGCGCTCCGGGACGTCCTCACCAGCGGTGGCCGTACGCTCGCCCAGGGCGCCCTCGCCTGGATCTGGGCCCGCAGCCCGCTCACCGTCCCCATCCCGGGCTTCCGCTCGGTCGCCCAGGCCGAGGAGAATGCGGGCGCGCTCGCGAAGGGACCGCTCACCGCCGCGCAACTGGCCGACGTGGACCGGATCCTGGGGCGGTGAGCGCACCCTGACGGTCGTGTCGCGCACCCTGACGGTCGTGTCACGCACCCTCACCCTGACGGTCTTGTCGCGCCCCTTGACGGTCGTGCCGCGCCCCCTGACGGTCGCCCGTCGTGGGCGCGGCACAGGCCGGGGAGAAACCGTTGAGGGGTCCTGAGTAAGAAATGCGTGAGGGCTGAGAAAGACGCCCGGGACCGGGTTTTCGGCAAGGAAGCGCATTCTTCGGCCGTTGACGGTGTGCTGCCGTGAAACTCCTGGTGGGTGGTGTGTTCTGTGCCACGGGCGTTTCCCGGACATGACCCGGACTTTGCCGTGCCTTTAACACCCCGGTGCGTGTCGCCGGGGATTCGCTTTGTACGGTCCCGGGGTGCGTTTTTCCTCTTCGCTTTCCCCGTGTGACGCGCGGCTGTCGCGGCGCGCCGTGCTCGGGCTCGCCGCCGCCGCGCCGCTGGCCCTGGCCGCGCCCGGGACCGCGTCCGCGTCCGGGGCCCCGGTCATCGGTGGCGAACGGCTGGGTCTGGCCGGCGTCCAGGTACAGGGGGACACCCCGCTGCCGAAGAAGCTCACCGCCCGCGCCTGGCTCGTCGCCGACCACGACAGCGGTCAGGTGCTCGCCGCGTGCGACGCGCACCGGCGGCTCGCCCCCGCCTCCACGCTGAAGATGCTGTTCGCGGACACCGTGCTCAGGAAGTTCGAGCGCAACCAGACCCACACGGTGACCGACGCCGACCTCGCGGACATCCCCGCCGGGTCCAGCCTCGTCGGCATCAAGCCCGGAATCACGTACACCGTCGAACAGTTGTGGCTCGGTGTCTTCCTGCGCTCCGGCAACGACGCGGTCCACGTCCTCAGTCATATGAACGGCGGGATCGCGAAGACCGTCGCCGAGATGCAAGCTCAGGCCGAGGACATGCAGGCCCTCGACACCCATGTGGTGAGCCCCGACGGCTTCGACCACCCCGGGCAGCTCTCCTCCGCGTACGACCTGACGCTGTTCGCCCGCCACGGCCTCAGGAACGGCGACTTCCGCGGTTACTGCTCGACCCGCGTCGCGAACTTCCCGGCGGGCGGGAAGAAGACCTTCCAGATCCAGAACACCGACCGCCTGCTGACCGGAGCCTGGGGTCTTGGCACCTACAAGGGCCTCATCGGCGTCAAGAACGGGTACACCAGCAACGCGGGCAACACCTTCACCGGCGCCGCCACGCGCGGCGGGCGTACCCTCATCGTGACCGTCATGCATCCCGAGCCCGGTGGCAACGGCGTCTACCAGGAGACCGCCTCCCTGCTCGACTGGGGCTTCGCGCACGCCGGGAAGGTCGAGCCCGTGGGCACCCTGGCGGAGCCGCTCAGCGAGGGCGGGGCGAGGGGGACGCCCGCGCCGGGGCGGCAGGCGTCGGCTCACGGGGCGGGCGCCGCGGGGCACGGTGGCTCGTCGTGGGGGCTGGTCGGCGGGGCCGGGGGAGTGGCGGCACTGCTGGCCGGCGGGGTCTACGCGCTGCGTGGGCGCGGGCGCGGACGGCGCAGAGCCGCGGAGGACGGCCGCCACCGGCGTTGATCGGGGCGGATCATGGGCAGCCGTTCCGCGGTCCGGCGCGTACCTCGCGGTCCCCCGCGAGGTCCCCCCTGCCGGACCACGGAACGGCTGCCACCCCCCTTGGTGTGGCCTACGGAATCCCAGTGCTCCAAGTGTGAAGCTCTGGTGTAGATGTGCTCAGCGTAAGCCCGTCACAGGCCCAGATGGTGCGGAGTCTTCAATTCCGTTTGTGGAAGTTGAGTTGTCGACAAAATGCCCTCTCCGGGCGCCGGACCCGTCAGCCGCGGCCCACGTACGGCATCGTCGTCGCCAGCACCGTCGCGAACTGCACGTTCGCCTCCAACGGCAGCTCCGCCATGTGCCGCACGGTGCGCGCCACATCCGCCACGTCCATCACGGGCTCGACGGCCACCTCCCCGTTCGCCTGGAGGACTCCGCGCCGCATCCCCGCGGTCATGTCGGTCGCAGCGTTGCCGATGTCGATCTGGCCCACCGCGATCCGGTACGGACGCCCGTCCAGGGACAGCGACTTGGTCAGTCCGGTCAGGGCGTGCTTGGTCGCCGTGTAGGCCACCGAGTGCGGGCGGGGCGTGTGTGCGGAGACGGAGCCGTTGTTGATGATCCGGCCGCCCTGCGGATCCTGCTCCTTCAGCTGCCGGTACGCCGCCTGCGCGCACAGGAACGCGCCGTTGAGATTGGTGTCCACCACATGCCGCCAGGCGTCGTACGACAGCTCCTCGACCGGGACGCCACCGGGGCCGAACGTGCCCGCGTTGTTGAACAGCAGGTCCAGCCGCCCGAACCGGTCACGCACGGCGGCGAACAGCGCCTCGACCTCCTCCGGCCGCGACACGTCGGTCCGTACGGCGAGCGTGTCGCCCCCGGGCACGAGCGCGGCCGTCTCCTCGAGCGTCTCCACCCGCCGCCCCGCGAGCGCCACCGACCAGCCCGCGCCCAGCAACTCCACGGCGACCGCGCGCCCGATCCCCGAACCGGCGCCGGTCACCACGGCGATCCTCGTCTCCCTGTTCGTCATGGGCCCGCAGCGTAGGGGTGTCCGCCCCTCGGTACACCATCCCGTCCGACCGGTGGGAGCTGAGAACATAAGGGGCGGACCGTACGACGAGGAGGAGCGCATGCTCGAGCGTGGCCGTACCACGCGCGACAGGAAGCAGCCGGAAATCCACATAACCGAGCCCGAGACAGCACCGTCCGGCGCCCCACCGCACACCCGGGGCGACGTCCAGCGCCGTACCGGTCTGCTGGTCACCTTTCTCCTCGGCGCCCTCACCGCCACGCCCCCGCTCGCCATGGACATGTACCTCCCGTCCCTGCCGGAGGTCACCAGGTCCCTGCACGCGCCCGCCGCGACCGTGCAGCTCACCCTCACCGGCTGCCTCGCCGGCATGGCGCTCGGTCAGCTGCTGGTCGGCCCGATGAGCGACAAGTGGGGGCGCCGCCGCCCACTGCTCACGGGCCTCGTCGTCTACGTCCTCGCCACCGCGCTGTGCGCCCTCGCCCCCTCGGTGGAGACCCTGGTCGCCTTCCGGCTGGTCCAGGGGCTCGCGGGCGCGGCCGGGATCGTGATCGCCCGGGCCGTCGTCCGCGACCTGTACGACGGCGTCGCCATGGCCCGGTTCTTCTCCACACTCATGCTGATCTCCGGGGTGGCTCCGATCGTCGCGCCGCTGATCGGCGGCCAGATCCTGCGCGTCACGGACTGGCGGGGCGTGTTCGTGGTCCTCACGCTCGTCGGGATCGCGCTCACCTCGCTCGTTTGGGTCCGGCTGCCCGAGACGCTGGGGTCGGCGGGACGGCGTGGCGGGGGAGTGGGCGCCGCCCTGCGCGCCATGCGGACCCTCCTCGCCGACCGCGTCTTCACCGGCTACACCATCGCGGGCGGTTTCGCCTTCGCGGCGCTGTTCGCGTACGTCTCCGCGTCCCCGTTCGTGATCCAGGAGATCTACGGCGCCTCCCCGCAGACCTTCAGCCTGCTGTTCGGCCTCAACTCGGTCGGCCTGGTCCTCGCCGGGCAGGTCAACGGCAAGATCCTGGTCGGCCGGGTCAGCCTCGACAAGGTCCTGGCGGTCGGCCTCACGGTCGTCACCCTCGCCGCGACCGCGCTGCTGCTGATGGCGACGGGCGCCCTCGGCGAGGTCGGCCTCGCACCGGTCGCCGCCGCCCTGTTCGTGCTGATGTCCGCGATGGGCATCACCCTGCCCAACACGCAGGCGCTCGCCCTGATGCGCACCCGCCACCACGCCGGTTCCGCGTCGGCGCTCCTCGGCACCACCTCGTTCCTCATCGGCGCGGTCGCCTCGCCGCTCGTCGGGGTCGCCGGCGAGGACACCGCCGTCCCGATGGCCGTCGTCCAACTGGCGGCCGCACTGGTGGCGGTCGCCTGCTTCGTGGCACTGTGCCGTCCCTGGACCGCACGCGCGGGCGCGGAGGCTGGGCCTATCCCCGGCTCGGGCGCAGCCGAGAGCTTGGGGGAGGAGAACTGAGCGCACCGAGACTGCGCGTCGACACCCCGGAGAAGGCGGGGCTCGACGCGGAGCAACTGCGTCTTCTCGTCCGCGAGGTCCACGCCGCCGTCGAGGGGGAGCGCCCCTGGGCGGCCGGTGCCGTGGTGGTCGCCGGGCGGGGACCGGTGATCGCCGTGGAGGAGGCGATGGGCTGGGCGGTCCGCTACGCCGCCTACGACGAGCAGGCCGACCGGGGTGTGGAGCTGCCGCCGCAGGAACGGGTGCCGATGACCGTGGACACGCCCTTCGACCTGGCCTCCCTGACCAAGCTGTTCACGGCGGTCGCCGCGGTGCAGCAGCTGGAGCGGGGCACGCTCGGCATCGACGCGCGCGTGGGGGCGTACCTGCCGGAGTTCCGGGCGGTGGAGCACGCGGGGATCACCGTACGGCAGCTGCTCACCCACACCTCCGGGCTGCGGCCCGAACTCCCGCTGTATGACTGCGCGTCACAGGAGGAGCGGCTCGCGCTGCTGCGGGCGGAGGCCCCGGTGGGCGAGCCCGGCACGTCGTACCTCTACTCGGACCTGAACCCGCTGCTTCTGCAGTACGTCCTGGAGCGCGTCACCGGCCGCAGCCTCGACGTGCTCTTCCGCGACGGGATCACCCGGCCGCTGGGGATGGCCGCGACGGGCTTCGGACCGTGCCCTCACGCGGCGGCGACGGAGGACCAGCGGCGGCCGTGGGCCAAGGCGGACCGGGGGATGGTGCGGGGCCGTGTCCACGACGAGAACGCGTGGGCGCTCGGCGGGGTGGCCGGGCACGCGGGCCTCTTCTCGACGGGGCGGGACCTGGCGGTCTTCTGCCGCACACTGCTGGCCGGCGGCTCGTACGGGACGGCGCGGATCCTGGGCCCCGACTTCGTCGAACTGATGCTGACCCCGCCGGGGCTGGGCTTCGCGGTGGACCAGCCGTGGTTCATGGGGGAGCTGGCGGGCCGGGGTGCGGCGGGCCACACCGGCTTCACGGGCACGTCACTGGTGCTGGACCCGGCGACGGACACCTTCCTGGTCCTGCTGGCGAACACCGTGCATCCGCGCCGCCGGGGGCCGGACAACGGGCCGCGGGCGCGGGCGGGGGATCGGCTGGCTCGGGCGATACGGGGGTGAGCGGCGCTCTCTGGAGAGAGGGCCGCTCACGTAGGTGAGTGCCGGCGTGGGCCGGCTCCGTCTCCTGCGGTAGCTCTGTGTCGATCTACGGGCCGCTCGGGCTGCCGGCGCGGCCGCCGGTGTTCTTGACCATCACCGTGTCGCCGATCCGGCTGAAATCGTAGAAGCGGTGGGCGTCCGCCGTGCTCAGGTGGATGCAGCCGTGGGAGATGTCGGTCCGGCCGATGGCATGGTTCCAGGGGGCGGCATGGATGAATACACCGCCGCTGGTCAGGCGCACCGCCCAGTGGACTGTGAGGGCGTAGTAGTTGGGATTGCGCGGATCACACGTGATCTTCGCGCTGCACGAGGTCATCTTGATGACCGCATCCTTGCCCAGCACGTGGAAGGTTCCGGACGGCGTGCGGAAGCCGGGCTTTCCGAAGCCTACGGTGAAGGTCATCACCGTCCGGCCGTGATCCGTGACGGTCATCCGATGGGTCGCCGCGTCGAGCGTCGAAACGTGGTCCGCGGAGGCCCGGGCGGGACCTGCGCCCAGCGACAGGACGGTCGCCAGAACACCGGCCAGGGCCAGCCGGGCGGCGTCACGCAGGCGTGAGCTGGGGACTTTGCGTTGGCGGGCCATTTCTGATCACCATCGCTCTCCTGTACAAGCCGGCATGTTCTGACCTGTTCTTCCCGGCAAGCCGGTTTTGCCTCATTTTCGCCCACACCGGCCGGTGAGTTCGCGTCGTCCGAGCCGCTACGTCGTCAGGATCGCCGCTCTCCGAAGTGAGCACCGCTCACCGCCTAGAATCGGCACGTGAACGCCCCCGACTCCCCGGCCGACGCCCTCCGTGCCGCCCTCGCCCGGCTGCTCGACGGGCTTCCGTCCCGGCAGGCCGCGCAGGCCGTGGACCGGCTGATCGCGAACTACCGGGGGCGGACCCCGACCGACGCGCCCGTGCTGCGGGACCGCTCCGACGTCGTCGCCTACGCCGCCTACCGCATGCCCGCGACCTTCGAGGCGGTGTCCGCGGCGCTCGGCGCCTTCGCGGACGCCGCCCCCGGCTGGGTGCCCGCGAGCCACGTGGACGTCGGCGGCGGGACCGGCGCCGCGACCTGGGCCGTGAGTGCCACCTGGGGCGGGGAGCGGCCGGTCACCGTGCTCGACTGGGCCGAGCCCGCGCTGGCGCTCGGCCGGGAGATCGCCGCCGCCCATCCCGCGCTCAAGGCCGCCGAGTGGCGCCGCTCTCGTATCGGATCGGCGCTCAGCATAGAGAGCACTGATCTCGTCACGGTCTCGTACGTCCTCGGCGAGCTGACCGAAGCCGACCGCGCCGCCGTCGTCGACGCCGCGGCCACCGCCGCCCAGGCCGTCGTGATCGTCGAACCCGGCACCCCCGGCGGCTACGCCCGAGTGATCGAGGCGCGCGACCGCCTGATCCGCGCCGGCTTCCACGTCGCCGCCCCCTGCCCGCACAGCGCCGCCTGCCCCATCGCCCCCGGCGAGGACTGGTGCCACTTCTCGGCCCGGGTCAGCCGTTCCTCACTGCACCGCCAGGTCAAGGGCGGCTCGCTGGCGTACGAGGACGAGAAGTTCAGCTATGTCGCCGCGGCCCGTTTCCCGGTGCGCCCCGCCGCCTCCCGAGTGGTCCGGCGTCCCCAGATCCGCAAGGGCCAGGTGCTCCTCGACCTGTGCGGCCCGGACGAGTCCCTGCACCGCGACACGGTCACCAAGCGCCACGGGCCGCTCTACAGGGCCGCCCGCGACGCGGATTGGGGCGACGCCTGGCCCGCTTCCCACGACGATGCGCACGGACAGACCGGATGAAATGCCGCGATGTCCCCTGATCGCGCACCGCAGTTGGCATCGCCCTGCCCATCGCCCCGCCCGTCCCGGTAGGCAACTGGCGGTCACCCGGCGCGCGGGATGGTGGGACCATAGGGCATGCTGTCAAGACACAGCAGCGAGGCGAGGGGATAGATGAGCGCAGACTTCGGCCGCCGCACGAGCGTGCAGGGCAGGATCTCCCAGTGGCTGCGCGGACGACGTCCCGCCCGTCTCAAGGAGGACGCCGGCGACGGCGGCCGTGAGGCGATGCTGCTGGCTGCCGCCGCCGCGGGGCTGCCGCTCGCGCCCGCCGCCCACCCCGCCGGCTACCGCTGTTCCTGTGACCGCGTCGGCTGTCCCACGCCCGCCCGGCACCCGGTCTCCTTCGCCTGGCAGACGCAGTCCACCACGGACCGCGGGCAGATCGAGCGATGGGCCCGGCACCAGCCGCAGGCCAACTTCATCACCGCCACCGGGATGGTGCACGACGTGCTCGACGTCCCGCGCGAGGCGGGCGAGGAGGCCCTGGGCCGACTGCTCGCCTCCGGTGTCGAGGTGGGTCCGGTCGCCGCGACCGGGGACGGCCGCATGCTGTTCTTCACGCTGACCCGCGGCACGCCCGAGGACGAGGACGAGTGGTGGCCGTGCGAACTGGACTGCCACCCCGAGACGATGGACGAGCACCCGGGACTGCGGTGGCACTGCCGGGGGTCGTATGTGCTGGTGCCTCCGGCGCAGTTGCCGGGGGAGCTGACCGTGGAGTGGGTGCGGGGGCCCGAGCACGCGCTGCCTGATCCGCTGAGCCTGCTCGAGGTGCTCACCGACGCGTGCGCGCGGTACGCGGGCGAGGAGAGCGAGTTGGCGGGCTGGCCGCACCGGGGCTGAGCCCCGGCGGCGACCCCGTCGCCGCGTCACTCCCCTTGCTCGTCCGCGGCTTACTCCCCCTCCGCTTACTCCCCCTCGGCCCCCGTGAGCCCCTCCACCCGGCTCACGAACTTCACCGGGCCCTTCCTCGGGTCCAGCACCGCCTGGTTCGACACGTACTCCAGGGTCAGGGACTGCTTGACCTCCCCGGTCAGCAGCGCCTTGATGTTCGGGTCGGTGATGTTGATGTTCACGCCCTGCGCGGCCGTCTGCCTCTCGTAGTGGTGTGTGGCGAAGAACACCAGCGCCCCGCCGTCCGCGGTGCGCAGCCCCACCGGGGCGTAGTCGCCGTTCGTCAGCGACTCGTCGATGTGCTGCCGGGCCAGCCCGGGCTTGCTCGCGTTCTCCAGCCGGGTGGCCCGCCACTGCGAGGTGTGCGGGCCGGGCGCGAACAGGTCCCCGCCGCTTCGCAGATAGGTCGCGTACGCGGTGCTGAGCTTGCGGGGCTGGACGGCGAGCGCCGGGTCGTCCGCGGTGACGGGTTCGGCCCAGCCGTCCTTGTCCGTCTTGAACGCCGGTACGTCGCCGGGCGCGAGGATCGTCAGATACGACACCGCCCACACCTTGCTCGCGTCGGAGCGGGTGAAGACGAGCAGCCAATGGGCGTCCGCGCTGCCCTTGTTGGCGCGGGTGTCGGCGACGAACCAGCGCGGCCAGCCGGCCTTCTTCGGGATCGTGAACTTGGCGCCGGTCAGCTTCAGCGGCACATGGCCGCTGTTGCCGCCCGGGCTGATCTTGTGGCCGGCCTCCAGTTTGCCGCCGTCGATGGCGCCGAGCGCACCGGTGACCCGACTGGCGTCCAGAGACCGGTCGTACGCCTTGTCCGCCTTGTTGTAGGCGGTGAGGAAGTCCTTCAGCGCGCGGGCCGCCTCGGCGCGTGTCGCCGTCGGTACGACCTCCCGCTCGCCGTGCACCACGACGCAGCCGCTGGCCGTCACGGACAGAACCGTCACCGCCGCCGTTGCCAGGGCGAACCGGCCTGGACTACGCAGCGTTCGAGGGCTGCGATCCCCGCGCTCCCTGCTCATCAGTGACCTTCACCTTCCCCTTTCCGGAGGCGAACCCTACCGGGGACAGGAAAAGCGCGAGCGTCGGGATCAAGTACAGCAGCCACACCGTGACCTGAAGAACCGTCGGATCGGGCTGGAAGTTGAACACGCCCTTCAGCAGCGTGCCGTACCAGCTGTCCGGCGGAACGGTGTCGCTGATGTCGAAGGCGAGGCTCGTCAGGCCCGGGATCCAGCCGGCCTCCTGCAGGTCGTGGAAGCCGTAGGCGAGCACGCCCGCGGCGACGACGACCAGCATGCCGCCGGTCCAGGTGAAGAACTTCGCCAGGTTGATCTTCAGAGCGCCGCGGTAGAACAGCCAGCCCAGGAAGACGGCCGTCGCGAGGCCCAGGGCGACGCCGAGGAGCGGGCGCGGGGTGCCGTCGCTCGCCGCGTGCACCGACGCCCACACGAACAGGGCGGTCTCCAGCCCCTCGCGGCCCACCGCGAGGAACGCGGTGGCGACCAGCGCGCCCGTGCCCATCGCCAGTGCCGCGTCCAGCTTGCCGTGCAGTTCGGACCTCAGATGCCGGGCGGTGCGCCGCATCCAGAAGACCATCCACGTCACCAGGCCCACGGCGAGGATCGACAGGGAGCCGCCGAGTGCCTCCTGCGCCTGGAACGTCAGCTCCTGGGAGCCGAACTCGAGGACGCAGCCGAAGCCGAGCGCGATGGCGACCGCGATGCCGATGCCGGTCCAGATCGGCCTCAGGGCGTCACGGCGGCCGGTCTTGACCAGGTAGGCGATCAGGATGCAGACGACGAGGCTGGCCTCCAGCCCCTCGCGCAGGCCGATCAGATAGTTGGAGAACACGGGCTACGCCTCCTCGGACAGCAGTGTGCGGCCCCACCAGTCGCCGGAGTCCCGGACGCCGGGCGGGATGGCGAAGACGGCCGAACCCACGTGCTGGATGTACTCGTTGAGCGCGTCCTGCGCCGCCAGCCTGCGCTGGAGCGGTATGAACCCCTTGCGCACGTCGCGCTGGTAGGCCAGGAAGAACAGGCCCGCGTCCAGGCGGCCGAGGCCGTCGGTGCCGTCGGTGAAGGAGTAACCCCGGCGCAGGATGGTGATGCCGTCGTTGGAGTCGGGGTGGGCGAGCCGCACGTGCGCGTCCGGCTTCATCGCCTTCAGGAACGGCTCGTCGTGTTCCTTCGCCTTGCCGACCGGGGCGCCCTCGCGCTTGTCCCGGCCGAAGACGTCCTCCTGCTCCTGCAGCGAGGTCCGGTCCCAGGTCTCGACGTTCATGCGGATCCGCCGGGCGACCAGGTAGGAGCCGCCGGTCATCCACGCCGGCCCGTCCCCGTCGCCGACCCACACGAACTTCTTCAGCCGGTCCTCTTCCGTCCCGGCGATGTTGCGGGTGCCGTCCTTGAACCCGAAGAGGTTGCGCGGGGTCTGCGCGTCGGGGGTCGTCGAGGAGGTCTTGCCGAAGCCGAGCTGGGACCAGCGGATGGCGACCTTGCCGAAGCCGATGCGGGCCAGGTTGCGGATCGCGTGCACGGCGACCTGCGGGTCGTCCGCGCAGGCCTGGATGCACAGATCGCCGCCCGTGCGGGACCGGTCCAGGTTGTCGCCGGGGAACTTCGGCAGGTCGACCAGCGCCTCGGGCCGCTTGTCCCGCAGCCCGAACTTGTCGAAGAGCGACGGCCCGAAGCCGATCGTCAGGGTCAGCCGCGAGGGCTTGAGACCCAGCGCCTCCCCGGTGTCGTCCGGCGGCGCCTCGGCGAGCCCGCCGTACGCGCCCTCACCGATGGCCTGCCCGGCCGTCATCCGCCGGGCCGCGGCCGTCCAGTCCTTGAGCATCTGCACGAACTCGGCGCGGTCGTCGGTCTTCACGTCGAACGCGGCGAAGTGCAGCCGGTCCTGCACGGGCGTGGCGACGCCCGCCTGGTGGGCGCCGTGGAACTCCACCGCGCCACCGGCCTCCGCCGCGGCCGGATCCACGTCGTTGCCCGCGCCCGCCGCCGTCACCGCGCCACCGGCCACGGCGGCACCGAGCGCGAGCCCGGCGCCTGTCCAGCCGATCAGCGCCCGGCGCGACGGACTGCTCCCCTGGATGTCGGTCATCGCCTTACCCCCTTACTTACTTCACGACCGCGGCGGCGAGCTTGGAGAGCGGCTCGGCGAGGGCGTTCACCGCGTCCGAGAGCTCCTTCTGCTGGTCCTCCGTGACCTTGTCGTAGGAGACGAACTCGTACGAGGCCTTGTCCGAGCGGTACTTGTCCAGCAGGGCGTTCAGCGCGATGAACTGCTTCTCCAGCTCCTTGGTCAGGGACGGGTCGTTCTTCGACGCGACCGGCTTCAGCAGCTCGTACGCCTTCTGCGCGCCCTCCACGTTGGCCTTGAAGTCGACCAGGTCGGTGTGGGAGTAGCGCTCCTCCTCACCGGTGACCTTGCCGGTGGCGACCTCGTCGAGGAGTTCCTTGGCGCCGTTGGCCATGGAGGTCGGGGTGATCTCGGCCTTGCCGACGCGCTCCTGCCAGTCCTTCAGGTCGGTCACCAGCTGGTCGGCGAGGGCCTTCGCCTCGGCGTCGATCTTCTTGTCCTGCCAGAGGGCCTTCTCCAGGCGGTGCCAGCCGGTCCACTTCTGGCCGCCCTCCAGGCCGTCCTCGCGGACGTCGACCTTCGGGTCGATGTCACCGAAGGACTCGGCGACCGGCTCGGTGCGCTCCCAGCCGAGGCGGGAGACCGCGTACGCCTTCTTCGCCGCCTCGAGGTCTCCGGCCTTGACGGCGTCGGTGAACACCTTGACCTTGGGCAGCGTCTCGTCGGCCTGCTCTTGCGCGTACGAGCGGTAGGCGGCCACGGCCTGGTCCAGGCGCGGGTCGCGCTTGGCGGCGCCGCCGCTGCCGGTGGCCGTGACGTTCTGGCGTATGCCCTTGCCCTTCATGCCGGGCTTGCAGGCGATCTGGTAGTCGCCGGCCTTCATCTCGGCGGTGACCGTCTGCTTGGTGCCGGGGCCGATGTTCTCGCGCTCGGCGACGATCCGGTCGTCCGGGAAGAGCAGGTAGACCTCGGTCACCTTGGAGCCCTTGTTCTCGACCGCCACCTCGACGTGCCCGGCCGGGAACTCCTTCTTGGACACCTCGCACTTCGAGTCGGTGGCGGTCACCCGGATCGCGCGGTCGGATCCCTCAGCGGTGCTCTTCTCCGTGCATCCGGTGAGAGCGGTCAGAGCCGCCGCGGTGGCGGCGGCGGTGACGACGGAGAGTCGAACGGCTCGCATGCAGGCTCCAGAGAGGACGGTTCGGTGAGGCTTGCCTAATTTAACTGAGCATTACCTGCCCCATACCCACCCGGACCGTGATTCAGGTCTCACTGGGGTCTTCGGGGCTCCGCCCCTCGTGCCCGGGTGATGTTTGAATGCGCCGGTGACTGACTACGACGTGCTGCGCGTCTTCTGCGGGCCGAGCGGCGGCTACGGCAACGAACTCGGCGTCGTCCGGGACGGTTCGCTGATGCCCGGGCGGGACGAGCGGCAGGCGTTCGCCGCCAAACTCGGCTTCAGCGAGACCGTGTTCGTCGACGACCCCGAGCGCGGGATCATCGACATCTACACGCCCACGCTGCGGCTGCCGTTCGCCGGGCACCCCTGCGTGGGCACGGCCTGGCTGCTCGATCTGCCGGAACTCGTCACTCCGGCCGGTGTGGTGGGGGCGCGGCAGGACGGCGAGTTCAGCTGGATCGAGGCCCGCCCGGAGTGGGCGCCGCCGCGCACGCTGCGGCAGTACGCGACGGCCGCCGAGGTGGACGGCCTGCCCGTCCCGCCGTCGGGGGAGTGGATCTACGCCTGGGCGTGGGAGGACGAGTCGGCGGGCCGGATCCGCGCCCGGGCCTTCCCCGGCCGAATCGATGAGTGCGGCGTCAGCCGCTCCGGTGGAGCCGGTGCTTGCACCGGGGGGATCGAGGAGGACGAGGCCACGGGCGCGGCGGCGCTCCTGCTCACGGCCCGACTCGGCCGCGCGCTCAACATCCGCCAGGGAGCGGGCTCACAGATCCTCACGGCGCCGCAGCCGGAGGGGTGGGTGGAGGTCGGGGGCAGGGTGTTTCTGGAACGCTGACCCAGCGCTAGGCGCTCAGTGGGAACTCCTCGCCCAGAGCCCGGAAGACCGCCGTGTTGAGGGTGTACGCCCGCCGGCACTCGGCGACGACCCGCAGCTTCTCCAGGTCGTCGACCCGGATGCCGTCCAGGAGTGTCCGGTACGTCCTCTTGAACGCCGCCGGGTTGGGGATCCCGTCGAACACATAGAACCGGACCCCGTCGCCCTTCCGGGTGAAGCCCCATGTCCTCTCCGCCATGTCGCGGATGATCTGGCCGCCGGCGAGGTCGCCCATGTAGCGGGTGTAGTGATGGGCGACGTATCCGCCGGGCCACTGCTCGGCGCACTCCCGCACCCGCTTCGCGTACGTCCGCGTCGCGGGCAGCGCCGTCAGGTGCGCCCGCCACTCGGGTCCGCGCAGATGCGCCAGGTCCCGCTCCAGCGCGGTCAGCCGGAACAGCTCCGGCCGCACGAACGGCCCGGCCACCGGGTCGCCCGCCAGCCGGGCGGCGGCGGACTCCAGGGCCTCGTACACGAACCACAGCTGCTCCGTGTACCGCGTGTACGCGTCCACGCCGAGCCTGCCGCCGAGCAGGCCCGTGATGAACCCGGAGGTGTTCGCCTCCCGGTGCTCGTCCTGTGACGCGACGCGGATGAGCGCCGAGAAGGCCGTGCCGGCCGTCTCCGGGGTGTTCATGGGGCCTCCGCCGTTTGCCGACATCCTGTCGGCAAAATCCTACCCGCGTTCCGCTCCCGGCCCACGCGAAAGAGCCCGCTCTGTGGACAGAACGGGCTCCAGGGGGTGCGGCGTGGCTACGGCAGCGTGAGGATCTCCGCGCCGGTCTCCGTGACGACCAGCGTGTGCTCGAACTGCGCGGTCCGCTTGCGGTCCTTCGTGACGACCGTCCACCCGTCGTCCCACATGTCGTACTCGTGCGTGCCGAGGGTGAGCATGGGCTCGATGGTGAAGGTCATGCCGGGCTGCATCACCGTGGTCGCGTGCGGGCTGTCGTAGTGCGGGATGATCAGCCCGGAGTGGAACGACGAGTTGATCCCGTGACCGGTGAAGTCCCGCACGACCCCGTACCCGAAACGCTTCGCGTACGACTCGATGACGCGGCCGATGACATTGATCTGGCGGCCGGGCCTGACGGCCTTGACGGCACGGTCGAGGGACTCGCGGGTGCGCTCCACGAGCAGCCGGGACTCCTCGTCGACGTCGCCGACCAGGTAGGTGGCGTTGGTGTCGCCGTGGACGCCGCCGATGTACGCCGTCACGTCGAGGTTGATGATGTCGCCGTCGCGCAGGACCGTGGAGTCCGGGATGCCGTGGCAGATGACCTCGTTGATCGAGGTGCACAACGACTTGGGGAACCCGCGGTAGCCCAGGGTGGAGGGGTAGGCGCCGTGGTCGCACATGTACTCGTGCGCGACGCGGTCCAGCTCGTCCGTGGTGACGCCCGGGGCGACGATCTTCGCCGCCTCGGCCATCGCCCGCGCCGCGATCCGCCCGGCGACGCGCATCGCCTCGACGGTCTCGGGGGTCTGCACCTCCGGCCCGGTGTACGGGGTCGGCGCCGGTTTGCCGACGTATTCGGGGCGGCGGATGTTTCCGGGCACGGAACGGGTGGGAGACAGCTCTCCTGGTACGAGCAGCGACTGGCCAGACATGCCAGCGAGTCTATCCAGCGGCCGTGCGGGACCATGGCCGTGGTGAAAGGAGCTCCTGCGATGGCGCTGTTCAGGAAGCGTACGGTCGGCAAGCCGGGCGAGTGGTACTACTGCCTGGTGCACCAGAAGGTCGAGGAGGGTCCGGATTGCCCGGCGAAGGACCGTTTCGGCCCGTACGCGTCCCGCCAGGAGGCGGAACACGCGATGGAGACGGCACGGGAGCGGAACGTCGAGTGGGAGACGGACCCGCGCTGGCACGACGCGCCTCCGGCGGAACGGGAGGGGGACTGAGCGGGGGAGGGCTCGCGGAGCGGCAGGGGGACTGAGCCGGGGCTCGCGGAGTGGCAGGGGGACTGAGCCGGGGCTCGCGCGGAGCGGCAGGGGGACTGAGCCGGGGCTCGCGCGGAGCGAGTGGAGGACTGAGCCGGGCTCACGCACCGCCTTCGCCGCTGGGCGGCGAAGATTCCCCACCCATCCACCCGCCCGTTCGGGCGGGTGGATGGGTGGCCATCGCGGGGGCAACCCTGCTGCTCACGTCCCCGCACCCTGCCTCTGTGCCCTCAGCCGGACCGCGTGCTCGTTCGTCCGCGCGTCGTAGCGCATCAAGGCCGGCAGGCACAGTGCCAACAGCCCCACCGCCCCCATGCAGAGCAGTCCCCCCGACCACACCGATGTCCGCACGCTCGTCCAAGCCGCCATGCCGCCCGAACGGACCTGCCCCAGCTGCGGCCCCATCGAGTACGACAGCAGTTCGATCCCGGCCAGTCGGCCCCGCAGCTCGTCCGGGATGGTCTGGTTCCACACCGCCGCGCGGAAGATCCCGCTCACCATGTCGAAGCAGCCGCCCAGCGTCAGGCACAGCAGCACCAGCCAGAGGTTCCGCGCGACTCCCGCAGCCGCGATCGCCAGGCCCCACCCGGCCGCCGCGAGGACGACCATCAGCCCGTGCCGGTGGATCCGCGACGTCCAGCCGCTGGTCAGCGACACGATCAGCGATCCCGCCGGAACCGTCGCGTACATCAGCCCCAGCGACCACTCGGCGTGCATGTCTTCCGCGAGGAACGGCAGCAGCGCCAGCGGCATCGCGAAGAACATCGCGGCGAGGTCGACCACGTACGTTCCCAGCAGCTCCTTGCGGCTCCACGCGTACCGTGCGCCCGCGACGATCGACCTCAGCGACGGCTTCACCGCCTCGTGGGAGGCGGGCGACGCGGCCAGCGCCAGGCACAGCACCACCGACACCACGAACGTCACCAGATCCGCGCCGTACGCCGCGCCGAGCCCCGCGTAGGCGACGACCACGCCCGCCAGCGCGGGACCTGCGACGCCGCCGACCGTCCAGCGCAGCGAGTTCAGCGAGGCGGCCGCCGGGAGGTGCTCATGCGCCACGATGCGCGGCAGGAGGGAGTCGAGGGCGGGGCGCTGGAGCGAGGTGAGGGCGGAGGACAGGGCCGCCACCAGGTACAGGGGCCAGACCGCGGGCTGGGGCAGCAGCGCGTTCAGCAGCAGGAAGGCGGACAGCAGTCCCTGGCCGGCCTCAGTGGAGAGGATCAGCTTCCGCTTGTCGTACGCGTCGGCGAGCGCCCCTCCGTACAGCCCGAACACGATCAGCGGTACGAGCTCCACCACACCGATCGCGCCCACGGCCGCCGCCGAGCCGGTGAGCTCCTTCAGCTGGACCGGCAGCGCGACGAAGCTGAGGAAGGTGCCGAAGTTGCTGATCAGCCCTGCCAGCCACAGCCGTCGGAAGTCCGCCGACGCCCGCCAGGGTGCCAGGTCGGGCAGCAGCGCGCGTAACCGGGAGGCGGGTTCGGCGTCGGCGGGCAGGGCCCGAGCGGAAACGGAGGCGTCGTCGGTCACGACGGGCCATGCTCGACCGGCAGCGTGCCCCGGGCAACTGGTTTTCCCGGCGGCTGCCACCGCGCCGTTTCGGCGGCTGCCACCGCGCCGTTTCGGCGGCTACCACCGTGCCGGCGGCGGCTCCGTCAGCTGGTCCGCCAGCCGGGACAGACGGTCCCGGAAGCGGCGGCGGCCCCGGGGAGCCGGCAGCCGGTTCTCCCCGGCCGCCGCGCTCACCAGGTGCTGCACCGTGTCCAGGTCCAGATCCGTCTCCTCGGGGACCGTCAGCGACTCGTGTGCCAGAGCCGTCAGGT
The DNA here is from genome assembly GCF_044764595.1 of Streptomyces sp. NPDC093984. Lineage (NCBI taxonomy): Bacteria > Bacillati > Actinomycetota > Actinomycetes > Kitasatosporales > Streptomycetaceae > Streptomyces > Streptomyces sp. NPDC093984. Next base: position 507,659 of record NZ_JBIWIM010000003.1, on the reverse strand, counting down.
CCCGGTCCCCGGCGTCCAGCGCCAGCACCGTCGCCCCGGCCCGCCGCGCGTCGTGGACCCGCTCCAGCAGTCCCGCCCCCGGCGCGGCGGGCGACACCACCAGCAGGGTCTCCCCGCGCCGCGCCGCCGACAGCCGTCCCAGCCCCACCGCCAGGTGCGCCGGATCCGAAGCCCGCGCCGCGTGCCGCACCAGCGTCGGGGACAGCTCCGGCGTCCCGGACCAGGCCGCCTCGTCGACCAGGTGCGCCGCCAGGTGCCACGGCTCGTACTCCTGGGTGCCGACGAGCAGCAGCCCGCCCCCGTGCGACACCACGGACCCGCGCAGCGTCCCCGCGAACCGCCGGGTGGCGACCGGCCACTCGGTCCCGGCGAGCACTTCCCGCAGCAAGGCGACCCGTACGGCGTCCATACCCAGGCATCCTGCCGCAAAGGGCCCCTGGGGAGCGGGAGTTCCCCCAGAATTCCCCCGACCCGGGGACGGATCGGGACCACCGGCCACAGAAGCACCACCGCCCACCGCCACCGGCCCTCCGCAGGGCGCCTTCCACCGGATCCCGGGACGGCCCTCACCTGAGCGGCGCGGCCGGCCGGGGCGCACGTAGAGTCGGCCCATGACCTCTTCCGACAGTGCACCCAAGGCCCCCGCCAAGGACCCCTGGGACCTCCCCGACGTCTCCGGCTACGTCGTCGGCGTGCTCGGCGGTACCGGGCCGCAGGGCAAGGGACTCGCCTACCGGCTCGCCCGGGCCGGCCAGAAGGTGATCATCGGCTCCCGTGCCGCGGAGCGCGCGCAGAACGCCGCCCAGGAGATCGGCCACGGCATCGAGGGAGCCGACAACGCCGAGACCGCGCGGCGCAGCGACATCGTGATCGTCGCCGTGCCGTGGGAGGGGCACGGCCCGCTGCTTCAGTCGCTGCGCGAGGAGCTCGCCGGCAAGCTCGTCGTCGACTGCGTCAACCCGCTCGGCTTCGACAAGAAGGGCGCCTACGCGCTGAAGCCGGAGGAGGGCAGCGCCGCCGAGCAGGCCGCCGCCCTGCTGCCCGAGTCGCGGGTCACCGCCGCCTTCCACCACCTGTCCGCCGTCCTCCTGGAGGACCCCGAGGTCGAGCAGATCGACACGGACGTCATGGTCCTCGGCGAGGAGCGGGCCGACGTGGAGATCGTGCAGGCGCTGGCCGGACGCATCCCCGGCATGCGCGGCATCTTCGCGGGTCGGCTGCGAGGCGCCCACCAGGTGGAGGCGCTGGTGGCGAACCTGATCTCCGTCAACCGGCGGTACAAGGCACACGCCGGTCTGCGGGTCACGGACGTATGACCCGATGGGGGACACTGGTCGGCGAAGCAGTTCCGAGCATTGCGAGCATTCCGAGCAGTGTCCCCCGACAGGAGAGCCGAACCCATGCCCCGCCTCGCCCTCTACGCCCTCGCCGTCTGCGTCCTCTCCGTGGCCGCGGCCGTCGTCTCCTTCGTCCAGGGCAGTTGGCTCGGCATCGTGTGGATCCTGCTCGCGGGAGTGTCGTCCAACATGACCTGGTACTACTTCAAGCGCGGCCGCGCGGTCCGGTCGGACGGGACCAAGTCCGTCACGGGCTGACCGAGCAGAACTCGTTGGTGCCCTGCCAGAAGCGGTACAGCTCCTGACCGCAGTACCGGTCGAAGTCGCCGATGCCCAGGCCGTTCAGGATGGTGTCGATCACGTCGAAGAACGCGCTGTTGACCGACGGCACCCACAGCAGCGCGAACACGAACAGCAGGCCGAACGGCGCGAACGGCTCCACCTGGCGCCGGACGCTGTACGGCAGCCAGGGCTCGATCACGCCGTAGCCGTCCAGGCCGGGCACCGGCAGGAAGTTCAGGATCGCGGCCGTCACCTGCAGCAGCGCGAGGAAGGCGAGGGCGAACCGGAAGTCGCGGGGCACCCCGTCCAGCGCGTGCAGCCAGAACGGGGCCGTGCACACCGCCGCGAACACCACGTTCGTCAGCGGGCCCGCCGCCGAGATCAGGCTGTGCCGCCAGCGGCCCCGGATACGGCCCCGCTCGATGAACACCGCGCCGCCCGGCAGACCGATCCCGCCCATGATCACGAAGACCACCGGCAGCACGATGCTCAGCAGGGCGTGCGTGTACTTCAGCGGGTTCAGCGTGAGGTAGCCCTTCGCGCCGACCGAGATGTCGCCGCTGTGCAGGGCGGTGCGGGCGTGCGCGTACTCGTGCAGGCACAGGGAGACCACCCAGGCGGCCGTCACGAACAGGAACACGGCGACGCCGGGCTGCTCGGCGAACCCGCTCCAGGTGGCCCAGCCGGTGACCGCCGTCACGGCCAGAATCCCGACGAACACGGGACTGATCCTGCGGTCACTGCGCCGGGCGGCGGCGGTGGTCATGGGTCTCCCTGAACTCGTACACATACGGCGACGGCCCGACCGTACCGGGCGCAGCGGGAAAACGTCTCGCCGCAGGGGCCGAGTTCCGGTGCCGGCGCCGCGCCACGCGGAAACCCCGTGACCCCCGGTGACGGTGGCGGAGAGAATGAACCCCGTGCGCTATCGCCTTCTCGGTACCACCCAGGCACTCCGCCCCGACGGCACGCCCCTGCCCCTCGGCGGGGCGCGGCTGCGTGCCCTGCTGACCGTGCTCGCGCTGCGGGCAGGCCGGGCCGTGCCGGCCGCCCTGCTCGTCGACGAGGTGTGGGGCGGCGACCCGCCCGCCGACGCCCCCGGCGCCCTGCAGGCGCTGGTCGGGCGGCTGCGCCGGGCGCTCGGTGCGGACGCCGTGGAGTCCGTGGACGGCGGCTACCGGCTGGCCGCCGCGCCGGACGACGTCGACCTGCACCGGTTCGAGCGGCTCGCCGGGGAGGGCCTGCGCGCGCTGGCCGACGGCGACCCCGCGAAGGCGGCGGTCGTGCTGGACGACGCCCTCGCCCTGTGGCGCGGCCCCGCCCTCGCCGACATGCCCGACCGCACCGCCGAGGCCGCCCGCTGGGAGACCCGCCGCCTCGACGCGCGCCGCGCCCGCCTCACCGCCGGGCTCGCCCTCGGCCACGGCGAGCAGCACCTGCCCGAGCTGACCGCCCTGTGCGACCTCCACCCCCTGGACGAGCCCCTGCAGGCGCTGCGCCTGCGCGCCCTGCGCGACGCGGGCCGCCCGGCTCAGGCCCTGGCCGCCTACGAGGACGTACGGCAACTGCTCGCGGACCGGCTGGGCTCCGACCCGGGACCGGAACTGCGCGCGCTCCACGAGGAGTTGCTGCGTGCCCCCGGCACCGAGCCCACCACGGTCCCGTCGCACGCGGACACCCGCGCCGCACCCCCACCTCCCGGCAACCTCCGCGCCCGGCTCACCTCCTTCGTCGGGCGCGACGCCGACATCGACGCCCTTCGCGGTGATCTCGCCCACGCCCGGCTCGTCACCCTGCTCGGGCCCGGTGGCGCCGGAAAGACGCGGCTGTCCCAGGAGGCCGCCGAGACGGTGGCGCACGAACTGCGGGACGGCGTGTGGCTGGCCGAACTCGCGCCCGTCGACGACCCCGAGGCCGTGCCCGAGGCCGTGCTCACCGCCGTCGGCGCGCGCGAGACCGTGCTGCGCGGCGCCGGTGCCGAGGAGATGCGTGCCGTCGCCGACCGGCACGACGACCCCCTCGTCCGGCTTGCCGAGCACTGCGCCCGGCGCCGCATGCTGCTCATCCTCGACAACTGCGAGCACGTCGTCGACGCCGCCGCCCACCTCGTCGCGCACCTGCTCGAACGCTGCCCCGGCCTGACGGTCCTCGCCACCAGCCGGGAACCTCTCGGCGTCCCCGGAGAGGTGCTGCGCCCCGTCGAGCCGCTGCCGCAGCCGTACGCGCTGGAACTGCTCGCCGACCGCGGCGCCGCCGCCCGGCCCGGCTTCCGCGTCGAGGACGACCCCGAGGCCGCCGCAGAGATCTGCCGCCGCCTCGACGGGCTGCCCCTCGCCATCGAACTGGCGGCCGCCCGCCTCCGCATGCTCACCCCGCGCCAGATCGCCGACCGGCTCGACGACCGCTTCCGGCTGCTGACCTCCGGCAGCCGCACCGTGCTACCCCGCCAGCAGACGCTGCGGGCCGTCGTCGACTGGTCCTGGGACCTCCTCGAGGAGGACGAACGCGCGGTGCTGCGCCGGCTGTCCGTCTTCTCCGGCGGCTGCGACCTGACCGCCGCGGAGGCCGTGTGCGGGCCCGCCGCCCTGGAGGCACTCGGCTCGCTCGTCGACAAGTCCCTCGTCGTGGCCGCCCCGTCGGGCGACGGCGCGATGCGCTACCGGCTTCTCGAGACGGTCGCCGAGTACGCAGCGGAACGGCTCGAGGAGTCCGGCGAACGCCCCGGCACCGAGCGCGCCCACCTCACGTACTACCGCGAACTGGCCCGCACCACCGACCCGTTGCTGCGCTCCTCGCGGCAACCTGCGGCGGTCGCGCGGCTCCAGCTGGAGTACGAGAACCTGCGCACCGCCCTGCGCCGCGCCGTCGCCGCCCGCGACGAGCAGGAGGCGCTGTGCCTGCTGCTCTCGTTGTGCTGGTACTGGCAGATGCGGGACCTGCGCACCGAGGCCCGCACCTGGTCGACCGCCGTCATGGCGCTCGGCCCCGACCCGTTCACCTCGCCCGCGCGTCCGGTGCCCGACCTGCTCGACAGGCCCATCGACAGCCCACCGCCGATGCGCCCCGAAGTCCTCGACGAGGCCCGCCGCGACGCGCATCTCGTCCACCTCGCCTGCATGGACATGGACATCCAGGCGTGGGAGACACCCGAGGCCAAGGCGAAGCTGCGCGTCATCAGCGAGACCTACCGCCCCGGGCAGCCGCAGACCTGCCGGGTGCCCGGTTTCCTGTGGTTCTTCGCCATCCTGCTCACCGCCGACATGGACCGCGTCCGCGTGGTCATGGACGAGGCCGTGCGCACCTGCCGCGCCCTCGGCCACCCCTGGGAGCTGGCCCAGACCCTGCAGGTGCGCGCCAACCTCCTCTCCAACCGCCCCGACTGGACGGGCGACGCGACCCAGGACGCGGACGAGGCGCTGGAGATCTTCGTCCGCCTCGGCGACGCCTGGGGCGCGGCCGAGGCCCTGTCCGCCCGTGGCGAGGCCAACGAACGCCGCGGTGACTACCTGCTCGCCGCAGCCGACTACGAGGCCGCGCGGCGTTACGCAGAACAGCTCGGCGCCCGCTCCCAGATGGCCGTGCTCGGCGCCCGCCTCGGCAGCGTGCTGCTGGACGCGGGGGACGCCGAGCGGGGTGAACGGCTGCTGCGCGAGGTGCTCGAGGACCGCCGGGGCGTGGTGCACGACGCGCTGCCGGCCGCGCGGCTGTTCCTGGCGATATGGCTCGGCCGTACCGACCGCGTGGCCGAGGCGCGCGAGCAACTGCGGGCGGTGCGGGAGGAGTTCCAGGCCATCACCTTTCCGGTCTTCGAGGGGCTGGTGATCGGCATCGACGCCTGGCTGGACACGGTCGAGGAGCGGTACGAGGAGGCGCTCGTCAAGGTGCGCACGGGGCTCGCGCGGGCCGGGGACCGGATGAGCCGGATGATCGCGCCGCACATGGCCTCCGTGCATCTGGTGACCGCGGCGATCGCGCTCGCCGGCGTGGACGGCGGGCGTCGCGCCGGGGACGCGGCCCGGTGCGTGGCCGCCGCCGACGGGCTGCTGCCGCCCGGCCACGTCCAGGCACCCGCCGAGCTCGAGGCACGGGCCAGGGCGGAGGCGGCCGCCCGGGCCGCGCTGGGCGACCCGGCCTACGAGGCCGCGTACGCGGAGGGCGCCGGCCTCACCCTGGAGGAGGCCGCCGCCCTCGTATGACGCGGACCGGCTGTGCTCGGGCCGGGCGTCAGCTCTTGTTGTTGAACTTGCGGATGGCGATCGGCGCCATGACCAGCGTGAGGACGGCCGACCAGGCGAGGGTCATCAGTACGCTGTGGGCGACCGGACCCCCGTTCATCAGACCCCGGGCGGCGTCCGCGAGCGTCGACAGCGGGTTGTAGTCGGTGAACGCCTGCAGCCAGCCCGGCATGGTGTTGGTCGGGGCGAAGATCGACGAACCGAACTGCAGCGGCATCAGCACGAGAAACCCCATCCCTTGGACGGCCTGGGCGCTCTTGAGCACCACGCCCAGGGTCAGGAAGATCCACATGACCCCGAACCCGAAGAGGACCGACAGGCCGATCGCCGCGAAGAGGCCCGGGACGTTCGACACCGACAGCCCGAGCATGAAGCCCACCGCGAGCAGAACCGCAGTGGCGAACAGCATCCGCCCGAGCTCCACCGTGATCTTCGCGACCAGGACGGAGGCGCGACTGATCGGCAGGGACCGGAAGCGGTCCATCACGCCCTTGTGGAAGTCCTCGTTGAATCCGGTGCCGACGCCCTGCGCGATGTTCATACCCATCATCGCCATCAGCCCGGGGACCACGTAGTTGACGTACGCGTGCCGGTTGTGGGTGCCCGCGATCGCGCCGCCGAAGACGAACACGAACAGCAGGCAGAAGATGATCGGGAACAGGATCGCGTCGAACATCGACTCCGGGTCCTGCCGGATCCACAGCAGGTTGCGGCGGACCAGGGCACCGATGTGGCGCAGGTTCGCGCGGAGTCCGATACGGCCTTCGGAGACCGGAGAACTGATGGTGTTGGAAGGGGCGGCGCGCAGCGCCTCGTTCAGGGTGGTGGTGGGTGACGGGTGGGCGCTCATGCGGCGACCTCCTCACGGGCGGGGGACGCGTCCTGCGGGGCACCGGCCTTGTGGCCGGTGAGGGACAGGAACACCTCGTCCAGGCTGGGCAGTTCGGTGGAGATGCCGGCGAGCGTGATGCCGCGGGCGGTGAGCGCGCCGACCACCGCGGTCAGCTGCTCGTCGCTGAGGATCGGCACGAGGACGGTGCCGGTCTCGGTGTCCACGGTCGCGTTGCCGGGACCGGTGAGGCCGAACTCGTCGAGTGCCGTGGCCGTCGGGCGCAGCTCCGCCGGGTCGGCCGGGCGGACGCGCAGCGTACGGCCGCCGACCTTGGCCTTCAGTTCGTCGATGCGGCCGCCCGCGATGACCTTGCCGCGGTCGATGACGGTCAGCTCCGAGGCGAGCTGTTCGGCCTCCTCCATGTACTGGGTGGTGAGCAGCACGGTCGCGCCCTCGGCGACCATCCGCTTGACCTCGGTCCACACCTCGTTCCGGGTGCGCGGGTCGAGGCCGGTGGTCGGCTCGTCCAGGTAGAGCACCGCCGGGTGCCCGATCATCGAGGCGGCCAGGTCCAGGCGCCGGCGCATACCGCCGGAGTACGTGGACGCCGGGCGCTTCGCGGCCTCGGTGAGCGAGAACCGCTCCAGCAGGCCGTCGGCCCGGGCGCGGGCCTCCTTGCGGGGCAGGTCGAGGAGCCGGCCGATCATGTACAGGTTCTCGAAACCGGACAGCTTCTCGTCCACGGAGGCGTACTGGCCGGTGAGGCCTATCACGCGGCGCGTCTGCCGCGGCTGCCGTACGACGTCGTAGCCGGCGACGACGGCGTGGCCGGCGTCCGGGGTGATCAGGGTGGACAGGCAGCGCACGAGGGTGGTCTTGCCGGCACCGTTCGGCCCCAGCACGCCGAGGACGGTGCCCTCGCGCACATCGAGGTCGACGCCGTCCAGCGCCTTGGTCTCACCGTAGTGCTTGACCAGCCCCCGCACGGTGACGGCCGCGTCCGATGCGGCGTCGTTCGGGGTGTTGTCGATTCGCGTCATGCCACGAAGGTGTCAGGCCCCACCGACAAACGACCGACAGCGCACCTACAGCCACCGACGGACTGCTGACAGCTCACCCCTGGCCGCCGACAGCACCGAAAACTCTCCGACGAACACCGCAACCATCAATTGAGGAACCACGACGGCGAGCAACCAGGTCCGCGAGAGCGGCGCCGGTTTAGGCGCAAAACGGGGTCGAGCAACCAGGTCCGCGAGAGCGGCGCCGGCTTAGGCGCACAATGGCGACAGCCCGCCGACGGGGGATGATCGGCGGGCTGTCGCGCGCCACCTGAAGGGGCGCGGGGCGGTGGCATTGTGGGGCTTCGCCGCGTGGAGGCTCAGCGAAGGTCAGTGGACCGAGTGCTCCTCGAGCGGGAAGGTCCCGCCCACCACGTCCTCGGCGAACGCCCTCGCCGCGTCGCCCATCACCTGTCGCAGATCCGCGTACTTCTTCACGAACTTCGGTACCCGGCCCCCGGTCAGCCCGAGCATGTCCGTCCACACGAGCACCTGCGCGTCGGTGTCCGGACCGGCGCCGATGCCGACGGTCGGAATGTGCAGCACCCGCGTCACCTCGGCCGCCAGCTCCGCCGGGACCAGCTCCAGGACCACCGCGAACGCGCCCGCGTCCTGCACCGCCTTGGCGTCCCGCAGCAGCTGCGCGGCCGCCTCCTCGCCGCGGCCCTGCACGCGGTACCCCATGGCGTTCACGGACTGCGGGGTGAGGCCGATGTGCGCCATGACCGGGATGCCGGACTCCACCAGCAGCTCGATCTGGCGGTGCGAGCGCTCGCCGCCCTCCAGCTTCACCGCGCCGACCCCGGCCTCCTTCACCAGCCGGGTGGCCGAGCGCAGCGCCTGCACCGGGCCCTCCTGGTACGAGCCGAAGGGCAGGTCGCCGACGATCAGGGCGCGCCTGGTGCCCCGCACGACGGCGGCGGAGAGCATGGTCATCTCGTCGAGGGTGACGGGCACGGTCGTCTCGTACCCCAGGTGGCAGTTGCCCGCCGAGTCGCCGACGAGCATCACCGGGATGCCGGCCTCGTCGAACACGGACGCGGTCATCGCGTCGTAGGCGGTGAGCATGGGCCACTTCTCACCGCGCTCCTTGGCGGCGGTGATGTCGCGGACGGTGATACGGCGGGTGCTCTTCCCCCCGTACAGCGCCTTGCTGCTGTCGGAGGACCTGAGCGTGCCCTGAGCGTGCTGCCCCTGGGCAGCCGGAAGCTGCGTCATCGCAACGGCTCCTTCTGTCATCTCGAGGCGCCCTGACGGCGTCCCCGGACCACCCCCATGGTGGCACCTCGTGCCACGCGCGGCTAGGGGAGGGGGCGGGCCCCGGCCCGGGCCGGGGACAGGCGGCCGCTCAACCGCGGGGGCAGAGCCCGCGTCTCCCGGATTGGGCCGTTTGACACGTGACCCAGGTCTCTTCTTAAGGAGTCCGTAAAGACTTCCGATACGAGACGGTTCCGTATCGGAAGTCGCCTAGGCTCGCTCATATGACTACCCCTGCTGCCCCTGTCGAACGGCGGGTGCCCGATGCCGTGCACCGGCGCCGGTGGGCCATCCTCGGCACGTTGATGCTCAGCCTGCTGATCGTGGTGCTCGACAACTCCATCCTGAACGTCGCCATCAAGACGATCTCCACCCCCGCGCCGATCGGCCTCGGCGCCACCCAGAGCGAGCTGGAGTGGGCCATCAACGCCTACACGCTCGTCTTCGCCGGGCTGCTGTTCACCGCGGGGCTGCTGGGCGACCGTCTGGGCCGGAAGAAGGCGCTGCTGGCCGGTCTCGTGGTGTTCGGCGCGGGGTCGGCGCTCGCCGCGGAGTCGGGTTCACCCGATCAGCTGATTGCTTTCCGCGCCCTCATGGCCCTCGGCGCGGCCTTCGTGATGCCGGCCACGCTCGCCGTCCTCATGAACGTCTTCGAGCGCGACGAGCAGCCCAAGGCCATCGGCATCTGGGCCGGCGGCGTCGGCCTCGCCATCGCCATAGGGCCGATCACCGGCGGGGTGCTGCTCGACCACTTCTGGTGGGGCTCCGTCTTCCTGATCAACGTGCCGATCGTGATCCTGGCGCTCGCCCTGATGATCTGGCTGGTCCCCGACTCCCGCGACCCCAACCCCGGACGCCTCGACCCCATCGGCGTCGTGCTGTCCGTCGTCGGCCTGGTCCTGCTCGTCTACGGCATCATCAAGGGCGGCCAGCTCGCCGACTTCACCGACACCAAGGTGATCGGGACCATACTGGCCGGTCTCGCCGTCCTCGCGCTCTTCGTCGTGTTCGAGAAGCGCAGCGACCACCCGTCCATCGACGTCGGCTACTTCAAGAACAAGGCCTTCTCCTCGGCCATCACCGCGATCTCCCTGGTCTTCTTCGCGCTGATGGGCGTGACCTTCTTCTCCGTCTTCTACACCCAGAGCGTGCGCGGCTACTCGCCGCTGCAGGCGGGTCTGCTGTTGCTGCCGCTGGCCGCCGCACAGCTGATCTTCGCCCCGCGCGCCCGGCTGCTGGTCGACCGGTTCGGCAACAAGGCCACCACCACCGCGGGCATGCTCATCATCGCCGCGATGCTCGCCGCGTTCGCCGCCCTGACGGCGGACACGCCCATCTGGATCCTCGAGGTCCTGTTCTTCCTGATGGGCACCGGGATGGCGCACATCATGACCCCGACCAGCGTCGTCATAATGCAGGCGCTTCCGCGCGAGAAGGCCGGCTCCGCGTCCGCGCTCAGCAACACCTTCCGTCAGGTCGGCGGCGCGCTCGGCATCGCGGTGCTCGGCTCGGTCCTGTCGACGTCGTACCGCGACGGCATCGAGGACAAGCTGACGTTCCTGCCGGCAGGCGTACGGCACACCGCGGGCGAGTCCATCGAGGCGACCCTCGGTGTCGCCTCCAAGCTCGGCCCGAAGGGCAGGGCGCTCGTCTCCCCGGCCAACGACGCGTTCCTGCACGCCATGCACGTCACCGCGCTGTGGGGCGCGGGCGTGGCGGTGGTCGGCGCCGTGGTGGTCGCGCTGTTCCTGCCCGGGAAGGCGGCCGCGCGGACCGGCACCGAGGAGCCGGAGCTGGTCGCGGCCGATCAGTGACGGTGCGTCAAATCGGGCACTCGGACGGCCGGGTGCCCGTTGACGACAGACAGCGGGGGAACATCCACCGCCGGCCAAGGACGGAGTCGAACGTGAGCCTCGCCGAGAGCAGGCCCCGGACCCAGCAGCAGGAGTGGCCCGTGCGCGGACGTCCGCGCAGCGAGGCCGTCGAACGGGCCATCATCGAAGGGGTGATGAAGCTCATGGAGGACGGCGTGTCCCTCGCCGACCTGTCCATAGAGCGCATCGCCCGCACCGCGGGCGTCGGCAAGGCCACCATCTACCGGCGGTGGAACAACAAGGAGGACCTCTTCGTCGACGTCCTGCGCGCCGCCGACCCCGAGGACCCCGAACTGCCGGGCACCTCGATGCGCGACGACCTGGTCATGCTGCTGGAGTGGCTGCGGCAGCGCGCCCTCGCCAGCCGCTCCTCGGCGATCCTTCGCAACGTGCAGGCGCAGATGAAGTCCAGCCCCAAGATCTGGGCCGCCTATCACGCGACCGTCATAGCACCCCGGCGCCGGCTCAGCCTCGACATCCTGCGCCGCGGACAGCGGAACGGCGAGCTGCGCACGGACGTGGACATCGATCTGATGAACGACATGCTGCTCGGCCCCATGCTCGTACGCTCCCTGCTGCGCCCCGAGGCGCCGCTCGAGGAGGGCCTGAGCGAGCGGATCGTCGACACGACCCTGGAAGGCCTACGACCCGTCAGATCGTAACGCCCACGTGCCGGTTTCCCGCGCGTATGTGCGCGTTTCGTCACAGAAGGCTCCTCAGGAACCCCCGTTCGGAACTTCGGACGCCGCCTTGTTCGTCCTCGTGCGCGTACGGCCGTCATGGGGCGGCAGGGACGGAGCCGATCATCCCCTAGGGTCGTTACCGCGGGGGGATGACGGTGTGCACGGCAAGGTGTGAGGCGACGGTATGGCGCAGGCGTACATGACGGAGACGGGTGGCGGCGGCACGGGGCCGGGCCGCAGAGGATCCCGGCTCCGGCGCCTGTACGACGCTCTGCGCGGTGACCGCGGCATCTGGCGCCGCGGCATCGTCCTGGCCGCGCTCGCGGTGGTCCTCGCGCTGGTGATGCTGCTGCACGCGCGGATCCCCAACAGGGTCGGAAACCTCGGCTCCCTGACGGAGACGTTCCTGCCGTGGCTCGGGATCGTCGGCGTGCCGCTGCTGCTGATCCTCGCGCTGGTGCGGAAGTCGGCGACGGCGCTGATCGCGGTGCTGGTGCCCGTGACGGTCTGGCTGAACCTCTTCGGCGGGCTGCTCGGCGACAAGAGCGGCACCGGCGGCGACCTGACCGTCGCCACGCACAACGTGAACGCCGACAACCCCGACCCGTCCGGCACCGCCCGGGACGTGGCCGCGTCCGGGGCGGACGTGCTGGCGCTGGAGGAGCTGAAGACGTCCGCGGTGCCGGTGTACGAGCGGGCGCTGGCGTCGACGTACCGGTACCACTCGGTGCAGGGCACGGTCGGGCTGTGGAGCAAGTACCCGCTGAGCGGGGTCGAGCCCGTGGACATCAAACTGGGCTGGACGCGGGCGATGCGGGCCACCGTGAACACGCCGGAGGGCGAGGTCGCCGTCTACGTCGCCCACATGCCCTCCGTGCGGGTGAAGCTGGCGGCCGGGTTCACGGCGCGGCAGCGGGACACCAGCGCGGACGCGCTCGGGGAGGCCATCGCCGAGGAGAAGCTGAGCAAGGTGATCCTGCTCGGCGACCTGAACGGCACCATGAACGACCGGGCGCTCAACGCCGTCACCTCCCAGATGCGTTCGACGCAGGGCGCGGCCGGCAGCGGCTTCGGGTTCAGCTGGCCGGCGTCGTTCCCGATGGCGCGGATCGACCAGATCATGGTCAAGGGGATCGAGCCGGTGAGTTCGTGGACGCTGCCGCGCACGGGGAGCGACCATCTGCCGGTGGCGGCACGTGTGAACGTCACCACCCCTTAACCTCGCGGAATACTGGGCCTGCCAGACTTTGTTCCGTACGTGAACATACGAAACCCGACGACGTACGGAACCTCGTTCTGGAAAGGCACAGGCACTTCATGCCCCTGGCCCTGCTCGCCCTCGCCGTGGGCGCCTTCGGCATCGGAACAACCGAGTTCGTGATGATGGGCCTCCTGCCCAATGTCGCGGACGACCTGCACATATCCATCCCCACAGCCGGGCACCTGGTCTCGGCGTACGCCCTGGGCGTGGTGATCGGCGCGCCGCTGCTCGCCGCGGTCACGGCGCGCATGTCCAGGCGCACGGTACTGATCGGCCTGATGGCCCTGTTCGTGCTGGGCAACGCCCTCTCGGCGCTGGCGCCCGGCTACGACTGGCTGCTGGCAGCCCGCTTCCTGAGCGGGCTGCCGCACGGGGCGTTCTTCGGCGTCGGCGCGGTCGTCGCCACCAACCTGGTGGCGCCCGAGCGCAAGGCCCGCTCGGTCTCGCTGATGTTCCTGGGCCTGACGGTCGCGAACATCGCGGGTGTGCCGGTGGCCACGCTGATGGGCCAGCACCTGGGGTGGCGCGCCACGTTCCTGGGCGTGAGCGCGATCGGCCTGGCCGCGATCGCCTCCCTCTACCTGCTGATCCCGCACGACCACACCCACGCCCCGGCCGGCGGCCTGCGCGGCGAACTGGCCGCCCTGCGCTCGCTGCCCGTGTGGCTGGCGCTGGGGACGACGGTGGCGGGCTTCGGCGCGCTGTTCTCGGCGTACAGCTATGTCACGCCGATGCTGACGGACTCCGCCGGGTTCGCCGAGTCCAGCGTGACGCTCCTGCTCGCGCTGTTCGGCGTCGGCGCTACGGTCGGCAACCTGGTGGGCGGCCGGCTGGCGGACCACTCGCTGCGGGGCACGCTGTTCGGCGGCCTGACCTCCCTGGCCGCGGTACTGCTGCTGTTCCCGGTCCTCATGCGGGGGCAGTGGAGCGCAGCTCTGGCGGTGACACTGCTGGGCATGGCGGCGTTCGTCACCGGGTCGCCGCTGCAGCTCATGGTCATGGAGAAGGCCGCTGCGGCTCCCTCCCTGGCCTCCTCCGCCAACCAGGCCGCCTTCAACCTGGCGAACGCCGGCGGCGCCTGGATCGGCGGCCTGGCCCTGGCGGCGGGCTTCGGCACCACGTCCCCCGCCGTCGTGGGCGCGGCGCTGGCGGCGCTCGGCCTCGCGGTGGCCGCTGTGGCCTACGCGGTCGACTGTCGCCGGGTCCCTGCCGGGGGGCGGGAGCGCGTGGTGGCCACCCACGTGCCGCAGGAGGCGGAGGCGCTGCACCGCTGAGGCGGCGGCCGGCGGGGGCGGGCGGTTCTCGCCCCCGCCGGCCCCAACCTCTCCAGTCCTTGGCAGCTGCGCCCCATCGGCCCAGCGGGCGGCGTCCCGGGGCTACTACGGGGCCCTGCCCCTTTGGCCCGCGGGCCTGTCCTGGCTTCGGTTCGGCCACGCTGGGCACACCACGATCTGCCGAGATCAGCTGAACCACCGGCACCTTGCCGACCACAGCGACACTCGCCGATGAACCGCCCCGCCTGGCACCCGCCGAAACGGCGCGTCGTCGTCACTTGACATCGGCACCGTGTGGCAGTTTGAGTGCCGGGCAGCAGTGGTCGAGCTGCCTGTCTCGATGAGGACGACGGAGGCGGTCGCCTTCCGGCCTGTGCCGGTGGGCGCTCAGGGGCCTCGAGGAGCCCGGTGGGACCACAGTCCATCGCCAACGGCGTGTGAACGTGTGTCGGTGGGCGTGGGTCACGGAGCGACTGTCCGCCTTGCTGTCAGCCGTGCCGTACGAGATGTTCCAATCCCTCGGTGACGTGGTGCTCGCCGTAGCCGAACCGCCTGCCCAGTGCCTGGTAGTGGCAGTACTGCTCCTCGGTGAGAGGCGGGGACACCACGTTCAGCAACCGCAGCAACAGCCGGAACCCGAGATCCGGGTCGACAACGGTGACGACCTCGCCCACGGCGCCGATGGCGCTCTCGCCGGGAATGACGTCCCAGCGGGGGCCGATGCCCGCATCCGTCAGAAGCGGAGCCGCCTCCCTCACCGCCCGCAGCACGGCGTCCCGCAGATCGGTCCGTACCGGCGGCTGGGCATGGCGGTAGTGGGGGGCGACATCCCTCAGGTGCTTCTCGCAGACGTCTTCGATCACCCGGAGCCAGTCCCTTCCGTCGATACCAAGGTGGTCGATGTTGTAGCCACGTCCCGAGGCGGACAGCCACAGGACAGTGATCGTCTCGGCGGGCAGAGGGGAGTCGAGCAGGCGGCGTGCGTCCGCGAGCAGCACTGCTGCCGCGGAGCCCGGGGTTTGCGCGCTGTCGTCGGCGGCCGCGGCCTGCCGGACACGTTCGCGTGCGGTGCTCTCCTGCCAGCCCCCTTCGAACCATGACGTCAGCGCCGAAAAACCGAAGTCGCCGGAGGCGTCGCGGCGTGCTGTGTCGATGGGGGGCCACAGCACGTTGAGGCCGTCGTATACCACTGGCCCGGGCCAGCCGAGTGCGGCGTCCAACGCCATGAGACGGTCGTACTGCTCTTTGCCGACCGGTACGCCGTACACCTTGAGCACACGCAGGAAGAGCCGGAGCGCGAGGTCGCCGTCGCCTTCTCGTGCGACCGCTTCCAGCGACCCGGCAACCGCGCCGGGTGGCAGGACGGCGCGGTCGTTCTCGACGAGAGCGCGTTCGAGCGTGCCTGCCGATGCGCGGATCTCCGCGACGACGGCCTCGCGCAGTTCCTCCTCTGGCATGCTCGGCCGGGCGAGCCAGTGCCCGGCGGCGGGCTCACTCCTGCGTTCGGGCCGACCCTCCGCGAGTCGACGCAGCCAGCCTCGGACGCCTGACTCGCACTCCGCAGGGTCGAAGCGCCCCTGCGTGGCCGCGAGCCACACCGCGCGGATGACCCCGTCCGGCAGGGCCGAGTCCAGTAGACAGCGCACGTCCACGCCCAACTCCACCGCGCCCTCGCCCTCGCAGACGGCGGCCACTTCGGACGCGAGGCGCAGTGACCGCGCCTCGTCCGGGGCCCCGGACGTCGTGGACAGTTTGCCCGCGAGTGCGCTGAGGCCGAAGTCGCCCTCATAGAACCTGCCGTACTGCTCACGCTGTCTCGCCATGACGGGTGCCCTGCCTCCGGAGGACGTCGTCGGGTGGGCCCGTCCCTGTGCCGGGACGGGGCCCACCCCGGGGATGGATGTCAGTCGTTCAGGCGCCTGTCGAGGCACCGGTCACTTGGGCAGGGGATACGACGTGAACACGATGAACCCCTCGTGGCCCTTCTTGCCCGGCAGCCTCTTGAGGACCACCCGGACTTCGTTGCCAGCGGCCTCCGGGGGGCCGCTCGCCTTGTACACGGTGCCCAGCGAAGAGTACTTATCCCACTTGCCGGTGATCGGGAACTCGGCCTTGTTCCGCCACTGTCCGCGCTTGTTCAGGAAGTTGTCCAGAGCCTCGAAACTGGCCTTCCTTCGTACGCCGTTGGGGAAGAAGTACTGGGATACGACCCGGTCGACGGCCTGCTGGGCGATGTCGGCGTTGGTCCAAACAGTACTGATCGGGGCTAGGCCCTTGCGCAGGTTTTCCTGAGCGTCCTCGACGGCCTGCTGGGCAGTGCGGTTGACGTGCTTGGAGAGCGTATGCGCGCCTGACTCCGGGTAGACGGTCTCATCGCTCAGATTCACGCAGTTGTGGACCAGCAGGTCCACCGCGTGCCGCCCCTCGGAACGCACGTAGAACGTGTGCAGGCCCTGGACGGTCAGGTCGTAGACACGGCGCGGTGCCGCATCCCTCAGCTTCCGCAGGGCCGTGACGGCATGCGTTGCTCCGTCCGGCGATCGCAGCCGGTCGCCCGTCCGCAGCTCGGACACGTGGGTCCAGCCGAGCCCGACGACGTAGACCCGGTGTCCGGTGGTGCTGGCGATGGTGCTGCCGCCAGCCAGGTCTATCTCCACCAGGCGGTTCGTGGCGTGCGCGTAGGTGTCTTGAACCGTCTGCGGACGCTGTGCGCCGCTTTCCGGATCCGCAGCAAGCACCAGGTCGCCGGGCCGCACTGCACTGATCGCCTTGAGACTGCCGTCCGCCATCAGTACCCGTGTGCTTCCGGGGAAGCTGTTGACCCGGCAGGAGGTGGCGATGTCCTCGTAGAGGCTGGCCGTCTTCTCGATGCGATTGAGGGCCGCCGGGTCGAGGTCCAAGGCCTTCAGAGCGTTGAACGCGTCTCGGATGCCGACGCCGGTGGCGAACGCGGCGTCCACCGCGCGCAGCGCCTCCGCGATGGGCTTGAGGATCTTGCCGGCGAAGAGACTCGCGACGTCCAGGGACGCCCAGACGCATCCACCCCAGCTTCCGCCCTCACCGCCGGGCGTCAGCTTCTCGGCGCACTTGATCCAGTTGCCGAAGATGATGTCGACCGGGTCGATGTCCCTCTGGTACTCCTCCATCGTGATGGTGTGCGTGACCGTCTGGGACAGTTCCTTGGTCCGGGTCTCGCCCAGGTACAACGTCGCCTCGGAGGGACACTTGTACTTTTGCGGGTCCAGGTCTTCGGCGGTGCACATGTACAGGTCGAGGACGGCCCTGTACCGGATCTTCTCGGTGATCGTGCAGTCGCCCTTGTAGAAGAGCTTGTCGATCCAGTCGTCGCAGCTCTCCGACTTCTTCACGACTTCCGGATCGCCGACCTTCTCGATGTGGTCTACGACGTAGAACATCTTGCCGAGGGAGCCACCGTCGCCGTCGGGGATCGTTCCGGTGTCGATCTGCTTGGCCTTCTCCGCCTTTTCGGCCCTGTCGGCTGCGTCTTGTGCTTCCTTCGCGTACTTGGCGGCGTCCTTGGCGGCCTGTTCGGCCTCGGTGGCTGCCGCGTCGGCGCGGTCGGCGGCGGCGCGGGCGTCCTTGGCGTCCCGTTCGGCCTGGGCGGCTGCGGCGCGGGCGGCTTCGGCGTCGAGTGCGGCGGCGTCGGCGGAGTCGCGGGCGTCCTTGGCGTAGCCCTCGGCATGGCCGGCGGCCTTGTCGGCGGCTGCGGCGTCCTCGGCGGCCTGCCTGTCGTAGTCGACGGTGCGGGCCAGGGACGCGGCGGCTGCCGATGCGGCCTTGGCCGCGTCGGCCGCGTAGCCCAGGGCCTCCTTCGAGTAGGTGCGGGCATCGGCCGCGTACTGGGCGGCGTTCGCCGCGTGCTGGTAGGCCTCCTTGGCGTCGCCCTTGGCCTGGTCGGCGAGGTTCTTCGCCGCCTGGGCCTCGGCTGCCGCGTTCTTCGCGTGCGCGTCGGCGACCGCCTGCTGCTGCTCGGCGATGGTCTTCGACCCCTGCCCGGTCAGCACCACCAGGCCGGCGGCCGAGTCGGTGTCGACGTAGGGGGAGCCGAGCTGGATGGCGTCGTTGGCCGGCTGGGCGACCTGCTTGGCAGCCTCTCCGGCGTCCACGGCAGCCTGGGCGGTGACGTGGGCGAACCCGGCCGCCTTGGCCGAGGCCGCCAATGCCTTGCCTGCCTCCGCGTTTGCCGCATCGGCCTGGGCCTTGGCGTCCTTGGCGTGCTGCTCGGCCTCATCGGCGAGCTTGACCGCTGTCCTGGCCTCGGCGGCGGCGTTCTTGGAGGCATTGATGGCGTCGGCGGCGGCGCTGGTGGCGGTCTTGACGGCCGCGTCGGCCTTGAGCTTGTCGGCCTGGGCGGCGTCCGCGTCGGAGCGGGCCCGCTTCGCCGCCGCTTCGGCACGGGTGGCGGCGGCGTCGGCGTCTGCGGCCGCCTGGGTGGCTGCATCGGCCTCGGAGCGGGCCTTTTCCGCCGCGGCTTCGGCGGCGTCGGCGGCCTTGTCGGCGTCGTTGGCGGCGGCGCGGGCCGCGTCGGCTGCATCCCCGGCGTCGAGGGAGTCGGCGTAGGCCTGCTTGGCGTCGGCCTTCGCGCGTGCCGCGTCCGCCTTCTGCTCGGCGTCCCAGGCGTCGTCGCGCATGGCCTTGGCATGGTCCTTCGCCTTGACCGCGTCGTCGCGCTTGCCTTCGGCGGTCTTCTCCGCCGCTTCCGCCTTGCCCTTGGCGTCCTTGGCCCGGGATGCCTGAGTCTCCGCGTTCTGCCTGTGCTGCTCCGCTTCGGCCTGCTTGGCCGCCGCGTTCTCCTTCTCCGCCTTGGCCGTCTTCTCCTCGGCCTCCGCAGCCAGCCGCTTGGCGTGGGCGTCGGCGGCGGCCGCCTTCGCGTCGCCCTCGGCCTTCAGCGCGTCGGCGAGCTTGGCCTCGGCGGTCTCCTTGTCCTTCTTGGCGTTGTCCCGGTGAATCTTCGCCGCGTCCGCGGCGGCCTTCGCCTGCCACTCGGCTGTCTTGGCGGCCTCCTTGCGGAACTCCGCCTTGGACTGGGCAGCCTGCGCCAAAGCCCGCTGGGCGATGGTCGCGCTGTCCCCGGCGGAGGCACGGGTCGCGGCCTCGGCCGTCTCACCGGCCTTCTCCATCGCCTGCAGAGCGGCCACCGAACCCTGGGTGACCTGGTCCTTCTGCTGACCCACCAGCAGACCCCGGCCCCGCGGAGCACCGTTGGCGTCCGCGATGCCGTAGGCGGCCTGGACGGCCGCGTCCGAGGCAGCGGCGGCTTTCTGCGCAGTCGCGAGCTGCGCCTGCAGCGCGGTGAGCTGCTTCTTCGCACCCGCCTGCGCGGCGGCGATGCCCGCCTTCGCCTTGTCGAACTGCGCCTTGGTCGGGTAGCCCAGTTTGTCGTCGCCGTTGTGGCCCTTCGGCACGACCCGCAGCTTCTGCGCGGTGGAGCCGTTGCACGTCGACGACGTCGCGTCCTTGCCGTTGTCGAACGCGGCCAGGTTCAGGCACTTGTTCGTTGCGGCATTGCGCAGCTCACCGGTGGCGCGGACGTCGAACCTCCACTGCTGCGCCTTGCCGTCGCCGCAGGTCTGGATCTGAATCTTCGTGCCGTTGGCGTCGGCGCCGTTCGCCACCTCCAGGCACTTGCCCGAGTTGACGTTGCGCAGGGAGTAGCCGCCGTCGTAGGAGCCATACAGCTGCCACCTCTGTGCGCTGCTGTCGTTACAGGTGTAGACCTGGACCGGGGTGCCGTTGGTCTTGCCGCCGCCCTGGACATCGAGGCACTTGCCCGTGGCGCCGGGAACCTGGATCTCCAGCTGACCGTCACCGATCCAGCCGATGCCACCGGCACTCCAGTAGTCCTGCCAGCGCGTGAGGTGGTCGGCGACCCAGGAGTGCCCCAACATGTCGCTGAGGGCCTTGGCCCCCTTCGAAAGAGCGCCGACGGCCGTCTTGTTGGCGTCGATGATCCGGTTGCGCTGGGCGGCCTGGGAGGCGATCTCCTGCTGCCACTCGTCGGCGGCGGTGGTGGTGATGTCGCCCAGCACGTTGTCCGGGTCCAGCGGGTCACGCCAGCCGCATGCGGCGAAGCGGGACTTCACGTCCTCCACCGCGATGCGGTACTCCGGCGTGCCCGGCTGCGGCGCGGTGCGCGGGAAGCCGCCGGAGGAGAGGAAGATGCGGGCGTCGTCGGCACCCGCGTTCGTGCCCGGACCGCCGTGCATCCACTGGAAGGCCTGGTGCTCGGCGAGCATGCGGTCCCACTCGGCCTGCGGGGTGCCGGGGGTGAAGACGGGGTCCTTGCCGTACAGCGGGTCGCCTATGGCGTCCACGGCCTTGAGCGTCGCCTCGTCCGCCTTCGGAGTGGCGTCCTCGTAGAAGTCGCCGTCGCTCCTCCAGAACCGGTCCGCCACCCACTTACTCAGGCCGGTCTGGTTGTAGAAGCTCTGCTCGCCGTCGGGCGGCCAATGGAACCCGGTTTCACTGAATCCCCCGGGCGTCACCAGGCCGTCGAGGGGCTTCCCCCACTGCTCCCGTTGAGCGGACAGATCATCCATCTCCTTGCTCGCCGCGTCCCGGTCCTTCTGGTACGCGACGGAGAGCGGCGTCTGTTCCCAGTGCTCCCGGTTGGCCAGCACGCGCAGCTTGTCGGCGGACTGGTTCAGGCCGTCCTGCGCGGTCGCGGCCATCGACGGGCCGCCCAGCCGCAGGACGTCGGCCATCAGGCACTGGTCCTCGCGCAACTGCTCGGCACTCGTGTCCTGGTACCAGGGGTAGGAATCGCTTACCGGTTCGGCGTTCAGCCGGACGGAGCCGGGCTGCACCGCGAGACCCGCGAGGACCGCCAGCGTGGCGACCGAGGTGACGGCGGACGTGAACTTTCGTGATCTTCGTGTTCCGGGCAGGCGAGGCCATGGTCTGGGCTGCAAAGCGCCATCCCTTTCTTCTTTCACAGGGGGATGCGGGCCATGAGGGCGGCCGAAGAGCAGGGAGCAGTGGCATGCCTTCCTGAAGGTGAGTCAGGAGGACATGCCACCGGCTGGCTTCATGTATACGGACGCCAGGCACGACGGCATGACGATGCGACCCCTCCCCGTGAGCGACGGCGTTCCCCCGGTCGCTGACTGATGTGCGCGTGCGGAGTGGTCAGGCTCCGCCGGTGCACGGCGACACTCTAGGCACACACAGGTGAACTCGTACAGGTGTTCACTTTCCTGGCGACGAGCGCGATGGCGTGAATCTTTCGTACGGTCGGCGCCCGCTGGAAGGGGTGCTCACTTGCAGGGTGCCTGTGTCCTTTCTGTGAGACTCCTGTGCGTAAAGGGCTGCCAGGATGCGATAGGTGATCACAGATGGCCGATTTTCGATCCCGATGCGGCGATAGTCTTCGTCTTCGTGATGCGTGCCTGGCTCTTCCCGATGCTGTTCGTGCTGTGCGGCTCCGTCGTTGCGGCCGGGCCGGCCTTGAAAGGGAGCCCTGGCGCTGCCGTAGCGCTCCTTCTGCTGTTCGTGTTGCTCGCGGGCCTGAACTCGCCTCTCGCCTTCCCGAGGTCGATCGGTGCGGCGGAGGCGCAGCGCCTGAGCGCGGTCGATGGCCGGCCTGTCGTCTTCTGGCGGCCGGGCTGCACGTACTGTCTGCGCCTGCGTATCCGGTTGGGCCGTCGCGCCCGGCGGGCGTACTGGGTCGACATCTGGCGTGACCCGGCGGGAGCCGCGGCGGTGAGGGCGGCCAACGACGGCAACGAGACCGTACCGACCGTCGTCCTGGCCGGCCGGCCGCACGTCAACCCCGATCCTGCATGGGTGCGCGAACAGATCTCCCGTTCCCGGTGACAGACCACTGCTCCGGTTCGGCCAGCTCGCACCAGACCGTCTTGCGGTCCGCTCCCTGATCCACGCCCCAACGCTGGGCGAGCTGGTCCACCAGGGTCAGACCGCGGCCGGACTCGGCTGTTTCGGTGGCGGACAGCAGGGTCGGCAGTGCGCGTGGGTCCGGATCGGTGACCTCGACGCGGGTGTGGCCGTGGGGTGTGCTGGTGACACGGATGGTCACCGGGGTTCCCTCGCCGAGGTGGTCGATGACGTTGGTCAGTAACTCCGTGACGCACAGGCGGACTTCGTAGTGGAGCGCGCGAAGGTGGTGGCGCAGTTCGGGTACGGCCTTGGGGGTGGCGAGCAGGTCGAGTTCGAAGGTCATCGCTCGGCCGCCGTCTTCCTGAGGGCGGTGGCGAGCGCCTGGGCCGTGTCCGTGTTGCAGTTCCCGAGCGCGACGAGGTGGGCGGGCGGTGCGTACGTGCTCGCGAGGCTCGGGAGGTCGACGCGCAGGGAGGGCAGCGTGATGCCGTGCAGGGCGAGGGCGGCGCGGAGGTCCTCGACGCAGAGGGTGACGTCGTGGGCCGTGGGGGAGGGGTCGGGCATAGGGGATGACAGCCTTCTGTGCGGTGTGTGACGAACGCCTCACAGAGTGTCGCCCGGCTCGCTAGCGTGGAAGTGGGTTCGCGTCCGCGAGGCGAACAGCGGAAACGGCATGGCGAGTTACGGCGGTGAGCACGTGGTCCGGCGCAAGGACATCGACGGTTCGATCAGCGTTCCCGACTTCTACGGAAAGGAGTTGCGGTGGAAGCGGGAGGCGGCGGGCCTGTCGCTCGAAGCGTTCCTCGAAGGCAGCTTCTACGGCAAGACCTACCTCAGCGACATCGAGCGCGGGGAGCGGCGGATGCCGTTGGATTTGGCCCGGCATGCGGACCGGGTGCTGAAGACCGACGGGTTCTTCGAGCGGCATTGCGAGGATGTGCGGAAGGCGCGGAGGGGACCGCATGCCGCGTACTTCGAGAAGGCCCTGGAGGCGGAGAAGTACGCGGAGTCCATCGAGCTGTGGTCCCCCATCATCTTCCCCGGGCTGCTCCAGACCGCCCCGTACGCTCGGGCGCTGGTCCGGTCGGCCCACCCCGCGGCTTCCGACGAGTGGGTCGAGGAGAAGGTGACGGCTCGACTCGCCCGTGCCGGTCTCTTTGAGGACGATCACTCCATCCCGGAGTACTGGGCGATCCTGCACGAGTCGTTGATCGCGGACCCGATCCTCTCGCCGCCGGAGGCGGCCGAACAGCTCGCCCGGATCGTGGAGTTGGCCGAGCGGCGGCGGATCACTCCGCAGATTGTTCCGCGGAAGTGCGGCGTGTATCCCCTGATGGCCGCCTCCATCATGGTCATGACGTTCCCAGACGCTCCGCCGCTGATCTACACCGAGGCGTCCTACAGCGGGGACACCATCGACGATCCGGCCCTCGTGAAGCAGTATCGCAAGGCATACGATCGGCTCAGGGCCGTCGCGCTGTCACCAGACACGTCCCTCGCCATGATCAGGGCAGCGGCAGAGGATTTCTCAAATGGCAAGCAACCGGATCGACTTGAGTGATGCGCTCTGGTTCAAGAGCAGCCACAGCAACGGTGACGGCGGAGAATGCGTGGAAGTCGCCAGCGACTTCCCCGGCGCCGCCCTCTGGCGCAAGTCCAGCTACAGCAACGGTGACGGCGGCGACTGCATAGAAGTCGCCCACAACCTCCCCGGCCTAGTCCCCGTCCGTGACTCCAAGGTCCCCGACGGACCCGTCCTCATCCTCACCGCCGCCGCCTGGGCTCCCTTCGTCGCCTCGCTCAAGAGGTGAACCGGGGCCCAGGGACCGTCACCCTCACGCCTCCGGGATGTCGAACCGTTCCAGGTCCCGCAGCCACGCCCGCGCGTTGCTGTCGGACGGTGCGCGCCAGTCGCCGCGCGGGGAGAGCGAACCGCCGGCCGAGACCTTCGGCCCGT
This sequence comes from Streptomyces sp. NPDC093984, assembly GCF_044764595.1. Classification (NCBI taxonomy): domain Bacteria; kingdom Bacillati; phylum Actinomycetota; class Actinomycetes; order Kitasatosporales; family Streptomycetaceae; genus Streptomyces; species Streptomyces sp. NPDC093984. The sequence goes on along the minus strand of NZ_JBIWIM010000003.1, from coordinate 483,752 downwards.
TCGGCATGGCCGACCGCTTGAACTGCGCGAACGCGAAGAAGCGGCGGCAGAAGACCTCCAGCCAGTGCCGGATCTCCGGCAGGCCGTACGCCACCCGCTTGGCCTCGGGGAAGTTCGGCGGCCAGGCACCCGCCTCCGGGTCGTGCCAGGCGTGCCAGGCCAGGAAGGCGATCTTCGACGGCCTGAAGCCGTACCGCAGCACGTGGAAGAGCGTGAAGTCGTGCAGCGCGTACGGGCCGATCTTCGACTCGGTGGACTGCATCTCCTCGCCCGGTACGAGCTCCGGGCTGATCTCGGTGTCGAGGATCGCGGCGAGCGTCCTGCCGGTCTCCTCGTCGAACTGGCCGCTGCTGATGACCCAGCGGATCAGATGCTGGATCAGCGTCTTCGGCACGCCCGAGTTGACGTTGTAGTGGCTCATCTGGTCGCCCACGCCGTACGTGGACCAGCCGAGCGCCAGCTCCGACAGGTCACCGGTGCCGAGCACGATACCGCCGCGCTGGTTCGCGAGCCGGAACAGGTAGTCGGTGCGCAGCCCGGCCTGCACGTTCTCGAAGGTGACGTCGTACACCGGCTCGCCGGAGGCGAACGGGTGGCCCATCTCCTTCAGCATCAGCCGCGCGGTGGGCGTGATGTCCAGCTCGGCCGCGGTCACGCCGAGCGAGTTCATCAGCTTGTGGGCGTTGTCCTTGGTGTGGTCGCTGGTGGCGAAGCCGGGCAGCGTGAAGGCCAGGATGTCGCTGCGCGGGCGGCCCGCGCGGTCCATGGCGCGGGCGGCGACGATCAGCGCGTGCGTGGAGTCGAGGCCGCCGGACACCCCGATGACCACCTTCGGGCCGCCGATCGCCGCGAGGCGCTGCTGGAGGCCCTCGACCTGGATGTTGTACGCCTCGTAGCAGTCCAGGGCGAGGCGGTCGGGGTCGGCGGGCACGAACGGGAAGCGCTCCAGACGACGGCGCAGCCCCAGGTCGGTGAGCGGCGGATCGAGCTCGAACGCGACCGTCCGGAAGTCGCCCGTGCGCGCCCGGTGGGTACGGCGGTTGTCGTCGAACGTGCCCATCCGCTGCCGCTCCTGCCGCAGCAGGTCGAGGTCCACGTCGGCCACCGCGTAACTGTCGCCGAGCGGGAACCGCTCGGTCTCGGCCAGCAGCACGCCGTTCTCGTAGATCATGGTCTGGCCGTCCCAGGACAGGTCGGTGGTCGACTCGCCGAGGCCGGCCGCCGCGTAGACGTACGCCGCGAGGCAGCGGGAGGACGCCGAGCGGCACAGCAGCTTGCGGTCCTCGGCCCGCCCGACCGTGATGGGGCTGCCCGAGAGGTTGACGAGGACGGTCGCACCGGCGAGGGCCGCCTCGGCGCTCGGCGGCACCGGCACCCACATGTCCTCGCAGATCTCCGCGTGCAGCACCAGACCGGGGACGTCCTCGGCCGCGAACAGCAGATCCACGCCGAACGGCACGGCCTCGCCGCCGACGCGGATCGACCCGCCGCGCTCGTCGGCGCCGTCGCCGATCTGCCGGCGCTCGTAGAACTCCCGGTAGTTCGGCGGGTACGACTTGGGCACGACACCGAGGACGCGGCCGCGGTGCACGACGACCGCGCAGTTGTAGACCCGGTTGCGGTGGCGCAGCGGGGCACCGACGACCAGGACCGGCAGCAGCTCGGCCGATCCGGCAACCACCTCCGTCAGCGCCTCCTCGACCTGGTCGAGCAGCGCGTCCTGAAGCAGCAGGTCCTCGATCGAGTAGCCGCACAGCACCATCTCCGGGAAGACGGCGACGGCGACCCCCTCCCCGGCGCACCGGCGCGCGTGGCGCAGGACCGCTTCGGCGTTGGCGTGCGGGTCCGCGATGACGGTGTGACCCGTGCACGCGGCGACGCGTGCGAAGCCATGCTGATAGATCGACCAGAAGTTCAACGGAGGCACGGCACCCAGTGTAATCGTCAGAGCGACACGATGGGTGGTGCGGGGTGTGTGCCACCTCACGCACGGCGAAGGGGCGCGGGGTGGACCCACCCCGCGCCCCTCAAGATGCCGTTGCCAGCGGTGCCTCAGCGGCGCCTGTACGACTCGACGTAGCCGGGAGCGGGCGAGCCCACACCGGTCACGTCGTCGTAGCCCTTCACCGCGCTCAGCGAGCTGTCCTTGCCGAGGCTGCGGACCGAGGTGGCGATGCCGCCCGTGGCGTCGTAGCCGTTGACGAAGTCGACGCGCGCCACGGCGAGTCCGGAGCCCGTGGGGTTGTCCGTGACGTCGTGGTACGCCTTCGAGCCGTACCTGGCGTAGATCTCCGGGTTGGCGAAGCCGATCGGCTGGCCGCCGCGGGCCTCCTGGGCCAGCGCCTGGACGGCGGCGATCACCGGCGCGGCGAGCGAGGTGCCGCCGATGCGGTACTCGTCGTACGCCTGCGTCTTGCCGTCGGGCAGGGTCTGCGTCTGGCCGACCAGGAAACCGGTGTTGGGGTCGGCGATCGCCGCGATGTCCGGGACGACGCGGTTGCCGGTCGCGTTGTTGGCGTTCGCCAGCGCGTCCGGGACGACGCCCTTCTGGTAGTAGGGCTCCGCCACGGTCTTGCTGGTGCCGCCGCCCGCGCCCGAGGTGAACGCGCCGGGGAAGCCGACCCAGCTCTTGCCGTCACTCGACAGCAGAGCCTTCTCGGTGCCCCAGCCGGTCTCCCACTGGTACGTGTCGTTCTTGCCGACCGCCAGCGAGGTGCCGCCGACCGCCGTCACCCAGGCGGAGTTGGCCGGGGTGTCGACCTGCTTCGTACCGGTGTTGGCGACCTCGTCGCCGTTGTCGCCGGAGGAGAAGTAGAAGCCGATGCCCTCGACCGCGCCGAACTGGAAGACCTGGTCGTAGGCGGCCGCGAGGTCCGGGGTCTGGTTGGCCTCGATGTCGCCCCAGGAGTTGGAGACGATGTCGGCCAGGTGGTTGTCGACGACCTTGCTGAGCGAGTCGAGCAGGTCGTCGTCGTAGCAGGAGGCGGCGCCGACGTAGGTGACGTTCGCGGCGGGGGCGACCGCGTGCACGGCCTCGACGTCGAGCGTCTCCTCGCCGTACCAGCCCGCGGCCGAGCACTCCTTGGTCTTGGTGTACTGGTTGGGCAGCACCTGGCGCAGCTGGCCGGTGGTCCAGGCCGCGTCGCCGTGCTTCTTCGCGTAGGTGGCCGCGTCGAAGGCGATGGTCGGGGAGGCGTAGGCGTCGGTGATGGCGATACGCACCCCCTTGCCCGTGCGGGTGCCCGCACCGTACGCGGCCCGCAACTGCTTGCCCGTGTAGCCCTTGACGGCGTACGGGATCTCGTGGCCGTACGCCTCCGGCAGCGTCGTCGCGGTGTTCGAGCCGTAGTAGGAGGAGAACGGCCCGGAGTTGCGGAAGACGGTCTCCGGCGGCGGCAGCTGGTCGTCGTGGTTCGCCTTGTGCGGGGCGTTGTCCAGGCCGGTGACGGTCAGGACGGCACCCTTCAGGCTCTCGGGCGCGGTGGCCGCCTTCGACGGGGCGCGGTAGGTCTTGCCGCCCTTGGCGTAGTTGTGCAGCTGCGTGCCGAACGCCTTCTCGGCGGCGGCCACGTCACCGGTCACGGCGACGTAGTGCTGCGTGACGGCGGTGACCTTCAGGCCCGACGCCTTCAGCCACGACGTGACCGCGGCGACCTGCTGCTTGGTCGCGCCGAAGCGCGCCTGCGTCTGCTTGGCGCTCAGGTACTTGCCGTACAACGGCGAGTGCGGGTCGGAGACGGCCTTCGCGTAGGCGGCCAGGCCGCGCGCGTCACGTCCGGCGAGGTAGACCCGGGCGGAGACCTGGGCGCTGTCGGAGGTCGCGCCCTTGTCCGCCGTGGCCGTCGCCCACGCGGGCTTGGTGCCCTGCAGTACGTCACGAGCGGGGCTGTCCGCGGCGTGCGCCGCGGGTATGCCCAGCGCCAGCGCGCCGGCGATCATGGGCAGTGTCGCTGCCATGCTCACAGCGCGCATCTTGGCGCGGTTGGATCTCATAGAACCCCCTGCGATGCGGTTCGCATGCATGTAGTGGTCGATACGTCATGCAGTCCGCGTGCCGGCCCGCGGCGGTTCGGCCGACCGTATGGATCACACGATGGGGGTCACTCTGTCGATGAACGATTCATGCCAGGGGAATGAAAAGGCCAAGGAAACCCCAAGTGGTCGCGGCCACTTGGGGTTTGGGTGGGTTTGGGCGTTCCCCGTGTGTTGCGGAAAGGTTGCGATTCCCGGGATGCCCTTGCGGCGAACTCCGTTCGATGCCGCTTTGTCGACTTGTATGCAGACCGGTGGCGTCAGGTGCGCGGCTCGGCGCCGCGTTCCTCGAGCATCGTCGTCATCAGGTCGATCTCCGACCGCTGTGCGTCGACCATGCCCTGCGCGAGCCTCTTCTCCACGCCCACCGTGCACTTGGCGACACAGCCCTCGGCCATGTGGATGCCGCCCTTGTGGTGGTCGGTCATCAGTTGCAGGTAGAGGATCTCCGCCTGCTTGCCGCTGAGTTCGCCCAGCTTCTTGAGCTCCGTGTTGGTCGCCATGCCCGGCATCAGCGCACCGTCCTTGCCGGAGGCCATGCCGCCCATGCCCATCCACGTCATCGGCGGCTCGGAGGACACCTTCGGCAGCCCCCACAGGTCGAGCCAGCCCAGCAGCATGCCGCGCTGGTTGGCCTGCGTCTGCGCGATGTCGTACGCGAGGCGGCGCACCTCCTCGTTCCCGGTGCGGTCGCGCACGATGTACGACATCTCGACGGCCTGCTGGTGGTGGACCGCCATGTCCCGCGCGAAGCCGGCGTCGGCCGAGTCCGCGGCGGGCACGCGGACGCTCCCCGACCCGCCGTCCTCGGCGACCGCGTACGTGATCGCGCCCGTCGCGACGAGCGCCGCCGCCACGGCCCCGGTGATCCAGCCGATGTGCCGGCTCACCGCATCGTCCCGCCGGTGCACGAGGCGCCCGGCTCCGGCGTCTGCTCGCCCTGGACGTAGGTCGCGAGGAACCGGTCGACGCCCGGGTCGCCGGCGCTCCGCACGGAGAGCTGGTGGCCCCAGGCCGTGAGCATGATCGGGCTCGCCTGGTTCTCGTAGGGGCTCATCAGCGTGTACGGGGTTTTCCTGACCTTCGCCGCGAGCGCGGCGACGTCGGCCTTCGACGCCTTGCTGGAGTACGTCACCCACACCGCGCCGTGCTCCAGCGAGTGCACGGCGTTCTCGTCCCTGACCGGCTCGGTGTAGACGTCGCCGTTGCAGTTCAGCCACACCGGGTTGTGGTCGCCGCCGACGGGCGGGTGCATCGGGTAGGGCACGTTCGTGGTGACGTGGTTGCGTGACAGCCTGCCCGTCCAGATCCGCACCCCGTCCTTGCCGGTGACGAAGTGGCCGGTGTCCTTCGCGCTCTTCGCAGGGCCCTTGGAGCCGCTCGTCGTGCCCTTGGAGCCGCCGGCCGAGTCCTTCGAGCCGCTCGCCGCGGCGGCCTTGCTCCCGGACTGCGAGTCGATGAGGACCACCCCGCCGACGACGAGACCGGCGACGACGACCACGCTCGCCGCGATCGTCAGGATGCGGTTGCGGCGCTCACGTGCGCGTTCCGCACGGCGCATCTGCTCCATGCGGGCCTTGCGCTCGGCGGAACCGGGGGTGGGGGCGGAGCCCATGGCGCGTCCTTCGGGGGAAAAGGGACCTTCGGGACCGCTGATCGTAGTGGGGCGAAAGTCCCTGGACCTAGGCCGGACCACCCGAATGGCGGAGGGGGGGCGGCCTTCCCGCCGAATAATTTGAAGCGAGGATGCGCATTATCTACGCTGACGGCATGCGGCTGTTGCGCTCCACCGACCTGGCGCTGCGGGTCCTGATGAGGCTCGCCGTCGCCGGCGACTCCAGCCCCACGACCCGCGAGGTCGCGGGGGCCATGGACGTGCCGTACACGCACGCCGCGAAGGTCGTGGCCGAACTGACGCACATGGGACTCCTCGATGCCCGCCGCGGCCGGGGCGGCGGGCTCACGCTCACCGAGGCGGGGCGCACCGCGTCGGTCGGCGCGGTCGTGCGCCGCTTCGAGGGGGAGGGCGACGTCGTCGACTGCGAGGGCGCCACGCCCTGTCCCCTGCACACCGGCTGCCGGCTGCGGGGCGCGCTGCGCCGGGCCCAGGAGGCGTTCTTCGCGTCGCTGGACCCGGTGACGGTCGAGGACGTGGTGGCGGCGCCGACGGGGCCGCTGCTTCTCGGTATCCCCTCAGTGCTGTGACGGCGAACGGCGGGGTCTCGACCTCGTCCCGTGCCTGTGGGCTGCTGCATACGATGCAAGCGTCGGCGGACCGCTTCTGAGCGGTACGGTCGCTCTCCTGCCCCCACCGTGCTCCCGGCAGTGCAGGCTTCCCCTTGTGCGCCGACGCCCCGGGCGAGATCGTCTCGCATCGCCACGGTCACGGCTCCGGCTGTCGCAGGGCACTGCAGAACGTGGCCGTCTCGTGGCGCAACGGGGACACCTGCACCGTGTACTGCCTGGCCGGTGAGTTCGGACGGCGCGCGGGAGGCGGTTGCGCGTCCGCCCGGCTCAGGCGCCCGGGGCCCGGCTCAGGCGCCCGCGGCGCGGCTCAGGCGCCCGTGGCGCGGAAAGCGGTGGCGCGCACACTGGTCCCGCAGAGTGCGAAGTCGCCGCCGTCGTCCGGGGCCAGTTGCCGGCCCCCGCCCGCGACGCCCACCACGATCGAGGGCGCGACAAAGGGCGCGGCGCCGGACGCGCAGTACCCGCTCGCCTCGCCGAGGACGGGCGTGAAGGTGAGCTGCGTCGAGGCCCGGCCGCCGACTGCCAGCGTCACCGGTTTCGAGGCGCCCTGGCGGACGACCTGGAGAGGTTTGTTCCTCTCGGGCGAGCCCATGCCGGCGAGGGCGACGGTGGGATAACCCTTGAGCACGCACGGTCGAGAGCCGTGGTTGACGACCGTCACCACCACCTGGCCCGACGCCAGGCGCTGTGCGCTGCTCGCGACGAGCTGCGCACTCGTGCACGGGGCGACCGTCACCTGTGGCGACGTGGCCCCGTCCGCCATCGCAGCGGCAGAGGCTGCGGCAGGGTCTGCGGCCGACAGGCCTGCCGCGACAGCCGCTCCGGCCGCGGCCGCGGACAAGATCATCCCCAGGGGTTTCCTCGTCGTGCCTGCCATGAGCGCTGTCCTCCGCGTCGAAGGGTGGTGGCTCGACCTCCCACCCTCGAAGGTCTCGCCTGCCTCACCGGCCTCACAGTCCACGGTCGCATCAAGACCCCTCACCGGCCAGCCGGGCAGCCGCAGCGGGATCAGTCCTGAGCGAGCCAGAGGTCCGGCCCGAACACCTCGTAGTGGATGTCGGCGGGGGCCACACCCTTCTCGATCAGCTGGGCGCGCACCGCGCGCATGAAGGGCAGCGGACCGCACAGGTACGCGCGCGTGCCCGACGCGACCGGCACGCCGCTCAGGTCCGCGAGGCCCGTGTGCGCGCCCTCGGGGGCGTCCTGTTCGTACCAGAAGTGCACGGCGGCGTCCGGCAGCTTGGCCGCGAAGCCCTCGTGGTCGGTGCGCAGGGCGTGCGTGGCGGGGGAGCGGTCGGCGTGCACCACGGTGACCGGGGCGCGGTGGCCGGTGCGGGCGAGCTGCTCGAGCATGGCGATCATCGGGGTCACGCCGATGCCGGCGGAGGCGAGCAGCAGGGGCGCGTCGGTGGCGTCCAGGACCAGGTCGCCGTACGGGGCGGACAGCTCCAGGGTGTCGCCCTCGCGCACGCGCGCGTGGAGGTGACCGGAGACCTCGCCGTCCGGCGTGTCGCCGCCGTGGACGCGCTTGACGCCGATCTGGCGCACCGGGGAGCCCGGCGCGGCGGACAGGCTGTACTGGCGGATCTGCCGGGCGCCGTCCGGGAGTTCCACGCGGACGGAGACGTACTGGCCGGGGCGGAAGTCGGGCACCGGGCCGTCGTCGGCCGGGCGGAGCTGGAAGGTGGCGACGTCCGCCGTCTCCTCGACGCGCCCTACGACCCGCCACCGCCGCCAGCCGGACTGTCCGCTCGCCTCGTACAGCCGCTTCTCGATCGCGACCAGCGCGTTCGCCATCAGCCAGTAGACCTCGTCCCAGGCGGCGGCGACCTCGGGGGTGACCGCGTCGCCGAGGACCTCGGCGATGGCCGCGAAGAGGTGCTGATGGACGACCTTGTACTGCTCGGGCGTGACGCCCAGCGAGGCGTGCTTGTGGGCGATACGGCCCAGCATCACGTCGGGGCGCTGGTCCGGGTGCTCCAGCAGGTGGGTGGCGAAGGCGGCGATCGAGCCCGCCAGCGCCTGGCGCTGGGTGCCTGCCGCCTGGTTGCCGCGGTTGAACAGGTCCCGCAGCAGCTCCGGGTGGGCGGCGAACAGCCCGTCGTAGAAGCGCTCGGTGATCTCGGCCAGTGAGGCGCCGACGGCGGGGAGTGTCGCGCGCACGGTGGCGGCGGACTGCTCGGAGAGCATCGGGACTCCTTTTGTGAAGGAAGGGTGGGCTTCGGCCCGCTCGGCCATCGGCACCGTAATAAAACTTGCATCTTGGATGCAAATTAGCGAGGCGCGAGACGGGCGAGATCGGCCATTACGCATGGGCCGCCGAACAGGCAAGATGGGCGTCAGAGCAGGACACCTGCCGTATGCGAGGCGTTCAGCCCGGGGTCGGGCGGCCGATCAAGGTCCGCAACGCGCATGAAATGCTGTTGTGGTGGGATGCTCAGGTGCCCGACCGCCTCCCGTGGTGCGGGAGACAGGCGGCCTGACCAGCAAGGATGGGGAAGCGGAAGATGGACAAGCAGCAGGAGTTCGTGCTCCGGACCTTGGAGGAGCGCGACATCCGGTTCGTACGCCTGTGGTTCACGGACGTGCTGGGCTTCCTCAAGTCCGTGGCCGTGGCCCCTGCCGAGCTTGAGCAGGCGTTCGACGAGGGCATCGGCTTCGACGGCTCCGCCATCGAGGGCTTCGCCCGCGTCTACGAGTCCGACATGATCGCCAAGCCGGACCCGTCGACCTTCCAGATCCTGCCCTGGCGCGCGGAGGCCCCCGGCACGGCCCGTATGTTCTGCGACATCCTCATGCCGGACGGTTCGCCGTCCTTTGCGGACCCCCGGTACGTCCTCAAGCGCGCCCTGGCCCGCGCCTCCGACCTCGGCTTCACCTTCTACACCCACCCCGAGATCGAGTTCTTCCTGCTGAAGGACCGGCCGCTGGACGGCAGCCGCCCGACGCCGGCCGACAACTCCGGCTACTTCGACCACACCCCGCAGAACGTCGGCATGGACTTCCGCCGCCAGGCGATCACCATGCTGGAGTCGATGGGCATCTCGGTCGAGTTCTCCCACCACGAGGGCGCCCCGGGCCAGCAGGAGATCGACCTGCGGTACGCCGACGCGCTGTCCACCGCCGACAACATCATGACGTTCCGCCTGGTCATGAAGCAGGTGGCGCTGGAGCAGGGCGTGCAGGCCACCTTCATGCCGAAGCCGTTCTCCGAGCACCCCGGCTCCGGTATGCACACGCACCTGTCCCTGTTCGAGGGTGACCGGAACGCGTTCTACGAGTCCGGCGCGGAGTACCAGCTGTCCAAGGTGGGCCGCTCCTTCATCGCCGGCCTGCTGCGGCACGCCGGGGAGACCTCGGCGATCACCAACCAGTGGGTGAACTCCTACAAGCGCATCTGGGGCGGCACCGAGCGCACCGCGGGCGCCGGCGGCGAGGCGCCGTCGTACATCTGCTGGGGACACAACAACCGCTCGGCCCTGGTCCGGGTCCCGATGTACAAGCCGGGCAAGACCGGGTCCGCCCGTGTCGAGGTCCGCTCGCTGGACACCGGCGCGAACCCGTACCTGGCCTACGCGGTCCTGCTGGCCGCCGGCCTGAAGGGCATCGAGGAGGGCTACGAGCTGCCTCCGGGCGCCGAGGACGACGTGTGGGCCCTGACGGACTCCGAGCGCCGCGCGATGGGCATCGAGCCGCTGCCGCAGAACCTGGGCGAGGCGCTCACGCTGATGCAGCGCAGCGACCTGATCGCCGAGACGCTCGGCGAGCACGTGTTCGACTTCTTCCTGCGCAACAAGAAGCAGGAGTGGGAGGAGTACCGCTCGGAGGTCACGGCGTTCGAGCTGCGGAAGAACCTGCCGGTGCTGTAGGCGCAGGTCCCAGGGGTCTGCTGGGCGGGGGCCGACGGTCGCGGACCGTCGGCCCCCGCCGCGTCCCGGCGCCCTCGGGCGTGTCGTCCTAGACTCGAATGATCTCGGGGCTCCCCACCCAGGAGGTCGTGATGGTGCGGCACACCCGACTGCCCGGCGAGTCCGCGGACTACCTCGCCGCCCGCGAAGAACTCCGGCTCGCCGAGATCGAGCTCATGCGCCACCGCGAGAAGGTCGCGGCCCGGCGCCGGGCGCTCCCTCAGGGCCCCGTCGTCGACGACTACGTCTTCCTCGAAGGCCCGGCGGACCTCGACGAGGGCGACACCCCCGTCCGCGAGGTCACCCTCAGCGGGCTGTTCACCGCCCCGGACCGGCCGCTGATCGTCTACCACTTCATGTACGGCAAGCTTCAGACCGACCCCTGCCCGATGTGCACCCTGTGGATCGACGGCTTCAACGGCGTCGCCCACCACATCGCCCAGAACGCCGACTTCGCCGTCGCCGCCGCAGCCGACCCGCCCACCCTGCGGCAGCACGCCCGCGACCGCGGCTGGTCCCGGCTGCGCCTGCTGAGCTGCGGCGACAGCACCTTCAAGTACGACCTCGGCAGCGAGGACGAGGACGGCGCGCAGGACTCCACCGTCTCCGTCTTCACCCGGGACGGCGACGGCGCGGTCCGCCACTTCTACTCCGCGCACCCGCGCATGGCCGAGGACATCGACCAGCGCGGCATCGATCTGCTCAACCCCGTCTGGCACCTCCTCGACCTGACCCCGGGCGGTCGCGGCGACTGGTTCGCGGGACTGGACTACTGACGATCAGGACGCCGGCCCCGTCCCGCCGACGAACGCCGGGGACACCGCCGCGCCGTCGATCCGGCGCGGGGCGCCCGTGCCGTCCGCCGGGACCTGGTACAGGTCCGCTCCGAAGTCGCCCGGCAGCGCGTATACCACCGTGTGTTCGTCCCGCCAGACCGCCTGGTCGTCCACGCTGCGGGTCTCCGCGAGCGGGGTTTCGCGCATCGTGCGCAGGTCCAGCACGTACAGGTGCCAGGGGGCGTCCTTGGGCAGGCCCTTCACCCGTTTCTTGTACGCGATCCGCGTGCCGTCGGGGGACAGGGACGGGCACTCGACGTTCGGGTGGAGGGTGGTGACCGTGCGGGCGCGCAGGTCGCCCCGCACCAGGTACGTCGTGCCCTTCGTCGCCAGGGTCGCGTAGAACGTGCGGTCGTCGGACGCGAACGTCACGCCCCAGAAGTTCACGTCCGACGCGTGGTACGTCCTGCCGTCCTTGACGATGCGGTACGCCTCCAGGGACGGGGTCAGCGCGCCCGTGCGGGTGTCCACGATCGCCGCACGGGTCGAGAAGTTCGTTCCCGCGTACGAGTCGCCGCCCACGAACGCCGTCCACGCCGCGTAGTGGCCGCTGGGGGAGACCCGGGCGCGGGACGGGATGCCGGGGACGTCGTAGTGCGCCCTGATGTGCAGGGACGCGTCGAGGATTAGCGCGCGGTAGGTGTCCGAGACCGGCCCGTGCACGGCCTGGAGGCAGACTCCGGTGCCCGCGGCGGCGTAGAAGCGCAGGCACTTCACGCCCGACGCGGTCCGCGGGCCGGAGGGGTCCGACGCCGGGACCGTCGTGAGTTCGTCGCGGTGCGGGCCCCACGCCATGTTGCGGAACACCATGCGGCCGGGCTCGGTGAGCGTGACCTTGCCCGAGGTGATCCGAGGGCCGCCGGCCTGGGCCTGGTCCCTGCGCTCCGCCCGCGCCGACGCGTGCAGGACCGAGGCCGTGCCGACCCCCGCCAGGACCAGGAGGGCCGAGAGCAGGACCAGGATGCGGGTGCGTACCGTCATGCCGTGCCTTTCGGGCGGAGCGTCGTCAGGGAGAAGGCCGCGCACACCGCGAGCGCCACCGCGGAGGCCGTCAGGGCCGTACGGTCGCCCCACACCGTCCAGGCCGCCCCGAACCCCAGCGAGCAGGCGAACCGGGCGAGCGCCTGCCCCGTCTGCACCAGGGCGAGCCCGGAGGAGCGCAGTTCCTCGGGGACGCTGTCGGAGGCCGCCGCCATCAGCACGCCGTCGGTGGCCGCGTAGAAGCCGCCGTGCAGGGCGAGCACGGCGTACGGCAGGGCCGCCGCATGCCAGGACGTGAGCAGCAGGGCGTAGGCCAGGAGCAGCGCCGCGTGGCCCGCCAGGAAGATCCGCCAGCGGCCCACCTTGTCCGCGAGCCGCCCGAGCGGCATCGCCAGCAGCAGGAACGCGGCCGCCGTGCCCAGCGGCAGCAGCGCGAACCAGCGGTCGGGGACACCGAGGCGCCGTTGCAGCAGCAGGTAGACGAAGGAGTCGCTGACCGTGGCGAGGCCGAGCAGCAGCGCGCAGACCGTGAGACGGCGCAGGTCGCGGCGGTGCAGCAGGGCGAGGGCGGCGCGGAGGGTCGGCCGGGGGCCGTCACCGGCCGCCGGGGAGTGCGCGCGGCCGCCCGGCACGAACAGCACCAGGACGAGGACGCCCGTCACGGCCACGCAGAAGCTCACCGTGAACACCGCGTCGTAGCCGTCCACCGTCGCCCGCAGGATCAGGAACGCCACGAGCGGGCCGAGCAGCGCGCCCGCCGTGTCCATCGCACGGTGCACACCGAAGGCGCGGCCACGGGTCTCCGGGGTGCTGGACAGGGAGATCAGCGCGTCCCGGGGAGCGGTGCGCAGGCCCTTGCCGGTGCGGTCGGCGGCCAGGACCAGGCCGACGGGGGTGAGGGTGTGGGCCACCAGCAGAAGGGGTTTGCACAGGGCCGAGATGCCGTAGCCGAGGCCCGCCACCCACTTGTGACGGCCTCCGCCCCGGTCGGCGAGATGGCCTCCGGCGAGCCGTACGAGCGCGGAGAAGCCGTTGTAGACGCCGTCCAGCAGGCCGAAGCCCAGCGGGGACAGGCCGAGGCCCGTGACGAGGTACAGCGGGAGCACCGCCGTGACCATCTCGGAGGAGACGTCGGTGATCAGGCTGACCGCGCCGAGCGCGAGCACGGTCGGGGCGACCGCGGTGAGGCGCCGCCCGGCACGGGGCCGGGCGGCGCCGTCCGCGGACGCCGGCGCCGATGGGGGTCCCCCCTGCTCGAGCGAAGCCGAGAGCTTGGGGGAGCCGGCGCGGCTGTCCGCTACGTACATGTCACGACGCCCAGATGCCGGTGATGTCCGTGGCGGAGGCGGCGTTGCCCGCGTGCGTCGTCAGGCCCTGGGTGTCCTCCAGGGTGCGCAGCAGGTCGTAGTGGTTGTAGGTGGTGGAGGTGCTGGACCCTGGGATCACCGGCTGGCCGTACAGCACCGTCGGGATGCGGTTGCCGCTGAGCCTGTTGTCCTCGTCGAAGGTGACGACGAGGAGGCTGTTGTGGGTCTTGGCCCAGGTGGCGTAGGCGCCCAGGTTGTTCTTCAGCCAGGTGTCCCCGGTCGAGATCGAGCAGTCGTGCATGTCGCTGCACAGGTTGGGGACGACGAAGGACAGCTGGGGCAGCGTGGTGTAGTCGGTGGGGAACTGCGCGAAGGTCTTGGCGCTGGACGTCGGCACGTTGCCGAAGGCGAACCACGGGTTGTGCTTGCGGGCGTAGTTGCCGCTGCTGCACGTGGTCGAGCCCTGGCTGGGCAGCGACTCGTTGTAGCTGGCCCACGTGCGGCCCGCGGCGAGCTGCTCGGAGGCCAGGTTGCGGGCGGAGGAGAAGCCGGGTGTGTAGCAGCTGTCGTCCGTGATGCCCTGGGTGGATCCGGAGAACAGCGCGAGGTAGTTGGGCTGGCTGGGGTGGGTGATGGCGTAGGACTGGGTGAGGTTGGCGCCGCCGGACTTCAGCGAGTTGATGTACGGGGCGCTGGAGGAGCCGATGATCTGGCTGTACGCGTGATTCTCCATGACCACGACGACCACGTGGTCCGGGCTGGGGACGGAGCCCGCGGCGTGCGCGGACTCACCGCCGAGACCGGTCCACAGCCCGATCGCTGCTGCGGCGAAGGCCGCCACGGACGCCACGGTGGTACGGGTGCGGCGGTACAGGGAACTGCCGGACACAATCAACCTCCGGTGAGGGGAGGGGCTACGGGGGGCAGCGCTGCCAGAGCATGCTCACGCCAAGGTGCCCTCGCCCCACGTCACACGACCCGGCGGATGAAGAGCCGGTGAACTGCTGGGTCACCGGCCGGTGGTGACGATCGGTGAGACGGCTCCCGGCTCGCGTCACGCATCACTTGTCTGTTCGTTTTACCTGCGCACCACGTGTCATTTCACTGTCTACCGATCAAAGCGCCGCGGCTCTATGCTGCTCACCGGCACCGGCTGACCGCCGGCCCAGGGGGAGCGAAGCGGGGGGATTGTGCCTGCCTTGAACAAGGCTTATTCGTGGCTGTTCGAAGGCATTTATCGAAAAAACGAGGACGGGATTCGGCACCTGGCGGCGGTCAGGTCGCTCCAACCCCATCAGGACGATGCCTTCGAGCACGACTACCTCTACTCGTGTCTCAGTGTTCTGGACAGTAAAGCGCAAGCCCTGCTCTCGTACGACGGAATCCTGATGGCGGCCAGCTCCATCACTCTTTCGCTTTTCTCCCGCGATATCACCGCCGGAAGCGTACTGGCGTTCTCGTCCCTCGCCGCGAGTGGACTTTCATCCGCTCTCTGCCTCAGCGTGGTGTGGGTTCGCTGGACGGACACCGGAGATCTGGAGAACTCCGACGACCTCTTCCTCGAGCTGCTGCGGGTGCGCAACAGGAGGACATTGAGTTATCGAATATCGTGGGTTGTCGCGCAGTTGGCGGCGATCCTGCTCCTGCTCGGGGTCCTTCTCGAAAGGCGACTTTCCTGACGGCGGGCCCCCGCAGGCGGTATCGACCCGTTACGTGTGCTGACGTATGCTGCCGGTCGTGACTCTCACAACGGTGGACAAGGAATGCTTCGACGCTGCGCTGAATGAGGCCCGAGAGGGCCTGCAGGAAGGGGGAGTTCCCATCGGTGCGGCGCTACGACTCGACGACCGCCTGATCGCCGTCGGGCGCAACGAGCGAGTGCAGCACAACGACCCCATCGCACACGGTGAGATGGCGTGTCTCCGCAATGCCGGCCGGTTGCGGTCGTATGCGGGCGCCACGTTGTACACGACCTTGTCTCCGTGTGAAATGTGCACCGGCGCGATCCTTTTGTTCGGCATCAAGCGGCTCGTTGTCGGTGAAGCGACCACCTTCGTGGGTGACTTGGCGGCTCTGAAGGCACGCGGCGTGGACGTCGTACTCCTCGACGATTCCCGGTGCAAGGATCTCATGAAGGAATTCCAGACCAGATTCCCGGGCATCTGGGCGGAGGACATCGGGGAAGCGCCGTAGGCCGATCGGCCGGGACCCGGCACGGGCCGCCCACGCCCGGCCGGACATGGCAGGGCGTCCGCGGGTAACACGGCCCTCATGGGCGACATCCTGGTGGGGACGTGTTCGTGGACGGACCGGGCGCTGGTGGCGAGTGGCTGGTATCCGCGGGGGCGGCGCGACGCGGAGGGGCGGCTGAGGTTCTACGCCGAGCGGTTTCCCGTGGTCGAGGCGGACTCCTCGTACTACGCGCTGCCCAGCGAACGCACCAGTCGCCTGTGGGTGGAGCGGACACCGGACGCCTTCGTCTTCGACGTCAAGGCCTTCTCACTGCTGACGGGACATCCGACGCGGCCGGACGCGCTGCCCGCCGACCTGCGGCCGGCCCTGACCCGACGGCGCGCCCCGGATCCGGGCGGCGGCGACGCGGGCCTGCTCGACGAGTTATGGGCGCGCTTCACCGAAGCGCTGGCGCCGCTGCGGCAGGCCGGACGGCTCGGGACGGTGCTGTTCCAGTTCCCTCCCTCTCTCACTCCCGGCCCACGGTCGGAGGCGTTCGTACGCGCCTGCCGTGAGCGGGCCCGCGGCTGGCCGTTCGCCGTCGAGTTCCGGCACCCGGACTGGTGGCGGGGCGAGTGGGAGACGGCCACCGCGGCACTGCTCGCGGATCTGGACGCCACCGCGGTCGCCGTGGACACGGCGCGGGACCTGCCGACCTCGATGCCGCCCGTCTCACCGGTCACGACACGGCGGCTGGCCGTCGTCCGCTTCCACGGGCGCAGCCCGCACTGGGGCACCGGGTCCAAGGAGGACGCCTACCGCCACGCGTACACCGAGAGGGAGCTGGCGGAGTGGGTGCCGCGCGTGCGGGGCCTGGCCGAGCGGACGGAACAGGTGCACGTCCTGTTCAACAACTGCTGCGCCGACGCGGCGGTCCGCGCGGCGGAGACGATGCGTCGCCTGCTGGGGGAGCAGGTGCCGCACCAGCAGCGCCACGCCTTCACGCCACTGCCGGGGCTGTGGCCGGGGGACTGACACCCGTGGCACGGCCATCCGTGGCCGACGCGCTCGCAGGGCACCGTCACTCGCGGCCTGCGTGCCCGCAGGGCACCGTCGGTCGCGCCCCGCGTGCGCGCAACCACCGTCGGTCGCGCCCCGCGGGCGGCAACCACCGCCATACGAGCCCCGCGCGCCCGCAGTCACCGCACTCGTGCCGCGCGTCCGCAGCCACCGCCACCGCGCCACGGCGCCCGCAGCCACCGCCACTCGCGCTCGCAGGGCGCCGACCCGCACCCGTAGCGTCCGCATGCGACCCCGCTCCTACCGCACCCGCACGGCCCCGTACCCGAGGGCCTGCGCCCCGTAGGGGACCGCCCCGGCGCTCCCGTCCCCGTCTCCGGTTACGCTCAAAGCCGCAGGACCTTGATCTCGATGCTCGGGAGGCCGAGGGATGACCGTGCCCCAGGGGCGCAGAAGCAGCACCTTCACGCGGCTGCTGCGACACGGTTTCACCGACCCCTCCGCCGCCGAGCGGCTGCTGGAGAGCGTCGAGCTGGCGCCGGTCAGGTCCGACCCCGTCCTGCTCGACGCCCTGGGCGCCACCGCCGACCCCGATCTCGCGCTCGGCGGCCTCGTCCGGCTGCTGGAGGCGCAGCCCGCGCCCACCGCCCGCCGCGAGCTGCTCGACACGTTGATCTCGGCCAAGCCCCTGCGCGACCGGCTGCTCGGTGTCCTCGGCGCCTCCGCGGCGCTCGCCGACCACCTCGCCCGCCACCCCGGCGACTGGCAGGCCCTCGTCAACTACGAGCCGCACGACCTGCACCCCGGCGTGGCGGAGTTCGAGCGGCAGCTCGCCGAGGCCACGGACCCCGTCTCGCTGCGCGTCGCCTACCGCCGCTGCCTGCTGTCCATCGCCGCCCGCGACGTCTGCGGCACCACCGACGTCGCCCAGGCCGCCGCCGAACTGGCCGACCTGGCCACCGCCACCCTGCGTGCCGCCCTCGGCATCGCCCGCGCCGCCGCCCCCGACGACGCGGCGCTGTGCCGGCTCGCGGTGATCGGCATGGGCAAGTGCGGCGGCCACGAGCTCAACTACGTCTCCGACGTCGACGTCATCTTCGTCGGCGAGGCCGTGAGCGGCGCCGACGAGCGCAAGGCCCTCCAGGCCGCCACCCGGCTCGCCTCGCACATGATGCGGATCTGCTCCGAGACGACCGTCGAGGGCAGCATCTGGCCGGTGGACGCCAATCTGCGCCCCGAGGGCAGAAACGGTCCGCTGGTGCGCACCCTGGCCAGCCACCTCGCCTACTACCAGCGCTGGGCCAAGACCTGGGAGTTCCAGGCCCTGCTCAAGGCGCGCCCGGTGGCCGGCGACCTCGACCTCGGCGAGGAGTACGTCGCCACCCTCGCCCCGCTGGTCTGGCAGGCGGCCGAGCGGGAGAACTTCGTCGCCGACGTGCAGAAGATGCGCCGCCGGGTCGTCGAGAACATCCCCGCGGGGGAGGTCGAGCGGGAGCTGAAGCTCGGTCCGGGCGGCCTGCGGGACGTGGAGTTCGCCGTCCAGCTGCTGCAGCTGGTGCACGGGCGGTCCGACTCCTCGCTGCGCAGCGGCACCACCCTGGACGCGCTCAAGGCCCTCGCCTCCGGCGGCTACGTCGGCCGCGCCGACGCCGCGCAGCTCGACGACGCCTACCGCTTCCTGCGCTCCATGGAGCACCGCATCCAGCTCTACCGGCTGCGCCGCACCCACCTCGTCCCCGAGGACGAGGCCGACCTGCGCCGCCTCGGCCGCTCCCTCGGCCTGCGCACCGATCCCGTCGCCGCGCTCCGGCGTGAGTGGAAGCGGCACACCGGCGTCGTACGCCGGCTGCACGAGAAGCTCTTCTACCGCCCGCTGCTCGACGCCGTCGCCCAACTCGCCCCCGGCGAGGCCCGGCTGAGCCCCGACGCGGCCCGGGAACGGCTCGTCGCGCTCGGCTACGCGGACCCGGCCGCCGCCCTGCGCCACCTGGAGGCGCTGGCGTCCGGCGTCACCCGCAAGGCCGCCATCCAGCGCACCCTGCTGCCCGTGCTGCTCGGCTGGTTCGCCGACTCCGCCGACCCGGACGCGGGCCTGCTCAACTTCCGCAAGGTCTCCGACGCGCTCGGCAAGACCCCCTGGTACCTGCGGCTGCTGCGGGACGAGGGCGCCGCCGCCGAGAACCTCGCCCGCGTGCTGTCCGCCGGCCGGCTCGCCCCCGACCTGCTGATGCGCGCCCCCGAGGCGGTGGCCCTGCTCGGCGACGGGGACGGCGGCGGACTCGAACCCCGCTCCCGCGTCCACCTGGAACAGGAGATCCTCGCCGCCGTCGGCCGCGCCGAGAACGCCGAACAGGCGGTCACGGTGGCGCGCGGTGTACGGCGGCGGGAGCTGTTCCGTACGGCCGCCACGGACATCGTCGGCTCCTACGGCACCGAGGAGATCCCCGCCCGCCCGGACCAGGGTGCCCTGGTGGACCTGGTCGGCGGCGCGGTCTCGGACCTGACGGCGGCGACCCTCGCGGGCACCCTGCGCGCGGTGGTCCGTGACGGCTGGGGCGACACCCTGCCCACCCGGTTCGCCGTCATCGGCATGGGCCGCTTCGGCGGGCACGAGCTGGGCTACGGCTCCGACGCGGACGTGATCTTCGTGCACGAGCCGCAGGACGGCGTGGACGAGCGGGAGGCCGCCGAGGCCGCGAACAAGGTCGTGTCGGAGATGCGGCGGCTGCTGCAGATCCCGAGCACCGACCCGCCCCTGCTGATCGACGCCGACCTGCGCCCCGAGGGCAAGTCGGGACCGCTCGTGCGCACCCTGACCTCGTACGCGGCCTACTACCGCCGCTGGTCGCTGATGTGGGAGTCGCACGCGCTGCTGCGGGCCGAGCCGGTCGCCGGGGACGAGGACCTGGGCCGCCGTTTCATCGAACTGGTCGACCCCCTGCGCTACCCCGCGCAGGGGCTCGGCGACGACGCCGTGCGCGAGATCCGGCGCCTGAAGGCCCGTATGGAGTCCGAGCGGCTGCCGCGGGGCGCCGACAAGACCCTGCACACCAAGCTGGGCCGCGGCGGCCTGTCGGACGTGGAGTGGACGGTCCAGCTGCTGCAGCTCCAGCACGGCCGGTCGGAGCCGGGCCTGCGCACCACCCGCACCCGCGCCGCCCTCGCCGCCGCCTGCGCCGCGGGCCTGATCAGCGACGAGGACGCCGCGATCCTGGACGAGGCCTGGGTCCTCGCCACCCGGGTGCGCAACGCGGTGATGCTGGTCCGGGGCCGCGCGGGCGACACGTTCCCCTCCGAGACCCGCGAGCTGGCCGCCGTGGGCCGCTACCTCGGGTACGGCCCGGGCCACGTCGGGGACATGCTGGACGACTACCGGCGTACGACACGCAGGGCACGCGGCGTGGTGGAGAAGCTGTTCTACGGGTCGTGACGCGCCGGCGCCGGTGGATCACGCCCGCACCGGCACCAGCGTCGGCTCGCCCGCCGTCGCCACCCGTCGCGGCAGTGCGTACGGCAGCGCGCCGTACCAGACCCGCGCCATCGTGAAGCCGAACGCCAGGCAGAGCGTGCCGCCCACCGCGTCCAGCCAGAAGTGGTTGGCGGTGGCGACGATCACGACCAGTGTCGTCGCCGGGTACAGCAGGGCCAGGACCCGCGCCCACGGCACCGTCGACAGGGCGAAGATGGTCAGACCGCACCACAGCGACCAGCCGATGTGCATCGACGGCATCGCCGCGTACTGGTTCGACATGTCCTTCAGGTCGCCCGACGCCATCGAACCCCACGTGTGGTGCACCACCACCGTGTCGACGAAGTGCCCGCCGTTCATCAGGCGCGGCGGCGCCAGCGGGAAGAAGTAGTAGCCGAGCAGCGCCACGCCGGTCGTGGCGAACAGGGCGAGGCGGGTGGCCGCGTACCGGCCCGGATGGCTGCGGTACAGCCACACCAGGACACCCAGCGTCACCACGAAGTGCAGGGTGGCGTAGTAGTAGTTCATCCCGATGATCAGCCATGTCACCGAGTTCACGGCGTGGTTGACCGAGTCCTCGACGGCGATCCCCAGGTGGTTCTCCAGCCGCCACACCCAGTCCGCGTTGCTCAGCGCCTCGGCCTTCTGCTCCGGCACGGCGTTGCGGACCAGCGAGTAGGTCCAGTAACTCAGCGCGATCAGCAGGATTTCGAACCAGAAGCGCGGGCGGCGGGGAGTGCGGATCCGGCGCAGGGCGCCGTCGATCGCGCCGTCCCGCGTGTCGTCCGTGACGGGCCGGGGAGCGGCCTGCTCCTGGCCCCCCACCGCCGGCACGGTCGTTTCACCCATAGGTACAGAGTCTGCCAGAAAAGGGTTCCCCCACCGATCATCCCCGGGCAGGGTTCCGGCCACCCGTTCTCCAACCGGCGTACTGGTACGCAGCGCCGGAACTACTGCCTAGGGACGACTCCGGTCACCGGGCGCCGAAGCAGTCGACCCGCGCACCACCAGCTCCGGCATGAACACGAATTCACTGTGGGGTGCGGGCGTCCCACCGATCTCCTCCAGCAACGTACGCACCGCCGCCTGCCCCATCGCCGGGACCGGCTTGCGGATCGTCGTCAGCGGCGGGTCCGTGAACGCGATGAGCGGCGAGTCGTCGAAGCCCACCACCGAGATGTCCGTGGGGACTTCCAGGCCCCGCTGCCGCGCCGCCCGTATCGCCCCGAGCGCCATCATGTCGCTCGCGCACACCACCGCCGTGCAGTCCCGGTCGATCAGCGCGGACGCCGCCGCCTGACCACCCTCCAGGGTGTACAGCGAGTGCTGGATCAGCCGCGACTCGATGTCCTCGACGGTCAGCCCGAGCTGCTCCTGCATGGTGCGCACGAAACCCTCGATCTTGCGCTGCACCGGCACGAACCGCTTGGGACCGAGCGCGAGTCCGATCCGGGTGTGCCCGAGGGACACCAGGTGCGTCACCGCGAGGGCCATCGCGGCCCGGTCGTCGGGGGAGATGAACGGCGCCTGCACCTTCGGGGAGAAGCCGTCCACCAGGACGTACGGCACGCCCTGGGCGCGCAGCCGCTCGTAGCGCTGCATGTCTGCGGTGGTGTCCGCGTGCAGCCCGGAGACGTAGATGATGCCGGCGACCCCGCGGTCCACGAGCATCTCCGTCAGCTCGTCCTCGGTGGAGCCGCCCGGCGTCTGCGTCGCCAGCACCGGTGTGTACCCCTGCCGGGTCAGGGCCTGGCCGATGACCTGGGCCAGGGCGGGGAATATCGGGTTCTCCAGCTCCGGGGTGATCAGGCCCACCAGCCCCTCGCTGCGCTGCCGCAGCCGGACCGGGCGCTCGTAGCCGAGCACGTCGAGAGCGGCCAGCACGGACTGGCGGGTGGTCGCCGCGACGCCCGGCTTTCCGTTCAGGACACGGCTCACGGTCGCCTCGCTGACCCCCGCCTGCGCCGCGATGTCGGCAAGCCGTGTGGTCACGGCACTGGACTGTACCGGCCGCGTCTCCGCTTGCCCACCAAAGGGACGCCGGGCCCGGGCGGTTGAACGCCCCGCTGCGGGTTGCTGCGTCATCGCGCTCCCTCGTGTTCTGTTTCGGCGTCCGGTCCGCAACGGGATGATTCCCGCGCCGGTGACGTATGGCAAGAGCTTGCAGAGTCTTGCACAACTGTTCGTGATCCCGCAGATCGGCTGCAAATGCAGGTCTACAGGCCCTCACGGCGAGGTCACGGCGGGGTAACCATTGTCGCCTCTTTCACTTTTTTGCTGCAAGGTCTTTCGCGGCGATTGCATCGCTGTTACGTTCACCGTCGCCCGGCGGCCGCAAGGAAGCAGTCGGCAGTCGGCAGGGGCGGCAGACGGGGCCGCCACCTGTAGCACTCGGGCTTTCACCCTCAAGGAGAACTCATGCGGCGTGGCATAGCGGCCACCGCGCTGGTGGCGTCCGTCGCCCTCGCGGCGACGGCCTGCGGCGGAAGTGACGGCGGCAGCGGCAAGTCCGACGGCCCGGTCACCATCACCTGGTGGGACACCTCCAACGCCACCAATGAGGCGCCCACGTACCAGGCGCTGGTCAAGGACTTCGAGAAGGCCAACCCGACCATCAAGGTCAAGTACGTCAACGTCCCCTTCGACCAGGCGCAGAACAAGTTCGACACCGCCGCAGGCTCCAAGGGCGCCCCCGATGTGCTGCGCTCCGAGGTCGGCTGGACCCCCGCCTTCGCCAAGAAGGGCTACTTCCTGCCGCTGGACGGCACCGCGGCCCTCGCCGACCAGAGCAAGTTCCAGCCCAGCCTGATCAAGCAGGCCCAGTACGACGGCAAGACCTACGGCGTGCCGCTGGTCACCGACACCCTCGCCCTGGTGTACAACAAGGCCCTGTTCAAGAAGGCCGGCATCACCGAGGCCCCCAAGACCTGGGACGAGCTGAAGTCCGACGCCGCGAAGGTCAAGGACAAGACCGGCGCCGACGGCTACTGGGGCTCCACCCAGGCCTACTACGCCCAGACCTTCCTCTACGGCGAGGGCACCGACACCGTCGACGCCGGCGCCAAGAAGATCACCGTGAACTCGGCCGCCGCGAAGAAGGCGTACGGCACCTGGCTGAGCACGTTCTCCGGCAAGGGCCTGCACAAGGCCGACACCACCGCCGACGCCTACGCCCACATCCAGGACGCGTTCGTCAGCGGCAAGGTCGCCGCGATCATCCAGGGCCCCTGGGAGATCACGAACTTCTACAAGGGCTCCGCCTTCGGCGACAAGTCCAACCTCGGCATCGCCACCGTCCCGGCCGGCTCCACCGGCAAGGCGGGCGCCCCGACCGGCGGCCACAACCTCTCCGTCTACGCCGGCTCCGACAAGGCCCACCAGGAAGCGGCGCTGAAGTTCCTGGGCTTCATGACCTCGGCGAAGTCCCAGGAGACCATCGCCCTGAAGAACTCCACGCTGCCCACGCGCGACGACGCCTACACCGCGCAGGTCAAGGCCGACCCCGGCATCGCCGGCTACCAGTCGGTCCTGTCCGCCGCCCAGCCGCGCCCGGCGCTGCCCGAGTACAGCTCGCTGTGGGGCCCGCTCGACACCGAGCTGCCCAAGATCGCGGGCGGTAAGGAACCGCTGGACAAGGGCCTGAGCAACGTGGAACTCGCGATCGCCAAGCTGGTCCCCGACTTCAGCAAGTGAGCCGCCGTGGCCGCCGGATCCCCCTGGGGGAGGGATCCGGCGGCCTCCGGCCTGTGCCAGGGCCTCTCGTTCGGATCATGCCGGGCTGGCTGATCCGGCCTGATCCAAACGAAAGACCTTGGGCCCCCCTCGATCCGCAGACCTCCGAGAAGGTTGTCGAACCATGACAGTCGCCATCGACCGAGCGACCGGCAAGCGGCGCGGTGAGCCGGGACCGCGACCCGGCCTGGGCCGGCGCATCAGACACGGCTACCAGAAACACTGGTACGCCTACGCGATGATCGCACCGGTGGCGGTCGTGCTCGGCGTCCTCGTGCTGTACCCCCTGGTGTACGGCCTCTACCTGACGCTCACCGACGCCAACAGCCTCAACACCGCCCGCACGATCGGCGTCAACCACATCGACGCCACATACAAGTTCATCGGGCTCGACAACTACAAGGACATCCTGTTCGGCCCGACCTCCTACGACCGCTTCTGGTCGCACTTCATCTGGACCATCGTGTGGACCGCGCTGTGCGTGGCACTCCACTACACGATCGGGCTCGGACTGGCCCTGCTGCTCAACCAGAAGCTTCGGGGGCAGACCTTCTACCGGCTGATCCTGATCCTGCCGTGGGCCGTGCCCACCTTCGTCACCGTCTTCGGCTGGCGCTTCATGCTCGCGGACGGCGGCATCATCAACTCGGCACTGCACGCCCTGCACCTGCCGACGCCGTCCTGGCTCGAGGACACCTTCTGGCAACGGTTCGCCGCGATCATGGTCAACACCTGGTGTGGTGTGCCGTTCATGATGGTCTCGCTGCTCGGCGGCCTGCAGTCCATCGACGCCTCCCTGTACGAGGCCGCCGAGATGGACGGCGCGAACGCATGGCAGCGGTTCCGGTACGTCACCCTTCCGGGTCTGAAGTCCGTCAGCTCCACCGTCGTCCTGCTCGGCATCATCTGGACCTTCAACCAGTTCGCCGTCATCTTCCTGCTGTTCGGCAACACCGCCCCCGACGCCCAGATCCTCGTCACCTGGGCGTACTACCTGGGCTTCGGACAGCAGCCGCGTGACTTCGCGCAGTCGGCGGCCTACGGCATCCTGCTGCTGGCCATCCTGATCGTCTTCACCTCGTTCTACCGCCGCTGGCTGAACCGCAACGAGCAGCAGCTCGCGATCTGAGGCAGGAGTTCCCATGAGCACGACCACACCCGCTCCGCTCAAGGGCGACCGCCCGGTGACCCCGCAGGCTCTGGCTTCCCTGTCGCGTGGCCCCGCCCGCCGCCGCGGTGAGCGCAGCCTCGCCGGTTCCCTCGCCTCCCACGGCATCCTGATCGTCGCGAGCCTGATCGCGCTGTTCCCGGTGGCCTGGCTGGTCTTCCTGTCCCTCGGCCCGGACAAGGACGACTATCTGCATCCGGGGCAGATCTGGCACAAGATGACGTTCGACAACTACTCGTTCGTCCTGCAGCACACGAACTTCTTCGACTGGCTGAAAAGCTCGCTGATCGTCTCGCTCGGCACCACCGTGATCGGTGTCCTCGTCGCGGCGACCACCGGCTACGCCGTCTCCCGCATGCGCTTCCCGGGCTACAGGAAGCTGATGTGGGTGCTGCTGGTCACTCAGATGTTCCCGATCGCGGTGCTCATCGTGCCGATGTACCAGATCCTTTCGGACCTCGGGCTCATCGACAGCTACCTCGGCCTGATCCTCGTCTACTGCTCGACCGCGGTGCCGTACAGCGCCTGGCTCCTCAAGGGCTACTTCGACACGATCCCGTTCGAGATCGACGAGGCGGGGCGCGTCGACGGCCTGACGCCGTTCGGCACCTTCACGCGCCTGATCCTGCCGCTGGCCAAGCCGGGCCTGGCGGTCGCCGCCTTCTACAACTTCATCACCGCCTTCGGCGAAGTGGCGTTCGCCTCGACGTTCATGCTGGACGACACCAAGTACACCTTCGCCGTCGGCCTCCAGAGCTTCGTCAGCGAGCACGACGCCCAGCGCAACCTGATGGCCGCCACCGCGGTGCTGATCGCGATACCCGTGTCGGCGTTCTTCTACCTGGTGCAGAAGAACCTGGTGACCGGCCTCACCGCGGGCGGCACGAAGGGCTGAGTCCCACTTTCTGGAACAACGGCTCCCGCGCGCCTGTCCGCGCGGGTGGCGGCCGCGGTGCCTATCCGACCCCGCCGGCACCGCGGCCGCCTCGTCAGCCCCTCCGCCGTACCCATGCCCATGACCCGAAGCACTCCGTTACGTACCAAGGACGCCATGAGCCAGCACTCCGCCGACCCGGCCCCGACCCCCACCTCCGCAGCGGCCGTCGCCACCGTCGCCAAGCGCCGCGACTGGTGGCGGGACGCGGTGATCTACCAGGTCTATCCGCGCAGCTTCGCCGACAGCAACGGCGACGGCATGGGTGACCTGGAGGGCGTACGTTCCCGACTTCCGTACCTGCGCGACCTCGGCGTGGACGCCGTGTGGCTCAGCCCCTTCTACGCCTCGCCGCAGGCCGACGCCGGCTACGACGTGGCGGACTACCGTGCCGTCGACCCCATGTTCGGCAACCTGCTGGACGCGGACGCGCTGATCCGCGACGCCCACGAACTGGGCCTGCGCGTCATCGTCGACCTGGTCCCCAACCACTCCTCCGACCAGCACGAGTGGTTCAAGCGGGCGGTCGCCGAGGGCCCCGGCTCGCCGCTGCGGGACCGCTACCACTTCCGCCCCGGCAAGGGGGAGAACGGCGAACTCCCGCCCAACGACTGGGAGTCCATCTTCGGCGGCCCGGCCTGGACCAGGGTCCCGGACGGCGAGTGGTACCTGCACCTCTTCGCCCCCGAACAGCCCGACTTCAACTGGAACCACCCGGCCGTCGGCGACGAGTTCCGCTCGATCCTCCGCTTCTGGCTGGACATGGGCGTCGACGGCTTCCGCATCGACGTCGCCCACGGTCTGGTGAAGGCCGACGGCCTGCCCGACCTCGGCACCCACGACCAGCTCAAGCTGCTGGGCAACGATGTCATGCCGTTCTTCGACCAGGACGGCGTGCACGAGATCTACCGCGAGTGGCGCACGATCCTCGACGAATACACGGGCGACCGCATTTTCGTCGCCGAGGCCTGGACTCCGACCATCGAGCGCACCGCGAACTACGTCCGTCCGGACGAACTGCACCAGGCCTTCAACTTCCAGTATCTGAGCACCCACTGGAACGCGGCCGAACTGCGCGACGTCATCGACCGCACCCTCGACGCGATGCGCCCGGTCGGCGCCCCCGCCACCTGGGTCCTGTCCAACCACGACGTGACCCGGCACGCCACCCGCTTCGCCCACGACGCGGCCCTCGGCACCCAGATCCGCGAGGCGGGCGACCGCGAACTGGGTCTCAGGCGGGCGAGGGCGGCGACCCTGCTGATGCTGGCGCTGCCGGGATCGGCGTACGTCTACCAGGGCGAGGAACTGGGCCTCCCGGACGTCGTGGACCTCCCCGACGAGGTCCGCCAGGACCCCGCCTACTTCCGGGGCGCCGGCCAGGACGGCTTCCGCGACGGCTGCCGGGTCCCGATCCCGTGGACGCGTACGGGTACGTCGTACGGCTTCGGCGCCGGCGGCAGCTGGCTCCCGCAGCCGGAGAACTGGGGTGAGTTGAGCGTGGAGGCCCAGCAGGGCGTCCCCGGTTCCACCCTGGAGCTGTACCGCACGGCACTCGCGGCCCGCCGCTCCCACGCCGACCTGGGCGCGGGTGACGCGGTGGAGTGGCTGAAGGCCCCCGAGGGCGTCCTCGCCTTCCGCCGCGGCGAGTTCGTCTGCGTGGCGAACACGACGGGCGAGGCGGTGACGATCCCGGCGTACGGCCGCGTGCTGGTAGCGAGCTCCGAGGTGACGATCGCGGAGGCGGAGGCGAAACTGCCGTCGGACGCGACGGTGTGGTGGACGGCTTCCTGAGCGATACGTCAGATGCGTCGCAGGGCCCGCCGTCGCTGGGGACGGCGGGCCCTTGCGGTTTGCGGGCCAGGAAACTGACGACCTTCCTCAAAGCAGGGCGCTGACAGGGCGGCACGCTCTGTTGGTCCGGCGCTTTTCGCGTAGGTGACAGGGGCATGTCCGCAGGGTTGACCGCCGAGGGCGGGGCTCGTACGGTCTGCTGCACTGCAAGTGGTTGAAAACTTGCAGCAATTCCCTTCAGGGGGTCTCAGTGCCCTCTCACAGGACCTCCCCTCAGCAGATCCTTCAACGGAGAAGGAACCCCCACATGCCCAGCAGAACGCTCTCCGGCGCCCTCGCCCTCGTGGCGGCCGCGTCGGTCGCACTCGCCGTCCCCGCCGGGACCGCCCAGGCCTCCCCGCCCGGCACCAAGGACGTCACCGCCGTCCTCTTCGAGTGGAACTTCGCCTCGGTCGCCAAGGAGTGCACCAACACCCTCGGCCCCGCCGGCTACGGTTACGTCCAGGTCTCCCCGCCCGCCGAGCACATACAGGGCTCCCAGTGGTGGACGTCCTACCAGCCGGTCAGCTACAGGATCGCGGGCCGTCTCGGCGACCGCACGGCCTTTCAGAACATGGTCAAGACCTGCCATGCGGCGGGTGTGAAGGTCGTCGTCGACACCGTCGTCAACCACATGTCGGCCGGCAGCGGCACCGGCACGGGCGGCTCCTCCTACACGAAGTACGACTATCCCGGCCTTTACTCGTACGCCGACTTCGACGACTGCACCGCCCAGGTCACCAACTACCAGGACCGCTGGAACGTCCAGCACTGCGAACTCGTGGGCCTCGCCGATCTGGACACCGGCGAGGAGCACGTCCGCAGCACGATCGCCGGCTACATGAACGACCTGCTCAGCCTGGGCGTCGACGGCTTCCGCATCGACGCCGCCAAGCACATCCCGGCGGACGACCTGGCCAACATCAAGTCGAGGCTGACCAACCCGGCCGCGTACTGGAAGCAGGAGGTCATCTACGGCGCCGGTGAGGCGGTCCAGCCCACCGAGTACACCGGCAACGGCGACGTCCAGGAATTCCGCTACGCCTACGACCTCAAGCGGGTCTTCAACAGCGAGAAGCTCGCGTACCTGAGCAACTTCGGTGAGCCCTGGGGCTATCTGAGCAGCTCGGTCGCCGGGGTCTTCGTGGACAACCACGACACCGAGCGCAACGGCTCGACCCTCGACTACAAGGACGGCGCCAACTACACACTGGCGAACGTCTTCATGCTCGCCTGGCCGTACGGCGCGCCCGACATCAACTCCGGCTACGAGTGGTCCGACGCGGACGCCGGTCCGCCGAACGGGGGACAGGTCAACGCCTGCTGGCAGGACGGCTGGAAGTGCCAGCACGCGTGGCCGGAGATCAAGTCGATGGTCGCCTTCCGCAACGCCACGCGCGGCCAGGCGGTCACCAAGTGGTGGGACGACGGCAACAACCTCATCGCGTTCGGCCGTGGAAGCAAGGGCTATGTGGTGATCAACCACGAGAGCACGACGGCCGACCGCTGGTTCGAGACGTCGCTGCCGCCCGGCACGTACTGCGATGTGCAGGGCAACAGGACCGTGACGGTGAACAGCAGCGGCTGGTTCCAGGCGTCGGTCGCCCCGAACACGGCGCTCGCCCTCTACGCGGGCAAGTCCAGCTGCTGAGCCCGTACTTCCCGAGGGGGCCCGCCGCTCGCCGTATGCGTGGCGGCGGGCCCCTGTCGATGCAATTCCTTTCCATTGCTTTCAAGTCTCTTGCTGTAAACCTTGCGTGAGCGGTACGGTCACGCCGGCGCCCGGCGACGAAGCCGTCCCGCGGCGTAGGGGTCGGACCCATTTGAGCCGTATTCGCAAGGAGTTCACACCTGTGATACCGAGATGGCCGGCGCCCCGGACGCGCCGCACCCCGAGTCGAAGAAGGGCTGCGGCACTCGGCGTCGCCGCACTCTTCGCCGCGATCGTCCAGCCCCTCGCCGCTCACGCCGCCACCCCGCCCGCGCCCCCGTCCGACGCGAAGCTCGCCGCGCAGCCCGCGCGGCACGGTGACACCCGCGAGCAGTTCTACTTCGTCATGCCGGACCGTTTCGCCAACGGGGACCCCTCCAACGACCGCGGCGGGCTCACCGGCTCACGTCTGGCCACCGGCTACGACCCCACCGACAAGGGCTTCTACCAGGGCGGCGACCTCAAGGGCCTCACCGACCGGCTCGACTACATCAAGGGGCTCGGCACCACCGCCATCTGGATGGCGCCGATCTTCAAGAACCAGCCGGTCCAGGGGACGGGGGCTGGGGGTACCTCCCAGGCGTTTAGCACTGGGGGAGCCTCGGCCGGGTACCACGGGTACTGGGTCACCGACTTCACCCAGGTCGACCCGCACTTCGGCACCGACAAGGACCTGAAGACCCTCATCTCCAAGGCGCACGCCAAGGGCATGAAGGTCTTCTTCGACGTCATCACCAACCACACCGCCGACGTCGTCGACTATGCGGAGAAGTCCTACGACTACCTCTCCAAGGGCGCCTTCCCGTACCTGACCAAGGACGGCCGGCCCTTCGACGACGCCGAACACGCCGACGGCACCCGGCGCTTCCCGGCCGTGGACGCCGACTCCTTCCCGCGCACCCCCGTCGTTCCCGCCGCCAAGCGGAACCTCAAGGTCCCGTCCTGGCTCAACGACCCGACGATGTACCACAACCGGGGCGACTCGACCTACGCCGGTGAGTCCACCACGTACGGCGACTTCTCCGGCCTGGACGACCTGTGGACCGAGCGTCCCGAGGTGGTCGAGGGCATGGAGAAGATCTACGAGCGCTGGGTGCGGGACTTCGGCGTCGACGGCTTCCGGATCGACACCGTGAAGCACGTGAACATGGAGTTCTGGACGCAGTGGGCGACCGCGCTCGGCCGGTACGCCGCCGCGCAC
Source organism: Streptomyces sp. NPDC093984 (assembly GCF_044764595.1). Taxonomy (NCBI): domain Bacteria; kingdom Bacillati; phylum Actinomycetota; class Actinomycetes; order Kitasatosporales; family Streptomycetaceae; genus Streptomyces; species Streptomyces sp. NPDC093984. Next base: position 453,201 of record NZ_JBIWIM010000003.1, on the reverse strand, counting down.
GGCCGCAGGAACTTCTTCATGTTCGGCGAGGTCTACTCCGCCGACACCTCCATCACCTCGCCGTACGTCACCCAGGGCCGTCTCGACGCCACGCTCGACTTCCCCTTCCAGGACGCGGCCCGCAGCTACGCCTCCCAGGACGGCAGCGCGCAGAAGCTCGCGGGCGTCTTCGCCGGCGACTACAAGTACACGACCGACAAGGCCAACGCCTACGAGCAGGTCACCTTCCTCGGCAACCACGACATGGGACGCATCGGGTACTTCCTGAAGCAGGACAACCCGAAGGCGACCGACGCCGAGTTGCTCGCCAAGGACGAGTTCGCCAACGAGGTGATGTTCCTCAGCCGCGGCAACCCGGTCGTCTACTACGGCGACGAGCAGGGCTTCACCGGCTCCGGCGGCGACAAGGACGCCCGCCAGACGATGTTCGCCTCCGAGGTCCCGGACTACCTGGACGACGACGAGATCGGCACCGACCGTACGCACGCCAGTGACTCGTACGACACCGGTGCGCCGCTCTACAAGGAGATCGCAGCTCTCTCCGAGCTACGCAAGAACAACCCCGCGCTCGTCGACGGCGTCCAGACCCAGCGCTACGCCGCCGACGGCCCCGGTGTCTACGCCTTCTCCCGTACGGGTACGGACGGCACCGAGTACGTCGTCGCCTTCAACAACGCGGACGACGGCAGGACGGCCACCTTCGCCACCGGGTCGGCCGGCATGACCTTCCGCGGCATCCACGGCACCGACGCCTCCCTCACCAGCGACGCCGACAAGAACGTCACCGTCACCGTCCCGGCCCGGTCGGCGGTCGTCTTCAAGGCCGCCGGCCCGCTCGGCGCCCCCGCCGCCGAGCCGGCCCTCACCCTCAAGGCCCCGGAAGCGGGCGCCACCGGCACGGTGGAGGTCTCCGCCGACGTCACCGGCGGACAGCTCGACCGCGTCGTCTTCGCGGCCCAGGTCGGCGACGGCGCCTGGAAGATCCTGGGCTCCGCCGACCACGCCCCGTACAAGGTCACCCAGACGATCGGCAAGGACGTCCCGGCCGGGACCGCCCTGCGCTACAAGGCGGTCGTCGTCGACTCGGCGGGCCGCACCGCCAGCGCCACGGCCGGCAGCACCACCGGCGCCCCGCCCGCGCCGCAGATCCCCACGGCGTCCTCGCGCGACTACGTGATCGTCCACTACAAGCGCGCCGACGGCGACTACGCGAACTGGGGCCTGTACGCCTGGGGCGACATCGCCGACGGCGAGGCGACGACCTGGCCGGACAGCCACCCCTTCATCGGCCGTGACGCGTACGGCGCCTTCGCCTACGTCAAGCTCAAGCCGGGCGCCTCCGGTGTCGGCTTCCTCGTCATCGACAAGGACGGGAACAAGGACGTCTCCGCCGACCGCAGCATCGACGTCACCAAGACCGGGGAGGTGTGGGTCGAGCAGGGCAAGGACGCGGTGCTCACGCAGAGGCCCGCGTACCCGGCGCAGGACACCACCAAGGCCGTCATCCACTACCACCGCGCCGACGGGAACTACGACGGCTGGGGCATCCACGTCTGGACCGGCGCCGCGAACCCCACCGACTGGTCCGGCCCGCTGAAGCCGGTGCGGACCGACGCGTACGGCGCGGTCTTCGAGGTGCCGCTCGCCGCCGGTGCCACCGGCCTCAGCTACATCATCCACAAGGGCGACGAGAAGGACCTCGCCGCCGACCAGTCGCTCGACCTCAGGGCGAACGGCTACGAGGTGTGGCTGCTGAACGGCCAGGAGAAGTACCTGCTGCCGCAGCCCGCGGGCAGCGCGGCGGCCCTCGACCCGACCACCTCGAAGGCGGTCTGGATCGACCAGGACACGCTCGCCTGGAACGGCGTCGACGGCGCCGTGTCCACCCAGCTCGTCTACTCCCACGACGGCTCGATCACCGTCAAGGACGGGACACTGACCAGTGACGACGAGCGCTGGCTGCGCCTGACAAGGACGACGCTCTCCGACGCGCAGAAGGCGAAGTTCCCGCACCTGAAGGACTACACGGCCTGGTCCGTCGACCCTCGCGACCGCGACCGGGTGCGTGAGGCCCTCGGCGGCCAGATCGTGGCCTCGCAGCGGGCCGCGAACGGCGCGGTCCTGGCGGCGACGGGCGTCCAGATCGCCGGAGTCCTCGACGACCTGTACGACGCGACGAAGGCCGGGCTCGGGCCGGTCTTCCACCACGGCCGTCCCACCCTCGCGGTGTGGGCGCCGACGGCCCAGTCGGTGAAACTGGAGCTCGACGGCTCCACCGTCGCCATGAAGCGCGACGACACCACCGGCGTCTGGTCCGTCACCGGCCCGGCGTCCTGGCGCAACAAGCCCTACCGCTACGTCGTGAAGGTGTGGGCGCCCAGCGTCTGGAAGGTCGTCACCAACAAGGTCACCGACCCCTACTCCCTCGCCCTCACCGCCGACTCGAAGCGCAGCCTGATCGTCGACCTGGACGACAAGTCCCTGGCGCCGAGCGGCTGGTCGGCTCTGAAGAAGCCGAAGGCCGTGCCGCTCAGGGACGCGCAGATCCAGGAGCTGCACGTCCGCGACTTCTCGGTCGCGGACAGCACCGTGCCGGCCGAGGACCGGGGCACCTACCTGGCCTTCACCGACAACGACAGCGACGGCTCCCAGCACCTGCGGGAGCTGGCCGAGGCAGGTACCTCCTACGTCCACCTGCTGCCCGCCTTCGACTTCGCGACGGTCCCCGAGAGGAAGTCGGAGCAGGCCACCCCCGGCTGCGACCTCGCCTCCTACGCCCCCGCCTCCGACCGGCAGCAGGCGTGCGTCGCCGCGACCGCCGCGAAGGACGCCTACAACTGGGGCTACGACCCGTACCACTTCACGGTCCCGGAGGGCTCCTACGCCACCGACCCGGACGGCACGGCCCGTACGGTCCAGTTCCGCAGGATGGTTCAGGCGCTCAACGAGGACGGCCTCCGGGTCGTGATGGACGTCGTCTACAACCACACCTCGGCGAGCGGCGAGGCCGGCACCTCCGTGCTCGACCAGATCGTGCCCGGCTACTACCAGCGGCTCCTCGCCGACGGCTCGGTGGCCAACTCGACCTGCTGCGCGAACACCGCGCCCGAGAACGCGATGATGGGCAAGCTGGTCGTGGACTCGATCGTCACCTGGGCCAAGGAGTACAAGGTCGACGGGTTCCGCTTCGACCTCATGGGCCACCACCCGAAGGCCAACATCCTGGCGGTCCGGAAGGCCCTCGACGCGCTCACCCCCGCCAAGGACGGAGTCGACGGCAAGAAGATCATCCTGTACGGGGAGGGCTGGAACTTCGGCGAGGTCGCCAACGACGCCCGCTTCGTGCAGGCCACGCAGAAGAACATGGCCGGCACCGGCATCGCGACCTTCTCCGACCGCGCCCGCGACGCCGTGCGCGGCGGCAGCCCCTTCGACGCCGACCCCGGCGTCCAGGGCTTCGCGTCCGGGCTGTACACCGACCCCAACTCCTCGCCGGCGAACGGCACCACGGCCGAGCAGAAGGCCCGCCTCCTGCACGACCAGGACCTGATCAAGGTCGGCCTGACCGGCAACCTCGCCACGTACCGCTTCACCGACTCGGCCGGCAAGGACGTCACCGGGGCCGGGATCGACTACGGCGGCTCACCCGCCGGGTACGCGGACGCGCCCGGCGACGCCCTCGCCTACGCCGACGCGCACGACAACGAGTCCCTGTTCGACGCCCTCGCCTACAAGCTGCCGAAGGACACCTCCGCGGCCGACCGGGCCCGGATGCAGGTGCTCGCCATGGCCACGGCCACCCTCTCGCAGGGCCCGTCCCTCTCCCAGGCCGGTTCCGACCTGCTGCGCTCCAAGTCCCTGGACCGCAACTCCTACGACAGCGGCGACTGGTTCAACGCCGTCCACTGGGACTGCCGGGACGGCAACGGCTTCGGGCGGGGACTGCCGACGGCCGCCGACAACCAGTCCAAGTGGCCGTACGCGGGGCCCCTGCTCACCTCGGTGAAGGTGGGGTGCGAGCAGATCGAGGGCGCCTCTGCCGCCTACCGGGACCTGCTCAGGATCCGGACCACCGAGCCCGTCTTCTCCCTCGCCACCGCCGACCAGGTGCAGTCGCGGCTCTCCTTCCCGCTCTCCGGGAAGGACGAGACGCCCGGCGTGATCACGATGGAGCTGGGTGACCTGGTCGTCGTCTTCAACGCGACGCCGACGACGCAGCAGCAGACGGTCGCCGCCCTAGCCGGCGAGCACTACGCGCTGCACCCGGTGCAGGCCACGGGCGCGGACCCTACCGTCAAGGCGGCCTCCTACGCGGCGAAATCCGGCACGTTCGCCGTTCCGGGTCGTACCGTCGCGGTCTTCACCCGGGGCACGCGCTAGGACACTAGCGTGGTGGGGCGGACCGGAAGCTCCGGCTCCGCCCCATTTCCCTTCCCGAGCGCCGAGGGGCGGCTCTCTCATGGACGGCAACGGCGAACACACGGGCTCCACCGTGCTGGTGGTCGACGACGCTCCGGCCAGCCGCCATGCCCTGGGCAGCGTGCTGGCCCGGGCCGGCCACCACGTCGTGCCCGTGGCCAGCGGCGGCGAGGCGCTGACCGAACTCCACGCACGGGTACGCGACGGCACCCTGCCCGATGTGGCCCTCGTCGAGGTGGGCCTGCCGGACATGAGCGGCTTCGAACTGTGCCGCAGGCTCAAGTCGTCACCGCCCACCGCCGCCCTGCCGGTCGTGCACTTCTCCGCCGCCTCGGCCGGACCGGGTGTCCGCTGCCGGGGACTGGACTCCGGCGGCGAGGCCTATCTGTCGGTGCCGGCCGCACCCGAGGAGATCCAGGCCGTCGTACGGGCCGCCGTGCGCGGGGCCCGGATGCGCACCGGTGCGGAGGCGCTCGCGCGACGGCTGACGCTGCTGTCCGAGACGATCGTCTCGGTGCAGGCGGCGGGGTGCATGACGGGACTCGTCCGGGCCGCCGCCGAGGGCACCGCCCGGCTCACCGGTTTCCCCGCGGTCGTCTTCGTGCTCGGCGAGGACGGTGAGCTGTACCGGGGCCTGTCCCGCACACGTGCGCCCGCCGTTCCTCCCGACGCCGAGACGCACGACACCGTGGCGCGGCTGATCCGCGGCCTGGCCACCGGGCACACCGGGGCGCGCGGGACCGTGGTGCCGTATCCGCTGTGGCCGGCCGGGTTCCTCGGGCCCGGACACGCCGGGGACGCCCGCGTGGTGGTGACGCGGACCCGGGAGGGCAAACCGGCCGTGTGCCTGGCCGTGCCCGCGCGCGGTCCCGAGGCCGACCCACTGGTCACCCGGCTCGCCCAGGCCACCGCGCTCGCCGCGGACGCCCTGCTCATGTACCAGGTGGAACGCCATGTGGCGCTCACCCTGCAGCACAGCTTCCTGCCCCAGAAGGCGCCCCCGACACGGGGCGTCGAGACGGTCGTCCGCTATGTGCCCGCCTCCCGGCAGACCGAGATCGGGGGCGACTTCTACGCCGCGCTGAACACCAGGGAAGGGGTGCTCACCGCGGTGGGCGACGTCGCCGGGCACTCGCTGGACGCGGCCACCGTCATGGTCGAGATCCGGCACGCGCTGCGCGCCTACTGCCTGGAGGACCCGGACCCGCGGAGCCTGGCCCGGCGGCTGGACCGGCTGCTCCAGCACTACCACGCGGACGTCACCGCGACCGTCTGCCTGGTTCTGGTCGACCCGGACAGCGGGCGCGCCCGCATCGCCAACGCCGGGCACATTCCGCCGCTGGTCGTGCGCGACGACGGCACCGCCGCCTACGCCGCCGCCAAAGGGCCGTTGCTCGGTCTGGGCCTCGACCGGCCGCCGTCCACCGAGACGGTGCTGCGGCCCACCGACCGGCTGCTGATGGTCACCGACGGGCTCATCGAGGACCGCGGCACCGACCTGACCGTGTCGATGGAACACCTGCGCAGGGCCGCCGCCGACGCTCCGGCCGGCGTCGCGTCGCTGTGCGACACGCTGCTGGGCTGCTTCGGCCGGGACCGGCAGGACGACATCGCGCTGCTGGCGCTGCGGCTGACCGGCACCGTCTAGGGTGAGCACATCCCGCCGTAGAACAGGAGTGCCCATGCCGCAGATCACCGTCGACTACTCCGCACCGCTTCAGGACGCCTTCGACCGGCGCGCCTTCGCGCTGGCGCTCCACGACCGGGTGGTCGACATCGCGGCCGCGCGGATCGAGGCGTGCAAGACGCAGTTCCGCCGCACCGACGACACCACGGTCGGGGCCGACACCGACGGGCACGCCGTCGTGCACGTCACCCTCGGGCTGCTCGCCGGGCGCACCGAGGAGACCAAGGCGAGGCTCACCGAGGCCGCGCTGGAGCTGCTGCGGCAGCACATCAAGCCCGCCGGGGACCTCGCGCTGCACGCGTCCGCCGAGGTGCGGGACCTGGACGCCTCGTACCGGAAGTTCGAGAGCTGACGAGTCCTCAGGACGCCAGGGTGACCAGCCGGGCGACCAGGTCGCCGAACGGACCGTCGGCCGGCTCGTCACCGAGCATGCGGCGCAGCAGCGCGCCCATCTCGTCGTCGTAGGCGGCGCTCACCGCCGTCAGCGCCGCGAAGTCGCGCACGAGCTGGGCCTCCAGCTCCCGGCGCGGGATCCGCCGGCCGTCGAGCCAGATCAGTGCCGTGGACTCGACGAGCGAGATCCAGGAGCGGATCACCAGCTCGAGGCGGGCGGGCGGGTTCTGCACCTGCAGGTGCGCAAGGATCTGGACATAGGCGGCCTGCCGCACCGCGTCGACGAGCGCGTTGGTACGGGACACAGCATCCCTTGAGCGGACTCCGTCCGCGGGGACGGCCGGGCCGCCGCGCATCAGCGCGGAGAAACCGGGGCCGTGGTCGTCGACGAAGTCGAAGAACCGGCGCATCACACGCAGCAGCCGGGCGCCCAGCGGACCCTCCTGCGGTTCCACGAACCGGGCCGCGAGATCCTCGGAGGCACGCTTCAACGCGGCCTCGTACAGGCTGAGTTTGCCGGGGAAGTAGTGGTAGACCAACGGCCGCGAGATACCCGCGGCCGACGCTATCTCGTCGATGGAGACCTCGTCGGGGGAGCGCTGGCTGAACAGTTCCAGCGCGACGCCGATCAACTGCTGCCGCCGCTCCTCGACTCCCAGTCTGCGACGTACCCCGGTTGTCATGCGAACACCTTACCGATCGAATCCAGCCGCGCAGAGCTCCGAACGGCAGCAGTTGTTCACATCTCAATCACAGGTCTCTCACCGAACGGCCGCAGCGCACGGGGCCGGTGCCGTGTCACCGCAACCCGCCGATCGTCCTTCCGTCCTTCAGCGTCCCCTTCAACCGCGCCTCCGCTCCCTGCTTCGCGCGCACGGCCAGCAGCCGGGCTTCCGCCGACCCGTTCACCCCGCCCGTCGCTCGGATCGACTTGGTGTCCTCGGCCCCGGCGGCCAGCAGATACCACTCGCCCTTCGCCGACTTCCACAGCACACCCGCCAGCACATGGGCATCCTTCGCACCGCACGCCGGCACGTCCTCGGCCTGCGCCGCGACCGCCCCGGCCGCCCCGCCCGGCGTGTGGAACTGCGCCTGCACCTGGGCCCCGTCACCCCGCCACGTGTCCGCCCGCGTGCACACCCAGCTCGCGTCCCCGGAGGCGTCCGGCAACGCCTGCCGCGCGTACTCCCACGCGTTCACCGACTTCACACCCTGCGACCGCACCACCGCCAGGGAGCAGGCGAAGGGCGCCCACGCGCGCAGCGCCGTCGCCCCGGAAACCTCCCCCGGCGCGCCCGGCCGGCCCACGGTCAGGCGCGCCGGCACCAGCTCCCCGAGGTCGGTCAGCAGCCGCGTGCCCGAACCGCCGGTCAGCTGCAGCACGTTCCACGACGAGCACGAGCCGGACTGCTGCGCCGGACTCGCCAGCGGCGCGGTCACCCCGCCGGTCAGGCCGAGGTCCATCGTCCCCGCCGTCGGCTTGCGCAGGTCCCGCTCGACGGCACCGGTCACCCAGGGGGCCGTCAGGTAGCGGACGTTGCCGTCGGCGCGGTCCAGCACCACCGCGTCCGCCTCGGCTCCGCCCGCCCCGTCGACCCGGGCGAAGTCGAGAGCGGCCCCGCGGGAGCCGTCCTTCGGCTCGGCGTAGCGCACGATGCGCAGACCGTCGTAGAAGACCACCACCCGCGCCGTGTCGACCTGCCCCGCGTACAGCAGCCGCGGCGGACCGGGCGGAGCACCCGAGGGGGTGCCCGGGGTCATCGAGACCCGGACGGAGTCACCGGGCCGCGCCCAGGCGGTGAGCGCGCGCCGCAGCAGCGCCCGGTCGCGGGTGAGGGCGCCGCGCGCGGGCCACACGGAGAAGTCGGTGCGCGCCGAGGTCTTCCAGGCGGCGGGCGGCACCGTCGTCAACCGAGCCGGGTCCAGGGCGGCCTGCGCGGCCGGGTTCAGCGCGTGCGAGGGGGCGGCCGCGTCCTCCGTGCCCCAGCCGCCGCCGGGCAGCGCGAGCAGTGCTCCGCACACCGCGACGGCCGCCACCGCGGCGAGGGCCGCCTTCGCGTGCCGGCGGCGCCGCATCAGGTCGGTGGGCCGGGCCTGAAGGGAACACGGGTCGAACTCGGGGGAGTCCAGCAGCGCGTCCTTCACGGGCACCTTCGCGGCCTGCCGGACCGCGACCGCCGCTTCCGTGACGCCCGCCGCGGCGAGCACCTTGCGCACCTCGTCGTCGGGGAGCTTCTCCAGGCCGCGCAGGGCGTAGGCGGCGCGGGCCGGGCCGGAGAGCGCCGACAACCGCTGGTCCAGGGCCAGTTCGTCGGCGCCGCCGGAACGCGGGAAGAGCTTCAGACCCCACACCTGCGGCAGCAGCGGCGGCAGCTGGGAGCGCTTCGGCCAGGCGGCGCGCCGCAGCGGCGCTCCCGCCTCCAGTGCCGTACGCACCACCCGGAGGCGTACGTAGGAGTACCCGGGGTCGCCGTCGCGGCCCGTCGCCTGGGCCGGGATCACCGACGCGGCGGCACGCCCGCGGGGCAGCGCCCGCTGGGCGAGGGCGTGCGCGGTCATGACCCGCCGGGTGCGGCCGAGGCCCGGCGGCAGCACCAGATAGGCGAGCCGCACGAGCCGGGGGTAGTGCTCGACGAGCGCGGCCTCGGCCTGCTCGACGTCGACGACCGGTCCGGAGGTCGGAGTGGGGCGCGGGGCGACATCCTGTGGCTGCACGTCCGGCAAAACGAGCGAGACGGAGGTTGGTCACCGGAACGCCGGCCCGGCTCGCCGCCACCGCGGCGGCGCGGCGGCGAGGTGTGGCAGCACGCCCGCTGCCGCGATGGCGGACCCGTGTCGGCGGACCCGTGTCGGCACCGGGCCGGCCCCGCGTGACCCGCCAGGAGGGCGATCAGCCGCATACGGGCGGGCCCCGGCGCACTCCGCTGACCGGGCATGGCTGCCCCGGCGGGCTCAGTCCCCGGGTTCGACCAGCAGCCGCGCGTAGTTCGCCATCGACCGCTGGTAGCGCGGCAGGTGGGGGGCGAGCGCGCCGAGGACCAGGGCGAGGCCCTCACGGTCGCGGCCCAGGCTCGACAGGCACAGGGCCAGAGTGGCGCGTACCGCGTCGTCCAACTCGTCCGACGGCACGTCGAGTTCCGGGGTCAGCAGCTTGACGCCCTCCTCCGGCTGCCCGATGTTCCTGAGCGAGCTGGCCAGCTGGATTTTGGCCCGGCGACCGCGGTAGCCGTCGAGGCCGCGCGCCAGCGCCTCCCGGTACAGCGGCACCGCCTGGTCCGAGTGGCCCGTCGAGTCCCAGGCGCAGGCCCGTTCGAACGGCCCGAGCGGGCTGTCGTCGGGCAGTTCGGCGACGAGGGCGTCGATCAGCGCACGGAAGTCCGCGGCGCCCCCCTCGGCGTAGTCGTCGAAAGCGGCCCAGGCCGCGGCCAGGCGCTCCTCCCAGTCCGGTGTGCTCATCCATCCCCCTCGTCTCGCGTACCGACGGCACACTGTCGCACAGATGTGCCGCCATTGAGCACCGGACGCACCACAGCCGTACGGAAGGGCAGGGCCCCTCGCCGGGGCTCCCAGCGGCATGGCCCGAAGGACCGGAGGAACACATGAGGTGGACGCGCGAGAAGCTGGCGGCCGGTGCCGTCGTCGCCCTGCTGGGGCTGACCGGCTGCGGCGGATCGGGCGGGTCGTCCGGGGCCGCCCAGGACCAGGTCCCGGCGGCGGCGACCGGCAGCCTCGAGGACCTGGCGGCGGACGTGAACTGCAAGCCGAACATCCAGACGGACGCCGACGAGATCCGTCAGGCCATCTGCACCAACTCCGACGGCAAGTTCGTGCTCGCCACCTTCGCCACCGACCGCGGCCAGCGTGAGTGGATCAACGATGCCAAGGACTACGGCGGTTACTACCTCGTGGGCCGCAAGTGGGTCGCCGTCGGCGACGACGGAGTGGTCAAGGCGCTGCGCGGCAAGCTCGGCGGCGATGTCGAGGTGGGCGCGGACCACCACTCCCACGCCGGTCACAGCGGCTGAGCCTGGACGGGCGGCACACGACGAAGGCCGGTGGCGGGAGATCCCGCCACCGGCCTTCTTCAGTAGGTCACCGGCTCAGCCGGGTCACCGGCTCAGTCGGGTCATCGGCCCGGTCGGGTCACTGGCACCTCTGACCGGAGTTGATGCAGTTGGCGATCTTGTTCGCCAGGCCACCGGTCGTGACGCTGATGAAGTCGTCGTGGTCGGTGGCCGCCTTGTGGAGCTGGTCCGGGAAGCCGTCCACCGCGTAGGCGTTCTTCACCTGGCCGTTCTGGATGACCGGCGGGTTGATCTTGTACACGAGGCGCATCGTCAGCTGTGGGATCGCCTTGAAGCCGTTCCCGCAGGCGCCGCTCGCCGGGTCGGCGAAGGCCACGTGCGTGCGGTGGTTGGCGCTGTCGATGTTCTGGCCGTCCCAGCAGCTCTGGAAGGCGAACGTGCGGACCACGTTGCTGCCCTGCGGGCAGATCGGGTACTGCGTCGTCAGCTGGACCTTGTTTTCGAAGCCGGTGCAGCTCCAGTGCGCGTTGGCATTCGCCAGGCCGTTGGTGGTGGTCTTGGCGTCACCGGTGATGATGCGCAGGAACTGCGGCATCGCGACGACCTTGCTGGTCGGGTTGCCGACGTACTTGATCTCCGCCTGGACGGGGGTCAGGATCCGGCCGACGTTGCCTTCCTTGCCGCCGCCGTCCCTGTTCTGGTCGAAGTCCTGCGTCCCGTCCTGGATACGGACCACCGGCCAGTAGTACGACGACAGGTCGTTCTTGTTCTGGCAGCTGGTGCCACCCTGCAGGAACGTCTGGTTGCTCGAGAAGGCGTTGACCTTCTGGTTGCCGACGTAGTCGTGCAGGTGGTGCGCGCCGTTGGCCACGCCCGGGGCCACGATCACGTTGTCGGTGTTGTGGTTCTTGTTCGCGTTCACACCGCAGCGCGTGACGAACTGACCCGTCGAGGCGTTGCCGGTCTTGCGCGGCTTGCCCTGGACGTTCGGTGCGACCTTCGTGATGTCGACGAAGTCGGCCGCCACCGGGCCGTTGCCGGCCTGGCCGCCGTTGCCCTGCTGCTGGCCACCGTTGTTCTGCTGGCCGCCGTTCTGCTGCTGACCACCGTTCTGCTGCTGACCGCCGTTCTGCTGCTGCTGACCACCGTTCTGCTGCTGGCCGTCGTTGTTCTGGCCGGCGGTGGTCTGGTTGGCGGTCAGCGTGGTGCAGGCGGCGAGCTGCGACAGCGACTGGTTGAACGTCCCGCCGACCCGCTGGATGTCGATCCTGATCCGGTCGATCGTCGCGGCCCGCTTCTCCTTCAGGGGCCCGACGATCGCGTTCTGCACGAAGCTCGCGTCGTTCGCCTGGGCCTGGCGCGTGGAGGCGAGCCGGGAGTAGGCCTCGGTGATCTGCTTGTCGAGGTTCGCGAGCTCCGCGGCCACGCCGCTGCGAGCCGCGGCCGGCACGTTCGTCAGCTTCTGGCCGACGTCCGGACAGGAGATCGTCGCGACCTGCGCGCCGGCGGCCTTGGTCTGGTTCCCTCCCCACGCCTGGTTGTTCGTCTCGTGGGCCGAGGCGAAGTAGTTGGCCCAGAGCAACCCGCCCCCACCGAGCGCTAGGGCAGCCGAGGCGGCTATGGCCTTGGTGGCCAGCGGCGTACGGCGTTTTCTCGTGTTGCGTCCCATGGAACTCCTCTGACTTCCTTTCGGGGCGGAGGCGCCCGACAGGGGTGAAGCGGCGCCATTCCATACGCAGGAGGCCGGTGGGGTGTTCAGAGACCGGAGAAAAACTTGGAAGTTCCTGAGGGCAATTCGGGTGCAAGAGGTGCAGAAGGCCCTGTTTCAACGGGAGTTGAGGCGGGTAGGCGTCATCACTTTGAATTTCATTCAGTGGCCGTGATCCAAATGGGCGAGCACGGCCAGAACCCGCCGATTGTCGTCGTCGGAAACCTCGAGGCCCAGTTTCGCGAAGATGTTGGAGGTGTGTTTCGCGATCGCCCGCTCGGTGACGACCAGCCGGTCGGCGATCGCCGCGTTCGAGCGGCCCTGCGCCATCAGCTCCAGCACCTCCAGCTCACGGGGCGTCAGCCGGGCCAGCGGCCGGTCGTCCGCCGCACGCCGCGTCAGCAGCTGCTGGATCACCTGCGGGTCCATCGCGGTGCCGCCCGCCGCGACCCGTCGTACGGCGTCCACGAACTGCTCCGCGTCGAACACCCGGTCCTTGAGCAGATAGCCCACCCCGCCGGTGCCGTCGGCGAGCAGCTCCCGCGCGTACAACTGCTCCACGTTCTGGGACAGCACCAGCACCGGGAGCCCGGGCCGCTCCCGGCGGGCCCGCAGCGCGCACTGCAGCCCCTCGTCCGTGTGCGTCGGCGGCAGGCGTACGTCCACCACGGCGACGTCGGGCGCCAGTTCGGCCAGCGCGCGGGCGAGCTCGGGACCGGACTCGACGGCGGCGGCGATCTCGAAGTCGTAGGCCTCGAGCAGCCGGACCAGTCCGTCGCGCAGCAGGAAGAGGTCTTCCGCTAGGACAACGCGCACGGGATCTCCATGGTGACCATGGTGGGACCGCCCGCAGGGCTGCTGACGGCCAGGACGCCGTCGAATGTACCCAGCCGCCGCTCGACTCCGAAGAGCCCGGAACCCGCGCCGATCACCGCGCCGCCCTTGCCGTTGTCGGTGACCGAGATGCGCAGCATGCCCTCGCCGTGGTGCAGGTCGACCCAGATCCGGTCGGCGCCGGAGTGCTTGACCGCGTTGGTGAGGACCTCGCTGACCGCGAAGTAGGCGGCCGACTCGACCGGCGCGTCCGCCCGGCCGGGCAGCTCCACGCTGACCTCGGCGGGCAGCGGCAGACGCAGCGCCAGCGCCCGTACGGCGTCGCCCAGCCCGCGCTCGGCCAGCACCGGCGGATGGATGCCCCGGACCAGGTCGCGCAGTTCCTCCAGCGCCTCGGTGGAGTTCCGGCGCGCCTGGGCCAGCAGCTTCCTGGCCTGTTGCGGGTCCTTGTCGAGCAGCATCTCGATGGTGCCCAGGTCCATGCCCATCGCCACCAGCCGGGCCTGCGCCCCGTCGTGCAGGTCGCGTTCGATGCGGCGGAGTTCGGCGGCCGAGGTGTCCACCGCGTCCCGCCGCGTCTCGGTCAGCACCCGGACACGCTCTGCGAGTTCACCGTGCGGGGCGCCCAGGACGGCCCGGGTGAGCCGGAAGTGCAGGCCGAGCAGGCTCGGGGTGTACCGCCAGATGAGGGCGCCGAGCGCGGCGCCGAGCGCGGCCGCGCCGAAGGCGGTCGCCTGGCCGGAGACCGGGACGAAGGAGTACCAGTAGGCGCCGCCCCCGCTCGGCACGTAGGCCCGCCACAGCCCGGCCGGCAGCAGGAGCCCCTCCACCGGGTACAGCAGCACCACGGCCGGCAGCAGCGCGGTGAAGAAGCCCGCCGTGATGTCCACCGGCAGCCAGAGCACGTCCCGCCAGGTCTGCGGGTCGCGCAGCATCCCGAAGGTGCGCGACCACGGATTGGCGTCCGCGGGCAGCGGCCGGTACGCCGAGCGGATCCGTATCCCGCACCACTCGTCCGCGAGCCTGCGCCGGGTGTCCGCCAGGGCACGCACGCCGGTCAGCACCCACGGGGTGGTGACGAGCCCGAGCCCGAGCGGGACGAACGCGAGGGACAGGAGGGTCAGCACGAGGAACGCCACGCCTAACGGCAGCACCGCCAAGGACAGCACCAGCCCCCGCACGGCGGCCAGGACCACCTCTCGTGCGCGCTCGCGGGCACCCCGGCGCCTGATGTCAGTCTTCATGGCGTCAGTCTGGCCGAGGGCCGGGCGGCGGTCACGGGCCCGAACCCCCCGGTCAGGGGGTGGTGTCAGGTACACCCCCGGACAGCCCCGCGAGCACCCTCGCCTCCACTTCCGGGTCGAGCCCCTTCGGGGTGCGGTCCGGACGCATCGGCGCCGTGCCGCCGATGTCCCGCAGCCACGCCCAGGTGCCGGCGACGGTCTCCCCGACCGGACGGCAGCTCAGGCCCGTCGCCAGCGCCCGCGAGACGTCCGCGGAGTGCAGGGAGTCGTGCATGTCGCTGCCCGGCGGCACCCACACCGGCAGCTGCGTCCACGGCTCGATACCCGCGCCGAGGATCAACTCCGGCCCGGCCCATCGCAGTTCCGCCGCCGCACCGGTCACGTCCACGCACGCGTCGAGCAGCTCGCCCATGGTGCTGTGCCCCTGCGGGCTGATCATGTTGTAGGGCCCGCTGAGCTCCTGCTCCGCCGCCCCGAGGATCCACTCCGCCATGTCCCGCACGTCGACGTACTGCAGGGGCAGCTCCCGCGGCCCCGGCGCCAGGACCGGCCCGCCGCGGGCGATGCGGGTCAGCCACCACGGCAGCCGGCCGACGTTCTCGTACGGGCCGAGGATCAGCCCGGCCCGTACGAGAACGGAGCGGTCCGCGCCGAAGGCCCCGACGGCGGCGATCTCCGCGCCCCGCTTGTCGCGCGCGTAGTCGGTCGCGCCGGCGTCGGGCTCGGCGCCCTCGACCAGCGGGGCACTCTCGTCGTACCCGGCCGGCGCGGGCCAGGCGTACACCGAGCAGCTCGACACGTACACGTACCGCCCGGCACGGCCCCGCAGCAGCCGCGCCGCCTCGTGCACGGCCCGGGGCGCCGCCGACCAGGTGTCGACGACGGCGTCCCACTCGCCGTCCGCGAGAGCGGCGAGCCCGTCGGGCGCAGTGCGGTCGCCCCGCAACGCCCGTACACCGACCGGGGGCCGGTGCGTCCCTCGGTTGAAGACGGTCACGTCCCAGCCGCGCCCGACGGCCGCCTCCACGACGGCCCGTCCCGCGAACTCCGAACCACCCAGCACCAGAAGCCTCATGCCGGTGACTCTGCCCGGTCGGGCGACCGTAGGGAACGGTGATCTGCCGTCAGCAGACGGTCAACGGCCCGTCGGCGGAACGTACTTGTAGCCCACGCGCCGCACCGTCCGGATGGTCTCGCGGTGCTCGGCGCCCAGCTTGCGCCGCAGCCGGGCGATGTGGACGTCGACGGTGCGCCCGTCGCCCACATGGCCGTAGCCCCACACCGTGGTCACCAGCTGGTCCCTGGTGTGCACCCGGTGCGGGTGCGCCACCAGGTGGGCGAGCAGCTCGAACTCCAGATAGGTCAGGTCGAGCGGCCGCCCGTCCACCTCGGCGGTGCGCCGGCCGGTGTCGACGCGGACGAGCGGGTCCGCGTCCACGGCCTGTTCCGTGTCCGGCTGGTCGGGCACCGCGACGGGCGGGAACGGGGGCTGCTGGTCGGCCGGGACGAGCACCAGGTAGCCGATCATCGGCGGGCGGCCCGGCAGGCTCGGCAGCGCGTGCGGGGGCGCGGGCAGCCAGGTGGCGCCCGGCGGCAGGAAGTCGGCCACGTCGACGGCCTCGTCCCGGTCGACGGCACGCAGCCGGTGCCGCGCGGAGCCGTTCGGCGGGGTGGCGGTGGTGAGGGCGGCGGTGGAGAGAGAACGAGTGGTCGCCATGAGAGGTCAGCTCTTTCGCGCGAGGAGTTCGTCGGGGGACGTACGTCGTGCGCGCTGGCCGAAGGCCGGAGGGACGGCTGTGCCGGTACGGCTGCCGGGTGTACGGCTCTACAGGGCCCGCGCGGTGTTCGCGCGACAACACACCCGGTCGAAGTCGTGGTGCTGACGGGAAGGCCAGAAGGGCTCGAGGTCACGGCGACCCGTCGCGCTGAACTTCTGGAAGCTGGCCATGGTTCTCATTGAAGCAGACACACGCCCGTGACAGGAGCCTCCTCTCACTGCTTGGACGCTCTTTTTCCCGGCGTGCCCACGCATCGCCGAGGCGCGGAAGGGGCGCCCGCCACGACGGCGGGCGCCCCTTCCGGGAGCTGTGCGGAGCCGATCAGACCTGGCCGGCCTTCTCCAGCGCCGTGCAGCAGGTGTCCACGATGAGACGGGTCACCAGGTACGGGTCGACGTTGGCGTTCGGACGGCGGTCCTCGATGTAGCCCTTGCCGTCCTTCTCGACCTGCCACGGGATGCGGACCGAGGCGCCGCGGTTGGAGACGCCGTACGAGTACTCGTTCCACGGGGCGGTCTCGTGCAGACCGGTGAGGCGGTCCTCGACGCCGACGCCGTAGTTCTTGACGTGGTCGAGCGGCTTGGAGCCCTCACCGAGCGCCTCGCAGGCGGTGATGATGGCGTCGTAGCCCTCGCGCATCGCCTTGGTCGAGAAGTTGGTGTGCGCACCGGCACCGTTCCAGTCGCCCTTGACCGGCTTCGGGTCCAGGGTCGCGGAGATGCCGAAGTCCTCGGCGGTGCGGTACAGCAGCCAGCGGGCCACCCAGAGCTGGTCGGCGACCTCGAGCGGGGAGAGCGGGCCGACCTGGAACTCCCACTGGCCGGGCATGACCTCGGCGTTGATGCCGGAGATGCCGAGACCCGCCTTCAGGCAGTTCTCCAGGTGCGCCTCGACGACCTCACGGCCGAAGATCTCGTCGGCGCCGACACCGCAGTAGTAGCCGCCCTGCGGGGCCGGGAAGCCGCCCTCCGGGAAGCCGAGCGGACGCGAGCCGTCGAAGAAGGTGTACTCCTGCTCGATACCGAAGATCGGCTCCTGGGCGGCGAACTTCTCGGCCACCTCGGCGAGCGCGGCACGGGTGTTGGACGCGTGCGGGGTCATGTCCGTGTCGAGCACCTCGCACAGCACCAGGACGTCGTCGCCGCCGCGGATCGGGTCGGGGCAGGAGAAGACCGGCTTGAGCACGCAGTCCGAGGAGTGGCCCTCGGCCTGGTTGGTCGAGGACCCGTCGAAGCCCCAGATCGGCAGCTCCTCGCCCTTGGCGTCGTCGGCCAGGATCTTGGTCTTGGAGCGGAGCTTGGCGGTCGGCCGGGTGCCGTCGATCCAGATGTACTCAGCCTTGAAGGTCACGGGGCCACATCCTTCGGGGGTGGTCTCGACTGCGCGGTCGACAGCGCAGTCGCAGGGGTCGTGCGGGTGCGCGGCGCTGCGGCAATGGGGCGCCGGGTGATGCCCGGCAGCTTGTCAACAGGCGATTTCCCGGCCATTGCTCTGGTGTGAACCCCGTGTTACCGGGGGCTCCCGTGCCGGGAATCACTCGGTGACCGGTCCGTCCCCTTCCGGCGCATACGCCGTTGACCCTGGCGAGTGCGCCATCAACCCCTGGCCGCCTGCACCATCGACCCCTGGCGAGCACGCCATGGACCTCGTCGCTGAGCCGAGCCTCAGCGCATGTGAGGTCGGCCACCGCCCCCTGTACGGTGGCCGACCTCGGGGCCCGCTCCAAGTGGAGCGGCCGCGGCTCCAGGAGGCGACCGCCGGCTTCCCGACCGGAAACCGGTCACGGGCCCGCGTCCGAGCGCCGCCGCGCCGCGCTCGCCCCGCTTGCCGGTCCTGCTGCTCGTGGCCGCGAACAGCGGGACCGTGCCACGTGACGTGCCGCCTCCTGGAGTTACCGAAGCGCCGGTGTCACCCCACCTTCTCGATCAGGGCGCGGCGGATCAGGAACTTGCCGGGTTCGCGGACCTGTTCGAAGGCGGCGTTGTTGAGGAGCACACAACTGCCGGAGACGGAGGTGACCTTCACCGTCGTGGACTTGTTGTTGTCCAGGTTGGTGACCTTCAGGGTCGTCCCCGCCGGGAACTGGTTGCTGGACGCGGCCGGGGCGCCGCCCTCACCGGAGAGCGTCACCGTGGAGCCCTTGCAGACCTGCTGGCCTGAAGCAGCGGTGCCGGCGCCTCCCGTGTTGTTCGTGGGCGCGGTCGTGGCAGGCGCGGTGGTGGCGGCCTGCGAGGCCTGGGGGTCCTGAGCCGACCCCCCGGCCTGCGCGGCGCCGCCGGACTGCGCCGATCCCGATCCACCCGCCTGGATCGACTCCCCGACCTGGCAGCCGGACGCCTCCTGCTTCCGCTTGATCTCGGCGACCACCGCCTCGCGGTTGGCGATCCGTGCCGCCGACTGGGCGTCCGGGTTGGCCTTCTGCGCGGCGATGAACGACTCGTTGTTGCCGAGCGCGGTGGCCAGGCCCTGACAGACCGTCGAGGTCGACGCGTTCTGCACGTTCGCCGCGTTCGAGGTGGCGGCGAGGGCGAAGGCCCCACTGCCGGCCACGGCGACGGCGGTGACCGCCAGCGCGATCTTCTTCTTGGGACTGAGGGTTCTCCTACGCGACATGCGCGCCTCCTGTCCCCGGCCGCCGTCACCGGCGACCGGACGCGATAGGTACGCCGCTATGTACGAGATACCGAACGGAGTTACTCAGCGGTTTACAGGAGTCAGCGAAGTAACGTAGGTCACAGGGGAGTCGGCGTCAGCGGGACAGGGCGTCCCGTACGGCCTCCTCCGTGCGCCCGATCACGGCCGTACCGTCGTCGGCGGTGATGATCGGCCGCTGGATCAGCCGCGGGTGCTCGGCGAGCGCGCGCACCCAGCGGTCGCGCGACGCGGCGTCCCTCGGCCACTCCTTCATGCCCAGTTCCTCGGCGTCGGCCTCCTGGGTGCGTGTGATGTCCCAGGGTTCGAGGTTCAGCCGGTCGAGGACCTCGCGGATCTCGTCCTCGGTCGGCACGTCCTCCAGGTAGCGGCGCACGGTGTAGTCGGCGCCCTCGGCGTCGAGCAGGGTGAGGGCGCTGCGGCACTTCGAGCAGGCCGGGTTGATCCAGATCTCCATGCCCCACACGGTAGCCGACACACCCCTTCTCACCCGTGTCACAACCTGTCTCAAATGGCCTGTGGCCAGGGGCTTTTGTCAGTGGGGGGCAGTAAAATAGAAGCAGTGTTCGAGGGAGGCGCCGGACTGTCCGGCACCTCCCTGACCGCGACAGGAGGATGCCTGTGCCCGCTGCCGCAACCAAGCCGAAGCCGACCCGGTCGACGGCGCGGCGGCCGGTCCCGATGGACCTGCCGTACGCACCGGTGGCCAAGCGACCGCTCCCGCCGGGGCGGCCGCGCGAGTGGTACGTCACGCACAACCGGCGCCTGAAGGCGATGCGCCTCGCCATCGCCCTGCTCGACTCCGGCGTGTACGTACCGAACCAGGCGCACAACGAGACGATTCGGAGCACGGCGGAGCGGGTCGGGATACGGCCGCCGTCGGACACGACGTGCCACATGGTGCGGGCGCTGATGCGCTACAGCCGTTGAGCGTGGCGCCGGGTGCCCTCTTGCCTGTGGGCACCCGGCGTCGGGTTGCCGTCCCCAGGGGCTCCGCCCCCGGAAGCCCGGTCGGCCTGAACGGCCTCGTGCTCAACTGCCGGACGGGCCGGGGCGGTCGGACAGCTCCTTCTCCAGCGGTGTCCGGAAGCGCGGCGTCACCCGGGTGCCGGCCAGCCACGACCCCAGGCGGGCCGCCTCCCGCTCGATCGCCTCGTACGCCTCCCGGCCCAGCCCCTCCCCGTCCAGCACACGCCACACCACCTCACCGTCCGCCCGCTGAGCCCACCCCCCGACCACCCGGCCGTCCCACCACACCGTCGGACCGACATTGCCGCTGCCGTCGAACAGGGCCGGGCGCAGCTCGGGGGCCAGGTACCAGTCACGGTCCTGCCAGCCCATCGCCGTCGGGTCCAGGCCCGGGAGCAGGGCCGCCCACGGTTCGGCGGCCGGCAGCGGTTCCTCGTCGCCCGGCGCCACATACCCCGTCGCCCCGCCGTCCAGCGTCACCGGTACCGCCCCGATCGCCGTCAGTGCCCTGCGCACCTCCGTGACCCTCCAGCCGGTCCACCACTTCAGGTCCCCCTCCGTGGCCGGCCCGCAGGCCGCCAGCCAGCGTCGCAGCAGCTCCCGCTGGGCCTGTGCGGGCGGGAGTTCGGGGTGGGGCGGGGCGACGGCCCAACGGAACTGCGACGACGTCCACGCACCCAGGGGGCGCCCCCGGACGACCCGGCCCTCGACACCGAGGACGCGCATGAGCCGCGACGACACGGTTTGCAGGGCCTCGTAGCTCCTGCCCGCGCCGTAGGTGAACTGCTCCTTCAACCGGGGCTCGTCCCTGGTGAGTTCGCTGACCGTCGCCTGACCGCGCCGGGCCAGGGCCGCCAGCGCCGACGCCTCGACCTCCGCGAGCCACTGAGCCGTCAGCCGGCCACCGCTTCCGGACACCATGTTCTTGACCAGCGCCGCGCGGGCCTTCGCCGCGTTCACCAGGCCCGTCGACGCGTGCACCACGGCGGCGAGTTCGGTCGGGAACACGAACACGGTGTGCCGCATGCCGTGCATCCGCACCAGCGTCCGGTCCTCGTACAGCGCCCGCTCGACCTCCGCCACGGTCTTGTCCGCGTCCGCGAGGCGCGCCCCGACGGCGAGGTACACCGTGGCCGGATCCGTGCCGTGCAGCGCGACCAGCGACCCGGCGACCTCCTCGGGCGTCACCGCCCGCGACCCGGCACCCAGCCGGTGCCGCACCGCGAGCCGGGCCCGCCGCTCCACCGTCCCGATGTGCCGCCCTCCGCCGCCCATGCCGTCTCCCTCGGATCGAAAAGCAGATGCACCCGCAGTGACCGCCTCCCTACGCTGGACACACATCCGATGGGGTCCCAGATCCCGGGCACCCCGTCGAATCCCCGTGGCACAACCACTCACCCAAGCGAAGGAGGGCGTCATGGGCACCATCATCCTTGCCGGAACCGTCGTCCTCGTCCTCTTCGGATTCGGCAACCACATCTGGTGGCTCGCCGCCATAGCACTGTTCGTCCTGTACGTGCGATACGGTCGCGGCTCGTCCTCCGCGGGCACCGGAGGGGCTCCGGCCTCGGCGGCCAGCTACCAGGAGTACCGCGCGCGCCGTGACCAGCAGGCCAAGTGGGAGCGCCGCTACCGCCGCGAGCGCCCCTTCGAGGCCCGCCGCCAGGAGGGCGGCAAGTAGGAAGCGCGAGGAGGAGCAGGCGTCACAGGCCGGGCGCGCCCCAGATGGGGAACCACCGGCCGAGGTCCTGCTCGATCCGCAGATCGTTCGCGAGGGCCGCCTTGATCTGCAGTTCCAGCGCGTTGTCGCGCCGCTCGCCCTGCCCGGCGAGCGGCGCGAACGGATAGTAGGTTCCGCGCTTGTACAGATACACCAGCCCCAGCCGTCGCCCGCCCGGGCCCTGGAAGCCGGCCACCGAGCACAGCAGCTGCGGGCCGAAGCCGTTGACCTCCATCGCGCTGTTCACCGCGTGCAGATCGTTGACCAGGGCGGACAGCTGGTCGGGGGTGCGGCGGGAGACCAGCCACGAGTAGCCGTAGTCGTCCCGTCGCAGCTCCACGGGTGGCCCGGTGCGGTCGGTGTCGGCGTCCAGGAGTGCCTGGACCTCCCGGTTGGCCTGGGTGAAGGCGCCGCCCTCCACCGTGGCGAAGCAGACCGCGCCGGTCCCCGTCGGGGTGAACCCGGCGGCGGCCTCGAGCGTGATCGCCGCCGACGGCAGGGCGAACAGCTGGTCGAGGTCGGGCGCCACCGGCTTCGTACGGCCGAGCAGGATGTCCAGGAACCCCATCGGTGCTCAGCCAGCCTTTCCCGGCGCCGCCGCCTCGCCGAGTTCCGCGGAGATACGGGCGAGCTGCTCGAGCCGTTGCTCCAGGGTCGGGTGCGTGGAGAACAGACGGGAGATGCCCGGGTCGGAACCGAAGGCGGGGGTGAAGTAGAAGGCGTTGAACGCCTGGGCCGTCCGCAGGTCCCGCGTCGGGATGCGGGCGATGTCCCCGGTGACCTTGGTCAGCGCGGACGCCAGCGCCGAGGGCCGCCCGGTCAGGTGCGCGGCGGCGCGGTCCGCGGCCAGCTCCCGGTACCGGGACAGGGCCCGGATCAGCAGGAAGCTGATCGCGTAGACGAGCGCCGAGATCCCCATGACGGCGCCGAAGACGGCGATGGTGTTCTGGTCCTTGCGGCCCCGCCCGCCGAACAGCTCCGAGTAGAACGCGAACCGGACCACCAGCCCGGCGATCACCCCGAGGAACGACGCCACGGTGATCACGGCGACGTCCTTGTGCGCCACGTGCGACAGCTCGTGCGCGAGCACACCCTCCAGTTCCTCGGGCTCCAGCCGCCTGAGCAGCCCGGTGGTCACGCACAGCACGGCGTGATCGGGGTTGCGGCCGGTCGCAAAGGCGTTCGGCATGTCCAGGTCGGAGACGGCGACGAGCGGCTTCGGCATGTCGGCCACGGCGCACAGCCGGTCCACCACACCGTGCAGCTGCGGATACTCCTCGCGCTCCACGATCCGCCCGTGCATGGCGTAGAGCGCGATCCGGTCCGAGAACCAGTACTGCGCGCCCAGTGCCACCGCCGCGATCACGACGACCAGCACCCAGGACTTCAGCAACGCGATCAGCGCGGCGACGAACGCCACGTACAGCAATCCGAGCAGAAACAGCGTGACCGTCATCCGGACGGTCAGCCGCCGATCGCTCTGGAACCGGCTCCGCATCGTGCATCACCCCGCAGTACCCCGCAGTAAGGCACTCGTCCCCTCCCCATTGTGCGCCCAACCCGGCCCATGAACCGGTTCCGAACGGCTCCATGGCAGGCAAAGAGTGCCTCTTGAAATCTCTCCGGGAGGCCCCGGGGGAACGACGGAGCCCCGTCTCCACCCGGGGGCGGGGACGGGGCTCCGTGTCAGTGCTGCGGCAGCGGCCGGCTCACACGTCGAAGTAGAGCTCGAACTCGTGCGGGTGCGGACGCAGCTGGAGCGGGGCGATCTCGTTCGTGCGCTTGAAGTCGATCCACGTCTCGATCAGGTCGGACGTGAAGACGTCGCCCTGAAGGAGGAACTCGTGGTCGGCCTCGAGCGAGTCGAGGACGGCCGACAGCGAGGTCGGGACCTGCGGGACGTTCGCGTGCTCCTCGGGAGCCAGCTCGTACAGGTCCTTGTCGATCGGCTCGGCCGGCTCGATCTTGTTCTTGATGCCGTCCAGACCGGCCAGCAGCAGCGCCGAGAAGGCCAGGTACGGGTTGCCGGAGGAGTCCGGGGCGCGGAACTCGACGCGCTTGGCCTTCGGGTTCGAGCCGGTGATCGGGATGCGCATCGCGGCGGAGCGGTTGCGCTGCGAGTACACCAGGTTCACCGGGGCCTCGAAGCCCGGCACCAGGCGGTGGTACGAGTTCACCGTCGGGTTGGTGAAGGCCAGCAGCGACGGGGCGTGCTTGAGGATGCCGCCGATGTAGTAGCGGGCGGTGTCCGACAGGCCCGCGTAACCGGCCTCGTCGTAGAACAGCGGGTCGCCGTTGCTCCACAGGGACTGGTGGACGTGCATGCCCGAGCCGTTGTCACCGAAGATCGGCTTCGGCATGAAGGTCGCGGTCTTGCCGTTGCGCCAGGCCACGTTCTTCACGATGTACTTGAAGAGCTGGAGGTCGTCGGCGGCGGCGAGCAGCGTGTTGAACTTGTAGTTGATCTCGGCCTGGCCGGCGGTGCCGACCTCGTGGTGCTGGCGCTCGACCTTCAGGCCGGCCTTCTCCAGCTCCAGGGAGATCTCGGCGCGCAGGTCGGCGAAGTGGTCGACCGGCGGGACCGGGAAGTAGCCGCCCTTGTAGCGGACCTTGTAACCACGGTTGTCCTCGAGGGCGCCGGTGTTCCAGGCACCCGCCTCGGAGTCGATGTGGTAGAAGGACTCGTTCGCGCTGGTGGCGAAGCGGACGCTGTCGAAGACGTAGAACTCGGCCTCGGGACCGAAGTACGCCGTGTCGGCGATCCCGGTGGAGGCGAGGTAGGCCTCGGCCTTCTTCGCCACGTTCCGCGGGTCACGGGAGTACTGCTCGCCCGTGATCGGGTCGTGGATGAAGAAGTTGATGTTGAGCGTCTTGTCCCGGCGGAACGGGTCGACGCGTGCGGTCGACAGGTCGGCGCGCAGCGCCATGTCGGACTCGTGAATGGCCTGGAAGCCACGGATCGAGGATCCGTCGAAGGCGAGCTCGTCGTCCGGGTCGAACGCCTCAACCGGCACCGTGAAGTGCTGCATCACGCCCGGCAGGTCGCAGAAGCGGACGTCGATGAACTTGACGTCCTCGTCCGCGATGAACTTCTTGGCCTCGTCGGCGTTCTGGAACATCCAGCTCCTCCTACTCCCGACCGTCCGTGCCGGGGTGGTAGTTCGTTCGTGCGGCCAGTGCGGTGGCACACGCTGCAGCCGACCATAGGGACGGGCGGTTTCTCAGGCGTGACCCATTTGTTTCTCCCAGGTTAACCAGCTCGCGCCTGAGTGACCCCGGACCCCGGCCCGCCAAATCGGGAGCGATACCGTGGACGGGTGGACAACAGGCAAGCAATCGGATCGTGGCTCTCCGGTCCCCGCGCGGCCATGGAGGAAGCCGGGGCGGACCTCGGATACCGCGGGGAGCAGCTCGGTCTGCCGGAGCAGGGACCGGGCTCGATCGCCCGCCCGGGCCGGCGCCTCGGCGCCCTCGCCGTCGACTGGGGCCTGTGCGTCTTGATCGCATACGGTTTGATCACCCACGGCTACGAGCCGGCCACGAGCAACTGGGCGCTGCTCGTCTTCTTCGTGCTCGGCGTCCTCACGGTCGGCACGATCGGCTTCACCCCCGGCAAGCGCCTCTTCGGCCTGCGGGTGGTGGCCCTGGGCACGGGCCGGGTGTCGCCCCTGCGCGCGGTGCTCCGCACGCTCCTGCTGTGCCTGGCCGTTCCGCCGCTGATCTGGGACCGGGACGGCAGGGGGCTGCACGACCGGATGGCGGGGACGGTCGAGGTCAGGACCTGAGGTTCCTCCCGGGCCCGAAAACGCCGATCGGCCGTCCACGACATGACGTCTGTGGACGGCCGATCGACGCGATCTCGGCTTGTCGGCTCATCGGCCCTTCGGGCCACCTCGCGGCATCCGCATCCCCTTCGGCAGGGGCCCCTTCGGCAGCGGCATGTTGCTCATCAGATCACCGAGGGCCCGCAGCCGGTCGTTCGTGGCCGTCACCTGGGGACCGGTGAGCACCCGCGGGAGCTTCAGCATCGTCGTGCGCAGCTTCTTCAGCTCGACCTGACCCTCACCGGTGCCCACGACCAGGTCGTGCACCGGCACGTCCGCGACGATGCGCGCCATCTTCTTCTTCTCGGCGGCGAGCAGGCTCTTGACCCGGTTCGGGTTGCCCTCGGCGACCAGGACGATGCCGGCCTTGCCGACCGCGCGGTGCACCACGTCCTGGTTGCGGTTCATCGCGACCGCCGGGGTGGTGGTCCAGCCGCGGCCGATGTTGTCCAGGACCGCCGCTGCGGCGCCCGGCTGGCCCTCCATCTGGCCGAAGGCGGCGCGCTCTGCCCGGCGTCCGAAGACGATCGCCATCGCGAGGAAGGCGAGCAGGAGGCCCAGGATGCCGAGATAGATGGGGTGGCCGATCAAGAAACCGATCGCGAGGAAGACACCGAAGGTGATGATTCCGACAGCCGCGAGTACAAGACCGATCTTCGGATCGGCCTTGCGGGTCATCTTGTAGGTCAGGGCGATCTGCTTCAGTCGCCCGGCGTTCGCAGCGTCCGCTGCAGGTTCCTTCCTCGCCATGCCACGCAGTCTACGTGGCCCGGGAAGCGGCTACGACGGCAGTGCCGGGTGGAGCGGGTGCGAAGCGGTGCGGAGCGGTGGGGACGCTCCCGTGCGCCGGGGAGGTGCCACGTGGCGGCCGTGAGCGGGACCGCGTGGCTGTTTACGGGCGGGCGGTGCGCCGCGGCCTGGACCGGCAGTTACGAGCGGGACGCCGCGGCCTCGAGGACGCGCTCGGCCTCGACCCGGTCCTTGGCGCGGCGGCGGTCCTCCAGGACGGAGGTCCAGGCGTTGCGACGGGCGGTCCGCTGGCCACCGCTCATGAGCAGCGACTCGATGGCACGGAGTGCATCGGTGAACGACGGAATCGCGTTGGCACGTACGGGTGCGGCCTGCATGGTGGAGGTCCCCTTGGGGTCGGCGGCTCGTGGCCTAGGTGCTACCGGGCGTAAAGCCAGGCTCACTGATTGGTGTTACCAGGACGTGACCGACCGGTCAAACGCCAATGAAGCCTTGCTGCGCAGCGCGAAAAGCCGAACGCGGCCCCGACGGTGCCCGCTAGCTGCGGGGACGGTCGGGACCGCGTCAATCGGCCACTACCCGGCGGTAGCCGCTTGTGTGCGGATTCACACACGGGAAGTGGCACGGGGTGCCAGGGCCGGGGTGACGACTGGGTCAGACGGCCTGGGCGGCGACGTATGTGCCGCCCTGCCGCGGAGCATCTGCCTGACGCTGCTCGACGGCCATCCGGTAGAGCCGCCCGGCGCGGTACGAGGAGCGCACGAGCGGACCGGACATGACGCCGGAGAAGCCGATCTGCTCGGCCTCCTCCTTCAGCTCCACGAACTCCTGCGGCTTCACCCAGCGCTCCACGGGGTGGTGGCGGACGCTCGGGCGCAGGTACTGGGTGATGGTGACCAGTTCGCAGCCGGCGTCGTGCAGGTGGCGCAGAGCCTCGCTGACCTCCTCGCGGGTCTCGCCCATGCCGAGGATCAGGTTCGACTTCGTCACCAGGCCGTAGTCGCGGGCCGCGGTGATCACCTTGAGGGAGCGCTCGTAGCGGAAGCCGGGGCGGATGCGCTTGAAGATCCGCGGGACGGTCTCGATGTTGTGGGCGAAGACCTCGGGGCGGGAGGAGAAGACCTCCTGGAGCTGCTCCGGGATCGCGTTGAAGTCGGGGGCGAGGAGCTCGACCTTCGTACGGCCGCCCTCCCGGTCCGCCGTCTGCTGGTGGATCTGCCGCACGGTCTCGGCGTACAGCCAGGCGCCGCCGTCCTCCAGGTCGTCGCGGGCGACGCCGGTGATGGTGGCGTAGTTCAGGTCCATGGTGACCACGGACTCACCGACGCGGCGCGGTTCGTCGCGGTCGAGGGCCTCGGGCTTGCCGGTGTCGATCTGGCAGAAGTCGCAGCGGCGCGTGCACTGGTCGCCGCCGATGAGGAAGGTGGCCTCGCGGTCCTCCCAGCACTCGTAGATGTTCGGGCAGCCGGCTTCCTGGCAGACCGTGTGCAGCCCCTCGCTCTTCACGAGGTTCTGCATCTTCGTGTACTCGGGACCCATTTTCGCCCGGGTCTTGATCCACTCGGGCTTGCGCTCGATGGGGGTCTGGCTGTTGCGGACCTCCAGGCGCAGCAACTTGCGTCCGTCGGGTGCGACTGCGGACACGTCGGCTCCCTGTAGCTTCGATTCTTCGGCGTACACCAGGGTACGCCCGTGGTTGTCTGCCCCCGCGTTGAGGCCAACCTGGGGGCCTTGGGGTGCATTCCCCTGCCGTGGTGCACGGGTTTTTTCGCCCCCGCCGCCCCTACCCTTCCCGTCCGGGGGCTGCCGCCCCAGACCCCGCTTCGGCCTGAAC
Source organism: Streptomyces sp. NPDC093984 (assembly GCF_044764595.1). NCBI lineage: Bacteria > Bacillati > Actinomycetota > Actinomycetes > Kitasatosporales > Streptomycetaceae > Streptomyces > Streptomyces sp. NPDC093984. The sequence goes on along the minus strand of NZ_JBIWIM010000003.1, from coordinate 425,364 downwards.
GGCCTCGTCCTCAAACTCCCCCAAGCTCTTCGAGCAGGGGGGACCCCCGGACGAGCTGAAAGTCGGCCCCCGAGCGGGGTCCGGGGCGGAGCCCCGGCGGGGTCGAAGGGGCGGAGCCCCTGGAGGACGGGAAGGGTAGGGGCGGCGGGGGCGGAACACACCCCCGGCGGTCCCTCACGCCGACGCCCGCTCGACCTCCCGCGGCTTCAGCTCCGCGTTCTCCAGCACGTCCCGCAGGTGCCGCTCCACCACCGGCAGCACCTCCTCGATCGTCACGTCCCGGCCCAGCTCGTTGGCCAGGGAGGTGACCCCCGCGTCCCGGATCCCGCACGGGATGATCTTGTCGAACCACGCGTTGTCCGGGTTCACGTTCAGCGCGAAGCCGTGCATCGTGACACCCTTGGCGACGCGGATGCCGATCGCCGCGATCTTGCGGTCCTCCCGCCGCTGCCCCGCGTTGGACGGCGCGTACTCCGGGCCGTTCAGCCGCGGGTCGAACTCCTCGTCGTGCAGGCGCGGGTCGAAGTCCAGGGAGAGGCCGCCCAGGGAGGGGCGCTGGTCGACCGGGTCCCCGAGGACCCAGACCCCGCTCCGGCCCTCCACCCGAGTCGTCTCCAGGCCGAACTCCGCACACGTGCGGATCAGGGCCTCCTCCAGACGCCGTACGTGGGCCACCACGTCCACCGGGCGCGGGAGCTTCTGGATCGGGTAGCCCACCAGCTGGCCCGGGCCGTGCCAGGTGATCTTGCCGCCGCGGTCCACGTCGATGACCGGCGTGCCGTCCAGGGGCCGCTCCTCGGGCGCCGTGCGCCGGCCCGCCGTATAGACCGGAGGGTGCTCCAGGAGCAGGCAGGTGTCCGGGATCTCGTCCGCGAAGCGGGCGGCGTGCAGCCGGCGCTGCTCGTCCCACGCCTCCTGGTAGTCGACGGCATCGGTCCCGAACCCCATACGGACGAACCGCAACTCACTCACGGCAAGCGCCTCCCTAGAAGCCTCGTAAGGCGCGAAACGCGCCCACGCCACTGTACGTCCGGCCCGGAGCAAGAGTGCCGCCCGGGCCACCGTCAGCTCGACCCAGCAATCCTCACACGATCGGATGAATGGGTACCGAAGACTGCGATCGTCCGCTCACTCTCCGCTACATTCACGCCGTCCACCAGGCCATAAGGGCTGCTCACAGACGATTTCAGTGGCAGGCAGGAGACCGCACCGCAGATGACGGAACGACCCGCGCAGCGCACCCCCAACCGACAGCTCGCCGCGCTCATCGCAGAAGCGGGGTTCTCCAACGCAGGTCTCGCCCGTCGCGTCGACCAGCTGGGCCTCGAACACGGGCTTGATCTGAGATACGACAAGACGTCCGTGACGCGCTGGCTGCGCGGGCAGCAGCCGCGCGGCACCACCCCGGCGCTGATCGCGGAGGTGTTCACCCGCAGACTCGGACGCCGGCTCACCGCCCAGGACCTCGGGCTCGACGCCTGCGCCCCGGTGTACGCGGGGCTGGAGTTCGCCGCCACCCCGGAGGAGGCCGTCGACATCGTCAGCGGCCTGTGGCGCAAGGACTCCGGCAGCCACGCCGAGCTCCGGAAGATCGCGTTCACGCCCGCCGGGCTTGTCGTCCCCAGCCGCGACTGGCTGATCGGGCGCCCGGACGACAAGGTGGCCCGAGGCGAGGGCGCCCCCCGCGTCCCCGCCCAGGGCCGCCCCACAGTGCCCCGGCAGCGCGGCCAGTCCGAGCGCGGCCCCGGCCAGAAGGTCACCGGCGGAGACATCGCCGCCCTGCGCTCGGTCTGCGAGCTGTTCCGCGCCCTCGACAACGCCTACGGCGGCGGCCACGCCCGCCAGGCCCTCGTGCGCTACCTGGAGCACGAGGCCGAGCCGATGCTCCGCGGCACCTACGGCGAGCAGACCGGCCGCCGGCTGTTCGCGGCCGCCGCCGATCTGACCCGGCTCGCCGGCTGGACGTCGTACGACATCGGCGCGCACGGCCTCGCCCAGCGCTACTTCGTCCAGGCGCTCCGGCTCGCCCAGGCTGCCGGGGACCGGATGTACGGGGCGTACGTGCTGGTCACGATGAGCCGCCAGGCCGTCTACCTCGGCCACGGCCGTGAAGCCGTGCAGCTCGCGCGTGTGGCGCAGCAGGGTGTCGGCACCTCGGCGCCGCCCGTCGTGCAGGCGCTGCTGCACGCCGTGGAGGCGCGCGGGCACGGCGTGCTCGGCGAGGTGCGCGCCTGTACGTCCTCCCTCGTACGGGCCGAGCGCGCGCTGGAGTCCGCCCGGCCCGGCGACGAACTCCCGCACTGGGCGCGGTTCTTCGACGAGGCACAGCTCGCCGACGAGTTCGGGCACTGCCACCGGGACCTCCAGCAGTACCGGGCCGCCATCCAGCACGCCGAGCGCTCGCTGCAGCTGCGGGCACCCGGCTACGCCCGCAGCCGGCTGTTCTGCCGGGTCGTGCTCGCCACGGCGCGGCTCGGCCTCGGCGAGCTGGACCAGGCGTGCCAGCTCGCGGCCGAGGCCGCGGGGCAGGCGGCGGAGATGCGGTCGGTGCGGGCGACGGAGTACGTACGGGACTTCGAGCGCCGCCTGGAGCCGTACAAGGACGCCGCCCCCGTGCGCGGCTACCGCGACAAGGTCGCCGCCCTGCACTGACTCCAGGGGGCCGCTCAGGCCGCCGTCGGCAGCGGGTCCGCCAGCTTGGTCGGACCCGTGCCCAGGTCCCTCAGGACCGCGGAGGCGGCCCGGTGACCCGAGTGCAGTGCCCCCTGCACCGTGCCCGTGTCCCGGTGGTCGCCGCACACATACAGACCGGCCAGCAGCCGCACCGGCCGGCGTACGTCGTGTGGCGGCCGCATCACCGGGACGGCCCGCGCGGTGTGGTGCACGGCGAGCGTCTCCCACCGCGTGGTCGAGGTGCCGTACAGACGGGTCAGATGGGCGCGCACCGCGCCGTCGACGTCCTCAGGCGGCGCGCCGAGGACGGTGGAGGAGACCAGGGGCCGGCCCGCGGGCGCCCGGGACGGGTCCACCAGGCTGACCACCGCCGTGTGCGCCACCGGGCCGCCGCGGTCCGCGTCGAGGAGCAGTGACGCGCCGGTCGGCGGCGGCTCGTCCATGGTGTGGTGCACGACCGTGACGGGGTGGAAGTCGGGCACGCGCAGCCCGGGCAGCAACTCGGCGGCGGAATGCGCGTCGGTGGCCAACAGCACGGCGCGGCAGCGGAATTCACCGTGCTCCGCGGTGGTGACCGAGGTGGTGGAGATCGAGGTGGCGCGCACTCCCGTGTGCACCGTGCCCGGCGGCAGCGCCTGCGCCAGCAGTTCGGGCAGCACCTCGGCGCCGCCCTCCGGCAGGCACAGCCGGCCGCTGGCGAAGGCGCGCAGCGCGAGGTCGGCGGCGCGGCTCGACATGCCGAGCTCCGGGTCGCACAACAGCGCGGCCAGCAGCGGACGCAAAAAGCCCTCGACCGTGCGGGCGGGCATCCCACGGGCAGCGAGCGCGCGCCCGGCGGTCGACTCGGGCCGCGCAAGCAGCCGTTCCACGGGGGTCGCGGCCATCCGGGCCAGTGCCGCGTTGAGCCGCGCCTGGTCCACGGCACCGCCGAGCGGGGCAGGGGATCCCGCCGCCCTCGGCCGGACGGCCCGCACGCCGGCCGTTCCGCTCCCCGAGCGGGGCGCACCGGCGAGAGCGCGAACGGCGTTGAGCGCTCCCCGTGCGCCCCCTGCCATCGGAAGAGCGCCCGCGCGCCGGTGGCGGCCGCCGCTGTGCACCAGGACGCCCGGCGCGAAGGGCCGCAGGACGAGCGCGTCCAGCCCGGGGGTCAGGCCAAGTTCGGGATACGACGTGGACAGGAGCTGTCCGACGCGGTCGAGCCGGAAGCCGTCGACCTTCTCGGTCGACATCCGGCCGCCCACACCATGGGCGGCCTCCAGGACGGTGGTACTCACTCCTGCGCTGGTCAGCCGGTGGGCCGCCGCGAGGCCCGCCACCCCGGCCCCCACGATGACGACGTCCGCCTGATACACGGGCTTCAACACGTGCCCCTCCTCGAGGTTGCGCGGTCGGCGAAGACGTCATGCCCGCGACCGGCTTCAGGAATACCCGAGTTCTGCTCGAGGGTAGGGCCGCGCACGGTCAAGTGAAGTCGCGCATCAACAGAGCACGGTCGCACAGCGGTCGCATGTGGTCGAACACGAAAGGTTCCGTCCGTCGGCCCGCCGTCCGGTCACCGCCTGAGCGCCGCCCGCAGCGCCTCCTCGATCTCGGGGAACGTGAACGAGAACCCCGACTCCAGCAGCCGCTTGGGCACCACCCGTGCACTGCCGAGCACATCCCCGGCCATCTCGCCGAGCGCGAGCCGCAGTGCGGGCGCGGGCACCGAGAAGAGCGTCGGCCGGTGCAGCACCCGCCCCATCGCCGCCGTGATCTCACGGTTCGTCAGCGGCTCGGGAGCCGTCAGGTTGAACGGCCCGGACAGCCCGTCCGTGCCCAGGAGATGACGGATCGCCGCCACCTCGTCGTACAGCGAGATGAACGACCAGTACTGGCGCCCGTCTCCCATCCGCCCGCCGAGCCCCGCCCGGAAGAGGGGGAACAGCCGGCCCCAGGCGCCGCCTTCACGCGCCACCACCAGTCCCGTGCGCAGGATCACCGTCCGCACGCCCGCCTCCCGCGCGGGATCCGTCGCCTCCTCCCACTCCACGCACATCCGGGACAGGAAGCCGTCACCGGGCGGGGCCTCCTCGTCGACCACCCGGTCCCCGGTCTCGCCGTAGTAGCCGATCGCGCTCGCGTTCACCAGGACACGCGGCGGTTCGGGCAGGGAGGCGACGGCCTCCGCCAGGGCCGCCGTGCCGAGCACCCTGCTGTCCCGCAGCGTCTTCCTGTACGCGTCAGTCCAGCGGTGGTCGCCGACACCGGCCCCGGCGAGGTTGACCACCGCGTCGCACCCGGCCAGCCCGGCCGTGTCCACGTACTGCCCCTCCGGATCCCAGCAGACCTCGTGCTCGTCCCGGGCGGCGCGACGCACCAGGCGCACCACCTCGTGCCCCTCCGCGACCAGCGACCGGACCAGGGCACTGCCGATGAGACCGGACGCGCCGGCCACGGCGATCCTTGAAGATTCCATGAAATCCATCCTGCCCGTCGCCGTCCAAAACCCCGGTCAGGACATGCGTACCCCGCCGTACAGTGACCTTCATGCCCGCTGCGTACATACGGCTCGCCCGCCCCGACGACGAGGAGGCGCTCGGCCGGCTCGACCGGGAGACCTGGTCCCCGCTGCACGCCGTCCAGCCCCGCCCCCAGCCGCCGTACAAGCCCTTCTACAACGAGCGGTTCGGACCGCGGGACCACCTCGTCGCGGAACTCGACGGCACCCTCGTCGGCTACATCCGGCTCGGGTTCCCGACCTCGCTCGCGTGCAACTCCCACGTACGGCAGATCCAGGGCCTGGCCGTCGCCGAGCAGGCGCGCGGCGCAGGCGTCGGCCGGGCGTTGCTGCGGGCCGCCCAGGACGAGGCCCGCCGCCGCGGCGCCCGCCGCATCACCCTGCGCGTCCTCGGCCACAACACCCCCGCCCGGGGGCTCTACGAGTCCGAGGGTTTCGTGGTGGAGGGCGTCCTGCCCGAGGAGTTCCTGATCGAGGGCGAGTACGTCGACGACGTGTTCATGGGCCGCTTTCTGTGACACCCACGGGCTCAGGGGTCCATGCAGTGCAAGGACCCCCTCAGGACGTGACGAGCTCGCCCGTGTCCACGGGTGTCGTGGCGTTCGCCGCCCGCTGGGCGTCGCCCGCCACCTCGTTCGCCGTCAGGACGTACCCCGTCTCCTGGTCGGAAGTGGACCGGGCGAACACCACGCCGTACACCTCGCCGTCGGTGGTGAGCAGCGGGCCGCCGGAGTTGCCCGGCAGGACCGTGGAGCGGATGGAGTAGATCTCCCGCGTGACGGTGTCCGTGTTGTAGATGTTCTGACCCGTCGCCTGGATCTTGTTCGCGACGGTGGCGGCCCGCAGCGTCAGGTCGCCGTCCTGCGGATAGCCCGCGACCACGGCCGCGTCACCGCGTCCGGCGTCGCCGTCGAAGCGCAGCACCGGCGCCCGCAGATCCGGCACGTACAGCACGGCCACGTCCCGGTCGGGGTCGAAGAGCACCACCCGGGCGGCGTACGCCGGACCGACACCGCCGACGCGCACGGTCGGGTGGTCGATGCCGGCCACCACGTGGGCGTTGGTCATCACATGCCGCGCCGCGTACACGAAGCCGCTGCCCTCGCGGCCCTGGAGGCCCGAGGCGCCCTCGATCTTGACCGTGCTGAGCTTGGCGGCGTTCGTCGCGCTCGGCGTGACGTTGTCCCCGGAGGGCTTGGCCACCCCCGCCGTCGGCTCGTTCTCGAAGGGGTTGAAGACCTGCGGGAAGCCGGCCTGGGTGAGCGCGGAGGTGGCGCGCGAGAACCAGGTGGGGGTGGTGTCCGGCATCACGTTCTGCACGGCGCCCAGCAGCCGTGAGTCCCGGATCGCCTCCGTGACCAGTGGCGAGGAGGAGGCGCCGAGGACGCTCGCGGCCACCCACGCCACGATCAGCACCGACAGCGAGTTCGCCGCCGCCCCGCCGATCCCGTCGGCCACCCTGAGCGGCCCGTGGTCCAGCTCGCGCCGCAGCTTCAGCGCGAGCCGGCCCGCCAGCTCGTGGCCGATCGCCGCCGGGACCAGCACCGTGAACACCGCCGTCACCGTGGCCGCGGTCGTCCCCCGCGTCACCAGATGCATCACCCAGGGCAGGATCCACACGCCGACGACGGCGCCGCCCACGAAACCGGCCAGGGAGACACAGCCGGCCACCAGTCCGCGCCGGTAGCCGGACGCCGCGTAGGCCAGGATGACCAGCATCAGAAGGATGTCGAGCAGGTCCACGAAGCCGCCTTTCTCTTGGACCCCTTAGTACGCGCAGCGGGGTCCCGGTGATCAGCCCCACGCACGCGGCGCGCGGAAACGGGCCCCGCGCGCCGACCTGCGCTGCACCACCCGGGGGAGCACCTCCGGACCGCCGGCCGGGTGTGGTGGCCCGGGCGACCCGCGCGGCGCGCACTGGTGAAAACGTCCTGGACCGGGACGATGGTTCCACCGGGTGGCACACCACACATCGCGGGCGCCACGGAGGGGATGGACAGTGGGTCCATGCGTGTCTTCCGAAGAGCACGAAGGAGCAGGAAAAGACGCCCGCTCCGTTCGCTCCGTTCGGTGCGGATCTCGGGCGTCGTCCTGCTGCTGGTCGGCTGTACGCCCGGACTCACCGCCGGTGCCGCGCTGCTGATCGGGACGTTGAGTGCCGAAGCCCCGGTCGAGGTACGGCGCCCGCGGCCGGTCGGCGCCCGCTCCGCCGTCCTGCACACGGCCCCCAGGCCGCGCATCCTGCCGCGGTCGGCCTGGGCGCAGGCGGAGGAAGGCGCGGGGAGCCGGCCGGCGCCGCGCTACGACGACAAGGTCGTCGCCGTCTTCGTGCACCACACCGCCTCGCCCAACCAGTACGACTGCGCCGACACGCCCCGCATCATCCGGGCGCTGTACGCGGGCCAGATCGGCAACCGCCGCTGGGACGACATCGGCTACAACTTCCTGGTCGACCGCTGCGGCACGATCTACGAGGGCCGTTCGGGCGGCGTCGAACGCCCCGTCACCGGCGCCCACACCCAGGGCTTCAACCACCGCACCTCGGGCATCGCCGCCATCGGCACCTTCTCCCAGGGCGTGTCCGTGCCCCGGGCGATGACCGACGCGATCGCCGCCCTGGCCGCATGGAAGCTGGGCCTCGCGGACATCGACCCGCGCGGCAGGGTCAAGCTGGTCTCCAGCAACGGCCAGAGCCGGTACCAGGAGGGCAAGACCGCCCTCCTGCCCGCCCTCGCCGGCCACAACGACGGCTATATGACCAACTGCCCCGGCGCGGCCCTCACCGCCCTGCTCCCGTCGATCAGACAGAAGGCGGCCCACCTCCAGGGCAGGAAGTGAGGGCCCGTCATGGCCCCGTGCCCCGCACCGCCCGTGGCCGCGGTCCACAGCGACGCCACAGGTCGTCCGCAGGGTCCTGAGAACCCGGCGGCCTACGGTTGCGGCAACAGCCGAACCGGAGGTGTGGATCATGAGCAGCAGCAGTACGGAGACGAAGAGGACGAGCACCTGGGCGGGGGCCGCGCGCAACCCGTGGACGGTGCTCTGCGCGGTCGCGGCGGTCGTCCTCGGCCCGGCTGCGGCCACGGCGTCCGCCCTCGACCAGGCCAACAGGGCGCCGCTCCACCACGCGGCGAACCCCGGACGGGCGCCGCACCCCCACCTCCCGGGCGCCGGTCAGGCACAGGCTTACCTGCCCTCGGAGGCCACCCGCCGACGCGCGGCATAGCCTCAGGCCCGGAAACGGTCCCACAGTCTCGGGTAGCGCTCGGCCAGCACGGACTCGTTCTCCAGGTCGAACGGCGTGCCCTCCGGCTCCGCGGGCGCGGGCGGGATGCCCAGGTCGGGCGTCTCGGTGCCGGTGAGCTGTTCGTACGCCTCGTCCGCCGCGTAGCCGAGTTCCTCTCCGTCGCCGTCGATCTCCTCGTCGAACTCCTCCAGCAGGTCGGCGAGCGAGTCGGGATCGTGCAGGGCGCCCTCGAAGACATGCCGGCCCTGGCCGATCAGCCAGCACCGGAAGGAGTCGAACGCGTCGTCGCTGGCCCCGTCGAGCAGCACCCAGGCGGCACCCCACAGGTCCCAGCGGTAGGAGCGGTTGAACCGGGACTCGAAGTGCCGGGCGAAGTCCACGACCGACTCCGGGTCCAGTTGCAGGAGCCGCTCGACCAGCACGTCGGCCTGTTCCTCGGGGTCGCCCTCGGCGGCCTCGCGGCTCGCGTCCACCAGCTCCCAGAACTCCATCTCGTCCATCACGGGACCAGCATCGGCCTTCGGCGCAACGGGCGCACGCGGAGTGCGCCGGGACGTCAGGTGGCGTAGAGCCCCGCGAGCCGCCGAGCGTCGCTCGCGAAACGCGCCCGCAGCCCCTCGGGCGACAGCACCTCGACCTCCGGGCCGAGCGCCGTGAGCTGGGTGTGCGCGACCTCCTCGGACTCCACCGGCAGGGTCGCCGTCACCCGACCGCGCTCGTCCGGGGCGCCCGCGTCCCGCAGCGCCTCCCGAGCCGCGGCGTGGCCGACGGCGTACGGCAGTCTTCTCACGCCGTCCTCGGACAGCCGCACCACGACCTCGGACCGCAGGATGGACCGCGCGAACTGCTCGGCGCGCTCCGCCCAGAAGGCGGGCAGGTCGAACTCCTCGTCGCGGGCGAACCGTTCCCCGCCCACGTCCACGGCCGTGAAGCGGTCGATGCGGTACACCCGGAAGGGGCCGTGCCCCGCGTCCTGCGCAGCGCGCCCCCGCGGCTCGCCGACCCGCGCGCACAGGTACCAGACGCCCGCCTTCAGCACGAGCCCGTAGGGCTCCAGTTCGCGCTCCACCACGTCCTCGCCGCGCCGGTAGCGCGCGGTGACCGGCCGGTCGTCCCACACGGCGTCCGCGACCGCCGGGAGCAGGGCGGGCGTCTCGGGCTCCTTGAACCAGTCGGGCGCGTCCAGATGGAACCGCTGCGCCGCCGTGCGCGGCGCGTCGCGCAGCGAGGGGAGGAGGGCCGCCGACACCTTCAGACGGGCCGCCGAGGCCGCGTCCTGAAGACCCATCTCGCGCAGCGCGCCCGGCACGCCGCTCAGGAACAGCGCCTCGGCCTCGCTGCGGGCGAGACCGGTAAGCCGGGTGCGGTACCCGCCGACCAGGCGGTAGCCGCCGATCCGCCCCCGGTCCGCGTACACCGGGATCCCCGCCTCCGACAGCGCCTGAGCGTCCCGGGTGACGGTCCGCTCGGACACCTCCAGCTCCTTCGCCAGCTCGGCGGCGGTCATGGAGGGCCGGGCCTGGAGCAGCAGCACCATTTTGATCAGACGGGCGGCACGCATGGGTTCATCATGCCGGGGGGCACTGACAGGGAAGGGGTACGGCGGGACCGCCGTACCCCTTCACCGGACTCGAGCCCTTACAGGCCGTACTTCTCGCGGGCCTCCTTCACGGCCGTCGCCTTGACCTCGCTGCGCTTCGCGAGCTGGGCGAGGGCCGCGACCACGATCGACTCGGCGTCGACGCCGAAGTGGCGGCGGGCCGCCTCACGGGTGTCCGAGAGGCCGAAGCCGTCGGCGCCGAGCGAGGACCAGTCCTGCTCCACCCACTGCGCGATCTGGTCCGGGACCTGGCGCATGTAGTCGGAGACGGCCAGCACCGGGCCCTCGGCGCCCTGGAGCACCTGGCGTACGTACGGTACCCGCTCCTCGCCACGCAGCAGGGCCGCGTCGGCCTCCAGGGCGTCGCGCCGCAGCTCGGTCCAGGAGGTCGCCGACCACACGTCCGCGGCCACGCCCCACTCCTCGGCGAGCAGCTTCTGCGCCTTCAGCGCCCAGTGGATCGCCGTACCGGAGCCCAGCAGCTGGATGCGCGGGGCGTTGGCGACCGGGGCCAGGCCCGCGGACTCCGCCGTGTTGAAGCGGTACAGGCCCTTGACGATGCCCTCGTCGACGCCCGGGGCGGCGGGCTTCGCGGGCTGCGGCAGCGGCTCGTTGTATACGGTCAGGTAGTAGAAGACGTCCTGGTCCTCACCCGGCGCCGCCTCGCCGTACATACGGCGCAGACCGTCCTTGACGATGACCGCGATCTCGTAGGCGAACGCCGGGTCGTAGGTCAGCGCCGCCGGGTTGGTCGCGGCGATGACGGGGGAGTGGCCGTCCGCGTGCTGCAGACCCTCACCGGTCAGCGTGGTACGGCCGGCCGTGGCGCCGACGAGGAAGCCGCGGCCGAGCTGGTCGCCGAGCTGCCACATCTGGTCGGCCGTGCGCTGCCAGCCGAACATCGAGTAGAAGATGTAGAACGGGATCATCGCCTCGCCGTGCGTCGCGTACGACGTCGAAGCGGCGATGAAGTCGGCCATCGAACCGGCCTCGGTGATCCCCTCGTTGAGGATCTGGCCGTTCTTGGCCTCCTTGTAGTACATCAGCTGGTCGCGGTCGACCGGCTCGTACGTCTGGCCCTTGGGGGAGTAGATGCCGAGGGACGGGAACAGCGACTCCATGCCGAAGGTGCGCGCCTCGTCCGGGACGATCGGCACCCAGCGCCTGCCCGTCTCCTTGTCGCGGACCAGGTCCTTGACCAGACGGACGAACGCCATGGTCGTGGCCACGTTCTGGGAGCCGGAGCCCTTGTCGAAGGCGGCGAACGCCTTCTCGGCGGGCGCGGGCAGCGGAGCGACCGGGTGGACGCGGCGGGCCGGGGCCGGGCCGCCGAGGGCCGCGCGGCGCTCCTGGAGGTAGCGGACCTCGGGGGAGTCGGCGCCGGGGTGGCCGTAGGGGACCACGCCGTCGACGAAGTCGCTGTCCTTGATCGGCAGGCCGAGGCGGTCGCGCATCGCCTTGAACTCGTCCACCGTCAGCTTCTTCATCTGGTGGTTGGCGTTCTTCGACGCGAAGCCCTCACCGAGCGTGTGGCCCTTGACCGTCTGGGCCAGGATCACCGTCGGCGCGCCCTTGTGCTCCAGGGCGGCCTTGTACGCGGCGTAGACCTTGCGCGCCTCGTGACCACCGCGGGAGAAGTGGAAGCACTCGATGATCTTGTCGTCGCTCAGCAGCTTCGCCATCTCGGCGAGCGCCGGGTCCTTGCCGAAGAAGTCCTCGCGGATGTAGGCGGCGTCGCGGGTCTGGTACGTCTGGACCTGCGCGTCCGGCACCTCGCGCAGGCGGCGTACGAGCGCGCCCGTGGTGTCGAGGGCGAACAGCTCGTCCCAGGCGGTGCCCCACAGCGTCTTGACGACGTTCCAGCCCGCGCCGCGGAACTGGGCCTCCAGCTCCTGCACGATCTTGAAGTTGGCGCGCACCGGGCCGTCGAGGCGCTGCAGGTTGCAGTTGATGACGAAGGTGAGGTTGTCCAGCTCCTCACGGGCGGCGAGCGCGAGGGCCGCCGTCGACTCCGGCTCGTCCATCTCGCCGTCGCCGAGGAACGCCCACACGTGCGAGGACGAGACGTCCTTGATGCCGCGGCTGGTGAGGTAGCGGTTGAAGCGCGCCTGGTAGATCGCGGAGAGCGGGCCGAGGCCCATCGACACCGTCGGGAACTCCCACAGCCAGGGCAGGCGGCGCGGGTGCGGGTAGGAGGGCAGGCCGTTGCCGCCGGCCTCCTGGCGGAAGTTGTCCAGGTGCTGCTCGGTCAGGCGGCCGTCGAGGAAGGCGCGGGCGTAGATGCCGGGGGAGGCGTGGCCCTGGATGTAGAGCTGGTCGCCCGAGCCGTCGCCCTCCTTGCCCTTGAAGAAGTGGTTGAAGCCGGTCTCGTACAGCCAGGCGGCGGAGGCGAAGGTGGCGATGTGGCCGCCGACGCCGTGTTTGCTGCCGCGGGTCACCATGGCCGCCGCGTTCCAGCGGTTCCAGGCGGTGATCCGGGCCTCCATCTCCTCGTCACCGGGCACGGACGGCTCGGCGGCGGTGGGGATGGAGTTGACGTAGTCGGTCTCGAGGAGCTTCGGCAGCGCGATGCCGGTCCCCTCGGCGCGCTCCAGCGTGCGGCGCATCAGGTACGCGGCACGGTGCGGCCCGGCCGCCTTGGCGACGGCGTCCAGGGAGGCCTGCCATTCGGCGGTCTCCTCGGGGTCGCGGTCCGGGAGCTGGTCGAGCTCGCTCGGCTGGATGGCCTGGGGGTCGGTCATGTCGCCGCCTTCCTCAGTCGAAGGGGGTTCCCTCATCGGTAAGGGTCAGGGGTGCCCTTGGTCTTTGGCAGGACAGGGCGTGGGCTCCGGTGAGAGTCCACCGGGGACTCTAACTCCCTGATCGATGATCGATCAAAGGGGTGAGGGGCAAAACCTCTTGATCACGAGAAAGTCGGCACGGGGTGCCTCCGTCGGTGGCACCGGGTGACGCTCCCGCCCGCGGTTTTTGCAGGTCGGGGCGCGTCTGAGCGGGGCTCTGCTCTCGTGTTCGAGGAGGTTCGGGGCTCTGCTCTCGTGTCCGAGGAGGTTTCCGGTTGCCGGGTGCGGGCAGTTCGACAGCGCCGATCGCCGCGGTGGGGGCTGATCGCCGTTGCGCCGGAGAGAGTTGAGCCGCGTTCGTCCGTGGCCGCGGCGGATGGCAGGCGGTCCGGCGAGTGCGGGGGCCTGCAGGCGGTCCGGGGAGTGCGGGGGCCTGAACCGCCGACGCCCTTTGTTCCCACCGCAGCCGACGTTCAGCCGCGGCGGTCTGGTCCGGCAGTGCCGGAAGCGGCCGCGAACCGACTGGCTACGCCCTCGGCGCGCAGCCGAGTACGTGGGCCTTCACCAGGTCCGCGATCCTCGGGTCGCGGCGCTTGAACGCCTGTACCAGTTCCTCGTGTTCCTCCGCGTACGACTGCTGGACCGTGCCCAGCCAGCGGATCGACAGGGCCGTGAAGACCTCGATGCCCAGGCCCTCCCACGTGTGCAGCAGCACCGAGTTGCCCGCCGCGCGGACGAGTTCCCGGTGGAAGGCCACGGTGTGCCGTACCTGTGCCGTACCGTCCGACCTGCGGTCCGCCTCGTAGAGCGCGGCCACGTGCGGTTCCAGCGCCGAGCAGTCCTCCGCCAGCCGCTGCGCCGCCAGTTCCGCCGCGATCGCCTCCAGGCCGGCCCGTACCGGGTAGCTCTCCTCCAGGTCGGCCGCCGACAGGTTCCGCACCCGTACACCCTTGTTCGGCGCCGACTCGATCAGCCGCAGCGACTCCAGCTCCCGCAGCGCCTCGCGCACGGGCGTCTGGCTGACCTCCAACTCGGTCGCGATCCGCCGCTCCACGATCCGCTCGCCCGGCTTCCAGCGGCCGCTGACGATCCCCTCCACGATGTGCTCGCGGATCTGTTCGCGCAGCGAGTGGACGACGGGCGCGGTCATGAGGGCTCCTTAGAGAGGGGCCCAGTGGCCCCCGGGGGCGTTCGACGTTTAGACAATACGGCCGCCACCGTCTGGGGGAAGGGCGCATACCGGCGCTTTTGCGCAGGTGAGACGAGGCTTACACCCGGCAAACGCGACGCCCCCGCCCGGAGAGCTCCGGACGGGGGCGTCGTACAGCCGTATCCCTGAGGGGATCAGAGGCCGAGCTCGACCTCGAACTCGCCCGCCTCCAGGATCGCCTTGACCGCCGTCAGGTAACGGGCCGCGTCGGCGCCGTCCACCAGGCGGTGGTCGTAGGACAGCGTCAGGTAGGTCATGTCGCGGACGCCGATGACCGTACCCTCCTCCGTCTCGATGACGGCCGGGCGCTTGACCGTGGCGCCGATGCCGAGGATCGCGACCTGGCCCGGCGGCACGATGATCGTGTCGAAGAGCGCACCGCGCGAACCGGTGTTGGAGATGGTGAAGGTCGCGCCGGCCAGCTCGTCCGGCGTGATCTTGTTGCCGCGGACCTTGGCCGCCAGGTCGGCGGTGGCCTTGGCGATACCGGCGATGTTCAGGTCACCGGCGTTCTTGATGACCGGGGTCATCAGGCCCTTCTCGGAGTCCACCGCGATACCGATGTGCTCGGTGTCGAAGTAGGTGATGGTCCCCTCGGCCTCGTTGATCCGGGCGTTGATGACCGGGTGGGCCTTCAGCGCCTGGGCGGCGGCCTTGACGAAGAACGGCATCGGGGAGAGCTTGACGCCCTCGCGGGCCGCGAAGGAGTCCTTCGCCCTGGCGCGCAGCTTCATCAGGCGGGTGACGTCGACCTCGACGACCGACGACAGCTGGGCCTGCTCGTGCAGCGCCTTGACCATGTTGTCGCCGATGACCTTGCGGATCCGCGGCATCTTGATGGTCTGGCCGCGCAGCGGGGAGACCTCGAGCGCCGGGGCAGCCTTCTTGGCGGCCGGTGCGGCGGCGGCCGGAGCCGGGGCTGCGGCGGCGGCCTTCGCGGCCTCGGCGGCGGCGATGACGTCCTGCTTGCGGATACGGCCGCCGACGCCGGTGCCCTTGACGGCGGACAGGTCGACGCCGTTCTCGGCGGCGAGCTTGCGCACCAGCGGGGTGACGTAGGCACCCTCGTCGGTCGGCTGGGCGGCGGCCGGAGCAGCAGCCGGGGCCGGGGCGGGCGCAGGCGCAGGCGCAGGCGCGGGAGCCGGAGCCGCGGGCTGGGCCGGGGCCGGGGCGGCAGCGGCGGGGGCCGCCGGGGCGGCGGGAGCCGGAGCCGGAGCAGCAGCCGGGGCCGGGGCGGCCGGAGCCGCGGGGGCGGCCGGGGCCTCGGCGGCGGGCGCCGGGGCGGGGGCGGCCGGGGCCGGGGCGGCCGCAGGAGCGGCACCCGGGGCGCCGATGACGGCGAGCTTGGCGCCGACCTCGGCGGTCTCGTCCTCACCGACGACGATCTCGAGCAGCACACCGGAGGTGGGCGCCGGGATCTCGGTGTCGACCTTGTCCGTGGAGACCTCGAGCAGCGGCTCGTCGGCCTCGACGGTGTCGCCGACCGACTTCAGCCAGCGGGTGACGGTGCCCTCGGTGACGGACTCGCCGAGCGCGGGCAGGACGACCTCGGTGCCCTCGGCGGTGCCGGCACCGGCGGTGGCCTCGGCGGTCGGAGCCGGGGCCGGGGCGGCCTGCTCGGTGGAGGGGGCCACCGGGGCCTGGGCGGCCGGAGCGGCCGTGGGGGTCGGGGCCGGGGCGGGAGCGGCCTCGGCGGCCGGGGCCGGGGCGGCGGCCGGGGCACCGGTGCCGTCGTCGATGACGGCCAGCTCGGCGCCGACCTCCACCGTCTCGTCCTCGGCGACCTTGATGGAGGACAGCACGCCGGACGCCGGCGCCGGGATCTCGGTGTCGACCTTGTCGGTCGAGACCTCGAGCAGCGGCTCGTCGGCCTCGACGCGCTCTCCCTCGGCCTTCAGCCAGCGGGTGACAGTGCCCTCGGTGACGCTCTCACCGAGCGCCGGAAGGGTTACGGAAACCGCCATGGTTTCGGTTGCTCCTTACGGATGGGGTCTCCCCCGGTTCGAGCGAAGTCGAGAACCAGGGGAAGCGGAAGTCTGTGTCGTCGCGTTCGTCGACCGAGGGTCAGTCGTGTGCGTGCAGCGGCTTGCCGGCCAGGGCCAGGTGGGCCTCGCCGAGCGCCTCGTTCTGCGTCGGGTGGGCGTGGATGAGCTGGGCCACCTCGGCCGGCAGCGCCTCCCAGTTGTAGATCAGCTGGGCCTCGCCGACCTGCTCGCCCATGCGGTCACCGACCATGTGGACGCCGACCACGGCACCGTCCTTGACCTGGACGAGCTTGATCTCGCCGGCGGTCTTGAGGATCTTGCTCCTGCCGTTGCCCGCCAGGTTGTACTTCAGGGCGACGACCTTGTCCGCGCCGTAGATCTCCTTGGCCTTGGCCTCGGTGATGCCGACGGAGGCGACCTCGGGGTGGCAGTACGTCACCCGCGGCACACCGTCGTAGTCGATCGGAACGGTCTTCAGACCCGCCAGACGCTCCGCCACCAGGATGCCCTCGGCGAAGCCGACGTGGGCCAGCTGGAGGGTCGGGACCAGGTCGCCGACGGCGGAGATGGTGGGGACGTTGGTGCGCATGTACTCGTCGACGAGGACGTAGCCGCGGTCCATGGCGACCCCGGCCTCCTCGTAGCCGAGGCCCTGCGAGACCGGGCCGCGGCCGACGGCGACGAGGAGGACCTCGGCCTCGAACTCCTTGCCGTCGGCGAGGGTGACCTTCACACCGTCCTGGGTGTACTCGGCCTTCTGGAAGAAGGTGCCGAGGTTGAACTTGATCCCGCGCTTGCGGAAGGCGCGCTCGAGAAGCTTGGAGGAGTTCTCGTCCTCGACCGGGACGAGGTGCTTGAGGCCCTCGATGATCGTGACGTCGGAGCCGAAGGACTTCCACGCGGAGGCGAACTCGACGCCGATGACGCCGCCGCCCAGGATGATCGCGGACTTCGGCACGCGGTCCAGGACGAGGGCGTGGTCGGAGGAGATGATGCGGTTGCCGTCGATCTCCAGACCGGGCAGCGACTTCGGCACGGAGCCGGTCGCGAGCAGGACGTGGCGGCCCTGGATGCGCTGGCCGTTGACATCGACGGAGGTCGGGGAGGACAGGTAGCCCTCACCCTCGATGTAGGTCACCTTGCGGGAGGCGATCAGTCCCTGCAGACCCTTGTACAGGCCCGAGATGACGTCGTCCTTGTACTTGTGGACGGCCGGTACGTCGATGCCCTCGAAGCTGGTCTTGACACCGAACTGCTCGCTCTCGCGGGCCTGGTCGGCGATCTCGCCCGCGTGCAGCAGGGCCTTGGTGGGGATGCAGCCCCGGTGCAGGCAGGTGCCGCCGACCTTGTCCTTCTCGATCAGGGCGACGTCCAGGCCCAGCTGCGCCCCGCGCAGGGCCGCGGCGTAACCACCGCTACCGCCGCCGAGGATCACTAGGTCGAAAACGGTGCTGGCGTCGTTCGCCACGTCACGTCCTCCATGCATGTGCGCCGTGCGCCGGTCGTCGGTGACCGGCAGGCGGCTGGTGTCCGGCCGCTTGATGCTTCGGCCCTTCGGTGGGGCCCTGTCCTGCCGAGACCCCATCTTTGCACTTGTCGGCGGCCACCGAGACGCCGGGCCGGTGTGTGAGACGTCTGATCCGTCACGTCGCAAGGTCGCGGCGCCGGTGGGCCGTACGGATTTCGTCGAGGGCGTAACGCCCGGTGCGGGACAAGGGCGCCCCCTGACCGCGTCGGTCAGGGGGCCGCCCTCATCGTCGTGCGCCGCGATCAGCCCAGGTCGCCGGCGGCCGTCAGCTCCGCGAGCCGGACCAGGGTGCGCACCGCCGAGCCCGTGCCACCCTTCGGGGTGTAGCCGAAGGGGCCCTGCTCGTTGAAGGCCGGTCCCGCGATGTCGAGGTGGGCCCAGGTGATGCCCTCGCCGACGAACTCCCTCAGGAACAGGCCGGCGACCAGCCCGCCGCCCATCCGCTCGCCCATGTTCGCGATGTCGGCCGTGGGGGAGTCCATGCCCTTGCGCAGGTGCTCCGGCAGCGGCATCGGCCAGGAGTCCTCGCCGACCTCCCCGGCCGCCTCGTGGACCGCGGTGCGGAACGCGTCGTCGTTCGCCATGATCCCGAAGGTGCGGCTGCCGAGCGCCAGCATCATCGCGCCGGTCAGGGTGGCGACGTCCACGATCGCGTTCGGGTTCTCCTCCGAGGCCGCCCACAGCGCGTCCGCGAGGACCAGCCGGCCCTCGGCGTCCGTGTTGAGGACCTCGACGGTCTTGCCGCTGTACATGCGCAGCACGTCACCGGGGCGGGTCGCGGAGCCCGACGGCATGTTCTCGGCGAGGGCGAGCCAGCCGGTGACGTTCACCTCGAGGCCGAGGCGGGCGGCGGCCACGACCGCGGCGAACACCGCCGCCGCGCCGGACATGTCGCACTTCATGGTCTCGTTGTGACCGGCGGGCTTCAGCGAGATGCCGCCCGAGTCGTAGGTGATGCCCTTGCCGACGAAGGCCAGGTGCTTGCTCGCCTTGGAGTGCGTGTACGACAGCTTCACCAGGCGCGGGGCGGAGGCGGAGCCCGCGCCGACGCCGAGGATGCCGCCGTAGCCGCCCTTGGCCAGCGCCTTCTCGTCGAGCACCTGCACCTTGATGCCGTGCTCCTTGGCCGCGGTCTGCGCGAGGGCCGCGAAGGCCGCCGGGTTCAGGTCGTTCGGCGGGGTGTTGATCAGGTCGCGGGCGCGGTTGAGCTCCTCGGCGACGGCGACGGCGCGCTCCACGGCCGCCTTGTACGCCTTGTCGCGGGGCTTGCCGCCGAGCAGGGCGACCTCGGCGAGCGGGGCCTTGCCGTTCTTGGCGTTCCGGCCGTTCCTGCCGTTCTCCTTGTACGTGTCGAAGGAGTACGCGCCGAGCAGCGCCCCCTCGCCGATGACGCCGGCGTCGGCGGCGTCCGTGATCGGCAGCGCGAAGGCGGCCTTCTTCGAGCCGGCGAGCGCGCGGGCCGCGGATCCGGCGGCGCGGCGCAGCGCCTCGGCGGTGAACGCCTCGTCCTTCTCCGGCTCGGCACCGAGGCCCACCGCCACCACGACGGGGGCCTTGAAGCCGGAGGGCGCGGGCAGCTTCGTCACCTCGCCCTCGGCACCGGAGGCGCCCAGGGTCTGCAGGATGGCGGCGAGCCTGCCGTCGTACGCCTGGTCCACGGCCTCGGCGCCCGGTGCGACGACCGGGCCCTCAGCGCCCTTCGCGACACCGACCACGATCGCGTCGGCGCGCAGGCCGGCCGCGGCGGCGGTGCTGAGAGTGAGAGCAGTCACGGTGGTGAAATCTCGCTTCCGATTGAGTTTCAGGTGGCCGAACGGATGGGGTCGGCCGGCCCGGGAACCGACCCTAGGCCCTGCCCCGCATCCGGTTTTCACCTGGGCAGGGAATCATCCGGCACGAGCCTACGCGCGGTGGCCGGTTTCTGTGGTGCCCGGCGTCGGCGATCACCGCCGGGGGCGGTCGCGCACTCCCCGAAGTCCGCCCCGCGGAGCGTCCGGTACGACCTGAGGGGTGGCGGCGGCCCTGTTCAGCCCAGTGACAGCACGACGAGTGCCGCTGTCGCGGCGGTCTCGGCGAGCCCGCCGAAGACATCACCGGTGACCCCGCCGAAGCGCCGCACGCAGTGCCGCAGCAGCAGTTCGGCGACGGCGACCGCGACGACGACCGCGAGGACCGTACGGGCCGTGTCGTACGCCCCGAGGAGCGCGCCCCCGGCCGCCGCGGCCACGGCGACGGCGACGCCCACCGCCAGCGCACCACCCGCCGGCACCACGCCCGCGACCGCGGCCCCCAGCCCCTCGGGCCGGGCGGCCGGTACGCCGTCGCGCGCGGCCAGGGTGAGGGCCAGCCGGGCCGCCGTCGCGGAGACGACCGCCGCGAGGACCCCCCGCTCCCAGGAGTGGCCGTACGCCTGCGCGAGCGCCGCCACCTGCGCCAGCAGCACGAGGACCAGCGTGATCACACCGAACGGCCCGATGTCGGACTGCTTCATGATCCGCAACGCGTCCTCGGCGGGCTTGCCGCTTCCGAGCCCGTCGGCGGTGTCGGCCAGCCCGTCCAGATGCAGCCCCCGGGTGAGCACGGCGGGCACGGCGGCGGAACCGACGGCGGCGAGCAGGGCTCCCGTACCCAGCAGGTCCAGCACCGCCCCGGCCGACCCGGCGATCCCACCGACGACGACTCCGGCGAGGGGTGCGCACAACATGCCTCCACGCGCGGCGTCCCGGTCCCACCGGGTGACCTCGACGGGAAGCACGGTGAGGGTGCCGAAGGCGAAACGGAGGCCATGGGCGGGCGGGATCCTGGACACGGCGGCAGCGTAGCTGGCCCAGCCGGCACGCCCCGGCCCTCACCCCCGGGTATCACGCAACCACGCGGCGTCCAGGGAACGTTGGCGCAGCTCCGACACCGAGCACAACAGCACCACCGCCCCGATCGCCGCGATGTGCTCCTTGCCCGCGAGGTTGTCCTTCACCACCAGCTCCACGACCATCGCCGCGATCACCACGCTCCCGGTGACGCGCGCGCCGTACCGCCAGCACAGGAAAAGGGCCAGCCCGATCACCGCCGCCGACGGCCCGGTGTCGACGACCTGCGCGTCCGTCGCGGGCAGCCCCAGCGGATGGTGCGCGCCCAGGCCGATGCCCACGCGCGCGTACAGGGTGCCGGCCAGTGTGGCCGCGTAGGCGATGACGAGGGTGCGCCACCAGCCCAGGCAGATCTCGGCGATCCCGAAGACGAACAGTATCTGCAGCAGCGCCCCCCACACCGGCAGGTCGAGAGCCGGCACGAAGAGGGAGAGCGGGGTGCGCAGCAGGGCCAGCCACAGCGGCTCCTCGGCCCGTACGGACCCGATGTTCTGCACGAACCGAAAGCCCCACGACTGGTTCTGCACGAACTGCAGGACCGACGTGAGGCACACGGCCACGAGCGTCATCGGCAGCGCCCGCCAGGTGCGCCGGACGAGTGCCTGACGCACGGTGACGTACGGCGGTCCCCACTCGGCGCGGACCAGGCGGGCGAGGGCGTTCATCCAGCGGTCCCCGTCCGCCCGGCGCTCATCGGCTCCCCGGCACTGATCGGCTCCCCGGCGCTCGTCATCTCCCCCGTGCTCCTCACCTGTGTGACTGCAGGTGCTTGCGATGCAGCCACTTCGGCAGTCCCGGTGCCGCGGGGCCTGGCGTCGGATTCCCGGCTGCCCCGCGACGCCTGGCACGCACGCTCGCCGCGTTGCCGGAGAGCCCGCGTGGCTCCTCCCCCAAGCTCTCGGCTTCGCTCGAGCAGGGGGGACCCCCATCGAGGGCCCTCCGGCGCCTTGCGATCGCACGCACCAGACGTCGCGGGGCCCGCCCTCCGGGCGGACGACGGGAATCCGACGCCAGGCCCCCCAGGAACCCCTCGGCGCGCGCCGAAGCGATGCCGATGCGCAGCAGGTCCGCGCTCTTCTCGAAGAGCAGGAACCTGGGTTCCCAGATGGGCCGGTACTTCGCGTTGGCCCGGTACAGCGACTCGATCTGCCACCAGCGCGAGAAGAAGCTGAGCAGCGAACGCCACAGCCTGAGCACCGGTCCGGCGCCGAGCCGCGCACCACGTTCGAAGACGGAGCGGAACATGGCGAAGTTGAGCGAGACCTGCGTGACCTCGATCTCCCGGGCGCGGCGCAGCAGTTCGATGACCATGAACTCCATGAGGCCGTTGTCGGAGTCCCGGTCGCGCCGCATCAGGTCCAGCGACAGGCCGTGCGGTCCCCACGGCACGAAGGACAGCAGCGCCCGCAGCCGTCCCCCGCCGTCCCTGCACTCCAGCATCACGCACTGCCCGTCCTCCGGGTCGCCGAGCCTGCCCAGCGCCATGCTGAAGCCGCGTTCGGTGGCCCCGTCGCGCCAGTCGTCGGCCTTCTGCAGCAGGAACGCCATCTCGTCGGCGGGGATGTCGGCGTGGCGCCGGATGCGGACCGTGTACCCGGCGCGTCGCACCCGGTTGCAGGCCTGGCGGACGGTGCGCATGGCCCGCCCCTCGAGGGTGAACTCGCCGACGTCCACGATGGCTTCGTCGCCGAGTTCCAGGGCGTCCAGCCCGTGCCGCGCGTAGACGGTTCCGGCCTCCTCGCTCGCGCCCATCACGGCCGGGATCCAGCCGTGCGCGCGGGCCTGGGCGAGCCAGGGCTCGATGGCGCCGGGCCAGGCCTCCGGGTCGCCGAGCGGGTCGCCTGAGGCGAGCGAGACGCCGCCGAGGACCCGGTAGGCGACGGCCGCCTTGCCGGTGGGCGACCAGATGACGCTCTTCTCGCGGCGCAGTGCGAAGTAGCCGAGGGAGTCGCGCTCGCCGTGCCGTTCGAGCAGCGCCCGCAGTCGTTTCTCGTCGTCCTCGGTGATCGGGTCGACGGCGCGCCGGGAGCGGAAGGCGGCGTACAGGACGGCGAGGACGAGCAGCGTGCTGAACACGTTGATGGTGACGTTGACCCAGTTGGGGGTGGCGATCCCCGGGTAGTGGGAGTCGTCCACGGTGACCGAGACCAGGCGCAGGGTGCCGTAGCGCCAGCGCTCCGGGAAGGTCGAACGGTGGGCGTCCCGCGCGGTGTTGGTGACGGTGACCAGAAACGCGGCGAGCAGGGAGGAGGTGAGCAGACCGCCGGCGGCGACGGCGGCGGCGAGCCGCGGGTTGGACCGGTCGCCCTTGGCGTAGAACTCGCGCCGGCCGACGAGGAGCGCGCCGGCGAAGGCCGCGGTGAGGACCAGGGAGATCCAGTTCTGGGCGTACTGCCGGATCTCCGGGAAGGTCATGGCGAACGCGAACAGCAGCAGGAACGGGCCGCTGAGCGCCAGGTTGAGGATCCACGCGGCCCGCTTGCGACGCCGCATGGTGACGGCGAGGAACATCGTGAACACGCCGGAGGCGAAGCCCGCGGTGAGCAGGTACGGCGTGAACTGGTTCTCCTGGTTGTGCCGTCGCACGTCCTGCCCGAAGGAGACCCAGACGGCGGAGAGGAAGTTGATGAACGTGACGGCACGCAGGTACCAGACGGCGAACGCGGCGGCCCGCCGGGAGGCCCGCCCCCCACCCCCCGGCCGAACCGAGCGTTCCCGTTCCGCACTAAATCGGGCATCTCCCATGAAGGGCGATGATATGGGGCGCTCGGGGGCGGGTGGGGGAGCGGTTCAAGGCAGAAATCGGCCAGTTCACTGCTTGTCCTCGGCCTCCCCGGGCTTCTCCGGGAGCTCCGCGGCCAGCGCGGCGGCGGCCTGCACGAGGGGCAGCGCCAGCAGGGCCCCGGCTCCCTCACCGACCGTCACACCGTGGTCGAGCAGCGGTTCCAGGGCCATCCGGTCCAGAGCCTTGGCCTGGGCCGGCTCCCCGCTGTTCTGGCCCGCCAGCCACCAGTCCGGCGCGCGGAACGCGATCCGCTGCGCCACCAGCGCGCACGCCGCCGACACCACCCCGTCCAGGATCACCGGCGTCTTGCGCACCGCACACTGCAGCAGGAAGCCGGTCATCGCGGCCAGATCGGCACCGCCCACCGCCGCCAGCAACTGCAACTGGTCCCCGAGCACGGGCCGGGCCCGCCGCAGCGCGTCCCGGATCGCCGCACACTTGCGCATCCACGCCAGGTCGTCGATCGCCAGGCCCCCACGCCCGGTCACCACCGAGGCGTCGGTCCCGCACAGCGCGGCGATCAGCACCGCCGCCGGCGTCGTCCCGCCGACGCTCACATCACCGAGGACGACCAGGTCCGTCCCGGCGTCGGCCTCCTCGTCCGCGACCGCGACCCCCGCCCGGAACGCCGCCTCCGCCTCCTGAAGCGTCAGCGCGTCCTCGACGTCGATGCGTCCGCTGCCGCGCCGCACCCGGTGCCGTACGACGTCCTGCGGAAGCCCCTCGGGGTCGCAGTCCAGCGCCATGTCCACCACCCGCACGGGCACGTTCAGCTGCCGCGCAAGGATCGACGCCGGGCTCGCGCCCTCCAGGACCGCCCGCACCAGCTGGTCCGCGCCGCCCGCCGGCCGCGCCGACACACCGAGCGAGGCGACCCCGTGGTCGCCCGCGAACAGCACCGCGCGCGGCCGCTCGATCGGCCGCACCGGCACGGCGGACTGCGCCGCCGCCAGCCACTCACCCAGGTCGTCCAGTCGCCCCAGTGCCCCGGGCGGCACGATCTGACGCTCCCGGCGCGCCTCCGCGTCGCGGCGCACCCCGCCGTCGGGGCGCTCGATCAGATCGGTGAAGTCGTCGAGATTAAGCGAGCTCATTCGCCGAACAGTACCGGCAGAGATCGAACGCCAGGGCGCCACCCGCAGTCAGGGTGTGCCGTGAACGCCATCCCTTCGGCCGTCATCCGCGCAGCGCCAGCGCCTGCCCTGCCACCACCAGCAGCACATGCTCGCACTCCGCCGCGAACGCCGTGTTCAGACGGCCGAGTTCGTCGCGGTAGCGGCGGCCGGACGCGGTCGCCGGGACGATGCCGGAGCCCACCTCGTTCGAGACGGCGACGACCGTCCGCCGGGTCTCACGGACCGCCGCCGCCAGTTCCTCCACCCGGGCCCGCAGCGCCCGCTCGCCGCCGGTCGCCCACTCGGCGTCGTCCCACGCGTTCACCGCGTCCATCACGTCCGTCAGCCACAGCGACAGGCAGTCGATCAGCAGCGGCGGCCCCTCCTCCTTCAGGAGCGGTACGAGGTCGCAGGTCTCGGCGGTGCGCCAGGAGCCGGGCCGCCGCTCACGGTGCGCGGCCACCCGCGCCGCCCACTCCGTGTCCCCGCTCCGCGTCCCGCCCGTGGCCACGTACAGCACGTCCGGGAACGCCTCCAGACGCCGCTCGGCCTCCACCGACTTGCCCGACCGCGCCCCGCCCAGCACAAGGGTGCGTCGCGGGACGTCCGGTACGTCCTCATAGGCTCCGACAGGCAGCACCGTGCCGTCCGGCACCGCCCGCGCCCCCGCCGCCGCGAGCCGCCGCGCCAGCTCGGAGCCCGGCGGGACGTCATGGTCCAGATGGGCGGCGACGACGTCCGTGGTCGGCCCGAGTGCCCCCACCGCCCGCAGCTTCGCCAGCGCGTCCGGCCGCCCGACGACATCGGCGACCACCATGTCGTACGGCTCCTCCGGCCCCATCAGGCCCGCGGGCGCCGCGCCCGGCGGCAGATACAGCAGCCGCATCCCGTCCGGGCCGGTCACCGCGTACCCCGTGCCCGGCGCGTCCATCGCGAGCGCCCGCACCCGGTGCCCGGTCAGCAGCGCCAACTCCCGCCCGTCCGGCACCCGCCCAGGCTGCGGCAGCACCGCCGGGACCTCCACCGGGGGGCCGTCGTGCGGATGCGTGAGCAGCACCTGCCGTACGCCCGTCAGTGACTGCCCGGCCCGCGCGGCCGCGAACGCCACGCCGGGCGTCAGGTCGAGCAGCAGCGCCCCGTCCACGAGCAGGGAGGTCGCCGCCCGCGCGTCGGGCCCCAGCGCCCGCGCGCAGGCGGCGCAGGGGCAGTAGGGACGGGGGAGTCCGAGCGGGGCACCGGTACCGAGCAGAGTGAGTTCCACGGACCCGATTTTCCCGGGTCGCCGCTGGTCTTGCGCGTCCGGCTACCCTCGGATCACGAGCCGGACCAAGATCCGGCCCCTGGTTCGCAGGTGCTCACATCGTGGAGGCGTACATGCTGGCATGGACGTGGCGGTTCGAGAAGGCCGACGGGACGGAGGTCCAGCCCGCGGTCGCGCCCGAGGAGTTCACCACGCAGGGGGACGCCGAGTCCTGGATCGGGGAGCACTGGAAGGAACTGCTCGCCGGAGGCGCCGACCAGGTACGGCTGTTCGAGGACGGCACGGAGATCTACGGGCCCATGAGCCTGCACGCCGAGGATTAGTGCCGCAACAGGCGACGTTCGCCCCGTCGCGACGCGCAAACGTTGCCTGCCGCGGCACCGGTCCACTGGCGCGGGGGGGGGGGGCGGCCCCCCCCCCCCCCCCCCCGCGCCCCCCCGGGGGGGCCCCCCCCGCGGGGGGGGGCCCCCCCCCACCGGAAAGAACACCACAGCCCCCCCCCCCCCCCGGCAC
>NZ_JBIWIM010000003.1:0-399293 GCF_044764595.1 Streptomyces sp. NPDC093984 | reverse complement strand
CCCCGCGTTGTTTTGGGCCCCCACCGGGCCCGGTCCCCCCGGCCGCCCCCCCAAGGGGGGGGGGGCGCGCCCCCGGCCCCCGGGGGGGGGGGGGGGGCCCGGCCCCCCCCCCCGCCCCTACTGCTCGCCCAGGGTGACGTCCACCGTCTTGCGGTGACCGTCCCGAAGGAACGTCACCGTCGTCCGCTGCCCCGGCCTGTCACCGGCGAGCGCCTCCGCGAGGGACGTCACCGTGGTGATGCGCGTGTCACCGAGTCCGGTGATGATGTCGCCGGCCCTGAGCCCCGCCCTGTCGGCCGCGCCCCCGCTCTTGACGTCGACCACCGCGACCCCGGCCGGCTGGTAGCTGTCGTTCACCACCGTGCGGGCCGAGATCTCGAGGGCCGCGCGTCCCGATTCGGTGACGTGCCCGGTCCTGATGATCTGGTCGGCGACGGTCTTCACCAGGGACGCCGGGATCGCGAAGCCGATGCCGGGCGCCGCGCCGCCCCCGAACTCCGGGTCGACCGCTGCGAGCGTGGGGATGCCGATGACCTGGCTGCCGAGGTCGACCAGCGCGCCCCCGCTGTTGCCCGGGTTGATCGCCGCCGAGATGTTCCCGATGGTGGCGCCCCCGTCGCCGCCCTCGCTGACGGTCCGTCCGGTCGCCGACACGATCCCCTGCGTCACACTCGACGCGAGCCCGAGCGGGGAGCCCATGGCGAGCACGATCTGCCCCACCTCGACCTTGGCCGAGTCCCCGAAGGCGGCCGCCTTCAGCCCGCGCGGCACCTTGTCCAGCCGGATGACGGCGAGGTCCTGCTCCGGGTACGAGGAGACGAGCCGGGCGGTCAGGGGCTGCTCGCTGTTGGCGGCGGTCACCTCGAACGCCCGGTCGCGCCCGATCACATGGGCGTTGGTGACGATGTGCCCCTTGCCGTCGTAGACCACGCCGGACCCCAGGGCGTTGCCCGTCCGGATCTCCACGACGGACGGCAGCACGTCCTTGACGACCCGCTGGTAGTCGCTCTGCAGGTCGTCCGCCGCCGTGGTCGGGGCCGCCCGTGCGCTCGCCGTGTCCTCCGTCCTGGCCGGGGACCCGGAGCCGCTGGTGCAGCCGCCGAGCAGGACCAGACAGCAGACGAGGAGCGGGGCGCGCAGCCGGTACGGGACACGGGTACGGGAAGCGTCCATGCCCCGAGTGTCACCAAGGGCCGGCGGCCCTGCCCCCGGTGCTCACCCGAACGGGATCGGCCGGGCGGCTCTCAGCCGCGCACGCCGCACAGATGCAGCAACGCGGCGACCCCGCGGTACGGGTCCGTCCGTCCGGCGCGCTCCTCCACCGCCAGCAGCGTCTCGACATCGGCGGGAACCGCCGCATTGTCCGCCGCCGTGTCGGTGAAGACCCGCACCCCGTACCAGGTGTGCAGCGGTGCGCCGATCCCCGCCAGCGTCGCGGTCAGCGCCGCCAGCCGGTCCGCGCGCACCTCCAGGCCGAGCCGGTTGGTGTAGGACACCGTGCCGAACGCGGCCAGCGCGCCCGCCCAGTCACCGGACAGGCCCGGCCGCATCGCCAGCGCGTCCCCGTTCCGCACCAGCAGGGAGAGCAGTCCACCGGGCGCCAGCATGCGGGCCATCCCCGCCAGCAGGGCGTCCGGCTCCTCGACGTACATCAGCACCCCGTGGCACAGCACCACGTCGAAGCTGCCCGGCAGGAAGTGCACGCCCGTGTCCCGGCCGTCGCCCTCGATGATCCGCATCCGCTCCCGGATGCCCTCCGGCTCCCCGGACAGGGCCTCGCGGGCGACGGCGATCATCTTCTCGTCGCGCTCCAGCCCGGTCACCTGGTGCCCCGCCCGGGCCAGGCGCAGTGCCTGCGTCCCCTGGCCCATGCCCACGTCGAGCACCCGCAGCCGCTGCCCGACCGGGAACCGCCCGGCTATCTGCTCGTCCAGCTGCCGGGCCACCAGCTCCTGCCGTACGACATCACGCAGCCCACCGAGCTTGCTCAGCCAGGCATCCGCCGCGCCCCCGGAGAAAGACGTCGTGCTCAGGGCCGCTCTCCGCGCTTGACCTGCGGCTTCGGCAGCCGAAGCCGACGCATCTGCAGGGAGCGCATCAGGGCGTAGGCGACCGCGCCCCGCTTGTTCTGGTCGGGGAAGCGCTCGCTGAGCCGCTTGCGCAGCCGGAACGCGGAGAACACCGAGTCGACGACGATCCCCAGGATCACGATCAGCCACAGCAGCAGCGCGATCGACTGCAGCGCGCCCACCCGCACCACACTCAGCACGAGGATGACCACGGCCATGGGCAGGAAGAACTCCGCCACGTTGAGACGGGAGTCGACGTGGTCGCGCGCGAACTTGCGGACCGGACCCTTGTCCCGTGCCGGCAGATACCGCTCGTCCCCGCCGGCCAGCGCCTGACGCTGCCTCTCCAGCGCGGCGCGCCGCTCCTCGCGCTGCCGCTTGGCGGCGTCCTTGCGCGACATCGAGGTGTTGGCGACGCTGCGCCGCTGGGACTGGGCCTCACTGCGCTTGGGTGTGGGCCTGCCCTTCGGGGCCTGCGGGTGACGGGGCTGCTTGGAGTCGCTCACCGGCGCCTTGTCGGCGATCGGGGCCTTCTCTTCCTTGGCACGGCTACGGAACACAAAACCCAAGGGTACGGGGTACCCCCGCATGGACCCCAGCCCCGTGGGGAACGATCCGGCAACACCGCTCGTCTCCAGGGGGACAGAGCGGCCGTAAAGGGAAGACCGGCGACGTTCTTCCACAGGATGGCTGAGGGAATCCCGGCGTCCCCCCGTACGCAAGCCCGGGGGACACCTACTCCCTACGCCGGAGCGGGACCGTACGCAGTCGTCCTTGGGGATGACCGCATCCGTTCCCGAACAGTGCGGTAATGGATGCAGGGCCCGTACTGTGGGTTCTGTCGCAGGACTGTGAGCCGGAGTCGGTCAGAAGGGGGCGCGCGAAGCCCATGAGCGGTGTCATGAAGCGTATGGGGATGATCTTCCGCGCGAAGGCGAACAAGGCCCTTGACCGGGCCGAGGACCCGCGCGAGACCCTCGATTACTCGTACCAGAAGCAGCTGGAGCTGCTGCAGAAGGTGCGCCGCGGCGTGGCGGACGTGGCCACCTCGCGCAAGCGCCTGGAGCTCCAGCTCAACCAGCTCCAGCAGCAGTCGTCGAAGCTGGAGGACCAGGGCCGCAAGGCGCTCGCGCTCGGCCGCGAGGACCTGGCCCGCGAGGCGCTGTCCCGGCGGGCGGCGCTCCAGCAGCAGGTGACGGACCTGGAGTCCCAGCACCAGACCCTGCAGGGCGAGGAGGAGAAGCTCACGCTGGCGGCCCAGCGGCTGCAGGCGAAGGTGGACGCCTTCCGCACGAAGAAGGAGACCATCAAGGCGACGTACACGGCGGCCCAGGCGCAGACCCGGATCGGCGAGGCGTTCTCCGGCATCTCCGAGGAGATGGGCGACGTCGGCCTCGCGATCCAGCGCGCCGAGGACAAGACGGCCCAGCTCCAGGCCCGCGCCGGCGCGATCGACGAGCTGCTGGCCTCCGGCGCCCTGGACGACCCCTCCGGCATGGCCAAGGACGACATCCAGGCCGAGCTGGACCGGCTCTCCGGCGGTACGGACGTGGAGCTGGAGCTGCAGCGCATGAAGGCGGAGCTGGCGGGAGGCCCGTCCGACCAGCGGCAGGCGATCGAGGGCGGCACCGGGCAGGGTCAGAACCAGTCCCAGCCGCAGGACACCCCGCGCTTCGACAAGCAGTAGCCGGTCTCGCGCCCGAGGAGGCGACATGATCGTACGGATCATGGGTGAGGGGCAGGTACGCCTGGACGACACCCACGTCACCGAGCTCAACAAGCTGGACGACGAGCTGCTCACGGAGATGGAGCACGGCGACGAGGCCGGCTTCCGCCGCACCCTGACGGCGCTGCTCGAGGAGGTCCGCCGTCTGGGCGCCCCGCTTCCGGACGACTCCCTGGAACCGTCGGAGCTGATCCTGCCGTCGCCGGACGCGAGCCTGGAGGAGGTCCGGGAGATGCTGAGCGGGGACGGGCTGATCCCGGGCTGACAGGCGGCACTGTTCAGCCGAGGTGACGAGGACCCTTCAGGCCGATGGCGGGGGTCCGGGGGCAGCAGCCACCGGACGGTGCGTGCACCGCCGGGCACACTCGACCCTGGTTCCGCCCACCGCGGGCGCCCCGTACCGTGAAAGCCGTGAGCACCCTAGAACGCACCCGGTGCCGGATCCGCGCCCACCCCCTCGCCCTGGACGCCGTGCTGGCCTTCGGCGTCCTCGTCGCCATGCTGGCCACCTCCTTCGCCGACCCCCACGGCGAAGGCGCCACCTGGGGCGCCCACACACCCCACGCCCTCAGCCTCGCCCTCATGGCGCTCGGCGCGGGAGCGCTGGTCCTCCGCAGGCGGCGCCCCATGGCCGTGCTCGCCGTCACCGTCGCCCTCTCCCTCGTGGAGCTGGTCACCGCCGACCCGCGCGCCCCCGTCGCGATGTCCGCCGTCGTCGCCCTCTACACCGTCGCCTCCACCACCGACCGCCCCACCACCTGGCGCGTCGGCCTGCTGACCATGACCGTGCTCACCGGCGCCGCCATGCTCGCCGGCCCCCTGCCGTGGTACGCGCAGGAGAACCTCGGCCTCTTCGCCTGGACCGGCATGGCGGCCGCGGCCGGCGACGCCGTGCGCAGCCGCCGCGCCTTCGTGCAGGCCATCAGGGAGCGCGCCGAGCGTGCGGAGCGCACCCGCGAGGAGGAGGCCCGCCGCCGTGTCGCCGAGGAGCGGCTGCGCATCGCCCGCGACCTGCACGACGTCGTCGCCCACCACATCGCCCTGGTCAACGTGCAGGCCGGAGTCGCCGCCCACGTCATGGACAAGCGGCCCGACCAGGCCAAGGAAGCCCTCGCCCACGTCCGCGAGGCCAGCCGCTCCGCACTCAACGAACTCCGCGCCACCGTCGGCCTGCTCCGCCAGTCCGGCGACCCCGAGGCCCCCACCGAACCCGCCCCCGGCCTCGCCCGCCTCGACGAGCTCGCCGACACCTTCCGCAGCGCGGGCCTCCCCGTGGAGGTCGCCCGCGCCGACGACGGCACGGCCCTGCCCGCCGCCGTGGACCTGGCCGCGTACCGCGTCATCCAGGAGGCCCTCACCAACGTGCGCAAGCATGCGGGGCCCACCGCCAAGGCCGAGGTCAGCGTCGTCCGCGTGGGCCCGGACGTGGAGATCACGGTCCTCGACGACGGCCCGGGCGAGGACACCGCACCCGGCGACGACGACGGCCACGGCGGCCACGGCCTGCTCGGCATGCGGGAGCGCGTCACTGCCGTCGGCGGCTCCCTCACCACCGGTCCCCGCTACGGAGGCGGCTTCCGGGTCCATGCGATCCTGCCGGTCGAGACCCACACGACGACCGCAGCCGGGGAGACCGTGTGACCGCCGCCCAGGGAGCGCCCGTATGACCATCCGCGTCCTCCTCGCCGACGACCAGGCGCTGCTCCGCAGCGCCTTTCGTGTGCTCGTCGACTCCGAGCCGGACATGGAGGTGGTGGGCGAGGCGTCCGACGGCGCGGAGGCGGTACGGCTGGCCAAGGAGTGCGCCGCCGACGTCGTCCTCATGGACATCCGCATGCCCGGCACGGACGGCCTCGCTGCCACGCGCCTGATCAGCGCCGATCCGGCCCTCGCCCACGTCCGGGTGGTCATACTGACGACCTTCGAGGTCGACGACTACGTCGTGCAGTCGCTGCGCGCCGGCGCGTCCGGCTTCCTCGGCAAGGGCTCCGAGCCCGAGGACCTGCTGAACGCCATCCGCGTGGCGCACGGAGGCGAGGCACTGCTGTCGCCCGCCGCCACCAAGGGGCTCATCGCCCGGTTCCTCGCCCAGGGCGACGACGAAAGCCGCGACCCGGCCCACTCAGACCGGCTCGACACCCTCACCGGCCGGGAGCGCGAGGTGCTCGTCCAGGTCGCCGGCGGTCACTCCAACGACGAGATCGCCGAGCGCCTGGAGGTCAGCCCGCTGACGGTGAAGACACACGTCAACCGAGCCATGGCGAAACTGGGCGCCCGCGACCGGGCACAGCTCGTCGTCATCGCGTACGAGTCGGGGCTGGTGCGTCCACGGGTGGACTGAGCGGCCTCCGGACGAAGGGTCCACCTGGCCGGTACGACTCGCCGCGCGGCGGCGGATCGTCTGCGGGTCGCGGCGAGTCGGGGTGCGCGGTTGCCGGGGAGCTGACCCCGTCCTACCGCATGCTGGTCATCCGATGGCGATCCGGGGGTGGTTGCCGGGGGTGATCCAGGACATGATCCGGTCCATCGTGGCGCGGGGCACGGAGACGCAGCCGGCTGTGGCTCCGGAGCCGTTGACGTGGAGGAAGATTCCGGCGCCGCGGCCGGGGACGGCGGGCCGGCGGTTGTAGTTGATGACGAGGGCCTCGGCGTACTGGGTGGGGTGGTCGACGAGGTGTTCGCTGCCGCGGTCGCCGGCTTCGGTGAGGGGGAAGTCGGCGCCGGCCTCGCTGTGCATCGAGTTGTAGTACGTCGACTCGGGGTCCTCCACCCACCAGTCGGTGTCGGTGACGACGTGGTAGGGCATGCTCGTGCCGCTGGACTCGACGCCGATGCCCTCGGTGAGGGTGTAGGTGCCGGAGGGTGTGGTCCAGGTTCCCTGCCGACGGGTCGATCCGTCGACCACGCCGTTGGAGCCGACGCGTGCGGCGCTTGTGCTGAACTGCGCCTTCCAACCCGATGATCCCTTGGCCCAGGCCGTGACGGTGGCGTACGAGCCGCTGGCCTTGACGGTGACGACCTGGGTGGCGTTGCCGACGTCGACGGGGACGGGGAAGTCGGGGGCGCTGCCGGTGCCCGAGTTCTGCCGGCTGCTGTTCGTGGACGCGGTACCGCTACTGGTGCCGCTGTCGGTCTTCGTCGTGGCGGCGGCGCTCGCACGCGCGCTGGGGGAGGCGCTGTCACCGGCCTTGGCGGATGCCGAGGACGAGGTGGAGGGGGATGCCGAGGCGGACGCGTTTGCGGAGCCGCTCGGAGAAGCACCGGGCATGGGGGATGAGTCGCCCGCGTCCGCAGCCACCTGCTCGGCGGTGCCCGTATCGCCTCTCTCGCTCCCGCAGCCGGTGGCGACGAGCAGTGCCCCGCTCGCGGCCAGCGCGGCGAGGAGTCTTCGCGTGCGGGAGGGGAGCGGTATGGAGGCGGGCGGCGGAGAGAAAGCGGGCATCACGAAGGGACCCTTCGACGGATGACGAGAACAGGGGTGGGAAATGGGTTGCGGCCGGCGCACCGGAACGGGTGGCGGTCGGCGCACATCACCGCGGAAGCGGTGTGGGCCCCGCGAAGTCGGACCGGTCACACCTCAGTTGGGCGCCGGATCCCGATCGTGGGGACAATTCGGATGATGTGTCGGTGCATGGATGGGCTGGACGGGCTCGACGGGACGACCGGCGGCGCTCAGCCCTCGTGCCCGCCGGCCGCGGCGGGCAGTACGCCTGAGCATGTGGCCCGACCGAACCTGCCCGCGGCGGTGGCGCTCTGGACGTGCTTGCCGCGGACGGCGAGCGCGCAGAGGGCCTGACCGCCCTTCTCACCGAGGACGATGCTGACGGTCGGTTCCTTGCCGAGCGGGACGTCCACCGTCTTGTGCCAAGGCAGTGCGGCCGCTTTGACCACGGTGGCTTCACCGGATGCGCTGCGTGCCTGGTAGGTGATGTCGGCGGTGCCGGTGCCGGTCACCTCGTACGTCACCGCGGCGGTCGGAGTACGGCGTTCCGGCGTGCTGTCGTCCTTTCCCGTGCCGAGCACGCCATAGAGGACCAGGCCCGCGCAGGCGGCGAGCAGGGTGCCGCCGATGACCAGGCCGAGACGGTCACCGGATTGCTTTCCTGCGGTTTCGGATTCCTGGGTTTCGCCGCCCATGGATGGTCTCCCTGAAATTCGGAATATTCGGGTGCTGGGGGTTGGAGCCGGGCGTTTATACACCACGCCGAATCGTCATGGCCAGCGAGCGGAAATATCGGACAACAGGGCTGGCTGATTCGGCCTCAAGTGCCGGGGAACCCCCCAAGTTCCCCCTATGTCCGATCGCTTGACACAGAGTCAGCCGCGTGACTAGAAACCCGGCGCCGCTGCCTGTGACGTGCCGTCATCCCAGATGGAAGACGTCGGCGGGCAGTTGCTTCGATGACGACTGTTCAGGGAAAGGTGTGGCGTGAGACCCAGATTGGGCAGGCTCTTGGCGTGCCTGGTGGTATCCGCGGTGACAAGTACCGCGCTGCCCCAGATCGCCTATGCGGCCCCCGCCTCCGACGGTGACGGAAAGGGAATAATCGACACCGTCAAGGGGTGGTTTGAGGATGGCAAAGAAAACGGAAAGCCGCCGTCGCATGACGAATTGGGGATTGCGGACCGGCAGAAACTGCCGAAGGGCAGGGTCGCGCCGAAGGCGAAGCGGGTCAGGGAGCTGACGGGCCGTCGGACGACGAACGCCCGCTTCTGGCAGCTCTCGGACGGCCGGGTGCAGGCGGAGCTGTCGGCGCTGCCGACCTCCTACCGGGACGCGGGATCGAAGGCATGGAAGCCGATCGACACCTCGGTGCGCGCCTCGTCGGCGAAGGGTTTTGAGTTCTCCAACACGACGAACGAGGGCCGGAGCTGGTTCGGTTCGGACGCCGGCCGTCTGGTGCGTTTCCAGTCGCCGGACGGCCGGTCGGTCACCCTGGGTCTTGAGGGTGCCGGCAAGCGGCTGGAACCGAAGGCGAAGGGCTCGACGGTCACGTACGAGGACCGGGCGCACGGCGCCGAGATCTCGTACGGAGTCGGCCGCGGCCGGGTGAAGGAGAACATCACCCTCGCCCGGCGCCCGTCGGGTCCGCTGAAGTTCACGTTCACGCTGAACACCGACGGGCTGGTGCCGAAGGCCCGCAAGGACGGCTCGATCGCGCTGTACGGGGAGCTGCCGAACACCCCGGTCATGGTGATCCCGGCGCCGTTCATGACGGACGCGAAGAAGGCGGACACGTCTGTCTTCGGGGAGACCTACAGCACCGAGGTCACCCAGAAGCTGACCCGGGCCGGGAAGTCCTGGAAGCTGACGGTCACGCCGGACGCGGGGTGGCTGGCGTCGAAGGACCGGAAGTATCCGGTGGTGATCGACCCGACGATCACGATCGCGCCCAGTCCGACGGACTCCCAGGACACGATGGTCCTGTCGGATCAGGCGTCGACGAACTTCAACACCACGTGGAAGCTGTCGGCGGGCAAGACGGACACGGGTATCTCCCGTTCGCTGATCAAGTTCCCGCTGAGCGAGATCCCCTCGGGTACGAAGATCGATTCGGCGCGCCTGGAGATGTACTACGACCAGGCGCACACCACCAACGCCAACAACGTCACCATCGGCGCCTACCGGGCGACCGGGGCATGGGACGAGTCCACGGCGACCTGGTCCAACACGTCGTCGCTGGTGGGCGAGTTGTCCGGCACCAGCGTACAGGTAGACGACGGCGATGCGGGCACCACGGCGGCGACCGGCACCTGGCCGGCGACGTCGTCGTCGTCCGGGATCGGCTCGGACTACCACTCCAACAAGGACTCGGTGGCCGGGGACACCTACACCTGGCAGCCCAAGCTCCCGGAGAGCGACTCCTACCGCGTCGACGTGCACTACGTGGCGGGTTCGGACCGGGCGACCAACGCGCCGTACACGGTGACGGGCAGCGGCGGGTCCACGACGTACACGGTGAACCAGCAGTCGGGCACCAACGGGGTGTGGGCCTCCCTCAACGGCGGCAACGAGATCAACTTCTCGCAGGGCACGGCCGGCAAGGTCGTCCTCGGCGACGGTCCCGCCTCCACCTCCACGTCGGTGATCGCGGACGCGGTGCGCTGGGTGAACCCGGCGACGATCACCAAGAGCGCCGGACAGTACAACCAGTGGCACAAGTTCCCGGTGACCGACACCGTCCAGCAGTGGATCAACGGCACCTCGGCGAACAACGGGTTCGTCCTCAAGGCGACGGACGAGTCCTCCACCGCGCCGACCGGCGGCCCGCGCTACGAGTCCGGTGACGGTGACTACGGTGGCGAGACGTCCACGATCCCGCGGCTGACGGTGACGTACGGCAAGATCGGCACGACGCTGAACTCCCCGACGGTGATCCACTCCACCGGCCCGGAGCTGTCCTGGAAGACGTACTCGAACACCACCGGTGACTCGGGCTACGACATCGTCGAGTACCAGCTGCACCGTTCCACGCAGCAGGCGTTCACACCGTCTGCGGCCACCCTGGTCGCCCCGATCGACAAGTCGGCGACCGCCTACACGGACACTACGGCGACCCCGACGCCGGACTCGTCGTCGGTGGAGATCGGCCGGTCGTACTACTACCAGCTCGCGGTGAAGACGAAGAACGGCCAGCTGCTGGGTTCCCCGACTCGCATCGTGGGTGTGCCGAAGGCGGGCCGGACGATGCGGCTGCTGCAGGGCACGTCTGCGGTGTCGGACACGACGCTGTCCTCGGGTCAGCCGACGGCGAACGAGGACACGATCGCCTCGTACGGGGTGGGCCAGAAGTGGCTGGAGGTGGGCAACAACTCCACCACCTACGGCAAGGCCCGCGCCGTGCTGGACTTCAACACCTCCGCCATTCCCACCACGGCGACGGTCCTGGAGTCCCGTCTGTTCATGTGGGGCGCGGAGACCACTACGGGGTCCAACGGTGCGGTCTACGAACTCCACGGCCTGAACAAGGACTTCAGCGAGACCCAGGCTACGTGGAACAACGCCACTTCCACCACGGCGTGGACGACGGCGGGCGGTGATTACTCGGCGACGGTGTCCGACACGGTGGCACAGGTCTCCGAGGTGGGCCGCCGCTGGTGGGACGCGACCTCTTTGACGCAGGGCTGGACGAAGACGCCGTCCTCCAACCACGGCGCGCTGGTCAAGCTGAAGGACGAGTCGTCCACCGGGCCGCAGGAGCGCACGCTGTTCCTGTCCTCGGAGGCCTCCGACTATCAGCTGGGCCCGCTGCTGCGGGTGATCTATGTGGACTCCACGACGGATGACACGTACTACGCGCCGCAGACCCCGGCCCGGATGACCCCGAACTCGACGTACACGGTGGACTTCACGGTCACCAACACCACGAACACGGCGTGGGCGTCGGGTGAGCGGGTGCTGTCGTACACCTGGAAGCTGCCGGACGGCACGGACGTCACGAACGGCGGCAACCAGCTCTCCACGGCGATCCCGGCCCTCAACCCGGGCCAGTCCGCGACGATCCAGGCGCAGGTCAAGACACCGATCAACTCCGACTCCGGCAGCAAGCGCACCGACTACGTGCTGGGCTGGGACGTCAAGAAGGTCTCCGACGGCTCCTGGCTGTCGGCGACCAACACCAGCATCCAGCCGCTGAAGCAGAACGTGGCGGTCGAGGACCCGACCTCCGACGCCCTTGGCCTGGAGAAGTTCTACTCCTACACCGGCAAGAACACCGGCGCCGGCTCGACGGTGATGAACAACCTCGCCTCCGGCAACAGCGTGTGGTCCTACAACGCGTTCTCCAACCCCGGCCGCGGTCTGACGACGTTCGCGCGCTTCGCGTACAACTCGCTGGACACTTCCGACACGGTCTCGGGCGCGGGCTGGTCCGCGCAGCTGGCCGGGCCGATCCGGCTCGGGGCACCGCTGGACTTCCACCCCAACCCCAACCCGACCGAGATCCGCCTGCCCGACGGGGACGGCACCACGCACGTCTTCACCAAGCAGGCCGACGGGACCTGGAAGGCCCCGGCGGGCGTCCACTACCAGATCACGATGAAGGCGGGCCTGTCCTGCACCCCGGACAAGGACCCGGTCCCGGACGCCTGGACCCTCCTCCGCCCCGACGGCACGCGCTTCTACTTCGGCTGCGACGGCTACCTGACGTCGATCGTCGACAAGAACGGCAACACGCAGACGTACACGTACGAGGAGCGCAAGTCCAACAACAAGCCGACGAAGTTCCTCACCTACATCACCGACCCGGCCGGCCGGCAGTCGCTGACGGTGGAGTACTACAAGAAGGGCGACGCGTCGTACGACTACATCGACGACACCGGCGCCAAGGTCACCGGCAGCAACCTGACCAACTCCAAGATCTACGACCACATCAAGTCGATCACGGACATCTCCGGCTCGGTCTCGGGCCTGCCCGTCCGCAAGATCTCCTTCTACTATACGACGAAGGGCCTGCTGGGGCAGTTCACCGACGGTGACGGCTCCTCCCAGCCGAAGGTCTTCACGTTCACCTACGACGCCACCCAGGGCAACAAGAACGTCAAGCTGGTCAAGGCCACCGACCCGCGCGGCCACGCCACCCAGCTGGCGTACTACGCCCCGCAGACCGGTGACGACCCGAAGTACCACTGGTGGACGAAGACCATCACCGACCGCCTGAACGGCACGACGAACTTCGCGTACGCGGCCGACACCGCGAACACCAAATTCACCGACACCACGGTCACAGACGCCGAGTCGCACGCCACGAAGTACGTCACGGACGACTTCGGCCGCCCGGTCCAGACGACCAACGCCAAGTCCCAGACGGCGAAGATGTCGTGGGACGCGGACAACAACGTCACCTACTTGGAGGAGGCCAACGGCGCGAAGACCGCGTACTGCTACGACCAGAAGACGGGCTACCCGCTCTGGCAGCGCGACGCGGAGAACAACAAGGCCGGCGTCCCCGACCAGACGACCACCTGCGTCACCGACTCCACCAAGTGGCCGGCGAACGCGGCGAAGTACGAGTACCAGACCCGCGCCGACGGCTACTCGGCCGACCTGTTCCGCAAGACCTCCCCGGAAGGCCGCACCTGGCAGTTCGGCTACGACAGCTTCGGCAACCTGACCACGGTCACCGACCCCAAGGGTGTCGCCACGACGACGGCGGGCGACTACACCACGACGTACGCCTACGACTCCTACGGCGAGCTGACCAAGGCCACCGACGCCAACAGCCACGCCACCTCGTACACCGGCTTCGGTCCGACCGGATACCCGAACACGATCACCGACGCGCTGCAGAACTCGACCAAGTACGAGTACGACGAGCGGGGCCGGGTCACCAAGGTCACCGACGCCAACCAGAAGGTGACCACGCAGACGTACGACACGTTCGGGCGTCCGCTGGTCAAGACGGTACCCAAGGACCAGGCGGCGGGCGTGTACGTCACGACCCCGGCGCCGGAGTACGACGCCAACGACAACGTCACCAAGTCGACGGCGCCCAACGGTGCGGTCTCCACGGCGGTGTACGACAACGCGGACGAGATCACCTCGGCGACCGCGCCGGCAAACAACAACACCGCCCCGCGTACCACGTCGTACGCCTACGACAAGGCCGGCAACCTGAGGACGACGACCGAGCCCAACGGCACGGCGACGACGACGGACACCACCGACTACGTCACAACGAACACCTACGACGAGATCTACCAGCTCACCTCGGTGGTCAACGCCAAGGGTGACAAGGTCTCCTACGAGTACGACGACGTCGGCAACGTCGTCACGGTCGTCGACCCCAAGAAGAACGCGACGGCCGACACCACCGACTACACGACCAAGACGGCCTACGACCTGGACCACCGGGTCACGGCCGTCACGGACGCCGCCGGCAAGACCACGAAGAAGGGTTACGACAAGGACGGCCTGGTCACCTCGACCACGGACGCCGAGAACAACACCACGCTGATCACCTACGACGAGCGCGGCAAGACCGCGCAGGTCAAGGTCCCGCGCGACGGCACGTCGACGATCACGTACAACACCACGAAGTACGAGTACGACCAGGTCGGCAACGTCACCAAGGTGCTCACCCCGCGCGCCGTGGCCGCCGGTTCCACCGATGCCTTCACGCAGCGCACGGAGTACGACGCGCTCAACCGCCCGGTCAAGCAGTACGAGCCGTACGACCCGGCGGACGCCCGCTACAACGACCCCAACGTCTACATGCGCACGGACTACGACGCGGTCGGCCGGGTGGCGAAGACCTCGCTGCCGCCGTCCGAGGGCGAGACCGTCCGCAACGACACCGCCTACGACTACTACGACAACGGCTGGGTGAAGAGGTCCACCGACCCGTGGGCCATCGTCACCGACTACGACTACGACAACCTCGGCGCCCAGACCAAGCGGACCATCTCCGCCGCGGACGGCTCGTCGAACCGCACCATGACGTGGTCGTACTACCCCGACGGCGCTCTGAAGTCCCGTGCGGACGACGGCGTCCCGGTCGGCCAGTCGGTGGCACTGGTGGACGACTCCGACACCCAGAACACGTCGAAGACCGGCACCTGGACGTCCGGTGACATCGCCGGCCAGCAGGGCTACGACCACCTCACCCACGCGGCGGGCACGGGCACGGACGCCTTCACGTGGACGCTCAACATCCCCAAGGACGGCACGTACACCGCGTACGTGAAGTTCCCGAAGGTTACGGGCGCCGCGACGACAGCCAAGTACACCGTGACGTACGACGGCGGCACGGCCGACAAGACGGTCGACCAGAGCGCCACCGCCAACCAGGGCACCTGGGTCTCGCTGGGCTCCTTCTCCTTCAAGCAGGGCAACGCGGCCAAGCTGCAGCTGTTCCAGAACAGCGGCGGAGTGGTCGTCGCGGACGGCGTGAAGCTCGTCCGAGACACCAGCGGCGACCCGGCCGACACGGAGAAGAAGAACTTCGGCTACTCCTACGACCTCAACGGCAACCTGACCGAGGTCGACGACACCTCGTCGAACGCCAAGATCGACGCCTACACGGTCACATACACGGGCCTCAACGAGGTTCAGAAGGTGACCGAGTCGCTCGCCGGCACGGAGAAGAAGTCGACGTCGTACACCTACGACGCGGACGGCAAGCCGGAGACGGTGACGCACCCCGACCAGTTCTCGAAGTACACGTACGACCTGCGGGAACTGGTGCAGACGGTCTCGGTCGGCAAGAGCGCGACCGACACCAACCCGAAGGTGACGTCCTACACCTACACCGACCGCGGTCAGGAGCTCAAGGAGACCAAGGCCAACGGCAACACCGTCGACTACGCCTACTACCTGGACGGCACGGTCAAGTCCACCACCGAGAAGAAGGGCAACGGCACCCTCGTCGCCTCGCACACCTACGCCTACGACCCCAACGGGAACAAGGCGCAGGACGTGGCGAAGAAGATGAACGCCGACGACCACGCGGCGTACCTGTCCTCGACCACGGACTACACCTACGACCCGGCCGACCGGCTGGCGAAGGCGGTCAAGTCCGGCAACGGCGCGGGCACGGAGACGTACGTCCACGACGACAACGCCAACGTGATCAGCCAGACGGTCAAGGGCACCACGACCACCTACAACTACGACCGCAACCGACTGCTCACCGCCACCACCAGCGGTGCAACGGCCAACTACAACTACGACCCGTTGGGCCGCCAGGAATCGGTCACCTCGGGCGGCAAGATCATCGAGCGGAGCGTCTACGACGGCTTCGACCACGTCATCGAGTCCCAGAAGATGGACTCGACGGGTGCGATGAAGTCCACGACGTACACCTTCGACCCGTTCGACCGCACCGCGTCCAAGACCGCAGACGGCAAGACGACCGACTTCGAGTACCTGGGTCTGTCGAACGAGGTCCTGGACGAGAAGGTCGCCGGCACGCTGACCAAGTCGTACCAGTACAGCCCGTGGGGCGAGCGCCTGTCGCAGATCACGTACAACAGCGACGGCACGACGGAGGACGGCTACTACGGCTACAACGGCCACACCGACGTCGAGACCCTCACGGACAAATACGGCGACACGAAGGCGACGTACGGCTACACCGCCTACGGCAAGGACGACGAGTCGGAGTTCACCGGCGTCGACAAGCCGAGCGCCACGGACCCCACGAAGGAGGCGTACAACCCCTACCGCTTCAACGCCAAGCGCTGGGACGCCCAGTCCGGCACCTACGACATGGGCTTCCGCGACTACAACCCGGGCCTGAACCGCTTCACCACCCGGGACCTGTACAGCGGCGCCCTCGCCGACATGGATCTCGGCACTGACCCGTACACCAGCAATCGGTACGCCTTCGCCGGGGGCAACCCCATTTCGGGTATCGAAGTGGACGGTCACACCTCGGTTGACGCGATGTGTGAGGGCCTCAGGGGCTGCACGGCCGTGACGATCGGCCGTACCCCGAATCCGATCAACAAGAAGGACAAGCCGTGGAAGTACAACGCGTCCAGGCACAATCGTGCCCGGGACGCCGCGGCTTCCGTGATCCGCTTGCAAGGCCTTATGCGTACGGGCAATCCGATGGCCGCATTCCAGGTGAAGACCGAGTGCGAGATCGACGGAGCGAGCAAGAAGGGAACCAATAAGCCCGGCTTCGCGGACATCTGCTACAGGGAGGGCAACAAGCTCTTCGTGTGGGAGGTGAAGAGTGTAGGCATCGGAGCCACCGGAAAGGGGGAGCTAACCGACTACATCGCGGCGATGAAGAAGGACCCGTCGTACAAGGGCCTCGACATCGTGCCCGGCTTCAACCTGTCGATGCCCGCCGTAGGGTACGTCAAGGAAACCAACGAGACGGTGGTCGCCACGTCCCACCCGACCGACAAGGGAGTGATCGTCTACAGCGCCACCAAAGCGACGCCCCCACCCGTTATTGTTCCGGAACCAGTCCAAGAACCCGTCGAGGAGCCGGGTCCGAGCACGCTGGACAAGTTCCGGGACTGGTGGCACGAAAACATCACCAATCACGACTGGTCAAACAATCCATGGATGCCCAAGGATCCTGTGGTCGGTCCACTTCCTGGACTTGGCGGTCCATTGGTTGCATGGTGAGTGACCGATGAACCCCAGCGGGCCTCTCTTGTCTGCACCTTGACGGGAGGGGCCCGCCTCGTCGCGGAGCCATAGTTTCGTCACAACGATAGGATCATGGCGCGCCGGCTGGGTTTGCGCCGGCTGGCACGGCATCCAACAACACGGTGAGTGGAGAGATACGATGGGATATTGGGGATATTTCGCTGTTGCCGAATCCGCCTCCCCACTCGGGAGCCTGGCCTGTGCGCGGGCGACCCCACGATTGACGATGAATCGGCAGCTGTCCGGAGACTGGCAGCTCT
The DNA here is from genome assembly GCF_044764595.1 of Streptomyces sp. NPDC093984. Lineage (NCBI taxonomy): Bacteria > Bacillati > Actinomycetota > Actinomycetes > Kitasatosporales > Streptomycetaceae > Streptomyces > Streptomyces sp. NPDC093984. The sequence continues at coordinate 382,130 of NZ_JBIWIM010000003.1, read as the reverse complement.
GGGAGCATCCGGCGGAACCCGCCATCGAAGCCGATGACTTTGCCGTTGCTCTCGCCGAGGAAACCGGCAAGCCTGCGCTTGTCGGATTCGTAATGGACAGTGATTGCGTGGTGATCGAGGCCGCTGACGTCGCGCACGGGAACTGGACAGCTTGCCTGAGCCCCGAAGCAATGGGGCGCTATCTGGCTGAAGACGGGCAACGGCTGGAGGACTGGATGCTGGCGCCGGAACAGGCTGCGGCACACACTGCCGAGTGGGCCCGCTTGGCGGGGCGTGCGGTGGCGACGGCCCCGCTGGTGGAGCTCTTCCAACGCGAGGCCGATCCGTTCGCAGAGGATCTGTTCTTCACCTTGCTGGAAAGCTTGAACCTCGTCCGCCAGTGAGCCCCCTTTGGGGGGTCATGCACACCACCCCCGTTCCCGCGGTGGACATCGCAGCAGTCGAGGTGGGCGAACGCGGCGGTCTTCAACCGGCGGATCTCGTCGCGGTGGTGGGCCCGGATGCGCTAAAGGCAGGTAGGTGCCGTGGCCGTGCCGGGTGTGCAGGGCGTCCGCCGTGATCACGGCATGGGTGAGGTCGACGCCGTGCAACAGCGGGGCGAACGAAGGGATTTCGTCGCTGCTCGCTGGGGAGTCACCCCACGGCAGCACGACCGAGGACGGCTACTACGGCTACAACACCCACACCGACGTCGAGACCCTCACGGACAAATACGGCGACACGAAGGCGACGTACGGCTACACCGCCTACGGCAAGGACGACGCGTCCGAGTTCACAGGCATCGACAAGCCTGACGCGGCCGATCCGACGAAGGAGGCGTACAACCCGTACCGCTACAACGCCAAGCGCTGGGACGCCCAGTCCGGTACGTACGACATGCGCTTCCGCGACTACAACCCGGGCCTGAACCGCTTCACCACCCGGGACATGTACAACGGCGCCCTGTCCGACATGGGCCTCGGAGCCGACCCCTTCACCGGTAACCGGTACGCGTTCGGCAGCGGCAATCCCATCAGCAACGTCGAGATCAGAGAGACCATGGACAGAGTTGACGAGATCATCTCCGTCACTCGCTGGGAGGCGTCACGGCGGGATGTGGACTGGGATGACATCGAGGAGCAATTCGGGACGCAACTCCCGGCGGACTACAAGAAGCTCTGTGAGGCGTTTCGTCACGGCGCTTTCAGTGGGTACCTGGAGTTGCTGCCCCCGAATGCCGTCGACTCCTACGGGCTGCTGGGGCGATGGAAGTCGCAACGGCGGCGCCGCGAGAGCGGTCAGCCGAGCACGCTCTTCGACCCCTACGACGTGTTCGACGCCGGCGGCAGCGGACTCATCCTCTGGGGGAACTCCCTCACGGAGGACCAGTACTACTGGCTCGCCGACGCTTCAGCACGCCCCGAGCAATGGCCGATCGTGGCCCGAACCGATCCGTTGGAGGACTGGCACCGTTTCGACATCTCGACCACGGAATTCATCTACCGCGTCCTGACAGATCGCGACTTCCGCCCGTTCTCCGTTGCGGGAAAGGTGGAGCGTCCGATCTTCGAGACGTACGAATGATGTAGCGGGCGGCGGAATCTCTGCCGCCCAACGGGTGAGGCTCCGCTCCGGTTGGTCCGGGGGGGGCCTCACCTTCCGTGCAGGAGGGGCGTGCACAGAAAATCCCGTGGCGGCGGCCCGCACCGACTGCGAGTCGACGACGGCCGCGGTCGGCTCCGGGTCACGGCCCGGGTCCTCACGGACCAGGCCGCGCAGCCGCGGCCCCGTCACCAATGCGCGGACAGTCGAGACGAAGGCCGTATGAAGACCCTTCTGACGCCGGACGCGACACCCTGGCGGTGACCACCGCGCACAGCGGCGAGGGCGGTACCGGCCCGCGCCGCGGCCGGCCTGCTCGCCCTACGTCCTGCGGGCTCGTCGACGCCGCGCGCCGCGAGGGCGACCCGGTAGGAGCACCACCAGTCGGGTTTGGTGAGCGGGGCGCGTGAGCGGTGAAAAGGTTGTACGCCGTCTGTGACTTTTCCATGTGACGATTGCCATGCCCATGACTTGTGATGTTCAAGAGACGGCATCCGCTTGGTCAAGCGGGGGAATCGGTTCGGGCTTCCCCCGCCGCCGAGCGAAGGGATGGGGGCCATGGCCAGGGGGAACGAACGTGTGGTGAGTGCCGGTGAGATGAGGCGGTACGCCGCGGGCTTCGTCGCGCGTGTCACCGCTCGCCACCGGCTGCCGCTCGACTACTCCGTGGCCAGTCTGCGGGTCGTCGACTTCCTCATCGACGGGCTGCGCAAGGGCGGCGCCGATTGGGACAGGGCGCGGGACGCGCTCTTCGGGGTCGGAGCGTACGTCGGTGAGGTGCTCGTGCGCCGCGCGGGGGCGGTGTGGGTGGACTTCGACGCCGATCAGCGTGCCTACTTCGGGCAGCCGGTCGGCGTGCGCATGCCGGACGGACGGATCTGGAACCCGCTCGGCAAGGTCGGCAACCGCTTCGAGGCGGGCGGACCCGAGGAGTCCCTACAGCGCTTCTATCTGAGGTTGCACGGGAGGGCGCCTGGAGGGCGGGCGGTGGTCACGGGAGCTTGTGCAGCGAGCGGCGACCGCAACTGACCGGCGAATCCGACGGTCCGACGGTCGACGGCTCTGTGGCGGCACTCGTACGCGCAGGGCAGTGCCCCGGCGCCGGTGAGGGCGGCCGGGGCACTGTCACGTCGGACCACCTCGCCACTACGGCAGCGCCAGCATCCGCTCCAGCGCCAGCTTCGCGAACGCCTCCGTCTCCTTGTCCACCTCGATGCGGTTGACCAGGTTGCCCTCGGCCAGGGACTCCAGGGCCCACACCAGGTGGGGGAGGTCGATGCGGTTCATCGTGGAGCAGAAGCAGACCGTCTTGTCGAGGAAGACGATCTCCTTGTCCTCCGGCGCGAAACGGTTCGCCAGGCGACGGACCAGGTTCAGCTCCGTGCCGATGGCCCACTTCGAGCCCGCCGGGGCCGCTTCCAGCGCCTTGATGATGTACTCGGTCGAACCCACGTAGTCCGCCGCCGTCACCACCTCGTGCCTGCACTCGGGGTGCACCAGCACGTTCACGCCGGGGATCCGCTCCCGCACGTCGTTCACCGAGTCCAGGTTGAAGCGACCGTGCACCGAGCAGTGGCCCCGCCAGAGGATCATCTTCGCGGCGCGCAGCTGCTCGGCCGTCAGGCCGCCGTTCGGCCTGTGCGGGTTGTAGACGACGCAGTCGTCCAGCGACATGCCCATGTCGCGCACCGCGGTGTTGCGGCCCAGGTGCTGGTCCGGCAGGAACAAAACCTTCTCACCCTGCTGGAACGCCCACTCGAGCGCCCGCTTCGCGTTCGACGACGTGCAGATCGTGCCGCCGTGCTTGCCCGTGAACGCCTTGATGTCCGCGGACGAGTTCATGTACGACACCGGCACGACCTGCTCGGCGATCCCCGCCTCGGTCAGCACGTCCCAGCACTCGGCGACCTGCTCGGCCGTCGCCATGTCGGCCATGGAGCAGCCGGCCGCGAGGTCGGGCAGCACCACCTTCTGGTGGTCGGACGTCAGGATGTCCGCCGACTCCGCCATGAAGTGCACACCGCAGAAGACGATGTACTCGGCCTCCGGCCGCGCCGCGGCGTCCCGGGCCAGCTTGAAGGAGTCGCCTGTGACGTCCGCGAACTGGATGACCTCGTCGCGCTGGTAGTGGTGCCCGAGCACGAACACCTTGTCGCCCAGCTTCTCCTTGGCCGCGCGGGCGCGCTCGACCAGGTCCGGGTCGGACGGGGAGGGAAGCTCGCCGGGACACTCGACGCCCCGTTCGCTCTTCGGGTCGGCCTCACGGCCGAGCAGCAGGAGGGCGAGGGGCGTCGGCTGTACGTCGAGCTCCTGGGTCTGGGCGGTGGTCACGGCACGCACCCTTTCTGTTCTGCGGCTCGCCGGCCCTGGTGAGGGCCGGCGGGACATGCTGGACACGCCTTTTCGTCGAATTGACGCTATCTATCATAACCGCTTCACGTCACTTTGACGATGGCGATAGCGTCGATGTGACGTGAATCCCGGTCCGCCCACGGCCGTCCCTCCACAGGCCGGTATGCGTGTTCCGGCGGGTATGCGAGCATGAGGAAGAAGCGAGACGCGAAAAGACGCGCGCGGGCCCGGAATGAAACCGCGGCCACGCCGGTTGCACTCGTCGGCAAGCAGTCTCCGTACAACCCGGGAGAGATGTAGATGTCCGTACAGGACGAGACCACCACCGTCACCGACGGCATCATCCTGACCGACGCCGCCGCGGCCAAGGTCAAGGCCCTGCTCGACCAGGAAGGCCGTGACGACCTGGCGCTGCGCGTCGCGGTCCAGCCCGGCGGCTGCTCCGGCCTGCGCTACCAGCTCTTCTTCGACGAGCGCTCGCTCGACGGCGACGTGGAGAAGGACTTCGGCGGGGTCAAGGTCGTCACCGACCGCATGAGCGCCCCGTACCTGGGCGGCGCGACCATCGACTTCGTCGACACCATCGAGAAGCAGGGCTTCACCATCGACAACCCGAACGCGACGGGCTCCTGCGCCTGCGGCGACTCCTTCAGCTGAGCAGCGCCCACCGGCAGGCGTGTGAAGGCGGCGTCCCCCACCGGGGGCGCCGCCTTCGTCCGTCCGTGGAGCCTCCTACCGCGCGAGCGGAGGCCCCGCCCCGTCGGCGGGCACCGTCCCCTTCGGGATCGGCGCGCCGTCCGAGCCGACCACCTGGCGGTCGCCCAGCGGCGCCTTGAGGTGCAGCGTCTCGTGGTAGACCTTGGCGATCATGATGCAGACCTTGCCCCGCCAGGGCGTCTCGGTCACGGTCACCGTCACCTTGTCCGAGCCCTCGCTCACGGACGCCGCGTAGTCGGCGCACACCCCGCCCTCGTAGGCGATCGTGAGGTCCCGGCCGGCGGCGGTGTAGCCCATCACCTTCACGTCATGCTTCGTGGGCGCCGGGGACGGCGTCCCGCCCGGAGCGCTCGTGCCCGGGGACGGCGTCCGGCTCGGCTGCCCCGGCGGCTGCGGAGTGGTCAGATACTGCGGGTCGATCGCCGGATACGTCACCGTGAGGCCGTCCCCGGCCCCGGTCGGCCGTACCTCGAACAGCCACGACGGCACCAGCACCGCCCGGCCGTTCACGGAGTGCCGGGCCAGCCCGAACACCGCGCCCTGCACCGTGGCCGACGCCCGCTCCGGCGCCGCGGTGGACGCCCCGCAGGGCTTCTCGTCCCGCTCCTTCACCGGTACCGGACTGGCGCACCCGCCGACGCCCTTGCGGCCGTACGACGGCGCGCCGTTCATCAGCTCCAGCGTCCGTTTCGCGTCGAGCACGGGATACGCCGCTCCCTTGACCGGCGCCTTCAGATTGCCGCTACCGCCCACCACGCGGCCGTCCGCGGCCACCTGGACACCGGTCGACCAGCCGTGCGTGGGCAGCCCGCCGACCTCCGGATCGGCGTTCACCACCCGCAGGGAGCCGAGGACCTGGTGCGCGTCGAGCTTGGCGTCGTCCTGGCCGAGCGCCTTCAGTACCGGAGCGGCGGCCCGTTTCGCCACGGCCTCGCTCACCGCGGCGGAGGAGCCCTCGGCGGAGCCCTGCGCAAAGGCGCACACCTTGGTGCCCCGGCACAGGTTGTCGGACCCGGGCCCGTACCGGCTGAACGTCCACATCCCCGGTGCCTGCGCAGCCACCCGCAGCAGCGGCTGCGCCCCGTCCTTGCCGCCGCCCACCGTCCAGGAGTCACCGGCCCGCCGCGGCGTGCCGCTCACGTCCAGCGCCTTGGCGAGCCGGGCCACCTCGTCCCGCGTCACCTCGCCCTTCGCCCAGTACACGGGCGCCGACCCGGGGCCGGCGGGGAGCTTGCCCGCCGCGCGGTACGTCGTGCCGTACGGGTTCGGCTCGCCCACCGCGATGCCCGGCGAGCCGACCCCGCCACGGCCGTCGAGGGCCAGCGCCGGGGGAGCGCCGTCACCGCCCGGTGCCGAGGAGCCTCCCGCCCCGCCGGACAGGGCCGTGGCCAGATACGCCCCGCCGCCCCCCACCAGCAGGACCGCGGCCGCGACCGACGCGACCACCACCGGGGAACGCCGTCGCGGCACGGCGCAGCCCCCCTCCTCGGGGACGTCCGCCGTCTCGCTCACGTCGTCGGGTCGCTCGGTGTTCACCGCATCGCTCCTTCGGCTCCACGCTGTCCCAGGAGACCCCGCCGTGCCGGAACAGGGGCACGGAAGGTCGTATCCCGCCTCCCTCTTACGGGGGACGGCGATGGGACGCGGCGGGGGAGCGCACGGTTCCCTCGCGGGTGCGCCGGTCGGCCGGTACGGGGACTGATCCGCGGCCGGCCGCGGATCAGTCCCCGTAGTCGGACATCGCGTCCAGGAGGCGGGCAGAGGCGGGCGGCACGCTGACCCCGTGGATCAGGGACGGTGAGACCGGCACGGGAGCGGCCTTCTCGGGCGCGGCCCAGTGCGGGACCATGCGGGCACAGTCGCCTCGCAGCGACGCCAGGTCTCCTTCCGGTTCCGTGCCGAGCGGGGCGGTGCCGAGGACCTCGAGCTTCGTCATGGCCGCACCGTAGGCAGGCCCGAGCCCACCGGGAAAGATCTACCATCGGGTAGTTTTGCCTGCTTCAGAGGGCCCGGTGGACCGGGTAGCGTGAACTGTCCATCCCCTCCGCCCCAGGAGCGTGTCCTAGCCGTGCGTATCGCAGTCACCGGCTCCATCGCCACCGACCACCTCATGACCTTCCCCGGCCGCTTCGCCGACCAGTTCGTCGCGGACCAGCTGCACACGGTCTCCCTCTCCTTCCTGGTCGACCGCCTCGACGTACGCCGCGGCGGGGTGGGCGCGAACATCGCCTTCGGTATGGGGCAGCTCGGCACCAAGCCGATCCTGGTCGGCGCGGCCGGCTCCGACTTCGACGAGTACCGCGCATGGCTGGACCGACACGGAGTGGACACGGACTCCGTGCGGATCTCGGAGACCCAGCACACGGCCCGCTTCGTGTGCACCACCGACGCCGACCACAACCAGATCGGCTCCTTCTACACCGGCGCGATGAGCGAGGCCCGGCTCATCGAGCTCAAGACGGTCGCCGACCGGGTGGGCGGCCTCGACCTGGTCCTCATCGGCGCCGACGACCCGGAGGCGATGCTGCGCCACACGGAGGAGTGCCGCTCCCGGTCCATCCCGTTCGCCGCGGACTTCTCGCAGCAGATCGCCCGCATGGACGGCGACGAGATCCGGATACTGCTGGACGGGGCGACGTACCTCTTCTCCAACGAGTACGAGAAGGGGCTCATCGAGACCAAGACGGGCTGGTCGGACGCCGAGATCCTGGGCCGGGTGGGCCACCGGGTGACCACGCTCGGCTCCCGCGGCGTGCGCATCGAGCGCGTCGGTGAGGACCCGATCGAGGTCGGAGTGCCCGAGGAGACGGCGAAGGTGGACCCCACCGGGGTCGGCGACGCCTTCCGGGCCGGGTTCCTCTCGGGGCTGGTGTGGGGGGTCACGCTGGAGCGGGCGGCCCAGGTGGGCTGCATGCTGGCGACCCTGGTCATCGAGACGCTGGGCACGCAGGAGTACCAGCTGCGGCGGGCGCACTTCATGGAACGCTTCACCAAGGCGTACGGCGACGAGCCCGCCGCGGAGGTCCAGGAACACCTGGCCTGAGGCCCCGGCGGGGCCACACCGCGTTGCTAGGAGAGCCGGCGGACCACGTACGCCGACCCCCGTTCCGCCGGCTCCTCTCCCACGTACTCCTGTCCCCGCATCTCGCACCACGCCGGGATGTCCAGGCGCGCCGCCTCGTCGTCCGCCAGGACGCGGACCGTGCCGCCGACCGGGACGTCCCCGAAGACCTTCGCCAGCTCGATCACCGGGATCGGGCAGCGCTTGCCGAGGGCGTCGACGACCACGGCGTCCTTTGGCCCGGCGGTCCGCGGGGAGGGCGCCCCCAGCTTCTCCCGGACCCCCGCCACCGCCTCCGGCAGCACCGCGAGGAACCGTTCGACGTCCTGCGCCGGCGTTCCCGGCGGCAGCGACACGCGCACGTTGCCCTCGCTCAACACCCCCATCGCCTTCAGCACATGGCTGGGCGTCAGCGTGCTGCTCGTACAGGACGAACCGGACGAGACGGAGAAGCCCGCGCGGTCGAGCTCGTGCAGCAGCGTCTCCCCGTCGACATAGAGACAGGAGAAGGTGACGATCCCGGGCAGCCGGCGCACCGGATCGCCCACCACCTCCACATCGGGGACCAGCTCCGGCACCCGCGCCCGGATCCGCTCCGTCAGCTCCCGCAGTCGAGGGGCCTCCTCGGCCGCCTCCACCCGTACCGCCCGCAGCGAGGCCGCGGCCGCCACGATCGCCGGGATGTTCTCGAACCCGGCCGCCCGCCCCGACTCCCGCTCGTCCGAGGGCCCTCGGGGCGCGAACCGCACCCCCTTGCGCACCGCGAGAAGCCCGACGCCCGACGGTCCGCCCCATTTGTGCGCACTGGCCGTCAGCACCGACCAGTCGCCCTCCACCGGACCCCAGCCCAGCGACTGCGCCGCGTCCACCAGCAGCGGCACCCCGGCCGCCCGGCACACCTCGGCCACCCCGGCCACCGGCTGCACCGTGCCCACCTCGTGGTTGGCCGACTGCAGGCAGGCCAGCGCGGTGTCCGGACGCAACGCCTCCGCGTACTGCTCGGGGGTGACTGCGCCCGCGCGCGAGACCGGCACCTGTGTCACCGTCCCGCCCGACGCCTCGAACACCTCCGCCGAATGAAGCACCGAGGAATGTTCGACCGCTGACACGATCAGGTGGCGTCCGACCCGGCGGCGGCCCGCCAGCACCCCCTCGATCCCCGCGTGCACCGCCCGCGTCCCGGAGGAGGTGAAGACCAGCTCGTCCGGACGGCAGCCCACCGCATCGGCGGCCGCCTCCCGCGCCGCGTCCAGCAGCAACCGCGCCCGCCGCCCCTCTCGGTACAGCCGGGCGGGATCGGCCCACCCCTCATCGATCGAGGCCAGCAGAGCCTGCCGGGCAACGGGGTGAAGGGGAGCACCGGAAGCAGCGTCGAAGTAGCCCACAGGGCAACGCTAAACGCCCGTAGGGGCGCGAGGAACCGCTCGACAAGTTACAAACCGCCCGTACTCGCCACACAAGCCGCAGTCCCGGGCTATTAGGCGTCCCGGCGACACCCGCGGCGCGTACGGCACCCTCCCCGCAACCCGCCGGAAGGCGTCCAGTAGGGTTTGGTCCGCATAAACATCCAAACCCCTGCCCGACGCAGGGCGGCGACCGACCAGCGAGAAGGCCGCAGCCAACCGCGCGGGCGAGACTCTCGGGAAGGCGCTACGTGAGTCCCAACGGCTCCGACCGCTCGCCGCGGCGCCCGATGCGGCGGAAGCTGCTGCAGGCACTGACCGCGGGCCTGGTCCTGGCGACCGCAACCGGTTGCACATACAAGGACTTCCCCCGCCTTGGTATGCCCACCCCGACCACGGAAGAGGCTCCGCGGATCCTCTCCCTGTGGCAGGGGTCCTGGGCGGCCGCGCTCGCCGTCGGCGTGCTGGTGTGGGGCTTGATCCTGTGGAGCGCGATGTTCCACCGTCGCAGCCGCACCAAGGTCGAGGTTCCCCAGCAGACCCGGTACAACATGCCGATCGAGGCGCTGTACACGGTCGTCCCGCTCATCATCGTCTCGGTGCTCTTCTACTTCACCGCCCGCGACGAGTCGAAGCTCCTCAGCCTCTCCAAGAAGCCCGACGTCACCGTGAACGTCATCGGCTACCAGTGGAGCTGGGGCTTCAACTACATCACCCCCGTGGACGGGGTGACGGGCGACGCGAAGACCGACAAGAACCTGGTCGCGATTCCGGACCGGTTCAAGAACGACTTCCCGGCGAACGCCGGCGGTGTCTACGACTTCGGCACGCCCGCCACGCGGAACCCGCAGACGGGCAACCCCGGTCCCACCCTGTGGCTCCCCAAGGGCAAGACCGTCCGCTTCATCCTCACCTCGCGCGACGTCATCCACTCCTTCTGGGTGCTGCCGTTCCTGATGAAGCAGGACGTCATCCCGGGCCACACCAACGCCTTCGAGGTGACCCCCAACCAGGAGGGCACCTTCCGGGGCAAGTGCGCCGAGCTCTGCGGCGTCGACCACTCCCGGATGCTGTTCAACGTGAAGGTCGTCTCGCCCGCAGCGTACGAGCAGCACCTCAAGGACCTCGCGAAGAAGGGGCAGACCGGTTACATTCCCGCCGGCATCGCGCAGACGAGCCACGAGAAGAACCGGGAGACGAACAACCTGTGAGCATCCTCAACGAACCCCAGGGTGCCGCGGCAGCAGAGTCCTACGAGAACGAGCTGCCGGTACGGCGCAGGCGACCCGGTAACGTCGTCATCAAGTGGCTGACGACCACCGACCACAAGACGATCGGCACGCTGTATCTGACGACGTCGTTCGCGTTCTTCCTGATCGGCGGCGTGATGGCGCTGCTCATGCGCGCCGAGCTGGCCCGTCCGGGCCTGCAGATCATGTCGAACGAGCAGTTCAACCAGGCGTTCACGATGCACGGCACGATCATGCTGCTGATGTTCGCGACGCCGCTGTTCGCCGGCTTCGCGAACTGGATCATGCCGCTGCAGATCGGCGCGCCCGACGTGGCGTTCCCGCGGCTGAACATGTTCGCCTACTGGCTCTACCTGTTCGGCTCGCTCATCGCGGTCGGCGGCTTCCTCACCCCGGAGGGCGCGGCCGACTTCGGCTGGTTCGCCTACAGCCCGCTGTCGGACGCGGTCCGCTCGCCGGGCGTCGGCGCCGACATGTGGATCATGGGCCTGGCCTTCTCCGGCTTCGGCACGATCCTCGGCTCGGTCAACTTCATCACCACGATCATCTGCATGCGCGCCCCCGGCATGACGATGTTCCGCATGCCGATCTTCGTGTGGAACGTGCTGCTGACCGGTGTGCTCGTGCTGCTGGCCTTCCCGGTCCTGGCGGCCGCGCTGTTCGCCCTGGAGGCGGACCGCAAGTTCGGCGCCCACGTCTTCGACGCGGCCAACGGCGGCGCATTGCTGTGGCAACACCTCTTCTGGTTCTTCGGCCATCCAGAGGTGTACATCATCGCGCTACCGTTCTTCGGCATCATTTCCGAGGTCATCCCGGTCTTCAGCCGTAAGCCGATGTTCGGCTACATGGGCCTCATCGGCGCCACCATCGCCATCGCCGGTCTGTCCGTGACGGTGTGGGCGCACCACATGTACGTCACCGGTGGCGTGCTGCTCCCGTTCTTCTCCTTCATGACGTTCCTCATCGCCGTACCCACCGGCGTGAAGTTCTTCAACTGGATCGGAACGATGTGGAAGGGCTCGCTGTCCTTCGAGACGCCGATGCTCTGGGCGACCGGCTTCCTGATCACCTTCACGTTCGGTGGTCTGACCGGTGTCATCCTGGCCTCGCCGCCGATGGACTTCCACATCTCGGACTCGTACTTCGTGGTGGCGCACTTCCACTACGTGGTCTTCGGCACCGTCGTCTTCGCGATGTTCTCCGGCTTCCACTTCTGGTGGCCGAAGTTCACCGGCAAGATGCTCGACGAGCGCCTCGGCAAGATCACGTTCTGGACGCTGTTCATCGGCTTCCACGGCACGTTCCTGGTGCAGCACTGGCTGGGCGCCGAGGGCATGCCGCGTCGTTACGCGGACTACCTCGCCGCCGACGGCTTCACCGCCCTGAACACGATCTCGACGATCTCCTCCTTCCTGCTCGGCCTGTCGATCCTGCCGTTCCTCTACAACGTGTGGAAGACGGCCAAGTACGGCAAGCCGGTCGGCGTCGACGACCCGTGGGGCTACGGCCGTTCGCTGGAGTGGGCGACCTCCTGCCCGCCGCCGCGGCACAACTTCCTCACGCTGCCGCGGATCCGCTCCGAATCGCCCGCCTTCGACCTGCACCACCCGGAGATCGCCGCGCTCGAGCAGCTCGAGTACGCGGGTGCCGGCAGCAAGGGCATCGCTGGTGGCAAGGAGGCCGGCAAGTGAAGATCCAGGGCAAGATGTTCCTGTGGCTGTCCGTCTTCATCCTCGTCATGGCCATCATCTACGGCCTGTGGTCGAAGGAGCCGGCCGGCACCACCGCGCTCTTCCTGGCCTTCGGCCTGAGCGTGATGATCGGCTACTACCTGGCCTTCACGGCCCGGCGGGTCGACGCGGGAGCGCAGGACGACAAGGAGGCCGACGTCGCCGACGACGCCGGTGAGATCGGCTTCTTCAGCCCGCACAGCTGGCAGCCGCTCGCCCTCGGCGTCGGTGGAGCGTTCGCCTTCCTGGCGATCGCGATCGGCTGGTGGCTGCTGTACTTCTCGGCCCCGTTGGTCCTGGTGGGCCTGTGGGGCTGGGTCTTCGAGTACTACCGCGGCGAGAACCGCACCCAGTAACACGCGCCGAGCGCGACGGGAGCCCGGACACACCGCCTGGAGTGTCCGGGCTCCCTCTTTTGCCACGTCTCACGTCCCCCACACGGATTGCCCGGCGCGCCATGCTTGACGGACGTTCCTAGCGTGAGGGCATGAGCCACACAGCGTTCTTGAGGAACGGCACGGTCGTCGGCTGCACCCTGCTGGTGATCGCCCTCGGTGCGGGTCTCGTCGCCTGCGGCGGGGACGGGGACCCGGCGGCGAAGCCCTACGACGCGGCGGACGACATCGCCTTCAACGCCCCGGTCGGCGACGGCAAGCAGGTCGACCCGGACAAACCACTGGAGATCACCGCCTCGGGTTCGGACGCGCGCATCACGGACGTCACCGCCACCGACTCCCGAGGACGCTACGTCGCCGGTGAACTCTCCGCCGACGGCACCCGCTGGCACAGCACCTCACCGCTGGCCGCGGGCACCCACTACACGGTGCAGGTCAGCACGGAGGACGAGGACGGCAACCCGGGCCGCAAGACCCTGGAGTTCGACACCGGCACCCCGAAAACCAGCAAGGTCCTGAACGTCACCTTCGGCCCGGACTCCGGGACCTACGGCATCGGCCAGCCCGTCACGGCCACCCTCAGCCAGCCCGTCAAGGACAGGGCGCAGCGGGCCATCGTCGAGCGTGCCCTCAGGGTGGACTCGGTGCCCGCCGTGGAGGGCTCCTGGTACTGGGTGGACGACAAGACGCTGCACTACCGCCCCAAGGACTACTGGCCCGTCCACGCCACCGTCACGGCCTACAGCAACCTCGCCGGGGTGAAGATCGCCGAACGCCTCTGGGGCGGCGACACCAAGCCCGTGAAGCTGACCACGGGGGACAGCGTCATCGCCGTCACGGACTCCGCGTCACACCGGATGACCGTCTACAAGAACGGCCAGGTGATCAAGCAGATCCCCGTCACCACCGGCAAGCCCGGCTACGAGACCCGCAACGGCGTCAAGGTGATCCTGAACAAGAGCTACGTCGTACGGATGCGCGGAACCACCATCGGCATCTCGGCCGGCTCCAGCGACTCCTACGACCTGAACGTCTACTGGGCGGCCCGGGTCACCTGGAGCGGCGAGTACGTGCACGCCGCACCCTGGTCCGTGGGCTCCCAGGGGTACGCCAACGTCAGCCACGGCTGCACGGGGATGAGCACCTCGTACGCCCAGTGGTTCTACAACACGGTCCGGCAGGGCGACATCGTCCAGGTCGTCAACTCGGGCGGCAAACAAATGGAACCGTTCGGCAACGGCTTCGGCGACTGGAACGTGGACTGGGAGAAGTGGCAGAAGGGCAGCGCCCTGACCCCCGACACCTCGAACCCCGCGATGACGGCACGACTGAGCCCGGAGAGCGTCTGAGCGCCCCTGAAAAGGGGCGCGAGGCTGTGTCGATATGCGCCTCCGCCGCGGGGCGCGAACAACCACAGAGCACCGGCAGTCACCACCGAACCCCGGGAATCGAGCTCTCAGGCGCTCGAAAGGGCCCTACGCCGCAACAGCCCGGCCAAAGCAGAGGCGAACTCGACAGGCTCCACCGGCAGCGCCACAGCCGCATCCGCACGGCTCCAGGTCGCGAGCCACGCATCCTGAGGCCGAGCGATCAGCACCAGCACCGGCGGACAATTGAAGATCTCGTCCTTGATCTGCCGGCACACGCCCATGCCCCCCATCGGCACGGCCTCGCCGTCCAGCACGCAGACATCGATGCCGCCCTTGTCCAGCTCCCTGAGCACGGCTTCCGGCGTGGCGCACTCCACGAACTCCACCTCGGGAACGTCCGGAGCCGGCCTGCGGCCGGAGGCCAGCCGCACCTGGGCGCGGGTGTTGGAATCGTCGCTGTAGACCAGCACCGTGGCGGTCGGCTGCATGCTTCCCTCCGGGACGTCGTCGTCGTACGGAACGGACCATCGGTGCGGATGCTACCCCCTGGAACACGGGGCCGACACCGGCGCGCACGCCCCTTCGGTGCGCCATCCGGGCACTACAGACGGTACGGACACTCCGAACGGCACCCCCCGGAGTGAGGGCGAGATAAGCGACCGACATAATGTCGGTCGTGGCGACAGCAACGACAGTAGAAACCGGGCACGCGCACCCGTCGGTCAACCGGCCGAACCTCACCAGCGTCGGAACCATCATCTGGCTGAGTTCCGAGCTGATGTTCTTCGCGGCCCTCTTCGCGATGTACTTCACCCTGCGATCGGTGACCGGGCCGGCTCACTGGAAGGAGATGGCGAGCCATCTCAACTTCCCGTTCTCGGCGACGAACACCACGATCCTGGTGCTCTCCTCCCTGACCTGCCAGCTCGGCGTGTTCGCCGCCGAGCGCGGGGACGTGAAGAAGCTCCGGGGCTGGTTCATCGTCACCTTCGTCATGGGTGCGATCTTCGTCGGCGGTCAGATCTTCGAGTACACCGAGCTGGTCAAGAAGGACGGCCTCTCGCTGTCCTCGGACCCGTACGGCTCGGTGTTCTACCTGACCACCGGCTTCCACGGCCTGCACGTGACGGGTGGTCTCATCGCCTTCCTGCTGGTCCTCGGCCGCACCTACGCGGCGCGCAGGTTCACGCATGAGCAGGCGACCGCCGCCATCGTCGTGTCCTACTACTGGCACTTCGTCGATGTCGTCTGGATCGGCCTCTTCGCCACGATCTACATGATCCGGTAGTCGGCCGCCGCGCGGCGGACGGTCCCCCGACCCGGGAAGCCGATCGCCCCCGACGACCCGATCCACCTCCAGAAGCATCGACGCAGAAGATCCTGACACCGGGGTAATCCGTGAAAAAGCTCTCCGCACGACGACGCCATCCGCTGGCGGCTGTCGTCGTCCTACTCCTCGCGCTGGCGGCCACCGGGGGGCTGTACGCAGCGTTCGCGCCCGCGACCCAGGCGCAGGCCGATACGACCGCCCAGTCCCTCGCCATCGACGAGGGCAAGAAGCTCTACCAGGTGGGCTGCGCCAGCTGCCACGGCACCAACGGTCAGGGCAGCTCCGACGGTCCCAGCCTGGTGGGCGTGGGTGCCGCGGCCGTCGACTTCCAGGTCGGCACCGGTCGTATGCCGGCCGCCACCTCGCAGGGCGCCCAGGTGCCGCGGAAGAAGCCGATCTACAACCAGACCCAGATCGACCAGCTCGCGGCATACATCTCGTCTCTCGGCGCCGGCCCGGCGATCCCGACGAAGAACGACTACAGCCCGGAAGGCGCCGACATCGCCAAGGGCGGTGAGCTCTTCCGTACGAACTGCGCGCAGTGCCACAACTTCACCGGTGAGGGCGGTGCGCTGACGCACGGCAAGTTCGCCCCGAGCCTCGAGGGTGTCGCCCCCAAGCACATCTACGAGGCCATGCTGACGGGCCCGCAGAACATGCCGTCCTTCCCGGACACCACGCTGTCGCAGCAGAACAAGAAGGACATCATCGCGTACCTGAACGCGGTCAACGGTGACCAGACCGAGAACCCCGGCGGTCTCAAGCTGGGCGGCCTCGGCCCGGTCTCCGAGGGCCTGTTCGCCTGGATCTTCGGCCTCGGCGCGCTGATCGTCGTCGCCGTCTGGGTCGCCGCTCGGACCGCAAAGGCCAAGAAGTCATGAGTAGCCACGACATTCCAGAAGAGAACCTGCCCGCTGAGCAGGACACCGAGTCCGGTGCGGTAGCCGTCGCGGACGAGGAGAACCCGTTCGCCGACCCGGGGCTGCCGCCCCACGAGCACCGCATCCAGGACATCGACGAGCGGGCCGCCAAGCGCTCCGAGCGCACGGTCGCCCTGCTGTTCACCGTGTCGATGCTGGCCACCCTCGGCTTCATCGCCTCGTACGTCGGGATCCCGAACGACAAGTCGATCTACGTCTTCCCGATCGGGCACATCAGCGCGATGAACTTCGCGCTGGGCCTGACGCTCGGCGTGGCGCTGTTCACGATCGGCGCGGGCGCGGTCCACTGGGCCCGCACCCTGATGTCCGACGTGGAGATCGCCGACGAGCGTCACCCGGTCGAGGCGTCCCCCGAGGTCAAGGCCAAGGTCATGGCCGACTTCCGGCAGGGCGCCAAGGAGTCGGTGATCGGCCGCCGCAAGCTGATCCGCACCACGATGCTCGGCGCGCTGGCCATGTTCCCGCTCTCCGGCCTCTTCCTGCTGCGCGACCTCGGCTCCCTGCCCGGGACGAAGCTGCGCCACACGATGTGGTCCAAGGGCAAGCTCCTCGTCAACATGAACACGAACCAGCCGCTGCGTCCCTCGGACGTCCAGGTCGGTTCGCTCACCTTCGCCAAGCCCGAGGGCCTGGAGGAGACCAGCGAGGACTTCCAGGTGGAGATCGCCAAGGCGGCGCTGATGATCGTCCGGCTGCAGCCGGAGAACATCAAGGACAAGAAGGAACTGTCCTGGTCCCACGACGGCATCGTGGCGTTCTCCAAGATCTGCACCCACGTCGGTTGCCCGATCTCCCTGTACGAGCAGCAGACGCACCACGTCCTCTGCCCGTGCCACCAGTCCACCTTCGACCTCTCCGACGGTGCCCGGGTCATCTTCGGCCCGGCCGGTCACGCCCTGCCGCAGCTGCGCATCGGCGTCAACGCGGACGGTTACCTCGAGGCGCTCGGCGACTTCGAGGAGCCCGTCGGTCCTGCCTTCTGGGAGCGCGGATGAGCACTACAACGAGCAACGGGTCCGCGTCGCGCGGACGGGCACCGGCCGGCGAGCGCGTCGCCGACTGGGCCGACGGACGCCTGGGCATCTACACCCTGGCCAAGTCGAACATGCGGAAGATCTTCCCCGACCACTGGTCGTTCATGTTGGGCGAGGTCTGCCTCTACAGCTTCCTCATCATCATCCTCACGGGTGTCTACCTGACCCTGTTCTTCCACCCGTCGATGAACGAGGTGGTGTACCACGGCAGTTACGTGCCGCTGCAGGGTCAGCTGATGAGCGAGGCGTTCAACTCGACGCTGCACATCAGCTTCGACGTCCGCGGCGGTCTGCTGGTCCGGCAGATCCACCACTGGGCGGCGCTGATCTTCCTCGCCGGCATGTTCGTGCACATGATGCGCGTCTTCTTCACCGGCGCGTTCCGCAAGCCGCGTGAGATCAACTGGCTGTTCGGCTTCCTGCTGTTCGTCCTCGGCATGTTCACCGGCTTCACCGGTTACTCGCTCCCGGACGACCTGCTCTCCGGCACCGGTGTCCGCTTCATGGAGGGCGCGATCCTGTCCGTGCCGATCGTCGGTACGTACCTGTCGTTCTTCCTCTTCGGCGGCGAGTTCCCGGGCGGCGACTTCGTGGCCCGGTTCTACTCGATCCACATCCTGCTGCTGCCGGGCATCATGCTCGGCCTGGTGGTCGGCCACCTGATCCTGGTCGTCTACCACAAGCACACGCAGTTCGCGGGCCCCGGCAAGACGAACACCAACGTCGTCGGCATGCCGCTGATGCCGGTGTACATGGCCAAGGCCGGAGGCTTCTTCTTCCTGGTCTTCGGCGTCATCGCGGCCATCGCGGCGATCGCCACCATCAACCCGATCTGGGCCATCGGCCCCTACCGCCCGGACCAGGTGTCCACGGGCGCCCAGCCCGACTGGTACATGGGCTTCTCCGAAGGCCTGATCCGTACGATGCCGGGCTGGGAGATCAACTTCTGGGGCCACACGCTCGTCCTGGGCGTGTTCATCCCGCTGGTGATCTTCCCGCTGGTCCTGGTCGCGATCGCGGTCTACCCGTTCATCGAGTCCTGGGTCACCGGCGACAAGCGCGAGCACCACATCCTGGACCGGCCGCGCAACGCGCCGACACGCACCGCGTTCGGTGCCGCCTGGATCTCGTGGTACTTCGTACTGCTGGTCGGTGGTGGCAACGACCTGTGGGCCACCCACTTCCACCTGTCGATCAACGCGATCACCTGGTTCGTCCGCGTCGCCTTCTTCGTGGTGCCGGTGCTCGTGTTCATCGTCACCAAGCGGATCTGCCTCGGTCTGCAGCGCCGGGACCGCGACAAGGTGCTGCACGGCCGCGAGTCGGGCATCATCAAGCGGCTGCCGCACGGTGAGTTCATCGAGGTCCACGAGCCGCTCAGCCAGGAGCAGCTGCACACGCTCACGGCGCACGAGCAGTACAAGCCGGTCGAGCTCGGCCCGACGGTCGACGAGAACGGCGTCGAGCGGAAGATCAAGGGCTCCGCGAAGCTGCGTGCCAAGCTCAGCAACGCGTACTACGGGGAGAACAACCAGATCCCCAAGCCCACGGTCGAGGAGTACAAGGAGATCACGAGCGGCCACGGCCACCACTGATCGCTGCACGCCACGCCACGGTGGAAGGGCCCCGTCCGGTGTTCGGACGGGGCCCTTCGCCATGCCCCCGGCTGGATAGGGTGGACCCGTTCGAGACTCGCGTCCCGTAGTCCGGGACACCGACCCAGGAGCGGCTTATGAGCGCTGTGCACCCCGCTGGAGGCGACACCGCGGCGGGCCGTTCCTGGCCCCAGGTGCTGAACGGGCTCCTCGAGGGCCGCGACCAGAGCGCGGACGACACCGCCTGGGCGATGGACCGCATCATGCGCGGCGAGGCGACGGACGCGCAGATCGCGGGGTTCGTGGTGGCGCTGCGGGCCAAGGGCGAGACCGTCGAGGAGATCACCGGTGTGGTTCGGGCGATGTACGAGCACGCCAACGTGATCGAGGTGTCGGGCCGCACGGTCGACATCGTCGGGACGGGCGGCGACGGCGCGAAGACGGTGAACATCTCCACGATGTCGGCGCTGGTGGTGGCCGGCACGGGCGCCAAGGTCGTCAAGCACGGAAACCGCGCGGCCTCGTCGGCGTCGGGCTCGTCGGACGTCCTGGAGAAGCTGGGCGTCAACCTCGACCTGACGCCCCAGCGGGTGGCGCAGGTCGCCGAGGAGGCGGGCATCACCTTCTGTTTCGCTGTGAAGTTCCACCCCGCGCTGCGCCATGTCGCCGCCGCGCGCGGTCAGCTGGGTATCCGGACGGTCTTCAACGCCCTCGGCCCGCTGACCAACCCGGCGAAGGTGAAGGCCCAGGCGGTCGGCGTCGCAGACCCGCGACTGGCGCCGATGATCGCCGGGGTGCTCGCCGAGCGCGGCAACTCCTCCCTGGTGTTCCGCGGCGACGACGGCCTCGACGAGCTGACGACGACTTCCACCTCCCACGTCTGGATCGTCCGCGACGGCAAGGTCACCGAGGAGACCTTCGACCCGCGGGACGCCGGTATCGAACTGGTCCCGATTCAGGCCCTGCGCGGCGGCGACCCGTCCCACAACGCCGAGGTCGCCCGCCGCCTCCTCGACGGGGAGACGGGCCCGGTACGGGACGCCGTCCTGCTGAACTCGGCTGCGGCGCTGGTGGCGCTGGAGCCGGGCGACGGCCCGCTGGCGGACCAGATCCGCACCGGCATGGCCAAGGCCGCCGAGTCGATCGACTCGGGCGCTGCCAAGCGTGTCCTGGAGCGGTGGGTGGCCGCCAGTAACGCCTGACGCCGAGCGCGCCCGCGGAAAAGGCCAGGTCAGCCTGGCTGGAGTAAAGTGAGATAAGTGGCAGCTCTCCCCGCGGGCCGCAAGGAGGCTGGGCATGATCCATTCAGCCGATATCCGTGAGTGGCGCAACCGGGACGTGATCGACGCCAAGGGCCACAAGATCGGGTCCCTTGAGGGGGTCTACGTCGACACCACCACCGACACGCCGGCCATGGTCACCGTCCGCACCGGAATGCCGACCCGGCACAGGCTCGTCTTCGTCCCCCTGGACGAGGCGACCGTGGGACCCGGGTACGTCCAGGTGGCGCACTCCAAAGGGCAGGTGCGCAAGGCGCCGTCCATCGGCCTGGACGACGTCCTGCCGGCCGAGCGTGAAGAAGAGATCTTCAAACACTACGACAGGGCCTATGAGCCCGGTGCCGACCGCGGACGCCGCCTCGCGCGCCGCTGACCCCCGGGCCGAAGGAAGTGGTCACCATGGCGGTCTTCCTGTTCCTGATCCTCGCGGCGGTCGCCCTCGGCATCATCGGCGCGGTCGCGAAGGGGCTGTTCTACCTCCTGATCATCGGCATAGTGGTGTTCCTGGCCAGCCTCGTCCTGTTCGGCATGCGCTGGGGGCGGCGCTCGAAGCACCACCTCGTTCGGTGACGCACCGGGACGGGTTCGCCCGTCCCGGTATACGGACAGAAGTTGCGAGCAGGTGATCACCTGCCGTAATTTCCACATCAGGTCATGAGCGACAGTCATTCGGCCCCGGCCGGCTGTCCGGCAACCCTCCGTCCGTGGCGGGGTGCCCCGGGTGAAGACCAGGTCGCAGGCAGCGAGGTCTGCGGCAAGCGCGGACCCCTCGTGCCTTCCAGGGGTCCTGGTCGTTCGAGGGAGCCTTCCGTGAGCAAGCGAATGCGTTAGGGCCGCAGAGCCCCGCCTCCGCACCCCCTTTTTCCTTTCACCTTCTCCGTGCCGTGCACACCGCCGCGCCCGTGCGCGCCTCCGGCACCGGTGATTCTCGCCTGCCCTACGGGAGTACACCCATGTCCGTCTCCACCCTTGCCGCCGACCAGTCCGTCTGTGCCCCGCTGCCCGTTCTGGGCCGTGATGTCACCGTCCCGCTCGTCACCGGCGGCGACGTCACCTACGCCGCGCTCGACTACGCGGCCAGCGCCCCCGCGCTGCAGCGCGTCTGGGACGACGTGGCCGCGTACGCCCCCTACTACGGCAGCGTCCACCGCGGCGCCGGCTACCTCTCCCAGCTGTCCACCGACCTGTTCGAGAACGCCCGCCGCACGGTCGCCGAGTTCCTCGACTGCCGCGACACCGACCAGGTGGTCTTCACCCGCTCCACCACCGACTCGCTCAACCTCCTGGCCGCCGCACTCCCGGCCGACTGCCAGGTCTTCGTCTTCGAGACCGAGCACCACGCCTCCCTGCTGCCGTGGCGGGACGCCCGGGTCACCTACCTCGACGCCCCGAGCAGCCCCCGGCAGGCCGTCGAGACCCTGGAGCGCGTCCTCGCCGACCGCGACCCCTACGGCCCGGCCCTGGTCTGCGTCACCGGAGCCTCCAACGTCACCGGCGAGCTGTGGCCGGTACAGGAGCTGGCGGCGGCCGCCCACGCGTACGGCGCCCGTATCGTCCTGGACGCCGCCCAGCTCGCCCCGCACCACCCGGTGTCCGTCAAGGACCTCGACGTGGACTGGGTCGCCTTCTCGGGTCACAAGCTCTACGCCCCCTTCGGCTCCGGCGTCCTGGCCGGCCGCGCCGACTGGCTGCGCCAGGCCGAGCCGTACCTCGCGGGCGGCGGCGCCAGCCGCAGCGTCACGCGCAGGACGGACGGCGGAGTGGACGTGGAGTGGCACGACACGGCCGCCCGCCACGAGGCCGGCTCCCCGAACGTGATCGGCGCCTACGCCATCGCCTCCGCCTGCAAGGCCCTCACCGAGGCCGGCTTCGACACCCTGGTCGCCCGCGAGCAGCACCTGATCCGCACGGTCAGGGAGGGCCTCGCCGACGTCCCCGAGGTCAGGATCCTCTCCCTCTTCGGCGACGACGCCCCCCGCGTCGGCGTGATCTCCTTCGTCGTCGAGGGCTGGAACAGCTCCCACTTCGCCGCCGCTCTCTCCGCCGAGTACGGCATCGGCGTCCGCGACGGCCTGTTCTGCGCCCACCCGCTGGTCCGCACCCTGCTCGGCAGCGACCCCCAGACCCAGGGCGAATGCGGCGCCCCCGAGGCGGCGCCCGGGGAGAAGTCCCTCAACGCGATCCGGGTGAGCTTCGGCGCCGGCACCCCCGACGAGCATGTGGAGCGCTTCGTCAACGCCGTGAAGGAACTGGTCAGCGACGGTGCGCGGTGGCAGTACCGCACGGAGAACGGCCGCTGCGTCCCGGCGGTCTGAGTCCTCGCGGGGCCGGTGAGGCGGTGTTCAGCGGATCAGGAGTCCAGCCCGATCGCGAACGCCGCCTCCAGGTCGTGCTGGGAGTACGTACGGAACGCCACGTGGGTGTCCGTCGCCTCGACCCCGGGGATCTTGCTGATGTGCCCGGGGATGACGTCCGCCAGCTCCTCGTGCTCCTTCACCCGCACCATGGCGATCAGGTCGTACGTCCCCGTGACGGAGAAGACCTCGCTGACGGAATCCAGCGAGGCGATCCGCTCCGCGATCTCGGGGATCCGGTCCACGCTGGTCTTGATGAGCACGATCGCGGTGATCACGGCTGCTGTTCTCCCTCGGGGGCCTCGGCTGGTGGTTTCACCCTACTCGTAGGCGTGTAGCGCACCCACGCGTAGAGGAACCCCAGCGAGAACCCCACCAGGTGGGCCAGGTAGGCCACCCCTGGCCCCTGGGCGGCCCGGCCCGCCGCCACCCACTGCAGGGACGCCCAGAACGGCAGCACCACCCACGCCGGGAACCTCAGCGGCAGGAAGAACAGGAACGGGAAGAGACTGGTCACCCGCGCCTTGGGGAAGAGGAACAGGAACGCACCCAGGACCGCGGAGATCGCCCCGGACGCTCCGACCAGGGTCTGCGCCGACGCGGCGTTGGCCGCCGCGTACCCCAGCAGCGCCAGACAGCCGCAGCCCAGGTAGAACAGGGCGAACTCCACGTGCCCCATCCGCTCCTCGGCCATGACCCCGAAAACGTAGAGGAAGAGCATGTTGCCCAGCAGATGCACCCAGCTGCCGTGCACGAACAGCGCGGTCGCGGGCGTGAGCGCCGCCCGCGGCGCCCCGCTGAACAGCTCCACCGGCACCACGCCCCAGCGGGCGAAGTAGGCCCGCTGCGCGGCGAGCAGTGCGTCCCCGGTCCCGTAGGCCGGACTCAGCCCCGCCGCCGGTCCGACGACGAAGAGCGCGCAGCACAGGACGATCAGCCCGTACGTCACCGGCGCCGACTGTCCGCGCAGCGCTCCCGCGGCCGCCCCAGGCCCTGTCGTCACATTCCCGCCTGCCCCGCGGCGTCTGGCACGCACGCTCGCCGCGTTGCCGAAGCGCCCACGTGGCTCCGCCACGAGGGCCCTCCGGCGCCTTGCGATCGCACGCACCAGACGCCGCGGGGCCCGCCCTCCGGGCGGACGACGGGAATGTGACGACAGGGCCTGCTCCAGGTGCTGATCATGGTACAGAGCATGGCGTAACCGGACCGATCCGCACAGAGTGCCTCGCCGCCGTGGAACGGGCGGGCGGCGGGTACTCGCCAGGCCGTAGGGTTACGAGCCACACGCTCCAGGGAAACTGGCGCATCACGGAGACTGGAAGAAGGAAGAGCACCCACGATGACGGTTCCCCTGCCGACGGAGACGACCCGGTGGCGCTGCACGCTCTGCGGCAACCTCACCCGTTTCGACGTGACCCGCTCGTCGAAGGTCGTCGAGTACGTGCACCTCGATCTGGCCGGGGAGCCGAAGGTGGAGGAGCGAGAGGTGGTCAGTGAGACCATCGAGTCGGTCCGTTGCCGCTGGTGCAACGCGGTCGACCAGGTGGAACTCGTGGACAGGCCGGGCGCCGGCTCCTGAGGGAGGCGGCCCCGCAGGGCGTATGGGGTGAGGGATGGCTGAGACCACAGGCGGGGAGCCGGTCGACGGCACCGCTGAGGTGCTCGACCGTCCGCTGCCCGACGGCGTGCGCCGCCGGGTCGTGCAGATCGTGTCCGACGGCTTCGGCGGGCTGACCCTCGCCGAACTGCCCGCACAGCTGCGGCAGTACGCCCGGTTCACCCCGACCCGCCGGGCCAAGTTCGCGGGCAACGCCATGGCGGCGGCCGTGGAGAGGGACGCGCTGTTCCGGCAGCGCATCGCCGAGAAGCTCAGAGAGGCGCAGCCGGAGCTCACCGGCGCCCTCGACTCCGGCTCGCCGCCCCCGGCCGCGGACCCGCTCGACGTGGCGGCCGCGGCCTATGTAGTGCGCCCGGCGGGCTGGGTGAAGCTGGTGACCGCCGCCGGCGAGGAGGCCCAGCGCGTCGACGCCGAGCGCGCCGACGAGGAGAGCCGGGCCGAGCTGGAACGGCTGCGCGCGGAGCTGGCGGCCGCACGCGAACACACCCGCACCGAGACCGAGCGGCTGCGGGCGGAGCTGGACGCGGCGCGCAAGGAAGCCGACTCGCTTCACCGCAAGCTGCGAGCCGCCCTCAGCGACGTCAGACGCGGCGAGGCCGCCCTGCGCAAGGCCCAGGGCGAGATCGAGGCGGTGCGCGCCGAAGGACAGGCCCAGCTCTCCGCCGCCGAGAGCGAGACCCGGCGGCTCAAGGCGCGCCTCGGCGAGGCGGAGGCCACCCTGGAGGCCACGCGCAGGGCGGCGCGCGAGGGCCGCAGCGTCGAGGACATGCGGGTACGGCTGTTGCTCGACACCCTGCTCGACGCGGCCCAGGGGCTGCGCCGCGAACTGGCGCTGCCACCGGTCTCCGTACGGCCGGCGGAGACCGTGGACGCGGTCGAACCGGGACGAATGACCCCGAAGGACATCGCCGCCCGTGCGCTGTCCGAGAACGATCCCGCGATTCTCGACCAGTTGCTCGCACTGCCCCAGGTGCATCTGGTCGTCGACGGCTACAACGTCACCAAGACCGGTTATCCGCAGATGCCGCTGGAGAAGCAGCGCCTGAGGCTCCTCGGTCAGCTCTCCCAACTCGCCGCGCAGACCGGCGCCGAGGTCACCTGTGTCTTCGACGGGGCCGAACTGGCGGCACCGGTGCTGCTCGCGCCGCCGCGCGGGGTGCGGGTGCTGTTCTCCAAACCGGGCGTCACCGCCGACGAGTTGATCCGCCAGCTGGTGCGCGCCGAGCCGCCGGGCCGGCCCGTCATCGTCGCCTCCACGGACCGCGAGGTGGCCGACGGGGTCGCGAGGGCGGGAGCGCGCCCGGTTGCTTCGGCGGTGCTGCTGAAGCGTCTCTCGCGCGGCTGAAATCGGGCCTGAGGTCACCTACGTCACCAACCGCAACGTACAGGCTCAATGCCCGAATTGACGGAACCGTCGCGCAACGTAGCGTCAGGGCTGCCTCACTTCCTGTGCCTCATGTGCAAAGAATGCACTGCGTGACTGGATTTTTTGGTGTGAGGATTTGAATTCATCACGATGAGGTCACTAGGGTCTGGCCTCGAACCTCCAAGCGGGTGATCACTCAGAAGAAGGAGCCTGCTTCCGTGGCGTCCCACCGTCGACCCAAGCAGCCGAGTCGTGCACGTGTGACCGTGCTGACCACCGCGGCCGCCGCCGCTGTCGCGTTCAGCGCGAACGCCGCCAACGCGGCGCCCAGTGCCAAGCCGAGCGTGGACGAGGTCAAGTCCAAGGTCGACAAGCTCTACGAGGACGCGGAGAAGGCCACCGAGCAGTACGACGCGGCCAAGGAGAAGCAGGAGCAGCTCCAGAAGGAGATATCCACCCTCCAGGACAAGGTCGCCCGGGGCCAGGACGAGCTCAACAAGCTGCGCGACGGCATCGGCACCATGGCCAGCGCCCAGTACCGCACCGGCAGCATCGACCCCTCCCTCCAGCTCTTCCTCTCCTCGAACCCGGACGACTACCTCGACAAGGCGTCCACCCTCGACCAGTTGAGCAGCCAGCAGGTCGAGGCGCTGAAGAAGATCCAGGAGAAACAGCGCGAGCTGGCCCAGGAGCGCCAGGAAGCCACCGACAAGCTCAAGGACCTCGCCGCCACCCGCGCCGAACTGGGCAAGAAGAAGCAGGAAGTCCAGGGCAAGCTCGCCGCGGCGCAGAAGCTCCTCAACAGCCTCACCGCCCAGCAGCGGGCCGCCCTCCAGGCCGACCAGGAACGCGCCAGCCGGGCCAGCGAACGCAGCGCCCTCAGCGTCGGCGTCGGCTCCGGCCGGGCCGGTGCCGCCTTCTCCGCCGCCCAGACCCAGATCGGCAAGCCGTACGTCTACGGCGCCACGGGCCCCAACGCCTACGACTGCTCGGGCCTGACCTCCTGGGCGTACGCGCAGGCCGGCGTCTCCATCCCGCGCACCTCGCAGGAGCAGGCGAACATAGGCACCCGCATCTACTCGGTCAACGACCTCAAGGTCGGCGACCTGGTGTTCTTCTTCAGCGACATCCACCACGTGGGTCTCTACGCGGGCAACGGCCAGATCCTGCACGCCCCGCGCACCGGCACCGTCGTCCGCTACGAGTCGATGTCCACGATCGGCGGACCGTTCATGTTCGGCGTCCGGGTCTGAATCGCGAGTCCGACCCGGTTACCCGGTTCCTCGAACCGCACGACACCACACCGCCCGAACGAGCGAATTCCAGCGACTTACGCTGACTCCACGCCCTGCCCATGACCTGCGTCAGCGGCGGGGCGTCGCTCTGTCGGCCCCTCGAGGGCTTTGGACCCGTCGTGATCATCCCGCTACTGTCTGCCGCGTTTCCCCCGCCGCCCGGCGGGCGGTTCGTCAGCGGAAGGAGAGCGACCGGTCGTGGGGTCCCATCGCCGCCTTGCACCATCCGGCATGCGCCAGGGCGCCAGCGCCGCGGAGTCCAACCGAGCCCTGAAGAGGGCAGCCGCCGTACTGTCCGCCGCAGCGGCGGCCGCGGCGACACTGGGCGCCGTACCGGCGAACGCCGCGCCACGCGACGCCCGGGCCACGGTGGACCGGCTGTACCGGGAGGCGGAGCAGGCCACCGAGGCCTACAACAAGGCCGGGGAACGCGCCGACGCGCTGCGCCGGGACGTCGGCCGGGCACAGGACCGCGTCGCCCGGCAGCAGGACCGCGTCAACAGCATGCGGGACGCGCTCGGTGCGCTCGCCGGGGCCCAGTACCGCTCCGGCGGACTCGCCTCCTCCCTCGCGCTGCTGCTGTCGGACAACCCCGGCGAGTACCTCGACCGGGCGGCCGTGCTGGACCGGATCGGCGCCCGCCAGGCCGGGCAGCTCAAGGAACTCCAGGGAGCGCTGCGCCGGTTGGCCCGGGAACGCGCGGTGGTGGCCGGTGAGCTCGCCCAGTTGGAGAAGAGCCGCGAGGCGGTCGCGCAGCACAAGAAGGCCGTGGAGCTCAAGCTCGTCGCGGCGCAGCGGCTGCTGAACTCCCTGCCGACCGAGGAGCGCACCGCCTACCAGCGGGCCTCCCGCTCCGCCGGCGAGGTGCCCGCCCTCACCCCGGCGGCGGCGCCCGACTCCCGCGCGGCGGCCGCCGTCGCCGCCGCCCGCTCCGCGCTCGGCCGCCCGTACGTGTGGGGCGCCAACGGGCCGGGCGGCTTCGACTGTTCGGGCCTCACGCAGTGGGCGTACGCACGGGCGGGCATCGGCCTGCCGCGCACCTCGCAGCAGCAGCGGTACGCCGGCCGCCAGGTGCCGCTGTCCCAGGCGCAGCCCGGGGACCTGGTGGTCTACCGATCCGACGCCAGCCATGTGGCGATGTACGTCGGCAACGGCCAGGTCATCCACGCACCCCACCCGGGGGCGGCGGTGCGCTACGACCCGGTCGGCATGATGCCGATCACCTCGGTCACCAGGCCCTGAAGGCACCGGTCCGCGGCCGAAACCGCCGCGCGAGTGGCCCGTGGGCGCCGCGTACGATCGGACGGTGGCTGATCGTGGTCGTGCGTCGGGGATCGTGGCGTGCTGTGTCCTGCTGCTGGCCGGGCTCGTCGGCTGCGGCGGCGCCGCCCCCGCCGAGAACGGGACGGCCGCCGTGCGGCAGCTGCTCGACCGGCGGGCGACGGCGGTCCTGGACGGCGACCGGTCCGCGTTCCTCGCGACCCAGACCCGCACCGCGGGCGCCGCCGGGTACGACAACCTGCGCGCCGTGCCGCTGGCCGCCTGGTCGTACCGGCTCACCGCCGTCTCCCTGACCGGTGACCGGGCCACCGCCGACGCCCAACTGCGCTACCGCGTCAGGGGATACGACCGGGCGCCCGTCACCGCCGCCCGGTCACTGCGGCTGACCCGCAGTGGCGGACGCTGGTACGTCACCTCCGAGGAGCCCGCGCGGAAGGCCGCCCGGCAACTGTGGGACCAGGGCACCGTCGAAGCGGTTCGCGGAGCGCACAGCCTCGTCCTCGGCGTCGGGCAACCACGGGAGGCGCTGCGGGAGTACGCGCGCCTCGCGGACCGGGCGGTGCCCGCCGTCACCGAGGCGTGGGGGACCGGCTGGCCGGGCCGGGTCGTGGTGCTCGTGCCGAAGTCGCTGGCGGGCATGGCGGCGCTGCTCGGCGCTCCGGCGTCCGGGTACCGGGGGATAGCCGCGGTCACCACCGGTGAGGTGGGCGGGAGCGGGACGGCGCCCGCGGACCGGATCACCGTCAACCCGGACGCCTACGCCATCCTCGGGGACCTCGGCAAACAGGTCGTCCTCACCCATGAGACCACCCATGTCGCAACCCGCCGCCACACCACGGCGGCCACACCCCTGTGGCTCTCCGAGGGGTACGCCGACTGGGTCGGCTACCGCCGCACCGGCCGGACCCCCGCCGAGGTGGCACCCGAACTCGAGCGCGCCGTCGCGCTCGGCACCGCCCCGTCCGCGCTGCCGCGGGACTCCGACTTCGCCTTCTCCGGGGACGCGGGCAAACTGGCGCAGGCCTACGAAAGCGGCTGGACGGCCTGCCGGATGATCGCCGACCGCTGGGGCGAGGCCCGGCTGAACGACTTCTACCGGGCGGTCGGCGACCACGGGCAGCGCCAGGGATCGGTCGAGACGGCCCTCGCAAGGGTGCTCGGCACGACACCGGAGAAGTTCACGCAGCAGTGGCGGGCGTGTCTGAGGTCCCAACTCGGCTGAGGCCACGGCCGGTTCGCTCCGGCATGGAGCAGGGGCCTCGCTCAGGAGGGCGTCAGAGTCTCCTGGGTGCGGGCGGTCTGAGGCGGCACCGTCGCGGTCGGGCGGGAGACCGTGGTGCGCCACAGGGCCCTGGCCGCGGTCAGTGCGGCGAGCAGCAGCAGGCCGTTGCGCGTGGCGAGGAGGGTGACGCCCAGCCGGTCGCTCGCCACGACGTTCGCGAAGTACACCGGGAACTCCAGGACCGTGGCGAGGCAGGCGGCCAGGACCAGCCCGGCGGGCAGGAGCATCCGGCTGCCGGGAAAGCACAGGCAGACGGCCGCGAGCCCGACCAGCCACACCATGTACTGCGGGCTGATCACCCGGCTGGTGAGCGTGAACAGCAGCACCGCCACGAAGGCCGCGTCCGCGAGCGCGTGCGGCGGCAGGCGGCGCACGCTCACCCGCCACAGCAGCAGCCAGCCGAACGCGATCACGGTCAGGAAGAGGGCCGCCGCGCTGACCCAGTCGACGTAGGGGCCGAGGAACTCCACCGAGCCGTAGTTGAGCATCACCCGGCCCTCCCAGCCGTGGTGCCGGGCCACGTGGAACACCAGCGAGCCCAGCGACTCCACCTCGGTGCCGCGGTCGCGCTGGGCGGTCAGGAAGGAGAAGGCGCCGGGCATCGCCACGGCGAACAGCAGGGCGAGAGCGCCCGCCGTCGCCGCGGCCGAGATCCAGGCCCGGCGCCTGCCGGCGCCCACCAGCAGCAGCGCCGGCCACACCTTCAGCAGCGCGCCGAACGCCGCCAGCGCTCCCATCAGCCGCGGGCGGCGCGTCCCGGCCAGCAGCGCGGCGACCGCCACGGCCGTCACCATCAGGTCGTAGCGGGCGTACACCGTCGGGCCGAGCAGCGGAACCCCGACCACCCACACCCAGGCGCCGCGCAGGGACTTGCCGCGCCTCAGGCCCGCGTACAGCAGAAGGCCGAAACCCGCCAGGTCGGCGACGCAGGCGAGCACGAAGAACGCCTGCGCGTACTGGAGGAAGGGCAGCAGCGCGGGGGACAGGATCGCGAGTGCCGCGGCGGGCGGGTACTGCCAGGTGACGTCGCCCTGGGGGAACCTGCCGGTGCGCAGGGTCTCGTACCAGCCCTGGTAGATCACCGAGACGTCGCTGGTGACGTCCGGCCCGGGGAAGACCCACACCTTGAAGACGAAGAGCAGCAGGACGAGTCTCGTCAGCAGCCAGGTGGCGAGCAGCAGCCAGACCGGAATGCGCCGTGCGCCCGCCATGTACACCTTCAGTCCCTGTCCTCACTCGTCGGGTACCGCTGTCGCCGAGGGGCCATGATCTCGCGTCGAGCCGGGCGGGGGGCGGCAAACGCGGCCGTACGGCGCTGTGAGTACGGTCGCACAACCGGTTCGGTACTGTCGACGACGATGCACAAGACCCTCATCGTGACGAACGACTTTCCGCCGCGCCCCGGCGGCATCCAGGCGTTCCTGCACAACATGGCGCTCCGCCTGGACCCCGACCGGCTGGTCGTCTACGCCTCCACCTGGAAGCGCGGCCGGGAGGGCGCCGAGGCGACGGCCGCCTTCGACGCCGGGCAGCCCTTCACCGTCGTACGGGACCGGACGACGATGCTGCTGCCGACGCCGGCCGCGACCCGGCGGGCCGTGGGGCTGCTGAGGGAGCACGGCTGCACCTCGGTGTGGTTCGGGGCGGCGGCACCGCTCGGACTGATGGCCCCGGCGCTGCGGCGCGCCGGCGCCCGGCGGCTGGTCGCCACCACGCACGGCCACGAGGCGGGCTGGGCCCAACTGCCCGCAGCGCGCACCCTGTTGCGGCGCATCGGTGAGTCCACGGACACGATCACCTACCTCGGCGAGTACACCCGCTCCCGCATCGCCGCCGCACTCAGCCCTCAGGCGGCCGACCGGATGGTGCAGCTGCCGCCGGGCGTCGACGAGAAGACCTTCCACCCCGGCTCGGGCGGCGACGAGGTCCGCGCCCGCCTGGGGCTCACGGACCGCCCGGTGGTGGTCTGCGTCTCCCGCCTGGTTCCGCGCAAGGGCCAGGACACCCTGATCCGGGCGCTGCCGCGCATCCTCGCCAAGGAGCCGGAGACGGTCCTGCTGATCGTCGGGGGCGGGCCCTACGAGAGGGACCTGCGCAGGCTCGCCCAGGAGACCGGGGTCGCCGACGCGGTCCACTTCACCGGCGCCGTGCCCTGGTCCCAGCTGCCCGCGCACTACGGGGCGGGCGACGTCTTCGCGATGCCGTGCCGCACCCGCAGGGGCGGCCTGGACGTGGAGGGCCTCGGCATCGTCTACCTGGAGGCCTCCGCTACGGGCCTCCCGGTGGTGGCCGGCGACTCGGGCGGCGCCCCGGACGCGGTGCTGGACGGCGAGACGGGATGGGTGGTGCGGGGCGGCTCGGAGGAGGAGACGGCGGACCGCATCATCACCCTCCTGGGAGACCCGGAGTTGCGCCGCAGGATGGGGGAGCGCGGCAGGCAGTGGATCGAGGAGAGGTGGCGCTGGGACCTGCTGGCCGAGAGGCTCCGGGAACTTTTGTGAAGGGGCTGGGTGCGCCCCTTTGGGGGCGCGAGGAACTGCGCGACAAGCCACCAAATAGCCGCAGTCGCCCAACGGCAGGAAGTGGCACCCCTTAAGGCGCCCGAACCCTAGCCGGAACCCGAAAATCCGCCGATGCTGCGCCCATGACATCAAACCTGACGCGCCGTCAGATCCTGGGCATCGCAGCCCTGCAGACGGCAGCCACACTGGGGTTCACCCGCATCAACCTGCACTCAGCCCAAGCCGCAGAGCCCGACGCGGTCGACAGCGCCCCGGCGATAGTCATCGGCTCCGGCTACGGCGGCGCCGTGGCCGCCCTCCGCCTCGGCCAGGCCGGCATCCGCACCCTCGTCCTGGAGATGGGCCGCCTGTGGAACACCCCCGGTTCCGACGGCACGGTGTTCTGCTCCACCAGCGCCCCGGACCGCAGATCCATGTGGTTCCGCACCCGCACCGAGGCCCCGCTCGCCACCTTCCTCTGGCTGGACGTCGTCAACCGGGACATCAGCCCCTACCCCGGCGTCCTCGACCGCGTGCACTTCGACGCCATGTCCGTGTACGTGGGCCGCGGCGTCGGCGGCGGCTCCCTCGTCAACGGCGGCATGGCGGTCACACCCGTCCAGTCGTACTTCAGCGAGCAGTTCCCCACCGTCGACGCCACCGAGATGTACGGCACGTACTTCCCGCGCGCCCGCGCCATGCTCGGCGTCAACACGATCGACCCCGCCTGGTTCGAGTCGACCGAGTGGTACCGGTTCGCCCGCACCTCCCGAAAGGCCGCCGCGAACACCGGCCTGAAGACCACCTTCGTGCCCAACGTCTACGACTTCGCCTACATGCGGCGCGAGGCGGACGGCACCGCCACCAGGTCCGCACTCGCCGGCGAGGTCATCTACGGCAACAACCACGGCAAGCGCAGCCTCGACAGGACCTACCTCGCCGCCGCGCTCGGCACCGGCAACGTGACCATCAACACCCTGGAGCGGGTCAGGGAGATCCGGAGAGCCGCCGACGGCACCTACGTACTGACCGCAGACCGGATCGACGTGACCGGTGCGGTCGTCGAGACCAAGCAGTACGGGTGCACGTACCTCTTCCTCGCGGCGGGCAGTATCGGCACCACAGAACTCCTGGTGCGCGCACGGGAGACGGGCACCCTGCCCGCGCTCGACGCGAGCGTCGGCACCGGCTGGGGCACCAACGGCAACGTGATGCTCGGCCGTGCCAACCACGTCTGGGACACGGTCGGTGCCGACGAGTCCACCATCCCCGTGATGGGCATCGACGACTGGGCCAACGCCGACAATCCCGTCTTCGCCGAGATCGCCCCGCTGCCGACGGGGCTCGAGCACTGGGTCAGCCTCTACCTGGCGATCACCAAGAACCCTCAGCGGGCATCGTTCACGTACGACCCCTCGACCGACGGCGTGAAACTCGGCTGGAGCGCCGCCCAGAGCGCCGTCTCCGTGCGCATGGCCAAGAAGCTCTTCGACCGGATCAACACCGCCAACTCCACCATCTACCGGTACGACCTCTTCGGCGCCGGCAGCAAGGTCTTCGCCGACGACTTCACGTACCACCCGCTCGGCGGCTGTGTGCTGGGCAGGGCGACCGACGGCCACGGCCGGGTGAAGGGGTACTCGAGGCTGTACGTCACCGACGGCTCCCTGGTGCCCGGCAACCTCGGCGTCAATCCGTTCCTCACCATCACCGCGCTCGCGGAACGCACCATGGCGCGGGTCCTCGCCGAGGACACCGCGCCATGACGTGAGACGTGAGAGGGGGCCGACTACTTCCGGTAGAGGGCCTCGATCTCCTCCGCGTAGTCCCTCGCCACCACGTTCCGCTTGAGCTTCAGGGACGGCGTGAGGTGGCCCGACTCCTCGGTGAACTGGGAGGAGAGAATGCGGAACTTCCGCACCGATTCCGCCTTCGACACCGCGGCGTTGCCGTCGTCGACCGCGCCTTGGACCGCGGCGAGCAGATCCGGGTCGTCACACAGCGACGCCGCGGTGGAACCCGCCGGCTTGCCGTGCTCGGCCGCCCAGCGGCCCAGGAACTCCTCGTCGATCGTGATCAGCGCGCCCACGAACGGACGCCCGTCGCCCACCACCATGCACTCCGCGACCAGCGCGTGCGCCCTGATGCGGTCCTCGATCACGGCCGGGGCCACGTTCTTGCCGCCCGCGGTGACGATGATCTCCTTCTTGCGGCCGGTGATCCTGAGGTAGCCGTCCTCGTCGAGGGTGCCGATGTCACCGGTGTGGAACCAGCCGTCGGCCAGCGCCTCCGCGGTCGCGGCCTCGTTGTTCCAGTAGCCCTTGAACAGGTGCTCGCCGTGCAGCAGCACCTCGCCGTCGTCCGCGATACGGATCACGGAACCCGGCAGCGGCTGGCCGACCGTACCGATCTTCTGGCGGTCCCACGGGTTGAACGCCGTCGCCGCGCAGGACTCGGTCAGGCCGTAGCCCTCCAGGACCGTGAAGCCGATGCCGCGGAAGAAGTGACCCAGGCGCTCGCCCAGCGGGGCGCCGCCCGAGATGGCGTACTCGCCGCGGCCGCCCAGCACCGCGCGCAGCTTGCTGTAGACGAGCTTGTCGAACGTCTTGTGCTTGATCCTCAGGCCGAGGGACGGACCGGACGGCGAGTCCAGCGCCTTGCTGTAGGCGATCGCCGTGTCCGCCGCCTTGTCGAAGATCTTCCCCTTGCCGTCCGCCTGCGCCTTGGCGCGCGCCGAGTTGTACACCTTCTCGAACACGCGCGGCACGCCGAGGACCAACGTCGGCCGGAACGCGGCCAGTTCGTCGGTGAGGTTCTTGATGTCCGGGACACAGCCCAGCTTGATCGGCGCCATCATCGGCGCGATCTGCACCAGACGCCCGAAGACGTGCGCGAGCGGCAGGAAGAGCAGGACCGAGCACTCGCCGGTACGGAACAGGGGGCGCAGCCGCTCCACGACGTTCCCGCACTCGGCGAAGAAGTTGCGGTGGGTCAGCACACAGCCCTTGGGGCGCCCGGTGGTGCCGCTGGTGTAGACGATCGTCGCCGGATCGTCGGCCTTGGCGAGGGAGCTGCGCTCCTCGACCGCCGTGTCGCTGACGTCCCGGCCGACGCGGCCGAGCTCCTCCACGGCCCCGGCCTCGATCTGCCAGACGTGCTTGAGCGCGGGCAGCTTCTCGCGCACCGTCTCGACGGCCGCGGCGTGTGTGTCCTGCTCCACGATGCAGGCGGTCGCGCCCGAGTCGCTGAGGATCCACTGCACCTGCTCCGGAGAGCTGGTCTCGTACACCGGCACGGTGACCCCGCCCGCGCTCCAGATCGCGAAGTCCAGCAGCGTCCACTCGTAGCGGGTCCGCGACATCAGGCCCACCCGGTCGCCCGGCTGCACCCCGGAGGCGATCAGGCCCTTCGCAGCGGCCTGCACCTCGGCGAGGAAGGCGGTGGCGGTGACGTCCTGCCAGGCGCCCGCCACCTTGCGGGCGATGACGGCGACGTCCGGATGCTGCGCGGCGTTTCTGCGGACGATGTCGGTCAGGTTTCCGTCCGCAGGGACCTCGTACAAAGCCGGAAGGCTGAACTCGCGCAAGACTGCTGCTCCTCACAGGGCGCCGACGCCACGACTCTGTGTGCTGCGACGGTGCGGTCCAAGGCTCGGTCAGGTGCTCAGGATTCCTCCGGGATTCACTGGTTGAAACCCTGAGCACGACTGGACTGCCCGGACGTTACCCGCCGGTATGGCTTCTCCGACAGGGGGTCCCGGCGAGATGTTCCGTGCGTCACACGTGTTGGCGTTCCTCGGCGCACAGTAGTCGAACCCTTGACTTACCGGCCAGTAACCGCAGGTCCCGCCGCTACTGTTCACGTTTGCCCCACAGCCTTACGCTTGATCGTCATGGCACCCACATCGGGCGGTAACACCAGCACGCGTGTCCACGTGGTCAGCGACGTGCACGGCAACGTGCGCGACCTGGCCGAAGCCGGCGAGGGCGCGGACGCCCTGATCTGTCTGGGTGACCTGATCCTCTTCCTCGACTACGCCGACCACTCGCGCGGGATATTCGCCGACCTGTTCGGTACGGAGAACGCCGACCGGCTGGTGGAACTGCGCACCGCCCGCCGCTACGAGGAGGCGCGCGCCTTCGGCGCCGAGCTGTGGGCCGGGGTGGGCATGGACCGAGCCGCCGCGATCGAGAAGGCGGTGCGCCGGCAGTACGCCGAGCTGTTCGCGGCGTTCCCCACCCCGACGTACGCCACCTACGGGAATGTCGACATGCCGCCCCTGTGGCCCGAGTACGCCGGCGAGGGCACCCGGGTGCTGGACGGCGAACGCGTGGAGATCGGCGGCTGGACCTTCGGCTTCGTCGGCGGCGGCCTGCGCACCCCCATGCGCACCCCGTACGAGGTCAGCGACGAGGAGTACGCGGCCAAGATCGAGGCGGTGGGGGAGGTGGACGTGTTGTGCACCCACATCCCGCCGGAGGTCCCGGAGCTGGTCTACGACACGGTGGCGCGCCGCTTCGAGCGCGGCAGCCGCGCCCTGCTCGACGCCATCCGCCGCACCCGGCCGCGGTACTCCCTGTTCGGCCACGTCCACCAGCCGCTGGTCCGCCGGATGCGGATCGGGGCGACGGAGTGCGTGAACGTGGGGCACTTCGCGGGGAGCGGGAAGCCCTGGGTACTGGAGTGGTGAGCGGCCCGCGGGGCGGCGCCCGGGCTCCGAGACGGCCCCGTCGGCCCGAGCCAAGGCGGGGTGGTAGCGGCGCCGCGCGTGCGCGGTAGCCTTCACGCTGCACACACGTGCGCACGGCGCACCACCCTCCCTCACCGGACCGCATCTGGAGGAGCCACGGCGATGGCGGAACACACCAGCTCGAGCATCACGATCGAGGCGGCTCCGGCCGACGTCATGCGGGTGATCGCCGACTTCGCGCGCTACCCGGACTGGACGGGCGAGGTGAAGGAGGCGGAGGTCCTCTCCACCGACGCGCAGGGCCGCGCCGAGCAGGTGCGCCTCGTCATGGACGCCGGTGCCATCAAGGACGACCAGACGCTCGCGTACACCTGGACGGGCGACAGCGAGGTCTCCTGGACCCTCGTCAAGTCGCAGATGCTGCGCTCCCTGGACGGTTCGTACCTGCTCAAGCCGGCCGGTGCGGGCGCCACCGAGGTGACCTACCGGCTGACCGTCGACGTCAAGATCCCGATGCTCGGCATGATCAAGCGCAAGGCGGAGAAGGTCATCATCGACCGCGCGCTGGCCGGGCTGAAGAAGCGGGTGGAGTCGGGGGAGAAGTAACTGGCCTTCGAGCCGCGGGAGAGGTGACGTGCGGCCGGGGGACAGGTGACGGCCACGGCACGCGCCGGGTGCTGTCGCGTCGGGGCCGTACCTCTCCGTTACGGTTCACGGTCATGCGCACCATCCTGATCACCGGCCCAGGCGGCTCCGGCCGGACCACCGTCGCCGCGGCCACCGCGCTGAACGCCGCCCGCCGGGGCAGCCGCACCCTCGTGCTCAGCGCCGACCGCACCGACACCCTCGGTGCCGTACTCGGCGTCCCCACCGGCGCCCGCCCCGTCGAGGCCGCACCCGGCCTCACGGCCTGGCGCCCGGACGCCGCCGCCCGCTTCCGCGACGGCCTCGTGGCCTTCCAGGACCGCGCGGCCACCGCACTCGACCTCCTCGGCGCCGCCCGGCTGGACGCGGAGGAGGTCACCCCCCTGCCCGGCGCCGAGGAACTCGCCCTGCTGCGCGCCCTGCGCGACGCCGCGCTCTCCGAGTCCTACGACCTCCTGGTCGTCGACCTGCCCCCCGTCCCGCAGGCGCTCGTCCTCCTCGCCCTGCCCGAGGAACTCCGCCGCTACCTGCGCCGGCTGCTCCCGCCGGAGCGGCAGGCCGCACGCGCCCTGCGCCCCGTCCTCGGCCGGCTCGCGGGCGTGCCGATGCCCGCCGAGTGGCTCTACGAGACCAGCGCCCGCTGGGACGTCGAACTGGCCGCCGTCGAGGCGGTGCTCTCCGACCGCGCCACCAGCGTGTGGCTGGTCGCCGAACCGGGCCCGGCCGCGGCCGACGCGGTCCGCACCGCCGTCACCGGCCTCGCCCTGCGCACCCTGCGCCCCGAGGCCCTGGTCGCGAACCGCGTCCTGCCCGACAGCGGCCACGACGCCTGGCTCGCGCAGCTCGCCGCCCAGCAGCGCAAGACCCTTCAGGAGTGGCAGGGCGCGTACGCCGTGCACGGCGTCCCGCACCTCGGCCACGACCCGCGCGGCGCCGACGACCTCGCCGCGCTCGCGGTCCCGGACGTCAACCCGGCGCCCTCCCCGGCCGAGTGGCCCGTGACGGACCGGCTCGCCGAGGACGGAGTGCTCGTGTGGCACATCCCGCTGCCCGGCGCGATACGCGAGGAACTGGACCTCGTCCGGCGCGGCGACGAGATCGTGGTGACCGTGGGGCCGTTCCGCCGCATCGCCCCCCTTCCGTCGGCGCTGCGCCGCTGCACCGTGGCGGGGGCGGCGCTGCGCGAGGGCGAGCTGCGCATCCGCTTCGCACCGGAC
Organism: Streptomyces sp. NPDC093984; assembly: GCF_044764595.1. Taxonomy (NCBI): domain Bacteria; kingdom Bacillati; phylum Actinomycetota; class Actinomycetes; order Kitasatosporales; family Streptomycetaceae; genus Streptomyces; species Streptomyces sp. NPDC093984. Next base: position 343,842 of record NZ_JBIWIM010000003.1, on the reverse strand, counting down.
CCCGAGCTGTGGCCGCGCACCTCGTAGGGCCGGTGCACGCCCCCGGCCTCATCTGATGAAGCACGTACCCCCGTTCGGGTAACGTCGGGAGTACGAACCGCAGTCAGGAGTCCGCCATGAGCGAAGAGCGCCCCTCCTCCGACGCCGCTCAGGAGGAGGCCGAGGAAGTGCGGGTGAGCGACGCCGACGCCTGGGCGACAGCATGCGCCGAGGACCTCGCCGCGGAGAAGGCCCGCCGCCGGGCCCAGTACGGCCCGCCGCCCGGGTCGGCCGCCGAGGAGCTGAAGAAGCTCGTCGACGCCGTCGCGGACAAGCTGTCCGGGCTGCAGGCGCCGCTGCTCGGCGCGGCTGCATCGGGTACGGCCCAGCAGATGGTCCGCCAGGTCGTGCAGCAGGCCAAGGCGGCCGTGGAGCCGGTCATCGAGCGCAACCCGGACGTCTTCGACCACCTCGCAGCGGCCGGCTCGGAGCTGCTCGCGGCCTACCGCTCCGCGGTCGAGGCCCAGGAGCGGCGCTGGACCAACCGCACGTCCGGCGACACGGACCCCCGCCGGCAGGACGGGGACGAGGGCCCCGGCGAGCACATCGACCTCGACTAGGCCGGCACGGAGAGCCGTCAGAGGCCGCAGAGGCCGGGGGTTCCGGGGGCCGGAGGGAGCTGTCCGACACCCTTACGGCCCCTCGGGGTACGGTGGGCCGTAGCGGGGCTCGACCGAAACTGAGGGATTCATGGGACTCACCATCGGCGTCGACATCGGCGGCACGAAGATCGCGGCCGGTGTGGTCGACGAGGAAGGCAACATCCTCTCGACCCACAAGGTGCCGACTCCGGGCACGCCCGAGGCCATCGTGGACGCCATTGCTGCTGCCGTCGAGGGCGCCCGTGCCGGACACGAGATCGTCGGCGTGGGGATCGGTGCTGCCGGATACGTCAACCGTCAGCGCTCGACGGTCTACTTCGCGCCGAACATCGACTGGCGCCAGGAGCCGCTGAAGGAGAAGGTCGAGGCCCGCGTGGGCCTCCCGGTGGTCGTCGAGAACGACGCGAACGCGGCCGCGTGGGGCGAGTACAAGTTCGGCGCGGGCAAGGGCCACCGCAACGTCATCTGCATCACGCTCGGCACCGGCCTCGGCGGCGGCATCATCATCGGCAACAAGCTGCGCCGCGGGCACTTCGGCGTGGCCGCCGAGTTCGGCCACATCCGGATGGTCCCGGACGGGCTGCTGTGCGGCTGCGGCTCGCAGGGCTGCTGGGAGCAGTACGCGTCGGGCCGCGCGCTGGTCCGTTACGCCAAGCAGCGCGCGAACGCGACGCCCGAGAACGCGGAGGTGCTGCTGTCGCTGGGCGACGGCACCCCGGACGGCATCGAGGGCAAGCACATCTCGATGGCCGCGCGTCAGGGCGACCCGGTGGCGGTGGACTCCTACCGGGAACTGGCCCGCTGGGCCGGCGCTGGCCTCGCCGACCTGGCCTCGCTCTTCGACCCCTCGGCGTTCATCGTCGGCGGCGGCCTCTCCGACGAGGGCGAACTGGTCCTGGAGCCGATCCGCAAGTCCTACAAGCGCTGGCTGGTGGGCGGCAACTGGCGCCCGGTCGCCGACGTGATCGCGGCCCAGCTGGGCAACAAGGCGGGCCTGGTGGGCGCGGCGGACCTGGCCCGCGAACCCGACCCGATCATGTAACTCCCCTTCACTGCACGACAGCGCCCGCCGCGCCCCCAGGGGCCCGGCGGGCGCCGGCGTTCTGGCGGGATTCGCTGGGGTCGCCCGGGGTCGGGGGTGGAGCCGCGTGTCGGTGCGTGGGCGGACGGCGGTCTTTGGCGGGCGTGTGCCCGATGCCGGGCGGCGTTCTGGAGGAAGTCGGGGAGGGGACGGGTAGGGGCGGCGGGGCGGGCAACCCCTGCGGGGCCGCAGCCGGGCGCGGCGTATCTTGATCCGCATGGCGACCTCCGACCCGCTGCTGCCCGACTCCCGAACCGAAGCCGACGGATCCGCCGTCCTCCGGGTGCTCAGCTACAACATCCGGTCGATGCGCGACGACACCGACGCGCTCGCGCGCGTCATCCGCGCCTGCGCCCCCGACCTCGTGCTCGTCCAGGAGGCCCCTCGCTTCTTCCGGTGGCGCAAGAAGCTCGCCCGGCTCGCGGCGGCCTCCGGCCTCGTGATCCTCTCGGGCGGCGCCACCGCCGCCGGGCCGGCCCTGCTCTGCTCGCTGCGGGCCACCGTCGAGCGCACCGAGGACGTCCTGCTGCCCCTCACCCCCGGCCTGCACCGCCGCGGCTTCGCGACGGCGGTCGTGCGGTTCGGCGGCGCCCGGCTCGGTGTCATCGGCTGCCATCTGAGCCTGCAGGACGAGGAGCGCCACGAACAGGGCGGCATGCTCCTCGACCGCCTCGCCGCGATGGGCGTCGAGCACGCGATCGCGGGCGGCGATCTCAACGAGACCCCGGACGGGCCCACCTTCAAGCGCCTCGCCGCCGACCTTCAGGACGCCTGGGCCACCGCCCCCTGGGGCGGCGAGCACACCTGGACCCGCTCCGGCCCCCCACGCCGTATCGACGCCGTCTTCGCCACCCGCGGCATCGAGGTCCTCGGCTGCGGGGTCCCCCTCGGCCACCCCGGCGTGACGGAGCGGGACCTCACCGCGGCCACGGACCACCTTCCGGTGCTCGCCGCCCTCAGGGTCCCCGCCTCGTAGGGGATCGGACCGCCGCGTCAGGCCACCGCGTCAGACCACCGCGCCGCGACCCGGCTCGTCGTCCCCGTCGTCGTCCGTCCTCATGCGTACGACGAGGGTCGTGAAGCCGCCCAGGAAGCCGCCGACGCCGAGCGTGGCGAGCCACCAGGTCATGCTCCAGCCCAGCACCACCGCCAGCAGAAGCAGCACCGGGCCGCCGATCACCGAGAGCCACGCGAACTTCGCCGTCGTGTCCGCCGCGGGCAGCGGCGGCGGCTCCGGCGGCACGAAATGGCCCTCGTCGTCCTCGTCGAAGTCGTCCTCGGACGGCTCTGGCGGCGCGTAGTCCCGGGGGCCCACTCCGGGGGCGAAGGACACCGAGCTGCCCAGCGGCTTCACCGGCCCGTCCTTCGTCTCGTCGTCCTTGAACGTGACGCTGTTCGGCTCCCAGTCGGGCAGCGCCAGGTCCTCGATGGGCTTGAACGGCTTGGAACCCGGGGGGTCCGGCGGCTCCTCGCCGTACCCCGCGACGATCGCCGCCCAAGCGGCCTCCTCGTCGAAGGGCACACCCTTCTCGTCCGGCTCGCGGTCCTCGCGGTCGGAGTCGTGCTCAGCCACCTGCGGCCGTCCCTTCCTTGCCGACACTGGGCGCGAGCCGGCCGATGAACGCGTGGCTCTCCTCGAAGATCCGGTCCGCGTCGTGGTCCAACGTCGCCACGTGGTAGCTCTGTTCCAGCAGGATCTCCCGCACGTCCGTGGAGGAGACCCGGCTCAGGATCCGAGCCGAGTCGGCCGGCGGCACCACGTGGTCCTGCGGGCTGTGCAGGAGCAGCAGCGGCTGGGTGACCTGCGGCAGCTCGCCGTCGACGACCCGGAAGAAGTTCCTGAGCGAGTGCGCCGCGTGCAGCGGCACCCGGTCGTACCCCAGCTCCACGCTGTCCGGCTTGGCGATGTCGCTGGCGATCCCCTTCGTCGTCCGCACGAGGTGGCGGGCGACCGGCAGGGCGTACGCGGACAGGCCGTGCACCTTGTTCGCCGGGTTGACCACGATGACGCCGCTGACCGCGTCCCCGTGCTTGGCGGCCAGCCGTAGGGCCAGGGCGCCCCCCATGGACAGGCCGGCCACGAACACCTGCGCGCAGCTGCGGCGCAGGGCGCGCAGCTCGCGGTCCACCTCCCCGTACCAGTCCTGCCAGCCGGTGAGCTGCATGTCCTCCCAGCGTGTGCCGTGCCCGGGCAGCAGCGGCAGCGAGACGGTGAGGCCGCGCTCGGCCAGATGCTCCGCCCAGGGGCGCAGCGACTGCGGGGAACCGGTGAAGCCGTGGCAGAGGAGGACGCCGATCTCCCCGCCCTCGTGGCGGTACGGCTCGGCTCCGGGGAGGACCGGCACGTCGGTCTCCTGTTCATGGAAAGGGGCTGGGCACGTCGATTGCAGGTACTTCACCGTACGCGACGGCACTGACACCGACCAGGGTCGTCGGATCCTTTGTCGGCGGGCCGCGTTAAGGTCTGATCTACAGACACAGGAGGCACTCGGTTGTTGTACGGCGCGATGAAGGTATCCATCGGGGGGCCGCTGAAGCTCGCCTTCAGGCCGTGGGTGGAAGGCCTGGAGAACGTTCCCGCCGAGGGCCCCGCGATCCTGGCGAGCAATCACCTGTCCTTCTCGGACTCTTTCTTCCTGCCCGCGGTGCTCGACCGCAAGGTGACCTTCATCGCGAAGGCCGAGTACTTCACCACGCCCGGTGTGAAGGGCCGGCTGACCGCCGCCTTCTTCAAGGGCGTCGGCCAGCTCCCCGTGGACCGCTCGGGAGCGCGCGGCGCCGGTGAGGCCGCCATCAAGAGCGGCATCGAGGTGCTGGAGCGCGGCGAGCTGTTCGGCATCTACCCGGAGGGCACCCGCTCGCCCGACGGCCGCCTCTACCGGGGCAAGCCCGGCGGCCTCGCGCGCGTGGCGCTCGCGACCGGGGCGCCCGTCATCCCGGTCGCCATGATCGACACCGAGAAGATCCAGCCGCCGGGGAAGGTCATCCCCAAGCTGATGCGGCCGGGGATCCGGATCGGCGAGCCGCTGGACTTCAGCCGCTACCAGGGCATGGAGCACGACCGGTTCGTGCTGCGCGCGATCACCGACGAGGTGATGTACGAGATCATGAAGCTCTCCGGCCAGGAGTACGTCGACATCTACGCGACCGCCGCCAAGCGCCAGATCGCGGAGGCGGCCAAGGCGGAGAAGCAGGCACAGAAGGAAGCGCAGAAGGACGCGCAGAAGGACGCTGGGAAGGGACCGGCGGGCTCTTAGGAAGCGGCCCGCACGGCTGGGGCGGCGGGGAACGGCCGGAAAAGAGGGGGGACATGGCCAAGCGCGAGCGTGTCATCACGATGTCCGTCGAGCAGCCGCTGTGGCGTGCCCTGGCGGGGTACCGGGTCCTGACGATGCTGTACGCGATCGGGTTCTTCGCGACCGCCTACGACACGTTCACCCGGCCCTGGCTGGCGATCGCGTACTACCTCGTGCTGAGCGTGTGGACCCTGGCCACGCTTCCCCGGGTCGCGAACGCGGCGAGCTGCACCAGGTGGTTCCTGGCCGTCGACCTCGCCATCGCGCTCACCGGCATCCTCCTGACACCCGTCGCCGACTCGCACGAGCGGATCGCCTCCGGCGGCCCCACCCTGCCGTCGATATGGACCGCCGGGTCGGTCCTGGCGTACGCGCTCAAGGGCGGCTGGCGCTGGGCGGCCTTCGCCTCCACACCGGTCGCCGCGGCGAACCTGATCGAGCGCGGCTCCCCGGCCCGGGACACCGTGCACAACGTGGTCCTCGTCTGGGTCGCCTCCATCGCGATCGGCTACGTCGTCGAGGTCGCCCGCGCCTCGGAGCGCACCCTCGCCCGCGCGCTGGAGATCGAGGCCGCGACCCGGGAGCGGGAGCGGCTGGCCCGGGACATCCATGACAGCGTGCTCCAGGTGCTCGCCATGGTGCAGCGGCGCGGCACCGCGCTCGGCGGTGAGGCCGCGGAGCTGGGCCGGCTGGCCGGGGAGCAGGAGGTGGCGCTGCGCACCCTGGTCTCCGGGGGCCTGGTGCCGCCGTCGCGGGTGTCGGAGGACGCGGCGCTCGGCGCGGTCGTCCGCGCGGTCGACGAGCCGGACGCCGAGGAGGGCCCGGTCGACCTGCGCACCCTGCTCGCCCGGTACGCGGGCGCCCGGGTGACGCTGTCCGAACCGGGCTGCCCGGTGCCGCTCGCCCCGGCCGTGGCACGGGAGCTGGCCGCCGCTGTCGGTGCCGCCCTGGACAATGTCCACCGGCACGCGGGGGAGGGCGCCCGCGCCTGGATCCTGGTCGAGGACGAGCCGGAGGGGATCGTGGTGACCGTACGGGACGACGGGCCCGGCATCCCGGAGGGGCGCCTCGCCCGCGCCGAGGAGGAGGGACGCCTCGGAGTGGCCCAGTCGATCCGCGGACGTCTGCGCGACATCGGCGGCACGGCCGAGTGGATCTCGGTCCCGGGGCAGGGCACGGAAGTGGAACTGAAGCTACCGAAGGCTGTGGGGGACGGGCAGGACCTGAATGCGGCACGGGGGAAGGCGGAGCAGCGGTGACGGAGAGCAGCACGACGACGGACGAGCGGGGGCAGGGCCCGGTCAGGGTCATGGTGGTCGACGATCACCCCATGTGGCGGGACGCCGTCGCGCGTGACCTCGCCGAGTCCGGGTTCGAGGTCGTCGCCACCGCGGGGGACGGGGAGCAGGCCGTGCGCCGGGCCCGGGCCGCCTCGCCGGACGTGCTCGTCCTGGACCTCAACCTGCCGGCCAAGCCAGGCGTCCAGGTCTGCAAGGAACTCGTCGGCGCCAATCCGGCGCTGCGCGTGCTGGTGCTGTCGGCCAGTGGCGAGCACGCGGACGTGCTGGAGGCCGTGAAGTCGGGTGCGACCGGCTACCTGCTGAAGTCGGCGTCCACCCAGGAGCTGATCGACGCGGTGCGCCGCACGGCGGTCGGCGACCCGGTGTTCACCCCCGGACTGGCGGGGCTCGTCCTCGGCGAGTACCGCCGCCTCGCCTCCGAACCGGCCCCCGCCGCCGGCGCCGACGAGCCGAAGGCGCCGCGGCTGACCGACCGGGAGACCGAGGTGCTGCGTCTGGTCGCCAAGGGCCTGAGCTACAAGCAGATCGCCGAACGTCTGGTGATCTCGCACCGCACCGTGCAGAACCACGTCCAGAACACCCTGGGCAAGCTCCAGCTGCACAACCGGGTGGAGCTGGTCCGGTACGCGATCGAGAGGGGACTCGACGGCGAGTAGACCCCGTCCGGGCCACAAAAAGGCCCCGGCCACGTCAATCTCCGGAGGGATGTCCCGCTTTCGAGTGGATTGACGGTGATCAACTGCCGGACAATTCACCGGAATTGACCTTCCCGCCCATGCCGAAGTGACCTGGGTCACTATTAGCGTGACCTGCACCAGGCAACCGCGGCGAAGGGACATTTCCATGCGGGTCGGAGTACTGACCGGAGGCGGCGACTGCCCCGGGCTCAACGCCGTCATCCGGGGCATCGTGCGCAAGGGCGTGCAGGAGTACGGCTACGACTTCGTCGGCTTCCGGGACGGCTGGCGGGGTCCCCTCGAAGGTGACACCGTCCGGCTCGACATCCCCGCCGTGCGCGGCATCCTGCCCCGCGGCGGCACCATCCTCGGCTCCTCGCGCACCAATCCCCTCAAGCAGGAGAACGGCATCCGCCGCATCAAGGACAACCTCGCCAAGGAGGAGGTCGACGCGCTCGTAGCGATCGGCGGCGAGGACACCCTCGGGGTCGCGGCGCGCCTGTCCGACGAGTACGGCGTCCACGTCGTCGGCGTGCCGAAGACCATCGACAACGACCTGTCCGCCACGGACTACACCTTCGGCTTCGACACCGCCGTCAACATCGCGACGGAGGCGATCGACCGCCTGCACACCACGGCCGAGTCCCACATGCGGGTGCTGGTCGTGGAGGTGATGGGCCGTCACGCGGGCTGGATCGCCCTGCACTCCGGGCTGGCCGGAGGCGCCAACGCCATCCTCATCCCCGAGCAGCGCTTCGACGTCGACCAGGTGTGCGCCTGGGTGACGTCCCGGTTCAAGGCGTCGTACGCGCCGATCGTGGTCGTGGCCGAGGGCGCGATGCCGAAGGACGGCGACATGGTGCTCAAGGACGGGTCGCTGGACTCCTTCGGGCACGTCCGCCTCTCCGGCGTCGGCGAGTGGCTGGCGAAGGAGATCGAGAGGCGCACCGGCAAGGAGGCCCGGACGACCGTGCTCGGGCACGTCCAGCGCGGCGGCACGCCCAGCGCCTTCGACCGCTGGCTCGCCACCCGCTTCGGCCTGCACGCCATCGACTGCGTCCGCGACGGCGACTTCGGGAAGATGGTCGCCCTGCGCGGCACGGACATCGTCCGCGTCCCCCTCTCCGAGGCCACCGCCAAGCTGAAGACGGTCGACCTGAAGCTGTACCAGGAGGTCGGCGTCTTCTTCGGCTGACGCCGCACTTCGAGGAACCCGGCCGGGGCGGTCCACCCCGGCCGCGCCCTCCCCGCTGCCACAGCGCGGGTCGACCCGCTACAGCGCCGGCCGCCGCTCCGCGAACGGGCTCGTGCCCGCGGCGGCCAGCCCGGCCAGGAGCTCCCGTACGACGCCGGCGCCGCCCACCGACAACACCGACTCCGGGTGGAACTGCACCCCGGCGAACCCGGGTCCGCGCAGAGCATGGACCTCCCCGGTCGCGCTGCGGCTGACCTCGACGCCGTGCGCCACCAGCTCGGCCGCCGCGTCGTCGTCGCAGCGCGCCACGAAGCTGTTGTAGAAGCCGACGGTCTCCCGCCGCCCGAACAGGTCGATCTCCGTCTGGGCGCCCTGGTACGGAACCTCCTTGCGGACGATCTCGAGGCCCAGCTCGGCCGCGATCAGCTCATGGCCCAGGCAGACGCCCAGCACCCCGTCCCGGTGGCCCCGGATCACCTGGGTCGTCAGCTCCCGCAGGAACCCCATCTTCGGATCGGCCAGGTCCGAGGGGTCGCCCGGCCCCGGCCCGAGCACCACGGGACCGGAGTGCGCGAGCACCGCCTCCCGCAGCCCCGGCTCGTCGTACCGCCGTACGGTCACCTCCAGACCGGTCGAGCGCAGGACGTGCGCGAGCATCGCGGTGAACGTGTCCTCGCCGTCCACGACGAACGCGTGCCCGGTCAGCTCCGAGGCCCGCTCCTGCATCCGCAGCCAGAACGGGGCCAGCTTCTCCCGCCGCCCGTCCAGCGCCGCCCGCACCCGCGGGTCCTCCGCCAGGTTCGGCCGTAGGTGCTCCTCGCGCGGCCGCCCGGGCCGTACCCCCAGCGCCGCCAGCACCCCGGCCGCCTTGGCGTGGGTCTCCGCGACCTCGTTCGCCGGGTCGGAGCCGCGCACGAGCGTGGCCCCGACGGGCACCCGCAGCCCGCCGTCGGCGGCGATGTCGGCGGTGCGGATGAGGATGGGGGAGTCGAGGGTCTGCGCGCCTCCGGCGTCCCGGCCGAGCAGCGCCAGCGCCCCCGCGTAGTAGCCCCGGCCGCCGACCTCGTGCCGCTCGATCACCCGGCAGGCGTTCTGCACCGGCGACCCGGTGACGGTCGCCGCGAACATCGTCTCCTTCAGCACCTCGCGCACGTCCAGCGTGGACTTCCCGCGCAGCTCGTACTCGGTGTGCGCGAGGTGGGCCATCTCCTTCAGACGCGGCCCGACGACGGCCCCGCCCATGTCGCCGACCGTGCACATCATCTTCAGCTCCTCGTCGACGACCATCGACAGCTCCTCGATCTCCTTGCCGTCGGCGAGGAAGCGGAGCAGGTCCTCGGGGGTCGGGCCACCCGCGGGATAGCGGTAGGTGCCGCTGATCGGGTTCATGACGACGGTCCCGCCGGACATCCGCACGTGCACCTCCGGGCTCGCCCCGACCAGCGTCCGGTCCCCGGTGTGCACGACGAACGTCCAGTACGCGCCCCGCTCCCCGACCAGCAGCCGCCGGAAGAGTGCGAGGGCGTCGGCCCGGCCGAACGCCGGGATACGTCCCTCGTACGTCCGCCGGATCACGAAGTTGGCGCCCTCGCCCCGCCCGATCTCCTCCTCCAGCACCCGCCCCACGATCCCGGCGTACTCCTCGTCGGCGACGTCGAAGCCGCCGTCCTCGACCCGGACGTCGTGCCCGGGCAGCTGCGCCAGCGCCTGCTCCAGGGGGATCTCGTACGACTCCTCGGGCGTGAGCGCCAGCAGCGGTGTGCCGTCGTCGCGGACGTCGAAGCCGCGCTCGCGGAGCTGGCGGTACGGGACGAGGGCGAGGGCCTCGTCGGGCAGGTCGGCCAGCCGCTCGAAACGGCCGACCGGGCCGGTCAGCACCTCGACGGTGTCGTGGTCACGCCCCGGGGTGCGGCGGCGCAGCAGGGCGAACGGGCGGGGGTCGTCCAGCAGGTCGAGCAGGTTCATGGGCGGTGTCCTTCTCGGTGAGGTGAGAGGGAACGGCCCGGTCGCGAAAACGCCGAAGGCCGCCCCTCGGGCGGCCTTCGCGAAGTCGTGCGTACGCGCAGTCAGTGGGCCGCCGGACGAGCGGTCCACCACCAGTTCTGGTTCTGGGTCGAGTGCGCGAACATGTCCGGCACCCTACACGAACCCCCGTCCCGGGCGGGACGACCCGTCTCATCAGTCGAGCGCATCGATAAGCGGTGGACACGACCACGTAATGTTTAGGGGGTGACCGTGAACGCTAAGACCAGCCCCAGCGCTGGCAACACCTGGCGAGACCTGCCCGCGGCGCAGCAGCCCGAGTACCCCGACCCCGAGGCTCTGCGCAAGGTGATCGCGGACCTCGCGTCGTATCCGCCGCTCGTCTTCGCGGGCGAGTGCGACCAGCTGCGCGCCCGGATGGGAGCCGTCGCCAGGGGCGAGGCGTTCCTGCTCCAGGGCGGCGACTGCGCCGAGGCCTTCGACGCGGTGTCCGCCGATCACATCCGCAACAAGCTCAAGACGCTGCTCCAGATGGGCGCCGTGCTCACGTACGCCGCCTCGGTGCCGGTGGTGAAGGTCGGCCGTATCGCCGGCCAGTACTCCAAGCCGCGCTCCAAGCCGACCGAGACCCGCGACGGGGTGACGCTGCCGACCTACCGCGGCGACTCCGTCAACGGCTTCGACTTCACCGAGGCCGCCCGCGTCCCGGACCCGGAGCGCCTGAAGCGCATGTACCACGCCTCGGCGTCCACGCTGAACCTGGTGCGTGCCTTCACCACCGGCGGCTACGCCGACCTGCGCCAGGTGCACGCCTGGAACCAGGACTTCGTGAAGTCGTCGCCGTCCGGCCAGCGCTACGAGCAGCTGGCGCGCGAGATCGACAACGCGCTGAACTTCATGCACGCCTGCGGGGCCGACCCGGAGGAGTTCAAGACCGTCGAGTTCTACTCCTCGCACGAGGCGCTGCTGCTCGACTACGAGTCGGCGCTGACCCGCACCGACTCCCGTACCGGGCAGCTGTACGACGTCTCGGCGCACATGGTGTGGATCGGTGAGCGCACCCGGCAGATGGACGGCGCGCACATCGAGTTCGCCTCGAGGATCCGCAACCCGATCGGCATCAAGCTCGGCCCGACCACGACGGCCGAGGAGGCGCTGCGGTACATCGACCGCCTCGACCCGGACCGTGAGCCCGGCCGGCTGACCTTCATCGTCCGCATGGGCGCGGACAAGATCCGTGACCGGCTCCCCGAGCTGGTGGAGAAGGTCACGGCGTCCGGCGCGGTGGTGGCCTGGGTGACCGACCCGATGCACGGCAACACGTTCGAGGCGGCCTCCGGGCACAAGACCCGCCGCTTCGACGACGTGCTCGACGAGGTCAAGGGGTTCTTCGAGGTCCACAAGGGGCTCGGTACGCACCCGGGTGGCATCCACGTGGAGCTGACCGGTGACGACGTCACCGAGTGCGTGGGCGGCGGCGACGAGATCTTCGTCGACGACCTGCACCAGCGCTACGAGACGGCGTGCGACCCGCGGCTGAACCGCAGCCAGTCGCTGGACCTGGCGTTCCTCGTCGCGGAGATGTACCGGGACCAGTAGCCTGCGGGCGCTGACCGACGTGAGTGGGGCGCGGATCACACGATCCGCGCCCCACTCTGCTGTTGCGCCCCCGGCGGGACAGGTAAGGTTAGGGTTGCCTTATCGACCCGGCGGGAGGTGCACCGCGTGTATGTCTGCAGTTGCTTCGGCGTCACCGAGCAGCAGGTGAGGCAGCACGCGGAGAACGGCGCCTGCACTCCGCGGCAGATCGCCTCCGCCTGCAAGGCGGGCACGGACTGCGGCTCCTGCGTACGGAGGATCCAGGCGCTCTTGGGGCGCGGCGCGTGCCCCCGCCCTGAGATCGCCGAGCCGGTGCTCTCGTCCGGCCTGTCCGGCCTGGAAGAAGCCGCTTAGCGCCGCCTGGCGCACCCCTAGCTCTCCGGCTGTTCGATGATCTGGGAGATGTACAGCGCGTCGCCCAGCTTCTCCAGCAGGTCCAGCTGGGTGTCCAGGTAGTCGATGTGGTGCTCCTCGTCCGCCAGGATCGACTCGAAGATGTTCGCGGAGGTGATGTCGCCCTTCTCCCGCATCACCTTGATCCCGCGCCTGAGCCGGTCGATCGCCTCCACCTCGATCTGCCGGTCCGCCTCGAACATCTCCCTGACGGTCTGCCCCACCCGCACATGGAAGAGTCGCTGGTAGTTGGGCAGGCCCTCGAGGAAGAGGATGCGGTCGGTGAGCACCTCCGCGTGCTTCATCTCGTCGAACGACTCCCGCCGCGTGTACCTGGCGAGCTTGTACCACCCGAGGTTCTCCTGCATCTTGGCGTGCAGGAAGTACTGGTTGATCGCGGTCAGCTCACCGGTGAGCTGCTCGTTGAGGAATTCGATGACCTCTGGGTCGCCCTGCATGGCGGGGATCCTTCCGGGCGGGGACGAGCGGGCTGCGCCGCATCATGGCACTGACGCCCAGGGGCGTCCAGTAAGTTCACGCTTAGTCGGAGTTGTCCGAATTGAACCCGGGCTGGTCATGTGCACCCTCCGCGGTCTGTCAGGATGGAGTCATGGGTCATCCGGTGGAGCGCGAATCTGGAGAAACGGCACGGTCACAGCTTCCGCCGGGACAGCGACTCCAGCGGGGCTGGCCGGTCACGCACTACGGTCCCGTACCCAAGTTCCGCCCCGAGCGCTGGGAGTTCCGGGTCTTCGGCGCCACCGCGGACGGCGAGAAGCACTGCTGGAACCACGAGGAGTTCACGTCACTGCCGTACGCGACGGTCGTGGCCGATCTGCACTGTGTGACGAAGTTCAGCATGGTCGGCGCCGAATGGGGCGGCATCCCGGCCCGTACGATCCTGGAGATCGCCCCGCCCGCGCCCACCGTCACCCACGTGATGGTGTGGGCGGAGTACGGGTTCAGCTCCAATCTGCGCCTGTCCGACTTCGCCTCCGACAGCACGATCTTCGCCACGCACAAGGACGGCGAGCTGCTCACCGCGGAACACGGCTTCCCGCTGCGCCTGATCGTGCCGCACCTGTACGCCTGGAAGGGCCCCAAGTGGGTCCGCGGCGTCGAGTACATGACCACCGACCGGCGCGGCTTCTGGGAGGAGCGCGGGTACCACAACATCGGTGACCCGTGGAAGGAGCAGCGCTACTCCTACCAGGAGGAGCCCGGGGACGGCCCCGAGCTCTGAGGTCCAGGGCGGCTGCGGGTCAGCCGTCGCGCAGCTTCTTCAGCCGCTCCACGTCCTCCGCGTGCCCTTCCTTGCGGCCGGGCGTCTCGATGATCAGCGGCACGCCCTCGGTGGCCGGGTGCGTCATCAGCGCACGGAACGGGGCCTCGCCGATGTGGCCGGCGCCTATGTTGGCGTGACGGTCCCGGTGGGCGCCGACCGCCTCCTGGGAGTCGTTGGCGTGGATCAGCTTCAGCCGGCCCTCGCCGACGGTGTCCACGAGCAGGTCCAGCGTCCGGTGCGCCCCGTCCGGCCCGGTCAGGTCGTGCCCGGCCGCGAAGATGTGGCAGGTGTCCAGGCAGACACCGAGCTTGGGGTGGGCGTCCAGCGCGTCGAAGTAGGGCCCGAAGTCCCAGGTGCGGGAGCACAGGGAGGCCCCCTGGCCCGCGGTCGACTCCAGCAGCAGCCACGGGTCGTCGTCGTGCGTCAGCTCGTCCAGCAGCGGCAGCATGCGCTCCCGTACCTGCTTCAGCGCCACCGAACGGTCCCGGCCGCCGGTCGCGCTGCCGGTGTGCACGACCACACCCAGCGCCCCGATCCGGCGGCCCCGCCGCAGCGAGTGCCTCAGCGACTCCACCGACCTGTCCACGGTCGCCTCGGTGTGGGAGCCGAAGTTGATCAGATACGGGGCATGGACGTACACCGGGATCGACTCGGCGGCGCACGCGGCCCGGAACTCCTCGTCCTGACGCGGACTGCCCGCGGGAGTCGCCCAGCCGCGCGGGTTGGCCACGAAGACCTGTACCGTCTCGGCCCCGATGTCTCGGGCGTAGGCCAGCCCGACGGAGTTCAGCCCACCGGCCACCGGGACGTGGCTGCCGATCGGGTTGCGGGAGGGGCCGAAGGTGCCGGGGGCGCCACGGGACTGCTCAGTGCTCACCCCCCAAGGGTGTCACGTGATCCCCGGTGCCCGTACTTCGGCCGCCGGTCGGCTAGCGGATCTTGATCGTGATCGTCGACCCCTTCGGCGCCTTGTCCCCGCCCTTGACCGACTGGCTCTTCACCGTGTCGCCGAACAGGCCCAGCAGGCCCCGGTCCTCGTCGACCTGGAAACCCGCGGCCTCGAGCGTCTTCTTGGCGTCGTCGACGTTCTGCCCGGTCACGTCCGGCACCTGGACCATCTCGGGACCCTTGGAGAGCGTCAGCGTGACGGTGTCACCCTGGCCGGCCTGCTGGCCCGCGCCCGGCGACTGCCGGGCGACCTTCCCGGCGTCGTACTCCGAGGTGACCTGCGTGTCGGCGATCTTCACCTGCAGGCCCGCGTCCTGCAGCTCCGAGGTGGCGTCGTCGATGGAGTCGCCGCTGACGTCGGGCACGTCCACCGGGCTGCCCTTGCTGACGACGAGCGCGATCGCCGAGCCGCCGTGCCGCTCGGTCCCCGCCTCCGGGTCCGTGCCGATCACGGAACCCTTGGGCACGTCCGCGCTGAACGCCTGTGTGACCATGCCCGGCACCAGGCCGTCCTTCTTCAGCCGAGCCTGCGCCTGGTCCAGCGGGTAGCCCTTCAGATCGGGCACCTGCACCGTCTCGGGACCGTCCGAGAGCGTCAGCGTCACCGCGTCGTGGGAGCGGATCCGCGAACCCACCGCCGGATCGGTGCTGATCACCGTGCCGCGCTCGACCGTGTCGCTGTAGGCGTGCTTGACCTGCTTGACCTCGAGACCGGCCTTCTTCAGCCGGGCCCGGGCCTCGGCCTCCGTCTTCGCCAGGAGCGGCGGGACCTTGGTGAACTGGCCCGAGTTGATGTACCACACCCCCGTGCCGACACCGAACACCACCAGCACCGCGAGGATCAGCGCGAGCAGCCCGCGGCGGGGCCGCGGCGAGCGCCGAGGCGGCTCGGGCGGCGGGGCCTGAAGCCGGCTCGTCCGGTTGAGGACGGCCCCCTGGTCCTCGCCCACAGGGCGGGTCGGCAGCAGGCGCGGTATCACGCTCGTGCGGTCCTCGGCGTTGTCGTGCTCCCCGGCGACGGCCCCCGGCGGCACGGCGTCCAGCTGCTCGTCGGTCAGCGCGCCACGGGCTTGAAGCACCTGGCCCAGCAGCGCCACCGCGTCCGCCGGGCGCAGCTCGGGATTGCGCGCGGTCGCCGACGCGACCAGGTCGTCGAGTTCGACGGACAGCCCCGGCACGGCAGCCGACGGCGGCGGCACGTCCTCGTTCAGGTGCTGGTAGAGCACCTGGGCGGGGGAGTCGCCGTGGTGCGGCTTGGCGCCGGTCAGCATCTCGTGGAGGACGACCCCACAGGCGTACACGTCGACCCGGGGGTCGGCCACGCCGTGCTCGATCTGCTCCGGGGCGAGGTAGGAGACGGTGCCGAGGACGGCGCCCGTGGTGCTCGTGACGGTGTCGACGGACCGGACGAGACCGAAATCGGCCACCTTGACCCGGCCGTCGTCACCTATGAGGACGTTCTCCGGCTTCATGTCCCGGTGCACGAACCCGGCGCGGTGCGCGGCCCCCAGGGCGGCCAGCACCGGCTCCAGGATGTCCAGGGCCGCGCGCGGCTGCAGCGCCCCGCGCTCGCGCAGCACGTCGCGCAGGGTGCAGCCGGCGACGTACTCCATGGCGAGGTAGACGTACGATCCGTCGGCACCCTGATCGAAAACCTGCACGACGTTCGGATGGTCGAGACGGGCGACCGACTTGGCCTCCCGTATGAAGCGCTCGACGAACAAGCCGTCGGCCGCCAGCGTCGGGTGCATCACCTTCAGCGCGAGCACACGGTCCAGGCGGGTGTCCAGGGCCCGGTAGACCGTGGCCATCCCGCCGACCGCGATCCGCGCGTCGACGCGATAACGGCCGTCGAGCACCTGCCCGACGAGAGGGTCCTGAAGGGTCGTATCCACGCTGGTGAGTCTACGAGGGCGCACTGTCACTCACCGTCCGCTGCGGGGACACCGGGGCCCGACTGCAGCCGACCTGTGACGCGACCTCCTCCGGTCCGGCTCAGAAGGCCGGCAGCTCCGGGTCCAGCCGGGCCATGCCCTCCACCGGCGACGAGGCCTCCGCGAAGTGCCGGCGTGGGATACGGCCCGCCCGGCGGGCGAGCCGGCCGGCCTCCACCGCGTGCCGCATGGCCTCCGCCATCAGGACCGGCTCCTGCGCCCGGGTCACCGCCGAGGCGAGCATCACACCCGCGCACCCCAGCTCCATCGCCAGCGCCACGTCCGACGCCGTGCCCGCGCCCGCGTCCAGGATGACCGGCACGCGCGCGTGCTCCACGATCAGCTGGAAGTTGTGTGGGTTGCGGATGCCGAGCCCGGACCCGATCGGGGAGCCGAGCGGCATGATCGCGGCGCAGCCGACGTCCTCCAGCTTGCGGGCGAGCACGGGGTCGTCGTTCGTGTACGGCAGCACGGTGAAGCCGTCGTCCACCAGCGTCTCGGCTGCCTCCAGCAGCTCGATCGGGTCTGGCAGCAGGGTCCGCTCGTCGGCGATGACCTCCAGCTTGACCAGGTCCGTGCCGAGGGCCTCGCGCGCGAGGCGGGCGGTGAGCACGGCCTCGCCCGCGGTGAAGCAGCCCGCGGTGTTCGGCAGCACCCGGATGCCCAGCTTGTCGAGCACGGACAGGACCGAACCGTGCACCGAGGAGTCGACGCGCCGCATCGCGACCGTCGTCAGCTCCGTGCCGGACGCCACCAGCGCCCGCTCCAGCACGTCCAGGCTGGGCGCGCCACCCGTTCCCATGATCAGCCGGGACGAGTAGGTGGTCCCACCGAGGACGAAGGGATCGTCAGCCATGGGTCAGCCTCCTTGGACGGCGGTGAGGACCTCGACGCGGTCTCCCTCGCTGAGGGACGTCGACGCCCACTGCCCGCGCGGGACGACGGTTTCGTTGACGGCGGCGGCCACGCCCGAGGGGGCGGCGGTCAGGCTCCGCACCACCGCGTCGAGCGCTACACCGGGGGTGACCTCGCGGGTCTCCCCGTTGACCGAGATGTTCATACGGGCTGCTCCGTGAGTGCGGCGGCGGTGAAACGCCGGGGGGTGAAGGGACGGGCCTCCTCGGGAAGCTCACCGGTGGTCAGCACGTGCGCCATGACGTCGCCGGTGACCGGGGTGAGCAGGACACCGTTGCGGTAGTGGCCGGTGGCCAGCAGCAGACCGTCCAGCTCGGTGGGGCCGAGCAGCGGCGCGTTGTCCGGGGAACCCGGGCGCAGACCCGCCCGCGTCTCGGTGAGAGGCAGCTCGGTGATCCCGGGCACCAGCTCGTGAGCGTCCCGCAGCAGCTCGTACACCCCGCCCGCGGTGACCGTGGTGTCCCAGCCCATCTCCTCGCTGGTCGCGCCGACCACCAGCTCGCCGTTCTCGCGTGGCACGAGGTAGATCGCGCCACCGCGGACGACGGCGCGCACCGTACGGCTCAGGAACGGCGCGTACCGCTCGGGCACGGTCAGCCGCAGCACTTGCCCCTTCACGGGACGTACGGGCGGCAGGACGTCGGCCGGGACGCCCGCGAGCCGCCCGCTGAGGCTCCCCGCGGCCAGGACGACCTGCCCGGCGGAGAACTCGGTGCCGTCGGCGGTCCGCACCCCGCAGGCCCGCTCCCGCACCACCGTGAGCCGCTCGGCCCACACCCGGTGGAAGACCACCCCGGCGCGTTCACAGGCCGTCACCAGGGCCGCGGCGAGGCGGCGCGGGTCGATCTGATGGTCGCCGTCGACCCTGAGCCCCCCGCGCACGCCCGGTGCGAGCATCGGCTCCAGACGGCGGCACTCCCGCCCGCTCAGCCACTCCGACTCCAGCCCCGAGCGCTGCTGCAGGGCGTGCAGTTCGCGCAGCTCGGCGCGGTCGTCGGTGTCGAGCGCGACGGCGAGCGTGCCGCAGCTGCGGTAGCCCAGGTCCCGGCCGGCGGCCTCGGTCAGCTCGGCGGCGAAGTCCGGGTAGCGGCGCGCTGAGGCGAGGTTCAGGGCGAGCAGCGTCTGCTCGCCGTAGTGCAGCTCGGTGACGGCGGCCAGCATCCCGGCGGCCACCTGCGCGGCTCCGCCGCCCGGCTCCGGATCCACCACGGCGGTGGCGAACCCGCGCTGCGCCGCCCGCCAGGCGGTCACCAGACCGATGATCCCGCCCCCGATGACAAGAACGTCCGACACGGTCGACGCATCGCGCGCTGTCGACGGTTCGTCCGGTGTACGCGACATGGGCGTCCAGCCCCTCCCTTCGCCGGCATGACCCGGATCAGGTTCGTACGGTCGGAGGCCGTCCCAGCCTCCCTCTCAGCCCGGTGCGCCGGGCTCCCGCGAGTGCTTCCGGTGGCAACCCTAGCCCGCAGAGCGCCGCCCTTGTAAGACAGCCTCCGCCCGGCCCGAGGGCTGTGCAGGACGTCACTCAGCACGCCCCCTGACTGACAATTCGTCAGTTGTCTATGGTGATCAGGTGAGCGAGCAGACGCAGGCACGGGACGGTACGGCACGGCGCGTCGTCGTCGTGGGCGCGGGCATGGCCGGGGTGCAGACCGCGGTCGCCCTGCGGGAACAGGGCTTCACCGGCGGCGTGACGCTGATCGGCGCGGAGCCGCACCAGCCGTACGACAGGCCGCCGCTGTCCAAGGCCGTCCTGCTCGGCAAGGCCGAGGGCTCCGCCTTCGACGTCGACTTCGAGGCGCTGGACATCGAGCTGGAACTGGGCCGCGAGGCGACCGGCCTGCGCCCCCAGGACCACGAGCTGGACACCGAGCGGGGCCCCGTCCCGTACGACGTCCTGGTCATCGCGACCGGGGCGGAACCGATCCGGCTGCCGGGCGCGGAGGGCGTCCCCGGGGTACATCTGCTGCGCACACTGGACGACGCCGAGCGGCTGCGGCCGGTGCTCGCCCGGCAGCACGACATCGTGGTCGTCGGCGCGGGCTGGATCGGCGCCGAGTTCGCCACCGCCGCGCGCGAGGCGGGCTGCGCGGTGACCGTGGTGGAGGCCGCGGACCGGCCGCTCGCCGGGGCACTGCCGGCGGAGGTGGCGGCGCCGATGACGTCCTGGTACGCGGACAGCGGGGCCGAGCTGCGCACGCACGCGCGCGTGGAGCGCATCGAGCCGGGCGCGGTGGTGCTGGACGACGGCTCTCGGGTGCCGGCCGGGGCGGTGGTGGTGGGCATCGGGGCCCGGCCCGCCACGGCCTGGCTGGCCGGGTCCGGGATCGAGCTGGGCGTGCACGGCGAGGTGCTGGCCGACGACCATCTGCGCACCTCGGTGCCGGACGTGTACGCGGTCGGCGACTGCGCGTCCTTCCCGTCGGGCCGCTACGAGGAGCGCCTGCTCGTCCACCACTGGGACAACGCCCTCCAGGGTCCGCGCACGGTGGCCGCGAACATCATCGGCCAGACACCGGTGGCGTACGACCCGGTGCCGTACTTCTGGTCGGAGCAGTTCGGCCGGTTCGTCCAGTACGTGGGCCACCACGCGTCCGCCGACACGACGGTGTGGCGCGGCGACCCCGAGGGCGCGGCCTGGACGGTCTGCTGGCTGCGCGAGGGCCGCCTGGTGGCCCTGCTGGCCGTGGGCCGCCCCCGGGACCTGGCGCAGGGCCGCCGCCTGATCGAATCGGGCACCCCCATGAATCCCGCACTGCTGTCGGACCCGTCCCGCCCACTGAAGGAGGCGACGGCGTAGGGCGCGACCACCCCCTCCGCCTAACCCCGCCGGAGGCGCTCCGCTTCCGACTGTCAGTCCGGGATGGCACGCTTGATCCCGTGACCGAGATTGACGCAAAGATCGATGCTCTCGTCCCCGCCTGGCTCACCCTGCCCGACATCGCCGAAGCCCTCGGCGTGGAGGTGACCCGGGTGCGGCAGCTGGTCAAGGAGGGCCAGCTCATCGCCGTGCGCCGAGGCGAGAACAAGGCGCTGCACGTCCCCGCCGCCTTCATCGACGGGGACAAGGTGGTCAAGGGCCTGTCCGGCACCCTGACCCTGCTGCGGGACGACGGCTTCACGGTCGAAGAGATGATCGAGTGGCTCTTCACCCCCGACCCGACCCTGCCCGGCACCCCCGCGCAGGCTCTCAGCGAGAATCGCGGCACGGAGGTGAAGCGCCGCGCGCAGGCGCTCGCCGTCTGATCCATCCGGCCTTATCGGACCTGACCCGATCGGACCTGACCCGATCGGACCTGACCCGATCGGACCGGTTCCGGTCTGATCCGGCCGGCACACAAGAAAAACCGTCCGGCGTACGGGCCGCGGGCCAAGGGACACGCCCCGGCTCCGGCCGACCGCGCCCCGCCGCGGCCCGTACGCCACCGACAACGGGGGGAACACCACCGTGCCCGAAACCGCCCGCACCGCCCGGCTCGCCGACGCCCGCGTCTATCTGTGCACGGACGCACGCAAGCGCCAGGGCGACCTCGCCGAGTTCCTCGACGCGGTCCTCGCCGGCGGCGTCGACATCGTGCAGCTGCGCGAGAAGGGCATGGAGGCCGCCGAGGAGCTGGAGCACCTCCAGGTCTTCGCCGAGGCGTGTGCCCGCCACGGCAAGCTCCTCGCGGTGAACGACCGCGCGGACGTGGCCCACGCCGCCCGCCCCGACGTCCTGCACCTCGGCCAGGGCGACCTTCCCGTCCCCGCGGCCCGTGCCATCCTCGGCGACGACATCCTGATAGGCCGCTCCACCCACTCCGAGGCCGAGGCCGAGGCCGCCGCCGTCCAGGAGGGTGTGGACTACTTCTGCACCGGCCCCTGCTGGCCCACCCCCACCAAGCCCGGCCGCCCCGCCCCCGGCCTCGGCCTGGTACGCCACACCGCCGCGCTCGGCACCGACCGCCCCTGGTTCGCCATCGGCGGCATCGACCTCGGCAACCTGGACCAGGTCCTCGAGGCCGGCGCCCGCCGCGTGGTGGTCGTCCGCGCGATCACGGAGGCTGACGACCCCGGCGCGGCGGCGGCCGAGTTCGCCAAGCGGCTGCGCGCCGCGTAGGAGCGCCCAGAGGCCGATCCTGCCCCGCGTTGTCCGATGGGTGGACAACAAGTCGACAATTCGGGCAAATCCCGGGCGTCCGGTTGGGGGACCGCCGCGCCCTGGCTAACCTGCGACTATGGCCCTCGGAACCGCATCCACGAGGACTGATCGCGCACGGACCGTGCGCGACATCCTCGCCACCGGCAAGACGACGTACTCGTTCGAGTTCTCGGCGCCGAAGACCCCCAAGGGCCAGCGGAACCTGTGGAGCGCGCTCCGAAGGGTCGAGGCGGTCGCCCCCGACTTCGTGTCCGTCACGTACGGCGCCGGCGGTTCCACCCGTGCGGGCACGGTCAAGGAGACCGAGCAGATCGTCGCCGACACGACGCTCACCCCGGTCGCCCACCTCACCGCGGTCAACCACTCCGTCGCCGAGCTGCGCAACATCATCGGCCAGTACGCCGACGCCGGGATCCGCAACATGCTCGCGGTGCGCGGCGACCCGCCCGGCGACCCCATGGGCGAGTGGGTGCCGCACCCCAGGGGTCTGACCTACGCGGCCGAACTCGTCCGGCTCATCAAGGAGTCGGGTGACTTCTGCGTGGGCGTCGCCGCCTTCCCGGAGATGCATCCCCGCTCCGGCGACTGGGACACCGACGTCACGTACTTCGTCGACAAGTGCCGGGCCGGCGCCGACTACGCGATCACGCAGATGTTCTTCCAGCCGGAGTCGTACCTGCGCCTGCGCGACCGGGTCGCCGCGGCCGGCTGCGACACCCCGGTCATCCCCGAGATCATGCCCGTGACCAGCGTGCGGATGCTGGAGCGGCTGCCCCAGCTCAGCAACGCCACCATCCCCGACGGCCTGAAGGAGCGGATCCTCGCGGCGAAGGACGATCCGGCGGCGGTACGCTCGATCGGAATCGACTTCGCCACGGAGTTCTGCGCGAGGCTGCTGGCCGAGGGGGTCCCCGGACTGCACTTCATTACACTCAACAACTCCACGGCGACGCTGGAGATCTACGAGAACCTGGGCCTGCACCACCCGCAGCGGGCCTAGACCGCCGCACCCGTATACGACACACTGCGTAGCGGCCACTGGGAGAGGGGCGTACATGGGCTGGACGGTCCTCTACATCGCGTTCGGCATCGTCGCGCTATGGCTGCTCGGTGAGGTGCTGCTGCAGTACAAGGCGCGCCTTCGCTGGCGGCTGCTCGCGTTCGTCGGATTCCTCGGCGTCGTGTTCGGCGTGCTCATCCAATCCGTGGTGGTCATCGGCCTGGGCGCCGCCGCCTTCGCGGTCGGGCAGACCTACGTCACCCTGTCGTTCCGCCGCGGGTTCGCGGCCGGCTGGGCCGTCGGCAACCGCCCGCGCGAGGGCGCGGGCACCGGCAGCAAGCGCCGCCGGGGAGAGAAGGCCCGTCAGGAGGAGGCGGCGGAGGACACCGACGTCGAGCCGACGGCCGCGACGACGATGCCCGCCGGAACGTACCGCCAGGACGACGCGTACGACGAGGACGACCACGACGACGTCTTCTCCCGCCCGGGGACCGCCCAGCCCGCCGAGACCGCGGCCGAGGCCACCGCCGTCTACGAGCCGCAGCCCCTGCCCGAGGAGACCGGCTCCTACGGCGTCTACGCGGACGCCACCTACACCACCGCCGGACAGCCCCAGGAGCAGCAGCCCCAGGAGCAGCAGGCCTACGCCTACGACGGCTACTCCGGATACGGCCAGCAGCAGCACTACGGCTACGAGGGCGGCCAGGAGCAGTACGGCGGGTACTCCGACCCGTACCAGGGCACGGGGACCTACGGCGGCTCGTACGACACCACGTACGGCGGCGAGCAGCAGTACGGACAGCAGGCCTACGGTCAGGACCAGTACGCCACCGGCACCTACGGCGAGACCCCGTCAGGCGGTGTCTGGGTGCCCCAGCAGCGCACCACCGACGAAGCGTTCGGCGGCGAACTCCCGCCCGAGCAGCCGTACCCCTACCAGGACAACGGCACCGCGCACGGCAACGGCTACGACGAGCGCTACCGCTTCTAGAGGTCCGGAGCCGCCCGCGGCGCCTACTGCGAGCCGCGGAAGCCCGGCCCCTCCACGATGAGTCCGGCGACCAGGGCGCCCGACATGCCGGCGTGGGGGAGACCCCCACCGGGTTGGGACCAGCCGCCGACCGTGAACAGGCCCGGTGTACGGGTCTTGTTGGACGGCTGCAGCAGACGGCCCCCGGCCGCGGCGAGAGCCGGCGCCGGTACCGCGCCGCCGGGTGCTCCGGTGTCCTCGGCGATGTCGGCGGGCGTGCGGACCTCGCGCCACAGGACACGGTCGGCCAGACCGGGTATCGCGCGCCCGGCGGCGACGACGATCCGGTCCACGTCGGACTCGGAGACCTCCAGCCCCTGGGGCACCGTCACCGTCAGCGTGACCGCCTCGTGCGCCGTGTCGGGCACCAGCGCGGGGTCGTCCGGGCGCAGCACGGTCACCGTCGCGGAGGGCGGAAGCCCGGCGGGCTCACCGAACAGCCGGTCCAGCTCGCCCTCACGGTCGGCCGTGTGGACCACCGTCCGGCGCGCGGCACCCTCCGGCCGGCCCCCGCGCAGCGCCAGGAGCACCGTCAGCCGGCCGGGCATCCCGTGCTGCGGCGCGACCTCGTCCGCACCGCGCGCCGCCGTCCCCGGCACCAGGCGGTCCAGGACCGTGGGCGCGACCCCGGCCACCACGTGGTCCGCTTCCGCCGCGACACCGTCGGCCAGCTCCACCCCCGCCGCCCGGCCGTCCTTCTCGACGATTCCGGTGACCTCGGCGCCGAAGACGAACTCCACCCGCCGCTCGCGGCATCGCTCGTACACGGCGCGCGCCAGCTCCCGCATCCCGCCACGCACGTACCACATGCCGAAGGCGTGCTCCATGTACGGCAGCACCGCCGCGCTCGCCGGGGTGGTCCGGGGATCCAGGCCGTAGGCCAGGGCATGGCTCTCCAGCAGGGCCACGAGCCGCGGGTCGCGCAGCTCCCAGGCGCCGACCTCGGCGAGGGTGCCGGCCCGCCGGGTACGCAGCAGCCGCTTGTGCGGCACCGCCGGATACGGCTCCTTCTCCGCCAGCACCTGCCAGTTGGGCCACAGCGGCTCCTCGAGGAGCGGCCGGCGCGTACGGTCCCAGGCCTCGCGCGCCCGCACCAGGAAGTCGCCCCAGCGCTCGCCCGCCCCCGCGCCCAGCGCCTCGTCCAGGGCCGCGACGACACCCGCGCGCGAGGCGTTGGGCAACGCCACCTCGGTGCCGTCCGCGAAGACGTGCCGTGACGACGGGTCCACCTGGACCAGATCGACGCAGTCCTCCAGTGGCTCCTTGCCGGTCTTGACGAACAGATCGCGGTACACGGCGGGCAGCGTCAGCAGTCCCGGGCCCGTGTCGAAGCGGAACCCGTCCCGCTCGAACCGGCGCACCGCACCGCCGTACGTCTCCGTACGCTCGTACACCACCACCCGGTGGCCCGCGACGGCCAGCCGGGCGGCAGCCGCCATCGCGCCCATCCCGGCGCCGATCACCGCAATCCGTGCCATGCCTGCGACCTTATCGGCCGCCGCCGACAATCCGGCGGCGGGCCTGTGACCGGCGCTTTTCGCCGCATTCTCGCCCTGGGGCTGAGCACTCAGGTCTGAGTATCCGTACCTAGCCGGAGAGATGAGTATCTGCGCGGATGGGGTCCGACCCGCGCGGACGAGACAGTGGAGGCACGGAAAGGGGCACGGCTCCGGCACCGCCGACACGGGGCGGCGGAACGGTGCCCGCCCTTGACCGCTCCTTCCGCCGGCACTCCTGCGGCGGAAGCGAGGCAGGGGGAGACCCGGGGGAAGGACCGAACGGGGGTCACGGGGGCACGACGGAGCGCCGGTTCGAGGCGGCCCGCCAAGGGCGCGGCCACCACGAACCGGCGCTTTCGTCTTGCCGGGCGCCACCGGCCGTCCGAGCGCCCTATCGGCCGTCCAGGCGTCCTACCCGCCGTCCATGCGCCCTACCGGCCGCCGCTCACGCGCCCCTGGATCAGCCGCGACAGCGCCGCGTGGACGTCGTCCAGGGAGCGCTCCGGCTGGAACGACTGCCAGTCCAGCGCCGCCACCAGCACCATGCCGACCAGCGCCGCCGCCGTCAGCGGGACGTCGATCTCGTCGCTGAACTCGCCGCTCTCCACACCCGCGCGCAGCACGTCCTCGATGGCCGCGACGACCTGCTGCCGGACCACCATGAGCGTGGACTGCCAGGCCCGGTTGGTGCGCCACAGCTCGGCCACGTACAGCTGGGTGAAGGACGGGTAGCGGGCGATGAAGGCCAGTCCGGCGCGGATCATGGCGTCCAGGGCGTCCACCTTGGTACCGCCCGCCCGGTCGCTCTGCTCGGCCGCGTCCCTGAGGGAGGCGGTGAGGAGCCCCACACCGTGCCGCAGCAACTCCTCGAAGAGGACGGACTTGCTCGCGAAGTTGTAGTAGACCGTGCCCTTCGCGACCCCGGCCCGCTCGGCGATCTCGTCGACGGTGGTCGCGGAGAAGCCCTGCTCCGCGATCAGGGTGACGGCCGCCTCGTAGAGCTTCTGCCGGGTCGCCTCGCGGCGGCTCGAGCCGCCCGACGTAGCGGCGCTGCTGCGTTCCATGGCTCTGATTCTCACAGGAACGGCCCGGTGGGATGGCGCGGACCTCACAGGTTCAGCTCCGGGTGCAGCCGGTCGAGCGTCCACACCTGCCTGCGCCGGGCGGACAGGGCGGTCAGCGCGAGGGCGCCCGCGGTGAACGCCGTGAGCACGGCGCACGCCTGCCACACGGGACCGAGGCCGCCGCCCGTGATGAGCCTCCGCAACGCTTCGACGACGTAACTCATCGGCAGGAAGGGGTGGATGGCGTTGAAGAAGCCCGGGGAGGTCTGCACGGGGTAGGTGCCGCCCGCGGACGTCAGCTGGAGCATCAGCAGGGCGAGGACGAGGATCCGGCCCGCCGCCCCGAAGCGCGCGTTCAGCCACTGGACGAGCGCCGCGAAGCACGCCGCGACCAGGAACAGGAACCCGATCGTCCCCGCCGCGCGCGTCATCTCCAGGCCGATCGCCCAGTGCAGCACGGCCATCAGCGCGGCCGTCTGCAGCACGCCCACGGCGGCCACCGGCAGCCAGCCCGCCAGCGCGATCCGCCAGGCGGAGGCGCCCGCCGCGAGCGCGCGCCGGTTCATCGGCGGGATCAGCATGTACGCCACCATCGCGCCCACCCACAGGGACAGCGGGATGAAGTACGGGGCGAAACCGGTGCCGTAGTTGGGCGCGTGGTGCAGGTCCCGGGAGGCGAGTTGCACCGGGTCCGCCATGACCTGGGTGCGCCGGTCGCGGTCCTGCTTGTCGTAGTCGGGAATCTTGCCCGCGCCGTCGTGCAGTCCGCCGGCGAGCTTCCCGGAGCCGTCGGCGAGCTTGTACATGCCGCCGTTCAGATCGATCGCGCCCGTCTCCAGCTTGCCGATGCCCGAGTCCAGGTCGGCCGCCCCGGCCCGGGCGGTGCCCAGGCCGGTGTGCAGGGTCCGGGCGCCCTTGGCGACCTCGGCGGCGCCCTTGTTGAGCGCGTCCACCTTGGAGACCGCGTCGTCGAGGTCGCCGGACAGGTGCGGTGCCGACTTGGCCAGCGCCCGGGCCTGCCGCTGGAGGGTCTTCAGGTCCTGCCGCATGGCGGTCATGTCGCCGCGGTAGTCCCGCACCACGGTGTTCACGTCCTTGGCGAGCCGCGCCGCGTCCGCCGCGGCGTCCTTCGCCTTCTTCAGGTCCGCGCACGCGGGGTCGGGCAGGACCTGGCTCACACAGCGCCTCTCGTACACCGCGTCCAGCGTCTCGGACGCTTCACGCGTGCCCTTCTCGGCGGCGGGCGCCGTGGTGACGAAGGCGTCGAGGTGCTCGCTGATGACGCCCGCCGAGTCGGCCACCAGGGTCGCGGTGTCGGCGATCTGCCGTCCGTCCTTCTTCAGGAAGGGCCGCACCTGGTCGGCCGCGCCGTGCACCCGGTCGGCGAGCGCCTGGGTGCCGTCCGCGACCTGCTGGGCGCCCTCCTGGAGGGCGCCCGCGCCCTGGTCGAGCTTCGTCAGGCCGCTCGACAGCTTTCCGCTGCCGCTCTTGGCCTCCTTCAGGCCGTCGGCCAGGTCCTTGGATCCCTTCTCCGCCTTGCCGATCCCGCCCGTGAGCTGGTCGGCTCCGTCGGCGGCCTTGACGGTGGCCCCGTGGATGTCCGAGAACGAGATGAAGATCCGGTCGAGGAACGACCGCGACGTCTTGGTGGAGGCGGCCGCACGCACCTCGGCGAACACCGTCTTGGAGATCTGCCCGACGATGTAGTTGTTGGCGTCGTTCGTCCGCACCTGAAGGGCGCCCGTCTCGGGCGAACTGCCGGAGCTGGAGGCGATCTTGGCGCTGAAGTCGGACGGCATGGTCAGCGACAGGTAGTAGGTGCCGTCCTCGACGCCCGTCCTGGCTTCGGCGGCGCTCACCCGGTGCCACTCGAAGGTGTCGCTCTTGAGCAGCCCCTTGACGAGGTCGTCGCCCGCGGTGAGCCTCCGGCCGGCCACGGTCGTGCCCTTGTCGTCGTCGACGAGCGCCACGGGGATGCGGTCCAGCCTCCCGTACGGGTCCCAGAACGACCACAGGTACAGGGCGCCGTACAGCAGCGGCAGCAGCAGGAGCGCGACCAGCGCCGCACGCGGCAGCTTTCCCCTGCCGAACCGTCTGAGCTCAAGCGCGGCCAGTTTCGGCGAGCGCATCCGCCGTCTCCTTCTCGTCGTCGCCGTCTTCGGTCGGCTCGTCGGGGGTGGTCTCCTCGCGCGCGTGCCGCGCGCCGGGTGCCGTCGACACCACGACGGCGTCCTCGGGGGCCTCGGTGCACACCGCGAGGACGGTCGTCCCGTCCTCGGTAAGCGACCTCAACAGGTCCCACGCTTCGGCCTGTTCGGCGGGGGACAGCTTCAGGTCGGCGTCGTCGACGGCGAGCAGGCGGGGCCGGCCGATCAGGGCCAGCGCCACGGACAGCCGCAGGGCCTCCAGCCGCTCCAGGTCGCGTACGGAGGTCCGGCGGCCCTTGGGCAGTTGTTCCGGGTCGAGTCCGGCGGCCGCGAGGGCGGTGTCGATCCGGCGTGCCGCCTCGGCCGCCCGATCGCTCCTGGGACGCAGCAGCGCCCGCAGGGAGTCCCCGAACCTGCTTTCCAGCAGGGCACGTTCGCGCAGGTGCTCGCCGACGGTCAGGGCCGGGTCGAGGTCGGTGACGCCGGGTACGTGCGCGAGCGCGCTGATCCGGCGCACGGCGGACATCTCCTTGGGCAGCCGGTGCCCGCCGACCGCGGCCCGTCCCTCACTCGGCCTCATCCGCCCGGTGAGCGCGAGCAGCAGACAGGTGCGGCCGGAGCCCGAGGGGCCCTCGACGGCGATGAGCGAGCCGGGCTCCGCCTCGAGGCCTACGCCCCGGAAGGCCCAGCCGCGCGGTCCCTTCAGCCCGAAGCCGGCGGCACTGACGGCCACCCCGGCCGCCGTCCCCTGCATGTCCATGTCCCCCCTCGTTCCCCTGGGTGGGGCACCCAGTCCCGGGATCCGGTCACAGGACCCCGGGCACCGGGTTTTTGAACTGACTGGTCAGTGCAAAAACTACCCCGAACCTCTGAGCGAAGCAAAAGAGCAGGTCAGAACGGATTGTCAGTGCCATACCCCACGATGGGCACATACGGCAGCCCGTATCAGGGCGTGCCGTCACACAGACGACAGGAGGTTCGTCATGGCCAGTCACCACGCAGCCGCCGCACGCCGGCGCCGCGCCACCGGCCCTGCCCCCTCACTGACCGGCCCGGCGAGCGACGTGCACCCCGTGCTGCGCCGGGCCACGGCCCCGCCCGCCGCCCTCGACCTGCTGGCTCAGGCCCGCGCCGCACTGGAAGAGGCCACCCTCCTCGAAACGCCGAACGAGCGGTACGCGACGGCCCATCTTGCGGCCCTGCGCACCGCCGCCGCCGTGCTCGCCGCGCGCGGGCGCCCGGAGCCGACCGCGCGACGCCGCGCGAAGATCCGCAGCGCCTGGGAAGTGCTCCCCGAGATCGCGCCCGAACTCACCGAGTGGAGCGCGCTGTTCGCCTCCGGCGCCGCCCGACGCGCCCGCGCCGAGGCCGGCATCCGGGGCGCGGCCGGCACCCGGGACGCGGACGACCTGATACGGGACGTGGCGATGTTCCTGCGCCTGGTCGAGCGGATGCTGGTGCTCCAGCCGGTGCTTCCGCAGCCGCGCCAGGAGCCGGAGCGGGAGATGCCGGACGCGGGGTGAGGATCCGGGTGGGGTGAGGGGCCCGGGGCGGGGGCCGGAGGCAATAGGGTGGAGGCGCCTGAAGCCTTTCGCCCTGGTAACGGGGGTCGGAAGGCCGTCCGATCGCTCCGCCGAACTTGAGGCGGTGCCGCGCCGAGGAGTCAACTGCCGTGTCGGACCCCACTCGCCCCCGCGCGTCTCTCCGTACCGCCGTGGTCTGGGAGGTCCTCAAGGACGCCCTCGACCGCCGGGTCAAGGCCACGGGGCGGGACGTGCTGGACGTCCTCGACACCGGTGGCGGCAGCGGCAACTTCGCCGTGCCCGTCGCCCGCCTCGGCCACCGCGTCACCGTCGTCGACCCCAGCCCGAACGCGCTGTTCGCGCTGGAGCGCCGGGCCGCCGAGGCCGGTGTCGCCGACCGGGTGCAGGGCGTGCAGGGCGACGCGCACGGCCTGTTCGACGTGGTCGAGCGCGGCGGCTACGACGTGGTGCTGTGCCACGGCGTCCTGGAGTACGTCGACGACCCCGCCGAGGGCGTCCGCAACGCCGTCGCGGCCCTGCGCGCCGACGGTGTCCTCAGCCTGCTCGCCGCCGGCCTCGGCGGTGCCGTGCTCGCGCGGGCCCTCGCCGGGCACTTCAAGGAGGCCAGGCAGGCGCTTCAGGACCCGAACGGCCGCTGGGGCGAGGGCGACCCCGTACCGCACCGCTTCACCGCCGAACAGCTCACCGCGCTCGTGGAGGACGCGGGCCTGAGCGTGGGCGCGGTGCACGGCGTACGGGTCTTCGCGGACCTGGTGCCCGGGGTGCTGGTGGACACCGAGCCGGGCGCGCTGGAGGCGCTGCTCAAGCTGGAGGCCGCGGCGGCCGAGTCCCCGGCGTTCCACTCGGTGGCGACGCAGCTGCACGTGCTGGGTGAGACCGCGGGGGCCGCCGAGTCCTGAGCGGACTGTTCGTGGCGCCCCGCTGATCAGCGGCTTGGCGGCGGATGGAGTACGCCACAGGCCCCCCGATCGGACGGTCCGCGCCGTATGATCGAGGGAGACCGACCGGCATGACGGGTCGGCCGCTGGGGAATGAAGATCTCAGTGAGCCGGGACGGGCATGGCGGATACCGGTTGGCCAATTGGCGTAGAGGGGCGGGTTTCAAGGGGGCGATTCCCTGCCTATCCTGAAGGGGACCCCCGGTCGCCCCGGCGACTGCACGATGAGGAGGACTCCGTGCCGCTCTCGGAGCACGAGCAGCGCATGCTCGAGCAGATGGAGCGAGCGCTGTACGCCGAAGATCCCAAGTTCGCGTCGGCGCTTGAGGGAAGCGGGCTGCGTACGTACACCCGGCGGCGGGTCTACCAGGCGGTCGCGGGCTTCCTCGTGGGTATCGCGCTCCTCATGGCCGGTATGGTCGCGAAGCAGATCTGGATCAGCGTGGTGGGATTCCTCGTCATGCTGGGCTGCGCGGTGCTCGTGGTGACCGGTTGGCGCAAGGTTCCCAAGCCGGGTGAGCAGGCAGCGCCGGGCATCCGCCGACAGGTGCGCCCGCGACGCTCCATGATGGACCGCATCGAACAACGCTGGCAGCGCCGACGGGACGAACAGGGCCAGTAGCCGCAGACGTGACGCAACAGGGGCGACCGGAAGGTCGCCCCTGTTGCTGTACCCGTACGCGCCCTGGCGGCCCGCCGCAGCCCGTGCCGGCCG
The DNA here is from genome assembly GCF_044764595.1 of Streptomyces sp. NPDC093984. NCBI lineage: Bacteria > Bacillati > Actinomycetota > Actinomycetes > Kitasatosporales > Streptomycetaceae > Streptomyces > Streptomyces sp. NPDC093984. The sequence goes on along the minus strand of NZ_JBIWIM010000003.1, from coordinate 312,513 downwards.
CCGCCCCCGGCCGTGCGCGGCGACGGCGGAACGCCGGGCTTGCAGCGGCGAGCCGGTAGCGCCGGCAGGCCCGGATAGTCGTGTAGTCGTGCGACCGACGACGGCGCCGCTGGAGTGCCCTCATGCCGTCGAGGCAGTGGGGGAGCCGTGCCGTACCAGGCCATCGGACGCCGAGCGCAGTGCCCGGTGGCGCCCGCCCGCCGCCCGCCCCGTCGCCAGGGCGGGCGGCACCCCGTGTCAGCGCCCTCGCTGGTCCGACGGGCGGCGTACCAGGGCCGTCCAGCGGGTCGCCCAGCGCATCCTCAGGTCCGCCCAGCGGTCCGCCGCCGCCCATACCGCGCGCATCGCCGAGGGCGGGGCCACTATCGCGCGAAGCCGGGTGCGGCGGCCGGCGGTGGAGCGCAGGGACGCTCGCAGCCTGCGCACGTCGTCCACCAGGCCCGTCTCGGACCGCGGCTCCGGCGCGTACAGCACCTGCTCCACCGCGCCCGCCACCCGGTGCACGGCCCCGGCCGTCTCGGGGTCCAGCCGGCCGAGCCGCACGATCCGCTCGGCCGCCTTCCGCGGGGTCAGCGCGTCGTCCGGCGCGATGCCGTAGTCCCACGCCGTGTCCGTGAGCTCCCGCCAGACGGCCAGGGTGTGCCCCACGGCCACCTCGGCCGCCCGGCTCGGGGCCGTCTCACCGGGCAGCACCGTCATCCCCATCTCGTCCGCATACCGCTCACCGCCGCGATCCCCGCGGCGGACGCGGGCGAGCGGCAGCGCGGACGGAGCGTGCTGCGCGGAGGCCAGCCGCACCGACCGGCTCCTGATCCGCCACAGCATCGGCGTCAGCGGCACCGCCAACAGCACCAGACCCAGCAGCGCCCAGAACAGCACCCGGTACCACGGCGGCCCGTCGTCCCCGGAGCCCGCAGCGATCTGCGAGGACTGGCTCGGGCATCCCTCGATCTTCCGCAGGGCCGCCGAGCAGCTCTCGCTCGCCGACGGCGCGGTGGACGACGCCGTCGACGACGACAGCGACGGCCGCGGCACCACCGGGATCTCCCCGGTTGGCGTGTTCGACTGCGTGTAGGACGGGGTCGAGCCCCGGTTCGGGGTCGGCTCGAAACGGGTCCAGCCCACGCCCTCGAAGTACAGCTCCGGCCACGCGTGCGCGTCCCGCAGCCCCACCGACATCGAACCGTCCCCCTGCGCCGACCCCGGCGTGAAGCCCACCGCGACCCGCGCCGGTATCCCCAGCGTCCGCGCCATCGCGGCCATCGCGAAGGAGAAGTGCACGCAGAAGCCCTGCTTGTCCTTCAGGAACCGGGCGATCGCGTTCGGTCCGGTGCCGACCTGCACCTGCGTGTTGTAGGTGAAGCCGCCGTCGACCGCGAAGTAGTCCTGGAGCTTGACCGCCTGCTCGTAGTGGTTCGACGACCCGGCCGTCACCCTGCGGGCCGTCTGCGCCACCACGGCGGGCAGCGAGGACGGCACCTTCGTGAACTCGCGCTTCAGCGACGCCGGCGGCTCAGGGGCCTCGGCCAGCTGCTCCGCCGTCGGCTGCACGATCAGACTCTTGACGTCGTACTGCACGCCCCGCGTGTTCTGCCCGTGGTCGCCGACGAGTGTGCGGCCCACCGGCTCGTACCGCCAGCTGCCCTTGATCTTCACGCTCGTCGCCGGGTACGGCATCGGCAGCCAGTCCTGCGCGTACCAGTCCGCCGCCGAGATCCGCGTCTCGATCTCGGTCCGCCGCACGCTGCCCGCCAGTCCCGTCGGCGTCGGGAACGAGTCCGGTACGTTGTTGATGTGCCGCTGGGCGGGCTTCCAGGTGGTGCCGTCGAAGTCGTCCAGGGCGACGATCCTCAGGTACATGTCCTGGGTGTCGTCCGTGTTGGTGCGGTACGCCATGACCTGGCGGTCCTGGTCCACGTTCAGGCTGTCGCGCAGCGAGACCAGCGGGTTGACCGCGGAGATCGTGTTGCCGTCGCCGAGCCCCGCGCCCACCCCGGCCCCGGTGCCGTCCAGCAGCCCGCCCCGCAGCGAGGGCAGGGCCAGCGGCACCACCAGGGCGATGCCCAGCGCCACCGCGCCGATCCGCCGCCCGGTGCGCACGGGAGCCACCGCGCCCCCCAAGTCCCCGCCCCCCGCGCGCGGGGCGCCTGTGAAGACCCGCCCCCACTGGGACAGCCGGTCCCGGCCCTCGGCCAGCAGCAGCATCAGATAGCCGCCCGCGGCCACCAGGAACCACATCCAGTCGGCTCCGCCGTGCGACAGGGCCGTCGCCACCGCGTACAGCGCGAGCAGGGGCAGTCCGGCCGGGGCCGCCGCGCGGAACGTCACCGCCAGCGCGTCCACCAGCAGCCCGATCAGCAGCACCCCGCCGACCAACATCAGGCGGATCCCGGGCGTCAGCGGCGCCGGGCTCGTGTACCGCCCGACGTCGTCCCTGCCCGACTGCAGCAGCTCCCCGAAGTGATGGAAGGCGTCGGGGCCGGGGACGAAGCCGGCGAGGGCATGCTGTCGGGCGAAGACCAGCGTGAGCAGCAGCAGGGCGACCACCACCTGGCAGGCGAGGGTCAGCGGACGCGCCAGCGGCACCCGCCGGGTCGCCGCGCCCACCCCGGTCACCACCGCCACCAGCATCGCCGCCTGGAACAGCCAGGTCGCCGGGCTCACCAGCGGCAGCAGGGCGCACGACGTCATCAGCGTCGCCGCCGCGGCACACAGTGCCAGACGCGCCCGCCCGCTCATGACCGTCCCTCCGTGCCGCTCAGGGCGCCCACGCCCGTGCGCTGCCGGTCCGCCTCGCGCCACAGCTCCGTCAGGGACACGCCCCGCGGCACGGGCACGGCGGTCCAGCCCGCCTCGCGCAGCAGCCGCAGCCGCTCCCCGCTCCGGTCGCCAGGGCCCGGCACATCGGTCGGTTCGCGTCCCCAGGCGTCGCTGTCCAGCACGAACGCGAGCGCGCCCCCGCTGCGCCCGCTCATCTTGGCGGCCATCGCGGTCTGCTCCTCGTCGAGATCGCCGAAGAACGCCACCAGCAGCCCCTCGTTCCCGCCGCGCAGCACGTCGTAGGCGCGCGAGAGACCCGCGCCGTCCGAGTGGTCGATCACGGCGAGCGCGTCCATCATCAGTCCGGCCGCGTCCGCGGACTCCTGGCTCGCACCCGCGAACCCGTCCGCGCCCTCACCGGGCACCGAACTGCCCGTGTCGGTCAACAGCCGCACGGAGAAGCCCCGTTCGAGCATGTGCACCAGCGCGGACGCCGCGCCCGTCACCGCCCACTCGAAGGCCGAGTCCGGGCCCGCGCCCTGGAAGGCGATCGCCCGGGTGTCGAGCAGCACCGTGCACCGGGCCCGCTGCGGCTGCTCCTCCCGGCGCACCATCAGCTCGCCGTAGCGCGCGGTGGAGCGCCAGTGCACCCGGCGCAGGTCGTCGCCGTACCGGTACCCGCGCGGGATCACGTCGTCCTCGCCGGCCAGCGCCAGCGAGCGCTGCCGCCCGTCGCCGTACCCCTGCGCCTCGCCCGCGAACCTGACCGGCGGCAGCGGCTCCACGCGCGGGACGACCGTCAGGGTGTCGTACGTGGAGAAGGAGCGGGTCAGCTCGCACATCCCGAAGGGGTCGGTCAGCCGCAGCTGGAGCGGGCCCAGCGGGTACCGGCCGCGCAGGTCCGAGCGCACGCGGTAGGACACCTCGCGGCGACCGCCCGCCTCCACCCGGTCCAGGACGAACCGGGGGCGCGGCCCGAGGACGTAGGGCACCCGGTCCTGAAGCATCAGCAGCCCGGTGGGCAGCCGCGAGACGTTGTCCATCCGCAGATGGACCCGCGCCTCGGACCCCGCGGGCACCCGCGAGGGGGACAGACGACGGCTGCCCGCGACCCGGTAACGCGTGCGGTACAGCACGGTCGCGCACGCCAGGGGCAGTACCGCGAGCAGGATGCCCACCCGCAGCAGCTCGCTCTGGCCGAGGACGTAGGCGCAGATCGCGGCGGCCACACCGGCGGCCAGGAAGGACCGGCCGCGCGTGGTCAGCCCGGCGAGCGCGGTGCGCAGCCCGCCCCGGTCCTCCTCGGCCGTGCGCGCCGTCCCCCCGTGGGTCATCAAAGGCTCCGGGGCGGCTGCTGGCCGAAGCCGCGACCCATGGTGAGGCCGGACTGCTGCTGGGGCCCGGCGGGCACGGGGGTGCTCTGCAGGATCTCCTGCACCACCTGTTCCGCCGTACGGCGGTTGAGCTGGGCCTGGGCGGTGGGCAGCAGCCGGTGGGCGAGGACCGCCACGGCGAGCGCCTGCACGTCGTCCGGCAGCGCGTACTCCCGGCCGGCCAGGGCGGCGGAGGCCTTCGCCGCGCGCAGCAGGTGCAGCGTGGCGCGCGGCGAGGCCCCGAGTCTGAGGTCGGGGTGCGTGCGTGTGGCGGCGACCAGGTCCACCGCGTAGCGCCGGACCGTCTCGGCGACGTGGACACCGCGGACGGCCTCCACCAGCTTCACGATCTCGTGCGCGTGCGCCACCGGCTGGAGGTCGTCCAGGGGGTTGACGCCGCCGTGGATGTCGAGCATCTGCAGTTCGGCCTCGGGGCTGGGGTAGCCGATGGAGACACGGGCCATGAAGCGGTCGCGCTGGGCCTCGGGCAGCGGATAGGTGCCCTCCATCTCCACCGGGTTCTGGGTGGCGACCACCATGAAGGGGCTGGGCAGTTCGTACGTCTGGCCGTCGATGGTGACCTGCCGCTCCTCCATCGACTCCAGGAGCGCGGACTGGGTCTTGGGCGAGGCGCGGTTGATCTCGTCGCCGATCACGATCTGGGCGAAGATGGCGCCCGGCTTGAACTCGAAGTCCCGCCGCTGCTGGTCCCAGATGGACACGCCCGTGATGTCCGAGGGCAGCAGGTCGGGGGTGAACTGGATGCGTCGCACCGAGCAGTCGATGGACCGGGCCAGTGCCTTGGCGAGCATGGTCTTGCCCACGCCGGGGACGTCCTCGATCAGGAGGTGGCCCTCGGCGAGCAGCACGGTCAGCGAAAGCCGTACGACCTCGGGCTTGCCCTCGATCACTCCTTCCACCGATTTGCGGACGCGCTCCACAGTGGCGGTCAGATCAGTGAGGCTCGCTCGATCGTCATAGGTCGTCACCCGGCCCTCCTCGGCCCGTTCTTTCTCCGGGCCGACGCTCTGCTGTGCGGACCGGCCCACCCCGAAACACGGACACCACGCGTGGGAAGTTCCGCGTGACGCCACAACCCGCAATCTTGCCGCCGTTACCGATTCGTGTCACTCGCCTGTGGATAACTGGCCGCGATATGTCGGCCTTACGGGCTTTTTGGTGCACCAGAGCCGGGATCTTTGTCCGAATGGACTTTTCCCGGCGGCTTGCTGACGGCGGGTGGAGTACGGGGTGGGAGCCCGGTACGTGCCGTTACGCCGGATCGATCTCCCGCAGCCGGCCCGTCTTCACGTCGAACACGAAACCGCGCACGTCGTCCGTGTGCACCAGGAACGGCGAGGTGCGCACCCGCTGCATCGACTGCCGCACGTCCTGGTCGACGTCGCGGAACGCCTCGACCGCCCAGGAGGGCCGCTGGCCGACCTCCATCTCCAGCTCGTGCCGGAACTCCTCGGTCAGCGACTCCAGGCCGCAGCCCGTGTGGTGGATGAGCACGACGCTGCGGGTGCCGAGCGCCCGCTGGCTGATGGTGAGGGAGCGGATCACGTCGTCGGTGACCACGCCGCCCGCGTTGCGGATGGTGTGACAGTCGCCCAGCTTCAGGCCGAGCGCGGCGTGCAGGTCGAGGCGTGCGTCCATGCAGGCCACGACGGCGACGCCGAGCACGGGACGGGCGTCCATCCCGGGATCGGTGAACGCGGTGGCGTAGCGCTGGTTGGCCTCGACGAGGCGATCGGTGACGGGGCCCACTATGGCGCCTTCGGGACCGGCGGGTACGGATGCGGAAGTCGTCATACCCATGACGTTACTGGTCGTCGGCGATCTCGGCCCGCTGTGGGCAGGGACAAAAAACGCCACCGCGGCATGTTGTGAGGTAACCCACACGCGACGGGAAACATCCACCGGATGGGTGAATCCTTTCGAATCCTCCCGCCGCGCCGGGCCGGTGGCGCCACACGCGGGCCCCTTGATTGACCGCGAGACAGGGTGGACTAAAGTGACGCGAAGCGGGAGGCGAGACGCTCTCCCCGCCACTGTTCACCCCGGAGACGTCGGCGGACGCCGATGACTCCCCGCGTGCGCGGCGCGTACGTACGGCTCGGCCTCCTCCCGCTCCCGGTCGGCTGACGCTTCCGGCGCCGGCAGGCCGCCTTGTGAGCGGGCGGGGACCTGGCGGTGCGATGCGGGCCGCGCCGGATCTGAGAGGCCCCCTTGTCCCAGAGTCGACACGTGCCCGTCATGCTCCGGCAGTGCCTGGACATGCTGGCCCCGGCCCTCGCCGAGCCGGGGGCCGTCGTCGTCGACTGCACCCTCGGGCTCGGCGGCCACAGCGAGGCGCTGCTGACGCGGTTCCCCGAGGCCCGGCTCATCGGGCTGGACCGGGACAAGGAGGCGCTGCGCCTGTCCGGGGAGCGCCTCGCCCCCTTCGGCGACCGCGCCACGCTGGTGCACGCGGTCTACGACGAACTGCCCGACGTGCTCACCCGGCTGGGCGTTCCGCGCGTCCAGGGCGTGCTCTTCGACCTCGGTGTCTCCTCCATGCAACTCGACGAGGCGGAGCGCGGTTTCGCCTACGCCCAGGACGCCCCGCTCGACATGCGCATGGACCAGACGACGGGCATCAGCGCCGCCGAGGTCCTCAACACCTACCCGGCCGGCGACCTGGTGCGGATCCTGCGGACGTACGGCGAGGAGAAGCAGGCCAAGCGGATCGTGTCCGCGATCGTGCGCGAGCGCGAGAAGGAGCCGTTCACCAACAGCGCGCGGCTGGTGGAGCTGATCCGCGACGCGCTCCCGCAGGCGGCCAAGCGGACCGGCGGCAACCCGGCCAAGCGCACCTTCCAGGCGCTGCGCATCGAGGTCAACGGCGAGCTCGCCGTCCTGGAACGGGCGATCCCCGCGGCCGTCAAGGCACTGTCCGTCGGCGGCCGCATCGCCGTCCTCTCCTACCACTCGCTCGAGGACCGCCTGGTCAAGCAGGTGTTCGCGGCGGGTGCGGCGAGCACCGCGCCGCCCGGGCTGCCGGTCGTCCCCGAGCGCTACCAGCCCCGGCTCAAGCTCCTCACCCGCGGTGCCGAACTTCCCACCGAGGAGGAGATCGCCGAGAACCGCCGGGCGGCCCCGGCACGTCTGCGTGGTGCGGAGCGCGTCCGTGAGGACGTCGAGTGAGCCAGGGCACCGAGTGAGCCGTACGACAACCGAGTGAGGCGCACGAAAGGGGTGGGCGAGTGAGCAGGCGACGCGAGGAGGGTGTGGAAGCGCGGCGGGAGGGCGTGTGAGCGGCAAACCCGAACTCAGGGGCCGGGCAGCCCGGCTCGCCCGGCTGATCCCCGCCGGCGGCACCCGGGCCGCCCGTACCCCGTTCGTGCTGCTCGTCGTCCTGCTGCTCGGCGGCGGCCTCATCGCGCTCCTCATGCTGAACTCCGCGCTCAGCGAGGGCGCGTTCAAGCTCGACGACCTGCAACGGCAGACCAAGAACCTCACCGACGAGGAACAGGCCCTCCAGCGGGACGTGGACGCCTACTCCGCACCCGACGCGCTCCAGCGCCGGGCCCGCGAACTCGGCATGGTCCCCGGCGGCGACCCCGCCTTCCTGAACCCCGACGGCACCGTCAAGGGCGTGCCCGTGCCCGCCGGTCAGCAGGCCTCGGCGAGCACCGCCGCCGTGCGCCCGCCCGAGGCGCTCGGCACCGGCCCGGCTGCACCGCCGTCGCCCTCCCGCTCCACCCATCCGGCCGCCGCCCCCACGGCCGCGTCCCCGACGCCGGCCACCCCCACGGCCGCGTCCCCGACCCCGGCCGCGACACTCACGGCCGCGTCCCCGACACCGGCCGCCCGGACGGCCGCGTCCCCGACCCAGCCCGTACACCCCTCCCCGACCCCCGGCAGGTGACGGAAGTGTCCGACAGGGAACCGCCGCGCCGTCGCGTGCCCGGCCCCGCCCGGCCCGTGCGCCCCGACGCCCGGCCCCGCCCGGGCCCCGGCGCCCGCCCGGCACGCCGCCCGGCGCCGGGCCGCCGCCCGGCCCCGCGCACCATCCGGCTCGGCAGCCCCCGCCCCCGGCTGCGCCTGATCGGCCTCGCACTGGCCCTGGTGATGACCGCCTTCGTCCTGCGGCTGCTCCAGGTGCAGGCCGTGGACGCGAGCGCGTACACCGCCAAGGCCGACCAGAACCGCTACGTCGGCCGTACCCTGGCCGCCGTCCGCGGCGAGATCACCGACCGCGACGGCGTCGAACTGGCGAGCAGCGTGGACGCGTACGACATCACGGCCGACCCGACGCTCTTCACGCCCAAGGCCACCAAGGTGGCGGACGCCCCCGAACAGGCGGCCGCGCTGCTCGCCCCGATCATCGGCCAGGAAGCCGCCGAGGTCGCCAGGAAGCTCAAGACCCCGGACACCCAGTACGTGCTGCTCGCCCACCGCCAGACCCCCCAGGTGTGGAACCAGATCAAGGATCTGAAGAACACCCTCGCCGCCAAGGCGAGGACGGACCCGAACACGGCCAACGTCCTCGCCGGGGTCCTCGCCGAGCCCACCAACAAGCGCGTCTACCCCAACGGCGACCTCGCCGCCGGGGTACTCGGCTGGGTCAACGCCGACGGAAAGGGCGCCGGCGGCATCGAGCAGCAGCTGAACCAGGAGCTGGCCGGCAAGGACGGCAAGATCCGCTACGCCCAGTCGGGCGGCCGTCTGGTGCCGACCGCGGGCTCCGCCGAGACACCCGCCGTGGCCGGTTCCGACGTCGAACTGACCCTCGACCGGGACATCCAGTGGGCCGCCCAGAGCGCCATCACCGAGCAGGTGAAGAAGTCCGGGGCGGACCGCGGGTACGTCGTGGTGCAGGACACCCGGACGGGTCAGATCCTGGCCCTCGCCAACTCGCCCGGCTTCGACCCCAACGACCTCTCGCACGCCGACACGGCGGCCCTCGGCAACGCCGCCCTGCAGGACGCGTACGAGCCCGGTTCCACCGCCAAGGTCATGACCATGGCGGCCGTGCTCCAGGAGAACGCCGCGACCCCGCTGACCCACGTCACCGTGCCCAACCGGCTGCACCGCGGCGACCGGCTCTTCGCGGACGACGTCGACCACGCGACCTGGTACCTGACCCTCAACGGCGTCCTCGCCAAGTCCAGCAACATCGGCACCATCCTGGCGGCCGGCCAGCTCGGCAGGACGCAGGCGCAGGCCAACCAGGTCCTGTACTCCTACCTGCGCAAATTCGGCATCGGCCGCCCCACCGGGCTCGACTTCCCGGGTGAGACCGCCGGTATCCTCGCGCCGCCCGGAAAGTGGTCGACCTCCCAGCAGTACACGATTCCTTTCGGCCAGGGTGTGTCGCTCAACGCGGTGCAGGCCGCGTCCGTCTACTCGACCATCGCCAACGGCGGCGTGCGCGTCGAGCCCACCCTGGTGCGCGGCACGAAGGGCCCGGACGGCCGCTTCACCCCTGCCCCGCAGCCCAAGAGGACCAGGGTCGTCAGCGACAAGACGGCGAAGACGCTCGCCCAGATGCTGGAGGCCGTCGTGGACGACGGGCAGGGAACCGGCAACAAGGCGCGCATCCCCGGCTACCGCGTCGCGGGCAAGACGGGTACGGCCAACCGCGTGGATCCGGCCACCGGCAGGTACCGCGGCTACACGTCCTCCTTCGCCGGTTTCGCCCCCGCGGACAACCCGCGCGTCACCGTCTACTGCGCGATCCAGAACGCCACCAAGGGCAGCTATTACGGCGGCGACATCTGTGGCCCGGTCTTCAAGCAGGTGATGGAGTTCGCCCTGAAGACCCTCCAGGTCCCGCCCACCGGAGCCGCCCCAGCGAACCTGCCCGTCACGTTCAAGCCATGATCAGCTCTACGAAGCACTACGGGAAAGACCGACCAGGAACCAGCTCGTGACAACGAACACTCCCGATCCCGGGAACCACACCCCGCCCTCGCCCACCCGTCTCCCACCACCGCCCTTGTCGGACCGCGCTTCGCGCGGGCTCCCTTTTCGCCCCCCGAGGGGTACGCCCGGTACGCTCACCGCCGTGCCACACGCTGATCAGTCCCCCACCACTCAGAAGGGCGCTTCCGTGACATATCCGGGACCGCCCAGGCCGCATCACGTCTCCGCCACACCCCTCGCGGAGCTCGCCGGCCAGCTGGGTGTCACCGCCCCGGAGGGCGCCGCCGAGGTCACGGGCATCACCCACGACTCTCGCGCCGTGCGCCCCGGCGACCTGTACGCCGCCCTGCCCGGCGCCCGAGCGCACGGCGCCGACTTCGTCACCCAGGCCGCCGGACTCGGCGCGGTCGCCGTGCTGACCGACCCGACGGGCGCCGAGCGCGCCGCCGCGACCGGCCTGCCGGTCCTGGTGGTCGACGACCCCCGCGCACGGATGGGCGAGCTGGCGGCCACGATCTACGGCCACCCCGGCCGTGACCTGCTCCAGATCGGCATCACCGGCACCTCCGGCAAGACCACCACCGCCTACCTGGTCGAGGGCGGTCTGAAGACGGTCCGCTCCACCGGACTCATCGGCACGGTCGAGATGCGCATCGGAGAGACCCGCATCAAGTCCGAGCGCACCACCCCCGAGGCCACCGATCTGCAGGCCCTGTTCGCGGTCATGCGCGAGCGCGGGGTCGAGGCCGTCGCCATGGAGGTCTCCAGCCACGCGCTGGTCCTCGGCCGCGTCGACGGCTGCGTGTTCGACGTCGCCGTCTTCACCAACCTCAGCCCGGAACACATGGAGTTCCACTCCGACATGGAGGACTACTACCGGGCGAAGGCGCAGCTGTTCACGGAGAAGCGCAGCAGGCTCGGCGTGGTCAACTTCGACGACGAGTACGGCCGCAGGCTCGCCAAGGAGGCCGGCGTCCCGGTCGTCACGTACTCCGCCGAGGGCCACCCGGACGCCGACTGGCATGCCGAGGACGTCCACATCGGCCCGCTGGACTCCACGTTCACCGTGATCGGCCCCAAGGAGCAGCGAATCGCCGCGAGGTCGCCGCTGCCGGGCCCGTTCAACGTGGCGAACACCCTCGCCGCGATCGTCGCCCTGGCCGAGGCCGGGCTGGACCCGCAGACCGCCGCCGACGGCGTCGCCGCCGTACCGGGCGTCCCCGGGCGCCTGGAACGCGTGGACGCCGGGCAGCCCTACCTCGCGGTCGTCGACTACGCCCACAAGACCGACGCCGTGGAATCGGTGCTGCGCGCCCTGCGCAAGGTCACCGAGGGCAGGCTGCACGTCGTCATCGGCTGCGGCGGCGATCGTGACACCACCAAGCGCGCCCCGATGGGCGCCGCCGCCGCCCGGCTCGCCGACACCGCCGTACTGACCTCCGACAACCCGCGCTCCGAGGACCCCCTCGCGATCCTCGCCACCATGCTCCAGGGCGCCGCGTCCGTGCCCGCGCACGAGCGCGGCGAGGTCCAGGTCTTCGAGGACCGGGCCGCCGCCATCGAAGCCGCCGTCGCCCGCGCGCGGCCCGGGGACACCGTGCTCGTCGCGGGCAAGGGCCACGAACAGGGCCAGGACATCGCCGGAGTGGTCCGTCCCTTCGACGACCGCCAGGTGCTTCGCGAAGCTATCCAGAAGACCCAGGGATGAACTTGTGATCGCCCTCTCCCTCGCCGAGATCGCAGAAGTCGTCGGCGGGCAGACGCATGACATACCGGACCCGTCCGTCCAGGTCACCGGGCCGGTCGTCCGGGACTCCCGCGAGGTGGGGCCCGGTTGCCTCTTCGTCGCCTTCGTCGGCGAACGCGTGGACGGCCACGACTTCGCGCAGGCGGCCGTCGAGGCCGGTGCCGCCGCCGTCCTGGCGTCGCGCCCCGTCGGCGTGCCCGCGATCGTCGTGGACGAGGTCCAGGCCGCCCTCGGCGCCCTCGCGCGTCACGTCGTCTCACGGCTGGGGGCGACCCTCGTGGCCCTCACCGGCTCCGCGGGCAAGACCAGCACCAAGGACCTCATCGCCCAGGTGCTGCGGCGCAAGGCGCCGACCGTGTTCACACCCGGCTCGCTCAACAACGAGATCGGGCTGCCGCTGACCGCCCTCAGCGCCACCGAGGACACCAGGTTCCTCGTCCTGGAGATGGGCGCCCGCGGCATCGGCCACATCCGCTACCTCACCGAGCTGACCCCGCCGAAGGTCGGTGTCGTGCTCAACGTCGGCTCCGCCCACATCGGCGAGTTCGGCGGCCGCGAACAGATCGCACAGGCGAAGGGCGAACTCGTCGAGAGCCTGCCCTCCTCGGACGCCGGCGGCATCGCGGTCCTCAACGCCGACGACCCGTATGTGCGTGCCATGGCCTCCCGTACGAAGGCGAAGGTGATCCTTTTCGGAGAGTCCGACGAAGCGGACGTACGCGCCGAGAACGTGAGACTCACGGACAGCGGACAGCCCGCCTTCAGGCTTCACACACCCTCCGGTGCATCCGATGTGACCATGCGCCTGTACGGTGAGCACCACGTGTCGAACGCGCTCGCCGCGGCCGCCGTCGCCCATGAGCTGGGCATGTCCGCAGACGAGATCGCCGTCGCGCTCTCCGAGGCGGGCTCCCTCTCCCGCTGGCGGATGGAGGTCACCGAGCGCCCTGACGGCGTGACCATCGTCAACGACGCCTACAACGCCAACCCGGAGTCCATGAAGGCCGCCCTGCGCGCGCTGGCCGCCATGGCCCGGGGACGGCGGACCTGGGCGGTGCTCGGCAAGATGGCCGAGCTCGGGGACGAGGCGCTCGCCGAGCACGACGCGGTCGGACGGCTCGCCGTCCGGCTCAACGTCAGCAAGCTCGTCGCGGTCGGGGGCAGGGAAGCGTCCTGGCTGCAACTGGGCGCATATAACGAGGGTTCGTGGGGTGAGGAGTCGGTGCACGTGTCCGACGCACAGGCGGCGATCGACCTGTTGCGCAGCGAGTTGCGCCCGGGAGACGTCGTACTCGTGAAGGCGTCCCGGTCGGTCAGGCTCGAGAGCGTGGCGCAGGCGCTGCTCGAGACCGGTGCCGAGGGTGAGGTTGCCGCCCGATGATGAAGCAGATCCTGTTCGCAGGAGTCATTGGCCTCTTCCTGACCCTGATCGGCACCCCGCTGCTGATCAAGCTGCTGGCCCGCAAGGGCTACGGCCAGTACATCCGCGACGACGGCCCGCGCGAGCACCACAGCAAGCGCGGTACGCCGACCATGGGTGGCATCGCCTTCATCCTGTCGACCATCGCCGCGTACTTCCTGTCGAAGCTGATCACCGGCTACCCGCCGAACTACTCCGGGCTGCTGGTGCTCGCGCTGATGGCGGGCATGGGCCTGGTCGGCTTCCTCGACGACTACATCAAGATCGTCAAGCGTCGGTCGCTCGGTCTGCGCGCCAAGGCCAAGATGGCCGGACAGCTGATCGTCGGCATCGCCTTCGCGGTGCTGGCGCTGCAGTTCGCCGACAGTCACGGCAACACCCCGGCCTCCACCAAGCTCTCCTTCGTGCAGGACTTCGGCTGGACCATCGGCCCGGTGCTGTTCGTCATCTGGGCGCTGTTCATGATCCTCGCGATGTCGAACGGCGTGAACCTCACCGATGGTCTCGACGGCCTGGCGACCGGCGCGTCCGTGCTCGTGTTCGGCGCGTACACGTTCATCGGCGTCTGGCAGTTCCAGGAGTCCTGCGCCAACGCCATGACGCTGACCAACCCGTCGGCCTGCTACCAGGTGCGCGACCCCCTCGACCTCGCCATCGTCGCCTCCGCGCTGATGGGCTCCTGCCTGGGCTTCCTGTGGTGGAACACCTCACCCGCCAAGATCTTCATGGGCGACACCGGGTCGCTCGCGCTGGGTGGCGCGCTGGCCGGCCTTGCGATCTGCTCCCGCACCGAGTTGCTGCTCGCGCTGCTGGGCGGCCTGTTCGTCCTGATCACCATGTCCGTCGTGATCCAGGTCGGCTCGTTCCGCCTCACCGGTAAGCGGGTCTTCCGGATGGCGCCGCTCCAGCACCACTTCGAGCTCAAGGGCTGGTCCGAGGTCCTGGTGGTGGTCAGGTTCTGGATCATCCAGGGTATTTGCGTGGTCGTCGGACTGGGCATCTTCTATGCAGGATGGGCAGCGGAAAAGTGACCGACTGGCAGGGCAAGCACGTCACCGTCGCCGGGCTCGGCGTCTCGGGCGTCCCGGCGGCCAAGGTGCTGCACGGTCTCGGCGCGGTCGTGACCGTCGTCAACGACGGCGACGACGAGCGCGCCCGGGCGCAGGCCGCGGAGCTGGAGGCGCTCGGGATCACGGTCCGGCTCGGTGACGGCGCGACCCTGCCCGAGGGCACCGAGCTGATCGTCACCGCGCCCGGCTGGAAGCCGGACAAGCCGCTGTTCGCCGCCGCCGCGCAGGCGGGCGTGCCGGTCTGGGGCGACGTCGAGCTCGCCTGGCAGCTGCGCGGCCCCGACGCCGCCCCCTGGCTCGCGGTCACCGGCACCAACGGCAAGACCACGACTGTGCAGATGCTCGCCTCCATCCTGAAGGCGGCGGGCCTGCGTACGGCCGCCGTCGGCAACATCGGGGTCTCGCTGCTCGACGTCGTCCTCGGCGAGGAGAAGTACGACGTGCTGGCGGTGGAGTTGTCGAGCTACCAGCTCCACTGGGCCCCGTCGCTGCGCGCCCACTCCGCCGTGGTGCTGAACCTGGCGCCCGATCACCTCGACTGGCACGGCTCGATGGAGGCCTACGCCAAGGACAAGGGCCGTATCTACGAGGGCAATCGGGTCGCCTGCGTCTACAACGTCGCCGACAAGGCCACCGAGGACCTGGTGCGCGAGGCGGACGTCGAGGAGGGCTGCCGGGCCGTCGGCTTCACGCTGGGCACGCCCGCGCCGTCCCAACTCGGCGTCGTGGACGGCATTCTGGTGGACCGCGCCTTCGTCGAGGACCGGCAGAAGAACGCGCAGGAGCTGGCGGAGGTCTCCGACGTCAACCCGCCCGCCCCGCACAACATCGCCAACGCCCTTGCGGCGGCGGCCCTCGCGCGCGCCTTCGGGGTGCCCGCCAAGGCAGTACGGGACGGCCTGCGCGCCTTCCGGCCGGACGCGCACCGCATCGCGCACGTCGCGGACGTGGACGGCGTCGCCTACGTCGACGACTCCAAGGCCACCAACACGCATGCCGCGCAAGCCTCGTTGGCGGCCTATGAGTCGATCGTGTGGGTCGCGGGCGGGCTCGCCAAGGGGGCGACCTTCGACGAGTTGGTCGCGGGCGCGGCCAAGCGGCTTCGGGGTGTGGTGCTCATCGGTGCGGACCGGGCGCTGATCCGTGAAGCCCTCGCGCGACACGCGCCGGAAGTACCCGTGGTGGACCTCGAACGGACCGACACTGGGGCGATGCGGGCGGCTGTGGCCGAGGCGCGGAAGCTGGCGCATGCGGGTGACACCGTGTTGTTGGCCCCGGCCTGTGCCTCGATGGACATGTTCGCCAACTACAACAAGCGTGGGGATGCGTTCGCGGAGGCCGTTCGCGAACTCGGTGAGGGCGCGGGCGCCTGACGCCGGGTCTCGGCCACCGCCGGTGGCCTGGGGACCCTTGGAGGGACTCGTGAGTCGAATGTGGCTGGTGATTCGTCGGCGGCGATCCGCCGGTGTCACAGCGACGATGAGGTGACCGGTGGCGACAAGTAGCCGTACCACGCCGCGTGCGCCCAAGCGCCCCTCCACCGCCCCGCCGCCGCGCGACAACGCCCTCACCCGGCTCGTCGCGCGGGCCCGGCGGGCCTGGGACAGGCCCCTCACCGCGTACTACCTGATCCTCGGCAGCAGTCTGCTGATCACGGTGCTGGGTCTGGTGATGGTCTACTCGGCCTCCCAGATCACCGCGCTGCAGATGTCGCTGCCCGGGTCGTACTTCTTCCGCAAGCAGTTCCTGGCGGCCGCGATCGGGGCCCTGCTGATGCTCGTCGCCTCGCGGATGCCCGTGAAGCTGCACCGGGCGCTGGCGTACCCGATCCTGGCCGGTGCCCTCTTCCTGCTCGTCCTGGTGCAGGTGCCGGGGGTGGGCATGGCGGTCAACGGCAACCAGAACTGGATCTCGCTGGGCGGCTCCTTCCAGATCCAGCCCAGCGAGTTCGGCAAGCTCGCGCTCGTGCTGTGGGGCGCCGACCTGATCGCGCGCAAGCAGGACAAGCGGCTGCTCACGCAGTGGAAGCACATGCTGGTGCCGCTCGTTCCGATGGCGTTCCTGCTGCTCGGGCTGATCATGCTGGGCGGCGACATGGGTACGACGATCATCCTGACCGCGATCCTGTTCGGACTGCTGTGGCTGGCCGGGGCGCCCACGCGGCTGTTCGCCGGCGTGCTGGGCGTCGCCGTGGTGCTCGGCGCCCTCGCCATCGAGAGCAGCCCGCACCGCCTGAACCGCCTGGCCTGCATCGGCGCGACCGACCTGGGTCCGAACGACATCTGCTGGCAGGGAGTGCACGGCCTCTACGCCCTCGCCTCGGGCGGAATCTTCGGTTCCGGGCTCGGTGCGAGTGTGGAGAAATGGGGGCAACTCCCCGAGGCGCACACGGACTTCATCTTCGCCGTCACCGGTGAGGAACTCGGCCTCGCGGGCACGCTGTCGGTACTGGCCCTCTTCGCGGCTCTAGGCTATGCGGGTATCCGCGTGGCCGGACGCACGGAGGATCCCTTCGTGAGGTATGCCGCGGGAGGCGTGACCACCTGGATCATGGCCCAGGCCGTGATCAACATGGGTGCGGTGCTCGGCCTGCTGCCGATCGCCGGCGTCCCGCTCCCGCTGTTCTCCTACGGAGGATCCGCCCTGCTGCCGACCATGTTCGCCATCGGGCTGCTGATCGCCTTCGCGCGCGACGAGCCCGCTGCGCGGGCGGCGCTTGCGATGCGGCAACCCCGCTTTGGTAGAAAGCGGGCGGGAGGCTCTGTGTCTGACCGGGGGCCTCGGAGATGGAACACGATGCGACGGCGTGCCTCGGCGGCGCGTTCGTCCGGAGAGCGGTGAATTTCGGTGCATGTCGTACTCGCCGGTGGGGGGACCGCCGGCCACATCGAGCCCGCGCTCGCCCTCGCGGACGCCCTGCGCAGGCAGGATCCCACCGTGGGGATCACAGCCCTGGGCACGGAGCGCGGGCTGGAGACCAGGCTCGTCCCCGAGCGGGGCTATGAACTCGCGCTGATCCCCGCCGTCCCGCTGCCGCGCAAGCCGACGCCCGAGCTGATCACGGTCCCCGGGCGGCTGCGGGGCACGATCAAGGCGGCCGAGCAGATCATCGAGCGCACCAAGGCGGACGCCGTCGTCGGCTTCGGAGGCTATGTCGCACTGCCCGGTTACCTGGCCGCCAAGCGCCTCGGCGTGCCGATCGTCATCCACGAGGCCAACGCACGCCCCGGCCTCGCCAACAAGATCGGCTCGCGGTACGCCGCCCAGGTCGCCGTCTCCACCCCGGACAGCAAGCTGCGCGGCGCCCGCTACATCGGCATCCCGCTGCGCCGCTCCATCGCCACCCTGGACCGCTCCGCCGTACGGCCCGAGGCCCGCGCCGCCTTCGGTCTCGACCCGAACCTGCCGACGCTGCTGGTCTCCGGTGGCTCGCAGGGCGCCCGCCGGCTCAACGAGGTCGTCCAGCAGGTCGCCCCGTACCTCCAGCAGTCCGGCATCCAGATCCTCCACGCGGTCGGCCCGAAGAACGAACTGCCGCAGGTGCACCAGATGCCGGGGATGCCCCCGTACATCCCGGTACCGTACCTGGACCGGATGGACCTCGCGTACGCCGCGGCCGACATGATGCTCTGCCGCGCGGGCGCGATGACCGTCGCCGAACTCTCCGCCGTCGGGCTACCGGCCGCGTACGTCCCGCTGCCCATCGGCAACGGCGAACAGCGGCTGAACGCCCAGCCGGTGGTCAAGGCCGGCGGCGGACTGCTGGTCGACGACGCGGAACTCACGCCGGAGTGGGTCCAGCAGAACGTCCTGCCGGTGCTCGCCGACCCGCACCGGCTGTACCAGATGTCCCGTGCCGCCAGCGAGTTCGGCCGCCGTGACGCCGACGAACTGCTGGTCGGCATGGTGTACGAGGCGATCGCCTCGCGCCACCAGTAACAGCTTGAGGGAAGGCAGGAACCGTGGCCGGACCGACGACCGCCGAGCGTGGTGAGCGGAAGCAGGTTCGGCCCGGCCCGCCCCGGCCGACCCGCCTCGGGCGTCTGCGCACCCTTCGTATGCTCATCATCCTTTCGCTGGCGGCGGTGTTGGCGGTCGGCGGCTCGCTCTGGCTGCTGTACGGCTCCCCGTGGCTGCGCGTGGAGCATGTGTCCGTCTCCGGAACCAGGGTCCTGACCGCGGCGCAGGTGCGCGAGGCAGCCGGAGTACGGATCGGATCGCCGCTGATTTCCGTCGACACCGAGGTGATCGAGGCGCGTGTGCGCCGGAAACTGCCCCGAATTGACACGATTGACGCCGTCCGCTCCTGGCCCCATGGAATCGGGCTGAAAGTGACTGAACGTACTCCGGTTCTGGTCATCAAAAACGGCGGAAAGTTCGTCGAAGTGGACAGGGAGGGTGTACGGTTCGCCACGGTTTCGCAGGCCCCGAACGGCATCCCGGCTCTGGAATTGACGGTGTCCAAGTCGGCCGGCTGGCGCCGATTCGGCACCGACCGGATGGTCCGCGAGGCCGCCCTCGTGGCGCAGGACGTACCGGCCGGCGTCAAGCGGGACATCCGGACCGTCAGAGTCCGTTCCTACGACGCCATCTCCCTGGAGTTGACCGGCGGGCGGACCGTGCTGTGGGGCAGCAGCGAGAGGGGCCGCGCGAAGGCCACCGCGCTCACCGCGCTGATGAAAGCCGCGTCCGGCGCGCGCCACTTCGATGTCAGCGTTCCCACCGCCCCGGCGTCATCGGGGAGTTGACGCACATCCGCGCAGGCCAGCACCCTGGTTGGGCACTGCTACGGCTGATCACATAGGGTGAAAAGAAAAGCGGGAGGTTCGGCGTGTTCGTTGAACGGGCGCCACTTGTCGACTTAGTGTCCTGTTCGGAAGAGTCCAAGGAACAGACACACTGGTAACCCTAAACTTCAGGGTTAGGGTTCGGGTCGGCGTTCGGACCGTCCCATTCGGCATCTGCCGTCGGTCCGCGGGAAGCCGCGGGTCGACGGCAACGTAATTCGAGGCGAGAGGCCTTCGACGTGGCAGCACCGCAGAACTACCTCGCAGTCATCAAGGTCATCGGTGTCGGCGGCGGTGGTGTCAATGCCATCAACCGGATGATCGAGGTCGGTCTCAAGGGCGTCGAGTTCATCGCCATCAACACCGACGCGCAAGCTCTGTTGATGAGCGACGCCGACGTCAAGCTGGACGTCGGCCGGGAACTCACGCGCGGACTCGGGGCCGGGGCCAACCCGGATGTCGGCCGCAAGGCCGCCGAGGACCACCGCGAGGAGATCGAGGAGGTCCTCAAGGGGGCCGACATGGTCTTCGTCACGGCCGGTGAAGGCGGCGGCACCGGCACCGGCGGCGCGCCCGTCGTGGCCAACATCGCGCGCTCGCTCGGCGCGCTCACCATCGGCGTGGTCACGCGCCCGTTCACCTTCGAGGGACGGCGCCGGGCGAACCAGGCGGAGGACGGCATCGCGGCCCTCCGTGAAGAGGTCGACACCCTCATCGTCATCCCGAACGACCGGCTGCTGTCCATCTCGGACCGCCAGGTCTCGGTCCTCGACGCCTTCAAGTCGGCCGACCAGGTCCTGCTCTCCGGTGTCCAGGGCATCACCGACCTCATCACCACGCCCGGCCTGATCAACCTCGACTTCGCCGACGTCAAGTCCGTGATGTCCGAGGCCGGTTCCGCCCTCATGGGCATCGGCTCGGCCCGCGGCGACGACCGCGCGGTGGCCGCGGCCGAAATGGCGATCTCCTCGCCCCTCCTCGAGGCGTCCATCGACGGCGCCCGCGGTGTGCTGCTGTCCATCTCCGGCGGCTCCGACCTCGGCCTGTTCGAGATCAACGAGGCCGCCCAGCTGGTGAGCGAGGCCGCCCACCCCGAGGCCAACATCATCTTCGGTGCCGTGATCGACGACGCCCTCGGCGACGAGGTCCGGGTCACCGTGATCGCCGCCGGCTTCGACGGCGGCCAGCCCCCCGCCAAGCGGGAGAACGTCCTCGGCTCGTCCTCGCTCAAGCGCGAGGAGCCGGTCCGCCCCGCCGAGAGCCGGCCGTCCTTCGGCTCGCTCGGCAGCGTCACGCCGAAGGAGGCCCCGGAGCCCGCCCCGGAGCCGGTGGCCGACCTCCCGGTGCCCCCGCCGTCGGTGCCGCCGTCGCGGACCTACTCGGACAGCGCGGCCGAGGAGCTGGACGTTCCGGACTTCCTCAAGTGATAGGACAGCGCGACACCCTGAGCGGCGCGCACTTCGCCTTCACCGACCGGTGGGGCGGGGTGAGCGCCGCTCCGTACGAGGAGCTCAACCTCGGCGGCGCGGTCGGCGACGACCCCGAGGCCGTACGCACCAACCGGGAGCTGGCCGCGAAGTCGCTCGGCCTCGATCCGGCCCGGGTGGTGTGGATGAACCAGGTGCACGGTGCCGACGTGGCCGTGGTGGACGCCCCCTGGGGTGAAAACCGGGTGCCCGAGGTGGACGCGATCGTCACCGCCCGGCGCGGTCTCGCCCTCGCGGTGCTCACCGCCGACTGCACTCCCGTCCTGCTCGCCGACCCGGTCGCCGGCATCGTGGCCGCCGCCCACGCCGGCCGGCCCGGCATGGTCGCCGGAGTCGTCCCCGCCGCCGTCCGCGCGATGATGGAACTGGGCGCCGACCCGTCCCGGATCGCCGCCCGCACGGGACCCGCGGTCTGCGGCCGGTGCTACGAGGTGCCGGAGGCGATGCGCGCCGAGGTGTCCGCCGTCGAACCGGCGGCGCACGCCGAGACGAGCTGGGGCACTCCCGCGGTCGACGTGACCGCCGGCGTGCACGCGCAGCTCGACCGGCTCGGGGTGCGCGACCGGGCGCAGTCGCCGGTGTGCACACTGGAGTCGCACGATCACTTCTCGTACCGCCGTGACCGCAGGACCGGGCGGCTCGCGGGCTATGTCTGGCTGGACTGATGGGACATGACGGACCGTAGGGATCACATCGCCGCAAACCTCGCGAAGGTGGAGGATCGGATTGCCGCCGCGTGCGCGGCCGCCGGGCGCAAGCGCGAGGAGGTGACCCTGATCGTGGTCACCAAGACCTATCCCGCCTCCGATGTGCGGATCCTGTCGGAACTCGGTGTGCGGCACGTCGCCGAGAACCGCGATCAGGACGCGGCACCGAAGGCGGCGGCTTGCTCGGATCTGCCGCTTTCGTGGCATTTTGTCGGTCAGTTGCAGACCAACAAGGTGCGATCCGTGGTCGGTTACGCGGATCTTGTGCAGTCCGTCGATCGTTCCAAGCTGGTGACGGCCCTGTCCAAGGAGGCCGTACGGGCCGGGCGCGAGGTGGGCTGTCTCATCCAGGTCGCGCTCGACGCGGGAGCGAGCGGCCGAGGGGAACGCGGAGGTGTGGCGCCCGAAGGAATCGAAGAGTTGGGCGACCTCGTCGCGAACGCGCCGGGGTTGCGGCTGGACGGCCTGATGACGGTCGCGCCGCTCACCGGCGAGTACGCGGGGCGTCAACGGGCGGCGTTCGAGCGGCTCATGGATTTGTCGACCGACCTGCGCAGGGCCCATCCGGCTGCCACCATGGTCTCGGCAGGAATGAGTGCGGACCTCGAGGAGGCCGTTGCGGCCGGGGCGACACATGTGCGCGTCGGCACTGCGGTACTCGGAGTCCGACCCAGGCTCGGGTAACGTCGCCAAGAAGTCGGACCACAGCAGAAAATATGGTCATTACCGCTGATAGGCGGGCGTAACGACCTCGTGGATCGCGGGCACTTGGCAGTCGTCAGCCGATCCACCACAGAGCGGAGGACTCAGAGCATGGCCGGCGCGATGCGCAAGATGGCGGTCTACCTCGGCCTCGTGGAGGACGATGGGTACGACGGCCGGGGGTTCGACCCCGATGACGACTTCGAGCCCGAGCTCGATCCGGAGCCCGAGCGGGACCGCAGGCGGCACGAACCGACTCACCAGGCGCACCAGGCACTTCAGTCCCAAAGGGACGAATCGGTACGCGTGGTGCAGCCGCCGGCACCCCGCGACCCGGTGTCCCCTTCCGCTTCGCTACCCGCGGAATCCGGGCGTCCTGCCCGCATCGCGCCCGTGGCATCCATCACACAAGAACGCCAGAGTCTGGAGAAGAACGCACCGGTGATCATGCCCAAGGTCGTGTCCGAACGAGAGCCGTACCGGATCACCACGCTTCACCCCCGGACCTACAACGAGGCCCGTACCATCGGGGAACACTTCCGTGAGGGCACTCCTGTGATCATGAATCTGACTGAGATGGATGACACAGATGCGAAGCGACTTGTCGACTTTGCGGCCGGTTTGGTGTTTGGTCTTCACGGCAGCATCGAGCGGGTGACGCAGAAGGTGTTCCTGTTGTCGCCTGCTAACGTCGATGTCACGGCGGAGGACAAGGCCCGCATCGCAGAGGGCGGGTTCTTCAACCAGAGCTGAGACGCACGACCGGAAAGACGGCACGGGAGCAGGGGAGAGGGAAGCGCGGACCATGGGCGTGTTCCTACAGGTTGTCTACATCGCGCTGATGTGCTTCCTCGTCGTGCTGATTTTCCGGTTGGTCATGGACTACGTCTTCCAGTTCGCCCGCTCATGGCAACCCGGCAAGGCGATGGTGGTCGTTCTGGAGGCCACCTACACTGTCACCGATCCACCGCTGAAGCTTCTGCGGCGGTTCATCCCGCCGCTGCGTCTCGGGGGCGTGGCGCTCGACCTGTCCTTCTTCGTACTGATGATCATCGTCTACATCCTGATCTCGATCGTGGGCAGCTTCGCGAGGTGAATGTGGACGATACGGTCTTGCCGACTGCCGATGACTACGTTGAGGTGAAGACATGCCGCTGACCCCCGAGGACGTTCGGAACAAGCAGTTCACGACCGTCCGCCTCCGAGAAGGCTATGACGAGGACGAGGTCGATGCCTTCCTCGACGAGGTCGAAGCCGAACTGACCCGCCTGTTGCGGGAGAACGAGGACCTGCGCGCCAAACTGGCCGCCGCCACTCGTGCCGCCGCGCAGAACCAGCAGAACATGCGCAAGCCCCCGGAGGGCCAGGACCAGCAGCATCAGCAGCAGGGCATGCGCGGTCCCGGGGCGCCCGTTCCCGCCGGGATATCGGGCCCGCCGCAGCAGCAGATGGGCGGCCCCATGGGTGGCCCGCCCCAGCTGCCGAGCGGTGCCCCGCAGCTGCCGGCCGGCCCCGGCGGCGGTCAGGGTGGTCCCCAGGGACCGGGTCCGATGGGCCAGGGTCCGATGGGTCAGGGGCCGATGGGTGGCCAGCCCCCGATGCAGCAGCAGATGGGTGGCCCCATGGGCGGTCCGATGGGCGGCCCCATGGGTGGTCCGGGCATGCCCGGCCAGGGTCCCGGTGGCGACAGCGCCGCGCGTGTTCTCTCGCTGGCCCAGCAGACCGCCGACCAGGCGATCGCCGAGGCCCGCGCCGAGGCCAACAAGATCGTCGGTGAGGCCCGCAGCCGCGCCGAGGGTCTGGAGCGCGACGCCCGTGCCAAGGCGGACGCCCTGGAGCGGGACGCGCAGGAGAAGCACCGCGTCGCGATGGGTTCCCTGGAGTCCGCCCGCGCCACGCTGGAGCGCAAGGTCGAGGACCTGCGCGGCTTCGAGCGCGAGTACCGCACCCGCCTGAAGTCGTACCTGGAGTCGCAGCTGCGTCAGTTGGAGACCCAGGCCGACGACTCGCTGGCCCCGCCGCGCACCCCGGCCACGGCTTCCCTGCCGTCGCCGTCGGCGCCGTCGATGGCCCCGGCGGGCGCGAGCGCCCCGTCGTACGGCGGCAACCAGACGATGGGCGGTGCTCCGGCCCCGTCCGCTCCGTCCTACGGCGGCCAGCAGCAGATGTCCCCGGCGATGACCCAGCCGATGGCGCCGGTCCGTCCGCAGGGCCCGTCGCCGATGGGCCAGGCGCCCTCGCCGATGCGCGGGTTCCTCATCGACGAGGACGACAACTGAGGGTCGTGAAGACGCCGTAGGCGTCGGCAGCGTTCAGGGCGGGGCCCCGGATCTCGATCCGGGGCCCCGCCCTTTCGTGTGGCATCTCTTTCGTGGGAAGTCCCTGGCGCCCGTGTTCGGAACGGGGAGCGGCTGTGCGTACGGACGCAACGCCGAAGGCCCGGGCCCGCCGGGATTTTTCGGCGGGCCCGGGCCTTCGGGCGTGTCTTACGCCTTGCGCAGGCGGAAGGTCAGGGACAGGCCCTCGTCGGCGAACGGCTCACCGTAGGTCTCGTCCGCCTCGCCCTGGGCGAAGTCCGTGGCGAGGACTTCCTCGGCGATCAACCCCGAGTGCTCGGTCAGGGCCGCGATGACCGCCGGGTCCGTCGCGGTCCAGCGCAGCGCGATGCGGTCGGCGACGTCCAGGCCGCTGTTCTTGCGGGCCTCCTGGATCAGCCGGATCGCGTCACGGGCGAGGCCCGCCTGCCGCAGCTCCTCGGTGATCTCCAGGTCGAGGGCGACCGTGGCACCGGAGTCGGACGCCACCGACCAGCCCTCGCGCGGGGTCTCGGTGATGATCACCTCGTCCGGGGCGAGGGTGACGGTCTCGCCGTCGACCTCCACCGACGCCGTGCCCTCGCGCAGCGCCAGGGACAGCGCCGCCGCGTCGGCGTTCGCGATGGCCTTGGCCACGTCCTGGACGCGCTTGCCGAACCGCTTGCCCAGCGCCCGGAAGTTCGCCTTCGCCGTGGTGTCGACCAGGGAACCGCCGACCTCGGAGAGGGACGCCAGGGACGAGACGTTCAGCTCCTCCGTGATCTGCGTGTGCAGCTCCTTGTCCAGGGACTCGAAGCCGGCCGCCGCGACGAGCGCACGCGACAGGGGCTGACGCGTCTTGACACCCGACTCCGCGCGCGTGGCACGGCCCAGCTCCACGAGACGGCGCACCAGCACCATCTGCTGCGACAGCTCCGGGTCGATCGCCGACAGGTCCGCCTCCGGCCAGGACGCCAGGTGCACCGACTCGGGGGCGCCCGGGGTCACCGGCACGATCAGGTCCTGCCACACCCGCTCGGTGATGAACGGGGTGATCGGCGCCATCAGCTTCGTCACCGTCTCCAGGACCTCGTGCAGCGTGCGCAGCGCGGCCTTGTCGCCCTGCCAGAAGCGGCGGCGGGAGCGGCGGACGTACCAGTTGGAGAGGTCGTCGACGAACGCGGACAGCAGCTTGCCGGCGCGCTGGGTGTCGTACGCCTCCAGCGCCTGCGTCACCTGGTCGGTGAGCGCGTGCAGCTCCGACAGCAGCCAGCGGTCCAGGACCGGGCGGTCGGCCGGGGCCGGGTCGGCCTCGCTCGGCGCCCAGTTCGACGTGCGGGCGTACAGGGCCTGGAAGGCGACCGTGTTCCAGTACGTGAGGAGCGTCTTGCGGACGACCTCCTGGATCGTGCCGTGGCCCACGCGGCGGGCCGCCCACGGGGAGCCACCGGCCGCCATGAACCACCGGACAGCGTCCGCGCCGTGCTGGTCCATCAGCGGGATCGGCTGCAGGATGTTGCCCAGGTGCTTGGACATCTTGCGGCCGTCCTCGGCCAGGATGTGGCCCAGGCACACCACGTTCTCGTACGACGACTTGTCGAACACCAGGGTGCCGACCGCCATCAGCGTGTAGAACCAGCCGCGGGTCTGGTCGATGGCCTCGGAGATGAACTGCGCCGGGTAGCGGGACTCGAAGAGCTCCTTGTTCTTGTACGGGTAGCCCCACTGCGCGAACGGCATCGAGCCCGAGTCGTACCAGGCGTCGATGACCTCAGGCACGCGCGTGGCCGTCTTCCCGCAGCCGTCCTGCGGACAGGCGAAGGTGACCTCGTCGATGTACGGGCGGTGCGGGTCCAGCTCCGACTGGTCGGTGCCGGTCAGCTCGGTCAGCTCCGCGCGGGAGCCGACGCAGGTGAGGTGGTCGTCCTCGCACCGCCAGATCGGCAGCGGGGTGCCCCAGTAGCGGTTGCGGGACAGCGCCCAGTCGATGTTGTTGTTCAGCCAGTCGCCGTACCGGCCGTGCTTGACGGTCTCGGGGAACCAGTTGGTCTTCTCGTTCTCCTCCAGGAGCCGGTCCTTGATGGCGGTGGTGCGGATGTACCAGGACGGCTGCGCGTAGTAGAGGAGCGCGGTGTGGCAGCGCCAGCAGTGCGGGTAGCTGTGCTCGTACGGGATGTGCTTGAAGAGCAGGCCGCGCTGCTGGAGGTCCGCGGTGAGCTTTTCGTCCGCCTTCTTGAAGAAGATGCCGCCGACCAGCGGGACGTCCTCCTCGAAGGTGCCGTCGGGGCGCACCGGGTTGACGACGGGCAGGCCGTACGCGCGGCAGACCTTCAGGTCGTCCTCACCGAAGGCGGGGGACTGGTGCACCAGACCCGTACCGTCCTCGGTGGTGACGTACTCGGCGTTCACCACGTAGTGGGCCGGCTCCGGGAACTCCACCAGCTCGAACGGACGTTGGTACGTCCAGCGCTCCATCTCGGCGCCCGTGAAGGTCTGGCCCGTGGTCTCCCAGCCCTCGCCGAGTGCCTTGCCGACGAGCGGCTCGGCGACGACGAGCTTCTCTGCGCCGTCCGTGCCCTTCGTCGCGACGACGTAGGTGACCTCGGGGTGCGCGGCGACCGCGGTGTTGGAGACCAGCGTCCAGGGGGTCGTCGTCCACACCAGGAGCGCGGCCTCGCCGGCCAGCGGACCGGAGGTGAGCGGGAAACGGACATAGACCGACGGGTCGACGACCGTCTCGTACCCCTGCGCCAGCTCGTGGTCCGACAGGCCCGTGCCGCAGCGGGGGCACCAGGGGGCGACGCGGTGGTCCTGGACCAGCAGGTCCTTCTTGTAGATCTCCTTCAGCGACCACCAGACGGACTCGATGTACTCGGGCTCCATCGTGACGTACGCCTCGTCGAGATCGACCCAGTAGCCCATGCGGGTCGTCAGCTCGGAGAACGCGTCGGTGTGGCGCAGCACGGACTCGCGGCACTTGGCGTTGAACTCGGCGATGCCGTACGCCTCGATGTCCTTCTTGCCGCTGAAGCCGAGCTCCTTCTCGACCGCCAGCTCCACCGGGAGACCGTGGCAGTCCCAGCCGGCCTTGCGGGCCACGTGGTAGCCGCGCATGGTGCGGAAGCGCGGGAAGACGTCCTTGAAGACGCGGGCCTCGATGTGGTGGGCGCCCGGCATGCCGTTGGCCGTGGGCGGGCCCTCGTAGAACACCCATTCGGGGCGGCCCTCGGACTGCTCCAGGCTCTTGGCAAAGATCTTCTGCTCGCGCCAGAAGTCGAGCACCGCGTGCTCGAGCGCGGGCAGGTCGACCTGGGCGGGCACCTGGCGGTACTGCGTCATCGATCTTCCTCCGGCGGACGTGCTGCCTTCCGTCGGAGGGACGAGAGCCGGGAATTCCGAGAATTCTCCGTACGCCGTGTGCGGCGCGCTCCCGCGGTACCACCCTCCTTGGCCCCCCGGTGCGCCGTACGCGCCGGTGAGCCCCCTCATTGGGGTCGCGAAGCCGGTTCTACTGGCCCCTGGGCTCTCGCTGGGGCGTTCTTCCGGCGGCTCCGGGGTGATCTTCACGTCGCGCTCGCCCCCGGGCTCACACCGTCCCCGGGTCGCTCTGGGCTGCGTACGCCGCTACTCGTCCCCATCCACGCTTTTCGCTCCGCCCAGTGTACGGCGCCGCACGGACGGCGGCCGACCGGATTTCCCGCTCCGGCGGCCGGGGGTGCGACGGGCCCGCGGGTGACCC
This sequence comes from Streptomyces sp. NPDC093984, assembly GCF_044764595.1. Lineage (NCBI taxonomy): Bacteria > Bacillati > Actinomycetota > Actinomycetes > Kitasatosporales > Streptomycetaceae > Streptomyces > Streptomyces sp. NPDC093984. Next base: position 284,514 of record NZ_JBIWIM010000003.1, on the reverse strand, counting down.
GAATGGCGAGACGCCGGCATGCCGGATTCGGGGAGCGGGGGTCTGGCGGATTACCGGGCTGAGAGCTGGGCACAACGGATGCAGGCTCGCCGCGGGGCACGCGCGTGGCGGGCGATTCGCGGGCGTGCCCCGTTGCCGCGGGCCAGAAGTCGATTTATCGTCCCAGCACGACTCGCGCGCAAGATCACAATATGTGAAGGGGCCGCGGCCATGGTGGTGAAGAAGACCGCCGTACAGCAGTCGGTGTCCGGCAGAACCACGGGCGCGGCTGCCTCCGGCGGTGTGGCGGCCAGGAACGTGGACGGAAAGAAGACCACCCATACGGCGGGGGCGAGGCGGACGGTGGGGGCGGCCGGCCGGCCGGGCCAGGCTGCCACCGGGGCCGGGGCCGGGGCCGGGGCCGGAAAAGGTGCGCACAGGGCCGGGGGGACGGGGGCGCAGGGAAGGAGCACGGCGGCGCCCAGGGCCGCTGGAGCGGCGACCGCCGCCCCCGGTGGGGCGACGGACCTGGTGAACGCCTCGGAGGGGCCGGGCGCGATGAGGGCGACGGCTGCCGGGACGGGCGAGCGGACCAGTGAGAGCACGGCCTCCAGCAAGGCGACCGCCGGGCAGGCCGGCACCCGCCGGACGGAGTCGAAGGCGGCACCCTCCAGGAAGGCGGCCAGGAAGGAAGGCGACCCCGAGCGGCCGGCGGGTGAGAAGGCGGCGCCCGGCAAGGCGACGGCGACCGGCACCGTCGCCAGGAAGACGGCGGTGAAGAAGAGCGCCGCCGGGAAGAAGGCGCAGGCGAAGAAGTCCGTCTCCGGCAGGGCGGCGGCCGGGAAAGCCCCTCCCGAGGCGGAGGCCGAGAAGTCCGCCCCGAAGAAGGCCGCGGTGACCGGCGCCGCCGGCAAGGAGGAGGCGGCGAGCAGCGTCACCGCGAAGAAGACGGTGGCGAAGAAGGCCGCCGGTAAGAAGACCGTCGCGAAAAGGGCGGTGGTGAAGGAGACCACCGGGAAGAAGGCGGTGGCGAAGAAGACCACCACCCGGACGGCGTCGGCCAGGAAGACCGTCGCCGAGAAGGCGGCGGCGGCCGAGAAGGCGGCGGCCGAGCGGACCGTCCCGAAGAAGGCGGCGGCCAAGAAGGCGGCGGCCGAGAAGGCGGCAACCAAGGGTGTCGCCGCCAGGAAGGCGGCAGCACCCGGCACTGTTCCCGAGAAGGCGGCGGCGAAGAAGGCGGCGCCCGGCAAGGAGGCTCCGGTGACCAGCACCGTCGCGAAGAAGGCGGCAGCGAAGAAGGCCGCTGCCAAGAGGGCGGCGGCCGAGAAGGCCGTCACCTCGAAGACGGCGGCCAAGAAGGCCGTCACTCCTAAGGCGGCGGCCAAGAAAGCCGCCGCCGAAAAGGCAGCCCCCTCCAAGGCCGCTGCCGACAAGAGCGCCGCGAAGGGCGGCACGACGAAAAGCACCCCCACGAAGAGTGCGGCCAAGAAGAGCACGGCCAAGAAGGCGAGCGAGGTCGAGGCCGCGAAGCAGACGGGAGCCACGACGGTGGTTGCGAAGAAGACTCCTGGGACGGCCACGGCGGACACGGGCCCCACCGCGGTCCCCAAGGCGAGGATCGCCGCGGCCGAGCCCGGGGAACTGGCGGTGCGCCCCGGAGAGGACCCGTGGACCCCCGAGGAGGTGGCCGAGGCGCGCGCCGAGCTGGAGTCCGAGGCCACGCGGTTGCGCGGCGAGATCGACGCCTCCGAACAGGCGCTGGTCGGCCTGATGCGTGACTCCGGGGACGGCGCCGGCGACGACCAGGCGGACACCGGCACCAAGAACATCACCCGTGAGCACGAGATGGCGCTCGCCCACAACGCCCGGGAGATGCTCGAACAGACCGAACACGCCCTGGAACGTCTCGACTCCGGCACCTACGGCCTGTGCGAGAGCTGCGGCAACCCCATCGGCAAGGCCCGTATGCAGGCCTTTCCGCGTGCCACCCTGTGCGTGGAATGCAAGCAGAAGCGGGAACGCCGCCCATGAGCCCCGCCTGAACACGTGATCCGGCGCGGTGGTGTCGTAGTCTCGTCCAGTCAGGGCACCTAGGTTGAGGGATTCACGTGGCAGAGGCGGAGCGCATCATCGGTACGCCGGACATCCCAGACGCGGCCGGGCCGGAGCAGTCCGACGGGCGGGCCCCGGCCGAGGGCGCCGGAGCCCAGGAGCCGGGTTCCGGCGCCGCCGAGCGCCCCAGGGGCAGGCGCCGGATCGCGGTCCTGTTCGCGGTCGCCGCCTTCGCTTACACCCTCGACCTGATCAGCAAGCTCATCGTGGTCGCGAAGCTGGAGCACCACGAGCCGATCGAGATCATCGGGGACTGGCTGAAGTTCGAGGCGATCCGCAACCCGGGTGCGGCCTTCGGCTTCGGTGAGGCCTTCACCGTGATCTTCACGGTGATCGCGGCCGCGGTGATCGTGGTGATCGCCCGGCTCGCCCGCAAGCTCTACAGCCTGCCCTGGGCGATCGCCCTCGGTCTGCTGCTCGGCGGCGCGCTCGGCAACCTCACCGACCGGATCTTCCGCTCGCCGGGCGTGTTCGAGGGCGCGGTCGTCGACTTCATCGCGCCCAAGCACTTCGCCGTCTTCAACCTGGCCGACTCGGCGATCGTCTGCGGCGGCATCCTCATCGTGCTGCTGTCCTTCCGCGGGCTCGACCCGGACGGCACCGTCCACAAGGACTGAGATCGCGGGGCTGTCCACAAGGGCGGAGGCCGCTGTCCACAGGCTGCTCTCGGGGCCGGGGGGCCCGTCCGGCATACTCGACGGGTGAGCACGCTTCCCGAGATCCGTACCCTGCCCGTGCCCGACGGCCTGGAGGGCGAGCGCGTCGACGCCGCCATCTCCCGCATGTTCGGCTTCTCCCGCACCAAAGCCGCGGAGCTGGCCGCGGCGGGCAAGGTGCAGGTCGACGGCGCCGTGGTCGGCAAGTCGGAGCGGGTGCGCGGCGGCGCCTGGCTCGAGGTCGAGATGCCGCAGGCGCCCGCGCCGGTGCAGGTGGTGGCCGAGCCGGTCGAGGGCATGGAGATCGTGCACGACGACGAGGACGTGGTCGTGATCGTCAAGCCGATCGGCGTCGCCGCGCACCCCAGCCCCGGCTGGACCGGCCCGACCGTGATCGGCGGCCTGGCGGCGGCCGGCTACCGGATCTCCACCTCCGGCGCCGCCGAGCGCCAGGGCATCGTCCACCGTCTCGACGTCGGCACGTCCGGCCTGATGGTGGTGGCCAAGTCGGAGTACGCGTACACGTCGCTCAAGCGCCAGTTCAAGGAGCGCACGGTCGACAAGCGCTACCACACGCTCGTCCAGGGCCACCCCGACCCGACCAGCGGCACCATCGACGCACCCATCGGCCGCCACCCCACCCACGACTACAAGTGGGCGGTCACGGCCGACGGCAAGCCCTCCGTCACGCACTACGACCTGCTCGAGGCCTTCCGCTCGGCGTCCCTGCTCGACGTCAAGCTGGAGACGGGGCGCACCCACCAGATCCGCGTCCACATGGCCGCCCACCGGCACCCGTGCGTCGGCGACCTGACGTACGGCGCGGACCCGACGCTCGCCAAACGGCTCGGCCTGACCCGCCAGTGGCTGCACGCCGTGCGCCTCGGCTTCGAGCACCCGGGGGACGGGCAGTGGGTGGAGTTCGAGAGCGCCTACCCCGCCGACCTGCAGAAGGCGCTGGACAAGGTGCGCGAGGAGAGCTGGGCATGAGCGCCGGGAACGCCGGGTACGTCGTGCGGATCGCCGAGGAACCCGCCGACCGCGAGGCGTGCTTCGCGGTCCGCAAGGAGGTCTTCGTCGGCGAGCAGGGTGTGCCCGAGGACATCGAGTACGACGCCTATGACGCCACTGCCGTGCACGTCCTGGCCGTCCGGGAGGACGGAGTGCCGCTCGGAACGGGTCGGCTGCTGCACGGGGAGGCGGCCGCCGCCAAGAACGGCGGCGACGCGTCCGTGGGCTCGCTCGGGCGGCTGGCGGTGACGCGGGAGGCCCGCGGCCTTGGCGTCGGCGCCGCGCTTGTGCGGGCCATCGAGGACGCGGCACGCGCGCGTGGTCTGACGGCGGTGGACCTGCACGCGCAGACCCAAGCGCTGGGCTTCTACGAGCGGCTGGGCTACGCGGCGTACGGGCCGGAGTTCCCCGACGCGGGGATACCGCACCGATCGATGCGGCGCTCTCTGTAGTGAAGCCGGAAAAACGGGTGAGAAGGGTGGCATGGCAGGCTTGAGACCTGCTGTGTGAACGTCGAACTTCCCGGAGCGCTCACCGTGGACCAACTGGCCCTGTTCCTGCTGCTGTTGCTCGGGGCCGTGGTGAGCGTCCCGGTCGGGGACCGGCTCCGGCTGCCGGCGCCGGTGCTGATGACCCTGCTCGGGATCGTGCTCGCCCTGCTCGACTTCGTGCCCAACGTCAGCATCCCGCCCGGGCTGATCCTGCCCGCGCTGCTGCCGCCGTTGCTGTACGCGGCGGTGCGCCGCACCTCGTGGCGGCAGTTCGCGGCCAACAAGCGCCCCATCTTCCTGCTGGCCGTCGCGCTGGTGTTCGTCACCACCGTGTGCGTGGCCGCCGTCGCCCACGAGGTCGTGCCGGGGCTCCCGGTCGCCGCGGCGGTGGCGCTCGGCGCCCTGGTCGCGCCGCCCGACCCGGTCGCGGCGACCGCCGTCGCGGGACAGCTAGGGCTGCCCCGCCGCCTGGTGTCGATCCTGGAGGGCGAGGGCCTGTTCAACGACGTGACGGCGATCGTGCTTTACCACGTCGCGATCGCCGCCGCCGTCAGCGGAACGTTCTCGCTGCCGCACGCCCTGCTCGAACTGGCGCTCTCCGCGGTCGTCGCCCTCGCCGTCGGGCTCGCCCTCGGCTGGGCCGCCAACAAGCTGCTCGACCTGCTCGGCGACGCCACCCTGCAGATCGGGCTGACGCTCCTCGTGCCGTACGCCTCGTACGTCCTGGCCGAGGAGCTGCACGGCTCGGGTGTGCTGTCCGTGCTGGTCACCGCACTGTTCCTGGCCGAGTACGCCGCCGATCCGGACGATGTGTTGATGCGGCTCGCCGGGCACACGTTCTGGGACGTCGTGGACACCCTGGTCACCGGGATCGCGTTCGGGCTCATCGGGCTGGAACTGCACCACGCGATCCAGACCGCGTCCGGGCGGTGGGGCGAGATGCTCGGCTGGGCCGCCGCGATCGTGGCCGTCGTGGTGTTCGTCCGCCTCGCGTGGCTGCTGCCCGCGACCTGGCTGACCAAGCGGCTGCACGCCAAACGGGACTACGACGAGGAAATCCCGGTGTCCTGGCGGGAGACCGTCGTCATGTGGTGGTCGGGGATGCGGGGCGTGGCGTCGGTGGCGCTGGCCCTGGCCATTCCGCTGACCATGGACGACGGATCGCCCTTCCCCGGCCGGGACGAGATCGTCTTCATCGCCTTCGGGGTGATCATCGCCACGCTCGTGCTCCAGGGGCTCACGCTGCCGTGGCTGGTGCGGAAGCTGAACGTGCGGGCCGACACGGAGAGCGAAAAGGAGTTCGAGCACGCGCTGGCGGTCCGCGCGGCCAAGGCGGCGAAGCGCAGGCTGAAGGAGATCGAGCAGGTCGAGGAGCTGCCGGACGAGCTGTCCGAGCAGCTGCTGCGGCGGGCCTTCGACATCGGCGCCCGCATCAGCCCCGACCTCGGGGACGAGGAGCGGCGGGAGGCGCACGAGCAGCGGGCCCGGCGCATCAAGAGGGTGCGCAGGATCCACGGGGAGATGCTGAGCGCGGCACGCCACGAGGTGCTGGCGGCACGCAGCGAACCGGGTGCCGACCCGGAGATCGTCGACCGGGTGCTGCGCCACCTGGACGTCCGCAGTCTGCGCTGACACGCTCGTGCGGACCGTCCCGCGACCCGCCCGGAAGAGCAATCGCCTCACCGGAAGCGGCCTTTGTACGATCGCATCATGACGCGCAACGTGGTGATCAGTGGCGGTGGCACGGGGATCGGGCTCGCGGCGGCGCGGGCCTTCGCGGCGGACGGGGACCGGGTACTGCTCCTCGGACGCCGGGCGGAGGTGCTGGAGAAGGCCGACGTGCCCGGGGCGCTCACCTACGCGGCCGATCTGAGCGACCCGCACGCCGTGCGCGGCGTCGCCCGGTTCGTGGCCGACGAGCTGGGCACCGTGGACGTCCTCGTCAACAGCGCGGGCGGCAGCGGGCTCCTGGAGCCCAAGGCCGACATCGAAGATCCGCTCGAAACCGTCGCGCACACCTGGACCGTGAACTTCCGGCTGAACGTGCTGACCGCGGCCCTGCTCACCGAGGCACTGCGCGACCGGCTCGCCTCACCCGGCGGCCGGGTGCTGTTCCTCAGCTCCATCGCCGCCTACCGCGGCTCCGGCAGCGGCGCGTACGCCGCCTCCAAGGCCGCCCTGCACCCGTACGCCTTCGATCTGGCCCGGGAGCTCGGGCCGCGCGGCATCACGGTGAACGTGGTCGCGCCCGGCTACGTCGAGGACACCGAGTTCTTCGGCGAGGCGATGGACCCGGCGCGGCGCGACCGGCTCATCGCGGAGACGTCGATCGGCCGTGCCGCCACGCCCGGCGACGTCGCCGCGACCCTGCACTGGCTGGCGTCCCCCGGCGCCCGCCACATCACCGCGCAGGTGATCCAGGTCAACGGCGGTGCGGAACGCGGTCGCTGACGCGGGCGGGGATCAGCTCCGGCCCGCCCGCTGCTGTTCGTACGCCTTGAGGAACTGTCCGTCGCGCGAGGATTGACCGTTCCAGCCGGGCGGAGGTACGGCGCCCGCCGTGTTCACCCTCGGCAGCGCGTAGGGATGCTCCTCGGCCAGCCAGCGGATGAGCTCCTCGCGCACCGTGACCCGGGCCGTCCATATGTCGTCCGCGTCCTTCGCGGTCACCAGCGCCCGCACCTGCATGGTGTTGGGCGTCGAGTCGGTGACCTGGAGGCCGTAGGCGCGGCCGTCCCATGCCGGGCAGTGGCGCAGGATGTCGCGCAGCTTGTCGCGCATCGCGTCCACGGGCGCGGTGTGGTCGACGTGGAAATAGACGATGCCGGTCATCTGGGCGCTGCCGCGCGACCAGTTCTCGAAGGGCTTGGAGGTGAAGTACGACACCGGCATGGTGATCCGCCGCTCGTCCCAGGTGCGCACGGTGAGGAACGTCAGCGTGATCTCCTCGACCGTGCCCCACTCGCCGTCCACGACCACCGTGTCGCCGAGCCGCACCATGTCGCCGAACGCGATCTGCAGCCCGGCGAAGAGGTTTGAGAGCGTGGACTGCGCGGCGACACCGGCCACGATGCCGAGGATGCCGGCCGAGGCCAGCAGCGAGGCGCCGGCCGCGCGCATCGCCGGGAACGTCAGCAGCATCGCGCCGGCCGCCACCACCCCGACGGTGGCGTACACCACCCGCATGATCAGCGTGACCTGGGTGCGCACGCGCCGGACCCGGGCCGGGTCGTGGTGGGCGCGGGCGTAGCGGCTGTACGTCGTCTCGACTATGGCCCCCGCGATGCGGATCACCAGCCAGGCAGCGGAACCGATCAGCACCAGGGTGAGCGTCCGGCCGATGCCGACCTGATGCGCCTGCAGGACCTTGGCCTGGTCGTAGGAGCCCCTCAGCAGGGCCACGCAAAGCACGAGCTGGTAGGGGATGCGGCCGCGGCGCAGCAGACCCCACAGGGGCGTCTCGGGGTGCCGGGCGTTCGCCTTGCGCAGCAGGACGTCCGTGCCCCACCCGATGAGCAGGGTGAGTCCGACCGTGCCGCCGACGACGATCACCGGGCGCAGTACGTTCTCCATCCTTGGAACGTAACCAGTGGGGCGCGGCGTGAACCTGTGGCCAAGAACACCCGCCGCGGCGCAGCGCACGGCGTTGTCGGTCCCGGCTGGCACCATGGGCTCATGAACATCATGCTCTTCCACTCGACGTACGGGCTGCGGCCGGCCGTGCGGGCCGCGGCCGACCGGCTCCGCGCCGCCGGGCACGAGGTGTGGACTCCCGACCTGTTCGACGGCCGCACCTTCGAGACGGTCGAGGAGGGCATGGCCTTCAAGGACGAGATCGGGAAGGAAGAGCTGCTCAAGCGGGCCGTCCTGGCCGCCGCGCCCTACTCCGAGCGGGGGCTCGTGTACTCCGGGTTCTCGCTCGGCGCGTCCATCGGGCAGACCCTGGCGCTCGGCGACCACAAGGCGCGCGGACTCCTGCTGCTGCACGGCACCTCGGACATCGCGCCGGGCGCCTCGGTGGACGCCCTGCCGGTCCAGCTGCATGTCGCGGAGCCGGACCCGTTCGAGACGGACGACTGGCTCAGCGCCTGGTACCTGCAGATGGGCAGAGCGGGCGCGGACGTGGAGATCTACCGGTACGCGGGCGCGGGCCACCTGTACACCGACCCGGACCTGCCGGACTACGACGAGGAGGCGGCCGAGGCCACCTGGCGGGTGGCGCTCGGCTTCCTCGACAGCCTGTAGCGGGCTCGCGGCGGCCTACACCGGGTCGTACGTCCGCTCGACCTTCTGTGTGCCGCTGCGCGTGCGGTACGACCGCGCCCAGGACGAGGTGGCGCTCGCGTTCGTACGGTCGGACAGGACGTAGTAGTCCATCTGCGCGCGCTCGGCGGTGATGTCCAGCACGCCGTAGCCGTGGCGGTCGGTGTCCACCCAGTGGACGTGCCGGTTGGCCGCTCGGATGACCGGCGCGGCCACCGCCGAGACGGTGCCCTCGGGGACCTTGACGATGTCGTCGAGGTTGTCGGAGGTGACCGAGGTGACCACGAACTCGGTGGCGGCGGAGGCCGACAGCGGGTAGGTGCCCGCGTCGACGGGGACGTCGTTGGCCCAGGCCATGTGGATGTCGCCGGTCAGGAACACGGTGTTCCGGATCGCGTTGGCCCGCAGATGCGCGAGCAGTTCACGGCGGTCGTCGGTGTAGCCGTCCCACTGGTCGGTGTTGACGGCGAGGCCCTCCTGCGGCAGCCCCAGCAGCTTGGCCAGCGGCTTGAGCAGGTCCGCGGAGAGCGAGCCGATGACGAACGGCGCGATCATCACCGAGTTGCCGACCAGCCGCCAGGTGGTGTCGGACGTCTTCAATCCCGCCTTGAGCCAGTCGAGTTGGGCGCGGCCCGTGAGCGTGCGGTCCGGGTCGTCGACGGAACCGCTGCCCGTGGACGCCTGCTGCGAGCGGAAGGAACGCAGGTCGAGCAGGGAGAGGTCGGCCAGCTTGCCGAAGCGCAGCCGGCGGTAGGTCGTGCCCTCGACGGCCGGGCGGACCGGCATCCACTCGAAGTACGCCTGCTTCGCCGCCGCCTTGCGGGCCGTCCAGGTGCCCTCGGCGCCCTCGGTGTGGTTGACCGCGCCGCCCGACCACGCGTTGTCGGCGAACTCGTGGTCGTCCCAGATCGCGATGACCGGCGCCTTCGCGTGCAGGGCCTGCAGGTCGGGGTCCGTCTTGTACTTCGCGTGCCGGATCCGGTAGTCGGACAGCGTGATGATCTCGTTCGCCGGGGCGTGCGGGCGCACGACCGTGCCACGGGCCGCGTACTCGCCCGTCTTGTACTCGTAGATGTAGTCGCCCAGGTGCAGCCATGCGTCCAAATCGCCCCGGGCGGCCAGATGCCGGTACGCCGCGAAGTAGCCGGCCTCCCAGTTGGCGCAGGAGACCACGCCGAAGCGCAGCCCGGACACGGCGGCGTCGGCGGCCGGCGCGGTGCGGGTGCGGGCGACGGGGGAGTCGGTGCCGCCCGCGGAGAAGCGGAACCAGTAGTCGGTGGCCGGCTCCAGCCCTCGGACGTCGGCCTTCACGGTGTGGTCGGAGGCGGCGGTCGCGGTGACGGACCCCTTGGCGACGATCGCTGTGAACGCCTTGTCCTTGGCGAGCACCCAGGCCACCTCGGTGTCGGGACCGAGCCCGGAGCCGGGCGTCGCCTCCGCGGTGGGTGTCACCCGGGTCCACAGCAGGACGCCGTCGGGCAGCGGGTCACCGGAGGCCACGCCGTGCAGGAAGGCCGGGGTGTCGGCGGCGGCCCGGGCGGGAAGGGCGGCGGCGAACGGGGCGCCCAGAACGGCCGTCGCCGCCGCGGCCTTGACGACCGTACGGCGGCGCGGGGAAAGGGAGTTGACGCTCTCGGATGATCTGTGTCGACTGGTCACGGCCGAGCAGACTACTGACCGGTACGCGCAAAGAGCGGGCGAACACGCAAAGTTCGCCCGCTCTTTCTCCGCCCGACCGCTCAGGCCGGCCCGGGGGACCGGTCAGGACTTGAGCGCGTTGTCGATCGCCGCGTTGAACTCGGGCACCGTCATCGGGGCGTTCTTGCCGTCGGACCCGGTGATCGTCTTGCCGTCCATCTTCAGGGTCGGCGTGCCCTGCACCCCGCTCTTGTTGAAGACGTCGGACATGTCCAGCGCCCACTTGTCGTAGGTGCCGTCCTTCACGGCCTTCTGGAACGCCGCGTTGTCCTTCAGGGCGGGGACGGTGTTCGCGACCTTGATCAGGTAGCTGTCGTCCTTGAACTTGTCCTCGGTCTCCTCCGGGTGCCACTTCGCCGAGTAGAGCGCGCTCTTGTACTCGAGGAACGCCTCAGGGCTGACGTTCAGTGCGGCTCCCATGGCGCTCAGGGCGTTCTTGGAGCCCTCGCCCTGGGTGTTGGTGTCGATGAACGAGGCACCGACGTACTGGATCTTGAACTTGCCCTCGTCGACGTCCTTCTTGACGGTCGAGCCGACCGTCTGCTCGAACTGGGCGCAGATCGGGCAGCGCGGGTCCTCGTACATGACCAGGGTCTTCTTGGCGCTGCTCTTGCCGATCACGACGGTGGTGCCGTTCGTGCCGGAGGTGTTGGCCGGCGCGACGAGCTTCTCGTTCTTCGCGGCCTCCCAGTGGCTGGGCTTGTTGTTCTGCACGACGGCGTAGCCGACGCCGCCGGCGACGGCGAGCACGGCGACGACCGAACCGGCGACGATCAGCTGCCGCTTGACCTTGTCGCGCTTGGCCTGCCGCTCGCGCTCGATGCGCAGCCGCTCACGGGCCGCCGTCTTCGCCGCCTGGCTGTTCCGCTTGCTCATGGGTGATCTCCTCGGGGACGCGCATCGTCGTGCGCGGGGTAAGGGTGGGGACTGGGGTGCTCGGGGTGTCGCTCAGACCAGGGCGACCGAGCACGGCGGTCCACGCCGTCCCAGGGAGTGCACGAAGAGGCGGGTGCGCAGGGCGGTGATCCGGGGCGCCGGGCGCGGGGCCCGACGCACCGGAGCGAGCCGTACCGTCACCGCGGCGACCGCGAGCAGCAGCGGCCGGAACGTGGTCGCGGCCACCGCGCCGAGCAGCTGGGCCAGCGCCCGCTCGCCGCGGCGCAGCCAGGCGGCGGCCAGCAGCCCCACGCTCACATGGGCGGCGAGCAGCAGCCAGGCGGTCTCCGGGTCGGCGTGCGCCAGGAGCCCCGCGATCCGGTCGCTGCCGGTGCCGGTGACCCGGCTGAGCGGGGTGCCCACGCTGCCACCGCTGCACAGCAGGTCCAGGCCCACCGAGCGCAGCGGGCCGGTGACCGGGCCGCCCGCCCTGCCGTAGCAGGCGTGCTGGCCGGTGGTGAACACCGTGTCCGCGGTCAGCTCCAGCGGCACCAGCAGGGCGGCGATCTTCCCGAAGCCGCGCTCACGGCCCGCCAGCGCGTACGCCACGACGAAGACGGCGGCGGCTATGGCGGCCACCGTCCCCATCGGCAGGGGGACCTCGGACAGCAGCACGTGCGACGCGGTGCTGAGTGTCACGACCAGTGCCGTGAACAGCGCCGCGCGTACGGCTCTGAGGTGGGTCCCTGATATGTCCATAGCAGAGGAGAGTGTGTCACGTGCTCCCGTAAGGGAGCACTAAAGGATCGCCGTACCCGGCCCTTCGGTCACAGACCTGGGATCCGGCCGTTGCGGAACAGGTCCACGAAGATCTGGTGGTCCGCACGCGCGCGTGCCCCGTAGGTGTGGGCGAAGTCCACCAGCAGATCCCCGAAGCCGTCCTCGTCGGCGGCGATCGCCGCGTCGATGGCCCGCTCGGTGGAGAAGGGCACCAGGGACTCGCCGGACTGGTCGTCCGCCGCCGCGTGCATGGCGGCCGTGGCGCGGCCCAGGTCGGCGACGACCGAGGCGATCTCCTCCGGGTCGTCGATGTCGCCCCAGTCCAGGTCCACCGCGTACGGCGACACCTCGGCGACCAGCTGGCCCGCGCCGTCCAGCTCGGTCCAGCCCAGCCACGGGTCGGCGTGCGCCTGCAGGGCGCGCTGGGAGATCACCGTGCGGTGGCCCTCGTGCTGGAAGTACTCGCGGATCACGGGGTCCGTGATGTGCCGGGAGACGGCCGGGGTCTGGGCCTGCTTGATGTAGATCACGACGTCGTTCTCCAGGGCGTCGCTGTGGCCCTCCAGGAGGATGTTGTACGACGGCAGGCCGGCCGAGCCGATACCGATGCCGCGGCGGCCGACGACGTCCTTCACGCGGTAGGAGTCCGGGCGGGCCAGGGACGTCTCCGGCAGCGTCTCCAGGTAGCCGTCGAAGGCCGCGAGCACCTTGTAGCGGGTGGCGGCGTCCAGCTCGATGGAGCCGCCACCCGGCGCGAAGCGGCGCTCGAAGTCGCGGATCTCGGTCATGGAGTCCAGCAGCCCGAAGCGGGTGAGCGAGCGGGCGTCGCGCAGCGCGTCCAGCAGCGGGCCCTGGGCGGTGTCCAGGGTGAAGGGCGGCACCTCGTCGCTCTTGGCGCCGGTGGCCAGGGCGTGGACGCGCTCACGGTAGGCCGCGGCGTAGATGCGGACCAACTCGGTGATCTGGTCGTCGCTGAGCGCCTTCGCGTAGCCGATCAGCGCCATGGAGGCGGCGAAGCGCTTCAGGTCCCAGGTGAAGGGGCCGACGTACGCCTCGTCGAAATCGTTCACATTGAAGATCAGGCGGCCCGTGGAGTCCATGTAGGTGCCGAAGTTCTCGGCGTGCAGGTCGCCGTGGATCCACACCCGCGAGGTGCGGTCGTCCAGGTACGGGCCGCCGCGCTTGTCCGCGTCCAGGTCGTGGTAGAAGAGGCAGGCCGTGCCCCGGTAGAACGCGAACGCGGAGGCCGCCATCTTGCGGAACTTCACGCGGAACGCGGCCGGGTCGGCGGCGAGCAGCTCGCCGAAGGCGGTGTCGAAGACGGCGAGGATCTCCTCACCGCGTTGCTCGGCGCTGAGCTGCGGAACCGACATCGCTGGGTGCCTCCTGGTACGGGTGGTGCGTGACGTTTGGGGTCGATCCTCCGCGGGTGTTCCCTCACGCCAACGTCCGGCGGTGTGGGGGAGTGCCCACGTTTTCTCCGCATGAAGGTACGCGCCGGACGCCTCCGGGTGTCAGTGCCGAGGCATAGACTTCGACGCTGTCCCCCAGACTGTCCGCGACCGGGGGACACCGTCGACGTAATGTTTGCCCTGGAGGCTCGAACCGTGTCAAAGCCGCCGTTCACGCACCTGCACGTCCACACCCAGTACTCGCTGCTGGACGGTGCCGCGCGGCTGAAGGACATGTTCAACGCGTGCAACGAGATGGGCATGACCCACATCGCCATGTCCGACCACGGCAACCTCCATGGGGCGTACGACTTCTTCCACTCCGCGAAGAAGGCCGGAATCACCCCCATCATCGGCATCGAGGCGTACGTCGCCCCCGAGTCCCGGCGCAACAAGCGCAAGATCCTCTGGGGCCAGCCGCACCAGAAGAGGGACGACGTCTCCGGTTCCGGTGGTTACACCCACAAGACGATGTGGGCGGTGAACAGGACCGGCCTGCACAACCTCTTCCGCCTGTCCTCCGACGCGTACGCCGAGGGCTGGCTGCAGAAGTGGCCCCGCATGGACAAGGAGACCATCGCCCAGTGGTCCGAGGGGATCGTGGCCTCCACCGGATGCCCCTCCGGCGAGGTGCAGACCCGGCTGCGCCTCGGCCACTTCGACGAGGCCCTGAAGGCGGCCGCCGACTACCAGGACATCTTCGGCAAGGACAAGTACTTCCTGGAGCTGATGGACCACGGCATCGAGATCGAGCGCCGGGTCCGTGACGGCCTGCTGGAGATCGGCAGGAAGCTCGGCATCCCGCCGCTGGTCACCAACGACTCGCACTACACGTACGCGCACGAGGCCGGCGCCCACGACGCCCTGCTGTGCATCCAGACCGGCAAGAACCTCTCCGACCCGGACCGCTTCAAGTTCGACGGCACCGGCTACTACCTGAAGTCCACGGAGGAGATGTACGCCATCGACTCCTCGGACGCCTGGCAGGAGGGCTGCGAGAACACCCGGCTGATCGCGGAGATGGTCGACACCGAGGGCATGTTCGTCAAGCGCGACCTCATGCCCAAGTTCGACATCCCCGAGGGGTACACCGAGGTCACCTGGTTCCAGGAGGAGGTCCGCCGCGGCATGGAGCGCCGCTTCCCGGGCGGCATCCCCGAGGACCGCATGAAGCAGGCCGAGTACGAGATGGACGTCATCATCCAGATGGGGTTCCCGGGCTACTTCCTCGTGGTCGCCGACTTCATCATGTGGGCCAAGAAGAACGGCATCGCGGTGGGCCCCGGCCGTGGCTCGGCCGCGGGTTCGATCGTCGCCTACGCCCTCGGCATCACCGACCTCGACCCGATCCCGCACGGCCTGATCTTCGAGCGGTTCCTCAACCCCGAGCGCATCTCGATGCCCGATGTCGACATCGACTTCGACGAGCGCCGGCGCGTCGAGGTGATCCGGTACGTGACGGAGAAGTACGGCGCCGACAAGGTCGCCATGATCGGCACCTACGGCACCATCAAGGCCAAGAACGCGATCAAGGACTCGGCGCGCGTGCTCGGCTACCCGTACGCGATGGGCGACCGCATCACCAAGGCCATGCCCGCCGACGTCCTCGGCAAGGGCATCCCGCTGTCCGGCATCACCGACCCCAGCCACCCCCGCTACTCGGAGGCGGGCGAGGTCCGGTCGATGTACGAGAACGAGCCGGACGTGAAGAAGGTCATCGACACCGCACGCGGTGTGGAGGGCCTGGTGCGGCAGATGGGCGTGCACGCGGCCGGCGTGATCATGTCCAGCGAGACCATCACCGAGCACGTCCCGGTCTGGGTGAGGCACACCGACGGCGTGACCATCACCCAGTGGGACTACCCGAGCTGTGAGTCGCTCGGCCTGCTGAAGATGGACTTCCTGGGCCTGCGCAACCTCACGATCATGGACGACGCCGTCAAGATGGTGAAGGCGAACAAGGGGATCGACATCGATCTCCTGAGCCTCCCGCTCGACGACCCCAAGACCTTCGAGCTGCTCCAGCGCGGCGACACCCTCGGCGTCTTCCAGTTCGACGGCGGCCCCATGCGCTCGCTGCTGCGGCTGATGAAGCCCGACAACTTCGAAGACATCTCCGCCGTGTCGGCCCTGTACCGGCCGGGCCCGATGGGCATGAACTCCCACACGAACTACGCGCTGCGCAAGAACGGGCAGCAGGAGATCACGCCGATCCACCCCGAGCTGGAGGAGCCGCTCAAGGAGGTCCTGGACGTCACCTACGGCCTGATCGTCTACCAGGAGCAGGTGCAGAAGGCCGCCCAGATCATCGCCGGCTACTCGCTCGGCGAGGCCGACATCCTCCGCCGCGTGATGGGCAAGAAGAAGCCGGAGGAGCTGGAGAAGAACTTCGTCATCTTCCAGTCGGGCGCCCGCAAGAACGGCTACAGCGACGAGGCGATCCAGGCGCTGTGGGACGTGCTGGTCCCGTTCGCCGGCTACGCGTTCAACAAGGCCCACTCGGCCGCGTACGGCCTGGTCTCCTACTGGACCGCGTACCTGAAGGCGAACCACCCGGCCGAGTACATGGCCGCGCTCCTCACCTCGGTGAAGGACGACAAGGACAAGTCGGCCGTCTACCTGAACGAGTGCCGTCGCATGGGCATCCGGGTGCTGCCGCCGAACGTCAACGAGTCCGAGTCGAACTTCGCCGCGCAGGGCGACGACGTGATCCTCTTCGGCCTCTCCGCCGTGCGCAACGTGGGTTCGAACGTCGTCGAGTCGATCATCCGCTGCCGCAAGGCCAAGGGGAAGTACGCGTCCTTCCCGGACTACCTGGACAAGGTCGAGGCGGTCGTCTGCAACAAGCGGACGACGGAATCGCTCATCAAGGCCGGCGCCTTCGACTCCCTGGGCCACACCCGCAAGGGCCTGATGGCGCAGTACGAACCGATGATCGACAACGTGGTCGCGGTCAAGCGCAAGGAGGCCGAGGGGCAGTTCGACCTCTTCGGCGGCATGGAGGAGGAGAGCAGCGAGCCCGGCTTCGGCCTCGACGTCACCTTCACCGACGAGGAGTGGGACAAGACCTATCTGCTCGCCCAGGAGCGGGAGATGCTCGGTCTGTACGTCTCCGACCACCCGCTCTTCGGCCTGGAGCACGTGCTGTCCGACAAGGCGGACGCGGGCATCGCCCAGCTCACCGGCGGCGAGCACGCGGACGGCGCGGTCGTCACCATCGGCGGCATCATCTCCGGCCTGCAGCGCAAGATGACCAAGCAGGGCAACGCGTGGGCGATCGCCACGGTCGAGGACCTCGCCGGCTCCATCGAGTGCATGTTCTTCCCGGCGACCTACCAGCTGGTGTCCACCCAACTCGTCGAGGACGCCGTGGTGTTCGTCAAGGGCCGCCTCGACAAGCGGGAGGACGTGCCCCGGCTGGTCGCGATGGAACTGATGGTTCCGGACCTGTCGAACGCGGGCACCAACGCCCCGGTGGTGCTCACCATCCCGGCCGTGAAGGTCACCCCGCCGATGGTGAGCCGCCTCGGCGAGATCCTCAGCCAGCACAAGGGCGACAGCGAGGTGCGGATCAAGCTCCAGGGGCCGCGCAAGACGACGGTCCTGCGCCTGGACCGCCATCGGGTCAAGCCGGACCCCGCCCTCTACGGCGACCTTAAGGTCCTTCTCGGCCCGTCCTGCCTGGCGGGCTGATCACCCGGAGTGACTCAGCAGACAAGGGGCGCACCCGAGAACGGGTGCGCCCCTCTTTTCTGCGTCGGCCCTCGCGCGCGGGCCTCGGCATCAGCCCTCGTGCAGGCGTCAGTTGTGGCCGAAGTTCTTCTGCTTCTTACGGGTAACATCCGCCGGGCTGCCCGGGGTCTGCGCCATCGGAGACGTGTGCGCCTCCGCCGTGGGCCGCTGGGTGTGCTCCTGCGCCTGCTCGCCCTTCGGCGAGCGGTTCTGCGGGCCGGCCTGCTTGCGGTTCTTGTTCTTGGCCATGGTGGTGCCTCCTGTGGGGACTAGGGGCCAGGGCCGGGACCAGATTCACATAGCCTGACATCAACCGCATGTCGGACAATTACCCTGCGTGACGCAGTCCTTCGCGCCCCCGTCCCCCGGATACGCCACGCCGAAGATCGAGTTCCGGCCGTTAACCTCTCCGCCGTCGGGCAGACTCGAAGCAAGCCCGAAGCAAACCTCCCGGAAAGAGGGTGGATCGCGTGGACCGCTGCATCGTCCTGGTGGACGCCGGGTATCTGCTCGGGGCTGCCGCCAGCCTCCTCGCCGGGGAGCCCTCGCGGTCCCGGATCACCGTCGACCACGCCGCCCTCATCCAGGGACTGCGGGAGCGTGCCGAGGCCGACACCGGACGGCCACTGCTGCGCATCTACTGGTTCGACGGCGCTCCCGACCGCGTACCGCAGCCGGAGCACCGCCGGCTGCGCGTGATGCCCCGGGTGACCGTGCGCCTCGGCGCGCTGACCCGCAGCGACGGGCGGTGGGCGCAGAAGGGCGTCGACGCCGCGATGCACGCCGAGCTGACCGAGCTGGCCCGCAACCGCGCGTGCTCGGACGTCGTGCTCGTCACCGGCGACGGGGACCTGCTGCCGGGCATGATGGCCGCCAAGGAGCACGGGGTCGCCGTGCACCTGTGGGCCGTGCAGGCCGCGGACGGCGACTACAACCAGTCCGAGGACCTGGTCGCCGAGGCCGACGAGCGACGCGTGCTCGACCGGGCGTGGATCACCCAGGCCGTGCGGCCCAAGGAGCTGGGCGGGGTGTGCGCGCCGCCGCCCGCGCCCCGGCCGGAGATCGCCGCGATCCTGTCGGCGCCGCTGCCCGAGTCGGCGCTCACGGCTGCCACGGAGCGGCCCGCCGCCGAGCCGGAACACGTCCCGGCGGCCGCGTCGCAGAACGGCGCCCAGGAGCGGTTGCCGGTCACCAAGGGCGTCCCGACCCCGAAGGACCTCGCGGCGCTGCGGTCGCCGCAGACCGCGCAGCAGCCCGCCGGGGCGACGCTTCGCTGGTCGTCCGACAAGGGCTGGGTGGACCGGCCCGTCGCGGCCGAGTCGCCCGATGCCGCCTCGCTGCCCACACTGGCGCAGCTGACGACCGCGGAGCAGCGGTGGGCCGACCGGGAGGAGGACATCACCACGGTCGGCGGCGACCCCTACGAGGTGGGGCAGGTCTTCGCCCGGCGGTGGATCTCCCGCCTGGCCGACGCCTCCCACCTGCAGAAACTGTCGAGCATGTACCCGCGGGTGCCGCACCGCATCGACGGTGAGCTGCTGCGGTACGCGGCCCGCTTCGGCCTGCTCGCCCACAAGGACGACCAGATCGACGAACACGACCGGTACGCGATCCGCGCGGGCTTCTGGCGGGAGATCGACCAGCGCACGGCGGCGGAGGCGCCCGCCGGCGATTGACACACCGCTTCGGACCGCGGTCTCGGCGGGCCCCGGGAACCGCTCGGCGGGCGGTACCCCTTACCCTCGTCCTTTGTGAGCAAGCGCAGCGCAACGGCACCACGGCACAGTGACGACGTCGTGTGCGCCGTGCGCGGGCTGACCAAAACCTATCCGGCGGTACGGGGGCGGCGCGGCACGCCCGGGACGCCCGAGGTGCGGGCCACCGACGACGTACGGCTGGACATCCGGCGCGGCGAGATCTTCGGACTGCTCGGACCGAACGGCGCCGGCAAGTCCACCCTGGTACGCCAGTTGACCGGACTGATGCGGCCCGACAGCGGCAGCGTCGAGATCCTCGGGCACGACATCGTGCGCCACCCCGAACGGGCCGCCCGCATCCTCGCCTACCTCGGCCAGGAGTCCACCGCCCTCGACGAGCTGACCGTCTCGCTCGCCGCCGAGACCACCGGACGGCTGCGCGGGCTCGACCTGCGGCACGCCCGCGAGGAGCGGGACGCCGTCCTCGACGAACTCGGGCTCGCACCGATCGCCTCCAGGCCGCTGAAGAAGCTCTCCGGCGGCCAGCGCCGGCTCGCCTGCTTCGCCGCCGCGCTGATGGGGGAGCGACCGCTGCTGGTGCTCGACGAGCCGACCACCGGCATGGACCCGGTCGCCCGCCGCGCCGTGTGGGGCGCCGTGGACCGGCGGCGGGCCGAGCGCGGGACGACCGTCCTGCTGGTCACCCACAACGTCATCGAGGCGGAGACCGTCCTCGACCGGGTCGCCGTCCTCGACCGGGGCCGGATCATCGCCTGCGACACCCCGGCCGGGCTCAAGGAGCGCGTCGCCGGGGAGGTCCGCGTCGAACTCGTGTGGCGCGAGCGGGCGCCCCTGGAGGTGCCCGAGGTCGCCGCGCTGCGCACCCGCGCCGTGGAGTCCGGGCGCCGCTGGTCGCTGCGGATGGCCCCCGAGGAGGCGCGCGCGGCCGTCGCCACCGTCACCGGGGGCGCCGCCTTCGCCGCCCTCGACGACTTCACACTGGCCACGCCCAGCCTGGAGGACGTCTACCTGACGCTCGGCGGCAGCGGCCAAGGGCTGGTGAAGGCATGAGCGCGGGGGCCGTCGTGTCCGTATGGAGCTCTGGGGGGAGCCCCACGGGGACCTTGGGGAAAACGAAGAGGAGCAGCGCGAGGTGAGTGTCGTACCCGCCGGGGTTCTGCCCGGCGCCCGGGCGACGGACGACGGTGCCGTGGACGGCGCCGCCCTCGGACCGCGGGCGCGGCTGTGGCCGTCGATGGCCGCCGTGTACCGGGCCCAGCTGTCCAGGGCGCGGGTCGCGCGGATCCCGCTGCTGTTCGTGGCGACCTTCCAGTCGATCGGCATCATGATCATGATGCGCGGGGTGGTGAGCGGCGGCGGGAGCGACGCGTGGTCCGTGGTCGCCGGATCGTCCGTGCTCGTGGTCGCGTACGTCGGTCTGAACCTGCTCGCCCAGTACTTCGGCCAGCTGCGCGGCAGCGGCGGGCTCGACCACTACGCCACGCTGCCGGTGCCGGCCGCGGCGGTGGTGCTGGGCGCCGCGGCGGCCTACGCCTCCTTCACCGTGCCCGGGACCCTGGTGACCGCCGTCTTCGGGTGCGTGCTGTTCGGACTGCCGCTCGCCCACCTGTGGGTTCTCGCGGCGGTGATCCCACTGGCCGGTGCCGCGCTGTCCGGGCTCGGCGCCGCGCTCGGCCTGCTCGCGCCGCGGCCGGAACTGGCCACGCTGCTCGGGCAGTTGGGCATGTCGGCGGCGCTGTTGCTGGGCGTGCTGCCGGCGCACCGGATGCCGGAGGCCATTCAGGTCGCGCGCGACCTGCTGCCGTCGACGTACGGGGTGGAGGCGTTTGCGCGGACCTTCGGCGGGCATCCGGACTGGGCGTTCGTCCTCGGCGACCTGGGCGTGTGCGCCGCCGTCGGGGTGGCCTCGCTGGCCATGGCGACCTGGGCATACCGCCGGGCGGCCGTCCGGTGACGCGGCTGACAGACACGCCTGGCAGGATGTGAAGGTGACCGCTCCGTTGACTCCGCCTCCGCCGCCGCATGAACAGTCCCCGCACTCTTCGCACGAGGCGTGGCGCGCCGTGTCCGAGCCTGTGGGGATCGGGCCGGCCCCGCACGGTGCCACGGCCGTCTACGGGGCGGACGGGCCCGGCATGAAGACCGAGCTGCGCGAGGCGGCCGTGATCACGGTGGGCGTCGCGCTCGCCGGGGCGCTGCTCGGGGTGCTGTGGTGGTGGTTGGCGCCGCATGTGCCGCTGGTGGGGGACAAGGTCGACAACAACTGGGTCGTCTATCTGAAGGACACCGAGGGGGAACAGGCGATCGGGGTGGACGGGACGTTCACGCTGCTCGCGGCCGGCTTCGGTGTGCTCAGTGCGCTGGTCGTCTTCCTGGTGCGCAAGCGGGGCGGGGTGCCGCTGGTGGTGGCCCTCTGTGTGGGCGGACTGCTGGGTTCGCTCCTCGCGTGGCGGTTGGGGGTCTGGCTGGGGCCCCCGCACAACGTCATCGCGCACGCCAAGGCCGTGGGCAAGGGAGTGACGTTCTCCGCCCCGCTGAAGCTCGGCGCCAAGGGCGCGCTGCTGGCGTGGTCGGTGGCGGCGCTGGTGGTGCACCTGGGGCTGACGGCGCTCTTCGCTCCGCGGGATCCGGATCCGTACGGGATGGCCGCGCCGCCGGCGTAGCCCCTCGGGGGTGCGCGCAGGAGGAGTCCCGTCCCGCCGCCCCTGGCCTTCCCGTCCCTGGGGCTGCGCCCCCGGACCCCCGCATCGGCCTGCGGCCTGGTCCTCGGACGCCGGACGGGCTCGGAGTGCCCGTCCGGCGCTTTCTGTGACGGGTGGTGGTCACGCCGGCCGGTGGCCGTGGTTGGCGTGGCCCTTCTTCATGCGCCATTTGCGCTTGCGTGTCCTCTTCGACATATTTCCGTACTAGCCGAGGACGGGCTGTCCGTCGAGTGGTCAGGCGCGGGCGATCGGTGCCAGCGTCGCTTCCGTGAGCTTGGCCAGGTCCTCGGGGGACAGCTCCACCTCCAGGCCCCGGCGGCCGGCGGACACGCAGATCGTGGTGTGCGAGGACGCCGACTCGTCCAGCACCGTGCGGAGCTTCCTGCGCTGGCCGAGAGGCGAGATGCCGCCGCGTACGTAGCCTGTCGTACGCTCCGCGAGCACCGGGTCCGCCATCGCCGCCCGCTTGCCGCCCACCGCCGTGGCCAGCGCCTTCAGGTCCAGCGAACCCGCCACCGGGACCACCCCGACCACGAGCGCCCCGTCCACGTCGGCCACCAGCGTCTTGAACACCCGGTCGGGGGAGACCCCCATCGCCTCGGCCGCCTCCTCGCCATAGGACGGGTGGGACGGGTCGTGGTCGTAGGCGTGGACCGTGAACTCCACGCCGGCCGCCGTCAGGGCCACGGTCGCCGGTGTTCCACCGGACTGCTGCTGCTTCTTCGACTTCTTCGCCATCCGGCCGTTCCCGTTCCCGCAGAGCGTTCGTGCGTCAGTTCAGACTCGTCGGCGTCCGTGTCAGCTCGGTCGCCGGCAACGACGGCAGGTTACGGATGATGGCCGTCTCCGCGCGAAGCAGTTTCAGCTCGTCGCGCAGGCGGGAGGCGGTGTCGGGCGCCTGCAGCAGCCGCTGCTTCGTCGGCGTGTCCAACATCACCGCGGCGGCCACCAGGTACGACACCACGGCCGGTTCGTCCGGCAGGTCGGCACCCGCCGACAGGGACCTCTCCCGTGCGCCCGCCAGCCGCTTCTGGTACTGCCGGAACGCCCGCAGCACCCCCTCGGCCAGCGCGCCCGCCTCGTCGCCCTGTTCCTCCGGCAGCTCCTCCAGCTCGGCCGTCAGATACGGGCCGGAGGTGTCCACCGAGAGCACACGGACGCGGGTCGTGCCCGTCGCCAGCACCTCGAACGAGCCGTCGGCCCGCTCCCGGATCGTCGCCGCGTCCGCGATACAGCCCACCGCGTGGAACGCCTTGGCGGGGTCGGACCCGAAGCCGGCCGCGGGCCCGCGCTCGGGCAGCGCCGTGGGATCCGGCATGCCCGGCGCGCTCGGCGCCACCTCGTGGCCGTCGCGGATGGCGACGACGGCGAACCGGCGCGGTTCGTCCTCGGGGATCTTCAACAGGTCGCGCATCAGGGCGCGGTAGCGCTCCTCGAAGATGTTCAGCGGGAGCACGAGCCCCGGGAACAGCACCGAGTTCAGCGGGAAGAGCGGGAGCCGGACGGTGGTCACGACCCGAAAGCCTAATGGTCGCAGCGGGGCCTGTGGCCTGTGTGGTCGTTCAGGTGCCCGATCAGTTGCCTGCCGGGGGGAGGGATGAGCGGCAGAAGCCGCTCGGGCATGTGCGGCGGAACCGGCGACGCCACCGCCCGTCGCACCGCCTCCCGCACCTCCAGGAAACGGCCCAGCGGGTCGTCGCAGATCCGGTCCCAGGGGAACGACGTGGCGTACGGGCCGGTCATGCGCAACTGCGTGAGCGCGTCCTGCCAGCGCTCCAGCCGGACCAGCACGAAGACGAGGAGATTGCGGATCTCCGCGGGCCACGGGTCGGCGGCCGCGAACCGCGACGACAGCGCGATCGCCCGGTCGGCCGCCGCGTCCAGCCGTCCCCGGGTCACGACCACTCCGTCGCCCTCCGTCAGGTACTTGAACGCGGCGCGCACGGGCAGCGCCTGCACCAGGGAGTCCGACGGGGCGTCCTGTGCGGCGGTCTCGGCGAAGTCGAAGCACTCCCAGTGCGAGTCACCGGGCCTGTGCGGAGTCCTTCCCCACTGGGCGCTGCACGCGGCCGACAGGTACTGCAGGGCGGCGACATGGCAGCCGTAGTGGTGCGGGGAGCGGCGTACGGCCTCGGCCCACAGCCGCTCGTACTCGGCGTGGCTGGCGTGCGCGCCGCGCGCGTGGTCGAGCGCCACCCGCCACGGCACCGGGTCCCCGGGATCGCCCTCGGTCGCCGCGGTGACCAAGGGGCCGACCCTGCGCAGGAGTTCGACACGGGCCGGCGACTCCCAGCAGCGGGCCACCGCGAGTTGGGCGCTGACCAAAGCGGCGTCCGGATCGTGCGGGGCGGCCTCGTGCCAGTCCGTGAGCCATTCGTCGCGCGAGCGGGCGAAGGCGCCGAGCCGTGTCACGTACCGGTCGCGGTCCTCCCACTCGGCGGCCTGACGTGTGGCCGCGAGCAGTTCGGCCGCCGGACCGTAATCGCCGCGGCCCGCCGCTACCAGGGCGGGGGCCAGGCGGTCGTCGGGCGCGTCGAGAAGGACCTCGTCGTCGGCGGGCAACCCGTCGGCGAGGCGCGAGGAGGTGCGAGCCATCCGTGGCGTACGGATGAAGGGGCGGAGCATTGCCATGGTGTCGACCATTGAAAAGCCGCAGGTCGGGGAAGCGCCAGCACAAATGCGTAACCCGCGTTTGGTTGTACGCGGAAAGTTCAAGAACAGGTAAAAGGTAACCGTTTGATCGCTGATGGACCTCTATGCGCAGGCCCCATCCGTCACACAGGATCAATTTCGTCGCAGGAGCCTCGTCGCCCCCGCCGCGACCGTCGTGGCCAATATCCAGCCGAGCAGGATCACAGCCGTCGACAGCCACTGCCAGGCCCCGTTCAGCCGCCACTGGCCCGCCTGGCCCAGATCGATGACCGGCAGCAGCAGGTCCAGGGCGAACAGGGAGGGGTTCCACGCCGGATGCCCGTCCTTGTTGACCGGCGGATGGCTCGCGTGCGAGAACGCGATCGACGCCGCCGCCCACAGCACCGCCATCCACACCGCCGCGCGGCCGGGCCGGTACCCGTAGGCGACCGTCCAGTCCTGTACGTAGCCCCACAGCTTGGCCGCGAGCGGCAGGGTCTCGCGGCGGCGCCGCTGCTTGGCGAGCAGAACCTCGCGCGCGTCCTCGTCCTCGCCGGAGTTGCGCAGGACGGCCGCGAGCCGTTCGTACGGCTCCGGGTTGTACTCGGCGGTCGCCGCCGCCACCCACTCCAGACGCCGGGCGAGCGGGAAGGCGTCCTGCGGCACGAGGTTCTCGTAGGCGAAACCGCCCATGTGCAGGTCGCCGAGGCCGGGCCAGCTGGTCCAACGGTCCACCAGGTTCACGATCCGGGCGCCGGAGAGGATCACCTTGCCCCGCTCGGGCCGGTCGCCCAGGAAGCGCAGCTCGGGCGTCTGGACCCGGCGCAGCGACAACTCCTGGTCGTCGTCGAGGACGAACCGGGCGCGGTCCAGGTCGACCGCGTCCCCGAACCGCCCGTCGTCGAGCCGGATCCCGCCCCGGCACTCGAATCGCTGCACCCGGGTGCCGCGCGCGGGCGTGGTGCCACTGCTCTGCAGCGGATTGCCGACGCCCGCCGGAGTCAGGTACAGGGTGCGCTCGACCGTCAGCTGCGGGGCGTTCAGTGCCAGCCGGGTGTACGGGTTGGTCAGGCGGGCGCCGCGCAGGCTCAGCGACACGCCGACCTTGGCGCTGCGCATGCTCAGCTCCCCGTGCGACTCCAGCATGTCGGCCTGCAGGTCCTGGCCGACGGTCAGCCCGTCCGCGGAGATGGAGCGGCCGCGCCGGTCGCGGTGGACGACGGCCTGGTTGAGCATCAGGTCGGTGCCGATGTGCGCGTCCGTGAGCCGCACCCCGCCCTGGAACCGGCAGCGCGCCAGATGCAGGTCGCCCTCCGTGTGCACACGCGCCGCCTCCAGACGCGGCACCGAGCAGTCCACGAGCCGCACGGTCGTGAAACGGGCCTCCGGCAGCAGGACCTCCTTCTCGAACCGGCAGCCGTTCAGCTCGACGTACGGCACGACCGTGCCGCCCGCGAGATCCAGGGTGTCCGTGATCCGGATGCCGGTCAGCTTCAGCGACGAGACCCGTCCCGCCAGCGCGGGCGGGCCGTCGAGGAGCAGCCAGGCCACGATCCGGGCCCGCACGCTGCGCTCGGGCCCCCAGGGACGGTCGCCGTGCGGATCGTCCACGGCGGGGTCCCCGTCCCGCAGGTCGTACTCGCTGCCGTTGCGGAATGCCTGCCACATTCCGGCCTCCGCGGCGGTCAGTCCGTCCGGCACGTAGTCGACACGGATGCCGGCACCCTCGGTCACGGCTCTTCCTTCCTCCCCAGCTACTCGTGGGTTTCGTACGACCGTTCATGCCCGCTGTGTGAGGGCCCGAACGCGGAAGGTGAAGGGGATCTTCCGCCCACTGCCACCACCCATCGAATCCGGCCACCCCGCCCGGCGCCCCGCACCGAGCGCTCCGCCCCGGCTGCGACACGCCGTGTCGCCCACCGATCCGTCCCCGGCCGTCCGCGGCCGGCCGGCCCGCCACCGAGCCGTCCACCCGCCCACGCTCTGTATCAGCCATTGATACGGCCGTCCGGCCCGTCGGTGCCGTCTGCGAGAATTGGGGCTGTGATCTCCCGAATCGATCTGCGCGGCGACGCCCTCCCGGAGGGCCCCGCCCTGCGCGACCTGCTGCCCCGAGCCGACTTCGACGTTTCGGCCGCACTGGAGAAGGTGCGTCCGATCTGCGAAGCCGTGCATCATCGTGGCGACGCGGCGCTGATCGACTTCGCCGAGAAGTTCGACGGAGTGCGCCTCACGTCGGTCCGGGTCCCGGCCCAGGCCCTGAAGGACGCGCTGGAGCAGATCGACCCGGCCGTGCGCGCGGCCCTGGAGGAGTCCGTCCGCCGCGCCCGTCTCGTCCACCGCGAGCAGCGCCGCAGCACGCACGCCACGCAGGTGGTGCCCGGCGGCACGGTGACCGAGAAGTGGGTGCCGGTGGACCGCGTGGGTCTGTACGCGCCCGGCGGCCGGTCCGTCTACCCGTCGTCCGTGATCATGAACGTGGTCCCGGCCCAGGAGGCCGGTGTCGGGTCGATCGCCCTGGCCTCTCCGGCCCAGGCCGAGTTCGACGGCCTGCCGCACCCGACGATCCTCGCCGCCTGCGCGCTGCTCGGCGTCGACGAGGTGTACGCGGCCGGCGGCGCCACCGCCGTCGCGATGTTCGCGTACGGCACCGAGTCCTGCCCGCCCGCGAACATGGTCACCGGCCCCGGCAACATCTGGGTCGCCGCCGCCAAGCGCTACTTCACCGGCAGGATCGGCATCGACACCGAGGCCGGCCCCACCGAGATCGCGATCCTCGCGGACTCCACCGCCGACCCGGTGCACGTGGCCTCCGACCTGATCAGCCAGGCAGAGCACGACCCGCTGGCGGCCGCCGTCCTCGTCACGGACTCCGTCGAGCTCGCGGACGCCGTGGAGAAGGAGCTCGAGCCGCAGGTCGCCGCCACCAGGCACATCGAGGACCGGATCCGCCCGGCGCTGGCCGGCAAGCAGTCCGCCGTCGTGCTGGTCGACGGCATCGACGAGGGCCTGCGGGTCGTCGACGCGTACGGCGCCGAGCACCTGGAGATCCAGACCGCCGACGCCGCCGCGGTCGCGGACCGGGTCAGGAACGCGGGCGCGATCTTCGTCGGTCCCTGGGCGCCGGTCTCCCTCGGTGACTACGCGGCCGGCTCCAACCACGTGCTGCCGACCGGAGGCTGCGCCTGCCACTCCTCCGGCCTGTCCGTCCAGTCCTTCCTGCGCGGCATCCACATCGTCGACTACACGCGGGACGCGCTGGCCGAGGTCGCGCACCACGTGGTGACGCTGGCGGACGCCGAGGACCTGCCCGCGCACGGCGCGGCGATCAAGGCAAGGTTCGGTTGGAAGGTGCCTGAGAGCAAGTGAGCTTCGGAATCGACGATCTTCCCGTCCGGGACGAGCTGCGCGGCAAGACCCCCTACGGCGCCCCCCAGCTCGACGTGCCCGTACGGCTGAACACCAACGAGAACCCGTACCCGCTGCCCGAGCCGCTGGTCGAACGGATCACCGAGCGCGTACGCGAGGCCGCCCGCGGCCTGAACCGCTACCCGGACCGGGACGCGGTCGAACTGCGCACGAAGCTGGCCGAGTACCTGACGAACACCGGCGGGTACGAAGTCGGCCTCGAGAACGTGTGGGCGGCCAACGGCTCCAACGAGGTCATCCAGCAGCTGCTGCAGACCTTCGGCGGGCCCGGCCGCACGGCGATCGGCTTCGAGCCGTCGTACTCGATGCACGCGCTCATCGCGCGCGGGACGGGCACCGGCTGGATCTCGGGTCCGCGCAACGAGGACTTCACGATCGACCTCGCCGCCGCCGAGAAGGCGATCGCCGAGCACCGGCCGGACGTCGTCTTCATCACCACCCCCAACAACCCCACGGGCAACGCGGTCCCGCCCGAGACGGTCCTCGCCCTGTACGAGGCCGCGCAGACGGCCAAGCCCTCCATGGTGATCGTGGACGAGGCGTACATCGAGTTCAGCCACGGCTCCTCGCTGCTGCCGCTGCTCGAAGGTCGGCCGAATCTCGTCGTCTCGCGCACCATGTCGAAGGCGTTCGGCGCCGCCGGCCTGCGTCTGGGCTACCTCGCCGCGCACCCGGCGGTCGTGGACGCCGTCCAGCTGGTCCGGCTGCCGTACCACCTCTCGGCGGTCACGCAGGCGACCGCCCTGGCCGCCCTGGAGCACACCGACACGCTGCTGAAGTACGTCGAGCAGCTGAAGTCGGAGCGGGACCGGCTGGTCGCCGAGCTGCGCGCGATCGGCTACGAGGTCACCGAGTCCGACGCCAACTTCGTGCAGTTCGGGCGCTTCCCCGACGCGCACGAGGCCTGGCGGAGGATCCTGGACAGGGGCGTCCTGGTCCGGGACAACGGCGTGCCGGGGTGGCTGCGGGTCACCGCCGGGACCCCGGAGGAGAACGACGCGTTCCTCGACGCGGTACGTGCAGTGTTTTGTGGGGGACACCCCCACACCCCCAAGCAGTGTCTTGTGGGGGACACCCCCACGCCCCCGAAGGAGCAGAGCGCATGAGCCGCGTTGGGCGCGTGGAGCGCACCACCAAGGAGACCTCGGTCCTCGTCGAGATCGACCTCGACGGCACCGGCAAGACCGACATCGCCACCGGCGTCGGCTTCTACGACCACATGCTCGACCAGCTCGGCCGGCACGGTCTGTTCGACCTGACCGTGAAGACCGACGGCGATCTGCACATCGACTCGCACCACACCATCGAGGACACCGCCCTCGCGCTCGGCGCCGCCTTCAAGCAGGCGCTCGGCGACAAGGTGGGGATCTACCGCTTCGGCAACTGCACGGTCCCGCTCGACGAGTCCCTCGCCCAGGTCACCGTCGACCTCTCCGGCCGCCCGTACCTCGTGCACACCGAGCCCGAGAACATGGCGCCGATGATCGGCGAGTACGACACCACGATGACCCGGCACATCCTGGAGTCCTTCGTCGCCCAGGCGCAGATAGCGCTGCACGTGCACGTGCCCTACGGACGCAACGCCCACCACATCGTGGAGTGCCAGTTCAAGGCGCTGGCCCGGGCCCTGCGCTACGCCAGCGAGCGCGACCCGCGCGCGGCCGGCATCCTCCCGTCCACGAAGGGCGCGCTGTAAGCCATGAACGGCACCTCGACCGCACTGATCGTCGTCGGCCTGTTCCTCGTCGGCGGGATCATCTCCTTCGTCAAGCAGAAGATGCCCACGAGCCTGATCGTGCTGCTGTCGATCGCCGCGGCACTGTGTCTCGTCGCGGGCGTCATGCGTCTGGAGGTGTGGAATTGAGCACCCCGAGCACTTCCCGGAAGACGTCGAAGGCCTCCAAGAAGGTCGTCGTCTTCGACTACGGCTTCGGCAACGTCCGCTCCGCCGAGCGCGCCCTCGCCCGCGCGGGCGCCGACGTGGAGATCACCCGCGACTTCGACCGCGCCATGAACGCCGACGGCCTGCTGGTGCCGGGCGTCGGCGCCTTCGCCGCCTGCATGCAGGGGCTGAAGGAGGCGCGCGGCGACTGGATCATCGACCGCCGCCTGGCCGGCGGGCGCCCCGTGATGGGCATCTGCGTCGGCATGCAGATCCTGTTCGGCCTCGGCATCGAGCACGGCGTCGAGACCGAGGGCCTCGCCGAGTGGCCCGGCCGGGTCGAGCACCTCCAGGCGGACGTCGTGCCCCACATGGGCTGGAACACCGTCGAGGCACCGGCCGACTCCGAGCTGTTCGCCGGGCTGGACGCGGACGCGCGGTTCTACTTCGTGCACTCCTACGCCGTCCACGACTGGCAGCTTCAGACGCATAACCCGGCGATGAGCGCCCCCAAGGTGACCTGGTCGACGCACGGCAGGCCGTTCGTGGCGGCCGTGGAGAACGGCTCCCTGTGGGCCACACAGTTCCACCCCGAGAAGTCCGGCGACGCCGGCGCGCAGCTGCTCACCAACTGGATCGGAACCCTGTAGAGACATGGCCAAGCTCGAACTCCTCCCCGCCGTCGACGTCCGCGACGGCCAGGCGGTCCGCCTCGTGCACGGCGAGTCCGGCACGGAGACCTCCTACGGCTCCCCGCTGGAGGCCGCCCTCGCCTGGCAGCGGGCGGGCGCCGAGTGGCTGCACCTGGTCGACCTCGACGCCGCGTTCGGCACCGGCGACAACCGCGCGCTGATCGCCGAGGTCACCAAGGCGATGGACATCAAGGTGGAGCTGTCCGGAGGCATCCGCGACGACGACACCCTGGCCGCCGCCCTGGCCACCGGCTGCACGCGCGTGAACCTCGGCACTGCCGCCCTGGAGACCCCCGAGTGGGTCGCCAAGGTCATCGCCGAGCACGGCGACAAGATCGCGGTCGGCCTGGACGTGCGCGGCACCACGCTGCGCGGCCGCGGCTGGACCCGCGACGGCGGCGACCTCTACGAGACGCTGGAGCGCCTCAACAAGGAGGGCTGCGCGCGGTACGTCGTCACCGACATCGCCAAGGACGGCACGCTGCAGGGCCCGAACCTCCAGCTGCTGCGCAACGTCTGCGCGGCGACGGACCGCCCGGTGGTCGCCTCCGGCGGCGTGTCGTCGCTGGACGATCTGCGGGCGATCGCCGACCTGGTCCCGTTGGGGGTTGAGGGCGCGATCGTCGGGAAGGCCCTGTACGCGAAGGCGTTCACCCTGGAAGAGGCCTTGGAGGCAACGTCTTGAACAAGGACACAGTGTCATGACGTCCGAAGCCGTACGGCGCGTGCAGAGCGGAAGTCCCTGGGAGGAGTCCTTCGGTTTCTCGCGCGCCATCGCGGCGGGCGACCGCGTCCTGGTGGGCGGCACGACGTCCTTCAAGGGCAGCGTGCTGTACGGGGAGGGCGACCCGTACGAGCAGGCGAAGGTGGCGTTCACCAGCGCGCTGGAGGCGATCGCCGAGTTCGGTCTCGGCCCGGAGTCGGTGGTCCGGACCCGGATGTTCCTGACCCATCAGCGGGACGTCGACGAGGTGGGCCGCGCCCACAAGGAGCTGTTCGACCGGGTGCGCCCGGTGGCGACCCTGCTGGTGGTGGAGGGTTTCGTCGACCCGCGCATCCTGGTCGAAGTGGAACTGGAAGCCTTCAGAGGCTAGAAGCAGCAAGAGGAGCCGTGGATTCATGACCCTGGCGGTCCGAGTCATCCCCTGCCTGGACGTGGACAACGGCCGGGTCGTCAAGGGCGTCAACTTCCAGAACCTGCGCGACGCGGGCGACCCCGTCGAGATGGCGAAGGTGTACGACGCCGAGGGCGCCGACGAGCTGACGTTCCTGGACATCACCGCCTCCTCGGGCAACCGGGAGACGACGTACGACGTGGTGCGCCGCACCGCCGAGCAGGTGTTCATCCCGCTGACCGTCGGTGGCGGGGTGCGGACGGCCGAGGACGTGGACAAGCTGCTGCGGGCGGGCGCCGACAAGGTCGGCGTCAACACGGCGGCCATCGCCCGGCCTGACCTGATCCGGGAGATCGCGGAGCGCTTCGGCCGCCAGGTCCTGGTGCTCTCGGTGGACGCGCGCCGCACCCCTTCCCGCGATGGCTCCTCCGGCTCCTTCGAGGTGACGACCCACGGCGGCCGCCGCGGCACCGGCATCGACGCGATCGAGTGGGCGCACCGGGCGGCGGAGCTGGGCGCGGGCGAGATCCTGCTGAACTCGATGGACGCGGACGGCACGAAGGACGGCTACGACCTGGAGATGATCGCGGCCGTCCGCAAGCACGTCACGGTCCCGGTGATCGCCTCCGGCGGCGCGGGCGCGCTGGCCCACTTCCCCCCGGCCGTCGCGGCGGGCGCGGACGCGGTGCTGGCGGCGTCGGTGTTCCACTTCGGGGACCTGCGGATCGCAGAGGTGAAGCAGACGCTGCGGGAGGCGGGGCATCCCGTGAGGTGACGCCGCGCTGGGCTTGGAGCCCCGGTCGCCGTGCGGTGGCCGGGGTTTTTCACGAGCGAATGCGAAAGGAATGTTGCGCAATTTCTATTGCGCAACATTCCTTTCGTATCTACCGTGGCGGCATGGCAAGCAAGGAAGGCCTCCGGATCAGCGACGTGGGCACGCTGAAGGCACTCGCGCATCCCTTGCGGATGAAGCTCTTCCGGGCGCTGTACCTCGAGCGGGTGGCCACCGCCTCACGACTCGCGGAGCTGGTCGACGAGGCCGTGTCGCTGGTCAGCTACCACCTGCGCAAGCTCGCCGAGCACGGGCTGATCGAGGAGGCCGAGCCGCAGAGCGAGGACGGACGCGAACGTTGGTGGCAGCCCGCGTCGGACGGCGTCAGCATCCATGTGGAGGACTTCAGGGACGCTCCGGAGAAGGCGGCCGCGCACACCGCGGCCTCCCGGCTCTTCTACGAGCAGCGCAGCGAGCTCTACCTCCGCCACCTCGACGAACGACCCCACTGGGGCCCCGAGTGGAACAGCGCCGCCATCGACTCCGAGTACCTGCCGCGCATGACGGCCTCCGAACTGGCCGAACTCTCCCGGGAGCTGGACGCCCTGATCAGGAAGCACAACGAGCAGGCGCGCGCCCGCGCGGCCGCCGGCGAGACCGAAGGGCGCGAGAACGTCGCGCTGCACGTGTACGGATTCCCCTTCCGTCCCTGAGAGAGGCCACTGCCTTGAGCGCCGCGCCCGCGTTACCCACCAGCCGACACACCACCGAGCGCCCCGCCCACCGCGACGGCAACGTCCTGCGCTGGCTCGCCGCCTACACGTCGTCCATGGTCGGCGACAGCGTCTACTACATCGCTCTGTCGTGGGCGGCTGTCCAGGAAGGGACGCCTTCACAGGCCGGAGTCGTCATGGCGGTGAGCGCGCTGCCGAGGGCCCTGCTGATGCTGGGCGGGGGAGTGGTCGCCGACCGTTTCGGGCCCCGGAACGTCGTGATCGGCAGCGACGCCGTGCGCTGCGCCGCCGTGCTCGCGGTGGCGGGCCTGCTGTTCGTCACCACCCCCGGCCTGTGGCCGCTCGCCCTGCTGGCCTTGGTGTTCGGCACCGTGGACGCGGTGTTCATCCCCGCCGTGGGCGCCCTTCCAGCCCGCTTGACCGAGCGGAGGCAGCTTGCGCGGGTGCACGGTATGCGAGGTCTTGCCTACCGATTGGCGTACGTCGCGGGCGCCCCGCTCGGTGGCCTCGGGGTGGCGGTCGGCGGCGAGGCGGCCGCCTTCGGGCTCGCCGGGCTGCTGATCGCCGTGTCGGTGCCCCTGCTGGTCTCCGTACGCATAGGGGAGCTGCCACCGGACGACGCCCCCGGTGCCGAGGACGCGACTGCCTGGCGCGACCTTCGCGCGGGTCTGCGTTACATCCGTCGCCACCGCGTGCTCGGCCCGCTGGTGCTCGCCATCGCCCTCGGCGACCTCGGCTTCGTCGGACCGCTCAACGTGGGCCTGACCCTGCTGGCCGACGAGCGCGGCTGGGGCGCCTCCGGTCTGGGGTGGGTGGCGGCCGGTTTCGGGGCCGGCGCCGGAGCCGCCTCGCTGCTGCTGGCCGTGCGCGGGCGGCTGCCCCACGCGGGGCACGTGACCGCGTACGCGGCGTTCGCGGGATCCGTGGCGATCGGTGCCCTCGCCTACGTGCCGACTGCCGTGGCGGCCGTGGGGGTGGCCCTGCTCATCGGCCTCCTCGCCGGACTCAGCGGCGCCATGTGCGGCGCCCTGCTGCAGACCCAGGCCGCCCCCGCCTACCTGGGCCGCGTCACCGCCGTCTCCAGCCTGGTCAGCCTCGGCCTCGCCCCGCTCAGCATGCCGCTGTCCGCCGCCGCCATCGGCGCCTGGGGCACCGGCCCGGTGTTCGTCGTCAGCGCGGCGGTCTGCGGGCTGGCCGGGGTCGTCGTCCTGGGCGCCCGCGACCTGCGCCAGGCCGAACTTCCCCGGTGAGCCGTCCGCTCAGATCCCCAGCTGCTTCGTCTCCCGCACCTGAGTGATCGCCTCCTTCTCGCCGTCCAGCTCCACGTCCGCCACCCGCTGCCGGCCCAGCGCGAACATCAGCAGTTCCGAGGGCTCGCCGGTGACCGTCACCACCGGGGTGCCCCGGTGGGCGACCGCCGTCTGGCCGTTCGGGCGGCGCAGGACTAGGCCCGTCGGGGCGCCGCGACCGGTCAGGCGGGCCGTGCGCTCCAGGCGGGACCACAGGGCGTCCTGGAAGACCGGGTCCAGTTCGCGCGGCGTCCAGTCGGGCTGCGCCCTGCGCACGTCCTCCGTGTGGACGTAGAACTCGACCGTGTTGGCCGCCTCGTCGATCTGCTTCAGGGAGAAGGGCGAGAAGCGCGGCGGGCCGGTGCGGATCAGCTGGATCAGCTCCTCGTACGGCTTCGCGGTGTACTCCTCCATCACCTTCTCCAGGCGCGGCGCGAGCTGCTTGATCAGCGCGCCCCCGGCGGCGTCCGGACGGCGTTCGCGCACCACGACATGGGCGGCGAGATCACGGGTCTTCCAGCCCTCGCACAGCGTGGGCGCGTCGGGGCCCGTGGCCTCCAACAGGTCCGCGAGGAGGAGTCGTTCACGCTTGGCATGGGTCGACATGCAGTCAGCGTACGACCGGGGGACCGGTCCGCCCAGCGGACGGTGACCGGGCATGTCGGTGCGGCGCGGCACAATGGTCCGCATGACCAGCACGCCTTCGCCCAGCAGGCCCAGCGGCCTGAACCCCGAGATCGCCGCGCGCCTCAAGCGCAGCGCGGACGGGCTGCTCCCCGCCATCGCCCAGCAGTACGACACCGGTGAGGTGCTCATGCTCGGCTGGATGGACGACGAGGCGCTGCACCGCACCCTCACCACCGGCCGCTGCACCTACTGGTCGCGCAGCCGCCAGGAGTACTGGGTCAAGGGCGACACCTCAGGCCATGTGCAGCACGTGAAGTCGGTCGCGCTCGACTGCGACGCCGACACCGTGCTGGTCAAGGTCGACCAGGTGGGCGCCGCCTGCCACACCGGCGACCGGACCTGCTTCGACGCCGACGTGCTGCTCAAGGACGCCGCCTCCTCCCCGGCGTCCGCGGATCAGTAAGGTCGGCCGCCATGGACCTCGAGACGTTCCGCAAGCTGGCCACCGACCGCCGCGTCATCCCGGTCACGCGCAAGCTCCTCGCCGACGGCGACACCCCGGTCGCGCTCTACCGCAAACTCGCCGCGGAGCGCCCCGGCACCTTCCTGCTGGAGTCCGCGGAGAACGGCCGCGCCGCATATCAATGGTCCCGCTACTCCTTCGTCGGCGTCCGCTCGGCCGGAACCCTGACCGAGCGCGACGGCCGGGCCCACTGGCTCGGCACCCCGCCGGTCGGCGTCCCCACGGACGGCGACCCGCTGGCCGCCCTGCGGGCCACCATCGAGGCCCTGCACACACCCCGCGACCTTGCCCACGACCTGGGCCTGCCGCCCTTCACCGGCGGCATGGTCGGCTATCTGGGGTACGACATCGTGCGCCGCCTGGAGAAGATCGGCCCCGGCGAGCGCGACGACCTGAAGCTGCCCGAGCTGACCATGCTCCTGACCAGCGACCTCGCGGTCATGGACCACTGGGAGGGCTCGGTCCTGCTGATCGCCAACGCGATCAACCACAACGACCTCGACACGGGCGTCGACGAGGCCTACGCGGACGCGGTGGCCCGCCTCGACGCCATGGAGGCCGACCTGTCCCGCGCGGTCGCCCAGCCCCCGGCCGTCCTGCCGCCCTCCGAACTGCCCGAGTACACCGCCCGGTGGGGCGGCGAGGACTTCCAGGACGCGGTCGAGGACATCAAGGAGCGCATCCGCGCGGGCGAGGCCTTCCAGGTCGTCCCCTCGCAGCGCTTCGAGACGCCGTGCACCGCGAGCGCGCTGGACGTCTACCGGGTGCTCAGGGCCACCAACCCCTCGCCCTACATGTACCTGTTCCGGTTCCCCTGCGGGGACGGAGATGCGTTCGACGTCGTCGGGTCGTCCCCGGAGGCGCTGGTGAAGGTCGAGGACGGCCGGGCCATGGTCCACCCCATCGCCGGCACCCGGCACCGCGGCGCCACCCCGCAGGAGGACCAGGCCCTCGCCGAGGAACTGCTCGCCGACCCCAAGGAGCGCGCCGAGCACCTGATGCTCGTCGACCTGGGCCGTAACGAC
The DNA here is from genome assembly GCF_044764595.1 of Streptomyces sp. NPDC093984. Taxonomy (NCBI): domain Bacteria; kingdom Bacillati; phylum Actinomycetota; class Actinomycetes; order Kitasatosporales; family Streptomycetaceae; genus Streptomyces; species Streptomyces sp. NPDC093984. The sequence continues at coordinate 248,326 of NZ_JBIWIM010000003.1, read as the reverse complement.
CTCGGCCGGGTGTGCGAACCCGGCTCGGTGGAGGTCGTCGACTTCATGTCGATCGAGCGGTACTCCCACGTGATGCACATCGTCTCGACGGTCACCGGACGGGTCGCGGCGGGCCGCACGGCCTTCGACGTGCTCACCGCCTGTTTCCCGGCGGGCACGCTCTCCGGCGCGCCGAAGCCGCGCGCGATGCAGATCATCGACGAGCTCGAGCCGTCCCGGCGCGGGCTGTACGGCGGCTGCGTCGGCTACCTCGACTTCGCGGGCGACTCCGACACCGCCATCGCCATCCGTACGGCCCTGCTGCGCGACGGCACGGCGTACGTGCAGGCCGGAGCCGGCATCGTCGCCGACTCCGACCCGGTGGTGGAGGACAACGAGTGCCGCAACAAGGCGGCCGCCGTCCTCCGCGCGGTGCACACGGCCAACAGGCTCACGTCACCGTGAGGGTCAGCCCGTGAACGCCGCCGTGCCGTTCGGGACACCGAGGCCCGAGGGCCCGTCGTACCCGGTGGTGCCGGTGCACAGGTACGAGCCGGAGCAGCTGCCGTTGGAGCCGCTGGTGACGTCGTACAGCGCCGACGGGTGGGCGTAGGGGAAGGACGCCGGAGAGGAGCCGGAGGACGGGGCGCCCGCCAGCGCGTACGTCGCCGCGATCAGCGGCGAGGAGGCGCTGGTGCCGCCGAAGACCATCCATCCGGTGGCCGAGCGGTAGCTGTCGTAGACCGCGACGCCGGTGTTCGGGTCGGCGACCGCGGAGACGTCGGCGACGGTGCGGTTCGCGCACCCGCCATCGCTCTGCCAGGCAGGCTTGGCGTCGTACTTCGAGCAGCCGGATCCCGCCCCGCTCCACACCGTGTCGGTCCAGCCGCGCGAGTTGGACGCGGTGCTCAGCGACGTACCGCCCACCGCCGTCACGTACTTGGAGGCGGCCGGGTACTCGACGCCGTAGCCGTTGTCACCGGAGGAGACCGTGATGGCGACGCCCGGGTGGTTGAAGTACGAGGAGTCGTACGTCGCGTCGCTGGAGGACTCGCTGCCGCCGTAGCTGTTGCTGACGAACTTCGCGCCCAGCCTGACCGCGGTGTTCACGGCCGTCCCGAGGTTCGTCATCGTGGCCGAGCTCGCCTCCACCAGGAGGATCTTGCAGTTGGGGCAGGCCGCGCTGACCATGTCGAGGTCGAGGGAGATCTCCTCCGCCCAGCCGGAGTCGCCGCGCGGGTAACTCGTGCCGCCGTTCTGGTCGACCTTCTTGAAGCAGCCGTTCGCCGTGGTGCAGGCGGACAGGCCGTACTGCGAGCGGTAGACGGCGAGGTCGGCCTCCGCGTTCGGGTCGTCGTACGCGTCGACGATCGCCACCGTCTGGCCGGAGCCGCCGGTCGACGAGGGCAGTTTGTAGGCCGCCTGCAGCGAGGCGGGGCCGTAGCCGGCGGGGGTGGCCGCGGCCGTCAGGTCGCTCTCCGCGTGTGCGGACCTGGGGGTGCCCGCGGTGACCTTGAGAGCGTTGCAGGCCATGACGTTCTTCTGCGTCGGGGCCGCGCACGAGTGCGCGACGGTGACGCCGTGCGCCGCTGATGTCGTGGACGCGGCCTGGCCGACGGGGGCGGCCAGGGCGAGGGCGGCGGTGGCCAGTGCGGCCACGGCGCCGACGGAAACGGTTCTGCGCAACGTACGTCCTCCATGAGTGGGTGAACCGGAGAGACATGTGGGGGGTGCGCCGTACAGCCGCCGACGTGGGTGCGTACGACGGCCGCGCAGAACCTATGAATGTCCTGGGCACGTCAACAAGGAGAACGTTGAAGCTGTGACTTTCTTTTGCCTTGGACGGGGAGCGCATGGACTGACACTGGGATGACCATGGGAAAACGATGGCGCGGTCATGGGTTGACGGACCCCGGATGACGGTTCTGCCGGGGTTCAGGCGATAGTGGAGTACGTGACTGCCGTACCTGACCCCCGTTCCGAGGCCGCCGCACCCCTCCGGCCCGCCCGGCGCAGCCTCGCCGTCGCCCTGCTGTGCGGGGCGGTCGGCGCCGCCGTGGCGCTGCTCTCCACCCGGCAGAGCTGGTCGGCGGGGACCGTGGCGGTGGCCGGCGGCGACTACTCGCTGACCGCCAAGGGCAGCGACGTCACAGGCGTCCCCGCGGCCCTCGCCATAGTGGGCCTCGCCGCGCTCGTCGCCGTCTTCGCCGTCCGCAGCACCGGGCGCCTCCTCGTCTCCCTGCTGCTCGCGCTCTCCGGCGCCGGCACCGTCGCCGCCGCGCTGCTGGGCGCCTCCGACAGCTCGGCGCTCGACGAGAAGGCGGCACAGGCGGCCGGTGACACCTCCGCGACCGCGACCGCGCTCACGCACTCCGCGTGGCCGTACATCGCGGCCGCCGGCGGCGCGCTGCTCCTCCTCGCCGGACTGCTCGCCCTGCGCTACGGCCGGCTGTGGCCCGCGATGTCCGGCCGCTACGAGCGCGACGGCACTCCCCGTCCGCGCCGGACGAAGCCCCTCGACCCCGACCGTCCCGAGGACCTGTGGAAGGCCCTCGACCGGGGCGAGGACCCCACCGGCGCCTGAACGCCGCCACCACCCCCGGCGGGTGAGCCGGACGGGCGTCCCACAGGCGCACCGAGCCCCGAATCGGACAGCGCGACCCCGCGCTCACCTCATACGCACGGGTACGGGACAATGGGCGCCGAGCTTCGACTCACCCACGCACATAGAGCCAACAAGGAGCAAGTCATGGCGGGCAGCAGCCACGGTCACACCCCGGCCGCCTGGACCGGTGTCATCATCGCCTTCATCGGTTTCTGCGTCTCGGGCGCCTTCACCGTGATGGCCCAGCCGGTCGGCTTCTGGGCGGGCATCGCGATCTGCGTCCTCGGTGGCGTCGTCGGCGGCATCATGCGCCAGATGGGTCTCGGCCAGCCGAAGACTCAGGCGCACTCGGCGCACCAGCCCGCGGAGGCGACGGAGCACTGAGGCCTTCCCCGGCTCCGAACGACAGGCGGCCCCGCACGGTGCGTACGGAGCCGCCTCTCGCGTACCCGCGCACCCGCGGCGGCGGGCGGGCAGAATGCGTGAGGTGAACGCCGAATCCCCCAGCGTGACCCCGCACCGCGACGGCACCGGCGGCGCAGCCGCGCTCCGTCGCACCGCGGTACCCGCCGGGGTCCTCGCCGCCGTCGCCGGGGCCTTCGCCTACGTCGGGGCGGTGGACCCCAACGAACCCGGCCACTATCCGGTCTGTCCGCTGCTGCGCTACACCGGCGTGTACTGCCCCGGCTGCGGCGGACTGCGCAGCGCGCACGCCTTCGTGCACGGGGACGTCGTGACGGCGCTGCACGACAACGCTCTCGCCGTCACCGGCTTTCTGGTCTTCGCCGTGGTGTGGGCCGTGTGGGCGGTCCGCGCGGTACGGGGACGAGCGCTGCGGATCGACCTCACCCCGGTGCAGTTGTGGAGTCTGGGCGCCCTGCTACTGGCCTTCACCGTTGTCCGGAACCTGCCGTTCGGCGGCTGGCTGCACCCGTGATCGATCTGTGAATGTCCAGGTAATGGGACCGGCCTCCACCGGATGTGAGGCTTGGGCCCTGCTCCGGATACCATCGCAGTGACCATCGGTTTCGCCCGCCGAGGCGGCCCCGGTGGATCGAGGCCCGACCCGGTGGGACCTCACCCCATCGTCAACCGTCAGGAAGGGGGCCGCTCGCGTGAGTGTGCTCGACGAGATCATCGACGGAGTCCGTGCCGACCTCGCGGAGCGGCAGGCACGCGTCAGCCTCGACGAGCTCAAGGAGCGCGCGGCGAAGGCTCCCGCGGCCAAGGACGGCGTCGCCGCCCTGCGCGGTGACGGGGTCAAGGTGATCTGCGAGGTCAAGCGGTCCAGCCCGTCCAAGGGCGCGCTCGCCGCGATCGCCGACCCGGCGGGGCTCGCCGCCGACTACGAGGCGGGCGGCGCGGCCGTCATCTCCGTCCTGACCGAGCAGCGCCGCTTCGGCGGCTCGCTGGCCGACCTGGAGGCCGTCCGGGCCCGGGTCGACATCCCGGTGCTGCGCAAGGACTTCATCGTCACCTCCTACCAGCTGTGGGAGGCCCGGGCGTACGGCGCCGACCTCGCGCTGCTGATCGTCGCCGCCCTCGACCAGCCGGCCCTGGAGTCGCTGATCGAGCGCGCGGTCTCCATCGGGCTCACCCCGCTCGTCGAGGTGCACGACGAGGACGAGGTCGAGCGGGCGGTGGACGCCGGAGCGAAGGTCATCGGCGTCAACGCGCGCAACCTCAAGACCCTCGAGGTGGACCGCACCACGTTCGAGCGGATCGCCCCCGAGATCCCCGACCGGATCGTCAAGGTCGCCGAGTCGGGGGTCCGCGGACCGCACGACCTGATCGCGTACGCCAACGAGGGAGCCGACGCCGTACTCGTCGGCGAGTCCCTGGTGACCGGGCGCGACCCGAAGACGGCCGTCGCCGACCTGGTGGCGGCGGGCGCACATCCGGCACTGCGCCACGGGCGGGGCTGACGTCCCGGTAGGGTGAGCGCCGATGACTGTTCCGACCACCGTGACGACCAGGGACCCGTACGCCCGCCTGGCCCGCGGATGCCGCCCCCGCGGCTGCCGCGCGCCCGCACGCCGGGTGCACGGGCGCCGGGTGCGGTATGTCATCGGTGACGAGCCGGGGCAGGTCAACGGCATGCGATGGCAGCGCCCCGCAAGGGGCGCGGGGCAGTTCCCGAACCTGCGGCTCCGCCGCGTCGGCGCGATCAGCCACAGGCGGCCTGAGGCCGACTGATCGGCCACAGGCGGCCCGAGGCCGACTGATCAGCCCCGCCCCCACGGCGATTGGTATCCACAACTCACCGTGAGGTTTCCGCATGCCCAGCGAGTTCTTCATCCCCGACCCGGAAGGCCGGGTCCCCAGCGCCGAGGGCTACTTCGGCGCGTTCGGCGGCAAGTTCATCCCGGAGGCCCTCGTCGCCGCCGTGGACGAGGTGGCCGTCGAGTACGAGAAGGCCAAGGCCGACCCCGAGTTCGCCCGCGAACTCGACGACCTGCTCGTGAACTACACCGGCCGGCCCAGCGCCCTCACCGAGGTGCCGCGGTTCGCCCGGCACGCCGGCGGCGCCCGGGTGTTCCTCAAGCGCGAGGACCTCAACCACACCGGCTCCCACAAGATCAACAACGTGCTCGGGCAGGCCCTCCTCACCAGGAGGATGGGCAAGACGCGGGTCATCGCGGAGACCGGCGCCGGCCAGCACGGCGTCGCCACCGCCACCGCCTGCGCCCTGTTCGGGCTCGAGTGCACCATCTACATGGGCGAGATCGACACCGAGCGGCAGGCCCTCAACGTCGCCCGCATGCGCATGCTCGGCGCCGAGGTCATCGCCGTGAAGTCCGGCTCCCGCACCCTCAAGGACGCCATCAACGAGGCGTTCCGCGACTGGGTCGCCAACGTCGACCACACCCACTACCTCTTCGGCACCGTCGCAGGCCCCCACCCCTTCCCGGCCATGGTGCGCGACTTCCACCGCGTGATCGGCGTGGAGGCGCGGCGGCAGCTCCTCGAGCGCGCCGGGCGCCTGCCGGACGCCGCCATCGCCTGCGTGGGCGGCGGTTCGAACGCCATCGGCCTCTTCCACGCCTTCATCCCCGACGAGGGCGTACGCCTCATCGGCTGCGAGCCCGCCGGACACGGGGTCGAGACCGGCGAGCACGCCGCCACCCTCACCGCCGGCGAGCCCGGCATCCTGCACGGCTCCCGGTCCTACGTCCTGCAGGACGACGAGGGCCAGATCACCGAGCCCTACTCGATCTCCGCGGGCCTCGACTACCCGGGCATCGGCCCCGAGCACTCCTACCTCAAGGACAGCGGCCGCGGCGAGTACCGGGCCGTCACCGACGACGCCGCCATGCAGGCCCTGCGCCTGCTGTCCCGCACCGAGGGCATCATCCCGGCCATCGAGAGCGCCCACGCCCTCGCCGGTGCCCTGGAGGTGGGCAGGGAGCTCGGCGAGGACGGGCTGATCGTCGTCAACCTGTCCGGGCGCGGCGACAAGGACATGGACACCGCCGCCCGGTACTTCGGCCTGTACGACACCGACGCGTCCGTCGCCGCGGACGCCGACACCGACGCCGCGGAGATCGAGGGGGACGCCCAGTGAGCGGCAACATCCAACTGCTGTCGGACACCCTCGCCGCCGCCAAGGCGGAGGGCCGGTCCGCGCTCATCGCCTATCTGCCGGCCGGCTTCCCGACGGTCGACGGCGGCATCGCCGCGATCAAGGCGGTTCTGGAGGGCGGCGCCGACGTCGTCGAGGTGGGCCTGCCGCACAGCGACCCCGTCCTCGACGGCCCCGTCATCCAGACCGCCGACGACATCGCGCTGCGCGGCGGCGTGAAGATCGCCGACGTGATGCGCACGGTCCGCGAGGCCTTCGAGGCCACCGGCAAGCCCGTCCTCGTGATGACGTACTGGAACCCCATCGACCGCTACGGCGTCGAGCGTTTCACCGCCGAGCTGGCCGAGGCGGGCGGCGCGGGCTGCATCCTGCCGGACCTACCCGTGCAGGAGTCGGCCCTGTGGCGGGAGCACGCCGAGAAGCACGGACTCGCCACGGTCTTCGTGGTCGCGCCCAGCAGCAAGGACGCACGGCTGGCCGAGATCACCGCGGCGGGCTCCGGCTTCGTCTACGCGGCCTCGCTCATGGGCGTCACCGGCACCCGCGAGACGGTCGGCGCGCAGGCCCAGGACCTGGTCCAGCGCACCCGCGCCACCACCGACCTGCCGGTCTGCGTCGGCCTCGGCGTCTCCGACGCGGCCCAGGCCGCCGAGGTGGCCGGCTTCGCGGACGGCGTGATCGTCGGCTCGGCGTTCGTGAAGCGGATGCTGGACGCACCCGACGAGGCGGCGGCCCTGGAGGCGGTCCGCACGCTGGCGGGCGAGCTGGCGCAGGGCGTCCGCGGCACCGTGTGAGCCGAGGGCGGCAACCGCTCACTCGAACGAGTGGACCTGAGGCCGGGGAGGCGCGCTGCGCCTCCCCGGTTCGTTCTGCCCGATGTGAGCGAGAAGAACCGTGAAGGAAAGCGCAACGCCCGCGAGCGGCTGGCGGTCGAGCGACAGAAGCAGAAGGCGGCGGACAAGCGCCGCCGCACGCTGATCGTGGGCGCCTCGGTCGTCTGTGTCCTGGCACTGGCGACGGTGGTGGGCGTCCTGGCGGCGAACGCCGGCAAGAGCGGCAAGAGCGGCGCCTCCGGCCCCGCCATCGCACCCTCCGGGGCGACGGGCAAGGGCGCCCTCGCGATCCCCGTCGGCAAGGGCTCCGCCAAGTCGACCCTCACGGTGTGGGAGGACTTCCGCTGCCCGGCCTGCCGGGCCTTCGAGACCGCCTACCGCCCCACGATCCACCAGCTGGTCGACGCCGGACGGCTCAAAGTCGAGTACCGCCTGGTCACGCTCATCGACGGAAACCTGGGCGGCAGCGGCTCCCGCTCCGCGGCCAACGCGGCGGCGTGCGCGCAGGACGCCGGAAAGTTCTCGAGCTACCACGACGTGCTGTACGACAACCAGCCCAAGGAAACGCAGGACACGTACGCGGACAACGCCAAGCTGATCGAGCTGTCCGGCAAGGTCGGCGGCCTCGACGGCCCGGCCTTCCAGAAGTGCGTCAAGGACGGCACGCACGACAGCTGGGTGGTGAAGTCGAACGACGCGTTCCAGAGCGCCCGCTTCTCCGGCACGCCGACGGTGCTCCTCGACGGAAAGAACCTCTTCGAGGACCGCACGATGACACCGGCCAAGCTGAAGCAGATGGTGGAGGCCGCCGGCAAGTCCTGAGGCCGTGGGCCCCCGCGATGCCCCCGGTGTCCGATAGGCCGGGGGAGTCGTACGTTATGGACCCGTAGCCGGGTGGGTTGCCACGCTGCGTGTCCGGCAGGGTAGCGTCGTTCCTGCCATGGAACTTGCCTACATTCCCAGCCCCTCGCGCGGAGTGCTGTACCTCGGCCCCATTCCGCTGCGCGGCTACGCGTTCTGCATCATCATCGGTGTCTTCGTAGCCGTGTGGCTCGGCAACAAACGCTGGATCGCCCGGGGCGGCCGGGCGGGCACGGTGGCCGACATCGCGGTCTGGGCCGTGCCGTTCGGCCTGGTCGGTGGGCGGCTCTACCACGTGATCACGGACTACGAGCTGTACTTCAGCGAGGGCCGCGACTGGGTGGACGCCTTCAAGGTCTGGCAGGGCGGGCTCGGTATCTGGGGCGCGATCGCGCTCGGCGCGGTCGGCGCGTGGATCGGCTGCCGTCGCCGGGGGATCACGCTTCCTTCGTACGCCGACGCCGTCGCACCCGGGATCGCCTTCGCGCAGGCGATCGGACGCTGGGGCAACTGGTTCAACCAGGAGCTGTACGGGCGGCCGACGGATCTGCCGTGGGCGCTGCACATCACCTCCTCCACGGACGGGCGGGTGCCGGGGTACTACCACCCGACGTTCCTGTACGAGTCGCTGTGGTGCATCGGGGTCGGGTTCCTGGTGATCTGGGCGGACCGCCGCTTCAAGCTGGGGCACGGCCGGGCGTTCGCGCTGTACGTGGCCGCGTACTGCGTGGGCCGTGGCTGGATCGAGTACATGCGGGTCGACGACGCGCACCACATCCTGGGCCTCAGGCTGAACGACTGGACCGCGATGCTGGTGTTCCTGCTGGCCGTGACGTACATGGTGGTGTCGTCGCGGGTCAGGCCGGGCCGGGAGGCAGTGGTCGAGCCGGATGCCGCCGGCAGCGAGGCCGAGGGGGACGCCGACTCCGGGGAACCGGAGAAGAAGGGCGAGCCCGAGCCGGAGGACGAGAAGCAGACGGTTGCCAAGGCCACGGAGCAAGCGGAGGCCAAGGGGACCGCGGAGACGTCGCAGGACGAGGCCGAGTCCGCCCAGAAGGGCTGAGGAACGTTCCTGCGTTGCCGGGGGCGCCGTATCGCTGGATACGGCGCCCCCGGCGCGTGTCCGGTCCTCAACGCCTTCGGCGGGCCAACGACAGGGTTCTGTACGCCTCTCTCACCACCGCCGTGTCGATGAAGCGGCCGTCGGGGAGGGCCTGGGCGCCCTGGTCCAGGGCGGCTGCCTTGAGGGTTTCCTCCGCTCGCGTGATCTCCTCCGGGGTCGGTGCGTAGGCGCGTTCGATGACCGGAAGCTGACGGGGATGGATCGCCGCCCGGCCCAGGAAGCCCAGGCTGCGGCCGTGCGCGCAGGACGCCGCCAGGCCCTCCAGGTCCCGTGTGTCCGGGTAGATCGACTGGGCCGGCGGCGGCAGCGCGGCGGCCCGGGCCGCCACCACCACCCGCGCCCGCGACCAGTCGAGCCCCGCGTCCTCCCGTACGCCCAGGTCGGCGCGGAGGTCCGACTCACCCAGCGCGATGCCCCGCACGGCCGGATGCGCCGACGCGATCGCGAACGCGCGCTCCACCCCCAGGGCCGTCTCCAGCAGGGCGTGGAGGGGGACGACCGTGCCGTCCGCCCGGACGGCGCGGCGCGCGGCACGGACGACGTCCGAGGGCGACGTCACCTTCGGAAGGCGCAGCCCCGTGAGACCCACGAGCGCCGTGAGCGCCCTGAGGTCCGCCTCGCCCCAGGGGCTGTCCAGCGCGTTCACCCGGACATGGACCGGCACCGGCGGGCGTTCCGCGAGCCGTTCCGCCGTCGCCGCCCGCGCGTACGCCTTGCGGTCCGGGGAGACCGCGTCCTCCAGGTCGACCAGCACCACGTCCGCCCCGGAGGTGAGCGCCTTGCCCACCACCTCCGGGCGGTCACCGGGCGCGTACAGCAGGGTGAGAGGGGTCATAGCGCACCCTCCGCCTCGAGCGCGGCGATCTCAGGGGCCGTCAGACCCAGTTCGGTCAGGACCGCCCGCGTGTCCGCGCCGTGCGGACGGCCGGCCCAGCGGATCGCGCCGGGCGTGGCAGAGAGGCGGAACAGGACATTCTGCATCCGTAGGCGGCCCAGCTCCGGGTCGTCCGGGATCGTGGTGATCGTGCCGAGCGCCGCGTACTGCGGGTCGGTCATCACCTCCCGCACGTCCTGCACCGGCGCCACCGCGGCCTCCGCGTCCTCGAACGCCTTCAGCACCTCCGCGCGGGTGCGGCCGGCGATCCACCCGCCGACGGCCTCGTCGAGCACGTCCGCGTGCCGGGCCCGCTCCTCGCCCGTCGCGAACCACGGCTCCTCGATCAGCTCGGGGCGGCCGACCAGGCGCATCACCCGCTCGGCGACGGACGTGGCGGAGGCCGACACGGCGACCCAGCCGCCGTCCGCGGTGCGGTAGGTGTTGCGCGGGGCGTTGTTCTGGGAGCGGTTGCCGGTGCGCCCCTGGACGTGGCCCAGCTGGTCGAACCAGATCGGCTGCGGGCCGAGGACGGTGAGGATCGGTTCGATGATCGCCATGTCCACCACCTGGCCCGTCCCGGTGCGCTCGCGGGCCGCCAGGGCCGTCATCACCGCGTACGCCGTCGCCAGCGCCGCGATCGAGTCGGCCAGCCCGAACGGTGGGAGCGTCGGCGGCCCGTCCGGCTCCCCGGTGATCGCCGCGAACCCGCTCATGGCCTCCGCGAGCGTGCCGAAGCCGGGGCGGTGCGCGTACGGGCCGAACTGGCCGAACGCGGTCACCCGGGCGAGCACGAGACGGGAGTTCGCGGCGGACAGCTCGTCCCACCCGAGGGCCCACTTCTCCAGGGTGCCCGGGCGGAAGTTCTCGACGATCACGTCGGCGGTCGCGGCGAGCCGCAGCAGAGTCGCACGGCCACCGGGCTTGGACAGGTCGAGTGTCATCGTGCGCTTGTTGCGGCCGAGCAGTTTCCACCACAGCCCCACGCCGTGCTTCGTCGGGCCGTGGCCGCGGGAGGGGTCGGGACGGGCCGGGTGCTCGACCTTGATGACCTCGGCGCCGAAGTCACCGAGCAGAGTGGCGGCGAGGGGGCCGGCGAAGAGGGTCGCGAGGTCGAGCACGCGGAGGCCGGCGAGGGGTGCGGTCATGAGCGGTGGGCCTCCCGGTGGGTGAGGTGGGCAAGGGCGTCGAAGCCGACACCGTTGAAGTCGCCGACGGACGTGGCGAGCCGGTTCTTGAGGGGGGTGGTCCAGCGGTCGGGGAGCGCGGTGGGGTGTCCGGCCAGCAGTCCGGCGATGCTGCCGGCCGTCGCGCCGTTCGAATCGGTGTCCCACCCCCCGGACACCGCACGGCAGATGGATCCGGTGAAGTCGCCGTCGGCGTGGGTGAGGGCGGCGGCGATCAGGGCGGTGTTGGGGATGGCGTGGACCCAGTGGTAGCCGCGGTGGGCGGCGTGCAGTTCGTCGACCACCGCGTCGAAGTCGGGTGTGGATCGGGCCAGTCGGATCGCGTGGCGGACCGCGCGGGCGAGGCGGGAGGCGGGCGGGACGACGGTGAGACCGGTGCGCAGGCAGTGGTGGACGTCATGGGCGCCGGTGGCCGCCTCGGCGATGGCGGCCGCGGTGAACATCGCCGCGTAGACGCCGTTCCCGGTGTGGGTGAGGGTGGCGTCGCGGTGGGCCTGTTCGGCCGCGGCGGCCGGGTCGCCGGGGTTGGTCCAGCCGTGCACGTCCGCGCGGATGAGGGCGCCGATCCATTCGCGGAAGGGGTTGCGGTGGCGGGCGGTGCGTGGGGGCTCGATGCCGGAGAGGAGGTTGCGGTAGGCGACGCGTTCGGCGGTGAAGGTGCGGGCGGCGGGGAGTTCGTCGAGCCAGAGCCGGGCGACGTCGGTGGTGGTGAAGTGCTTGCCGTGGCGGGCGAGCAACAGGAGGTTCAGCAGGGGGTAGTTGAGGTCGTCGTCCTCGGGCATGCCGTCGATGTTCTCGGCGAGGGAGGTTTTCGCGGAGCGACGGTTCCACGGGTACTGCTCGGCCAGGTCCGCGGGTAGTCCGCGGGCCGTGAACCAGGTGCTCAACGGCCAGTTGCCAGTGGCGCGGGCCAGTTGGCGGATGCCGTCGAGGGGGAGCTTTTCGACCGGTTTGCCGAGGAGGCAGCCGGCGGCTCTGCCCAGCCAGGCGGCTTCGAGTTGCGCCTCGGTGGGGGTTGCTCGGGGGTTGGTTTCGCCTGCCGGCGCTTGCAGGGTGCCTCCCCCGGAGGGGGTGCCCCCAGCGCCGACCCTCCCCCAAGCTCTCGACTTCGCTCGAGCAGGGGGGACCCCCATCGCCTCAGCGGCACGATTGCCCGCAGCCTGAGCAGGCCGGCTCCGGCACAGCGCCCTGATCCGGGCCAGGTCCGTCGGTTCGTGTTCCGCCAAACAGCTCGGCAGGTCGGCCAGTTCGTCCAGCAGGTCCTTTGCCAGCAGGCGCAGGTACGGGGACGCCGGTACCGGTGACGCGCCGGCGGTCAGGGGCGCCGGTGGGCCGCCCGCCGCCCGCCATCTCGCCGCGATCGCCGAAGGCTCCCGGCCGTCCTGTTCCGCCTGGCGGAGTTCATGGCCGAGGAGGTCCTCCGGCTGGACCCAGGTCAGTCGGAGCACCTCAGCCTCCCAGCGCGGCGAAGGCCGCCTCGTGGGACCGGCGGCGGCGCACGTCCCGGGCGAAGATCTCCCGGGTGACCTCCGTGAGCGTCCGGGCCGGGGCGTGCAGGTCGAGGCGGCTCGCCTCCGCGACCGCCTTCGCCCAGTCGGAGGGGACCTGTGAGCCCAGCGCGCCCGTGATAGCGCCCGCCATCGTCGCGATGGAGTCGCAGTCCCGGCCGTAGTTCACCGAGCCGAGCACCGCGTGACGGTAGTCCCCGCGCGCCACGACCACCATGCCGAGCGCCACCGGGAGTTCCTCGATCGCGTGCAGCCGGGACGGTCGGCGGGCGCCCAGGGACGGGGCGCGGTAGTCGGGGCCGACGGTGTCGTACGGCGCCACCGCCTCCCGCAGCGGACGGAGCGCCGACTCGAAGTCCGAGTAGCGGGAGGCGGCGTCGCAGACCGTCTCGATGGCGGCCCGCGTTCCGTCCTTCGCCAGCGACAGGCACGCGGACACGACCGAGTCGCAGGTCGCGCCCGGCGTGCACGCCGCCGCCACCGCCGCCGCGAGCACCCCGGCCGCCTCCCTGCCGTACGAGGACTGGTGCGCGCCCGCCACGTCCAGGGCCTCGGCGTACGCGCCCTCGGGGTTGGCCGCGTTGACCAGGCCGACCGGCGCCATGTACATCGCGGCACCGCAGTTGACGATGTTGCCGACGCCCGCCTCCCGCGGGTCCGCATGGGCGTAGTGAAGCCGTGTCACGAGCCACTTCTCGGCCAGGAAGACGCGGTGCAGCGGGAGTGCCTCCGCCTCCAGCTCCGGGATCCAGCGCGGGTTCGTCATCAGGTCGGGGACCAGGTGCTCGGCGATCGCGTACGCGTCGAGGTGGTCGCGGACGGCCGCGTACACCCGTACCAGCGCGTGCGTCATCAACGTGTCGTCGGTGACGTGGCCGTCCCCCTTGTGGTACGGGGCGACGGGGCGGGCCGTGCGCCAGGCGTCGCCGTGCCAGGGTCCGACGATCCCGTGGATCCGGCCGCCGTGCCGTTCGACGATCTGCTCGGGGGAGTGGCCCTCGACGGGACCGCCGAGGGCGTCGCCGACGGCTGCGCCGACCAGGGCGCCGGTGATGCGTTCGTCCAGAGGGACCGACTCGTCAGGAGTGGGCGTCATGTCCGAATCATCCACCGGTAGCGGTCAGTTCCGTCGTCTCCAGGAGTTCGGCGAGGTGTACGAGGTCCGTGCCGGTCAGGTGGGGCAGTGCACAGCCCGCGAGGGTGCGGCAGGAGTCGCGCCACGAGGACGGGATCGCCGCGCCGCCGCCCAGGGCTCCCGTGAGTGCGCCCGTGAGGGCCGGGGCGGAGTCGGCCACCCGCGACAGGCAGGCGGCGGCGGGCACCGCCTCCGCGATGCGCCCGTGGGCCGCCGTCGCGAGGGCGAGGGCGACCGGGACGGTCTCCGCGGCCGCGACGCCGTAGCTGTAGACGTGGTCGACGATCTGGTGTTCCAGCAGGGGGACGACGCGGAAGGCCCCCTCGCCGTCGTGGGCCAGCTTCAGGGCGTGCCGGGCGTTGCGGCCGATCTCGGTGGACTCGGGGAGCTCGGCCAGCGCGGCCCGCACGCAGTTGTCGAGCGCCGCCCCGGACAGGGCGAGCGAGAGGGCCGCGGCCATGGCACGGGCGCCGTGCACCCCGTCGCCGTCCTGGGTGTAACGGGCGTCGAACTCGGCGAGCGCGGCGGCGGATTCGGGCTCGCCCGGGTGGGCCACGGCGAGCACGCAGGCCCGTACGCAGGCCGCGTCGTCGAAGTAGTGCGGGTTGTCGTGACCGGTGGCGGGCGGGCGCAGCCCGGTGGCGAGGTTGCCGAGGCCCGCGCGGACGGAGATGCGGGCACGCAACGGCATGAGGGCCGACTCGGCCTCGGGGCCGCGGTCGGCCGCGGCGGTGACCTCGGTGGCGAGGGCGTTCCAGGACCGGTCGATGGCGGCTCGTAGTCCGGGCTGCCGGTCGGGACCGCCGAGCGCGTCGGCGTCCTTGGCGCGCAGCAGGGCCTCGGCCGTGAACGCCGCCCACTCGGCGTCGTCCGACGGTCCGAGCCGCAGCGGTTGCGGCGACTGGTTGAGGGCGATCGGCACCGGCAGGGTGGTGGTCGCGTTCTCCTCGGCGAAGGTGTCCAGCTCCCGGGTCAGCCGCCGGGTCCACTCGGGCATCCGTGCGGCCCGGTGCCGGGCGGCGGGCCACCCGGCGGCATCACCCACTGCGAGCCCGAGCAGCAGCCCCTCGACCCGCCGAGGCCCGCTCACGGCTCCCCCTGGGTCCGGCCGTACGGCACCGCACCGAGCGGCGTACGTACGTCACGGCGTAGGGCTTTCTCGCCGTCACGCCGTACGGCTTCCTGGCCGTCATGGCGTCCGGATCCGTGGCCGTCATGGCTTTCGGATCCCTGGCCGTCAAGCCGCACGGATCCGCCGCCCCGTACGGCCGGCCCCGTCTCCGGGACCCGCGCGCCCCCCGCCCCGCCGATCCGAACGGCCCTCTCCCCTCGGATCGCCGCGATCCTCTCCCCGCGGACTCCCGCGGCCCGCTTCCCCCCGTCCCCCGGCGTCAGCAGGTCGGCCACGTCCAGGACGTGGTGCCCCGCCACGGACGGCAGGCAGCGCCCCCGTGCCGGGCCGATCGCCGCCGCCCACTCCCGGGGGATCGCCGCGATACCGCGGGTCGCGCCCGCCAGGGCGCCCGCGACCGCCGCTGTGGTGTCGGCGTCGCGGCCCATGTTGACCGCGGCGAGCACCGACTCCCGGAAGTCGCCGCCTGCCGCCACGTACGCGCCGAACGCCAGGGCGACCGCCTCGGGCGCGAGGTCCGTCCAGGGATAGCCGTCGATCACCACCGCGGAGCGGACCGCGCGGGCGCCCCGATGGGCCACGGCGACCGCGCGGCGCAGCGAGCGGGCCGTCCACGAGTCCTCGGGGACGGCCGCGAGGGCCGAGGCCACCACGGCGCTCGTCGACGCTCCGGTCATCGCCGCCGCGACGCCTGCCGCGACCGCCCGGCCGCCGTGGATGCCCTCGCCCTCATGGCTCACCGAACCGTCGATCGCCACCAGTCGCGCCGCCTCCGCCGGGCGGCCCGCGGCGAACACCCCGAAGGGCGCCGCACGCATGGCGAGCCCGTCGCTCCAGGCGTGCCGGTGCTGCGCGGAGGCGGGGGCGGCAAGGCCCCGGCGCAGGTTCTCCAGCGTCCCGCGCTCGCTGAAGCCCGCCCCCCGGAACGGCCCCTCGTCCCGGTCCGCGATCCACTCGTGCCAGGCCGCCTCCACATGCGCCACGGTGAGCGCCGAGCCGTGCCGGGCCAGCAGCAGCCCGGAGAAGATGGCGTACTCGGTGTCGTCCGTGCCGCACGGCTGCTCGGTGACGAACCCCGTGATGCGGCCCCAGCGGGCCCGGATCCCGGACGGCTCCAGGTTCTCGGCGGGCGCCCCCAGCGCGTCCCCGACGGCGAGGCCGAGCAACGCGCCCCGCGCCCGTTCCCGGGGACCGGCGGCGTCCTCGGGCGCCGGTACGGGGGGAGTGCAGGCGATGGCCATACGGTGCCTCTCCTCTCGCGGCGCCCCCTGTGCGATCTGTCCCCCCGAAACCGTCGCGCAGAGCCTTGCGGGCCTCAGCATCACCCGTCCGGCATCTGAGCAGTGATCGTCACGGATGAGCGCGGAGAGGCAAAGGTGCAGGTTAGCCGAGCCTTTCCTTGCTGGCGGGACGGAAATTCAAGGCGTAGATTCTGTGTTGTCGAAAGATAGAACGTGTCCAAACTTAGCTTTGCCTAAGCTTCCTGGGGGACCTCATGGCCATCATCGAGACCGAGGCGACGCTGCACGAGGCGCACCGGGACAACCACACCCACCGGGATGTCAACGGTGGCTGGCTGCGCCCGGCCGTGTTCGGCGCGATGGACGGGCTGGTGTCCAACCTGGCCCTGATGACGGGTGTCGCCGGCGGGTCCGTCAGCCAGCAGACCATCATCATCACAGGCCTCGCGGGTATGGCCGCCGGGGCCTTCTCGATGGCCGCCGGCGAGTACACCTCCGTCGCCTCGCAGCGCGAGCTGGTCGAGGCCGAGCTCGACGTCGAGCGGCGGGAGCTGAGGAAGCACCCGGAGGACGAGGAGGAGGAGCTGGCGGCGCTGTACGAGGCGCGCGGCGTCGAGCCCGCGCTGGCCCGCGAGGTCGCCAAGCAGCTCTCCCGCGACCCCGAGCAGGCCCTGGAGATACACGCCCGCGAGGAGCTCGGTATCGACCCGGGCGACCTGCCCTCCCCGCTGGTGGCCGCCGTCTCCAGCTTCGGGTCCTTCGCGCTCGGCGCCCTGCTGCCCCTCCTGCCCTACCTGCTCGGTGCCCACGCCCTGTGGCCCGCCGTCCTTCTCGCGCTCCTCGGACTCTTCGCGTGCGGCGCCGTCGTGGCCAAGGTGACGGCGCGCAGCTGGTGGTACAGCGGCTTCAGGCAGCTCGCCCTCGGTGGTGCCGCGGCGGGTGTGACGTACGTCCTGGGCACTTTGTTCGGTACGGCCGTACGATAAGCGCAGGCTAGTTATGCGAGGGACCGCATAAATAGTTGTTACTCGACGGTTTCGCGTGCTTAACCAGCGGGCATGAGCCGTAAGCGCCGCGGGCAATGACGCCTGCTCCGCACCCCCTCACGGTGGGCGATGTTGCCCTCCGTCCCCGGGTCGACGGACACTGATCTGTCCGGTTGTGCCCCCTCCACTCCATCGCCGTGCGTGGAACCCGCGCCACGCCCCGGCGATGTCCGCATGTTGGAACGGCCTATCCCGGTTCCCGAGAACCGCTCCATCATGTAACCTGCACGAAATTTTGCACCTTTCGCAGAGGGCCAACGTCGTCCCTCGGCACCTGCATATGCCACATGACGACGACGGGAGAGCCGATGCGTACGCCGCGCCAGCCGTCCCAGCACTCCGCGAATGGCCAGAACTGGTCCTTCATGGATGCTCGCCCTGCTGCGCAGGGTATGTACGACCCCCGCAACGAGCACGACGCCTGTGGCGTCGGCTTCGTGGCCACCCTCACCGGCGAGGCGAGCCATGCGCTGGTCGAGCAGGCGCTCACGGTTCTGCGCAACCTGGAACACCGCGGTGCCACCGGCTCCGAGCCCGACTCGGGTGACGGCGCCGGCATCCTCTCCCAGGTCCCCGACGCCTTCTTCCGCGAGGTGGCCGGATTCGAACTGCCCGAGGCGGGCGCCTACGCCGTCGGTATCGCCTTCCTGCCCGAGGACGGCACCGCCGAGGCCGCCTCGGCGATCGACACGATCGCCGCCGAGGAGGGCCTGACCGTCCTGGGCTGGCGCGACGTCCCGGTCGCCCCCGAGCTGCTCGGTGCCACCGCCCGCTCCACGATGCCCGCCTTCCGCCAGCTGTTCGTGACGGACGGCGTGAGCAAGGGCATCGACCTCGACCGCAAGGCGTTCGTGCTGCGCAAGCGCGCCGAGCGCGAGGCCGGCGTGTACTTCCCGTCGCTGTCCGCGCGGACGATCGTGTACAAGGGCATGCTGACCACCGGCCAGCTCGAGCCCTTCTTCCCGGACCTGTCCGACCGCCGCTTCGCCACGGCCATCGCGCTCGTCCACTCGCGGTTCTCCACGAACACCTTCCCGAGCTGGCCGCTCGCCCACCCGTACCGCTTCGTCGCGCACAACGGCGAGATCAACACGGTCAAGGGCAACCGCAACTGGATGGTCGCCCGTGAGTCGCAGCTGATCTCCGACCTGTTCGGCCCGCAGGAGAAGCTGGAGCGGATCTTCCCGATCTGCACCCCTGACGCGTCCGACTCCGCCTCCTTCGACGAGGTGCTCGAGCTGCTCCACCTCGGTGGCCGCTCCCTGTCGCACTCCGTGCTGATGATGATCCCGGAGGCGTGGGAGAACCACGACTCCATGGACCCGGCCCGGCGCGCCTTCTACCAGTACCACTCCACGATGATGGAGCCCTGGGACGGCCCGGCCTGCGTCACCTTCACCGACGGCACCCAGGTCGGCGCCGTGCTCGACCGCAACGGTCTGCGCCCGGGCCGCTACTGGGTCACCGACGACGGCCTCGTCGTCCTCGCCTCCGAGGTCGGCGTCCTCGACATCGACCCGGCCAAGGTCGTCCGCAAGGGCCGCCTGCAGCCCGGCCGCATGTTCCTCGTGGACACCGCCGAGCACCGCATCATCGAGGACGACGAGATCAAGGCGGCCCTCGCCGCCGAGCAGCCGTACGCCGAGTGGCTGGAGGCCGGCGAGATCGAGCTGAGCGACCTGCCCGAGCGTGAGCACATCGTGCACACCCACGCCTCGGTCACCCGCCGCCAGCAGACCTTCGGCTACACCGAGGAGGAGCTGCGCGTCATCCTCGCGCCGATGGCCAACACCGGCGCCGAGCCGATCGGCTCCATGGGCACCGACTCGCCGATCGCGGCGCTGTCCGAGCGTCCGCGTCTGCTCTTCGACTACTTCACCCAGCTGTTCGCGCAGGTCACCAACCCGCCGCTGGACGCGATCCGCGAGGAGCTCGTCACCTCGCTGCGCTCCTCGCTGGGCCCGCAGGGCAACCTGCTCGACCCGACCGCGGCCTCCTGCCGCAGCGTCGTGCTGCCCTTCCCGGTGATCGACAACGACGAGCTGGCCAAGCTCATCCACATCAACGCCGACGGCGACATGCCCGGCTTCAAGGCCGCCACGCTGTCCGGCCTGTACCGGGTGCACGGCGGCGGTGACGCCCTCGCCGCGCGCCTGGAGGAGATCTGCGCCGAGGCCGACGCCGCCATCGAGAACGGCGCCCGTCTGATCGTCCTGTCGGACCGGCACTCGGACGCCGAGCACGCGCCGATCCCGTCGCTGCTGCTCACCGCGGCCGTCCACCACCACCTCATCCGCACCAAGCAGCGCACCCAGGTGGGCCTGCTGGTCGAGGCCGGCGACGTCCGCGAGGTCCACCACGTCGCCCTGCTCATCGGCTACGGCGCCGCCGCCGTCAACCCGTACCTGGCGATGGAGTCCGTCGAGGACCTGGTCCGCGCAGGGACGTTCCTGCCGGGCGCCGAGCCCGAGAAGGCCATCCGCAACCTGATCTACGCCCTCGGCAAGGGCGTCCTGAAGGTCATGTCGAAGATGGGCATCTCGACGGTCGCCTCCTACCGCGGCGCCCAGGTCTTCGAGGCCGTCGGCCTGGACGAGGCCTTCGTCGAGAAGTACTTCAACGGCACCGCCACCAAGATCGGCGGCGTCGGCATCGACGTCATCGCCCAGGAGGTCGCCGCCCGTCACGCCAAGGCCTACCCGGCCTCCGGCATCGCTCCCGCGCACCGCGCGCTGGACATCGGCGGCGAGTACCAGTGGCGTCGCGAGGGCGAGCCGCACCTGTTCGACCCGGAGACGGTCTTCCGCCTCCAGCACTCCACGCGCACCGGCCGCTTCGACATCTTCAAGAAGTACACGGCCCGCGTGAACGAGCAGTCCGAGCGCCTGATGACGCTGCGCGGCCTGTTCGGCTTCAAGTCGGACCGGGGACCGATCCCGATCGAGGAGGTCGAGCCGGTCTCGTCGATCGTCAAGCGGTTCTCCACGGGCGCCATGTCGTACGGCTCCATCTCCCAGGAGGCGCACGAGACCCTCGCCATCGCCATGAACCAGCTGGGCGGCAAGTCCAATACCGGTGAGGGCGGCGAGGACCCGGAGCGCCTGTACGACCCGGCGCGCCGCTCGGCGATCAAGCAGGTGGCATCCGGCCGCTTCGGCGTGACCTCCGAGTACCTGGTCAACGCGGACGACATCCAGATCAAGATGGCCCAGGGCGCCAAGCCCGGCGAGGGCGGCCAGCTGCCCGGCCACAAGGTGTACCCGTGGGTGGCCAAGACCCGGCACTCGACGCCGGGCGTGGGGCTCATCTCCCCGCCGCCGCACCACGACATCTACTCCATCGAGGACCTGGCGCAGCTGATCCACGACCTGAAGAACGCCAACCCGCAGGCCCGCATCCACGTGAAGCTGGTCTCCGAGGTCGGCGTCGGCACGGTCGCGGCCGGTGTGTCCAAGGCGCACGCGGACGTCGTCCTCATCTCCGGCCACGACGGCGGCACGGGCGCCTCGCCGCTCACCTCGCTGAAGCACGCGGGCGGCCCCTGGGAGCTCGGCCTCGCCGAGACCCAGCAGACCCTGCTGCTCAACGGCCTGCGCGACCGCATCGTCGTGCAGACCGACGGCCAGCTGAAGACCGGCCGTGACGTGGTCATCGCCGCGCTGCTCGGCGCCGAGGAGTTCGGTTTCGCGACCGCTCCGCTGGTCGTCTCCGGCTGCGTCATGATGCGCGTCTGCCACCTGGACACCTGCCCGGTCGGCATCGCCACGCAGAACCCGGTGCTGCGCGAGCGGTTCTCCGGCAAGGCCGAGTTCGTCGTGAACTTCTTCCGGTTCATCGCGGAGGAGGTCCGCGAGCTGCTGGCCGAGCTGGGCTTCCGCTCCATCGAGGAGGCCGTCGGCCACGCCGAGGTCCTGGACGTCACCCGCGCGGTGAACCACTGGAAGGCGCAGGGCCTGGACCTGGAGCCGCTGTTCCACGTGCCCGAGCTGCCCGAGGGCGCGGTGCGCCACCAGGTGATCGCGCAGGACCACGGCCTGGAGAAGGCGCTCGACAACGAGCTGATCAAGCTCGCCGCCGACGCCCTGAACGCGGACTCCCAGACCGACGCCCAGCCGGTGCGCGCCCAGGTCGCGATCCGCAACATCAACCGCACGGTCGGCACCATGCTCGGCCACGAGGTGACGAAGAAGTTCGGTGGCGCGGGCCTGCCCGACGACACGATCGACATCACCTTCACGGGCTCCGCGGGCCAGTCCTTCGGCGCCTTCGTGCCGCGCGGTGTCACCCTGCGCCTGGAGGGCGACGCCAACGACTACGTCGGCAAGGGCCTCTCCGGCGGGCGGATCATCGTCCGCCCGGACCGCGCGGCCGACCACCTCGCCGAGTACAGCGTCATCGCGGGCAACACCCTCGCCTACGGCGCGACCAGCGGCGAGATCTTCCTGCGGGGCAAGGTCGGTGAGCGGTTCTGCGTCCGCAACTCCGGTGCGCTGGTGGTCTCGGAGGGCGTGGGCGACCACGGCTGCGAGTACATGACCGGCGGCCACGCGGTCGTCCTCGGCGAGACGGGCCGCAACTTCGCGGCCGGTATGTCGGGCGGTGTCGCGTACGTCATCGACCTGGACCGCGACAACGTCAACGCCGGCAACCTGGGCGCCGTCGAGGCCCTGGACGACGCCGACAAGCAGTGGCTGCACGACGTGGTGCGCCGCCACCAGGAGGAGACCGGCTCCACCGTGGCCGAGAAGCTCCTCGCCGAGTGGGACACGGCCGTGACCCGCTTCAGCAAGATCATCCCCAGCACGTACAAGGCAGTGCTCGCCGCCAAGGACGCCGCCGAGCGAGCCGGTCTCTCCGAGACCGAGACCCACGAGAAGATGATGGAGGCGGCGACCAATGGCTGATCCCAAGGGCTTCCTGAACCACGGCCGCGAGGTCGCCAAGTCCCGCCCCGTCGAGGAGCGCGTCCGGGACTGGAACGAGGTCTACGTCCCCGGCTCCCTGCTGCCGATCATCAGCAAGCAGGCCAGCCGGTGCATGGACTGCGGCATCCCGTTCTGCCACAACGGCTGTCCGCTCGGGAACCTGATCCCCGAGTGGAACGACTACGCCTACCGCGAGGACTGGACGGCCGCCTCCGAGCGGCTGCACGCCACGAACAACTTCCCGGAGTTCACGGGCCGCCTGTGCCCCGCTCCGTGCGAGTCGGCGTGCGTGCTCGGCATCAACCAGCCGCCGGTCACCATCAAGAACGTCGAGGTCTCGATCATCGACAAGGCGTGGGACAGCGGTGACGTCAAGCCGCAGGCCCCGGAGCGCCTGTCGGGTAAGACGGTCGCGGTGATCGGGTCCGGCCCCGCCGGTCTCGCCGCCGCCCAGCAGCTGACCCGGGCCGGCCACACGGTGGCCGTGTACGAGCGCGCGGACCGCATCGGCGGTCTGCTCCGCTACGGCATCCCCGAGTTCAAGATGGAGAAGCGGCACATCAACCGCCGTATCGAGCAGATGCGCGCGGAGGGCACCCGCTTCCGTACGGGTATCGAGATCGGCCGCGACCTGAAGGCGTCGGACCTGCGCAAGCGGTACGACGCGATCGTGATCGCCGCGGGCGCCACCACCGCCCGCGACCTCCCGGTCCCCGGCCGTGAGCTCAAGGGCATCTACCAGGCGATGGAGTACCTGCCCCTGGCCAACAAGGTCCAGGAGGGCGACTACGTCACCCCGCCGATCTCGGCCGAGGGCAAGCACGTGGTCGTGATCGGCGGCGGCGACACGGGCGCGGACTGCGTGGGCACCGCCCACCGCCAGGGCGCGGCCTCCGTCACGCAGCTGGAGATCATGCCCCGCCCGAACGACGAGCGGCACCCGACGAACCAGCCGTGGCCGACCTTCCCGATCCTCTACAAGGTCACCTCGGCCCACGAGGAGGGCGGCGAGCGGATCTACTCCGCCTCGACGACCCACTTCGAGGGCGACGAGGACGGCAACGTGCAGTGGCTGCACCTGGCCGAGGTCGAGTTCGTGGACGGCAAGCTGACGCAGAAGCCGGGCACCGAGCGCAAGATCCCCGCCCAGCTGGTCACCCTCGCCATGGGCTTCACCGGCACCGACCAGCAGAACGGCCTGGTCGAGCAGCTCGGCCTGGCGCTGGACGAGCGCGGCAACATCGCGCGCGACGCCGACTTCCAGACGAACGTGCCGGGCGTGTTCGTGGCCGGTGACGCGGGCCGCGGCCAGTCGCTGATCGTCTGGGCGATCGCCGAGGGCCGCTCGGCCGCCCGCGGCGTCGACCGCTACCTCACCGGCGCCAGCGAACTGCCGGCCCCGATCCGGCCGACGGACCGCGCACTGACGGTCTGACGGCTCCCACAGTGACCTGAGGGTCACTCATACAGCGTCCCGTACAAAGGCGTACGGGCGGGATATCTGGGGGTTCGCCCCCAGACCCCCCGAGGCGGCGCCTGCCATCTTGTCCCCGACCGGACGACCTGGCAGGCGCCGCCGCTTTGAGCGGCTGTCGTGGCGTAGCCTCGGCGTTCCCGCACCGCACCGAGGGGGAGCAGCATGGCCGCGATCAGTTTGACCAAGGTGGAGCAGACCGCCCCCGCGCTGGTCAGCCTGTACAAGACCGCCGGGGTCTCGCTGCGCAAGCACGGCCTCGACGGGCAGCGGGCCGCCGTCTACCTCGTGGTCGACTACTCGGGGTCCATGCGGCCCTACTACAAGGACGGCAGCGTGCAGGCGCTCGCCGAACGTGTGCTGGGGCTCTCCGCGCACCTCGACGACGACGGAAGCGTGCCGGTCGTCTTCTTCTCCACCGACGTCGACGCGGTCTCCGACATCTCCCTGACCGACCACCGGGGTCGCATCGACCGGATCGTGGCCGGTCTCGGGCACATGGGCAAGACCAGCTACCACCTCGCCATGGACGCCGTCATCGACCACTACCTCGACAGCGGCTCGAAGGACCCCGCCCTGGTCGTCTTCCAGACCGACGGCGGCCCCATCGACAAGTTCGCCGCGGAGCGCCATCTCTGCAAGGCGGCGAAGCTGCCGATGTTCTGGCAGTTCATCGGGTTCGGGGATCCGGGCAGCAAGCAGTTCGACTTCCTGCGCAAGCTCGACGAGCTGCCGGTGCCGCAGAAGCGGGCCGTCGACAACGCCGGGTTCTTCCATGCCGGTACGGACCCACGGACGGTGCCCGACGCCGAACTGTACGACCGGCTGGTGGGCGAGTTCCCGCAGTGGCTCGCGGCGGCGCGGGCACGGGGCATCGTGGCCGGATGACACTGCCTCACCCGCGGGCGCCGAGGACGACAGCCCGGCACCGCGCGGGCCCACCCCACGCCGAGCGCAGCGCACGCGCCTTGGTCAGCCACAGGGACAGGTCGTACTCGGCGGTGTAGCCGATCGCCCCGTGCAGTTGGAGCGCCGTCCGGGCGGTCGCGTACGCCGCCTCGCAGGCCGCGACCTTGGCGGCGGCCACGTCCGCCGGCGTCATGGACAGGGCCGCCCCGAAGAGCAGCGGACGCGCGAACTCCAGGGCGATCCTCGCGTCGGCCAGACGGTGTTTGACGGCCTGGAAGGAGCCTGTGGGGACACCGAACTGGATGCGTCGCCCGACATGGGCGACGGTCCTGTCGAGGAGGGCCAGTCCTACGCCGAGCGCCTGGGCCGCGGTGGCGAGGCGGGCCCAGAGGACGGCGTCCGGGGGGATGACGGGGGAGAGCAGTTCTCCACCGGGGAGCGGGGTGGAGAGCCGCCGGGCGGGGTCCAGGGACGGGCGAGTGTCCCGGGCGCCCGGGGCCCGCCACACCTGGCCGTCCCTGAGGGCGAGGACGAGGTCCGCGGTGTCCGCGTCCAGGGCGTACGGTGCGCCCACCGTGGCCAGTGCCTTGCCCGACGCCAGCTGGGGCAGCAGCCGCCCGGCGGGTTCTGGCTGTCCGGAGAGGAGGGCCGCCGCGAGCACCGTCTCCGCCAGCGGGCCCGGCACCGCGTGCCGCCCCAACTCCACGAAGGCCACCACGATTTCCACGGGAAGCGGTCCCACCCCTTCGTACGCCTCCGGGACCGCCAGCGCGAAGACGCCCGCCTCCGCGATCCGGGACCACAGCGCCCGGCCCGCCGTGGGGTCACCGGCACTCCAGGACCGAATGACCGAGGGGGTGTCGGCAGCGGTCAGCAGGGCGTCCAAGGAGCGGGCGAACGCGCGCTGTTCCTCGGTGAGCAGGAAACGCATCAGCCTTGGCCTTTCGGGAGCGGGCGCATCATCGGCGGCCCTTCGGCAGACCGAGAAGGCGTTCGGCGATGATGTCGCGCTGGATCTCGTTCGTGCCGGCGTAGAGGGGCCCCGCGAGGGAGAAGACGTACCCCTCCGCCCAGCCGGTGTCCGCCAATTCGCCCTCCTCGCCCAGCAGATCGAGCGCCGTCTCGTGCAGCGCGATGTCGTACTCCGACCAGAACACCTTGTTCATGCTGGACTCGGGACCCAGCGGCTCGCCCTGAAGGAAGCGGGACGCGCCCGCGTACGTGAAGAGCTGGTAGGCGCGGGCGCCGATCACCGCGTCGGCCACCCGGTCCTGTGCCCGCACCGGGCATCCGCGCTCCCGCCACAGCTCCACCAGCCGGTCGGCGGCGGCCAGGTAGCGGCCGGGGGAGCGGAGGGTGAGCCCGCGTTCGTTGTCGGCTGCCGACATCGCGATCCGCCAGCCCTCGCCCGGCTCGCCGATCACGTCCTCGTCGGGCACGAACACCCCGTCCAGGAACAGCTCGGCGAACGCCGGCTTCCCGTCGAGGCGGTCGATCGGCCGGACCGTCACCCCGGGCGCGCACAGGTCGAACATCAGGTAGATCAGCCCCTGGTGCTTCGGTGCCTCCGGTTCGCTGCGGAACAACCCGAACGCCCGATCCGCGAAGGCCGCCCGCGACGACCACGTCTTCTGTCCGCTCAAGCGCCAGCCGCCGTCCGTGCGCACCGCCCTCGACCGCAGGGAGGCCAGGTCCGAACCGGCCTCCGGCTCCGACCACGCCTGCGCCCAGACCACCTCCCCGCGCGCCATCGGCGGCAGCACCCGGGCCCGCTGCTCCTCGGTGCCGTGGTCGAACAGGGTGGGCGCCAGCAGATGGATCCCGTTCTGGCTCACCCGGCCCGGTGCGCCCGCCGCGTAGTACTCCTCCTCGAAGATCAGCCATCGCACCAGCCCCGCGTCCCGTCCGCCGTACGCGGCCGGCCAGGACACCACCGACCAGCGGTCCGCGGCCAGTTCCGCCTCCCACGCCCGGTGCGCCGCGAAGCCCTCCTCGGTCTCCAGCGAGGGCAGCGGGGCCGCGGGCACATGCGCCGCCAGCCAGGCCCGCGCCTCGGCGCGGAACGCCTCGTCCGCGGGGGAGTGGGTCAGGTCCACGCGCTCCGTCCTTCCGCCGCTCCTCGCCAATCTTCCCTAACAAGTGTTTGGTAGGTTAGCGTGGACCCATGACAGGCGTCGAGAGCCCGGCGTACGTGCCCGGTCACGGACTGCTGCGAGGGCGCACCGCCGTGATCACCGCGGCGGCCGGTGCGGGGATCGGCGGCGCGACCGCGCGCCGGTTCCTGGAGGAGGGCGCGCGCGTCCTGATCAGCGACGCGCACGTGCGCCGCCTCAAGCAGTACGAGGCGGAGCTGGCCGGGGAGTTCGAGGGCTCGGTGACCGCCCTGCCGTGCGACGTCACCGACGAGACCCAGGTCCGGGCCCTGTTCGACACCGCCGTCCGCGCCCACGGCCGACTCGACATCGTCGTCAACAACGCCGGGCTGGGCGGCACCGCCGCGCTCGTCGACATGACCGACGAGCAGTGGTCGCGCGTGCTGGACGTGACGCTGAACGGCACCTTCCGGTGCCTGCGCGCGGCCCTGCGCGCCATGAAGGAGACCGGCGGCGGCGTGATCGTCAACAACGCCTCGGTGCTCGGCTGGCGCGCCCAGGCCGGGCAGGCGCACTACGCCGCCGCGAAGGCGGGCGTGATGGCCCTGACCCGGTGCGCGGCCATGGAGGCGGCCCCGCACGGGGTGCGGGTCAACGCCGTCGCGCCGAGCCTCGCCCTGCATCCGCACCTGGTGAAGGTCACGACCCCCGAACTGCTCCAGGAGCTGACCGCGGGGGAGGCGTACGGACGGCACGCCGAGCCGTGGGAGGTGGCCAACGTGATCGTCTTCCTGGCGTCCGGCTACTCCTCGTACATGACCGGCGAGGTCGTCGCCGTCAGCAGCCGGCATCCCTAGGCCCCGCGATGGACCCGCGCCCCCGGGATCACAATGGATCCGTGCCGACCAAGCCGACCAACAAGAAGCCCCAGGTGCCCGCCGCGCCCGCGCGCCGCCGTGAACTCCTCGACACCGCCGCCGAGGTCTTCGCCGAGCAGGGCTACAACGCCACCACCGTCCGCACGATCGCCGACCACGCCGGAATGCTCGCGGGCAGCCTCTACTACCACTTCGACTCCAAGGAGTCGATGCTGGAGGAGATCCTGCGCACCTTCCTGGACGAGCTGTGGGACGGCTACGACACCGTCCTGGACGCCGGCCTCGGCCCGAGGGAGACGCTGGAGGCACTGGTCACCGAGTCCTTCCGGGAGATCGACCGGCACCGCGCGGCCGTCGCGATCTACCAGAAGGAGTCCAAGCAGCTCGCGGCGCAGCAACGGTTCGCGTTCCTCGCCGAGTCGCAACGCAAGTTCGAGAAGGCGTGGCTGTCCACCCTGGAACGGGGCGTCGCCGACCGGGTCTTCCGGGCCGACCTCGACGTCCGGCTCACCTACCGGTTCGTGCGCGACACCGTGTGGGTCGCCGCCTCCTGGTACCGGCCCGGTGGACAGCACAGCCCGGAGGAGATCGCCCGCCAGTACCTGTCGATGGTGCTCGACGGGATCGCCGTACGCGAACAGCAGCAGGAGCACAGCAGCACGTGAGCAGCCGTATGTGAAGCGTCGTCCTGCGCGAGGGAGTCCACCATGGCCGAGGCCTACATCGTCGAAGCGGTCCGTACGCCCGTCGGGCGGCGCCGGGGCGGGCTCAGCGGGGTCCATCCGGCCGACCTGGGCGCGCACGTACTGAAAGCCCTCATGGAGCGCTCGGGCGTGGACCCGGCCGCCGTGGAGGACGTCGTTTTCGGCTGCCTGGACACCGTCGGGCCGCAGGCCGGGGACATCGCCCGCACCTGCTGGCTGGCCGCCGGGCTGCCGCAGGAGGTGCCCGGCGTGACCGTCGACCGGCAGTGCGGCTCCTCCCAGCAGGCCGTGCACTTCGCGGCGCAGGCCGTCATGTCCGGCACCCAGGACCTGGTCGTCGCGGGCGGTGTGCAGAACATGTCGCAGATCCCGATCGCCTTCGCCTCCCGTCAGGCCGCCGAACCGCTCGGGCTGACCGAGGGGCCGTTCGCGGGCAGCGAGGGCTGGCGGGCCCGCTACGGCGACCAACCCGTCAACCAGTTCGTCGGCGCTGAGATGATCGCCGCCAAGTGGGGCATCACCCGGCGCGACCAGGAGGAGTACGCCCTCCGCTCGCACCGGCGGGCGGTGCGCGCCATCGACGAGGGCCGCTTCGAGAAGGAGACCGTCGCCCACGGGGACGTCACGGTCGACGAAGGCCCGCGCCGGGACACCTCCCTGGAGAAGATGGCCGAGCTGAAGCCGGTCCTGGAGGGCGGCACCGTCACCGCCGCCTGCTCCTCGCAGGTCTCCGACGGCGCGGCGGCCCTGCTACTGGCCTCGGAACGCGCCGTACGGGAACACCGGCTGACCCCGCGCGCCCGGGTCCACCACCTCTCGGTGCGCGGCGAGGACCCGATCCGCATGCTGACGGCCCCGATCCCGGCGACCGCGCACGCCCTGAAGAAGACCGGGCTCACGATCGACGACATCGACCTCGTCGAGATCAACGAGGCGTTCGCCCCGGTCGTCCTCGCCTGGCTGAAGGAGACCGGCGCAGACCCGGAGAAGGTCAACGTCAACGGCGGCGCCATCGCCCTCGGCCACCCCCTGGGCGCCACCGGAGCAAAGCTGATGACCACCCTCCTGAACGAACTCGAGCGCACCGGCGGCCGCCTGGGCCTGCAGACGATGTGCGAGGGCGGCGGCCAGGCCAACGTGACGATCATCGAACGGCTCTGAACCCTCCCAGGGACCCGAGCACCTCCTCCGCCTCCGTCATGATCCGCTCCACCAGCTCCGCGCACGACGGCAGGTCGTCGATCACCCCGGCGACCTGCCCGGACGCCATCACCCCCAGATCCGTCCGCCCCTCCACCATCGCCGCCCTGAGCAGCACCGGCGTGTTCGCCGCAAGCAGTACCTGGCCCCAGCTCAGGTCCTTGCCACGCTTCAGGGCGAGGCCGTCGCGGATCATCCGCGGCCACGTCAGCCCCGACAGCCTCCGGAACGCCGACGCCCCGTACGCCGCCCGCAGCAGCGCCCGCACCAGGCCCGCGCGCTCCAGCGAGTCCACGAACGGCGTGCGCAGCATGCGGTGCGGCAGCCCGTCCACCGCCGTCGTCACCGTCACGTCCCGCACCGACGCCGCCAAATAGCACGCCTTCACCGCCTCGGGCACCGTCGAGTCCGACGTCAGCAGGAACCGCGTGCCCATCGCGATGCCCGCCGCCCCGTACGCCAGCGCCGCGACCAGCCCGCGCCCGTCACGGAAGCCGCCCGCCGCCACCACCGGGATGTCGACGGCGTCCACCACCTGCGGCAGCAGCACGGTCGTCGCCACCTCACCCGTGTGACCGCCGCCCTCGCCACCCTGCACGATCACCGCGTCCGCACCCCAGGAGGCAACCTTCTCGGCATGCCGCCGCGCTCCCACGGACGGGATCACGACGACCCCCGCCGCCTTCAGCTCGGCGATCAGCCCAGCCGACGGCGCCAGCGCGAACGACGCCACCCGCACGCCCTCCTCCACGATGATCCGCACCCGGTCGCCCGCGTCCCCGGCGTCCGCCCGCAGATTCACCCCGAACGGCGCGTCCGTCCGCGCCCTGACCTCCCGTATCGCCTCCCGCAGCCGGTCGAGCGTCATGGTCGCGGAGCCGAGGATCCCGAGCGCGCCCGCGCCGGCCGCGGCGGAGACCAGACGGGGCCCGGCCACCCAGCCCATGCCCGTCTGCACCACCGGATGCCGGACCCCGACGAGCCGGGTGAACGCGGTGTCCATCAGCGCCCACCGCCCTCACCGATCCGATCGGGCACCTCGCGCTCCCGTATCCCCTCCGGATCGATCACCTCACGGATCAACCGCAGCTCCTCAGGCGTCGGTTCACGGGTGTACGGAACGTCGTCGGGGACCGTCGGCTCGAAGCCCGTCGCCTGCCGCACCTCCGCGACCGTCACCCCCGGATGCAGCGAGGCCAGCCGCATCGAGCGGTCCGGGGTGTCGAAGTCGAACACACCGAGGTCGGACACGACGCGCGCGATGTGGTGGAAGCGGGCGGTGGCAGGATGCCGGGCCGCACGGTCGTACCCCACCCCGCACACCATGTCGACCCGCTCGACGAACACCCGCCGTGAATGCCGCGGTATCCAGTAACTGGTCGGATGGTTGAGGGTGTTGACCGGCGCTCCGCGCACCCCGAGCAACTGCCGCCGGGGCTGTGCCCAGTCCCCGATGCACGAGATGTTCTGGTTGCCGAAGCGGTCGATCTGGCTCGCGCCCATCATCACGTGCCGCCGGCCGCCGGCCACCAGCTCCAGATGCTGACGGTACGGCAACCAGCCCTCCACCGTGCCGTCGGCGCCCACCAGCATCGCCTCGCCGTCGGTGAGCAGCAGGTCCGGGGAGAAGGTCCGCCGCGCCAGCCGCGCCCCGATCGACGGGACGGGGCCCATGGGGCTCGCGAGGATCTCACCTGCGCCGCGCCAGGCCTCGGCGCACGCGATCACGCAGTACTCCGCGCGACTCACTCCGCTCATGACCGCTCCTCGTGCCAGGCCCGGACGGCCGACTGGTAGGCGTGTTCGTCCCCGGCGAGGAACCGCCCGGCGAACCGGGACCACTCCGTGGTCGCGTAGTGCCTCTGGAACGCCTCGTCCCGGTCGTGGTCGGGTGCGCAGGACGTGAAGTGCGCGCCGCTCGGAGCCTCGACCACCCCCGTCACGGTGTGCCGCTTGATCAGCAGGGTCTGCGGTGCGGCCTCCTTCGTCAGCTCCGCGGTGTCCACGATCCGCTCGCACGAGACGTACGCGGCGTCGGCCGCCTCGCAGAACAGGTCGTCGAAGTACGGGTCAGGGCCCAGGTACTGGCCGTTGCCCAGCCGGTCGGCACGGTTGACGTGCACCAGGGCGGCGTCCATCCGCAGCGCGGGCATCGCCACGAACTCCTCGCGGGGGCCGGGCAAGGCGGTCCCGCCGTCGCCGGTGAAGGGCCACCCGTCCCCGTACGGCGACGTCACCGTCCGCAGGCCGGGGTTGACCCGCAGCACGTCCGAGCCGACGCCCGCCCGCACCGGCAGGAACGGCAGCCGGTTCGCCGCCGCGCGCAGCCCCCACAGGAACATCGCCTCGTCGACCTCCGCCAGCTCCAGCCCACCGCTCTCCCGGGCCGCCCGGAAGTGCGGTTCGAGCGGGATCGAGTCGAGCGTCGTGAACGCGGCGACCAGTCTCCGGATCCGCCCCGCAGCCGCCAGCATGCCGACGTCCGGACCGCCGTAGGAGACGACCGTCAGATCGGTGATCCCGGAGCGGAGCAGCGCCCGCACCAGGGCCATCGGCTTACGGCGCGAGCCCCAGCCCCCCATGCCGAGGGTCATGCCGCTCTCCAGCCGGGACACGACCTCCTCGGCGGTCATCGTCTTATCCCCCACCTATCCGCCCTCCTTCCCGAAGGTGTCCCGGACCCGGCCGGCCACCCCGCTGAGGTTCGCCTCGAACGTGAAGCCCTGCTCGAAGCGGTAGCTTCGGCGCACGTCGACCGGGTCGATGCCGTTGAGGGCGGCCTTGGCCAGCCGGAGCAGCTCACCGTCCTTGACGGCGATCTCACCGGCCAGCTCCAGCGCCGCCGCCCCGAGCCCGTCCCGCGGCACGACCCGCCACACCGAGCCGTGCGCGCGCAGCTCGCCCGCCGTCACCGTGCGCGCGGTGTAGTACAGGGCACGCATCAGATGCGGTGGGACGAGCCGCGCCAGATGCGTGGCCGCACCCAGCGCGCCCCGGTCCAGCTCGGGCAGCCCGAAGACGGCGTCCTCGCTCGCCACGATCGCGTCCGCGTTGCCGACGAGCCCTATCCCGCCGCCCAGGCAGAACCCCTGCACCGCGGCGACGACCGGCACCTCGCACTCGTACACCGCCGCGAACGCCTCGAAGCACCCCCGGTTGGCCCCGATCAGCGCGCCGCTTCCCTCGGCCTGTATCTCCTTGATGTCCACACCCGCGTTGAAACCGCGCCCTCGCGCGGCCAGCACGACGCAGCGAACCTCCCGGTCGCGGCCCGCCGACCGCACGGCGTCGGCCAGGGCGAACCAGCCGGCCACCGGCAGGGCGTTCACCGGCGGGAAGTCGACCGTGACGACGGCGACCCCTTTTTCCGGGCACGAGGTGGAGACACCCATGGGCACATCAGCTACCTTTCCACCAAACGTTTGTTAGGTACGCATTCGAAGCTAGCAGTCGCCGCGAGCCGGTGGGAGGGCCTGTGGAAAACCTGCGCGGCCGTACGGCCGTCGTCACCGGCGGCACCCGCGGCGTGGGGGCCGGTATCGCCCGGGCGTTCGTCGCGGCCGGTGCCCAGGTCGTCGTCTGCGCCCGCCGGCCGCCCGAAACCGCCCTGCCCGGCACCGAGTTCGTCCCGCTCGACGTGCGCGACCCGGACGCAGTACGCGACTTCTTCGCCGCGCTGCCCCGAGTCGACGTGCTCGTCAACAACGCGGGCGGCACCCCTTACCGGCTCCTCGTCGACGCCGGGCCCGCACGGCACACCCGGGTCGTCGAACTCAACCTCCTCGCACCCCTGACCGTCTCCCTCGCCGCGTACGAGCACCTCCGGCGCGCCCGGGGAGCGATCGTGATGATTGGCAGTGTGAGCGGCGGCCGCCCCTCACCGGGCAGCGCCGCCTACGGGGCGGCCAAGGCCGGACTGGAGAGCCTCGCCCGCTCCATGGCCGTGGAGTGGGCGCCCGACGTGCGGGTCAACACCCTCGTCGTCGGGATGGTCCGCACCGAACAGTCCTGTCTCCACTACGGAGACGAGGACGGCATCGCGGCCGTCTCCCGCACCGTCCCGCTCGGACGTCTCGCCGAGCCGTCCGACATCGGCGAGGCCGCCGTCTTCCTCGCCTCGGACGCCGCCGCGTACATCAGCGGCGCGAGCCTCCTCGTCCACGGGGGAGGGGAGCGCCCGGCGTTCCTCGACGCGGCGACCGTCAACAAGGGCGGCGAGGGCGTTCCGGAAACGAGAACAGGAGGCATGCCGTGACCGGTATAGCCGACAGCCGCGTAGTGATCGTCACCGGCGCGGGCCGCGGTCTCGGACGCGCCCACGCCCTCGCGTTCGCCACCGAGGGCGCGAGGGTCGTCGTCAACGACCTCGGAGTCGGCCTCGACGGCACACCCGGCGCCGAGAGTCCGGCCGGGCGGGTCGTCGAGGAGATCCGCGCGGCCGGTGGCGAAGCGGTCGCGCACGGCGGTGACATCGCGACGAGCGCCGGTGCCGCGTCCCTGGTCGCGGCCGCCCTGGACACGTACGGGCGGCTGGACACCCTCGTCAACAACGCCGGCTTCCTGCGCGACCGGATGCTGGTCAATCTCGGCGAGGACGAATGGGACGCGGTCGTGCGCGTCCACCTCAAGGGACACTTCCTGCCGCTGAGACACGCGGCGGCGCACTGGCGTGCCGAGGCGAAGGCGGGGCGCACCCCCTGCGCCCGGGTCGTCAACACCAGCAGCGGCGCCGGGCTGCTGGGCTCGGTGGGGCAGGGGAACTACAGCGCGGCCAAGGCCGGGATCGTCGCCCTGACGCTGGTCGCCGCGGCGGAACTCGAACGCTACGGAGTGCAGGTCAACGCCATCGCGCCCGCCGCGCGCACCCGGATGACCGAGCGGACGTTCGCCGGGACGATGGCGGCACCCGCCGCCGGCTTCGACGCGATGGCCCCGGAGAACGTCTCGCCCCTGGTGGTCTGGCTGGGGTCCGCCGTGAGCGCCGGCGTCACCGGACGGGTCTTCGAGGCCGAGGGCGGCCGGATCAGCGTCATGGAGGGCTGGCGGCGGGGCCCGACAGCGGACAAGGGCGCGCGGTGGACCCCGGCCGAGGCGGGGGAGACGGCGCTGAAACTCCTGGCGGAGGCCGAGACACCGGGGGCCGTGTACGGGGCCGGGGCCGGCTGAAGCAGGGAGCCAGGACCCGGGACCCAGGCAGGGGCCAGCGTCCGAGTGTCAGGGGCGGGGAGCCAGGCACCGGCCAGCGTCCGAGTGCCAGGGGCCGGAAGCCAGGCAGGGGCCAGCGTCCGAAAGCCAGGGGTCGGAAGCCAGGTAGCCGGAAGCCGGATGGGCGGCAGTCGAGTGGCGGCGGCCAGCGGACAGAGGCCGAGTGTCAGGGGCGCAGGGAGCCGACGGCGAGGGTTCGTGCGTTCTATTCGGACAGGCGGGCCACGAACTTGCTCTGCCGCTCGGACATCACCGCCAGGAACCGGACCACGGTCTCCAGCTCCTGCGCGCTGAACTCCTCGCACGCGTCGACGATGTCCCGCGCCCACTCCTCGAAGAACACGGCCAATTCGCCCAGCTTTCGCTGGTTCAGCTCCACGAGCACACGCCGCTTGTCCGTCGGGTGCTTGACCCTGCGCACGAACCCCTTGGCCTCCAGGCGGTCGACGAGCCCCGTGACGGACGCGGGAGCCAGACCGGTCAACTCGGCAAGGTCCTTCGCGGTGAGCGGGCCGCGCCGCTCGAGGAAGTCCAGGGTCTTCTCCTCCGTGGCGTTCAGGCCCTGCTTCGCGGCGATCGCCGAATGGAACATCACCGTGACAGCGCTGTGCTGCCGCCCCACGGTCATGAGCTGCTCGAGCGCCCTGGCCCGCCGCTCGTCGTCCCCCGCGACCGCTGCCGCGCCCTCGGTCGTGCCGTCCGTCTCACCGCTGTTCATGGCCCCAGGCTAGCAAATATTTCGTTCGGGCGAACTAATGACTTGCGTGCACCGGCCTTTCGATGCAAGTCTTTCGTTAGGTCGAACGAAATAAATCCGTGCCGTAGCCAACGGCCGTCGTCGCCAGGAGTCACCATGACCTCAACCCTCGCCGCCACCTCAGCACCGGCGGCGGAGCCGTATCCGCGCCGCTGGGCCGCTGCCGCCGTGATGATGGTGGCCGCCCTGATGGACCTGCTCGACGGGACGATCGTGAACGTCGCCATCCCGTCCATCGGCCGTGATCTGCATGCCGCGCAGAACGCCCTGCAGTGGCTGGTCTCCGCCTACCTGCTGGGCTTCGCGGCCACGCTGATCGTCTCGGGGCATCTCGGTGACCGGTTCGGCCGCCGTCGCCTCTTCCTCCTCGGCACCGCCGGCTTCGGGCTGGCGAGCCTGGGATGCGGGATCGCCCAGTCACCGGGTCAGCTGATCGCCGCCCGCGCCGTGCAGGGCGTCATGGCCGCGGTACTGCTGCCGCAGGTCCTCGGCTCGTTCCGGACGCTGTTCCAGGGCCGGGAACGGGGCGCCGCCTTCGGGATGTACGGGGCCGTCGCCGGGTTCGCCTCCGCGATCGGACTGCTGCTGGGCGGGGTGCTCACGGACGCCGATCTGTTCGGCTGGGGCTGGCGGTCGGTGTTCCTGGTGAACGTCCCCGTCGCCGTCGCCACCTTCGCGACCGGGCTCGTGCTCGTCCCCTCGACGAAGGAGCGGTCGGCCGGGCGCCCGGACGTCCTCGGCAGCCTGGTCCTGGCCGCTGGCCTGGTGGCGATCGTGCTGCCGCTGGTGCAGGGACGCGTCAACGGCTGGCCGTTGTGGGGCTGGATCTGCCTCGCCGCCGGCATCGCCGCGGTCGTCGGGCTCGGCGTTCTCGAGGCCCGACGGCGCGGAGCGGGGACGGTGCCGCTGCTGCCGGTGCGGGCGTTCCGGTTGCCGGCGTTCTCCGTCGGGTTCCTCGTACAACTCCTGTTCTCCCTGGGCATGCAGGGCTTCTTCCTGATCTTCGCGCTCTGGCTCCAGGGCGGCGAGGGCTACACGCCGATGCAGGCGGGTGTGGTGACGGTGGCGTTCTCGGCCGGCAGCTTCCTGACCGCGCCGATGGCGGACGGGCTCGCGGTGCGGTTCGGGCGGCTGGTGCTCGGTGCGGGCGCCGTGCTCATGGCGGGCGGATTCGGGCTGGTGTGGGCGGCGGCGCACGGCGCGCCCGCCACGCACACCGGGGCCTGGCCGCTGGTACCGGGCCTGGTGCTCGCCGGCGCCGGGCTGGGCCTGCTGGTCGTACCGCTCGTCAACGTCGTGCTGTCCGCCGTGCCCGGCGATCTCGCGGGCGCCGCGTCCGGCATCTTCTCCACGGCCCAGCAGTTCGGCGGGGCGCTCGGGGCGGCCGTGGTCGGCACCGTGTTCTTCGAGCACGTCTCGCACGGTCCGACGCGGGCGCTGACCGGGGCGATGCCCTGGGTGACGGGCGTGTTCGTGCTGTGCGCGGCGCTGTGCACGGCACTGCCCCGGCGGGCGGTGGCCGCGCACGAGGAGTGAGCGTCACAGGAGCTTCGGGGGCGGGGGCCATCAGGCCCGCGCCCCGCTTGCGCGCCTCACCCGGTGAGGGCGCCGGGCCCCGTCTGCAACAGTTCCACGATCAGGCGGTGTCCCGTCTGCTGGTCGTTCCCCGCCGCCGGCCGGCCGTCGCGCACCAGGGCGACCTCGACGGTCACCGTGCCGGGCTCCTGCTCCCAGCGGCGCGTGACGTACTCGTGCCCCGGGCCGTACGCCGCCTCCAGGCCCGCCCGGAGCTCGGCCGCGACGTCCAGTGCCAGCCAGCGCCGCGCCTCGGCGAGCGCTTCCCCGCGTGCCCGGGCGCCGTGGTCCAGCAGGGCCCTCACGCAGGCGGGGGAGCCGCGGCGGGCGGCCGCCACGAGCGGAGGTTCACCGGCGGGGCCGGGCAGGTCCGGGTTCGCCCCGGCCGCGAGCAGCTGCCGGACGACCTCGGCGTGGCCCCGTTGCACGGCCCATGTCAGCGCCCGGAATCCGTACCCCTCCTCCAGATCCGGATCCGCCCCGGCCGCCAGCAGCGCCCGTACGACCTCGGTATGGCCCCCGCAGGCGGCGCCGCACAGGGGAGCGTCGGCGCCCGCGCTGAGACGGTCGGGGTCGGCGCCTGCCGCCAGCAGCAGCCGTGCGACGCCCGGCGCGTCGCTCACCGCCGCCAGATACAGGGCCGTCTGGCCCTCCTCATCCGTCGACTCGGGGCTCGTACCCGTGCGCAGCAGCCGGAGGACCGCGTCCTCGTGCCCTGCGTACACCGCCGCGAACAGCCCCGGCGGCTCGTGCGTGTTCATGACTCGACCCTCGCTCCGAGAGGGCCGCGGACGCAAAGACATATGAGGTGTTCTGTGCCACCTCTGCGCTGCCTCCGAGCCGCCTCACAGGTCGCATCGGGCGACGGCCGCACCTGACACGTGGCGCTCCGGTGGTCTCGGGCGACGGCCGCACCTCACACCTGGCGTTCCGGTCGCTCCGGGCGACGGCCGGACCTCACGTGTCGCACTCCAGTACGGTGCGGCACAGTCCGCAGCGCGCCCGCACCCGCCCCCGTACCGGCACCCGGATCCGCTGGTGACAGGTAGGGCACGGGAAGCATACGCGCAGCGGGCCGCGGCCGGCCGGGGTGAAGGAGTATGGGACGCCCGGGTGCGGGCCGACGGCCAGGTGGTCCTGGGCCGACCGGCGGTCCCTGGCGTAGCGGCGGCGACCCGCCCAGCCGGCCGCGGTCAGCGGCGGCTGCTGCTCGTCACGGCGGGCCTGCGCCATGCCCTTCATGTACGCCGTGTACGCCTGCGGGCTGGTGAACCAGACCGCGGGGTCCTCCCCGAACACCAGCGCCCGCTTGGCGAGGACGTAGCCGAACTCCTCCGGGGTGAGGTAGCCGAGCTTCTGCGACGACACCCCGTCCTCGCGGAAGGCGTCCAGCAGCAGCCAGCCCGCGCCCAGATACGTCGCCGCCGTGTCGGTGAGGATCTCGTTGTCACGCGTGCCGGGGAAGGACAGGTCGAGACGGTGCAGATAGACGTGCATCACCTCGTGCGCGAGGGCCGCGCCGATGTCCCGGCGATGGGTGCGGAACCGGTCGTTGAGCTCCACGAAGTACTCGGGACCCGCGGCGAGTTCGACGTTCGCCGCGTGTGTCATCTCACGGAAGCTGACGATCATCCGGGCGTCCGGCAGCCGGTAGTGCCGTACCAGCTCGCGCGCCACCCGCTGCGCCCCCAGGTGCAGGTCGTCCTGGTCGCAGAAGGCGACGTCGGCAGGGAGCACGCTGGTCGCGAAGGTGCGGACGGTGTCGTACGAGAGCCGCCTGTACAAGGCGGTGATGGCCGCCCGCACCGTGTCCAGATGTGGATAGCCGTGCTCGACCGGTCCGCCGTTCGCCACGTCCGCACCCCCTGAAGACGCCGGCTGTGCTTCCACTGTAGGCGGGCTCGCGGTCGGCGGCGGAGCGTACACGCGGCGCCGCGCCACCGGGGTGGTGCGCCCTCGGCGGGCGGTCGTGCGCGAGGCGCGCGGAGGGGAGCGATCCGCACTTCGGACGCCGATGATCGAGGAACGGCGCGCCCCGTAGGGTGGTCGCCCATGACCACCCGCCACAGCACCACCGGGGACGTGGACCCGGCCGTGCGCGCCGAACTGGCCCGGCTGCGCGACAGCATCGACAACATCGACGCCGCCGTCGTCCACATGCTCGCCGAGCGCTTCAAGTGCACCCAGCAGGTCGGCCACCTCAAGGCCGCCCACCAGCTGCCGCCCGCCGATCCCGCCCGCGAGGCCGCGCAGATCGCTAGGCTGCGCCGGCTGGCCGAGAGCGCGAAACTCGATCCCGCGTTCGCCGAGAAGCTGCTCAACTTCATCATCGCGGAGGTCATCCGCCACCACGAGAGCATCGCCGAGGACGCCACGTCGGCGACGGACACCCCCACGGAGTGACACCCGCGGCCGGCCACGCCTCCTGAGCCACGCCTCCTGAGCCGCGCCTTCCGCGTCGCCCCTTCCACACCTCACCGCACCTCACCGCACGTGGCGCGCCGGGGGCGCATGGGGGTCCGGTCGGCCGGGAGGCCGCCGACCGCCGAGCGGCCGCGGACCCGGGGCGGCACCGCCGCGGGGGCGCCCGGCGGGCAGCCGGCCACCCGGGCGGCCACCGCGCACCGACCGGCGCACATACGCTCGATCGACCGAACGCCCGTCGGACGCATGTACGCTTCCGAATCGGCCGAAAGGCTCTTTGTCCGGTCAAAGGTGCGCGCGGTAAGACGGTTCCGGCATAAGCTGGTTGCCCAAGCGAGGGGACCTCGGGCCATGCCGTCTGATGCCAGGATTCTCATCGTCGACGACCATGTGGACACGCTCTACGCGCTGGAAAGCGCCCTCGCCCCACTGGGCTACCGCGTGACCCGCGCGACCAACGGCGACGCCGCACTCAAGGAAGTGCTGCGCGGCCAGGTCGGCCTTCTGCTCCTCGACGTGCGCATGCCCAAGGTCAGCGGTCTCGACGTCGTGCGCTACATGCGGCGGGTGGAGCAGACCCAGCACATCCCCGTCATCCTGCTCACCGGCTTCGGCATCGACGCCGAACTCACCTCCGCCGCCTTCGCTCTCGGTGTCGCCGACCTCGTGACCAAGCCCGTCGACCCCTGGGCCCTGCGCACCAAGGTCCGCTACCTCTACAACGCCCACCAGCGCTCCCGGACGCTGGAGCAGGAGGTCCGCGCCCTGCGCGCCCGGCTCAAGGAGGGCACCGCGCCCCCGGCTCGCGCCCTGCCGCACCCGGAGCCCCGCCTTCCGGGCCAGCGCGACGACCACGCCACCGAGCCGCCCCGCGCACCCACCAGCGCACGCGACGACGGGCGGACATAGGGCGTGTACCGGACCGCCCCTGTGCCCGCTCGGCGGCATCGGGCAGCATGTCCCCCATGTCCGTACTCACGCGCGACGAAGCGCAGACCCGTGCCCGGCTCCTCGACGTCCACCGCTACGCGATCTCCCTCGACCTGACCGGCGGCGACGAGACCTTCGACTCCCGTACCGTCATCGGCTTCACCGCCCGCACGGCCGGGGACACCTTCGTCGAACTCAAGCCCGCCGAGCTGCGCTCCGCGACCCTGGACGGACAGCCCCTCGACCCCACCACCCTCGTCGAGAACCGGCTGCCACTGAAGAACCTCACCGCCGGCGAGCACGAACTGCGCATCGAGGCCGTCATGCGCTACTCCCGAACCGGCGAGGGCATGCACCGCTTCACCGACCCCACCGACGGCGAGACATACGTCTACACCCAGCTGTTCCTGGACGACGTCCAGCGCGTCTTCGCCGCCTTCGACCAGCCCGACCTCAAGGCCGTCTTCAACCTCACCGTCAAGGCACCCG
This sequence comes from Streptomyces sp. NPDC093984, assembly GCF_044764595.1. NCBI lineage: Bacteria > Bacillati > Actinomycetota > Actinomycetes > Kitasatosporales > Streptomycetaceae > Streptomyces > Streptomyces sp. NPDC093984. Next base: position 207,656 of record NZ_JBIWIM010000003.1, on the reverse strand, counting down.
AGGGCTGGAGCGTCCTCGCCAACGGCATCACCACCCACGAGGGCGACGGCCAGTGGCGCGCCGCCACCACCCCCCTCATCTCCACCTACCTGGTCGCCGTCGCCGCCGGACCCTGGCACTCCGTCACCACCGAACACCGCGGGCTGCCCTTCGGCATCCACTGCCGCCGCTCCCTCGCCCCCCACCTCGACGCCGACGCGGACGAACTGTTCGAGATCACCCGCCAGTGCTTCGACCGCTACCACGAGAAGTTCGAGGAGCCCTACCCCTTCGACTCCTACGACCAGGCGTTCGTCCCCGAGTTCAACGCCGGAGCCATGGAGAACCCCGGCCTCGTCACCTTCCGCGACGAGTTCGTCTACCGCTCCGCCGTCACCGACACCCAGCGCCAGACCCGCGCCATGGTCATCGCCCACGAGATGGCCCACATGTGGTTCGGCGACCTCGTCACCCTGCGCTGGTGGGACGACATCTGGCTGAACGAGTCCTTCGCCGAGTACATGGGCTACCAGACCCTCACCGAAGCCACCCGCTTCACCGACACCTGGACCGACTTCGGCGTCGCCCGCAAGGCCTGGGGATACGACGCCGACCAGCGTCCCTCCACCCACCCCGTCGCCCCCGAAGCGGTCGACGACACCGCCTCCGCCCTGCTCAACTTCGACGGCATCTCCTACGCCAAGGGCGCCTCCGCGCTGCGGCAACTGGTGGCCTGGCTCGGCGAGAAGGACTTCCTCGCCGGCATCAACACCCACTTCGCCCGCCACCGCTTCGGCAACGCCGCCCTCGCCGACTTCATCGACTCCCTCGCGAGCGCCACCGACCGGGACGTGCACGCCTGGGCCGACGCCTGGCTGCGCACCACCGGCGTCGACACCCTCACCCCGCACCTCACCCAGGCCGACGACGGCACCTACACGCTCACCGTCGACCACGACGGCAGCCGCCCGCACCGCATCAGCGTCGGCCTCTACGACCACCACATCGCCGACGCCGGCGCCCTCGCCCTGCGCGAACGCCTCGACCTCGACATCCCGCAGGCCGCGCCCCAGCCCCTCGGCAAGCGCCCCGACCTGCTCCTGCTCAACGACGGCGACCTCACCTACGCCAAGGTCCTCTTCGACCCCGAGTCCTTCGAAACCGTCCAGAACGCTCTGGCCGGGCTGCCCCAGCCGCTCAGCCGCGCCGTCGTGTGGAACGCCCTGCGCGACGCCGTCCGCGACGGCCGGCTGCCCGCCACCACCTACCTGAACACCGCCCGCACCCACCTCCCGCACGAGACCGACCTGGCCATCGTCGACGGCGTCCTCGCGTTCGCCTCCGGCCACATCGCCGACCGCTACCTGCCGGCAGCCGAACGGCCCACCGCCCTCGCCACCCTCACCGCACTGTGCCGCGACCTCATCCGCCGCACCGAGGACGGCGACAACCCGGGGCTGCGCCTGATCGCGGTGCGCCACTTCATCGACGCCGCCGCCCACCCCGACACCATCGCCGCCTGGCTCGCCGACGGAACCGTGCCCGGCGGACCCGAACTCGACCCCGAACTTCGCTGGCGCATCCTCGGCCGCCTCGCCGTCCTCGGCGCCGTCGACGAGGCCAAGATCGCCGACGAACTCGCCCGCGACCCCAGCGCCACCGGCCAGGAAGGCGCCGCCCGCTGCCGCGCCGCCTTGCCCGACGAGGAGGCCAAGCGGCGCGCCTGGGAGGCGATGTTCACCACCGACGAGCAGGCCGACCTGTCCAACTACCTGTTCACCGCCACAGCCCAGGGCTTCTGGCAGCCCGAGCAGGCCGACCTCGTCGAGGAGTACGTCGACCGCTACTGGACCGACGCGCCCGCCGTCGCCGCCCGCCGCGGCCCCGCCATCGCCACCGCCGCCGGCCGCTGGGCGTTCCCCCGCCACGCCGTGAGCGAGGACACCCTCCGCCGCGGCGAACAGTGCCTGCGCGAAGCGGACCCCACCCCGGCCCTGCGCCGCAAGCTCGTCGACGAACTCGACGACCTCGCCCGGGCGTTGCGCATCCGCGAGGCGTAAGGGGCCGGCCTCCCCACCGACCGGCGCCCGGCCCACCACCGGGCGCCGACCGCGCGCCGCGCACGCCGCCCCCGCCACACTTACCCGTTCCTCTCCTCACCGGGGCAGTACCTGCATTCAGGTCTGATCGTTGTCCTCTTCGGGCGTGTCCAACCCCCTTGCCGCCAGGCTTGACTACCCTTGCCGCGCGCCCCCGGGAGGACATCCCATGAGCTTGCCGCCCCTCGCCTCAGGACCCGACGGACCGAGCGCCCTGCGGCCGTTGCTCGCCACCGTCCTCGACGCCCTGCACCAGGGCGCACGAGCGCGCGGCGGCCCCCTGCCCGCCGGCGGCCCCGCCGCGGTCGCCGCCCGGGTACGCGACGCCGTCGGCGACGTCCTGCCGGACAAGGGCGACCCGGACGCCGTACGGGCCCTGGTGCGCGCCCTCGCCGAGGGCGCCGCCGACCCCGCCGACCCGCTGTGCGCCGCCCACCTGCACTGCCCGCCCCTGGCCGTCGCCACCGCCGCCGACCTCGCCGCCTCGTCCCTCAACCCCTCCCTCGACTCCTGGGACCAGGCCCCGGCAGCCTCCGAACTCGAAGACCTCGTCACCCGGGCACTCGCCCAAGAGGTCTACGCCGACACAGGCGCCCCGGAGACGAAAACCGCCACCGCCCTCGTCACCACCGGCGGCACCGAAGCCAACCAGCTCGCCCTCCTCCTCGCCCGCGAAGCCCACGGCACCGTCCGCCTCGTCTGCGGCGCCAACGCCCACCACTCCCTCACCCGCGCCGCCTGGCTCCTCGCACTGCCGCAGCCCGTCGTCCTGCCCACCCCGCGCGGCACCCTCGACCCCGCCGCCCTCCACGCCGCCCTCACCGACCCGACCGGACCCCACGGACCCGTTCTGGTGGCCGCCACCGCAGGCACCACCGACGCCGGCCTCATCGACCCCCTGCCCGCCCTCGCCGACCTGTGCGCCACCCACGGCGCCCGCCTCCACATCGACGCCGCCTACGGAGGCGGACTCCTCTTCAGCGACCGCCACCGCGCCCTCCTCAACGGCCTGGAACGCGCCCACACCGTCACCCTCGACCTGCACAAACTCGGCTGGCAGCCGGTCGCCGCAGGCCTCCTCGCCGTCCGCGACCCCCACGACCTGCACGCCCTGCACCACCGCGCCGACTACCTCAACGCCGACGACGACACCGACGCCGGCCTGCCCGACCTCCTCGGACGCTCCCTGCGCACCACCCGGCGCCCCGACATCCTCAAGATCGCCGTCACCCTCAAGACACTCGGCCGCACCGGACTCGGCACCCTCGTCGACGAGGTCTGCGCCCTCGCACACGAGTTCGCCGACCTCCTGGCCGCCCACCCCGCCTTCGAACTGCACGCCCCGCCCACCATCAGCACCGTCCTGTTCCGGCCCACCGGAGCGTCCGACGACACCGTCGCCGCCGTCCGCCGCACCCTCCTGCACGACGGCCGCGCCGTCCTCGGCCGCGCCCGCCTCGACGGCCGCCTGTGGCTCAAAGCCACCCTCCTCAACCCCCACACCCGGCCCGGCGACCTGGCCGCACTCCTGAACCTGGTGGAAGGAAGCACGCCCCGATGACCACCCCGACCCACCACGAACCCGACGCACCCCGCGACCTCGTCGGCATCGGCATCGGCCCGTTCAACCTCTCCCTCGCCGCCCTCGCCCACCCCCTCGCCGAACTCGACACCGCCTTCTACGAACAACGCCCCGGCTTCGACTGGCACCCCGGCCTCCTCATCGACGGCGCCACCCTCCAAGTCCCCTTCCTCGCCGACCTGGTGACCCTCGCTGACCCCACCAGCCGCTGGTCCTTCCTCAACTACCTCAGGACCCGCGACCGCCTCTTCCCCTTCTACTTCGCCGAACGCTTCCACATCCAGCGCGCCGAATACGACGCCTACTGCCGCTGGGTCGCCGGCAACCTCCCCGGACTCCACTTCGGCCACCAGATCGACGCCGTCCGCTGGAACCCCGACACCGACGTCTTCGAAGTCGACTACACCCAACTCGACGCAAGCGGCCAAGCCCACGCCCTCGGCCGCACCCACGCCCGCAACATCGTCCTCGGCGTCGGCACCGAACCCCACGTGCCCGAACCCCTCGAACCCCTCGTCAAAGCCCCCGGCCTACCCGTCATCCACGCCGCCGACTACCTCCAGCACCGCGACACGATCCTCGCCGCCGACCACATCACCGTCATCGGCTCCGGCCAGTCAGGCGCCGAAGTCTTCCTCGACCTGCTGCGCCACCGCCCCGCCGGCCGCGAGAGGATCCACTGGATCGGCCGCACCGAAGCCTTCGCCCCCATGGAGTACTCCAAGCTCGGCCTCGAACACTTCACCCCCGACTACACCCGCTACTTCCACGCACTCTCCGAACCCGTACGCGACCGCCTCGTCTCCGCCCAATGGCAACTCCACAAGGGCATCGACGCCGGCACCATCGCCGCCATCCACGACGAGCTCTACCGGCGCACCCTGCACGGCGGCTGGCCCGACACCGTCCTCACCCCCGCGGTCCGCGTCCGCACCGCCGGCCGCGTCGGCACCACCCGAATCGAACTCCACCTCGAACACGTCCAGCAGGACACCCGCTCCCGCCTCACCACCGACGCCGTCGTCCTCGCCACCGGCTACCGCGAACGCCCCCTCGGCCGCCTCCTCGCCGGGCTCGACCCCTACCTGCACCGCGACTCGAGCGGCCGCCCCCGCATCGACGACCACTTCCGCATGATCCTCGACCCCACCGTCACCGGACACGTCTACGTCCAGAACGCCGAACTCCACACCCACGGCGTCGGCAGCCCCGACCTCGGCCTCGCCGCCTGGCGCAGCGCCACCATCCTCAACTCCCTCACCGGCAAAGAGCCCTACCCCCTGCCCCGCCGAACGGCCTTCACCACCTTCGGACTCCAGCAGCCCGACCGTATCCCGCCCAGCCGACGGCCCCAGATCCTCACCCCGCTCGTCGACGAACGGTAGAAGACCGAGAAACCGGACGGCGCCGACACGAAACCCCGCGCCGGCGCCGCCCACCCGACCTGCTCAAGCCGCAGAGGCCCTCAGAAGACGGGCGTGCCGTCCCGCGTCAGCCGCCAGTCCACCGACGCGAAGTCCTTCGGATCAAGGACACCCTTCGCCGTCACCCACTCCGCGATCCGGGTCCGGATCTCCGTCGACTCCGACCACAGCTCCCTGGCCGACGCCACATACGGGAAGGCACCGCCACCGTTCGCGCGGTAGTTGTTCACCGCCAGCACGAACTGCTGCCCGTCGTCCAACGCGGCACCGTTGAAGGACAGATTCCTGATCCGCGAACCGGCCGGCCGCGCGATGTCGATGTCATACGCCAGACCCGAGACGTAGTCGTAGTTGTAGTCCGGCCGACCGCCCGCGTTCGTCAACTTCTCCACATCGACCGGCGCGTCCGCCGCCGTCTGCACGAAGTACTCCGCCGAGTACTCCAGGTACGCCCGGAGCTGCGCACCCGTCATCAGCTTCGCCACCAGCGTGTTGTCGTACACGTACAGACTCGACAGATCCCGGATCGTCACATCCCCCGCCGGGATCTCGGACGTCCGCGAGAACGGCGACGCCTGCGCGATCACCGGCAGCGACGCGAACTCCGTGCCCGCAAGCGCCGCCCTGACGACGTCCTCCTGCACCTTGGTGATCAGATCGATGATCGGCGCGTCCCTGTACCGCGCCTCCACCGTCGTCAGCTTCTGCGTCGCCTTGCCGACCACCTGATTGACATACGTCACCACGGCGGCATGCGCGTCCGACAGCAGCTTGGTGATCTTCGGGTCGTCGGCGACCGTGTTCGAGTTCCGCAGCGACGCCGACACCGACTCGACCTCCCACCGACCCTTGTCGAACACCAAGTCGATGTCGAACAGCGTGAGACGCTCCGCGTAGCACAGCGGCTCCGAGAGGACGACCGTCTTCCCCGTCCGCTCATTGGTGACCCTCAGCTCCGGGATCTCCACATGCGCGTGCCCCACCAGAATCGCGTCGATACCCGGCACCTGCCGCGCCACATTCGCGGCCGCGTTCTCCACGTACGGCACCTGGTCACCGTACGACGACGTGCCCGACGCACCCGAGTGCGCCGACACCACGACCACATCCGCACCCATCGACCGCAGCCTCGGCACCCACTTCGCCGCCTGCTCCTCCAGACCCGGAAACGTCAGCCTGCCCTGCACATACGCCTTGTCCCAGATCGCGATACCCGGATTCGTCAGACCGAGCACCGCGACCTTCACCGGCGGAGCGCCCGGCACACGGTACGTCTTCATGAAGTACGGCGGGAACGCCGGCCGCTGAGTCTTCGCGTCCAGCGCGTTCGCACCCAGCAGCGGGAAGTCGCACTGCGCCTCGAACTTCCGCAACGTCTCGATGCCGTAGTTGAACTCGTGGTTCCCCAGCGCCACCGCGTCGTACCCGATCGCGTTCATCGCCCGCGCCATCGGATGCACCGGGCCGCCCTCGGCGGTGATCGGATCCACCTTCGCGTAGTAGTACGTCAGCGGCGTGCCCTGGATCGTGTCACCCGCGTCCAGCAGCAGCGTGTTGCAGCGGCCCTTCTCCTCGCGCACCTGATTCACCAGCGTCGAGATCCGGGCCAGCCCCTGCGCGTTGCCCGCCTTGTCCGCGTACTCCGCGTCCTTGAAGTAGTCCCAGTTGAAGACGTGACCGTGCAGATCCGTCGTCCCCATCACGGTCAGCGCATACCGCTTCCGGCCCCTCCCCGCCGGCGCGGCCTCGGCCGCCGGAGCCGCCGCGGCACCCGCCAGCGCCACCCCCGCCCCGGTCGCAGCGGATCTCCTCAGAAACTTGCGGCGGTTCAACGGCATCTCTGGAACTCCTCGGGAAAAGGTCAACGACGCGCGTAGATTCTGACCCGAACATGACCAACGGCGACAGACCCCGCAGGTTTCGATCTGATGACCTCCACGGCCTGCGGGGGCTGCCGCCCCCGACGACGCCGTCTCCCTCCATCTGGAGCCCCGACGCGAGTGAATATGCCGCGACAATTTCCCCGGATGCTCATCGGAGCGGGATGCCGCACAATTCAACACTTGGCAACAAGGCTTCACCCAAAGGTTCTTGAGTAGTCACGCACGACCAATTCACTACCGGCCGGTAAGTCATAGGCTCGCACCATGCGCCGAGCAAAGATCGTCTGCACTCTGGGCCCCGCCACCCACTCGTACGACCAGATCAAGGCACTGGTCGAAGCCGGAATGGACGTCGCCCGCTTCAACCTCAGCCACGGCACCTACGCCGAACACGAGGAGCGCTACCAACGCGTACGAAAGGCCGCCGACGAAACCGGCCGCAGCGTCGGAATCCTCGCCGACCTTCAGGGCCCGAAGATCCGACTCGGCCGCTTCACCGAAGGCCCCGTACTCCTTGAACGCGGAGACACCTTCACCATCACCGTCGAAGAAGGCGCCGAGGGAGACCGGCAGGCCTGCGGAACCACCTACGCCGGCCTCGCCACCGACGTCACCCCCGGCGAACGCATCCTCGTCGACGACGGCAAAGTCTGCCTCCAGGTCACCGCCGTCGACGGTCCCCGCGTCCACACCACCGTCGTCGAAGGTGGCATGGTCTCCGACCACAAGGGACTGAACCTGCCCGGAGTCGCCGTCTCCGTCCCCGCACTCTCCAAAAAGGACGAAGACGACCTCCGCTGGGCCCTGCGCACCGGCTTCGACGTCATCGCACTCTCATTCGTGCGCAGCGGCCGGGACATCAAGGACGTCCACCGCATCATGGACGAAGAAAGCCGCCGCCTCCCCGTCATCGCCAAAGTCGAAAAACCGCAGGCGGTCGAGAACATCGACGACATCGTCGCCGCCTTCGACGGCATCATGGTCGCCCGCGGCGACCTCGGCGTCGAAATGCCACTCGAACAGGTTCCGATCGTCCAAAAGCGCGCCATCAAACTCGCCAAGCGGAACGCCAAACCCGTCATCGTCGCCACCCAGATGCTCGACTCGATGATCGAGAACTCTCGCCCGACCAGGGCGGAGGCGAGCGACGTCGCGAACGCCGTCATCGACGGCACGGACGCCGTCATGCTCTCCGGCGAGACCAGCGTCGGCAACTACCCCATCGAAACGGTCAGGACCATGGCCCGCATCGTCGAGGCCGCCGAGGAGGACCTCCTCGCCAAGGGCCTGCCGCCCCTGACCGACAGCAACAAACCCCGCACCCAGGGCGGCGCCGTCGCCCGCGCGGCAGCGGAGATCGGCGACTTCCTCGGCGCGAAATTCCTCATCGCCTTCACCCAGTCCGGCGACACCGCCCGCCGCCTCTCCCGCTACCGCTCCCCGATCCCGCTCCTCGCCTTCACCCCCGAGCCGGCGACGCGCTCGCAGCTCAACCTCACCTGGGGCGTGGAGACGTTCCTGGGCCCGCACGTGGACTCCACGGACGCGATGGTCGACCAGGTCGACGAACTGCTGCTGAAGTACGGCCGCTGCCGGAAGGGCGACGTGGTGGTGATCACGGCAGGCTCGCCGCCCGGGGTGTCGGGCTCGACGAACATGGTCCGCGTGCACCACATCGGCGAGGACGACAGCCCGAAGTAGTCGGTCAGTACTTGGGGCCTACATGGGCGTCGAGGAGGGCGACGGAGGCTTTGCGGGCGATGGAGATGGTCACGGCAGCGCGGCTTTGGTTGAGTGTCTTCCACTTCACGTCCACCTTGTCGAGAGTGTCCGTGAAGAGCTTGATGATGTCGGCCGACGTGTTGGTGAAGAAGTACCGCGGATACTCGTAGCGCTTGCGTTCACCGCCGACCACGCGAGTCGTCCAGTTGGTGATGCGGCAGCCGTCGGAGTGGATGAGGCCGCGGACGAATTCCCACGGGTGGGCGTCGACGAGGGCCTGCTGCCAGGGGTCGAGGGTGATGCGGCGTTCGTGCTTCTTGCCGGGGCCGTGTTGAGGGAACAGGCAGGGCCAGTGCTTGCTGTAACTGGTTACGTACTGGCAACCCTGCCGTTGGACCCGGAAGACCTTGTTCGCAGGGCATACCGCCTGCATGGCTGCGGCGCAGGCGTCGATGAGGCCGGGCCAGGCGTCGGCGCAGGCGATGCGGAGGCAGTAGACGCCCCTCCTGAGGAGGCTCACGCAGCCGTCTCCGAGGTACAGACCGAGCAGGTAGGTGTAGGCGACAGGCTCGCTGGGCGGGCTCGGGATGTCGCAGCATCGAGGGCGTGGAGCGGAACGGACGAGCGGCTCGAGGCGCACTTGCCATGACCGGATCGCTGCTCGGGATACACCGGTCTCTTTGCTCACCGAGTTCAGGCTGCGCCCTTGGGCCACCAGAGCCAATGCTCGCTTGCGCGTACCCATGTCGTACATATGGGCACTCTTCTGCGACTGGACGTTTCAACACGCAGCAAAAAGCGGATGTTCACGAGAATGGGAACATCCGCTCTTTAGGCTGCGCCTTGGAATCAAAGGGAAAGTGCCCCGGGTGGGATTCGAACCCACGCTGTCGGTGGTTTGAGCACCGTGTCTCTACCGCTGGACTACCGGGGCTTCCTGAAAAACGAAGGTCGGCGGTCACCCGCCGTGCCCCACCTTACCGCAGCTAGGTAGGCTCTTGTCAGCAGTACCCGCCTGCCCTGGAACAAGGAGCCCGAGTGACCGCCCCCGAGTCGCCCCAGCCCGTTGCCGACGACGACAAGTCGCACGTGCCTCCGCTGACGACCCGTGTCGTCATCGCCGAGGACGAGGCGCTCATCCGGCTCGATCTCAAAGAGATGCTCGAGGAGGAGGGCTACTCCGTCGTCGGTGAGGCCGGCGATGGTGAGCGGGCCGTCGAGCTGGCCCGTGAGCACAAGCCCGACCTCGTGATTCTGGACGTGAAGATGCCGAAGCTCGATGGCATCTCCGCGGCGGAGAAGATCGCCGAGGAGCGTATCGCCCCGGTGCTGATGCTGACGGCGTTCTCGCAGCGTGATCTGGTGGAGCGGGCGCGGGACGCGGGCGCGATGGCGTATCTGGTGAAGCCGTTCAGCAAGAGTGATGTCGTTCCGGCGATCGAGATGGCTGTCTCGCGGTTCACGGAGTTGAAGGAGCTGGAGAAGGAGGTCGCGGACCTCTCGCAGCGACTGGAGACCCGGAAGCTGGTGGATCGGGCGAAGTCGATCCTGCAGACGGAGTACGGGCTGACGGAGCCGGCTGCGTTCCGTTGGATTCAGAAGACGTCGATGGATCGCCGTATGTCGATGCAGCAGGTTGCGGAGGCTGTCATTCAGGACGCGGAGGAGAAGAAGGCCGCCAAGGGCTGACATCCCCGTCGGTACAGCGGAGAGGCCCGCATCCCGTTGCCACGGGGTGCGGGCCTCTCCGTAGGCCCGGAAACGCGCGCTCAGTCCTCGCCGAGGTACGCCTTGCGTACCGATTCGTCGTGCAGGAGGTCCTGGCCCGTGCCCGAGAGGACGATGTTGCCGACCTCCATGACGTGCCCCTGGTCGGCCAGGGACAGTGCCGCCTGGGCGTTCTGCTCGACGAGCAGGATGGTCGTGCCCTGGGACTTCAGCTCGGCGATCGTCGCCATGATCTTCTGCATCATGATCGGCGAGAGGCCCATGGAGGGTTCGTCGAGCATGAGCAGTTTCGGCTGGGACATCAGTGCGCGGCCCATGGCGAGCATCTGCTGTTCGCCGCCGGAGAGGGTGCCTGCGGCCTGCTTCCTGCGTTCTCCGAGGATCGGGAAGAGGTCGTAGGCGCGCTGGATGTCCTTTTCGATGCCGTCCTTGTCCTTGCGGAGGAAGGCGCCGAGCTGGAGGTTCTCCGCGATCGTCAGGCGGGGGAAGATGTGCCGGCCCTCGGGGGAGTGGGCGAGCCCGAGCGCGACGATCTTGTGCGCGGGGACACCGGTCAGCGGCTTGCCGTCGAAGGTGATCTTTCCGGAGGTGGGCTTCAGCAGGCCGGAGAGCGTGCGCAGGGTCGTCGTCTTACCGGCGCCGTTGGTGCCGATGAGGGTGACGACCTGGCCGGCCTCGACGCTGAACGAGATGCCCTTGACGGCTTCGATCTTGCCGTAGGCGACCCTGAGGTCCTCGACCTCGAGCAGTGCGGTCACTGGGCCTCTCCCTTGGTGGTGCTGGTGGTGCTTTCCGCGTCGACCGGTGCTGCGGCCTCGGCGGCCTCGACCTCCGCGACCTCGGCCGTCCCGGGCTCGCCCTCGAAGGGCTCCCCCAGGTAGGCGGCGACGACGCGCTCGTCGGCCTGGACGACGTCGGAGGTTCCCTCGACGAGTTTCTCGCCCTGGACCAGGACAGCGACACGGTCGCAGAGGTTGAAGACGAAGCGCATGTCGTGCTCGATGAGGAGGACGGCGATGCCCTTGTCGCGGATGGCGAAGACCAGGTCTTCGGTGGCGCGCGTCTCCTGGGGGTTCATGCCGGCCGTCGGCTCGTCCAGAAGGAGCAGGCCCGGCTCGGACGCCATCGCGCGGGCGATCTCCAGCTTGCGCTGCTCGCCGTAGGGCAGGTTGCGGGCCAGGTGGTCGCGCTTGTGGGCGAGGCCGATGAACTCCAGGAGTTCCATGGCCCGTTCCTCGCTGGCCTTCTCGGCCTTCTTGAAGCCGGGGCCGCGCAGCAGGGCCGACCAGAGGCCTTCCTTGGTGCGGGTGTGGCGGCCGACGAGGACGTTCTCCAGAACCGTCATGTTGGCGAACAGCCGGATGTTCTGGAACGTACGGGCGATGCCCGCCTGGGTCACCAGGTGCGGCTTGGGCGGCAGGACAGTGCCCTTGTACGAGACCGTGCCCTCGGTGGGGACGTACAGGCCCGTGAGGCAGTTGAAGAAGGTGGTCTTGCCGGCGCCGTTGGGGCCGATGAGACCGACGATCTCGCCGCTGTTGACCGTGAAGTCGACGGAGCGGACGGCGGTCAGGCCGCCGAAGCGCATCGTGACGTCACGGGCTTCGAGTACAGGTGTCGTCATGGTTCCTTACGCCCCTGCCTTGGTGACGGCCGGTTCGTCGGTCAGCGTCGCTTGTTCGGGTACGTCGAGTTGGCCGGTCTCGTGGAATTCCAGCTGGCGGCGGCGGTTGGCGATGATGCCCTCCGGCCGGAAGCGCATCAGGATGATGAGCGCGATGCCGAAGGCGAACAGCTCGTAGTTCTGGAGAAACTGGAGCTTCTCGGGGACCAGGTAGAGCACGCTCGCGCCGAGCAGCGGACCGCTGACGGTGCCCATGCCGCCGAGGACGACGGCGGCGAGGAGGAAGGCCGAGTTGGGCGGGGCGGCGCCGGCGAACTGGTAGGGCTGCGGGTTGACGCTGTAGTTGACGTGCGCCATGACCGAGCCGGCGAGACCCGCGAGGGAGGCGCCGAGCGCGAAGGCGATGAGCTTGACCCGGAAGCCGTTGATGCCCATGGCGGTGGCGGCGGTTTCGTCCTCGCGAATGGCGATCCAGGAGCGGCCGATACGGGAGTCGGCGGCGCGGGTGAAGACGAGCACGACGATGGCCGTGACGATGAGCATGAGGAACAGGTAGTTGGCGAACCGGCCCAGGGTGAACCCGGCGATGTCGTGGGATGCGCCCAGGTTGAACCCGAAGATGTTGAGGTCGGGAATCTGGGTGATTCCGTTCGGGCCTCGGGTGATGTTGGGTCCGGAGTCGCCGTCGAGGTTGTTGACGGTGATGCGGAAGATCTCACCGAAGCCGAGGGTCACGATGGCCAGGTAGTCGCCGCGCAGCCGCAGTGTGGGCGCGCCGATGAGGACACCGAAGACCAGCGAGGCGGCCATGCCGGTGAGGGCGGCGGCCCAGAAGGGGAACTGCACGCCCGAGAACCGGGAGTACTCGGAGCCGGAGACCAGGGCTGCCGCGTAAGCGCCGACGCCGAGGAAGGCGACGTATCCGAGGTCGAGGAGGCCGGTGAGGCCGACGACGATGTTCAGGCCGAGGGCGACGGTGGCGAAGATGAGGATGTTCACGCCGATGTTGGCGTTGTGGTCGTCGCTCTGGGTGAAGGGGAAGATCACGGCGGCGGCGAAGGCGAGGGCCGCGGCGAAGCCCTTGTGTCGGGCGGAGATCGTCGCGTAGGTCTCGACGAGTCCGCTGTGGACGAGACCCCAGGCCGCGAAGACGACGAGGAGGAGGAACCCGATGAAGGTCTCGCTCGCGTCGTTGTCGATGCCGATGCCGTAGGTGAAGGCGATCAGGGCGACGGCGGTGCCCGCGGTGATGATGAGCCGTTCGGAGAGCGGGGAGAGCTTGCCGGGACGGGGCTGGTCGGGCTTGGTGAGGTAACCGCGGAAACCGGTGCCCGGGGCGGGGTGGGGCAGCGCGAGTGCGCCGACGACCGGGAGCGCGGAGGCGGCCATCGCCACGAAACCGCCGGGCTCCAGGTTGACCAGGCCGCCGAGGTCGACCGCGATGGCGATGCCTGTGAACCAGCAGACGGCGAAGGCGGACAGGGCCGTCAGCAGGACGGGGGAGGTCGCGTTTGCCGGGTTGAGCCAGCGCAGCCCCGGCACGTTCCACAGGTTAAGGGCGTACAGCAGGGTGAGGGCGCCGGCCACGAGAGCAAGGATCTGCAGTCCGGCCGGGTAGCCGTACACGGTCAGGTCGCCGGGAAACTCGGCGGTCCAGGTCCAGCTCAGGAAGGTGCTGGCGATGGTTCCGACGGCGCCGATGGCGATGAGGAGGCGGGCGGCGGCGTGGGGGAGCGGGACGGGTCCGCGCTCGGCCGTGCTTGCGGTGCTGGTGATGGTGTCGGTCATGGTGGTCACGCCCTGTCCGCGACGCGTTCGCCGAGCAGGCCCTGTGGCCTGAACAGCAGTACGAGGATGAGGAGGACGAAGGCCCACACCGCGGCCCAGCCCTGGCCGCCGAGCTGCTGCATGCCGGGGATATTGGCGATGTAGGCGGTGGCCATGGCCTCGGCGATGCCGAGGACGAGGCCGCCGAGCATGGCGCCGTAGATGTTGCCGATGCCACCGAGGACGGCCGCGGTGAAGGCCTTGAGACCGGCGATGAAGCCCATGTCGTAGGCCACGGAGCCGTACTTGAGGCCGTAGGAGACGCCGGCGACCGCGGCGAAGAAGCCGCCGATGGCGAAGGCGATGACGATGATGCGGTTGGTGTCGATGCCCATCAGCTGTGCGGTGTCCGGGTCCTGGGCGGTGGCCTGCATGGCGCGGCCGGTGCGGGAGAGGCGGACGAAGAAGGCGAGGATCGCCATGCACACGGGAGCGGCGATGATCAGGAAGATGTCACCGCTCTGGATGGTGACCGAGCCGAGGTGGTACGGCCCGAACGGCAGCTGCGGGAAGACCCGGGCGGACTTGGCGTCGCCGCCGTACTTGTACCAGTTGAAGACCGCCTGCTGCAGGGCGAGAGAGAGGCCGATGGCGGTGATGAGGGGCGCGAGGCGTGGTGCTCCGCGGAGCGGCCGGTAGGCGAAGCGTTCGGCGCCGACCGCGAGGAGGACGGAAACCAGTGCGCCGCCCAGGAGCATCAGCGGCAGGGCTACCCACATGGATATGCCGTCAGGCAGGGCGAGGTAGACCGTGAGGGCACCGAAGCCTCCGGTCATGAAGATCTCGCCGTGGGCGAAGTTGATGAGCTGGACGATGCCGTACACCATCGTGTAGCCGATGGCGATCAGGCCGTACATCGAGCCGAGGAACAGCCCGTTGGCCAGCTGCTGCGGCAGAGTGTTCACCGCATGGCCTCCATGTGGTGGGGAGAGTCAGGGGCAGAAGGCGGGCCGCGCGGTGACGGTTGTCTGCGCCGCGCGGCCCTGGGTGTTGCGGGGTGTTCCGGTCGTCAGCTCTTGGGGTTGGCGGTGCCGCTCTTGACGGACTTCCACTCACCGCTCTGGACCTGATAGACGGTCAGCTGCTTGTTGGTGGTGTCGCCGTACTCGTCGAAGGCGATCTTGCCGGAGATGCCGTCGAAGGAGCTCTTCTGGACGGCGTCGACGATCTGGGCGCGCGCGTCGGAGGGGACCTTGCCGTCCTTCACGACCTGGCCGACGGCCTTGATGATTGCGGTGGCGGCGTCGTAGGCGTAGGAGCCGTAGGTGCCGTAGTCGCCGGGGTACTTCTTGGCCTTGTAGGTGGCCACGAAGTCCTTGGCGGCGGGCAGGGTGTCGACCGGGACGCCGATGGAGGTGACCAGGTCGCCCTCGGCGGCCTTGCCGGCCGTCTTGATGTAGGTCGGGGTGAACATGCCGTCGCCGCCGAACAGCGGGATGTTGGCTCCGGCGTCCTTGAGCTGCTTGGTCAGGACCTCGGACTCGTCGTACTGGCCGCCGTAGTAGAGCAGGTCGGCACCCGAGTTCTTGATCTTGGTGACCAGGGTGGAGAAGTCACGGTCGCCGACGTTGACGTGGTCGGTGCCGATGACCTTGCCGCCCTGCTTCTCGAACTGCTCCTTGAAGATCTTGGAGAGGCCGGCGCCGTAGGTCTGCTTGTCGTCGACGACGAAGGCCTTCTTCTTCTTGGCGCCGTTGTAAGCGTAGTCCGCCGCGTAGGCGCCCTGGAGGGCGTCGGTGGTGGCCGTACGGAAGTACGTCTTGAACGGACGGACCTTGTTGGTCTGCCAGTTCTTGCCCATGGTCAGCTCGGGGTTGGTGTTGGACGGGGAGATCTGCACCAGGTTGGCGGTGGCGAAGACCTGCTGCATCTGGGTCGCCACACCGGAGTTCAGGGGGCCGACGACGCCGAGGACGTCCTTGTCGGCGACCAGCTGGGAGGCGTTCTGCTGACCGGTGGCCGGCACCGCCTTGTCGTCCAGGGCCTTGATCTTGAAGGTCACGCCGGGGACGGTCTTGTTCTTGTTGGCGTCGTCGACGGCGATCTGCGCGCCGTACTGGATGCCGAGCCCCGTGGCGGAGTTCTGACCGGTCAGCGGGGCGTCGACGCCGATCACGACGGTGGTGTTGCCGCTACCGGACGAGCCCTTGTCGCCGCTGTCGCGCGAGCCGCAGGCGGTGAGGGTGAGTGCTCCCGCCGCCAGCGCGGCGGTGATGGCGATGAGCGAACGTTGACGCACGATCAGTCCTTTCCCTGGCGGCCCTCCCCCCTGGAAGAGGCCGAGTCGAGCGCTGGGCCGAACTGACATTCAGACCGCGCGGTGACTGGCCGTGACTCTAAGCGGGTGTGGGGGAAGTAAAGGAGAGGTTGAGCGAGGCTGTGACGCTCTTGTTATGACATCGGGTAATGGAGAGCGGTGCTGGGTGGGCGGAAGAGCGGAATTCGGACTGATTCGCCCAGTCCGCATAGTGAGAATGTGCAGGACCTGCCGGGATGCGTTCAGGTGTCTCAGCGGTTTTGGTGATTACGCGGAACGGTTGCTGCAGGCGACTTGCAGGGCTCCTGGCGGGTCCTGTGCATACGGTGACCCGGGTATGAAGCCATGAGCCTTTATTGCGCGCGTATTACGCAGAGTTACGTCCCGGAAAGGGAGTCCGGCGTTCTCCGATGCTTTCCCACAATCCGTTACAGAGGATCCTGCCGCCGTCCGGAAGGGGACGGCGGGCTCGGAGGGCAGTGACAGGCCGGCGTAGGGCTGGGCCATCCGTGTCACGGTGACGGGTGGGCCGGACTGTACGCGCAGTGCGACCTCGGAACCGAAGCTCCTGGCAGGTGCGTCCCGGGAGGCGCGGTGCGCAGGTTGCTGATGACGGCCACCGGGGGCGGATGCAGCGGGGCCGGGGCCGGGGCTGGTGGTTCGTGGGGCCGGATGCACGGAGGTAGCCGCCGCCCACTAGGAGGACGGCGGCTGCCGCGGCCGTGAGAGCCGCATGGCGGTGCCGGTCGTTCAGCCGGGCCAGAGGTCCAATACGGACCTGGGGGCATCGCGCGGATCCGCGTCCCCCGCACGCGTGCCCTCGACGGGGCCTATGCTGCTCAACCCCACGAGCCCTTGCCCGGACCCCCGGCGCGATGCCAGGCGGCGCAATCCTCGCGGGCGTGACGGTGATTCGACTTCTCGGCCGCTGTGGCACCTTGACGCCTCTTCTCGGCTCGCGCGGCGTCCACGACCGTCCGGAGGATCTCGTACTGGCCGTCATGCAGCCCCATGGACGGGTAGTCGCCGTACGTCTGGGTGTCCAGTACCTTGCGTGACCGTAGGCGACGTTCCGCGCGCACAACACCTCGTGAGGAGTGGCCTGCGGTGGCGCCGCAGTGGAGACGGTGTGCTCGGTGCCCTTCGCCTCGCCGGAGCAGGAGCTGCCGCAGTCGGTGGCCACCGCGCTCGTCAGCAGCGCCAGGCCGAGCCAGACTCCGTACGCCGCCGGCCCCGGCCGGGGGACTCCTCCCGTTCCCATGCCATGACGCCAGGCCGCCGGGTGCCCGAGGGCAACGGCCGTGCGGGCCACGGGCTTTCGCCGCTCAGTCCGCCGTGCGCAGGTGCGCCTCGTCGCCGGGCTGCACATCGCGCAGCAGACAGGTGAGGCGGGCGGTGCACACGCGCTTGCCGCTCTCGTCGCTGATGACGATTTCGTACGTCGCCGTGGAGCGCCCCCGGTGGACCGGTGTGGCCACGCCGGTGACCAGGCCCGAGCGCACCCCGCGGTGGTGGGTGCAGTTCAGGTCGACACCTACGGCGATCTTGGAGCTGCCGCCGTGCAGCATGGCGCCGACCGAGCCGAGGGTCTCGGCGAGGACGGCGGAGGCGCCGCCGTGGAGCAGTCCGTACGGCTGGGTGTTGCCCTCCACCGGCATGGTGCCGACGACGCGCTCTGCGGACGCCTCGACGATCTGGACGCCCATCCGCGTGCCGAGGTGCCCGGCGGAGAAGAGGGCGGGCAGGTCGACGCCGAGCGCGGCGTACTCGTCGACGACTTCCTGGGGGAACTTCACGGTGTGCTGCTCGCCCATGGGGCACGGCTCCGTTCGTGGTGATCGGTCACTCGACTGTGGCTGAGCAAACGCTCAGTCGGTCGCCGATTGTTCCAGGCGGACCACCACGGACTTGCTCGCGGGGGTGTTGCTCGTATCAGCGGTGGCGTCCAGCGGGACCAGCACGTTGGTCTCCGGGTAGTAGGCGGCCGCGCAGCCCCGCGCGGTGGGGTAGTGCACGACGCGGAAGCCGGGGGCGCGCCGCTCGACGCCGTCCTTCCACTCGCTGACCAGGTCGACGTACGAGCCGTCCGCCACGCCGAGCGCACGGGCGTCCTCGGGGTGGACCAGGACGACGCGGCGGCCGTTTTTGATCCCCCGGTAGCGGTCGTCGAGGCCGTAGATCGTGGTGTTGTACTGGTCGTGGGAGCGCAGGGTCTGCAGCAGGAGCCGGCCCTCGGGCAGCTTCGGGTACTCCACGGGGGCCGCCGTGAAGTTGGCCTTGCCGGTGGCGGTGGGGAAGCGGCGCTCGTCGCGGGGGGCGTGGGGGAGCGCGAATCCGCCCGGGCGGGCCACGCGCGCGTTGAAGTCCTCGAAGCCGGGGATCACGCGCGCGATGCGGTCGCGGATGGTCGCGTAGTCCTTCTCGAACTCCTCCCACGGCACCTTGCTGCCGTCGCCGAGCACCCGGCGGGCGAGGCGGCACACGATGGCCGGCTCGGAGAGCAGGTGCGGGCTCGCGGGGTCCAGACGGCCGCGGGAGGCGTGCACCATGCCCATGGAGTCCTCGACGGTGACGAACTGCTCGCCGCTGCCCTGGAGGTCGCGCTCGGTACGGCCGAGGGTGGGCAGGATCAGGGCGCGCGCGCCGGTGACCGCGTGCGAGCGGTTCAGCTTCGTCGACACGTGCACGGACAGGCGCGCGCGCCGCATGGCGGCTTCCGTCACCTCGGTGTCGGGGGAGGCGGCCACGAAGTTGCCGCCCATCGCGAAGAAGACCTTGGCCTCGCCGTCCCGCAGGGCGCGGATGGCGCGGACGACGTCGTAGCCGTGCTCGCGCGGCGGCGCGAACTCGAACTCCTTCTCCAGGGCGTCCAGGAAGGCGGGCGCGGGCCGTTCGAAGATGCCCATCGTGCGGTCGCCCTGCACGTTCGAGTGACCGCGCACCGGGCACACGCCCGCGCCGGGGCGGCCGATGTTGCCGCGCAGCAGCAGGAAGTTGACCACCTCGCGGATGGTGGGAACCGAGTGCTTGTGCTGGGTCAGGCCCATCGCCCAGCAGACGATGGTGCGCTGCGAGGCGAGGACCATCCGCAGGGCCTTCTCGATCTCCTCGCGCGCGAGCCCGGTCGCCGTGAGCGTCTCGTCCCAGTCGGCGGCGCGGGCGGCCTCCGCGAACTCCTCGAAGCCGTGGGTGTGGTCCCGGACGAACTCCTCGTCGACCGCGCCCTCAGTGTCGAGGATCAGCTTGTTCAGGAGGCGGAAGAGGGCCTGGTCGCCGCCGATGCGGATCTGCAGGAACAGATCGGTGAGCGCGGCGCCCGCGGTGAGGCCCTTGGGCGTCTGCGGGTTCTTGAACCGCTCCAGGCCCGCCTCGGGCAGAGGGTTGACGCTGATGATCCGCGCGCCGTTCGCCTTGGCCTTCTCCAGGGCGGAGAGCATGCGCGGATGGTTCGTGCCGGGGTTCTGCCCGGCGACGATGATCAGGTCCGCCTTGTAGAGGTCCTCGAGCAGGACGCTGCCCTTGCCGATGCCGATCGTCTCGGAGAGCGCGGAGCCGGACGACTCGTGGCACATGTTCGAGCAGTCGGGCAGGTTGTTGGTGCCCAGCTCGCGGGCGAACAGCTGGTAGAGGAACGCGGCCTCGTTGCTGGTGCGGCCGGAGGTGTAGAAGACGGCCTGGTCGGGGGAGTCGAGGGCGGCCATCTCCTCGGCGATGATGTCGAAGGCACGCTCCCAGGTGACCGGCTCGTAGTGGTCCGCTCCCTCCGGCAGGTACATGGGGTGCGTCAGCCGCCCCTGCTGGCCCAGCCAGTAGCCGCTGCGGCCGGCGAGGTCGGTCACCGGGTGCGCGGCGAAGAACTCGGGGGTGACCCGGCGCAGGGTGGCCTCTTCCGCCACCGCCTTCGCGCCGTTCTCGCAGAACTCCGCCTTGTGCCGGTGGTCCGGCTCGGGCCAGGCGCAGCCGGGGCAGTCGAAGCCGTCCTTCTGGTTGACGCGCAGGAGGGTCAGCGCGGTGCGGCGCACGCCCATCTGCTGCTGGGCGATGCGCAGAGTGTGCCCGATCGCCGGCAGCCCAGCCGCGGCGTGCTTGGGCTCGGCGACCTGCGGCGCGTCCTGAACCGGATCGCCCATGGGCGGCTTCGTTGCCATCGCTGCGCTCTCCTTCACCAGCACCCGTGAACTACGACTCCGATCCTCGCACGCGCTGCCGACAACGACGGCAGTGTGGGGAGGACAGAAGTCATAGTTCCGTATCATGCAATGGTTGCGGAACAGGCAACGGTGCGGGAGTCTCGGCAGCGACGCAACGGTGCGGGAGTCTCGGCAGCGACGGGCGGCGCCGGTCCCTGCGCCTGGCCTGCGAGGCGCTGCGGCACCGCCCGCGCACCGCGTGGCCCCGCCCGGCCGCCGCAGGAGCCCACGGCGGGGGCCGAGTGTCAGTGGGGCGTGGCAGGATCGGGGGCGTGGCAGAGACAGCATCGAAGCAGACCGACAAGACCACCGGCGGCGACCGTCCCCGGCTGATGCTCATGGATGGGCACTCCCTGGCCTACCGCGCGTTCTTCGCGCTGCCCGCGGAGAACTTCACCACCGCGACCGGCCAGCCGACGAACGCGATCTACGGTTTCGCGTCGATGCTGGCCAACACGCTGCGCGACGAGGCGCCCACGCACTTCGCGGTGGCGTTCGACGTCTCCCGCAAGACCTGGCGCTCGGAGGAGTTCACCGAGTACAAGGCGAACCGTTCGAAGACCCCGGACGAGTTCAAGGGTCAGGTGGAGCTGATCTGCGAGCTGCTGGACGCCATGCACGCCGCCCGCTTCGCGGTCGAGGGGTACGAGGCGGACGACGTGATCGCCACGCTCGCCACCCAGGCCGAGGCAGCGGGCTTCGAGGTGCTGATCGTCACCGGCGATCGCGACTCCTTCCAGCTGGTCAGCGAGCACACGACGGTGCTGTACCCGACGAAGGGCGTCTCGGAGCTGACCCGGTTCACCCCTCAGAAGGTGTTCGAGAAGTACGGGCTGACGCCGGTGCAGTACCCGGACTTCGCCGCCCTGCGCGGCGACCCGTCGGACAACCTGCCGGGCATCCCGGGTGTGGGTGAGAAGACGGCGGCGAAGTGGATCAACCAGTTCGGTTCGTTCGCGGAGCTGGTCGAGCGCGTCGACGAGGTCAAGGGCAAGGCCGGGCAGAACCTGCGCGACCACCTGGAGTCGGTGAAGCTGAACCGCCGGCTGACCGAGCTGGAGCGGCAGGTGGAGCTGCCGAAGGCGGTCGACGACCTCAGGCGTGCCGCCTACGACCGCAAGGCCGTCGCCATGGTCCTGGACACCCTGGAGATCAGGAACCCCTCGCTGCGCGAGCGGCTCTTCGCCGTCGACCCGGGGGCCGAGGAGGCCGAAGCACACCCGGTCGTGGCGGACGGCGTCGAGCTGGACGGGGCGGTGCTGGGCGCGGGCGAGCTGAAGCCGTGGCTCACCGAGCACGGCGCACAGGTCCTGGGTCTCGCCACGGTCGACTCGTGGGCGCTGGGCACCGGCGCGGTGGCCGAGATCGCGCTCGCCGCGGCCGACGGCGCGGCGGCCTGGTTCGACCCGGCGGAGCTGGACGAGGCCGACGAGAGGGCCTTCGCGGAGTGGCTCGCCGACCCGGCCAGGCCGAAGGTCCTGCACAACGCCAAGGGCGCGATGCGTGTCCTTCCCGAGCACGGCTGGTCCCTTCAGGGCGTGACCATGGACACGGCGCTCGCCGCGTACCTGGTCAAGCCGGGCCGTCGCTCCTTCGCGCTGGACGCGCTCTCACTGGAGTACCTGGGCCGTGAGCTGGCGCCCGCGGCCACGGCGGACGGGCAGCTGGCCTTCGGCACGGACGAGGGCGCCGAGGCCGAAGCGCTGATGATCAAGGCCCGGGCGATCCTGGACCTCGGCCAGGCGTTCGAGGAGAAGCTGCGGGAGGTCGGCGCGGCGGATCTGCTGCGCGACATGGAACTGCCCACCTCCGCGCTGCTGGCCCGGATGGAGCGGCACGGCATCGCCGCGGACCGTGCGCATCTGGAGACCATGGAGCAGATGTTCGCGGGCGCCGTCCAGCAGGCGGTGAAGGAGGCGTACGCGGCGGCGGGGCACGAGTTCAACCTGGGCTCGCCCAAGCAGCTCCAGGAGGTCCTCTTCGGCGAGCTGGGCCTGCCGAAGACGAAGAAGACGAAGACGGGCTACACGACGGACGCGGACGCACTCGCGTGGCTGGCGACCCAGACGGACAACGAACTGCCGGTGATCATGCTGCGCCACCGGGAGCAGGCGAAGCTGCGGGTGACGGTCGAGGGCCTGATCAAGACGATCGCGACGGACGGCCGCATCCACACCACGTTCAACCAGACGGTCGCCGCGACGGGCCGCCTGTCGTCGACGGACCCGAACCTGCAGAACATCCCGGTGCGCACGGACGAGGGCAGGGCGATCCGCCGGGGGTTCGTGGTCGGTGAGGACTTCGAATCCCTGATGACCGCGGACTACAGCCAGATCGAGCTGCGCGTGATGGCCCACCTGTCCGAGGACGAGGGCCTGATCGAGGCGTTCACCTCCGGGGAGGACCTGCACACCACGGTCGCCTCCCAGGTCTTCGGGGTCGGCCGTGACGCGGTCGACGCGGAGATGCGGCGCAAGATCAAGGCGATGTCGTACGGCCTGGCGTACGGGCTGTCGGCGTTCGGCCTGTCCCAGCAGCTGAACATCGAGGCGGCCGAGGCGCGGGCGCTGATGGACACGTACTTCGAGCGGTTCGGCGGAGTGCGGGAGTATCTGCGCCGTGTGGTGGACGAGGCGAGGGCGACGGGCTACACCGAGACGCTCTTCGGCCGCCGCCGCTATCTGCCCGACCTGAACAGCGACAACCGCCAGCGCCGGGAGATGGCCGAACGGATGGCGCTGAACGCGCCGATCCAGGGCACGGCGGCGGACATCGTCAAGATCGCGATGCTGAACGTGGACCGGGCGCTGCGTGAGGCGGACCTGAAGTCCCGGATGCTTCTCCAGGTCCACGACGAAATCGTGCTGGAGATCGCCCCGGGCGAACGGCAGCAGACGGAGGAGCTGGTCCGCCGGGAGATGGCGGCAGCGGTACGGCTGCGGGCACCGCTGGACGTCTCGGTGGGCTACGGGACGGACTGGGAGTCGGCGGCGCACTAGTCCGCGACGGGCCGGGGGGATCGGCCTCGGGGCGTCAGCGGAGTCGCCCCGGTCTCCGGGGGAGCGGCGGGTGACCTTGACCGGGGACCGGTCGGCCACCGCGGAGTCGGGCCGGGTCGGTCGGCCACCGCCGAGGCGGCCCGCCGGCCCCGCCCGGGGCTTCCCCGACGCCCGGGACCTGGCGGGCTCGGCCGGGATCCGTGGGGGTGCAGTCTGAGGGCAGAGCTGTCGTCAGCCTGCGGGCACCCCCGTCCGCGCAGGCCACCCGCGTCACCCCGAGGAGATCAGCGTGACGCCGATCGGGCCGGTTCCCGGTCGGTGCCCCGGCGGTCCCCGGCCGTGCGCCGCAGGGCCCTGACGCCCGTCACATACAGCGCCATCCCCACCGCGAGGCCCGCGCCCGCGCCGAAGCACGTCGGCGGGATCACCTCCCACGGTTTCGCGTGGGTTCCCCAGTAGGCCCACCACCGTGACGCCCGCTGCACCGCCCCCGCCGCCGCGCACCCGCCGATCACCGCCACCGCCAGCCACCGGTCCGCCCACGACAGCACCGGCAGCGCCGACACCGCCGACGAACCGGCGGACGCCCGCCGCAGCGCGACCGCCAGGAACACGGCGATCACGACGGCCGCCACGGCCGAACTCCCGTACTGCAGATACGTGTACCGCGGCGTGCCCGCCATCGGCCGCGTCAGCCAGGGCAACAGCCGTACCCCCCACCGGCCGATGTGCGTGAACGCGTCCCACACCACATGCGTCAGCGCACCCAGCACCGCGGAGACGTACCACCAGGCCATGAGCGGGAACGAGACCTTGCGCAGCGGTGTACCGCAGCGCACCAGCGCCGCCACCCGCCCCTGCGCCGCCGGCGGCAGCAGCGCGACCAACGGCTCCCGCAGTACCAGCCACAACCCCACCAGCGCCCAGGCGATGAGCACATCGACGGTGAACACCCCTGTGAAGGAGTGCGTGACCGTACCGAACTCCATGCCCCCGGACACCACGCTCGCCGCGAAGTAGGTCATGTCGGGCGCGAACGATCCCGCGACAAGAACGGCGGGTACCAGCCGCCCGCGTCCGGACCCGTCCCCGCGTACGGCCGGCAGGACGGCCGCGGCATGGCTGAGGGTGAACGGCACGACGCCTCCCGCCGCAGATGTTGACCGAGCACAACCACCCGGCGATCACGAACGTCCAGTATGAGGGACGCATGAGAAAGGTGAGGCGACCCACCCTGCTTCTGCGTCCACGCCAAGCGGACATGACCAACTGGTGAAAACCGGGCACCAACCGGTGTCGGCGCGTCGCAAGTTGTCGTAGGGTCACTTGGTCGCCGCGCACGGGTGCGTGGTCGAACACACGGACACAACAGAGCAGCACACACCAGGTCGTCGACGGGAGGGGTTCACTCAATGGCGGCGCGTTTCGGCAGGAGGCTGCGCAAGGGGGCGGCAACCACCGCTGTGGCCGCGGCCGCAGTCGCGGCTCTGGCGGCATCCCAGGCTCCGGGGGCCACCACCGACGACCAGGGCAGACAGGCCACCGGCGCGCAGTCCACGCCCGAGACGACCGGCAACGTGAGTGGCGATGACACCGCCACCGGCAACGGCGGCTACTACACCGACCTGCCCCCGCTCAACAGCCCCACAGAGTCGCCCGACCCCGGCGCCACGCCCACCACGGGCCCTTCCGGCACAGGGCAGGGCGGCATACCCGCCACCGTCCTCGACGCCTACAAGAAGGCCGCGGCGGAACTCCAGAGCTCCAAGCCCGGCTGCAATCTGCCGTGGCAACTCCTCGCCGCCATCGGGCAGGTGGAGTCCGGCCAGGCCGAGGGCGGCCGGGTCGACGCGGACGGCACCACGTACACGAAGATCCTCGGCCCGGTCCTCAACGGCAACGGCTTCGCCAGCATCAAGGACACCGACAACGGCGCCTACGACGGCGACAGCACCTATGACCGTGCGGTCGGGCCCATGCAGTTCATCCCGTCCACCTGGGCGTGGGCGGGCCGCGACGGCAACGGCGACGGCGTCAAGGACCCCAACAACGTCTACGACGCCGCTCTGGCCGCCGCGCACTACCTGTGCCGCGCGGACCGTGACCTGTCGGTGCAGGCCGACATGAACGCCGCGATTCTCAGCTACAACAACTCGCAGGACTACCTGAACACCGTTCTGTCCTGGTACGAGTACTACCGCAAGGGCACCCACTCGATCCCGGACGGCACCGGCACCCTGCCCTCGCACCGCAGCGACCGGAACTCCGGTGCGAGCCCCGACCCGAAGCCGAGGAAGACGAGCAGGCCCGGCACCTCCAAGCCCGCCGGCGGCACCACCAGCCCCACCCCCACCCCGCCGTCGCCGGGCAAGCCCACCACCCCGACGTCGACGCCGCCCGCTCCCACCCCGACCGACACGGTGGACCACCTGGCCGACAGCGGCACCGGGACGCTCTCCGCGAAGACGGGCGACACCTTCGACCGGAAGGTCGTGGTGAAGGCCGTCACGAAGGCCGGCAAGGCCGTGCCGAAGGTTCGCGTGCGGTTCGAGATCATCGGTGACACGGACACCGCCTTCACCGGCGGGGAGACCGTCGCGGCCGTCGTCACCGACAGCTCGGGCAAGGCCACCGCGCCCGCGCTCGTCGCCGGTCAGAAGACCGGCGGCTTCACGGTCCGCGCCCTGGTCGTGGGCCGCACGATCACCGGTCTCGACTACTCGGCCACGGTCGTCGAACGCCAGGCCGACACCCTCGTCCGCACCAGCGACACCGAGCTGACCTGCACGCCGAACGGTGAGTTCGCGGACCAGGTCGAGGTGAAGGCCACGTACAAGGGCGCCGTCGCGGACGGTGTCGCGGCCACGGCGACCCTCGTCAAGTCGGCCGACGACCCGGCCGAGAACGACAAGGGCCCCTACTTCAAGGACGCGAGCGGCAAGACCGTACGCACCCTCACGGGCCTCAAGACCGATGCCGCCGGCCTGCTGAAGCTGCCGAAGCTGTACGCCGACGACACGACCGGCACATTCCTGCTCCGCATCACCACCGCGGGCGAGGCCACCCTGATGGTCGAGCTGAAGGTCGCGGCGCCCGACGCGTCCCCCAGCCCGAGCCCGAGCCCGAGCCCCAGCCCCAGCTCGTAAGGTCGGCCGGGAACGTACGACGGCGGCGCCCCTCCACCATGGAGGGGCGCCGCCGCCTTTTCGTGCGCCCTGTTCTCATCTCGCGCGCCCGTTGCTACGGTGCCGGACCTGACGGTCCATCAGTTGCCGTGTTCCGGCTGCCGTCCCGGGGAGGCCCGCATGCGTGCCCTCATCGCCGCCGCGATCGGCCTGGCCGCGGCGTTCGTCCTGGCGTTCGGCCTGACGACGCTGGGTTCGCCGTCCGGCACGACGTCCCCGAAACCACTGCTGACGACGGTCCCCAGTCATCCGTGACACGCACAGGGAGGACGCGAGATGCGCCGCAAGGCCGGCCTGATCCTGCTCGCCTTCGCCGTGTTCTTCACGGCGCTGTCCCCACTGCTGCGCTGGTACGCCTTCCCACGCCTGGCCAAGGTCCCCGCGGACCAGTACCAGACCATGGTCCTCGAGGCGAAGAACGCCACACTCCTCGACTACGGCACCATGACGTCCCGCACGGTCCCCGAGGTCGTCATCGTGCAGACCCTCAGAGGGAACGTGGAGGCCGCTGAGAAGATCGAGAAGGACGCGGGCCGGGACGTGGTCGTCTGGGACGGCCTGTCCTATGTGCAGGGACCCGACGGCGCGATGGTCTCCCGCATCCCGGAGCGGTACATCTTCGACGCCCACAGCCAGGAACCGGTCCACGCCACCGGCGAGACGGTCGACGGCGACCCCGTCCACCGTGACGGCATCGAGTTCAAATGGCCGTTCCTGACCCAGAAGCGGGACTACGAGTACTTCGACGCGCAAGCCCGCGTCGCCCGCCCCATCCACTACCGGGACACGCGGACCTTCCGGGGCGTCAAGGTCTATTACTTCGAACAGACGATCCCGTGGACCAAGGTCCCCTTCCCCAAGGTCATGCCGGTCAAGGGCATCACCCCCGAGTCGGTGGCGAAGACCGGCACGACCCGCTGGTACACCACGGTCCGCAAGTTCTGGGTCGAACCCCTGACCGGCGCGCCCGTCTACGGCGAGGAGATCCACAAAGAGGAGTTGCGTGGCGGCGCGCTCCTCGGGGGCCGTGACAGGGTCACGGTCTTCGCGGGGCATGTGAAGATGCGCGAGGACTACATCGCCTCGACGGTCGCCCTGGTCAAGCACAACCGCCTGCTGATCCTGCTGCTGGCGTCCTCCCTGCCGTGGGGCTTCCTGATCCTCGGCGCCGCCCTGCTGTCGCTGTCCCTCTACCTCGAGGCGCGCGGCCGCCGTCCGGACGACCCGGAGCCCACCGCGGTCGTGGAGGTCGAGCCGGTCACCGCCTGAGTCGCGCGTTCGTGTGCCGGGTCGGCTCCGCGGTGGCCGGGTCCTCCGGCCAGGGGTGCTTGGGGTAGCGGCCGCGCAACTCCGCCCGTACGGCCCTGTAGCCGTCCCGCCAGAAGGAGGCGAGGTCGGCGGTGACGGCCGCGGGCCGCCCGGCGGGGGAGAGCAGATGCACGACGACGGGCACACCGGCGATCTCGGGCGAGGCCTGCAGCCCGAACATCTCCTGCACCTTCACGGCGAGCACGGGCCGCTCGGGGTCGGCGTAGTCGATCCCGATCGCGGACCCGCTCGGCACGGTGATCCGCTCCGGGGCGAGTTCGTCGAGCCGGGCGGCCTCCCCGGTGGACCAGGGCAGCAGCCGGGCCAGGGCCAGCCCCGCGTCGATCCGGGCGAGGTCGGCCCGCCGCCGGGCGCGGCTCAGCTCGGGCTCCAGCCACTCGTCCACGCGCGCGTGGAGCGCGTCGTCGCGGACGTCCGGCCACGGCTCGCCCAGGTGCAGTCGCAGAAAGGCGAGGCGCTGCCGCAGCACACGGGCCCGAGGGGACCATCGCAGCAGACCGAAGCCCTCCTGCCGCAGCCCTTCCAGCAGGGCCCGACGTACGAGCGCGGGTGCCGGGTCCCGCAGCGGCCGCGCCGCCAGCTCGACGGCCCCGAGCCGCTCGACACTCCGTGCGACGACGTCCCCGTCGGCCCAGTGCACCTCCTCGCCCGTGGAGTACAGGGCCCCGGCCGCCCGCCGCGCCACGTCCTCGTCGACCACGGCGGCGAGCCCCACGCGCGCGTGCCCCGCACCGACGGGCCGGTCCGCCACGGCCACCGCCAGCCACGGGGCACCGCGCAGCCCCGACCCCTCCCTGAGTTCGGCGCGGGTGCCGTTCACCATGAGGCAGGAGCCGCCGTCGGCGCGCGCGAGCCGCTCCGGGAAGGCGAGCGCGGCGACGAGTCCCACCACCCGGTCGTCGCCCACCTCCGCGGTACCGACAGGCACGTCGCCCGCCGCGGCCCGCAGCCGGCGCACCTCCTCCCTCCAACGCGCCGCGTACGCGTCGCCCCCGCGCCGGGCCGCCCGCCACACCGCCGCCAGGTCGTCGCCGTACTCCCGCGGCGGCTCCTCGCTCAGCAGAGCCACCGCCTCCGCGGCCCGCTCCGCGCCGACCCGCGGGGCCGCGTCGAGCAGCGCCCGCGCCAGCCGTGGATGCAGTCCCAGCCGGGACATCCGCACGCCCCGCTCCGTGACCCGTCCCGCCGCGTCCACCGCGCCGATCGCCGTCAGCACCGACCGCGCCGCCGCCATCGCCCCGGGCGGCGGCGCGTCGAGGAGCGCCAGCCCGGACGCGTCCGGGTCGCCCCAGGACGCCGCCTGCAAGGCGAACGCCGTCAGATCGGCCAGCCGGATCTCCGGCGCCGGGAAACGCGGCAGCCGCGCGTCCTCCGCCTCGGACCAGCAGCGGTACACCCGGCCCGGCGCCTCACGCCCCGCCCGGCCCGCCCGCTGCCGACCCGACGCCTGCGAGGCCCGTACCGTCGTCAGCGCGCTCAGCCCCCGCGCATGGTCGACCCGCGGCTCGCGCGCGAGACCGGAGTCGACGACCACCCGCACCCCCGGCACGGTCAGGGACGACTCCGCCACGGCCGTCGCCAGCACCACACGCCGTGCCGAGCCCGGCGACAGCACGGCCTCCTGCACGGCCGCCGGCGCCCGCCCGTGCACCTGGAGCACTTCCGTGCCGCCCAGATCCCCCAGATGACCCGCCACGCGCGCGATCTCCCCGACACCGGGCAGGAAGCACAGCACGTCCCCCTCGCACTCGGCCAGCGCCCGCCGCACCACCGACGCCACATGCGTGAGCAGCGCCGGATCCACCCGCATCCCGTGCGGCGGCCGCACAGGGCGCGCGGGAGGTACCCACACCACCTCCACGGGGTACGACACGCCCTCCGCCTCGAGAACCGGTGCCCCGCCCAGCAGCCGTGCCCAGCCCTCCGCGTCCGTCGTCGCGGAGGCAGCCACCAACTCCAGCTCCGGCCGCAGCGTCTGGCGTACATCGAGCAGGAAGGCGGCGACCGTGTCGGCGTCCAGGTGCCGCTCGTGGACCTCGTCGAGCACGACCACGTCGACGCCAGCCAGCTCCTGGTCCCGCTGCAGCCGCTGCAACAGCACACCGGTCGTGACGACCTCCACGCGCGCGTGACGCCCGACCACCCGCTCCCCGCGCACGGTGTAGCCGACGCTCTCACCGGTCTTCTCGCCCAGCAGCCACGCCATCCGCCGGGCCGCCGCGCGCGCCGCGATCCGCCGCGGCTCGGCCACCAGCACCCGCCGAGCGGGACCGCCGCCCAGCAGCCCCGCCAGCGCGAGCGGCACCAGCGTCGTCTTGCCGGTGCCCGGCGGCGCGCACAGCACCGCCGTCCCGTGCTCGCCCAGTGCGGCCCGAAGAGCGGGCACGGCGGAACGGACGGGCAGGCGGTCCAGAGCGTCGTGGCGGATCACCGCACCAGTGTTCCAGGCGGCCGCGTCACGGAAGAAAGACGTGCCGGCAGCGCAGGCAGAACAGCTGCCGGCGCCAGTCGGCCCGCTGCCGCGCCGCCTGCGCGACGCTGCCGCGCAGGGACACCAGCCACAGGCCCCCGCCGGCCAGCCCGACGAACCCCAGCCACACCTCCGACACGAGCAGGGCGCAACCCACGGTCAGGAGCCCGAACGGCGCCGCCCAGCGCTCCTCGTCCAGTGCGGGCCGCGCGAGGTGCGGTGCCCCGGCGCGCGCCTCGGGCGACAGCGTCCTCCAGTACGTGCGGAGCCGGGTGGTCCTGTCCCCTCGCCGGCAGACCGGGCAGACGTGCATACGCGTACCCCCCACCGCCGGCACCGCCGAGCGCGACCTCGAGGGCGACATGTCGACTCATCGTTTGTGCCCTGCCGGTACGGCCGGCATACGCGCACGGCCGCCACCCCCGCAGATTGGCCGGAACCGCTCCCTAAGTGCCTCAGCCCCGTTCGCACACGAAGATCGCCGTCCCCGGGATCAGCCCGCCACGCAGCGGCGACCACCCGCCCCACTCGGACGTGTTCCAGGCCGGCCACTCCGGCTCGACCAGGTCGACGAGCCGGAAGCCGGACGTCACGACGTCCCGCACCCGGTCGCCGAGCGTGCGGTGGTGCTCGACGTACACCGCCCGGCCCTCCTCGTCCTGCTCCACGTACGGAGTGCGGTCGAAGTAGGAGGCCGAGACCGCGAGACCCTCCGGCCCCGGCTCGTCCGGGAACGCCCAGCGGATGGGGTGGGTCACCGAGAACACGAAACGGCCGCCGGGGCGCAGCACCCGGTGCACCTCGCGCAGCACCAGACGCGGGTCCGCCACGAAGGGCAGCGCCCCGTACGCCGAGCACGCCAGGTCGAAGGAGGCGTCCCGGAAGGGCAGGACACAGGCGTCCGCCTGCACCAGGGGGAAGCCGGCGCCGATGCGCAGGGCGTGCTGGAGCTGGCGGTGGGAGAGGTCGAGGGCCACCGGGCGGGCGCCGTGCCCGGCGAGCCAGCGGGAGCACTGTGCCGCGCCGGCACCGATCTCCAGGACGTCCTTGCCCTTCAGGTCCTCGGGCGGGCCGAGGAGCTCGGCCTCGACCTCGTCCAGGCCCTCGGGCCCCCAGACGAAGCGGTCGTCGCCGAGGAACGTGCCGTGCTCGATCTGGTACTCGTCCGCGTTCCGGTCCCACCAGCCCCGGTTGGCCCGGGAACTCTCCGTGACACCCGCCGCGCGTCGGGTGGCTTCCGGTTCGAACTGTTCGGGCTCTTGGATGATGGGCTCCCTCGTCGTACTCTTCCGTCCAGCCTGACGCGGCGGTGTCACGGAAAAGGGTCTTGTGGCCTGCACGGTCCCGTGGCATCGGCCGGGTGCGGCCGGTGTCGCACGGTGACTTGTGCCGGGAATGCGGCGATCCGCCCCGGGTGTGCGCCTTCGCGCATTGACCCTGTCCGGCTGCCCCCGTATGCTACAAGTTGCGCTGCGGGCCTGCGCACCTCAGACGTAGCAGGCTGCGCTCGCATCTGTTGTATGTCCCCTCGGTTGTCGAGGCGCCATCACCGGTTGGCTGGTGGGGCGCTTCCTTGGCTGTCCGGCTTCTGCAGAGCGAAACGGGCTCCAGCGTGAGCAGTACCTACGACTTCAATGTCCGTACCGGAGCCCTTTTCCACATGACGAGCAGCACCGAGACCACCGCCACCACCCCGCAGGTAGCGGTCAACGACATCGGTAACGAGGAAGCGTTCCTCGCAGCGATCGACGAGACGATCAAGTACTTCAACGACGGCGACATCGTCGACGGCGTCATCGTGAAGGTCGACCGGGACGAGGTCCTGCTCGACATCGGTTACAAGACCGAAGGTGTCATCCCGAGCCGCGAACTGTCGATCAAGCACGACGTCGACCCGAACGAGGTCGTCGCCGTGGGCGACGAGATCGAGGCTCTGGTCCTCCAGAAGGAGGACAAGGAAGGCCGCCTGATCCTCTCGAAGAAGCGCGCCCAGTACGAGCGTGCCTGGGGCACCATCGAGAAGATCAAGGAAGAGGACGGCATCGTCACCGGTACCGTCATCGAGGTCGTCAAGGGTGGTCTCATCCTCGACATCGGCCTCCGCGGCTTCCTCCCGGCCTCCCTGGTCGAGATGCGCCGCGTCCGCGACCTTCAGCCGTACGTCGGCAAGGAGCTCGAGGCCAAGATCATCGAGCTGGACAAGAACCGCAACAACGTGGTTCTGTCCCGCCGCGCCTGGCTCGAGCAGACCCAGTCCGAGGTCCGCCAGACCTTCCTCACGACCCTGCAGAAGGGTCAGGTCCGGTCCGGCGTCGTCTCCTCGATCGTCAACTTCGGTGCCTTCGTGGACCTGGGTGGCGTCGACGGTCTGGTCCACGTCTCTGAGCTCTCCTGGAAGCACATCGACCACCCGTCCGAGGTCGTCGAGGTGGGCCAGGAGGTCACCGTCGAGGTCCTCGACGTCGACATGGACCGCGAGCGTGTCTCCCTGTCGCTCAAGGCGACCCAGGAAGACCCGTGGCAGCAGTTCGCCCGCACCCACCAGATCGGCCAGGTCGTGCCCGGCAAGGTCACGAAGCTGGTTCCGTTCGGTGCGTTCGTCCGCGTGGACGAGGGCATCGAGGGTCTGGTCCACATCTCCGAGCTGGCCGAGCGCCACGTGGAGATCCCGGAGCAGGTCGTCCAGGTCAACGACGAGATCTTCGTCAAGGTCATCGACATCGACCTCGAGCGTCGCCGGATCTCGCTGTCCCTGAAGCAGGCCAACGAGTCCTTCGGTGCCGACCCGACCGCCGTCGAGTTCGACCCGACCCTGTACGGCATGGCCGCGTCCTACGACGACCAGGGCAACTACATCTACCCCGAGGGCTTCGACCCGGAGACCAACGACTGGCTGCCGGGCTACGAGAAGCAGCGCGAGGAGTGGGAGCGCCAGTACGCCGAGGCGCAGACCCGCTTCGAGCAGCACCAGCAGCAGGTCATCAAGTCCCGCGAGGCGGACGCCGCTGCCGCTGCCGAGGGTGGCGAGGCCGCCGCTCCGGCCGCGACCGGCGGTTCGTACTCCTCCGAGGGCGGCGACAACTCCGGCGCCCTGGCGTCGGACGAGGCGCTGGCGGCCCTGCGCGAGAAGCTGGCCGGCGGCCAGAGCTGAACGCTCGCGGCTAGGCGTTAGCCGATGACTGAGGGCCCGTCCCCTGTGGGGCGGGCCCTCAGTCGCGTTTCCGGGGCCGGCCACTGTCGGCTGTGACGGCCGTACTGCCGGTGCACGGACCGGGAATGACCGTGCCCCGCCCCGCGTTGTGCCGTACGAACACGAGGAGGAGCGGTCTACAGTGCTTGATCCGCAGGGTTTGTACGCATGGGAGCCGAAGGGCCTCGCCGTCGTCGACATGGCGCTCGCCCAGGAATCGGCCGGACTGGTCATGCTCTACCACTTCGACGGATACATCGACGCGGGCGAGACCGGCGACCTGATCGTCGACGGGCTCCTGGACGCGCTGCCCCAGCAGGTCGTGGCCCGCTTCGACCACGACCGGCTCGTGGACTACCGCGCCCGCCGTCCCCTGCTCACCTTCCGGCGCGACCGCTGGAGCGACTACGAGGTCCCCAGCATCGAGGTGCGCCTCCTGCAGGACGCCACCGGAGCGCCCTTCCTGCTGCTGTCGGGGCCCGAGCCGGACGTGGAGTGGGAGCGGTTCGCCGCCGCCGTGGGGCAGATCGTGGAGCGGCTCGGCGTCCGGCTGTCCGTGAACTTCCACGGCATCCCCATGGGCGTGCCGCACACCCGGCCGGTCGGCCTCACCCCGCACGGCAACCGCACCGACCTGGTACCCGGCCACCGCAGCCCCTTCGAGGAGGCGCAGGTACCGGGCAGTGCCGAGTCCCTGATCGAGTACCGGCTCGCTGAGGCCGGACACGACGTCCTGGGCGTCGCCGCGCACGTCCCCCACTACATCGCCCGCTCCCCGTATCCGGACGCCGCGCTCACCGTCCTGGAGGCCATCACGGCCGCCACCGGACTCGTCCTGCCGGGCATCGCGCACTCCCTGCGCAACGACGCGCACCGCACGCAGACGGAGATCGAGCGGCAGATCCGGGAGGGTGACGAGGACCTGGTGCGGCTCGTCCAGGGGCTCGAGCACCAGTACGACGCCGCCGCGGGTGCCGAGACCCGCGGCAACATGCTCGCCGAGCCCATGGAGATCCCGTCCGCGGACGAGATCGGACAGGAATTCGAGCGCTTCCTGGCGGAGCGCGAGGGCGACAGCTGAGCCCGAGGCGGAGAGCTCGACCCACGGCCTGCCATCGGTACCGTCAGTGGCAGGCCGTAAGCTTCCCGGCATGCTGAAGGTGGGCCTGACCGGCGGTATCGGCGCCGGCAAGAGCGAGGTGTCGCGGCTGCTCGTGGAGTGCGGGGCCGTACTGATCGACGCGGACCGCATCGCGCGCGAGGTCGTCGCTCCGGGCACCCCCGGGCTCGCGGCGGTCGTCGAGGCGTTCGGCGAGTGCATCCTCACCGCGGACGGCAGCCTGGACCGCCCGAGGCTGGGCTCCATCGTCTTCGCCGACCCGGACAAGCTGGCGGTCCTGAACTCGATCGTGCACCCCTTGGTGGGCGCCCGCTCCCGCGAACTGGAGACCACCGCTCCCGACGACGCCGTGGTCGTCCACGACGTCCCCCTCCTCGCCGAGAACGGGCTGGCCCCGCTCTACGACGTCGTGATCGTCGTCGACGCGAGCCCCGCCACCCAGCTCGACCGGCTGGTCCGCCTGCGCGGTATGACCGAGGAGGACGCGCGCGCCCGTATGGCCGCCCAGGCCCCACGCCAGAAGCGCCTGGAAGTCGCGGACATCGTGATCGACAACGATGTGCCCCTCGAGCAGCTGAAGCAGCGCGTAAGGGACGTATGGGAGGAACTCGTCCGCAGAGCGCACCGTTCACAGGAATAGCGTCGGCCCGCGGGGGCGTTGAACCGGCGCAGCAAGGGAAGGACTCTGCCGTGCCCGAGACCAGCGATTCCACCGGACCCACTCCGGAAACGCATGTCATCGACTTCCGCGCCGCGGAACAACTCCTCGCCGCACGGGACCCGCGGGGCGCGGTCAAGCTGCTCGACGGCGTGATCGCCGCCCACCCCGAGAACACCGCCGCCCGGCTGCTTCGCGCGCGTGCCTTCTTCGCCGCCGCGCAACTACGACCGGCCGAGCTGGAGTTCAGCATCGTGCTGGAACGCGAGCCGGACAACGCGTACGCGCACTTCGCACTCGCCCGCACCTACGAGCGCCAGGCCCGGCCCGACGAGGCGAAGCGGCACTTCCGCCTGGCCGCCGCACTGGACCCGAACCCTCAGTACCTGAAGGCGGCACGCTTCGACTCCTAAAGGCCTGCCTTCCGGATCAGCTCGGCCTCGCGGGACCCGGCACGCGCATCTGCGGACCGCACCGCCGAGAGGATCCTCTCAGTGGCTACCGGCCGCGGCGCTCAGGCGGCGGGTACGGCGGGACATCACGGCCGGGCTGCCAGTGCGGGCCCTGACGGATGTGCCGCACGATCACGGTCATGTCCGCGGCCACGACCAGCCACAGCGCACCGCACGCGGCCGCCCAGCCCAGCCGGCCGAGGAGCACGAACACGACCGTGCCGAAGGTGGCCCACACCAGGCCCCACAGGCTCAGCCAGAAGCGGGCCCGCAGCGCACTGCGCGCCGTCGTCGGTTCACTGCCCGTACGCATCGCTCTCACTGCTCCTCAAGCCACCAGTACCCTTCGTGGTGCACGTTCACCATGGGACGGCGACCGGGTCCGGGCGTCCGCGAACAGCAGCGGGACCGGGTCCGTGCGGGGAGGCGACGGTGCTGCTGGAAACGCTGCGGGCGGACGCGCGGCTCGCCGAGTGGCTGAGGCACCTCGACAGCGACGGTGACACACGCGTCCAGGCCACCCTGCCCGACGCGGACGAGCTGCCCGACGTGCTGCTCGACCTGTCCGTGCCCCACGAGGACATCAACGAACTCGTCGCCCAGCGCGCCCGGCTCGGCCAGGACCCGGAGGCGACGACGCTGCTGGAGCGGTGCGTCGCCCGCCTGGTACGGGACATGGGGGAGATCGGCAAGGGCTGGGAGCCACCGCAGTTCCCCGCGTCGGCGGGGCCGCTCGGACGGCTCTTCCCCGTGTACGTCTTCGTCGCGGCGCTGCCGTACGTGCGGGCGTACCACCGCGAGCGCGGCATCCCGGAGGAGGTGTCCCGGCGCACGCTCGCCGACCTCGGCCGGCACATGGCGGTGCACCGCCGACGCCGTGGCACGGGCGGGTTGCTGTTCCCCTGGTGGATCGCGCTCCACTTTCATGGGGAGCTGTTCCAACTGGGGCGGCTGCAGTTCCAGCGGGCGCGGCTGGGACAGCGCACGGGTCGGGCCGTCGCGGCGGCGGGCCGGGCGCACGGGCCCGGCGACCTCTGTCTGAGCCTGCACATACCCGACTTCAGCGGCCCGCTGTCGCCGTCCGCCTGCGAGCGGTCCCTGACGCTGGCGCGGGCATTCTTCGCACGGCACTACCCCGACGAGCGGCATGAGATCGCCGTGTGCCACTCCTGGCTGCTCGATCCCCAGCTCAAGCGGTATCTTCCGGCGGACTCCAACATCGTCCGCTTCCAGAACCGATTCGAACTCGCCTACCAGGACACGACACCGGACGACGGTCTACCGGTCGGCTTCGTCTTCGGCGACCCGGAGCTGCCGGTCGGTGAGCTGCCCCGGCGGAGCAGCGTGGAGCGGGCGGTGGGGGATCATCTGCGGTCGGGCGGGCACTGGTACGGGGGCCACGGCTGGTTCGCGCTGTGACGCCGTTCGACCTTCGAACGTTTCACCCCATCGGGTGACGGCGGACCGGGAACGGGACACTCGCGGCGGCCCGTTGGACGGGCATGGAGCAGAGGATGCGGACCGGTTACAGGGGCACGGGCCCCGGCGTGATCACACCCGACGGCTGTGCCGTCGAGCTGTACTCACGATTACCGCCCGGGGACGAGCCGGACATCGTCGCCGCGGCCGTACCGGCGGGGGCGCACATCCTGGAACTGGGCAGCGGGGTGGGGAGGATGACCCATCCGCTGCTGGAGCGCGGTCTCACGGTCACCGCGGTGGACGAGTCACCGCAGATGCTCGAGCGGGTGCGCGGCGCACGCACGATATGCAGCCCGATCGAGGTCCTGGACCTGGGCGAGACGTTCGACGTGGTGCTGCTCGCGTCGTTCCTCGTGCACGCCGGCGACGTCGGGGTGCGCAGACGATTGCTGCGGACCTGCGCCCGGCACGTGGCCGACGGCGGGTGCGTGCTGATCCAGAGGGAGGGCGAGGACTACCACACGAACCTGCCACGTGAACGGGTCGACCCGAGCGGCTTCACGGTACGGATCGTGTCCGCGGAGCCGGTGGGGGACGGGGTCAACTCGGTGCGCGCGGAGTACGAATTCCCGGACGCGACCTGGACTCAGACGTTCCTCTCCCGGCCCTTGAGCAGACAGCAGTTCGAGGAGGCGCTGGCGGAGGCGGGACTGCGCGTGGACAGGTATCTGACGGACGACCGGATATGGGTGAGGGCGGTGCGGGCGGGGTAGCTCAGCTCCCACCTTTGGGCCGGCTCCGGCCACCGGGCCGGCCCTGGGTGCCCAGGCCGCTCGCGAAGCCGCCGCCCGCGGCCGAGGCCAGGCCGCGGAGGCGTTCGATCTCGCGGCGGTCGCGCTTGGTGGGCCGGCCCGTGCCACGGTCGCGGACACCTGCCGGGGCGATCGCCTCGCGGGGCGGCGGGGGCG
The DNA here is from genome assembly GCF_044764595.1 of Streptomyces sp. NPDC093984. NCBI lineage: Bacteria > Bacillati > Actinomycetota > Actinomycetes > Kitasatosporales > Streptomycetaceae > Streptomyces > Streptomyces sp. NPDC093984. Next base: position 169,548 of record NZ_JBIWIM010000003.1, on the reverse strand, counting down.
GGCTGTTGTCGATGTAGCACTGCACGGCCACCTGGGCGCCGACGCGCTTGCGGATCAGACGCTTGACGACGACGACCCGCTCCCGGCCCTCGTGCCTGAGGCGCACCTCGTCGCCGATGCGCACGTTGTACGCGGGCTTCACGCGCTCGCCGTTCACCCGCACGTGCCCGCCCTTGCAGGCGGCGGCGCCGATCGAGCGGGTCTTGACGAGCCGTACGGACCAGATCCAGCTGTCGATGCGGACGCTCTCGCCGTTCCCCGGGCCGGCCGCCTCGGCGGCGGCCACCGCGGCGGCGGTCTTCGGGTCCACGGCGGTCGGTTCGGCGTCCGCCGGCTGCGGGGAGGGCTGGGCGTCGGCGGCTCGGACGTCCGCGTCCGTGCCGGAGTCCCGCCGGTCCGCCTCGTCACCGGGGCGCACCCCGGAGTTCCGGCCTGTCGCAGCCGCGCGGGTCCCCTCGGTCCCGCCCGTCGTCTCGTGGTCCGCACCTTCAGAAGCCATGCTCCCGACCTTAGCTCGCCGAGCCCCGTGGACCGGACGCCGTTTCCGCGGTGAAAGCCAGGCAGCGGGGTGCCGCTCCGGGGCTCCGTCGCCCGGCCCTACCGTGGAGGTATGGACAGCAGCAGCCTCGCCCGGCTGGACGAGCGGATCACGGGATGCCGTGCCTGCCCGCGCCTGGTCGCATGGCGCGAGGAGGTGGCCGCCACCAAGCGGGCCGCGTTCGCCGACTGGACGTACTGGGGGCGGCCGGTGCCGGGCTTCGGGCCACCGGACGCCCGGCTGCTCGTCATCGGTCTCGCCCCCGCGGCCCACGGCGGAAACCGGACCGGCCGCATGTTCACCGGAGACCGGTCCGGGGACGTGCTGTACGCGGCGCTGCACGACGTGGGTCTGGCGTCGCAGCCCACGTCGGTGTCCGCCGACGACGGCCTGGAGCTGTACGGCGTACGCGTCACCGCGCCCGTGCACTGCGCTCCGCCCGCCAACAAGCCGACGCCCGAGGAACGGGACACCTGCCGACCGTGGCTCGTGCAGGAGCTGCGGCTGCTGCGTCCGTCGCTCCGGTCCGTGGTCGCGCTCGGCTCCTTCGGCTGGCAGGCCGCGCTGACCGCGCTCGGTGAGGCCGGCTGGGCCATACCCCGGCCGCGGCCCGCCTTCGGGCACGGGGCCCGGGTGTCACTGGAAGGACTGGAACTGTTCGGCTGCTTCCACGTCAGCCAGCGCAACACCTTCACGGGTCGGCTCACGCCCCGGATGCTGCGGGACGTACTGCGCACGGCGGCGGACGCGGCGGGGCTGCCGGCCAAGCCGTAGACGACAGGTCCTTAGGTGTATTGACCCGCACGGTCGTTCACGCGGCTCCATACACCTAGGGCAGCTCCCCGTCTCCGAACAGGTGCCGCACCGTGGAGCGGTAGTTGGCGCGCACATGGGCGAGGGCGTGGGCGCGGGCCCGGTCCGGGTCGCCGGAGGCGATCGCCTCGTACAGCTCGCGGTGTTCGGTCAGGAGCTGGGGCCACTCCTCGTTCTGGCGGGTGAGCCAGCGCAGTCGTCCGTCGACCGGTTCCATGACCGAGATCAGCAGGCTGTTGCCGGCCATGGCGAGGATCCGGTCGTGGAAACGGGTGTTGATGTCCGTGATCGTCTCGGCGTCGCCGGCGGCGGTCGCGGCCGCCGCCTGGTCCAGCAGCTCCGCCAGTTCCGCGAGGTCCTTCTCGCCCGCCCGGGCCGAGGCGAGCCCGGCCGCGTAGACCTCGAGGGCCTCGCGCAGCTCGAAGAGCTCCTTGACGTCGGTCGGGGTCAGCCGCCGCACAACGGTTCTGCGCGGTGTCTCGAAGAGCACGAACCCCTCGGCGACCAGTGCGCGGATCGCCTCCCGGACCGGGACGCGCGAGACCCCGAACCGCTCGGCGAGCTCGCGCTCGACGAGGCGGTCGCCCGGGCGCAGCCGCCCCGCGATGATCTCCTGCCGCAGTGTGGCGAGCACCCGCTCGCGCACCGCACCCAGGGGTTCGATCTTCGTCATGGGGTCATCTTCGCGGACTCGGAGGGTGTTTTACGGAGCCGTAACGAGACGGACATCGGTCGGAACGGTTGACGGCGAGACCATGACGGCAGTTTGGTATACCAAACAACTCGCCCTGGTTCCTGCTCGAGGAGCACCGGCACCCGGTCCCTCACCCAGCACCCTGACCTCACCGGGACCGCACCGGCATCCGGCCCTCACCCGGACGTCCCCTCCCCACCATCGACCCGCACGGATCGTACTGAAAGGCCCCTCCGTCCCCTCGCCCATGGAGGCCCCGTGTCCCTCGCCGACCGCGCCGAAGCCACCGGCGCCCCAGCGTTCGTCCCCGACCCCCGCCTCACCAACGAAGACCTCGCACCCGCCGCCGAGCGTAAGTGGAAGGTCTTCGATCTGTTCGCCATGTGGATGTCCGACGTCCACAACCTCGGCAACTACACCTTCGCCGCCGGCCTGCTGGTCCTCGGCATGAACGTCTGGCAGATCTTCACCTCCCTGCTCGTCGGCTTCGTCCTCATCTACCTCGGGATGAACATGATGGGCAGGATCGGCCAGCGGCACGGGGTCCCGTTCCCGGTCGTCAGCCGGATCAGTTTCGGGGTCTGGGGCGCCAACATCCCCGCCCTGATCAGGGCCGTGATCGCCATCATGTGGTACGGCATCCAGACCTACCTCGCGTCCGTCGCCGTCAACGTCATGCTGCTCGCGGCCTGGCCGGGCCTCACGTCGTGGACCCACCACTCCTTCCTCGGCCTCAACGCGCTCGGCTGGACGTCGTTCGTCGCCCTGTGGCTGATCCAGGCGCTGATCATCAGCCGGGGCATGGAGTCGGTACGGAAGTTCCAGGACTTCTGCGGTCCCGCCATCTGGCTGGTGATGATCGCGCTGGCGGTCTGGATCCTCGCGAAGGCCGACTGGAGCATCTCGCTCACCTCCACGCCTCACCCGGTCTCCGTGGGCGAGCAGTGGCGGCAGTGGTTCGGCGCCGTCGGGCTCATCCTCGCCACCTACGGCACCCTGATGCTCAACTTCTGCGACTTCTCCCGCTTCGCACCCGGCTACACAACCGTCAAGCGCGGCAACTTCTGGGGCCTGCCGGTCAACTCGACGGCCTTCGTGATCGTGTCGGTCATCGTCACGGCCGGTTCCATCAAGGTGTTCGGCGAGGCCATCACCGACCCGGCGATGCTCGTCGCGAAGATCGGCAACACCTGGGTGCTGGTCCTGGCGGCCTTCACCTTCGCCGTCGCCACCATGGGCGTCAACATCGTCGCCAACTTCGTCTCACCCGCCTACGACCTGGCCAACGTCTGGCCGCAGAAGATCAGCTTCAAGGTCGGCGGCATGATCAGCACGGTCGCCGCGCTGGTCGTCACCCCCTGGAACCTCTTCTCCAACCCCACCGTCGTCAACTACTTCCTCGGCGGCCTCGGCGCCTTCCTCGGCCCGCTGTTCGGTGTGATCATGCTCGACTACTACTGGGTGAAGCGCGGCCGCATCGACGTCGACCAGCTCTTCAGCGCCGAACCCGGGTCCCGCTACTACTACCGCAAGGGGGTCAACCCCAAGGCGCTGTGGGCGTTCCTGCCTTCGGCGGCGGTCGCGGCGGTGCTTGCGCTGGTCAAGGACTTCAGCGCCGTGGCCCCGTACTCGTGGTTCATCGGGACCGCGCTGTCCGCGGCGCTGTACCTGGTGCTGTGCCGATCCGAGCGCACCGCTCCGGCCGTCGCTCCGGCCGCAGCCCTCGTGGAGGGCTGAGCGTGCGGATCGTCGTCACCAACTGCAACACCACGCAGGAGATGACCGAGGAGATCCTCCGTGGTGCCCGGGCCGCCGCCGGCCCGGGCACCACCGTGACCGGACTGACCCCCGCATGGGGGCCCGAGTCCGCGGAGGGCTGGCTCGACAGCTACCTCTCGGCCGCCGCCGTCCTCGACGCACTGCGCACCTACGAGGGCCCGTGCGACGCCGTGGTCATGGCGGGCTTCGGAGAGCACGGCCGCGAGGGCGCGCGGGAACTGCTGGACGTGCCGGTCGTCGACATCACCGAAGCCGCCGCCCACCTGGCGTGCCTGCTCGGGCGGCGGTACGGAGTCGTCACCACCCTGGAACGCTCGTGCGGGCAGATCGAGGACAGCCTGTACACGGCGGGCGTCCTGCAGAACTGCGCCGCCGTGGTCGGCACCGGCATCGGCGTCCTCGACCTCGGCGACACGGCCCGCACCGAGGAGGCCTTCGTGACCGCCGCCGAACGGGCCCGCGCGGCCGGCGCCGAGGTCCTGGTCCTGGGCTGCGCCGGGATGACCGGGCTGCAGCGGGCGGTGGGGGAGAAGCTGGGGCTTCCGGTGGTCGACGGGGTGGCCGCGGCGGTGAAGCTCGCGGAGTCCCTGGTCTCCTTGGGCCTGAGCACGAGCCGGGCGGGCAGCTGGGCGAGGCCACTGCCGAAACGGAGGGTGTGGGGACGGGGGTGAGGCAGGACGGTCCCGCCACCGCAACCGCTCGAAATCCCGGCGACGTACCGCTCCCGCCGGACTAGCGTGGGCGTCGTACCTGCGACGAAGGGGGCCGGGTGAACGAGAACGCCTCGGTGACGCAGACGGTGACCGAAGACGACGACACGTTCCTCGGCGCCGTGGCGGACCGCCTGGCCGCCCTCCCCGCGGTCCGTGCCGTCGCCCTCGGCGGCTCCCGCGCCCAGGGCACCCACACCCCGGCCAGCGACTGGGATCTGGCCGTCTATTACCGGGGCCCGTTCGACCCCGACGACCTTCGGTCCGTCGGCTGGGAGGGCGAGGTCTCGGAGATCGGCGGCTGGGGCGGCGGCGTCTTCAACGGCGGCGCCTGGCTGACGATCGAGGGCCGCCGCGTGGACATCCACTACCGGGACCTGGACGTTGTCGACCGCGTCCTCACGGACGCGGAAGAGGGGCGGTTCCAGGTCGAGCCGCTGCTGTTCCATCTGGCCGGAATCCCGACGTACCTGCTGGTGGCCGAACTGGCCGTCAACCGCGTCCTGCGCGGAGCGGTCCCACGCCCCGCCCGCTACCCGGAGAAGCTGCGCACGAGCGCGTACGCGCGATGGCTCGGAACGGCACGGGCGACGCTCGCATACGCCAAGGCCAACCACGCCCCGGCCGGGCGGCGGACGGAGGTCGCCGGTGCCGTCGCGGTGGCAACCGCCCAAGCGGCACATGCTGTTCTCGCTTCGCGCGGGGAATGGGTGACCAACGAAAAACGACTCGTGGACCGTGCGGGGCTCAGAGCGGCTGACGACATCATCGCGGGCCTTGGCCCGGACCCGGAGTCGCTGACCCGGTCGGTCGCTGCGGCAGAGGCACTCATCCGGGTGTGAGTGACGCCGTCGGCGGCGTGGGGTTGCGTTCATAAAGAACACGCCCCCCGCCCGCCCTTTCACACCGCCGAAACGCTCACGTCCTTTTCGTTCCAAGAACACGCCCTACCGTGGACTCCACACCGCCCGGCCACCGTCGCCCGAAGGCACACCCCCGCCCTCGTCCGGACAGGAGCCCTGTGTCGCGTCCCGTGTTCGCCCTGCCGCCTTGGCTCGCCCACGCCCTGCGCGCCCAGCGCGGTCCCGTGCCCTGGAGCGCCGTCGTGCGCGGTGCGCTCGCCGCGGGGCCGCTGCTGTCGGCCGCCCTGCTCGTCGGGCGTACGTCGGCCGGTGTCCTCGCCGCCCTCGGGGCCATGCTCGCCGGGATCAACGACCGGCCCGGCAGCCGGCGGACCTCCGTGCAGCGGCTCGGGGTGCCCGCACTCGCGGGAGCCTGCGGGCTGCTCGCCGGGACGTACGCCGGGCAGCACACCGAAGCCGTCCTCCTCACTCTTGTGCTCACCGTCCTCGGACTCGTCGCCGGAGCCGTCAGCGCCGTGGGGCCCGTCGCCTCGGGGGCCGGTACGCAACTGCTCGTCGGCGCCGCCATCGGCGCCGGGATGCCGCTGCCCGAGAGCGGCTGGCAGCGGGCCCTCGCCTTCCTCGCCGGCGCCGGCTGGCTGCTCGCGCTGCGCCTGGCGCTGCCCACGCCCGGCGCGACCACCGGCGACTACCGCTTCGACGGGGAACGCGACGCCGTCGCCGGGGTGTACGACGCCATCGCCGACCTGCTCCTCGCCACCGGCACCCCGGACGCCACCGCGCGGAGGGCGGCCCTGACCGCCGCCCTCGACCACGCCCAGGATGCCCTCGCCGGCCCCCGGCTGCGTCGGTACGCGTCCTCCTCCGCCGAACGGCGCCTGCACGCGCAGTACGCCGCCGCTCTCCCTCTCGCCGAGGCCGCCACCGCGCTCGCCTGGGCCGGGGACGCCGTTCCCGCGCGGGCAGCGCAGGGGCCGCGCCGCCTCGCTGCCGCCGTGCGCGGCAACACGCACACCGGACCGTTGCCCGCGCCGACCCGCAACGCCCCCGCGCTGCGCGCCCTCGACGACGCCCTCCTGCACGCCGCCGACACCTTCGACCGGGGCGACGACGGACGCGGCCTGCACGCCCGGCGCCGTACCGCCGCCTCGGTGCTGCGCACCGTCCTCGGCGCCGGGGGACGCGAGTACGGACTCCGCGTCGCCCTCAGCTTCGGCGCCAGCGCCGCCATCGCGCAGGCCCTGCATCGCACCCATTGGTACGGGCACCACACCCACTGGTACTGGCTGCCCGCCACCGCCGTCTTCCTCGTCAAGCCCGACCTCGGGCCGCTGGTCTCCCGTGTGCTGTGCCGGGCGGCCGGGACGGTGCTGGGTGCCGTCGTCTTCGCCGCCCTCGCCGCCGTCGTGCCCCGGCCCGCTGGGCTCGTCACGATCGTGGCGCTGTGCGGGGCGCTCATCCCGGTCGCCACACGGCACTTCGCCGCGCAGACCGCCGTCGTCACCGTCCTCGTCCTCGCCCTGGTCATGGTCGGCGGCGAGTCGCAGGCCTCCTGGAGCCGCATCGGGGAGACGCTGCTGGCCTGCGCGATCGTGCTGCTCGTCGGGCACCTGCCGGCGCCGGGGCAGCGCGGCGGCACGGTACGGGCCCGGCTGGTACGCGCGGTGGACGCCGCACACGCCTACCTCGCGCACGTCCTGACCCGGGAGCACGACCGCGCCGGGCGCTGGGCGCTGCGCCGCGAGGCCTACCGCGCGCTCGCCGAGGCCCGCCTCGCGATCGACCTCGCCGCCGCCGAGCACCCCGCCCTCGCCCGCCACACCGAGGGCACGGACGAGGTGGCCGCCACGCTCGAACGACTCGTCGACACCACCACCGCGTGTGCCGTGCACCTGGACGACAGCGGACGCCTCACGCCCCGGCACCGCCAACGGCTCGCCGAACTGCTCGACGAACTCGCCGAGCGCCGCGCGCGTGCCGGCCTGGGCACGGAGGAGTCCCCGCGGCTGCCCCTGGCGGTGTAGCGCAAGCCGTCGCGGCTTCCAGGGGGACTATCCGGCGCCCGGCGCCCGGCACCCGGTACCTGGCAGCGCCGCGGTCGCGGTCGCGGCATCCTCGCGGTCGTGGCCGTCGCGCGAAAGGCCCGAGCCTCCGACAAATCAGGCTGTTCCAATGAATTCGCCCCGATTTCGCATGGACCGCGTGTCAAATGCGTCTCAGTAGCGTCACTTAACGCGCCGTTCACCCAGGCGCATGCGTTTAACTCTAGGAGCCGACCGTGATCGGCTCGCCGAGACACGGCGTTGCAAGGAGGTGCAGGGTGAACGGGCGAACAGTGCTGGCGCGCTTCCCCGCCGGCGGGCCGCGGGGCTCGTGGCCGGCGGAGGAGTTCGCGCAGTCGCGGCGCCTGGAGGGGCAGCCCGCGGAGGTCGTGATGGACCTCATGACGGACGCGTTCCTGGTGGTCGTGCGGGGGGCCGACGCCGCCGAGTGACCGCCGCACCGGTCGGGTTCGACAGGGGCGCGTACGCGACGCAGTCGTGGGCGGCGCGCCTCAGTCGTCAGGGGCACGCCTCAGTCGTCAGCGGCACGTCTGCAGCCGTGAGCAGCACGCCTGCAACCGTCTAGGGCACCCCCGCCTGCAACCGTCTGGGAGACCCCCGCATGCAAGCGTCAGGGGCACCCCGCGTGCATTCGCAAGGCGCGCGTGCGTGCGTCATGCCGTTGTGCGCGGCCCGAGGTCGTGGGGCGGCCGTACGGTCACGCGCTGATCGGGCGTGCCCAGGCCGGAGGAGTGCCCGTGATCCGGCACAGCGCCAGATACAGGGGGATCGGCGGTGTGTACGGCACGCTGTCGTCCGCGCGGCGGATGAGTTCGGGAACGCTCTCCGCGTCCGGGACGAGCGCGCCGCGGGCGTAGCGGGCGGGTGCCGGCCAGTCCAGGGCGACGTCGGAGTCGGACGGCACGATCCACCACCAGTCGGCCCGGTCGGCGTACACACAGCCCAGCCGCGGCAGCCTGGACAGCACCAGGGGCCCGTAGCGAGCGGGCACGGCCACAGCATCGCAGCCGAGCGGGACGGTCATGCCGTCGGGCAGAGGGAGCCGGCTGGACGCCGCGCCGGACGCCCGCCGCGCCCGGTGGAGACGGGCCAGCGAGTCCAGGGTCAGGACCCGGGTGACCCCATGGCCCGCGGTATGCGTCCCCCTCACACCCATGCGGTCCCCGTCCCAAGGAACGGCTCCGCCTCGGAACCCCGACCGTCCGCGGGGAGCCGCTTGGCACTCCAGCCGAGATCGAAGCGCGCCCCGCCGTCCGCGGGTGGCTTCTTGGCGCTCCACCCCGGGTCGGACCGCGCCGTCGCGCCTTCCCTGCCGGGAGCGGGCCGCATCGCCTCCTCCCGCGCCCGGGACCTGTCGCCGGAACACGACAGGTCCCGGGACGGCTGCGTCGAGCGGGGGAGTCGGGCGGGCGCCGACTGCTCGGCCTCGCGTGCCAGTTCCGCCCAGACCAGCAACCCGGGCCCCGCCTCCTGGGCGCCCCAGGCGCGGCACAGAGCCGCGACGAGAAGCAATCCCCTACCGTGCTCCTCCTCGGGGCGCTGCCGACCGGGCCGCGGCTCGCCGGGGGCGCAACCCTCGTCGCGCACGGCTATGCGCAGCAGGTCGTCCTCGTCGTGCAGTTCACATACGACGTGCTCCCCAGCGGTGTGCACGATCGCGTTGGTCACCAGTTCGGAGACGACCAGTGCGGCAGTGTCGCACGTGTCTTCGCACACCGCCCAACCGGCCAGCCGGGCACGCGTCAGCTGCCGGGCCCGTGCCACGGAGGCCGGGTGCGCGGCCAGCTCGAAGCGGAACCGGCGTTCGGCGGCCGCGCCGGGGCGCAGCCCGGAGGCGCCACCCAGGCCGGACCGGTCTGCGGGGGCGTCTGTCCCTAACGACGCGGGCGGAATCACGCTTGCCACTATCGCCGTGACATGGACACTTGGCAAGGGTCACTCTGAAAATTGCAGAGTGCTGTGTGACTCCGAGAAGGGGCATGGCACACTGCTCGCAACGGCACGCCGAACGACGCCAGTTGGGATGTGAAGTGCGGACGCCAGAGTCCGGAGCCCGCGTCGAAAGTCCGTGAACCGTAATCGAACGTGTGTGGGCGGCGGTGCGGAAAGAGTTCGAACGGTGCCGCCCGGGCAATCAGCGCCACAAGGACGGGAGGAGGTGCGAGGTGAGCGAGCCGCGCTCGGCGCCGACGGTCGGTCAGGTGGTCCTCGGCCGACGCCTGCTGGACCTGCGTGAACGTGCGGGCCTCAAGCGAGAGGAGGCCGCGCGCATCCTGCGCGTCGCATCCGCCACCGTGCGCCGCATGGAGACCGCCGAGGTCGCCCTCAAAATCCCCTACCTGCAACTCCTGCTGAAGGCATACGGGGTGAGCGACGAGGAGGCCGAGGCCTTCGTCCAACTGGCCGAGGAGGCCAACAGGCCGGGCTGGTGGCAGCGGTTTCACGACATTCTCCCGGGCTGGTTCTCGATGTACGTCAGCCTGGAGGGCGCTGCCGCGCTCATCCGCCAGTACGAGCCCCATTTCGTACCCGGCCTCATGCAGACCGAGGAGTACGCCCGGGGCGTCCTGAAGTCGGGCGCCATCGGGCAGACCAGACCCGAGGACATCGAGCGTCATGTGGCGTTGCGCATGCAGCGTCAGGAACTGCTCACGCGCGACGACGCGCCCCGTATCTGGGTCGTGATGGAAGAGACCGCGCTGCGCCGCCCTGTCGGCGGTCCGGCGGTCATGCGGGCCCAGGTCGAACGGCTGCTGGAGGTCACGCGACTGCCCCATGTGACGTTGCAGGTGCTGGAGTTCTCCTCGGGCCCGCACCCCGGCACCTACGGGCCCTTCGTCCTGTTCCGGTTCGCCATGTCAGAACTGCCGGACATGGTCTACAGCGAGTACCTGACCGGCGCCGTCTACCTGGACGCGCGCGCCGAGGTGGCGACCCACCTCGAGGTCATGGACCGCATGGCGGCCCAGGCCGCCCCTGCACAACGCACGAAGGAGATCCTCGAGGATCTCCGCAAGGAGCTGTGAATGGACCGCATCAAGCCGCGCAAACGCGTCTACAACGGCATGCCGGCCCGTGAACTAGGCAGCGAGGGCTGGCACAAGCCGTGGAGCGGAGGCAACGGCGGCAACTGCCTGGAGGCGATGAAGCTCCCCGACGGCCGGATCGCCGTCCGCCAGTCCACGGACCCGGATGGGCCCGCGCTGATCTACACCTCCGACGAGATGACCGCGTTCATCGAGGGGGCCAAGGCGGGAGAGGCGGACTTCCTGCTGTCATAACCACCTTGTTGTCCCCACGTTGTTATCCGCATCACTAACTTGGCGTTCAGTTGACCACTGAGTTCCCCAGACACTTACGGAGTTCCTCATGACCGGGCAGGACCCCGCCCAGGACGCCGTCGTCATCGATACGAGCAAGCCGCACCCCGCGCGCATGTACGACTGGTACCTCGGCGGGAAGGACAACTACCCCGTCGACGAGGAGATGGGCCGGCAGATGCTCGCCCTCGACCCGAGGGTGCCGGTGATGGCACGCGTCAACCGCGCGTTCATGCACCGCGCCACACGCTGGCTGGCCCACAACGGCGTGCGGCAGTTCCTGGACATCGGCACCGGCATCCCGACCGAACCGAACCTGCACCAGATAGCCCAGCGGATCACGCCCGAGGCACGCGTCGTCTACTGCGACAACGACCCGATCGTGCTGGCCCACGCGGCTGCCCTGCTGCGCAGCACGCCCGAGGGCGCGACCGAGTACCTGCAGGCCGACATGCGGGACCCCGCGGCCATCGTCGAGGGAGCCAGGAAGGTCCTGGACTTCTCCCGGCCCGTGGCGCTGTCGCTTGTCGCGCTGCTGCACTTCGTCTCCGACGAGGACGGCGCCCACGACCTGGTCGGCCGCCTGCTGTCCGAACTGCCCTCCGGCAGCTACCTGGTGATGACCCACGCCACGGCCGACTTCACCCCGGAGGAGTCGGCGGCGGCCACGGAGAAGCTCAAGGCGGCCGGGGTCACGCTGGCGCTCCGCTCCCGCGAGGAGTTCGCCCGCTTCTTCGACGGCCTCGACCTCGTCGACCCCGGCGTCGAGGTGGTCCACAAATGGCACCCGGAACTCGGCGAACCGGTCCCTGGCCAGGACGACGGGGTCATTCCGGGGTATGGGGCGGTGGGGCGCAAGGCATAGCCCGGCGGCAGGGCCAGGGCACGTCGTGCGCGGCGCAGCGGCGCCACAGCGGCCGCGACCGCGGCTCGCCGAGGCACGGCCGTATGTGGCGGTCGCGCCCTCGGTCGTCCGGGTCGAGCACCCGGCGGGTCCATCGCCGGGTTCACGGCGGGTCCCGCCTGGTTTACGCCGTCATCGGGCGGTCGTACGGCCCGATCGGTGCGGGCAGGCGTGACGTCCCGCCGGACAGCCGCCGGTCCACCGCCGCCGCCACGGCCCGCCCCTCCGCGATCGCCCATACGATCAGTGACTGCCCGCGCGCCGCGTCCCCAGCGGCGTACACGCCCGGGACACTCGTCTCGAAGTCCTCGTTCCGCGCGATCGTGCCGCGAGCGTCGAGTGCGAGTCCGAGCTGCTCGATGATCCCGTCCTTCCGGTCGGGCCCCGAGAACCCCAGCGCGAGCAGTACGAGGTCGGCGGGCAGCGTCCGATCCGAGCCCGGCAGCGGCCGGCGCCGCTCGTCGACCTCGACCAGATGCAGCTCCCGAACGTGCCCGTCCGCGTCTCCCGTGAAGCGGAGCGTGGACGCCGCGAACAGCCGTGCGTCCGCGTCCGCCGCTGGCGCCGTACGCAGATCGCGCGCCTCCTCGTGCGCCGCGGACAACCGGTAGATCTTCGGATACGTCGGCCATGGCTCGGCGTCCTGGTTCCGCTCCGTCTCCGGCTGCGGATAGATGTCGAGCTGGGTCACGGACGCGGCCCGTTCGCGCACCGCCGTCCCCAGACAGTCCGCTCCGGTGTCCCCACCTCCCACGATCACCACGTGCTTCCCGGCCGCCGACAGCGGCGAGACCTCCAGATCCCCCTCGCACACCCGGTCCGCCAGCGGCAGATACTCCATCGCCTGATGGATTCCGGCCAACTCGCGTCCGGTCACGCCCAGTTCACGCCAGGCCGTCGCGCCGGTCGCGATCACCACGGCGTCGTACCGCGACCGCAGCTCCGCCGCCCCGATGTCCTGCCCTATGACCGTGGACGTACGGAACTTCGTCCCCTCCGCACGCATCTGCTCCAGCCGGCGGTCCAGATGCCGCTTCTCCATCTTGAACGCCGGTATCCCGTATCGCAGCAGCCCCCCGATCCGGTCCGCCCGCTCGTAGACGGCCACGGTGTGACCGGCCCGGGTGAGCTGCTGGGCCGCGGCAAGGCCCGCGGGCCCGGATCCGACGACCGCGACGGTGCGCCCAGACAGCCGCTCCGGCGGGCGCGGTGGTGCGAACCCCTCCGCCCAGGCCCGGTCGGCGATGGCCACCTCCACGTTCTTGATGGTGACCGCGGGCTGGTTGATGGCGAGCACGCAGCCCGCTTCGCAGGGAGCCGGGCACAACCGCCCTGTGAACTCAGGGAAGTTGTTGGTGGCATGCAGCCGGTCGCTCGCCGCCCGCCAGTCCTCGCGGGAGACGAGGTCGTTCCACTCGGGAATCAGGTTTCCGAGCGGGCAGGCGTCGTGGCAGAACGGGATCCCGCAGTCCATGCACCGGTTCGCTTGCCGGCTGATGATCGGCAGCAGCGCACCGGGGACGTACACCTCGTTCCAGTCCCGCACCCGTTCCTCGACCGGCCTGCGGGGCCATTCCTCGCGGGGTGTGGTCATAAAACCCTTGGGATCGGCCATCGCCGTCCCCCTTGCGTCCATACCGGATCGTCTCGTGCCACGATACGACGCCGGGGTCCCGTGCGCGCCCTGCCATCGGGGCCTCCGCGACGGCTGATGCCTCAGGTGAGGGCCAGGACGTAGGACACCGCGGCGCCGGCCGCGGCGACCGCCCGGACGTGGTTCCACAGCGTCCACTCCCTCAGGTACGCACGCCAGTACACGGCCGCCTCGGGAGAGCCGGGGTCCATCCGCAGCAGGGTGTCGTTGCGGGGGACGTTCGCCATGGCGGTCACTCCGAAGACGCCTATGAGGTACAAGGCACTGCCCACCAGCAGCGCCGCCTTCCCGTCGTCCGGCCAGAGCACGACCGTCACCACGGCGAGCACGGCGCACAGCACCGCCGCCCCCAGGAAAACGATCATGAACGCCGGTGCCATCGCGGCCCTGTTGATCGCGTTCATCGCGGCGACCCCCTGCGCCGGGGGCAGCGAGCCGAGCCCCCTCATCACAAAGGTGGAGAACGCGCAGCACACCCCCGCCACCAGCCCGGCCGCGAGCACCCCGACCATGATCAGCACGAAATAAGGCCCATCGATCATGTCAACTCCCCGCATGCTTTCCCCGGAACCCGGGCGGCCCCGGATCACGCCGCCTCTCGAAGACTCCACTCCCGCAGCACCGCCTCCACACGTGCCGCGATGCGCCGTCGCGCCTCGGGCCGCGCCACGCCGTCCATCAGCAGTTGGTCGTACGGCGTCTCCAAGTGCCGTACGGACGCCCGCACCGCCGCCGTGACCGCCTCCGGGGACAGGGCTCGTCCCGCCGCGCTGCGCCCCACCCGCCCACTGCCGCGCACCGACGCATGCCCCGCGATCGCCCGCGCCCGCTCGGCCGGGCATCCGGGAAACAGCCGCCGGATCTCCGCTGCGAACGCCTGAGCGAACCGCGCGTCCTCCTCCGCCCGCCGCCGCGCGTCCCGCGCCCGCCGCCTGCGCCGCGCCTCCGCGTCCGCCAGGCACCGCTCCTCGGCCAGGGCGAGCGCAGCCTCCTCGACGAGCACACCCTGGCGCTCGTACCGGCCGCGGCGCCGGTTGAACCGCACCACCACCGCCGACAGGCCGCTCGCCTCCCGCGCCCGCCGGGTCAGCGCCGTATCACCCCGCGGCAGGAACACCAGATGCCCGAGATCCGCGCACTCCAGGCACCACGGCGCCCCCTCCTCCAGCACCAGCAACGGCAACGGTCCCCTCCGGCACTCGGCACAGTGTCGCCGCTTGACCGGCTGGAAGACCAGAAGTGCGCCACATGGCGAGGGAGTTGGGCTCGGTGCCATATCCGTCTCCTTCCCCGTCCATCCGGGCGCCGACCGCAACGGGCGCCGCTCGCCCTCTGGCCTTCTCCCACCTGGCTCCGCGGGCGACGTCGACGGCCCCTGCCCAGCTTCAGCGCTCCGCTTCCGGCCGAGCGCGGTACCGCCCGCCTGGGACAAGCCGTGAAGTGGGTTTGCCGGCGTGGAGCGGCATCATGGGCCCTGTGCGACTCGAAGCGATCACCTGGGAACGGCTCGGCGACACCCTCGCCGACCGGCTGCTCGACCTGAAGCCGGGCGACGGCAGCCCCTGGCCGCGCATCGCCTTCGACGGCGCCCCGCCCGCGCGCCCCGGTGACCTCGCCCAGCGCGTGTCCGACGCCCTGCGCGTACGTGGCCGCCCCTCGCTCGTCGTCGCTGCGGAGGGCTTTCTGCGGCCCGCGTCGGTCCGCCTCGAGCACGGTCATCGGGACCTGGACTCCTACTATGACGGCTGGCTCGACACCGGCGCCCTGTGGCGTGAGGTCTTCGGCCCCCTCGAGCCCGGCGGTGACGGCCGCGTCCTGCCCGACCTCTGGGACCCGGTCACCGACCGTGCGACCCGCAGCCCCTACGTCCACCTTCCGCCCGGTGGCCTGCTGTTGCTCCACGGTCCCCTCCTCCTTCGGCACTGGTTCCCCTTCGACCTGACCGTCCACGTGCTCCTCTCACCGGGCGCGCTGCGCCGCCGTACGCCCGAGCCGGAACACTGGACCCTGCCCGCGTTCGAGCGCTACGAGGCGGAGACGGACCCCGGCGCCGTCGCCGACGTGCTGATCCGCGCGGACGATCCCCGCCACCCGGCCTGGAACGGCTGACACCCGCCCGGCGGCGAGAGCCGCTTCCGTGCCGCCCCCCGAGGCGCTCCTGCCGTCCGGTGGCTCCAGGTGCGTTCGCCCGAAGCCCCGGCGAGAATTGAAGTGCGCCGGGACCTGCGGTGCGTCCCGTGCCGCGCCGGCCGACCGGCCCCGGGAGGTAGCCATGACCACCGCCGGAGACATCATGCACCGTGGTGCCCAGTGGATCCCCGCCCACGAGACGCTGGACCGCGCCGCCCAGCTGATGCGCGAACTCAACGTCGGTGCCCTGCCCATCAGCGACGAGAACGAGCGGCTGTGCGGCATCCTCACCGATCGCGACATCGTCGTCGGCTGCGTGGCCATGGGCCACGACCCCTCGCGCGTGACCGCGGGCGACCTGGCCAAGGGCACGCCACGCTGGATCGACGCGGACGCCGATGTCGGCGACGTGCTCCACGAGATGGAGGAGCACCAGATCCGCCGGCTTCCCGTCATCCACAACAAGCGCCTCGTCGGCATGATCAGCGAGTCGGACCTCGCCGAGCACCTGACGGATGATCAGCTCGCCACCTGGGTCGAGAGCGTCTACGCGAGGACGGCCTCGCGTTGACCCGGCAACCCGCTGGGAGCCACGCCGGGGTCACAGCCAGTCGTTGCGTTTGAACCCTCGGTAAAGCACCACACAGGCCACGGCTATCACGACGAGGACCAGCGGGTAGCCGAACTTCCAGTGCAGCTCCGGCATGTACGCGAAGTTCATGCCGTAGACCCCGGTGACCATGGTGGGCACCGCGATCAGCGCGGCCCAGGCCGTGATCTTCCGCATGTCCTCGTTCTGCGCGACGCTCACCTGGGCGAGATGCGCCTGCAGGATCGAGTTGAGCAGCTCGTCGAACGCGGCTATCTGCTCGGTGGCGCGCAGCAGATGGTCGGATACGTCCCGGAAGTACGCCTGTATCTCCGGGTCGATCACCCGGATCGGCCGGGTGGCCAGCTCCTGGATGGGACGGTGCAACGGTGCCACCGCACGTTTCAGCTCCAGAAGTTCACGCTTGAGCTGGTAGATGCGTCCCGGATCCAGCCGTGCGCCGTTCTCCGCGAACACGCCCGTCTCGACCTGGTCGATGTCCTCCTGCACCGCGTCCGTGACGCTGAGGTAGTCGTCCACCACATGGTCCGCGATCGCGTGCAGCACCGCGGCCGGCCCTTTCGCGAGCTGCTGCGGATTGGCCTCCAGTTCCTCGCGCAGCGGGCCGAGCGAACCGTGCCGGCCGTGCCGCACCGTGATGACGAAGGCGGGGCCGATGAACACCATGATCTCGCCGGTGTTCACCACCTCGCTCGTCGCCGTCAACTCCTTGTGCTCGACGTAGCAGACGGTCTTGAACACCGCGAACAGCGTGTCCCCGTACCGCTCCAGCTTCGGACGCTGATGCGCCTCCACGGCGTCCTCGACCGCCAGCGGGTGCAGGTCGAAGAGCTCGGCGATGCCCGCGATCTCCCGGTCCGTCGGCTCGTGCAGTCCCAGCCAGACGAAACCGTCGTCGCTCTTGCGGACCCGCTCCACGGCCTCGACGAGATCACCGCCCCCAGGAACGCGCACGCCGTCCTGATAGGTCACGCAGTTGACCACCGCGGAGCCGAGCGGCGAACGGGCGGGGTGGCTCAGATCGACGCGCGCACGCCGCCGCCCCAACTGTGCCACCTTGCGGAGGCCGCCGACCCTGCCGAGACTCGTGACCTTCCGCAGATTCCCTGCCATGGACATCTGGATCTCCTTGCGTGGATCTCCTCGCGCCGCACTCTGCGCCGTCGCGGAGCCAGTCTGCCAGTCCGCCGCGATCGCCGGAGAAGCCTGTGGAAATGGAACATTCCGCTTTGGTGCCTGGGCTGGCCCGCCGCTCTGGGCGGGCCAGGGAGGCGCTCGGGCCTGGGAGGCGCTGCGGAGCGTCGCCTCGCGTGGACCGGCACGCCGACTGCGATGATCTCCGCATGACGCACAACGACGGATACCTTCTGGACAACCGGCAGACCGAGGCCGGCCGGCGGTTCGAGGCGTTGTCCGCCCTTTTCGACCCCACGACCTTCCGCCGCATCGAGGGGTTCGGCATCGGACTCGGCTGGCGGTGCTGGGAGGTCGGCGCCGGCGGCACCTCCGTGATCTCCTGGCTCGCCAAGAAGGTCGGACCGACCGGGCAGGTCGTCGCGACCGACATCGACACCTCGTGGGCGGCCCAGGCCGCGCAGCCTCCGATCGAGGTTCGCACTCACGACGTGGGCACGGAAGAACCCCCCGGCGAGGACTTCGACCTCGTGCACGCCCGGCTCGTCCTCGTACATGTCCCGGACAGGGACAGAGCCTTGCATTCCATGATCAAGGCGCTGCGCCCCGGCGGACGCCTTCTGATCGAGGACGCGGACCCGGCGCTGCAGCCCCTGAGCTGCCCGGACGAGTACGGCCCCGAGCAGCGGCTCGCCAACCGCCTGCGCGAGGGCTTCCGTACGCTGCTCGCCGAACGCGGCGCCGACCTCTCCTACGGCCGCAGACTCCCGCGTCTGCTGCGGGAGGCGGGTCTCAGCCGGGTCGAGGCCGACGCCTACTTCCCTCTCACCTCTCCGCACTGTGCGGCGCTCGAATCCGCGACGATCCGGCAGATCCGCGACCAGCTCGTCTCCGCGGGCCTTGCCACGGACGAGGACATCGACCGTCACCTGGCCAACGTCGGCTCCGGCACGATGGACCTGGCGACCGCTCCGATGATCTCGGCGTGGGGCCGCAAGGAGTAAGGGCCGGGAGGCGAAGGGGGAAGGGCCTCGCCGGGTACGGTGGAGCCTGCCGGGGCTACCGCGCGCTCCTCGGGGGTCTCCCTCCCACTGTCTCCACCGCCCTCGCCCCCGCCTCGCACCCTTCCGTCGCCGCCTCCTGCGGCTCGGCCCCCGCGAGCAGCGCCGCCAGGAACGCCCCGGTGAACGCGTCCCCCGCGCCCGTCGTGTCCCGGGGCGTGGCCGGGGCCGCCGGGATCCGCGCGGCGATTGCCCCCGACGCGGCCACCAGTGCTCCCTGCGCACCCTGCTTGGTGACCACCAGGGGCACATGGCGACTCAGCTTGGCCGCCGCGTCCGCCGGGTCGGGCAGTCCGGTCAGCAGACACGCCTCGTCCCGGCTGGGCAGCAGTACATCGACGGCCTCGGCGAACGCCAGGAACCGGTCCACGCCCAGCTCGGTGAGGAACCCCGCCGACGCCGGATCCAGGCTGACCGGCACTCCACGCGCGCGTGCCGCTTCCAGGACCACCGTCGCCAGCGCCCGGCTGGGTTCGGAGAACAGCAGGTAGCCCGACAGGTGCAGTCGTACGACACCGTCCAGCAGCTCGTCCGACCAGTCACCGGGGGCCAGCCGCAGCGACGCCCCGCTGTCCGTGAGAAACGTCCGCTCCGCCGAGGCGCCCGTGTCCACCAGACAGATCACCGTTCCCGTAAGGGCCTCGGGGTCGACGACCAGGTGTGGCCGTACGCCCGATTCCGTCAGCTCCCGCTCGTGCCAGGCGGCGGAATCGGCCCCGACGCGTCCGAGCAGCCGCACGTCCGGACAGCCCCACCGAGCCGCCCAGCACGCCACGTTCGCGCCCGCGCCACCGGGCAGCGTGCGGATGACGGCGGCCGTGTCCGTACCCGACGCGAGAGGGCCGAGGTGCCGTGCGACGACGTCCGTGACGACGTCCCCGACGACCAGCAGAGCCCCGCTCACCTCCCCGCCCAGGCCGACGCGATGCGCGCCGCGAGCCGCACGTTCCCGCGCACCGCCGCCAGATTGGCGCTGAGCGACGCGCCGTCGGTGTGCCGCACCAGATAGTCCAGCAGGAACGGCGTGACCGCCTGACCGGTGACCTCTTCCTCGTGGCACGCGGTCAGCGCGTCGGCGAGCACGCGCGCGTGAAGCTCCGGATCGAGCTGCTCCGCCTCCGGTACCGGATTGGCGACGATGAGCGCCGACTCGGGGGTGCCGAGCGCGTCCTGCGCCCGCATGACCTCCGCCACCTGCCCGGGCGTCTCCAGCGTCCAGTCGACCGGATGGCCGGAGTCGGACAGGTAGAAGCCCGGGAAGCGGTCCGTGCGATACCCGGCGACCGCCACACCCAGCGTCTCCAGGCGCTGAAGCGTGGCAGGCACGTCCAGGATCGACTTCACGCCCGCGCAGACCACGGTGATCCTGGTCCGCGCCAGCAGGCCCAGGTCGGCGGACTCGTCCTGCGTCACCGTCCACTCCCGGTGGACGCCGCCCAGCCCACCCGTGGCGAACACCCGTACGCCCGCGAGGGAGGCCAGCAGCGCCGTCGCGGACACCGTCGTCGCCCCGCTGACGCCCGCCGCCACCGCGAGGGGCAGATCGCGATGGCCCAGTTTGCGGATCCCGTCCTCGTTCGCGACCCGCTCCACCTGGTCCTTGCCGAGGCCGACATGGGGCCGCCCGTCCAGCACCGCGATCGTCGCCGGGACGGCGCCCTCCTGCCGGACCACGTCCTCCAACTCGAGCGCGACCTGGAGATTGCGCGGGCGCGGCAGCCCGTGCGCGATGATCGTCGACTCCAGAGCCACCACTGGCCGACGGGCGGCGAGCGCCTCCCGTACCTCTTCGGACACCACCAGCACGCGCCTGCCTCCTGTCTCCGGGTCTTCTCTCATCTCTGGCGGGCGGCACACCCGGCCAAACCCCTACGAGGTCCGGAAGGCGACACCACCTGAGCGCATGACGGTCGCGGACCCGATCAGAACAGCGGTTCCGGCAGGACCCCTTCGAGCGCCAGCAGCTTCCGCTTGGTCTCCAGACCCCCTCCGAACCCACCGATGCCGCCGCCGCTCTCGACCACGCGGTGGCACGGCACCACCACCGGCAGCGGATTCGATCCCATCGCCACACCCACGGCCTGGGCGGCGCCCGGCTGACCGACCCGGCCTGCCAGGTCGCCGTACCCCACCACCGTGCCGTACGGCACGCCGGAAGCCAGCTCGCGCAGTACCTGGCGGTTGAAGCCGGTGATCAGGGACCAGTCCAGGGGCAGCGCGAAGGCGTGCAGCCTGCCCGCGAAGTAGGCCGTCACCTGGCGTATCGCCTCTGCCAGCAGCGGCGAACGGGGGTCCTCCACGGGCTCGGTCCCGAGCCGGGACGCGAGCCGCTCCAGGGCCTTGTCGCGCACGGTGTCCGAGGCGTGGAACACCACGTTCACCAGGCCCTCGCGTGTGGCGGCCAGCAGCAGAGGGCCGATGTCGGTGGGGACGACGGTCCACACCAGCTGTTGCTCGTCCTGCCCATGCCTGTCCATGCGCCCACCGTACGGCGCGGCACTGACAACGACCCCAGGCGCGGACAGGGCGGCGCGGTGCGCCCCGCGGGCGCAGCGCGCCACCGGTTCAGTGAGCGCCGATCACGGCCTGAACCACGTCGGGTGCGTTCGTGATGATGCCGTCCACGCCGAAGCCGGACACCCGCCGGGCCGCCTCCGCGGTGTCGACGTTCCAGGCGAACACCTTCATCGGCCGGTCGTGCGGTCCCTTGAGGGCGTGGACCGCGGAGACGTAGCGGGCGGAAAGCTTGGTCTGCGTCGAGTTGATCTGGTCGGCGAACCGCGCGTACAGCGGCAGCTCCGTCGTGGGCGGCGTGCCCAGGTAAGCGGTTGTGATCCCTGGGCGCAGGTCGTGGACCATCCGCACGCTGTCCGCGCTGAAACTCTGCACGATCAGCCGGTTCCTGAGGTGGTCCGCGTCGAGCCAGCCCTCGTTGGCGAGCAGCTTGAGGATCTGCCGCTCGAGCCCCGGATACAGCTCGGGATTCTTGATCTCCAGGAGCAGGTTCTGGTGGCGCTGGGACACGCGTGCCATGTACTGCCACAGCGTCGGCACGCGCGCGCCTGCGTACGGGGGGCCGAACCAGCTTCCCGCGTCCAGGCGTGCGATCTCCTCGGCGGTGAAGTCCTTCACCCGCCAGGGCGACCGGCCGGGGAACAGCTGCTTGACGTCGGTCGTGCGCTCCAGCGTGGCGTCGTGGATGACGACGAGCCGGCCGTCCCTGGTGCGCTGCACGTCGTTCTCGATCCAGCTGAAGCCCATGGCGGCCGCCTTGTCGACGGCGGCCAGCGTGTTCTCCGGCGCGTACGCCGAAGCGCCGCGGTGGGCGATGACGACCGGGCGCTGACCGCCCGTGGCGCGGGCGTGCGGGGTGGGCAGTATGGCGACGCCGAGCCCGAAGAGGGCCATGATCGTGGCGGCGGCAACGCGCGCGTGCATGCTCACTCCTGGTGGCTTGTCGGTCACGGAAAGCACAAGAATGGCAGCACGGGGCCGTGGCTCGGCACAGCAAGGACGCAAGTGGACCGGGATTGCCCGACACTGGTCACAGGCGCCGCACAAGTGCGGAAGCGCCGTGATTCTTTGCCGGAAAATCGTTCGACCGCCCCGGTGAGGGTCATACTCTCTGCCTCAGCCCTGACCGTCGTCACGGCCTGGGGATGGGGGTACTTTCCGGAAATCAGAGAACATCAGGGTGGGAAGGGCAGCCGCGCATGCAGGGCACCGTCGACGGCTTCAGCTACGGACTCGTCACACCGGTGGTTGCGTACCTCATGGCCAGCCTCGGCGGCGCGCTCGGTCTGCGCTGCACCACCAGATCGATGCTGGTCGCCCAGTCCTGGCGGCCCGGCTGGCTCGCCCTGGGATCGGCCGCCATCGGGTCCGGCATCTGGACCATGCACTTCGTCGCCATGATGGGGTTCACCGTCAAGCAGACCCCCATCCACTACGACAAGGCGATCACCTTCGCGAGCCTCGGCGTCGCCATCGTCATGGTGGGGATCGGCGTCTTCATCGTGGGCTACCGGGGCGCGACCGGAGTGGCGCTCTTCACCGGCGGCACCATCACCGGTCTGGGCATCGCCTCGATGCACTATCTGGGCATGGCCGGGATGCGCCTGCACGGCGTGCTCGAGTACAACACCCTCACCGTCGCCGCCTCCGTCGTCATAGCGGTCGTCGCCGCGACCGCCGCTCTGTGGGCCGCCGGACAGATCCGCGGATTCCTCTGGAGCATCGGCGCGAGCCTCGTCATGGGACTCGCCGTCA
Organism: Streptomyces sp. NPDC093984; assembly: GCF_044764595.1. Lineage (NCBI taxonomy): Bacteria > Bacillati > Actinomycetota > Actinomycetes > Kitasatosporales > Streptomycetaceae > Streptomyces > Streptomyces sp. NPDC093984. Next base: position 147,006 of record NZ_JBIWIM010000003.1, on the reverse strand, counting down.
GCGGCATGCACTACACCGGCATGGCCGCCGTCAGCGTCCACCTGCACGGCGCCGCCGGAAGCCCGGGCGGCGACTCGCCCGCGACCCTGCTCGCCCCGATGATGATCGGCCCGATCGTCTTCCTGGTCCTGGCCGGCGTCGTCGTGCTCTTCGACCCGATGATGGTCATGGGCAAGCCCGGACGGATCGTCGAGCGCAAGCCCGGCGTACCGGCTCACCCCGAGCTGGCCCCCACGGGCATGGGACGCCGTCCGCTGTCCCGCTCCGCCCCGCGCGCCGGACACCGGGGCTCCCGCACCTCTCAGGACTGGTGACCGGCCCCCGTTGTCAGTGCGGGGTCGTACGGTGGATTCCATGCGGCCCGTTTCACAGATCGAACGCACGGTGGCGCCCTTCGAGGTCGTCAGCCCCTACCAGCCCAGCGGTGACCAGCCCACGGCCATCGCCGAGCTGGAAAAGCGCATCCGCGCAGGTGAGAAGGATGTCGTCCTGCTGGGCGCGACCGGCACCGGCAAGTCCGCGACCACCGCGTGGATGATCGAGAGGCTTCAGCGTCCCACCCTGGTGATGGCGCCGAACAAGACGCTGGCCGCGCAGCTGGCCAACGAGTTCCGCGAGCTGTTGCCGAACAACGCGGTCGAGTACTTCGTCTCGTACTACGACTACTACCAGCCCGAGGCATACGTCCCTCAGTCGGACACGTACATCGAGAAAGACTCCTCGATCAACGAGGAGGTGGAGCGCCTGCGCCACTCCGCCACCAACTCGCTGCTCACCCGTCGCGACGTGGTCGTGGTCGCCTCCGTCTCCTGCATCTACGGCCTCGGTACTCCTCAGGAGTACGTGGACCGGATGGTCAGTCTCAGAGTCGGCGACGAGATCGACCGCGACGAGCTGCTGCGCCGCTTCGTCGACATCCAGTACGCGCGCAACGACATGGCGTTCACGCGCGGCACCTTCCGGGTGCGCGGCGACACCATCGAGATCTTCCCGGTCTACGAGGAGCTGGCCGTCCGGATCGAGATGTTCGGCGACGAGATCGAGGCCCTGTCCACCCTCCACCCGCTGACCGGCGAGGTCATCAGCGACGACGAGCAGCTGTACGTCTTCCCTGCCTCCCACTACATCGCCGGTCCCGAGCGCATGGAGCGGGCCATCAGAGGCATCGAGAAGGAGTTGGAGGAGCGCCTCGCCGAGCTGGACAAGCAGGGCAAGCTCCTCGAGGCCCAGCGGCTGCGGATGCGCACGACGTACGACATCGAGATGCTCCGCCAGATCGGCACCTGCTCCGGCGTGGAGAACTACTCGATGCACTTCGACGCCCGCGAGCCCGGCTCCGCGCCGAACACGCTGCTGGACTACTTCCCGGAGGACTTCCTGCTCGTCATCGACGAGTCGCACGTCACCGTGCCGCAGATCGGTGCCATGTACGAGGGCGACGCCTCCCGCAAGCGCACTCTCGTCGAGCACGGCTTCCGGCTGCCCTCCGCACTCGACAACCGACCGCTGAAGTGGGAGGAGTTCCAGGAGCGCATCGGCCAGACCGTGTACCTGTCGGCGACCCCGGGAACGTACGAGCTGTCCCGCTCGGACGGCGTCGTCGAGCAGATCATCCGCCCCACCGGCCTCGTCGACCCCGAGGTGGTGGTCAAGCCCACCGAGGGCCAGATCGACGACCTGGTGCACGAGATCCGCAAGCGCACCGAGAAGGACGAGCGCGTCCTGGTCACCACGCTCACCAAGAAGATGGCCGAGGACCTCACCGACTACTTCCTGGAGCTCGGCATCCAGGTGCGCTACCTGCACAGCGACGTCGACACCCTGCGCCGTGTGGAGTTGCTGCGGGAGCTGCGGTCGGGCGAGTTCGACGTCCTGGTCGGCATCAACCTCCTCAGGGAGGGACTCGACCTCCCGGAGGTCTCCCTGGTGGCGATCCTCGACGCCGACAAGGAGGGCTTCCTGCGCTCGGGCACCTCGCTCATCCAGACCATCGGCCGCGCGGCGCGCAACGTCTCCGGCCAGGTCCACATGTACGCCGACAAGATCACCCCGGCGATGGAGAAGGCCATCGACGAGACCAACCGCCGCCGGGAGAAGCAGGTCGCGTACAACACGGCGAACGGCATCGATCCGCAGCCGCTCCGCAAGAAGATCAACGACATCGTGGCGCAGATCGCCCGCGAGGACGTCGACACGGAACAGCTGCTGGGCACGGGCTACCGCAAGGCGAAGGACGGCAAGGGCACCAAGAGCCCGGTGCCCGCACTCGCCAACCACGCCGTCAAGGGGGCCAAGCCGGCCAAGGGCAAGGCGAAGGCCAAGGAGACGGTCCCGACCGACCGCCCGGCCGCCGAACTCGCCCAGCAGATCGAGGAGCTGACCGAGCGGATGCGCGCCGCCGCCGCGGACCTGCAGTTCGAGATCGCGGCCCGGCTGCGTGACGAAGTCTCCGAGATGAAGAAGGAACTGCGTCAGATGAGGGAGGCGGGGCTGGCCTGACGTCCCCACCACCGTGCCGGACCCCGGCACGCGCGCGGTGTGTTGCAAGACCGACACAAAGAGCGAGCCGGGGTTCGGCACTGTCAGTGCCGCTGCGTAGGGTTTTGACATCCGCGGAGTCCGCGGCCAACAGGGGACGCTCGAGAGGGGAACAGCGCGTGACCGTCAACTTGACCAAGGGTCAGGCCATCAGTCTTCAGAAGAACGACGGAGGCACGCTGACCGCGGTGCGCATGGGACTCGGCTGGCAGGCCGCTCCCCGACGCGGGCTGTTCGGTTCGCGCACCCGGGAGATCGACCTGGACGCGTCAGCGGTCCTGTTCGCGGACAAGCAGCCCGTGGACGTGGTCTTCTTCCGCCACCTCGTGAGCGACGACGGTTCCGTCCGGCACACCGGTGACAACCTCGTCGGCGGTGTGGGCCAGGGCGGAGACGACGAGGCGATCCTCGTCGACCTCCAGCGCGTCCCGGTCCACATCGACCAGATCGTCTTCACCGTGAACTCGTTCACGGGCCAGACGTTCCAGGAGGTGCAGAACGCGTTCTGCCGCCTCGTCGACGAGACCAACGGCCAGGAACTGGCCCGCTACACGCTGGCGGGCGGCGGCGCCTACACCGCGCAGATCATGGCGAAGGTGCACCGTGCGGGCGGGGGCTGGACGATGACGGCTCTCGGCACCGCGGCCAACGGCCGCACCTTCCAGGACCTGATGCCGGCGATCCTGCCGCATCTGTAGGCCGGCCGGACGCCCGGCACAAGAAGCGACGCGGGGGGACGAGGCGATGACGGCCGAGCTGGTCCGGGGGCAGAACCATCCGCTTCCCCAGGTCCGACTTGAGGTCCGGGTGTCGGCCGGCACGCCGATCGTGGCCGGGGCCGCGCTCAGCGACGAGCAGGGCAGGGTGCCCGGCACAGAGTGGGTGGCCCATCCGGGCAAACCCATCCTGCCGGGTCTGGAGGTTTCCAGGCAGGCGGCAGCCGACCACCGCCTCGCCTTCGACCTGGACGCCCTCCCAGAGCGCGTGCATCGCGTCACGGTGCTGCTGGCCCTGCCGACCGGCATCGGCGGCCCGGTGCGGTTCGGCACCGTCGCCGCTCCCTCCGTGGCGGTCACCGGCCTCGACGGCTCGCAGGTCGCCACCTACAGCATCACCGGCCTGGACTCCGAGTCCGCAGTCATCGCACTGGAGCTCTACCGCAGGCAGGGTGGCTGGAAGGTGCGTGCGGTCGGCCAGGGGTACGCGGGCGGGCTCGCCGCGCTCTTCACGGACCAGGGCCTGCCCGAAGCCCGGCAGCTCGCGGACGGCATCAACGAAGCGGTGGTCCAGGGCCTGGCCCGCTCGGTGGCCCCGCCTCCGCCGCGCCCGCCCAAGGGCGACCGCACACGGCAGGCGACCGCCCCCGCGCCTCCCCAGGGACCGGCCGGCACCGTGGCGCCGGCACAGCACCAGGGGCCTCCCCGCGTACCGCAGCAGGGATCCCCGTACGACGCCACCGACGCCCCGCTCCCTGTCGCACAGCCCGCTCTCGGCGGGCCGGTCGACTACCACCACCCCGGTCGCCAGGCCACGCCGCCACCCCCGCCCTCCGCGCCGGCCGGTCAGGTCGCGCAGCCGGTCGCGGGCGACGCGACCGGCTGGTCCCTGGAGGAGCGCCTGTACAACCAGGTGTGGGGCATGTTCGAGGACCTGGCGCGTACGGTGGCCGCGTACCGCAGCGCCGTCGACTTCGCCGACTCGCGCCTGGAGCACGAGCTGGACAAGGCCCTGGCCGATCCGCGCGCCCGCCTCGGCGGGCAGGGCGACGCCGCACGCGACGCGGCCGAGGCCAAGCACGCCCACCTCGTCAACCAGGCGAGAGCCGCGCTCGACCGGGACCTCACGCAGCTCATCGCCGAGGCCGACGTCGTCGAACCGGCGCTGCCTGAGGCGTTCGCACGCTGGGACAGCCCGGTCTGGCAGGGTTACCGGGTACCGAGGGAGCTCCCCATGGCCGTGCGCCTCGGCGACCTGCAGTTGCCGGAGAGCGAGAGCCTCCGCATTCCCATGCTGGTCAGGCTGCCCCTGCAGCGCGGTCTGTGGATCGACAGCGGCCGTTCCGGATCCCCCGACCCGCTCGTGGACCCGGACGAGCTGCGCCGCCTCGCGATGGATGTGGCGGTCACACACGCGTCCCGGCTGCTTGCCGTGTACCCGCCCGGCGCGTTCGCGGTGCACGTCATCGATCCGGCGGGCTCCGGCGCTTCCGCGCTCGCGCCCCTCGTGAACTCCGGGGTGCTCGCCACTGCGCCTGCCGTCGGCGCCTCGGGGGTGGCCGACGTGCTGACCCGGCTCACCCGGCGCGTCGATCTGGTGCAGATGGCGGCGCGGGGCGGCGCGTCCGACTCCCTGCCGCCCGGCCTCGACACGGCCCAGCAGCTGCTGGTCGTCAACGACTTCCCGCACGGCTTCGACGACCGGGCCGTGAACCAGCTGCGCTACCTCGCGGACGAAGGCCCGGAGGTCGGTGTCCATCTGATGATGGTCGCCGACCGGGAGGACGCCGCCGCCTACGGGCCGCTGCTCGACCCGCTCTGGCGTTCACTGCTGCGGCTCACCGCGGTGCCCGACGACCATCTCGCGGACCCCTGGGTCGGCCACGCCTGGACCTATGAGCCGCCGCGGCTTCCGAAGGGCAGCCAGGTGCTCGACCGAGTGCTCACCGAGGTCGCCGAGGCCCGTCGCTCCTGGAACCGCTGAGGCGTCCCCCTCTGCCCGCTGGGCTACGGACGGCCCTTGACCAGGTACTTTGACCTTTCTTTTGCCAATTGCTTTACCTTTCCTTGGTAATTCCGGTACTGTTGATGGCACGGAGGGGAGTACTCCCTATCTGCTGCGGCGCACCCGTCAGTACGGATCAGGCCAGATCCCGGGGCGTCGGCCCACGGCACCGGGCGCATCATGCGCCCGCGACGGTGGGTGGAAGAGACCTCCGGTGGCGACGACGCCGACATTTGCCGTGACGTACGTACTACCGGAGGCGCAGTGGATGTCTCGATGACCCTGTGGGTCCTGACAATTGTGGGCCTTGCCGCCCTGATCGCGGTCGACTTCTTCATCGGCCGCAAGCCGCACGACGTATCGATCAAGGAAGCCGGGATCTGGACGGTCGTCTGGATCGCCCTCGCCGGCCTGTTCGGGGTGGGCCTGCTCGTCTTCGGCGGCGGCCAGCCCGCCGGGGAGTTCTTCGCCGGCTTCATCACCGAGAAGTCGCTGAGCGTCGACAACCTCTTCGTCTTCGTCCTGATCATGGCGAAGTTCGCGGTGCCGTCGCAGTACCAGCAGCGCGTGCTCCTCGTCGGGGTGCTCATAGCCCTGGTCCTGCGGGCGGCATTCATCGCCGCGGGCGCCGCGATCATCGCGTCCTTCTCATGGATCTTCTACCTGTTCGGCGCGTTCCTGATCTGGACCGCCTGGAAGCTGATTCAGGAGGCGAGGGCCGATGAGAAGGACGAGGAGTACGAGGAGAACAAGCTGCTGAAGGCCGCCGAGCGCCGCTTCGGCGTGGCCGACCGTTACCACGGCACCAAGCTGTGGATACGGCAGAACGGCAAGCGGGTCATGACGCCGATGCTGGTCGTGATGCTCGCGATCGGCACCACCGACGTACTGTTCGCCCTCGACTCCATCCCGGCGATCTTCGGCCTGACGCAGGACCCGTACATCGTCTTCACGGCCAACGCGTTCGCGCTGATGGGTCTGAGGCAGCTGTACTTCCTCATCGGCGGTCTGCTCAAGAAGCTGGTCCACCTGTCCTACGGCCTGTCGATCATCCTGGGCTTCATCGGTGTCAAGCTGGTGCTGCACGCGCTCCACGAGTCCGGGGTCCATGTCCCCGAGATCTCCATCCCGGTCTCCCTCGGCGTGATCTGTGCCGTCCTGATCGTCACGACGATCACCAGCCTGATCGCCTCCAGGAAACAGGAGGCGGCGGCTGACGCGACGGACAAGGCCACACAGAGCACTGCCAAGGACAGCGTCGAGGCCTGACGCGTCACGGCCGATACGGCTGACAGGGGTGCCCAGCACCTTGCCGGGCACCCCTCCGGACGACCGTGCGAGTGCGGAGCATTCCCGGCGCGGGGCGCGCCCAGGAGTGCCATGACCGACTCGGTGACGTGCATACAGACCACAAGGTGGCCATCGGGGTCATCCGGTGGGCAGGAGCCGGAATGCGGGCTCCGGGCGTGTCTGCGACGATCGCCGCATGATCGTGGGGCTTCGGTCACTCGCGGCGCGGTGGGCCGCCGTCGTGCCAGTGGCCGCCGTGGTCCTGCTGGCCCTCACCTGGGGCGGCGGCGTGCCCGGCGCGGTCGTCGCGTTGATCACGTTCGTGCTCGCCGGGTCCGTGCTGGCCGCGGTCCACCATGCCGAAGTGGTCGCGCACCGGGTCGGTGAGCCGTTCGGCTCGCTCGTTCTCGCGGTCGCCGTCACGATCATCGAGGTCGGGCTCATCGTCGCCCTGATGGCGGACGGCGGAGCCAAGAGCGCGAGCCTGGCCCGGGACACCGTCTTCGCGGCCGTGATGATCACCTGCAACGGCGTCGTCGGACTGTGCCTGCTCGTCGCCTCTCTGCGCCACGGAATCGCGGTCTTCAACCCCGAGGGCACCGGCGCTGCCCTGGCCACCGTCGCGACGCTCGCCACCCTCAGCCTGGTCCTGCCGACGTTCACCACCAGCAAGCCCGGTCCGGAGTTCTCCCCGGCCCAGCTCACCTTCGCCGCGCTCTCCTCACTGGTGTTGTACGGCCTGTTCGTGGCGACCCAGACCGTGCGTCACCGCGACTACTTCCTCCCCATCACCCGGCAGGGCGAGGTGATCCACGCGGACGACCACGCGGAAGCGCCGTCCGCGCGTACCGCGGCCCTCAGCCTGGGCCTGCTCGGCCTCGCCCTCGTCGGGGTCGTCGGGCTCGCCAAGGGCGTGTCGCCCACCATCGAATCCGGGGTGGCGGCGGCCGGGATGCCGCAGGCCGTGGTCGGGGTCGTCATCGCGCTGCTCGTGCTGCTGCCCGAGACCATCGCCGCGCTGCGGTCGGCGCGCCGCGACCGGGTGCAGACCAGCCTCAACCTGGGTCTCGGCTCCGCGCTGGCCAGCATCGGCCTGACCATCCCCGCGGTCGCCCTGGCGAGCGTGTGGCTCCCCGGACCGCTCGTCCTCGGTCTCGGCCCGGTGCACATGGTGCTGCTGGCGCTGACCGTGGTCGTGAGCTCCCTGACGGTGGTGCCCGGGCGGGCCACGCCGCTTCAGGGTGGTGTTCATCTGGTGGTGTTCGCGGCGTACCTGGAACTGGCGGTCAATCCGTAGCCGGGGCGCGACAGGCGACCATCGTCTGCCCCAGCGCCTCATCCGGGAGCCGGCTCCGACACCGGCACCTGCACCGGGCGGGTCTCCGGCAGCAGTGCGAAGCACCCGAGGCTGAGCAGGGCCACGGCCGTCAGATAGGCGCCGACACCCCAGGGCACCCGGCCCCCGCGCTCGGCCAGCGTGGTGGCCACGATCGGGGTGAGGGCGCCGCCGAGCACGCCGCCCAGGTTGTAACCGACGGCCGCACCCGTGCAGCGCACCCGGGGCTCGAACAGCTCCGGCAGATACGCGGCGATCACCGCGAACATCGTGATGAGGGCGAGCCCCGCCCCCAGGAACCCCAGGAACATCAGCAGGGGCTCACCCGTGGCGAGCAACGCCACCATGGGGAACATCCACAGCGCGGTGCAGGCACAGCCCGTCAGACACAGTGGACGCCGCCCGTAGCGATCGCCCACGAGGGCGAACAGCGGGGTCAGGATCCCCTGCACCACGACGGTGGCCATGACACAGGCCAGCATGACCGTGCGGCTCACACCGAGCCGCTCCGTGGCGAACGCCAGGGACCAGGTCGTCGTGGTGTAGAAGACCGCGTACCCGATCGCGAGTGCGCCGGCCGTCAGCAGGACGAGCCGCCAGTGGCGGCGCACGACCTCGACGAGCGGCACGCGCGCGTGGTCGTCGAGGTCCAGGAAGAGGGGGCTCTCGGCGAGCGCGCCGCGCAGCCACAGACCTGCCGTCGCGAGCACCCCCGCCGCCCAGAAGGGAATCCGCCATCCCCAGGAGGCGAACTGCGCGTCCGACAACGTCGCCGACAGCCCCAGCATCACGCCATTGGCCAGCAGGAAACCCAGGGACGGGCCGATCTGCGGAAAGCTGGACCACAGCACGCGCCGCCCGGCGGGCGCGTGCTCCACGGTGAGCAGCACCGCCCCGCCCCACTCCCCGCCGAGCCCCAGACCCTGCAGAAAGCGCAGGACCAGAAGGAGCACGGGAGCGGCCGTACCGATCACCTCGTACGTCGGAAGACAGCCGACCGCCACCGTCGCCGTGCCGGTCAGCACCAGGGAGGCGATGAGAACCGGCCGTCTCCCGCGCCGGTCCCCGATGTGCCCGAACAGCACCGAGCCCAGCGGCCGCGCCACGAAGCCGACCCCGAAGGTCCCGAACGCCGCCAGTGTGCCCGCCACCGGGGAGAACGTCGGGAAGAACAGCGGGCCGAGGACCAGGGCGGCCGCGGTCCCGTAGACGAAGAAGTCGTAGAACTCGACGGCTGTTCCGGCGAGCGAGGCGGCCGCGAGCCGGAGCATGGAGGGAGCCTTTACTGAGCGTGCATCGTGCATGCCGAGTCAACTACCCACCGTAACCAATTGCTACGGGGGCGCACGGGGGCTCGGCGCCGTGACCGATGGGGCGGGCGTGCGCCCGAGCGAACGGCGCGGTCGACGGGTGCCCTGATGCGCCAGGCGGGCCCTGCGCGCGCACGGCGCCCGGCCCAGCCCGCACCGGGCCGGATCACGCGCTCGACGCCTCGTGATAGACCGGGGGCTGATCAGCGGTCCGACCAAGGACCGGGAGACCTGAAACGGACCGGAGGAAAAGTGCCCCGCACCCTCGCCGACGCCCCGATCATGATCCTCAACGGCCCCAACCTGAACCTCCTCGGGCAGCGCCAGCCGGAGATCTACGGCTCCGACACGCTCGCGGACGTCGAGGCGCTGTGCGTGAAGGCGGCGGCCGCCTACGGCGGCACGGTGGACTTCCGGCAGTCCAACCACGAGGGCGAGCTGGTGGAGTGGATCCACGAGGCGCGCCTGAACCACGCCGGCATCGTGATCAACCCGGCCGCCTACTCGCACACCTCCGTCGCGATCCTCGATGCCCTCAACACCTGTGACGGGCTGCCGGTGGTGGAGGTCCACATCTCCAACATCCACCAGCGTGAGCAGTTCCGGCACCACTCCTACGTGTCCCTGAGGGCCGACGGGGTCATCGCCGGGTGCGGGGTGCAGGGCTACGCGTTCGCGGTGGAGCGTGTCGCGACGCTCGCGGGGACGGGGCGGACGGAGGCGTGACCTCGGGGGAGTAGCCCCTGCCTCAGAGCCGCCCCGCCTCCACGATCCGGTGCAGGAAGCGCCGCGTGCGCTCCTGCTGCGGATCGCCGAAGACCTGCTCGGCCGTGCCGCGCTCCAGGACCACGCCGCCCTCCAGGAAGCAGACCTGGTCCGCGACCTCGCGGGCGAAGCCCATCTCGTGAGTGGCGAGCACCATGGTCATGCCGTCGTCCTTGAGGTCCCGGACGACGCTGAGGACCTCGCCCACGAGTTCCGGGTCGAGGGCCGCGGTGATCTCGTCCAGGAGCAGCAGCCGGGGGCGTACGGCCAGCGCCCGCACGATCGCGACGCGCTGCTGCTGGCCGCCGCTGAGCCGGTCCGGGAACTCGGTCGCCTTGGCAGCGAGTCCGAGCCGCTCCAGCAGCTCGCGGGCGTGCTCCTCGGCCGCCGCCCGGGCGACGCCGTGCACCCGGCGCGGGGCGAGCGTGATGTTCTCCAGGACGGTCATGTGCGGAAAGAGGTTGTACGCCTGGAAGACGACGCCGATCCGGCGCCGTACGGCGTCCTGGTCGACACGCGGGTCGGTGATCTCCTCGCCGTCCAGCCAGATGGCGCCGTCGTCGATCTCCTCCAGGAGGTTCGCGCAGCGCAGCAGCGTCGACTTGCCCGAGCCGGAAGCGCCGATCAGGGCCGTCACCGTGTGCGGGGCGACCTCCAGATCGACGTTCCGCAGAACGACCGAGTCGCCGAAGGTCTTGCGGACGGACTCCATGCGCAGCACGGGGGTGCCGCCCGGCGCACCGGATCCGGCATCGGACTTCTCGAGGATGTCGCTCACAGGTTCCCTCCCTGCGCCCGCCGCCGGTCCATCCGGGCGGTCACCCAGTCGGTGAAGCGGGTCATCGGGATGGTCAGCGCCACGAAGACAAGCCCCGCGACGATGTACGGCGTGTAGTTGAGGCTCCGGCCCACGATGATGTCGGAGGCCCGGACGGCGTCCACCGCGCCGCCGATCGAGACCAGCCCGGTGTCCTTCTGCAGTGACACCAGATCGTTGAGCAGGGGCGGCACCTGGCGGCGTACTGCCTGGGGGAGCACCACATGGCGCAGCGCCTGGCGATTCGTCAGGCCGAGGGAGCGGGCCGCGGCGCGCTGCGAGGGGTGGACGGACTCGATGCCGGCTCGGAACACCTCGGCCACGTACGCCGAGTACGTGAGCGTGAGCGCCGTCCCGCCGAGCAGCACCGGATCGACGGTCACGCCCTGCAGCCGTAGTGCGGGCACGCCCAGGACCACGATCATCAGGTTGATGATCAGGGGCAGTCCGCGGAAGAAGTCGGTGTATGCGGCGGCCAGGAAGCGCAGCGGGAAGAACACCGGGCCGCGCAGGGTACGGGCGACGGCGATCAGCATGCCGAGGACGAGGACCGCGACACCGCACACCAGCAGCAGACGTACGTTGAGCCAGAGCCCGTCGAGCACCTTCGGGAGCGCCTCGCGCGCGTAGTGCGCGTCGAAGAACGTCTCCTTGGTGCGCGGCCAGCCGGGCGCGTTGACGACGATCAGGTAGACGACGGCCGCGGTGACGAGCGTCGACAGTGCCGCGATCGCGGTGGCGCGCCGGGCGCGTGCGCGCTTGTGGCGCTCGCGCTCGATCCGCCGCCGCGAGGGGACGTACGTGTCGTCCCCGCCGGGCACCACCCCCGTGCGCGGCATACCGGCTTCGCCGGAGTCCTCGCTCGACTCCTCCTCGACGGCGGTCACTTGAGCACCGGAGCGTCGACGGCGTCGGACAGCCACTGCTTCTCCAGCTTCGCCAGGGTGCCGTCCTTGCGCAGGGCGTCCACGGCGGAGGTCACGCAGGAGGTGAGCGCGCTGCCCTTGTCGAGGACGAGCCCGAACTGCTCGGGCGTCCCGCCCTGGTTCTCGAACTGGCCGACGATCTTCGCGTCGGTCACCTCGGCCGCGGTGATGTAGAACGCGGTGGGCAGGTCCGTGACGATGGCGTCCACCTGACCGTTCTTCAGGGCCGACTTCGCCTGGTCGTTCTTGGCGTACGCGGCCGGCTGCCGCTTCGGCTTCACCACGTTGGTGATGTAGTCGAGGCTCGTGGTGCCGACCTGCGCACCCAGCTTGACGTCCTGCAGGTCCGCGATGCTCCTCGCCTTCGCGGCCTTGGAACCCTTCAGGGCGATGACGGCCTGGCGTACGTCGTAGTAGCCGGAGGAGAAGTCCACGGCCTTCTTGCGCTCGGCACTGATCGACACCTGGTTGATGTCGAAGTCGAAGGTCTTCTCCCCAGGGGCGAAGGCCTTGTTGAAGGGGACGGTCTGCCACACGACGGTGCTCTGGCTGTAGCCGAGCTGCTGCGCCACGGCGTAGGCGACGGCCGACTCGAAGCCCTTGCCGTTGGCCGGCTTGTCGTCCTTGAACCAGGGCTCGTAGGCGGGCTCGTCGGTCGCGATCGTCAGCTTCCCGGACGCCTTCGTGGCCAACTTGCCCTTCGCGCACGTCTGGGCGCCCGTCCCTGACGCCTTTGGTGAAGCGTTCTCCTCCGGCTGCGGGGCGCAGCCCACGGCAAGGGCGACGAGCAGGGCAACGGTGGCGCCGGACGCGGCGCGGCGCAGGGCGCGTTGGGCGAGATGCATGGCCGGAGATTGGCAGCGCGACGCCCTGTTTGTCGAGGTCAGGTCAGCAACTGTCCGCATGGTGGGAACGAGTGTTGCATTCCTGTGAACGCTGGGGCGGAACGCGGGCCGGGGCCGCCGGTCGAGGGCGGGGATCGGGAGACCGGCGGCCCGTCACCGCGCAGGAGCCGTCATCCTGTGCGGGGCTGCTTCCAGTGGACTGCACCATTGGGCGTGCCGGGAGCGCGCGCACGAGACCAGCGCGTGCGAACGGTTCACACGGGGCGCGTGCGCCCGGCTGTCACGCCGGGCGCACAACAGCTGGGCCGTTCACCATCCGCGGGCGTGCCACTCCGGCAGGTGCGGGCGCTCGTCGCCCAGCGTGGTGTCGTTGCCGTGCCCGGGGTATACCCAGGTCTCGTCCGGCAGCACGTCGAAGATCTTCGTCTCGACATCGTGGATCAAGCTGGCGAAGGCCTTCGGGTCCCTGTGCGTGTTGCCCACACCGCCCGGGAAGAGGCAGTCCCCGGTGAACACGTGCGGGTGGCCGTGCGGGTCGTCGTAGACGAGGACGATCGAGCCGGGTGTGTGGCCCACCAGGTGGCGCGCGGTGAGTTCCACGCGCCCCACCCGGATCGTGTCGCCGTCGTCGACCAGGACGTCGGTCGGCACGGGAATCCCCTCGGCGTCGTCCCGGCCCGCGTAGGTGCGCGCACCCGTGGTCGCCACGACCTCGGCGAGCGCCTGCCAGTGGTCGGCGTGCCGGTGGGTGGTGACGACGGACGCGATGCCGTCGTCACCGATCATGCCGAGGAGCGTCCTGGCGTCGTTGGCCGCGTCGATCAGCAACTGCTCGTCGGTGGCGCGGCAGCGCAGCAGATAGGCGTTGTTGTCCATCGGGCCGACCGCGATCTTGGTGATCATCAGGTCCTTCAGCTCGTGCACATCCGCCGGGCCGCCGACCGTCACCTGTCCGCTGTACGTCATATCCGCAGCCTATAGCGGCCAAGGGCCGCGGTGGCCGTCCGAGACCTACAGCGGCGGAAGCGTCGGCAGTGGTCCTCCCTCGGCTGTGAGGGAGGCTCCGTCGCGGCGGCCGGAGAGCCAGCCGAGCAGGTCGGGTGCGGGGCCCCGGACGGTGACCTCGGGCTCGGCCGCCTCGCGGCCCGTGCTCCACGCGCGCGTGCCGTCGGTGACGTGCGTCGGCGGCACATCGGGGTGTCCGGTGAAACGCTCCGCGAGGAAGCCGATCTCCCGCTCGACGAACTCCGCCGGCAGGTCCTCCAGTTCGTACCCGATCCCGAGATCGACATGGTGCAGTTCCACCTCGACCCAGCGCCTGAACGGCACCCGGGCCGCCTTGTCGGTGACCCCGTTGCGCAGCTCGACCGTGCGCGACCAGTCCGCGGGGGCGGCTCCCGCCTCCTGGAAGCGGGCCTCGCTCTCGCGCAGGTCGGCGAGCTGGACGTCCAGGGGCCGTGGAGCGTCCCGTTCGATGTCGGCGTCCCGGGATTCGGCCGACGCGTACATGGGACGCCCCTGCAGCACGTTCACAAGGGCGTCCGCGTTGCGGGCGAGGTGGGCGAGGACATGGCCGCGGCTCCAGCCGGGCAGCCGTGACGGTTCGGCCACAGCGGCGTTGTCCAGTTTGGTGGCTGCGGTCAGCAGTCGCTCGGTCGCATCGCGTACAGATGCCAGGTCGCGCGCGTGATCCATCATGACGCCGACCCTAGCCCCGCCACTCCTTCGGGTGAAGGAGGTGGCCCCGACCCGCAAATCGAATGCACGTGCTATATGGTCGAGTCCGGCGTCGGGCATGCTGGATGGCCGGGGATTGTTGTGAACCCTGGAATCCGACCGGCGTTGTCAGTGGCTCCCCCTAGTCTGGGAAAGCGGGGGCCTCGCCCCTGTCGCTTCTCTCAAGAAAGGTGCGGACCGGCGTGGCCGACCGTCTCATCGTCCGTGGAGCGCGCGAGCACAACCTGAAGAATGTCTCGCTCGACCTGCCACGTGACGCGCTCATCGTCTTCACGGGCCTGTCGGGGTCGGGCAAGTCCTCGCTGGCCTTCGACACGATCTTCGCCGAGGGGCAGCGCCGTTACGTGGAGTCGCTGTCCTCGTACGCCCGGCAGTTCCTCGGGCAGATGGACAAGCCGGACGTCGACTTCATCGAGGGCCTGTCGCCGGCCGTCTCGATCGACCAGAAGTCGACTTCGCGCAACCCCCGCTCGACGGTCGGCACGATCACCGAGGTCTACGACTACCTGCGTCTGCTGTTCGCGCGCATCGGCAAGCCGCACTGCCCCGAGTGCGGTCGCCCGATCTCGCGCCAGTCCCCTCAGGCCATCGTCGACAGAGTCCTGGAGCTGCCGGAGGGGAGCCGCTTCCAGGTGCTCTCGCCGCTGGTGCGCGAGCGCAAGGGTGAGTTCGTCGACCTCTTCGCCGATCTCCAGACCAAGGGCTACAGCCGCGCCCGGGTGGACGGCGAGACGATCCAGCTGTCCCAGCCGCCCACGCTGAAGAAGCAGGAGAAGCACACCATCGAGGTGGTCGTCGACCGCCTCACCGTCAAGGACTCCGCCAAGCGCCGCCTCACCGACTCCGTGGAGACCGCGCTCGGCCTGTCCGGCGGCATGGTCGTGCTCGACTTCGTCGACCTCCCCGAGGACGACCCCGAGCGCGAGCGCATGTACTCGGAGCACCTCTACTGCCCGTACGACGACCTGTCCTTCGAGGAGCTGGAACCCCGCTCCTTCTCCTTCAACTCGCCCTTCGGCGCCTGCCCCGAGTGCACCGGCATCGGCACGCGCATGGAGGTCGACCCCGAGCTGATCGTCCCCGACGAGGAGAAGACCCTCGACGAGGGCGCCATCCACCCCTGGTCGCACGGGCACACCAAGGACTACTTCGGCCGCCTCATCGGCGCCCTCGCGGACGCGCTGGGATTCCGGACGGACATCCCCTTCGCGGGCCTGCCGCAGCGCGCCAAGAAGGCCCTGCTCTACGGCCACAAGACGCAGATCGAGGTGCGCTACCGCAACCGGTACGGGCGCGAACGCGTGTACACCACGCCCTTCGAGGGCGCGGTGCCCTTCGTGCGGCGCCGGCACAGCGAGGCCGAGAGCGACGCGAGCCGTGAGCGGTTCGAGGGGTACATGCGTGAGGTGCCCTGCCCCAGCTGTCAGGGCACCCGCCTGAAGCCGGTCGTCCTCGCGGTCACGATCATGGACAAGTCGATCGCCGAGGTCTCCGCGATGTCGATCAGCGACTGCGCGGACTTCCTGCGCGAGCTGAAGCTCGACGCCCGGGACAAGAAGATCGCCGAGCGGGTCCTGAAGGAGGTCAACGAGCGACTGCGGTTCCTGGTCGACGTCGGCCTGGACTACCTCTCGCTGAACCGCGCGGCCGGCACCCTCTCCGGCGGCGAGGCCCAGCGCATCCGTCTGGCCACCCAGATCGGCTCCGGCCTCGTCGGCGTGCTGTACGTGCTCGACGAGCCGTCCATCGGCCTGCACCAGCGCGACAACCACCGGCTGATCGAGACCCTGGTCAGGCTGCGCGACATGGGCAACACGCTCATCGTCGTGGAGCACGACGAGGACACCATCAAGACCGCCGACTGGGTCGTCGACATCGGCCCCGGCGCGGGCGAGCACGGCGGCAAGGTCGTGCACAGCGGCTCCCTGAAGGAGCTGCTCGCCAACGACGAGTCGCAGACCGGCCAGTACCTGTCGGGCAAGAAGGCGATCCCGCTGCCGGACATCCGGCGTCCCCGCGACCCCTCGCGGCAGCTGACGGTGCACGGCGCCCGGGAGAACAACCTCCAGGACATCGACGTGTCCTTCCCGCTGGGCGTGTTCACGGCGGTCACGGGTGTGTCAGGCTCCGGCAAGTCCACGCTGGTCAACGACATCCTGTACACGCACCTGGCCCGTGAGCTGAACGGCGCGCGGAACGTCCCCGGGCGGCACACGCGCGTGGACGGCGACGACCTCGTCGACAAGGTCGTGCACGTCGACCAGTCGCCCATCGGCCGCACTCCGCGCTCGAACCCGGCGACGTACACCGGTGTCTTCGACCACATCCGCAAGCTGTTCGCCGAGACCACCGAGGCGAAGGTCCGCGGCTACCAGCCCGGTCGCTTCTCCTTCAACGTCAAGGGCGGCCGCTGCGAGAACTGCGCGGGCGACGGCACCATCAAGATCGAGATGAACTTCCTCCCGGACGTCTACGTCCCGTGCGAGGTCTGCCACGGCGCCCGCTACAACCGGGAGACCCTGGAGGTCCACTACAAGGGCAAGTCCATCGCCGACGTCCTGAACATGCCGATCGAGGAGGCCATGAACTTCTTCGAGGCGGTCCCGGCGATCTCCCGTCACCTCAGGACGCTGAACGACGTCGGTCTCGGCTACGTCCGACTCGGCCAGTCCGCGACGACCCTGTCCGGCGGTGAGGCCCAGCGCGTGAAACTGGCCAGCGAGCTGCAGAAGCGGTCCACCGGACGCACCGTCTACGTTCTGGACGAGCCGACCACCGGCCTGCACTTCGAGGACATCAGCAAGCTGCTCAAGGTGCTCGGCGGCCTGGTCGACAAGGGCAACACGGTCATCGTCATCGAGCACAACCTCGACGTCATCAAGACCGCCGACTGGGTCGTCGACATGGGTCCCGAGGGCGGCGCGGGCGGCGGCCTGGTCGTGGCCGAGGGCACGCCGGAGGAGGTCGCCGGCATCCCGGCCAGCCACACCGGCAAGTTCCTGCGCGAGATCCTCGGCGCCGAGCGCATCAGCGACGCCGCCTCGGTGAAGGCACCGCGCAGGAGCGCGGCCAAGAACGCGGTCGCCGCGGGCTCGACGGCGAAGAAGACGGCGACGGCCAAGGCCGTGACGACCGCCAACAACACGGCGACCAAGAAGGCCGCCACCACCACGAAGAAGGCGGCACCCGCGAAGAGGACCACGCGGGCACGCAAGGCCTGACAGACACCGAACGTGCGGCGCCCCGCGGGGCGCCGCACGTCGCACAGCCGGTTGCCCTGCCCATGCGGCTTCACGAACCGCAGGTACGGCCGACTCGACTCCAAGAGCTAAGCGCCCGCGAGTTCGGACGCGTAGGGCGGTTCCGCGCCGGCCCGGGAGCAGGTGATCGCCGCGGCGCGGGCCGCGAAGCCCAGCAGTTCCGTCCAGCCGTCGGCGCCCAGGCTCGCCATGGCGGCGGGGGAGAGGGCATCGCGGGCGGCCAGGCCGTGCAGAAGGGCCGCGTTGACGGTGTCGCCGGCGCCGATCGTGTCCACGACGTCGACCCGCACCCCCGGCACGGTGTACTCCGCCCCGTCCCCGGTGTACGCGGTGATCCCGTCGCCGCCATGGGTGATCACCACAGCGGCGGGGCCGGAGGCGAGCCATTCCCGTGGGCTGCCGCCCAGCCACGCGGCGTCCTCCGCGGAGAGCTTGAGCAGCGAAACCGACGGCAGCCAGCTCTTGAAACGGGCCCGATAGGCGTCGGGGTCCGGGATCAGGCCTGCGCGGATGTTCGGGTCGAGGGCTGTGAACACACCCTGCGCCGCGGCGTTGCGCATCAACTCCTCGTACGCGCTCGCCCCCGGTTCCAGGACCAGCGAGCAGGTACCGAACGACACGGCCCGCGTGCCCTCGGGAAGGCGCGCCGGTGCCGTGAAGAGCCGGTCGGCGGTGCCCTCCACGTAGAAGGAGTAGCTGGCCGAGCCGTGCTCGTCGATCGTGGCGGCCGCCAGCGTGGTCGGCTCGGTGCCGCGTTGTACGGCCGACACGTCCACGCCCGCCTGGCGCAGCCCGTCGAGCAGGGCCTCGCCGAAGGCGTCGTAGGAGGTACGGGAGCAGAAGGCGGTGGGGGAGCCCAGCCGGCCGAGCGCGACGGCGGTGTTGTACGGGCCGCCGCCCAGCGCCGGCTGCAACGGTGCGAGTGCGCCCCGGCCCTGCGGGACCAGGTCGATCAGGGCCTCACCGGCGACGACGATCACGAGAGGGTTCCCTTCTGGGACGGGGTGTCGGGACAGCCGCACGACGTGCGGTGGACGAAGGCGCAGGGGAGCCGCACGGTGCGGGAGGGACGGTCCGGGGCCTCGAGCCGGTCCAGGAGGAGCCGTACGGCCCGGGCGCCGATCTCCCGGCTGGGCTGGGAGACCGCGGTCAGCCGGGGGGAGAACAGATCCGCCCAGGGGAAGTCGTCGAAGCAGGCGAGCGCCAGGTCGTCCGGTACGGACAGGCCCCGTGTGCGCAGGGTGCGCAGCGCACCGATGGTCATCGCGTTGTTGGCGGTGACCAGGGCGGTGGGTGGCGCCGCGAGCGTCAGCAGGGCGGCGGTGGCGCGCTCCGCGCCCTCGGCCGCGGAGTCACCGTGGACCACCAGCCGCTCGTCGTACGGCAGCCCGGCGGCCGCAAGGGCGTGCCGGTAACCGCTGATCCGCTCGGAGGTGGTGCTGAGGCCGGGCAGGCCCGCGACAAGGCCGATGCGCCGGTGGCCGAGCCGGACGAGGTGGGTGACGAGGTGGGCCATGGGCTCGGCGTTCTCGGCACAGACCTGGTCGAAGCGGAAGGCCGCGGCCGAGGACTCGCCCGGCTCGGCGGCGTCTCCGGCCCCAGCGGCGTCCCCGGCCCCGGCGTCGCCGGCCCCGGCGTCCCCGGCTTTGGCAGCGGGCTCGGCAGCCGTGTCCTCGGGGGCGCCGTTTCGGGTGGTCGCGTTCTGCCGGTGCGTGACCGTGGGGACGGGGATGCCGTCGACCAGCCGGTCCAGGAACACGGTCGGTACGCCGTGCCGTCCCAGAAGGGCGAGGAGCCCGCGCGGGTCCGCCGAGGGCGCGACGATCAGGCCGTCGACGCGGCGCTCGTGCAGCAGCTGGACCACCTTGCGCTCGTGCTCCGGGTCGTCGTGCGGATCGGCGATGAGCAGGCTGTAGCCCCGTTCCAGGGCGGCGGCCTCCACGCCTTGGAGGATCTCCGTGAAGTACGGGTTGCTGATCGCCGACACGGCGAGCCCGATCGACCGGGTGCGCGAGGTCACCAGGGAACGGGCGAGGGTGTTCGGTGTGTAGCCCAGCTCGTCGATGGCGTCCAGCACCGCCTGGCGGGTGCGGGGCAGTACCGGGCGGGTGCCGTTCAGGACGTGCGAGACGGTCGCGACGGACACGCCCGCACTCCGTGCGACATCGGCCATGGTTGCCATCGGGTCCCCTCCTCGGCCGTCTTCCCTTCTCAGGCCCGGCGGCGAACGTATCCCATTCGGCGGCCGACGTAAACGCTTGCGCAAGCGTTTACGTCACTTCGGGGCGTGTGCGGGCTCGTCCGGCTGCGGGCTCGCCGCCTCGGCTCTGTGCCATGGCTGTCGCCCCGGCGCTGCCGGTCTCCGTGCGCGGGCCCTGCGCCCCGGCCGAAAGCGGAATAATTCGTGCCGCTATCGTCGGTGTGCCCGCGCCGTCCTGGCGGGGCCAACCCCGACCAGTGGAGATGCCATGCCCACCCGTCCCTCCGCGACCCGTCGCACCGTCCTGCGCGGGGCGGCGCTCACCCCGGTCGCCGGACTCGGCCTCGCGGCCTGTTCGGCGGCCGGCGAGGGCGGAACGGCACCGGACGCGACTCCGACCGCACCGGTCGCGCTGGGCGCCGAGAGCGAGGTCCCCAAGGGCGGCGCGAAGCTGTACCGGGACGAGAACGTGGTGGTGAGCCGCGCGGCGGACGGCTCCCTGAAGGCGTACAGCACGATCTGCACGCACGCGGGGTGCCCCATCAACAAACTCTCCGGGACGACGCTCGTCTGCCCCTGCCACGGGAGCGAGTTCGACGCCCTCACCGGCAAGGTGGTGCAGGCCCCGGCCACCGAGCCGCTGCACGAGCTGCCCGTACAGGTGAAGAACGGCGGGATCGTGGCGGGCCCGGCGGCCTGAAACGCCCGCCCGGCCCGGGTCAGTCCCAGTCCCAGCAGATCCCCACGATCCCCGACCGCACCCGCGGCTCCACCAGGTGCACCGAGTGGTGGAGCCCGCTCAGTCGCAGCTCCTGGCGGCCGCTGCGCGGGGCGGCCGCGGACTGCTGGGTGAACCGGTGGCAGCGCACCGGCAGCGCCGTCTCGTCGAAGCGCACCTGGAGCGCGTACTGCCCGCCCGGCACGCGGAACCCGCGGACGTGTTCGCAGGAGGTGCCCGCGGTGCCGTCCTCGAAGGCGTAGCGGAAGAGAAACGTATCGCCGGAGTGGAGCCGCGTGTCGAAGAGCAGCTCGGCGACCAGCAGGCCCGTGTCGTGGTGCCGGCGCACACGTCCCGTGCGGCAGTTCTCGAGGGCGTGCACCGCGACCCGCTCGGGGGCGCACCCCGGATCGCCGTGGTGGACGGCGATGTACCGGTCGACCCCGTCCCGGTGGGCGCGCACGATGTGGTGCGACTCCCGTGCCAGCAGTTCCCGGCGTGATCCTATGCGCACCCGGTCGTGGTGGCCGATGGTGAGCAGTCCGTCGTCGAGCGGCGACTCCAGCTCGGCGAGGAGCTGTTCCAGGACGCCCGAGGCCTCCACCAGGGCCCGGTAAGAACGGCCCGCGGGACGGTCGGGACCCGGCTCCTCGTCGGAGGTGGCGAGCAGCCGGATCAAGGACTCGTCCGGCAGCTGCAGGATCTCCTCCAGGGCACGCACCGCGCGCAGGGACTCGGGCCGCTGGGGGCGGCGCGCACCCTGCTGCCAGTAGCTCAGGCTCGTCACTCCGACCCTGACCCCGTGCCGCGACAGGTGGTGCTGCACGCGCTGCAGCGGCAGTCCTCGGGCAGCGATCGCGGCGCGCAGTGCGACGTGGAAGGGGCCGCCGCGCAGAGCCGCCTCCAACTCCACCGGGACGACGTCCGCATGCTGTGTGCCGTGCCGCATACAGGGGGGCCTTTCTGTGAATGTGCGCGACGGCTGGTCAGACCGTGCGCAGGGTCGTGCCGGGGCGCCGGGGCGTGCGAGGCTCGTTCACAAGCGAACCTCTCCGTTCGCGGCCCGAAGTTTCCCCGCATTGAAGCGTGTTGACCAAGCCCCGACAACACCTGATGCCGGCCCCTCGCCGGGCGGTGTCCGGAACGCGCTCGGTGGGACGGGCACGAACCCCCGCTCCTGGAACCGTGGGTGGCTGCGCGGCAGCGGAGGGTGTCCGACGTGCGACCGGCGTTCCCGGCGCCCCGGGCGCCGCCCGCCGCCGGCCGTGGGCAGCCCCGGCGGGCCGCGGGGCGGACCGTCGCCGGTGGGGTGGCCGTCGGCCGGGACGTCCCGCTCGAGCCGGCCTGTGCCACCCAGGCCGCCGTCCACAGGGGCGCCGCGCTGTCGGCCCCCGCCAGTAGGGTGTGAGACATGGCCGACCCCTCCAGCTACCGCCCCAAGCCAGGAGAGATCCCGGACTCTCCCGGGGTCTACAGGTTCCGTGACGAGCACCGCCGGGTGATCTACGTCGGAAAGGCGAAAAGCCTGCGTCAGCGCCTGGCGAACTACTTCCAGGACCTGGCGAACCTCCACCCGCGCACCCGCACCATGGTCACCACGGCCGCGTCCGTGGAGTGGACCGTGGTGTCCACGGAGGTCGAGGCCCTGCAGCTGGAGTACACCTGGATCAAGGAGTTCGACCCCCGGTTCAACGTCAAGTACCGCGACGACAAGAGCTACCCGTACCTCGCGGTGACGATGAACGAGGAGTTCCCGCGCGTGCAGGTGATGCGCGGCCAGAAGCGCAAGGGCGTGCGGTACTTCGGGCCGTACTCGCACGCCTGGGCGATCCGCGACACCGTGGACCTGCTGCTGCGCGTCTTCCCCGTGCGCACCTGCTCGGCCGGCGTCTTCAAGAACGCGGCCCGCACCGGCCGCCCCTGCCTGCTCGGCTACATCGGCAAGTGCTCCGCGCCCTGTGTGGGCCGGATCTCCCCCGAGGACCACGGCGAACTCGCCGAGGAGTTCTGCGACTTCATGGCGGGCCGCACGGGGACGTACCTCCGTCGTCTGGAGAAGCAGATGATGGAGGCGGCCGAGGAGATGGAGTACGAGCGGGCCGCCCGACTGCGCGACGACATAGAGGCCCTGAAGAAGGCCATGGAGAAGAACGCGGTCGTGCTCACGGACGCGACCGACGCCGACCTCATCGCGGTCGCCGAGGACGAACTCGAAGCAGCCGTGCAGATCTTCCACGTGCGCGGCGGACGCGTGCGCGGCCAGCGCGGCTGGGTCACCGACAAGGTCGAGGAGATCACCACCGGCGCCCTCGTCGAGCACGCCCTCCAGCAGCTCTACGGCGACGAGACGGGCGACTCGGTGCCCAAGGAGGTCCTCGTCCCCGCGCTGCCCGACCCGATAGAGCCCGTCCAGGACTGGCTCACCGGCCGGCGCGGGTCGAACGTGTCGCTGCGCATCCCGCAGCGCGGCGACAAGAAGGCGCTGATGGAGACCGTGCAGCGCAACGCCCAGCAGGCGCTCGCGCTGCACAAGACCAAGCGCGCCTCCGACCTGACCACCCGCTCCCGCGCCCTGGAGGAGATCGCCGGCGCCCTCGACCTGGACAGCGCCCCCCTCAGGATCGAGTGCTACGACATCTCTCACCTGCAGGGCGAGGACGTCGTGGCCTCCATGGTCGTCTTCGAGGACGGGCTGCAGCGCAAGAGCGAGTACCGCCGCTTCCAGATCAAGGGCTTCGCGGGGCAGGACGACGTCCGGTCCATGCACGAGGTGATCACCCGCCGCTTCCGGCGCTACCTGGCCGAGAAGGAGAAGACGGGGGAGTGGGCGGACGGCGAGGCGCCCGCCGAGGACGACGGGCGGCCCAAGCGGTTCGCCTACCCGCCGCAGCTCGTCGTCGTCGACGGCGGGCAGCCGCAGGTCGCCGCGGCCCGGCGGGCCCTGGACGAGCTCGGCATCGACGACATCGCCGTGTGCGGCCTCGCCAAGCGACTGGAGGAGGTGTGGCTGCCGGACGAGGAGGACCCGGTGGTCCTGCCCCGCACCAGCGAGGGTCTCTACCTGCTCCAGCGGGTCCGGGACGAGGCCCACCGCTTCGCGATCACCTACCAGCGCAGCAAGCGGACCAAGCGCCTCAGGTCGAGCCCCCTGGACGACGTGCCGGGCCTCGGCGAGACCCGCAAGCAGGCGCTGATCAAGCACTTCGGCTCGGTGAAGAGACTGCGTTCCGCGACAGTCGACCAGATTCAGGAGGTTCCCGGCATCGGCCGCAAGACGGCCGAGACCATCGCCGTGGCCCTCGCCCAGGCGGCCCCGGCCGCACCCGCCGTCAACATGGCGACTGGAGAGATCATGGAAGAGGAGGAACCCGTTACGACGGCGGGTTCCACCGGGGAACCCGTGTCCGCGGGCGCCCCGCACGAGCGACGGGGGCAGGAGACATGACCGAGCACGACCAGCATGCAGAAGAACGACCGGCGCTGAACCAGCCGGATCGCCCGGATCCCAGGGAGTCGGGCCAGGACCAGGGGCGGCAGCAGGCCGCCCAGGACAACGGAGCACAGGTGAGTACGGGCAGTGAAACGGCCGGGATCCCCGAGGCGGCCATCCCCGAGCTGGTGATCATCTCCGGCATGTCCGGCGCCGGCCGTTCGACGGCCGCCAAGTGTCTGGAGGACCTCGGCTGGTTCGTCGTCGACAACCTGCCGCCCGCCCTGATCCCCACCATGGTGGAGCTGGGCGCCCGCTCCCAGGGCAACGTCGCCCGGATCGCGGTCGTCGTCGACGTCCGAGGCCGCCGCTTCTTCGACAACCTCCGCGAGTCCCTCGCGGACCTGGAGGCGAAGAACGTCACCCGGCGGATCGTCTTCCTGGAGTCCTCCGACGAGGCCCTGGTGCGCCGTTTCGAGTCCGTGCGCCGTCCGCACCCCCTCCAGGGCGACGGCCGCATCGTCGACGGCATCGCCGCCGAGCGCGAGCTGCTGCGCGAGCTGCGCGGCGACGCCGACCTCGTGATAGACACCTCCAGCCTGAACGTCCACGAGCTGCGCGCCAAGATGGACGCCCAGTTCGCCGGGGAGGAGGAGCCCGAGCTGAGGGCCACTGTCATGTCCTTCGGCTTCAAGTACGGCCTCCCGGTCGACGCCGACCTCGTCGCCGACATGCGCTTCCTGCCCAACCCGCACTGGGTACCGGAGCTGCGCCCCTACACCGGCCTCAACGAGGAGGTGGCCGCGTACGTCTTCAACCAGCCGGGCGCCAAGGAGTTCCTCGACCGCTACGCCGAGCTGCTGCGGCTGATCGCAGCCGGTTACCGCCGCGAGGGCAAGCGCTACGTGACCATCGCCATCGGCTGCACCGGCGGCAAGCACCGCTCCGTCGCCATGTCGGAGAAGCTGGCCGCCCGCCTGGCCGCCGAGGGAGTGGAGACCGTGGTCGTGCACCGGGACATGGGGCGCGAGTGACCGGACGTACTCCGCGGCTGAGCAGGCTACGCCGAGTGGTGCCCGAGGGCCGTGGCGGCCGGGCGCGCCGCCGTGGTGCCCAGCCCAAGGTGGTCGCCCTCGGCGGCGGCATGGGCCTGTCCGCCTCGCTCGCCGCGCTGCGCCGGATCACCGGCGACCTCACCGCCGTCGTCACCGTCGCCGACGACGGCGGCTCCAGCGGGCGTCTGCGTGACGAGCTGGGCGTGCTCCCGCCCGGGGACCTGCGCAAGGCGCTGGCCGCGCTGTGCGGCGACGACGACTGGGGCCAGACCTGGGCCCGGGTCATCCAGCACCGCTTCCACTCCAAGGGCGACCTGCACGACCACGCGGTCGGCAACCTGCTGATCGTGGCCCTGTGGGAGCAGCTCGGCGACCACGTCCAGGCCCTGGACCTGGTCGGCAAGCTGCTGGGCGCGCATGGCCGGGTGCTGCCCATGTCCGCTGTTCCGCTGGAGCTCCAGGCGCTGGTCAAGGGCCACGACCCGGAGCGCCCGGACGAGATCGACACCGTACGGGGCCAGGCGACCGTCGCGCTCACCCCGGGCGAGGTGCAGTCCGTGCACCTGGTGCCGAACGACCCGCCCGCCGTCCCGGAGGCCGTCGAAGCGGTCCTGGACGCCGACTGGGTGGTGCTCGGTCCCGGGTCCTGGTTCTCCTCGGTGATTCCGCATCTGCTGGTCCCCGAGCTCCTGGACGCCCTCGTCGAGACGAAGGCGCGCCGGGTCCTCTCTCTGAACCTCGCCCCGCAGCCCGGAGAGACCGAGGGCTTCTCCCCGCAGCGTCATTTGGAGGTTTTGGGACGACACGCCCCTAAACTCGCCCTGGATGTGGTGTTGGCCGACCAGGCCGCCGTGCTCGACCGCGCCTTGCTGACCGAGGCCGCCCAGCGGTTCGGTGCCGCGGTCGAGCTGGCCCCGGTGGCCCGGACCGACGGAACCCCGCGGCACGACCCGGAGCTGTTGGCCGCCGCGTACGACCGTATTTTTCGGATGCATGGAAGGATCGGCCCATGGCGATGACGGCAGCGGTGAAGGACGAGATCTCCCGGCTTCCCGTCACCCGGACCTGCTGCAGGAAAGCGGAGGTCTCGGCGATCCTGCGCTTCGCGGGCGGACTCCACCTGGTCAGCGGCCGCATCGTGATCGAGGCGGAGCTGGACACCGCGATGGCGGCCCGACGGCTCAAGCGGGACATCCTCGAGATCTTCGGTCACAGCTCCGAGCTGATCGTGATGGCGCCCGGAGGTCTGCGCCGCGGCTCCCGCTACGTGGTGCGGGTGGTGGCGGGCGGTGACCAGCTGGCCCGCCAGACCGGCCTCGTGGACGGGCGGGGCCGCCCGATCCGCGGCCTGCCCCCGCAGGTGGTATCCGGGGCCACGTGTGACGCGGAGGCGGCCTGGCGCGGCGCGTTCCTGGCGCACGGCTCGCTGACGGAGCCCGGCCGCTCGTCGTCCCTGGAGGTCACCTGCCCCGGCCCCGAGGCCGCGCTCGCCCTGGTGGGTGCCGCCCGGCGGCTGTCGATCGCCGCGAAGGCCCGCGAGGTGCGCGGCGTGGACCGGGTGGTCGTACGGGACGGCGACGCGATCGGCGCCCTGCTGACCCGCCTCGGTGCGCACGAGTCGGTACTGGCCTGGGAGGAGCGGCGGATGCGCCGCGAGGTCCGCGCCACGGCCAACCGCCTCGCCAACTTCGACGACGCCAACCTGCGCCGCTCGGCCCGCGCCGCGGTCGCCGCCGGCGCACGGGTGGCGCGCGCCCTGGAGATCCTCGGCGACGAGGTCCCCGAGCACCTCGCGGCCGCGGGCCGGCTGCGCATGGAGCACAAGCAGGCATCGCTGGAGGAGCTGGGCGCCCTTGCCGACCCCCCGCTGACCAAGGACGCGGTCGCGGGCCGTATCCGCCGGCTGCTGGCGATGGCCGACAAGCGCGCCGCGGACCTCGGCATCCCGGGCACGGAGTCCAACCTCACGGAGGAGATGGCGGACAACATGGTGGGGTGACCCCGTAAGCCCAACCGGCCGGTGCCGACGCCCACTTGAGGCGCCGCCACCGGCCTTCGTCCGTCCTTGAGGCGCCCTTGACTCGATCATGGATTGTCATGAGCCTGGCACCTGATTCGCCGCTGTGGCGAACCATTGCTAGGGGGATCCATGAGACACAGAGCGAGATCGATCCTCGCTGTCGGCACACTCCTGCTCGGTGCAGCGGGCCTCGCACCCATCGCCCAGGCACAGAGCGGGACGTCCTCCGCACCCGACCCGGACGAGGTCAGGGTCTTCCGCGCCACGGTCACCGAGAAGCAGATACCCCTGCTACTGGAGGCCGGCCAGGACGGCCACGAACTCGGCGAACAGGTGACCGGCAGCCGCAGGAGCACCGTCGAGGTCTACCTCACCGAGAAGCAGGCCGGGAAGCTCAGGAAGCAGGGCGTCCGCCTCACCGAACACACACTGTCGGCCAAGGCCGAGACGCGCGTCGAGAACGCGGCCGAGGGCGTGTTCCGCCCGTACAGCGGCAGCGGCGGTCTGAAGGAAGAGATGGTCAGAACCGGCCAGGCCCACCCCGGTCTCACCAAGGTCGTCTCCCTCGGCAGGACGATCAACGGCCAGGACATTCTCGCGCTCAAACTGACCAGGAACGCGAGGAAGTCCAGGGACGGCTCCAAGCCCTCCGTGCTGTACATGTCCAACCAGCACGCACGCGAGTGGATCACTCCGGAGATGACCCGCCGGCTGATGCACTACTACCTGGACCACTACGCCACGGACAAGCGCATCAAGAAGATCGTCGACTCCACCGAACTATGGTTCGTCCTCTCGGCCAACCCGGACGGCTACGACTACACGTTCAAGGGCCCGGACACCCGTCTGTGGCGCAAGAACCTGCGGGACGTCAACGGCGACGGCGTGATCGGTGTCGGAGACGGAGTCGACCTCAACCGCAACTTCGCCTACAAGTGGGGCTACGACGACGAGGGTTCGTCCCCCCTGCCCACCAGTGAGACCTACCGCGGCGCGAGCCCTGAGTCCGAGCCCGAGACCCGGGCGCTCGACAGGTTCGAGAAGCGCATCGGATTCAAATACGGCATCAACTACCACTCCGCCGCCGAACTGCTTCTCTACGGCGTCGGCTGGCAGGTGGCGACCCCGACCCCCGACGACGTCCTCTACAAGGCGCTCGCCGGCACCCCGGACAAGCCCGCGATCCCCGGCTACCACTCGCAGGTGTCCTCGGAGCTGTACACCACCAACGGCGAGGCGGACGGCCACGCGTCGAACGTCAACGGCATGGCGATGTTCACCCCCGAGATGTCCACCTGCCAGACCGCGTCCGCAATCGACCCGAACGACGCCTGGAACGCCGCCGACTGCGAGTCCGTCTTCAACTTCCCCGACGACGAGAAGCTGATCCAGCAGGAGTTCCAGAAGAACATCCCGTTCGCGCTCTCCGTCGCCGAGACCGCTTCCCACCCGGACCGGCCATCCTCCTCGGTCGGCATCGACGCTCCCGACTTCACCCCGGCGGCGTTCTCCACCTCCTACGCGCGCGGCGCCGACCAGGAGGTCTCCGTCGTCGTACGCAAGTCCGTACGCGACAAGGAGCTGAAGTACCGCGTCAACGGCGGCCGCGTCGAGAGCCGGGCGCTCAGGCCCTGGAGGGGCGGGGACACCTACGGCGGCGACGACAACCTCTACTTCGACGAGTACCGGGCCAAGGTCCGAGGCGGCGACCCGGGCGACAAGGTCGAGGTCTGGTTCACCGGCGAGACCCGCGGTGGGCGGAAGACGGCCGGTAAGCACTTCACCTACACCGTGGCCGAGCGGCCCAAGGCGGACGTCCTCGTCGTCGCCGAGGAGGGCGCCAAGGCCACCCAGGCGCAGACCTACGTGGACGCCCTGAAGGCAGCGGGCAGCAAGGCGATCGTCTGGGACGTCGCCACCCAGGGGGCGCCCGACGCGCTCGGGGTGCTCGACCACTTCAAGGCCGTCGTCCACTACACGGGCGCGAGTGTCCCGGGCAACGCCACCCAGCTCCAGCTGCGCGCCTACCTCAACGAGGGCGGCAAGCTGATCGAGGCGGGGGAGCAGGCGGGCGGCACCGTCGACCTCGGCGACGGCAACCTCTCGGACGACTTCAGCCAGTACTACCTCGGCGCCTACTCGCGTACGCCGGCGCCGGGGGTCACCGGATTCGCAGGCTCCGGCAAGCTCGGCGGCTTCACCGCCGGCCTCGGCGACGCGCCCGGCAACCCGCTGGACAAGGCGGGGGCGTACGGCGTCACCTCCGAGGAACTGCCCGCGGACAAGTACCCGCAGTTCGCCAGTGCGGGGGCGGGCCTGTTCACCGGGGCGGCCAACCCGTACCAGCCCTACGCGGGCTCGTACATGGCCGCGGCCGCCCACACCGACAACGCCTACAAGCGGCTCACCCGCACCGTCGACCTCACCAAGGTGAGCGCGGGCGACGCACCCACCCTGCGGACCCGGCTGCTGTGGGACACCGAACCGGGCTACGACCACGCCGTGGTCGAGGTCCACACCGTCGGGGCCGACGACTGGACCACGCTGCCGGAGGCCGGCGGCGCGACGAGCGACGCCGTACCGGCAGACTGCGAGGCCGGGTTCCTGGTGGGCGAGCACCCCTGGCTCAAGCACTATCTGACCGTGGCGTCGGGCGGCTGCGGCGCGAAGGGCACCACCGGCGCGTGGCACAGCCTGACCGGCGCGTCCAACGGCTGGCAGCAGGTGAGCTTCGACCTGAGCGCGTACGCGGGGAAGACGGTCGAGGTCTCGCTGAGCTACATCACCGACCCGGGCACCGGCGGCCACGGCGTCCTCGCCGACGAGGCCTCGCTCGTCGTCGGCGGAACGGCCGTCGAGACGGAGGGCTTCGAGACGTCACTCGGAGCCTGGCACGTGGCGGGACCGCCCGCCGGCAGCCCGGCCGTCCTCAAGGACTGGGCGCGCACCGGAACCCTGTTCAGCACCTACGGAGCGGTCACCACGGACCGCACGGTGCTGCTCGGCTTCGGCCTGGAGCACCTGACCTCCGCGGCCGGCCGGACGGCCCTGATCGGCAAGGCACTCAACGCGCTCGGCCTCTGACGGCCGGTAGTCAACGGCAGTTGGTCCCATGTCGCCGGAAAGAGTGGCGGGGCCTTCGTGCCCGGGCGGTCCGTACCCCTACTGGCGGGTACGGACCGCCCTGCCGTGTATGAGGCATCTCGATGTCACCACGGCAGCCTCAGGGAGGTAGGGTCGTAGGCGGTCGGGGACATCCCATACAGCTCGCCGGCGTCGAACCCGGCGTACCAACGAGGAGATCGGTTCGTGACGATCCGCGTAGGCATCAACGGCTTTGGCCGCATCGGTCGTAACTACTTCCGCGCGCTGCTGGAGCAGGGTGCAGACATCGAGATCGTGGCTGTCAACGACCTGGGTGACACCGCGACCACCGCTCACCTGCTGAAGTACGACACCATCCTCGGCCGCCTCAAGGAGGAGGTGTCCCACACCGAGGACACCATCACCGTCGGCGGCAGGACCATCAAGGTCCTGTCCGAGCGCAACCCCGCCGACATCCCGTGGGGTGAGCTGGGCGTCGACATCGTCATCGAGTCGACCGGCATCTTCACCAAGAAGGAAGACGCCGAGAAGCACATCGCCGGTGGCGCCAAGAAGGTCATCATCTCGGCTCCGGCCAAGAACGAGGACGTCACCATCGTGATGGGCGTCAACCAGGACAAGTACGACCCGGCGAACCACCACGTCATCTCCAACGCCTCCTGCACCACCAACTGTGTGGCGCCGATGGCGAAGGTCCTGGACGAGAACTTCGGCATCGTCAAGGGTCTGATGACCACGGTGCACGCGTACACGAACGACCAGCGCATCCTGGACTTCCCGCACAAGGACCTGCGCCGCGCCCGTGCCGCCGCGGAGAACATCATCCCGACCACCACGGGCGCCGCCAAGGCCACCGCCCTGGTCCTGCCGCAGCTCAAGGGCAAGCTGGACGGCATCGCCATGCGCGTCCCGGTCCCGACCGGCTCGGTCACCGACCTGGTCGTCGAGCTCGGCCGCGAGGTCACCAAGGAAGAGATCAACGCCGCCTTCCAGAAGGCCGCCGAGGGCGAGCTGAAGGGCATCCTCGAGTACACCGAGGACGAGATCGTCTCCTCCGACATCGTCAACGCCCCGGCGTCCTGCACCTTCGACTCCTCCCTGACCATGGTCCAGGAGGGCAAGAACGTGAAGGTCATCGGTTGGTACGACAACGAGTGGGGCTACTCCAACCGCCTCGTCGACCTGACGGTCTTCGTCGGCAACCAGCTCTGATCGCTTCAAGCAGGCATCCCATGCGGTAGCAGGGCTCGGGCAGCGCACGGTCGCGCTGCCCGAGCCCTGACGCACGTGCGGCGAGCCCCGGCGCGCCCACGGATCGATCGGCCCCGACCGGCCGTCCGGACCGATCAGCCCTCGTACGATCAAGAGCTTTCCCCAGGAGTCCGACCCATGAAGACGATCGACGAACTTCTCTCCGAAGGCGTGGACAACAAGCGGGTCTTCGTCCGCGCCGACCTCAACGTGCCGCTCGCCGACGGCCTCATCACCGACGACGGCCGCATCCGCGCCGTCCTGCCCACCGTCAAGGCCCTCGCCGAGGCGGGCGCCAAGGTGGTCGTCGCCTCCCACCTGGGCCGCCCCAAGGGCGCCCCGGACCCGGCCTTCTCCCTGCTGCCCGCCGCCGAGC
This sequence comes from Streptomyces sp. NPDC093984, assembly GCF_044764595.1. Taxonomy (NCBI): domain Bacteria; kingdom Bacillati; phylum Actinomycetota; class Actinomycetes; order Kitasatosporales; family Streptomycetaceae; genus Streptomyces; species Streptomyces sp. NPDC093984. The sequence continues at coordinate 115,306 of NZ_JBIWIM010000003.1, read as the reverse complement.
GCCTCGGTGAACTCCTCAAGGCGCCCGTGGCGTTCGCCCAGGACACCGTCGGCCCCGCCGCCCACGATGCGGTCGACGGCCTCCAGCCGGGTCAGGTCGCGGTCATCGAGAACCTGCGCTTCAACCCCGGCGAGACGTCCAAGGACGACACCGAGCGCGGTGAGTTCGCGGACCGGCTCGCCGCCCTCGCCGATGTGTACGTGAGCGACGGCTTCGGCGCGGTCCACCGCAAGCACGCCTCCGTCTACGACCTCCCGGCCCGGCTGCCGCACTACGCCGGCTACCTCATCGCCACCGAGGTCGGCGTCCTGAAGAAGCTCACCGAGGACGTCCAGCGGCCCTACGTCGTCGCTCTCGGCGGCGCCAAGGTCTCCGACAAGCTGGCCGTCATCGACCAGCTGCTCGGCAAGGCCGACCGTCTCCTCGTCGGCGGCGGCATGGCGTACACCTTCCTCAAGGCCAAGGGCTACGAGGTCGGCAAGTCGCTGCTGCAGGAGGACCAGATCCCGGTCGTCCAGGAATACATCGAGCGCGCCGAGAAGACCGGCGTCGAGCTGGTCCTGCCCGTCGACGCCCTCGTCTCGCCCGACTTCCCGGACCTGAAGACCAAGGCCCCGGCCAACCCCACCGCCGTCGCCGCGGACGCGATCCCGGCCGACCAGGAGGGTCTGGACATCGGTCCGGAGACCCGCAAGCTGTACGCCTCGAAGCTCGCCGACGCGGCCACCGTCTTCTGGAACGGCCCGATGGGCGTCTTCGAGCACCCCGACTTCGCCGCGGGCACCAAGGCGGTCGCCCAGGCCCTCGTCGACTCCCAGGGCTTCACCGTGGTCGGCGGCGGCGACTCCGCCGCGGCCGTCCGCATCCTGGGATTCGACGAATCGGCATTCGGTCACATCTCGACCGGTGGCGGCGCCTCCCTCGAATACCTCGAGGGCAAGACGCTCCCCGGCCTCGCCGCACTGGAGGACTGAACCTTGAGCACCCGCACGCCGCTGATGGCGGGCAACTGGAAGATGAACCTCAACCACCTCGAGGCCATCGCCCACGTCCAGAAGCTCGCCTTCGCCCTCGCGGACAAGGACTACGAGGCCGTCGAGGTCGCCGTCCTGCCGCCCTTCACGGACCTGCGCTCCGTGCAGACCCTGGTCGACGGGGACAAGCTCAAGATCAAGTACGGTGCCCAGGACCTCTCGGCGCACGACTCCGGTGCCTACACCGGTGAGATCTCGGGCTCGATGCTGGCCAAGCTGAAGTGCACCTACGTGGTGATCGGGCACTCCGAGCGCCGCCAGTACCACGGCGAGAGCGACGCTCTTGTGAACGCCAAGGTCAAGGCCGCCTACAAGCACGGCCTGACCCCGATCCTGTGCGTCGGTGAGGAGCTGGAGGTCCGCGAGGAGGGCGAGCACGTCTCTCACACCCTCGCCCAGGTCGAGGGCGGTCTGAAGGACCTCCCGGCCGAGCAGGCCGAGACCGTCGTGATCGCCTACGAGCCCGTCTGGGCCATCGGGACCGGCAAGGTCTGCGGCTCCGACGACGCGCAGGAGGTTTGCGCGGCGATCCGCGGCAAGATCGCCGAGCTGTACTCCCAGGAGGTGGCCGACCAGGTCCGCATCCAGTACGGCGGCTCGGTGAAGTCCGGCAACGTCGCCGAGATCATGGCGAAGCCCGACATCGACGGCGCGCTGGTCGGCGGCGCCTCGCTCGACGCCGACGAGTTCGTCAAGATCGTCCGCTTCCGCGACCAGTGAGTGTGTCTTAGGGGCGATCCGTCGTACCCTTGCGGGGGCGAGGTGGCCTGCCACCCCGCCCCCGTCGTCCATCCGAGTCCGAGGAAGTTGGTCCAGCCGTGGTTCTGGGGTTCTCGATCGCCCTGATCGTCTTCAGCCTGTTGCTGATGCTGCTGGTGCTGATGCACAAGGGGAAGGGCGGCGGCCTCTCCGACATGTTCGGTGGCGGCATGCAGTCCTCCGTCGGCGGCTCGTCGGTCGCCGAGCGCAACCTCGACCGGATCACCATCGTGATCGGTCTGCTCTGGCTCGCCTGCATCGTGGTGCTCGGCATCCTGATGAAGACCAACCACTAGCGTCGGCCGGCTTCGGCAGGTCCGCATAAAACGCACATAGAGCACGTAACGCCCCATGTTCGGTACGGGTCTTCGGACCCGGCCTATCATGGGGCTTGCGTCTGGGGGCGGGGGTAACTCCCATCACTGGACGCGCGTTGGGCCTTACGTAGACTGAGGCGCTCGCAGCGAAGCGAAACGCCGACTCGCTTCGCGGCACCATCACGCAGGGAGTTACGACCGTGGCAAGTGGCAACGCGATCCGAGGAAGCCGGGTCGGGGCGGGGCCGATGGGCGAGGCCGAGCGCGGCGAGTCCGCGCCGCGTCTGCGCATCTCCTTCTGGTGCTCCAACGGGCACGAGACGCAGCCCAGCTTCGCCAGCGACGCGCAGGTTCCCGACACCTGGGACTGCCCCCGCTGCGGCTTCCCGGCCGGACAGGACCGGGACAACCCGCCGGACCCGCCGCGCACCGAGCCGTACAAGACGCACCTCGCGTATGTACGGGAGCGGCGCAGCGACGCGGACGGCGAGGCGATCCTCGCCGAGGCGCTCGCCAAACTGCGGGGCGAAATCTAGGAGTTCACCGGCCGGGGCCGTGCGGGCACCTGGCCGGTGCGCGTTCGGTACCGCGGTAGCGCGTGCCGCCGGAGCGGCCCGGCACAGGCCGCGGGCCGGCGCCTCGTACGGCCGGGGCAGCCCCGCACGGGGTGCGCTCCGGAGAGTCCCGAGCGGCCTGTTTCCGCAGCTCAGCCCGATTGTCAGTGGTGCCCTCTACGGTTTGTGCATCGGCGAATCGTGAGGGGGGACGATGGCAGCGGTCGAGGTGGCGGGCACCCTACGGCGGCCCGCGTGGCGTGGAGGGTTCGGGCGGCTGTGGACCGCTGCGGTGGTCTCCCGGTTCGGGGACGCGCTGCGGACGGCGGCGCTGCCCCTGCTCGCCGTCCGGTTCACGGACGAACCGCTCGTCGTCGCCTCGGTCACCGCCTGCGGCTATGTCCCGTGGCTGCTGTTCGGGCTGCTCGGCGGCGCCGTGGCCGACCGGGTGGACCAGCGGCGGGCGATGTGGGCCGTCGACACCGTGCGCGGACTGCTCGTCGCGGCCTTCGCGCTCGTCGTGGGGCTCGGGCACGCCTCGATCCCGCTGCTGCTGCTCCTCGCCTTCACGCTCACCACCCTCCAGACCCTCTTCGACAACGCCTCCACTGCCCTGCTGCCCTCCCTGGTCGACCGCGAGGCCCTGGGCAGCGCCAACGCCCGGCTCATGACCGGACAGCAGCTCGCGGGCGGTCTGCTGGCGGGCCCGTTCGTGCCGCTGCTCCTGGCGGCCGGAGCGTTCATGCCCTTCACGGCTGACGCGGGCACCTTCCTGCTGGCCGCCGCCCTCGTCGCCTCCCTGCGGACGGAGCCGGCCGATCGGGAGCCGCGCCCGTCCGGCAGCACCCTGCGGGCCGAGATCGGCGAAGGGCTGCGCGCCCTGTGGCAGGACCGGGTGCTGCGCGCGGCCTGTCTGGCCACGCTGCTGTGCAACATCGGCATGGGCGCCCTGATCGCCACGCTGGTGCTGCACGTGACGCGCTGGCTGGACGCGGGCGACGCCGGATACGCGGCCGCGATGACGGCGTACTCGGCCGGCAGCCTCATCGGTGGATTCGCCGCCCAGCGGATCGCGCACCGCACCGGACGCCTGCGCGCCCTGCTCGCCGCCGGCGGCGTCCAGACGGCGTGCCTTCTGCTCATCGGGACCGTCCGCCACACGGGAGCGCTGCTCGCGGGCATGCTGCTGTTCGGCGCCATGGGCATGGTGTGGAACGTCAACCAGGTCACCCTGATGCAGCACCGCAGCCCCGAGGCCATGGTGGGCCGTATAGCCGCCGCCTTCCGCACCGCCTCCACGTCGGGCGCCCCACTCGGCGCCCTGCTCGGCGGAGCCGTGGCACGGACGTACGGGCTGAACGGGCCCGCGCTGCTCGCCGCCGCGCTCTTCGCACTAGCCGTCACCTCGTTGACACACGCGCGCAAGGCGGACGTACCTGTTGTTGCCCCGGGGACGGCGTGACAAGAGGTCAGGCCGCATCGCCATCAATTAGGTTGGGACCGGCAGAGGAGCGAGCTACGCAGCAGCACAGGCAAGGAAGAAGGCTGAACTCCCAGATGAACGCAGACAGCCGTACCAGGCTCAACCAGACGCCCGAGTGGACCGCTCTGGCCAAGCACCGCGAGGAGCTCGGCGAGGTGCGGTTGCGTGAGCTGTTCGCGGCGGACCCGGGCCGCGGCAGCGGGTACGCCCTCCAGGTCGGCGATCTGCACGTCGACTACTCCAAGCACCTGGTCACCGAGGAGACGCTGCGGCTGCTGCGCGAGCTGGCCGCCGCGAGGGACGTCTTCGGTCTCAGGGACGCCATGTTCCGCGGCGAGAAGATCAACACCACCGAGAACCGCGCGGTCCTGCACACCGCCCTGCGCGCGCCCCGGGACGCGGTGATCGAGGTCGACGGTGAGAACGTGGTGCCCAAGGTGCACGCGGTGCTCGACAGGATGAGCGACTTCGCGAACCGGGTCCGCTCCGGCGAGTGGACCGGTCACACCGGCAAGCGCATCAAGAACGTCGTCAACATCGGCATCGGCGGTTCCGACCTGGGCCCCGCGATGGCGTACGAGGCGCTGCGCGCCTACACCGACCGCGGCATGACGGTCCGCTTCGTGTCCAACGTGGACGGCGCCGACCTGCACGAGGCCACCCGCGACCTGGACGCGGCGGAGACGGTGTTCATCATCGCCTCCAAGACGTTCACCACGATCGAGACGATCACGAACGCGACCTCGGCCCGCAAGTGGCTGCTGGGCGAGCTGAAGGCCGGCCAGGAGGCGGTCGCCAAGCACTTCGTGGCACTGTCGACGAACGCCGAGAAGGTCGAGGACTTCGGCATCGACACCGCCAACATGTTCGAGTTCTGGGACTGGGTCGGCGGCCGCTACTCCTACGACTCGGCGATCGGCCTGTCCCTGATGATCGCCATCGGCCCGGACCGCTTCCGGGAGATGCTCGACGGCTTCCGCACCGTCGACGAGCACTTCAGGACCGCGCCCGCCGAGTCCAACGTGCCGCTGCTGCTGGGCCTGCTGGGCATCTGGTACGGCAACTTCCACGACGCCCAGTCGCATGCCGTGCTGCCCTATTCGCACTACCTGTCCAAGTTCACCGCGTATCTCCAGCAGCTGGACATGGAGTCCAACGGCAAGTACGTCGGCCGGGACGGGCGCGAGGTCGAATGGCAGACCGGTCCGATCGTCTGGGGCACCCCGGGCACCAACGGGCAGCACGCCTACTACCAGCTCATCCACCAGGGCACCAAGCTGATCCCGGCCGACTTCATCGGCTTCGCCGAGCCGGTCGCCGAGCTCGCCGACGAGCTGAAGGCCCAGCACGACCTGCTGATGGCGAACTTCTTCGCCCAGACCCAGGCGCTGGCCTTCGGCAAGAGCCCGGACGAGGTGCGCGCGGAGGGAGTGCCGGAGGAGCTGGTGCCCCACAAGACGTTCAAGGGCAACCACCCGACCACCACCATCCTCGCCAGGGAGCTGACCCCGTCGGTCCTCGGCCAGCTCATCGCCCTCTACGAGCACAAGGTGTTCGTCCAGGGCGCGATCTGGAACATCGACTCCTTCGACCAGTGGGGTGTGGAGCTGGGCAAGGTCCTTGCCAAGCGCGTCGAGCCCGCGTTGACCGAGGGCGCGGAAGTACCTGGCCTGGACGAGTCCAGCAAGGCCCTGGTCGCCAAGTACCGGGAATGGCGCGGTCGTTAGAGCCACGGCGGGGGGACGGGCGGCACGACCGTCCGCCCCCGGCTCCCGGCTCAGGCCATCGTGCTCAGGCCACCGCGCTCAACGTGTCCGCGAGCCGGCGGCGGGCCGCGCGGGCCGCGGGCAGGGCGGCGAGCGCGGCGGCTCCCGCCACGGCCGCGGCCCCGAACAGCAGCAGGAGGACGGGGGAGGGGCCCCGGGCCAGCCCGGCGCCGATACCGCTGGAGCGGCCCTGGGCGTCGATCAGCCAGTGGGCGAGGGGCAGACCCAGCGCCGTACCGACGACCACCGCGGCCAGGGCGGTGCAGGCGGTGGCCGTGACCGTGATCGCGGTGATCTGCCGTGGGGACAGGCCGATCGCCTTGAGCGCCAGGAGGTCCCGTTCGCCCTCGCGGACTGTGCCGCCGATCGCGGTCAGCAGTTCGACGATCCCGATGAGCGCCAGCACGGCGATCAGTCCGGCGACGACACCGCGCAGCGGTGAGAGACCGTCCGCGGGGTTCGCCACCGGGTGCACGTCCAGGTGTCCGTGGGCGGCCCTGGCCAGGTCGCCGGCGACCTGGTGCGGATCGGCGCCCGGGCGCAGCCGGAGCTCGTAGAGGGTGGGACGCAGGCCCGGGTCGTTCTCGCGGAGGGTGTCGAGCGAGGTGGAGATGACCCGGCCGGCGTTCTCCGGTTCGATGCTGCGGCCCACGATGTGCAGGATCTGCGGCTGGTCGCCCACCGTCATCCGGACCCAGTCGCCGACCCGCACATCCAGCAGGTCGAGCAGCCCCTGCCCGGCCACGGCCTCGTCGGGGCCCCGGGCGGGACGGCCCTCGGCGAGGGCGTAGGGGTAGGGGTTCTGGCGGGTGCCCAGGCCCCGCAGGGCGATGGTGGCCGTCTGGCCCGGCACCAGGGCGGCCACCTCGACGCCCGGGTAGGCGTCGGCGACGTGCCGGTCGTGTTCCAGCAGGGCGCGCGTGGCCGCCTCGCCGAGACCGCTGTCGGGGCGCACGGTGAGGGCGGTGGCGAGCCCGACCTCGTCGGGCCTCGAGTGGAAGCGGTCGATGGTGGTCCACGCGCTCATCGCCACCACGATCAGCAGCAGCGGCAGGGCAAGCCGGGCGACCGTGGCCAGCGACCGGGGACGGCGTGCGAACGCCCGGTGCCAGCCCAGGACCAGCGCGGGCGGCAGCCGCAGACCGAGGGCGCCGCGCGCCAGGGCCGTCAGACGTCCACCGGCCGGTGCCGCGGGCCGTGGCACCGGCACCGGAGGCACCCGTCCCGCCCGCCAGGCCGCGAGCCCGGTGGTCGCGGCGATGAACAGCACCGCTCCGGCCGGGACCGCGAACAGCGCCACGGTGTGTCCCGGCAGCCCCTGCCACACGCCGACCGCGTCCCCGAAGCGCCCAGGGATCCGGCGGCCCAGCCCCTGGGTGAGCGCGGCCGCGGCCACCGCGCCGAGCAGGGCATAGGCCACGTGCTGGAGCAGGAAGACGCGGACGACCTGGCCGGGTGTGAAGCCGATCGCCTTCAGCACCGAGATGTCCCGCAGATGCCCCCGCACCCGGGTGCCGATCGCCCCGTGCACGGCGAGCCCGGCGGCCACCAGCGCACCCAGACCGAACAGGCCGAGGACCTGCCCCAGCAGCCGGTTGTCGCCCTGCGCCTCGGCCCGCGCCTGCTGCCAGGTCGAGACCTCGGTGACCGCGCCGGCTCCCAGCACGGTGACGGCGCGCTGGACGGCGTAGTCCGTGTCGTCGGGGTCGGACAGGCGCAGCCCGGTCACCTCTCCGCCGGCATCGCGCACGGCGGACGGCAGGGTCCAGACGAGTCCGGGCTGTTCACCGGGGCGGTAGCGGGGTTCGGCGCTGTCCGCGATGCCGACCACGGTCAGTGTCCGGGCCGTACCGGCCATCGTCAGGGTGTCCCCGGGCTCGGCCAGCAGCGCCCGGGCGAGCCGGCTCTCCAGCACGACGCCGCCCGGGTCAGCGGGATCCAGCCAGTGGCCCGAGGTGAGCAGCGGCCGGCCGACGGAGGGCCGCCCGGGGGTGGCACGCAGTTCGACGGAGGCGCGGGTACCGCGGGAGGTGAGGGTGGCGGACTCGGTCGGGTAGGGCCCGGCGACGGATTCGACGCCGTCCAGGTGGGCGAGGACGGCCGCGTCGGTGGAGCGGGCGGTGTGGATCCACACGTGCGCGCCGCGCGCCTGCGTGAAGACGCGCTGCCAGGGGTTGGTGGCGTACCCGAACAGGGCCGTGGCCAGCAGCAGGGAGGTGACGATGCCGGCGGTGGCGAGCACCATGAACAGTGCCTCGCCGCGGTGTGTGCGCAGATCGGAGTGCGCCCAGCGCAGGGTGGCTCGCACAGGCTTCAGCCCCTGGTCCCTGGGAGGGAACCCGAGCACGTCAGGTGGTCGTACACCGCACTCAGTCCTTCAACTCCAGCACGCCGGACACACCGGAGGTCCCGGCCCGGCGCGGCGGTGTGGCGTCCAGCTGCGCGTCGTCGACGATCCGACCGTCGAAGAAGCTGATGACGCGGTCGGCGGCGCTCGCCAGCCGGGCGTCATGGGTGACAAGGACGATGCTCTGCCCGCGCTGGTGGAAGCGGGACAGCAGCCGCATCACCTCGCGGGTGCCCTTGCTGTCAAGGCTGCCCGCGGGCTCGTCGGCGAGCAGCAGCGGCGGATGGTTGACCAGGGCGCGGGCGAGCGCGACCCGCTGCTGCTCGCCGCCGGACAGCTCGCCCGGCATGCTGCGCTCCTTGCCGGTCAGTCCCAGCTCGGCCAGCAGCGCCTCCCGCTCGGCCCGCGCCTGCTTCGGCGGCACACCGGCGAGCAGGGCGGGCAGCTCCACGTTGTCCGCGACCGACAGGTCGGAGACCAGGTTGAAGAACTGGAAGACGATCCCGATGCGCTTCCTGCGCTCCACGGCCCAGCGGGCCTCGCTGTAGGAGTCGGTGCGCTCGCCGTCCAGCCAGATGCTGCCGCCGTCGGGTCGCTGCAACCCGCCGAGCAGGTGCAGCAGGGTCGACTTCCCTGCGCCGGACGGGCCGGTGACCGCCACGAACTCGCCGTGCGACAGGCTGAGATCGACCCCGCGCACGGCGTGCGCCGGGGCTCCCTCACCGTGGTGGGTCTTGACCAGGCCCTCGGCGCGCAGCAGAGGAGTGGGGCGCTCGCTCATTCCAGCTCCTCCAGTTCCTCCTGGCACCGCTCCAGCCAGTCGAGGTCGGCCTGCAGGTGCAGCATCGCGCCCTCGATCAGCAGGTGGGCGATACGGTTGTCGCGGTCTTCGGCGGCGGCCAGTCTCGACAGGTCTCGCATGGTGTTGAGGTACTGGCGCCGCTGCTTGTTGATCAGGGCGATCTGGTCGGCGAGACCGGTCCGCGGGGCGAGCGCCAGCTTCATGAAGAACTCGTCCCGTACCCGCGGCTCGTCCTCGGTCTCCTCGAACCAGGCATGCAGCGCCTCCCGCCCGGCGTCTGTGAGGTGGTAGACCTTTTTGTTGGGCCGGCTGGACTGCTCGACGTCCTCGCCCTCGATCAGTCCCGACTTCTCGAGGCGGCCGAGGGTGACGTAGATCTGGCCGACGTTCGGCTGAGGGTACGCGGAGCCCAGCACTTGCTCAAGGTCCTGCTTGAGCTCGTAGCCGTGGGCGGGGCCGCGCGCGAGGAGTGCCAGGAGGGGCAGGCGCACTCGTGCTGTCCTCCTGTCTGCTCACAATGTGCTCCAGGCCCTAGTATCGCCCATACCTAACAGGTATACATGGCCTCTGACTCCTGGGCGAGGGTGCCCGGAGCCATGTGCATGTGTACAGGGAGGAACCTATGCGGTGGATACGCGCCGCCGGTAGGTGCCTCCTCGTCCTCGCCGTGGTCATGACCGGTTACGTAGCCTCCGGCGCCCGCGCCGACGAGGGGAGTGCCGGGGGGCGTGGCCCGCTCACCCTGGCCACCGCGGGAGATCTCACCGGCTACCTCGGCCCGCTCCTTCAGGGCTGGAACCGCACCCATCCCGGCGAGAAGGTCACCCTCGTCGAGCTGCCGGACTCCGCCGACGAGACGCACGCGCAGATGACCACCGACCTGCGCGGCGGTGACCGCAGCCGGTTCGACGTCCTGAACATCGACGTCGCCTGGACCTCCGAGTTCGCGGCGGCCGGCTGGATCCGCCCGCTGCCGCGCGACCGGTTCCCGCTGAAGACCTTCCTGCCGCCGGTCGTCGACACGGCCACCTACGACGGACAGCTGTACGCCGTCCCGTATGTCACGAATGCCGGGCTTCTGCTGTACCGCAAGGACATCCTCGCCAAGGAGGGCGTGCCGCCGCCGCGCACCTGGGCCGAGCTGGAGCACGACGCGAAGACCATCGCGCCCGAGTACGGGCTCGGCGGCTATGCGGGCCAGTTCCTGCCCTATGAGGGCCTCACCGTCAACGCGGCCGAGGCCGTGTACTCGGCGGGCGGCACCATCCTCGGCGACGAGGGTGCCCGTGTCACCGTCAATTCCGACGCGGCCCGCCAGGGGATCGGGTTCCTCGCCCGTGGCGTCCGCGACGGGTGGATTCCCAAGCAGGCGCTGACGTACAAGGAGGAGGAGTCCAAGCAGGCCTTCCAGGACGGCCGGCTTCTCTTCCTGCGCAACTGGCCGTACGCGTACGTCGCCGCCTCCGCCCCCGGCTCGAAGGTGGCCGGGAGGGTCGGCGCCGTGCCGCTGCCGGGGCCTGACGGGCCGGGGACGAGTGTGCTCGGCGGCTCCAACCTGGCCGTCAACAGTCATGCACGCCACGCCGAGTCGGCCGCGCGTCTGATCGCGTACCTCACCAGCGAGGGCGTCCAACGCCAGGTGCTCACCCGCGGCGCGCTGCCGCCCGTGCGCGCCGCGCTCTACGACGACCCCGAACTCGTACGGCAGTTCCCGTATCTGCCGACCCTGCGTGCCGCCGTGCTCGCGGCCGCACCGCGCCCCAAGAGCCCGCGCTACGACCAGGTCAGCCTGGCGGTGCAGGCGGTGGTGCACGACGCGCTGACGGGGCAGGAGACGCCCGAGTCGGCGGTGCGACGCCTGGCGCGCGAGCTGGCCGCTATCTCGCATCGCTAGTTACTTGTTAGGTAACGCGGACGTCTCATCTGACCGTTCGGTGCACCGATAAGTCCGGATTTGACACCCCAACTTCCCAGTAGCTTTCGTACTGTTCGTTGACACCCTCGTGGAACAGCTACCTAACATGCATGCATAACCGTTAGCACGCACAGACAGGTCAACGGGGTGAGTCCCAAGCACATCGACACCCGTCGCTGGTGGCGCGACGCAGTGATCTACCAGGTGTACGTCCGCAGCTTCCTGGACAGCACCGGCGACGGCATCGGCGATCTGGCCGGCGTCAGGGCAGGCCTGCCGTACTTGAAGAAGCTCGGCGTCGACGGGATCTGGCTGAGCCCCTTCTACCCCTCACCGCAGCACGACCACGGCTACGACGTCTCCGACTACTGCGACGTCGACCCGCTCTTCGGCGACCTCGCCGAGTTCGACCTGCTCACGGCGGCCGCCCGGCGGCTCGGCATCAAAGTGCTCCTGGACATCGTCCCCAACCACTGCTCCAGCGAGCACCCGTGGTTCCGCGAGGCCCTCGCCTCGCCGCCCGGCAGCCCGGCCCGCGCCCGCTTCCACTTCTCCGACGGCCGCGGGCCCGACGGCTCCGAGCCGCCCAACAACTGGCACGCCATGTTCGGCGGCCCGGCCTGGACCCGCGTCACGGAGACGGACGGCCACCCCGGCCAGTGGTACCTGCACATGTTCACGCCCGAGCAGCCCGACTGGAACTGGCGCAACCCCGAGGTCCCCGCCGAGTTCGACCGCGTGCTGCGCTTCTGGCTGGACCGGGGCGTCGACGGCTTCCGCATCGATGTCGCCGCGGGCCTGTTCAAGCACCCGGAGCTGCCCGACTCCCCGGACCCGGAGGCCGACGCCCGCACCCGCGACTCGGTCAACCCGCTCGCCTGGAACCAGCCTGAGGTGCACGACGTGTGGCGCCACTGGCGATCGGTGTGCGAGGAGTACACGGCACGCGACGGCCGTGAGCGCCTCCTGGTCGGAGAGGTCTCGGTTCCGACCGCCCGCGAGCACGCCAAGTACGTCCGGCCGGACGAGCTGCACCAGGCCTTCTTCTTCGACCTGCTCAGCGCCCCCTGGGACCCCGACGCCTTCCGCAAGGTGATCTCCGAGGCCATGCAGGACATCGCCGGCACGGGCTCCACGGTCACCTGGGTCCTCAACAACCACGACCAGGTCCGCACCGTCACCCGCTACGGAGAACCCACCCCCCAGGGCAGTGGCCTCGGTGCCGCCCGTGCCCGCGCCGCCGCGCTGCTGATGCTGGCGTTGCCCGGGGCCGCGTACATCTACCAGGGCGAGGAGCTCGGCCTGCCCGAGGTCGTCGACCTGCCCGACGACGTGCTCACCGACCCGATCTTCCGCCGCACCGGAAGCCGCGCCCGGATCCGCGACGGCTGCCGGGTGCCGCTGCCCTGGTCCGGGCAGGCCTCCCCGTTCGGCTTCACCTCCGGCGCCGAGGGGGCCAGGCCCTGGCTGCCACAGCCGGAGTGGTTCGCCGAGCACGCCACCGACCGCGCCCTCGCCGACACCCGCTCCTTCTGGCACCTGTACCGCGACGGCCTCCAACTGCGCTCCTCGCTCCCGCAGTTGGGCGAGGGCACGATGCGCTGGCTGGACACCCCGCCCGGCGTCCTCGCCTTCGTACGCGGCGACGACCTGGTCTGTGCCGTCAACTTCGGTACCGCCCCCACGCCCGCGCCGGTCTCCGGCACCCCCCTGCTGGCCAGCGGCCCCTGCCCGCCCGGGGTGCTCCCCGGCTCGACGGCCGCCTGGTGGATCAGCGACGGCACCGACCTCTGACCCCGTCCATTCCCCCATCCCCGAAGGGACATCAACGATGATGCGACGACGTACCACCCTGCTCACCGGCTGCACCGCCCTCGCCCTCGCACTCGGCGCGACCGCCTGCGGCGGCGGCCCCGTCACCGCGGGCGGCGGTGACAAGGCCCTCAGCGGCCAGACGGTCACCGTGGCCGGCGTCTGGACCGGCAGCGAGCAGAAGAACTTCCAGAAGGTCCTGGACGCGTTCAGCGAGAAGACCGGCGCCAAGACCCAGTTCATCTCCACCGGCGACAACGTCTCCACCGTCGTCGGCAGCAAGATCGAGGGCGGCAACGCGCCGGACGTCGTGATGGTCCCGCAGGTCGGCGTGCTCCAGCAGTTCGCCAAGAAGGGCTGGCTCCAGAAGCTGTCCGCGACCACCGAGAAGTCGGTCGACAGCAACTACGCGCCGGTGTGGAAGAAGTACGGCAGCGTCGACGGCACCCTGTACGGCCTGTACTTCAAGGCCGCCCACAAGTCGACCGTCTGGTACAGCCCCGACGCGCTCAACCAGGCCGGGGTCAAGCCGCCGAAGACGTACGACGAGATGCTGAAGGCCGGGCACACCATCTCCGACTCGGGCCTCGCCGCCTTCGCGGTCGCGGGCGAGGACGGCTGGACCCTCACCGACTGGTTCGAGAACATCTACCTCTCTCAGGCAGGTCCCGAGAAGTACGACGCGCTCGCCGCGCACAAGCTGAAGTGGACCGACCCGAGCGTGGTCAAGGCGCTCACCACGCTGGGCAAGCTGTTCAAGGACAAGCAGCTGATCGCGGGCGGGCAGAAGGAGGCCCTGAACACCGACTTCCCGGGCTCTGTGGAGAAGGTGTTCGGGCCCAAGCCCCAGGCGGGCATGGTCTACGAGGGCGACTTCGTGGCCGGGGTCGCGCACGACCAGTTCGGCAAGACCATCGGCAAGGACGCGGACTTCTTCCCGTTCCCGTCGGTCGACGGCGGTACGGCGCCGGTCGTCAGCGGTGGTGACGCGGCGGCCGTCCTCAAGGACGGCAAGAACGCCAAGGCCGGCATGAAGCTGCTGGAGTACCTGGCGACCCCCGAGGCCGCGGCCGTGTGGGCGAAGGCGGGCGGCTTCCTGTCCCCGAACAAGAAGCTCGACCTCTCCTCCTACGGCGACGACGTGACGCGGGCGACGGCCAAGTCCCTGATCGCGGCGGGCGATTCGGTCCGCTTCGACATGTCCGACCAGGCTCCGGCGGCCTTCGGCGGCACCAAGGGCGCGGGCGAGTGGAAGCTGCTGCAGGACTTCCTGCGCGACCCGTCGAACCCGAAGGCGACCGCGGCCCAGCTTGAGGACGCGGCGGCCAAGGCGTACCAGGGCTGATCGGCATGACCGCCACGCTCGTGAATGAGGCGAGCCCGCCGACCGCCGCCGGTGCCGCCGTGAGGCGCCGCACCCGGCGGCGGGGGCGGATCATCGCCCTGCTGTTCGTGTTCCCCGCGCTGCTGCTGCTCGGTGCGCTCGTCGTCTACCCCGTGCTGTTCTCGATCGGCCGCAGCTTCTTCGACGCCTCCGGCACCCGGTTCGTGGGCGGGGACAACTACGCCGAGATGTTCCGCGACCCGGCGACGCTGAAGGCCATCCGGAACACGACGATCTGGGTGGTCGTGGCTCCGGCGCTGCTGACGGGGCTCGGCCTGATCCTGGCCGTGCTGGTGGAGAAGGTCCGCTGGGCGACGGCGTTCAAGCTGCTGCTGTTCATGCCGATGGCGGTCTCCTTCCTCGCCGCCGGCATCATCTTCCGGCTCGCCTACGACGAGGACCCGAACAAGGGAGTGCTGAACGCGGCCGCTGTCTCGATCCACGACGCGTTCAAGGGCACGTCGTCGTATCCCACGGCGCGGGCGCGCGTGGGGCAGGGCCTGACGCAGGGTCGTGACGGGTCGTACGCGACGAGTGCGGGCGCCTCACCGGGTGACTCGGTGACGCTTCCGATGGTCGGCGTGCTGCCCAAGGACCTGCCGAAGGACGCCTCGCCCGCGTACGCGGCGGCCGGGAAGAAGGCCCCGGCGGACGAACTGCGCGGGGTCGTCTACCTGGACTTCACACCCGGTGGCGGCGGGAAGCAGGGGAAGGTCGACCCGCGGGAGAGCGGGCTGCCCGGGATGAAGGTCGAGGCCGTGCGCGACGGGCGGACGGTCGCCAGTACGACGACTGCGGCCGACGGCTCCTTCCGCTTCCCGGGGCTGAAGTCCGGCTCCTACACGGTCAAGCTGCCGTCCTCGAACTTCGCGGCGCCGTACCAGGGAGTCTCATGGCTCGGGCCGACGCTGGTCACGCCCGCGATCATCGGGGCGTACCTGTGGATCTGGACCGGCTTCGCGATGGTGCTGATCGGCGCCGGGCTGTCGACGCTCCCGCGGGACGCGCTGGAGGCGGCGCGGATGGACGGGGCGAACGAGTGGCAGATCTTCCGGCGGATCACGGTGCCGCTGCTGGCCCCGGTGCTGACCGTGGTCTTCGTGACCCTCGTCATCAACGTGATGAAGGTGTTCGACCTCGTCTACATCATCGCGCCCGGGCCGGTGCAGGAGGACGCGACCGTGCTCGCCACCCAGATGTGGCTGGTGTCGTTCGGCGGCGGCAACAACCAGGGCCTCGGCAGCGCGCTGGGTGTGCTGCTCCTGCTGCTGGTGATCCCGGCGATGGTCTTCAACGTCCGGCGTTTCCGAAGGAGTCAGCGATGAACGCGGTGAGGCGGGGGCTGGGCAACGGGCTGGTGCAGGCCTTCCTGGTGGTGGTCGGCCTGATCTGGCTGACCCCGCTGGCGGGGCTGTTCGTGTCGTCGCTGCGGTCGTCGGAGGACACGGCGAAGGGCGGCTGGTGGACAGCGCTGGTCAGCCCCGGGCAGCTGTCCTTCGACAACTACTCGGCGCTGCTGAAGAACGCCGGGATCACGCAGGCCTTCTGGAACACCGTGCTGATCTCGGTGCCGGCGACGGCGCTGGTGGTCGCGCTGGCGGCGCTCGCCGGGTACGCGTTCGCGTGGCTGGACTTTCCCGGGCGGGAGCCGCTTTTCCTGCTGGTGGTGGCGCTTCTGGTGGTGCCGGTGCAGATCGGTCTGCTGCCGGTGGCGAAGCTCTTCGGCGCGCTGGGCCTGTTCGGGACGATCCCGGGCGTCGTCCTCTTCCACGTGGCCTACGGGTTGCCGTTCGCGGTGTTCCTGCTGCGGAACTACTTCGCGGAGATGCCGAAGGAGATGCTGGAGGCGGCGCGGATGGACGGGGGGAGTGAGTGGCGGATCTTCACCCGGCTGGTCCTGCCGGTGGGGCGGCCCGCGATCGCGAGCCTCGCCATCTTCCAGTTCCTGTGGGTGTGGAACGACATGCTGGTGGCGCTGCTGTTCGCGGACAGCTCCTCACAACCGCTGACCGTCGAACTCCAGTCGCAGATACGGCAGTTCGGCAGCAACATCGATGTACTGGCGCCGGGGGCGTTCCTGTCGCTGATCGTGCCGGTGGTTGTCTTCTTCGCGTTCCAGCGGCACTTCGTGCAGGGGGTGATGGCGGGCTCGGTGAAGTAGGGGTTGCGGGAGGGGGTTTTCGCCCCCGCCGCCCCTACCCGTCCCATCCCTCCAGGGGCTCCGCCCCTTCGACCCCGTCGGGGGCTCCGCCCCCGGACCCCCGCTGTCGGCCTGCGGCCTGGTCCTCAAACGCCTCGAGCAAGGGGACCCAGGCTCCGCCCCCGGACCCCCGCTGTCGGCCTGCGGCCTGGTCCTCAAACTCTTCGAGCAGGGGGACCAGGCTCCGCCCCCGGACCCCCGCTGTCGGCCCGTGGCCTGGTCCTCAAACTCTTCGAGCAGGGGGACCAGGCTGCGCCCCCGGACCCCCGCTGTCGGCCTGCGGCCTGGTCCTCAAACTCCTCGAGCTCTTCGAGCAGGGGGACCCAGGCTCCGCCCCGGACCCCCGCTGTCGGCCCGTGGCCTGGTCCTCAAACTCCCCGAGCTGCTTCGAGCAGGGGACCCCCAGACGGGCTGAATGATCAGCCCCTCCGGCGTTCGAGGAGCGGGGGCCCGGGGGCGGAGCCCGCAGGGACGGAAAAGGCAGGGGCGGCGGGGGCGAGAAGCCCATGTTCAGCCCCGCCGCACCTCCTCACGGCGACGCCGGTGGGTACAAAGCGCGGGGCAGCTTCGATGCCGCCGCCGCGTCCAGCAGCCACAGCGTGCGCGAGCGGCCGTGCGCGCCCGCCGCGGGCGCCTGGATCTCGCCCGCGCCCGACAGGGCGATCGCCGCCGCCTGCGCCTTGTCCTCGCCCGCCGCCAGCAGCCACACCTCGCGCGCCGCGCGGATCGCCGGCAGCGTGAGGGAGATACGCGTCGGCGGCGGCTTCGGCGCGCCGTGGACGGCGACGACCGTTCGTTCCGTCTCCCGTACCGCCGGCAGTTCCGGGAACAGCGACGCCACATGCGTGTCCGGGCCGACGCCCAGCATCAGCACGTCGAAGGTGGGCACCGAGCCGTGGTTCTCGGGACCCGCGGCCCGGGCCAGTTCCGCCGCGTACGCCTCGGCCGCAGACTCCACGTCCGCCCCGTACGGGCTGTCCGACGCGGGCATGGCGTGCACGCGCTTCGGGTCCAGCGGCACGGAGTCCAGCAGGGCCTGACGGGCCTGGGTCACGTTGCGCTCCGGGTCGCCCTCCGGCAGGTACCGCTCGTCGCCCCACCACAGGTCCAGGCGCCCCCAGTCGATGGCGTCCCGGGCCGGCGCGGCGGCGAGCGCGGCGAGCAGGCCGTTGCCGTTGCGGCCACCGGTGAGCACGACCGACGCGGAGCCGCGCGAGGCCTGCGCGTCCACGATCTTCGTGATCAGCCGGGCCGCCGCGGCCTGGGCCATCAACTCCTTGTCGCGGTGCACGACGAGCTGGGGAGCAGTCACTTGGCGGCCGCCTTCTTCGCCGGGGCCTTCTTGGTGGCCTTCTTCGCGGGGGCCTTCGCGGCCGTCTCCACGGGTGCCTCGACCGCCTCCGGTTCCTGAGCCGCAGGCTCGCCGGCCACGGGGTCGCCGGCCTCCGGCTCGTGAGCCGGAGCCTCGGCGGCCTCCGTGTTCAGCCGGTCCACCCCGTACCGCAGCGCCGACGCGTACGTGTCGTCCGGGTCGAGCCTCCGCAGCTCCTCCGCGATCAGCTCGGCCGTCTCCCGGCGCTTGAGCGCCACGGCACGGTCCGGCTGGCCCTGGATGGACAGGGTCGCGAGCGAGCCGTCCGCGCGGCCCAGGGTGATCGGGCCGCAGCTCGTCTCCATGCGGACCGCGGTCAGGCCGGGGCCCGAGGAGATCGAGCGCTTCACCGGGACGTCCAAGCGGTCCGCCAGCCACATCGCCAGGAGTTCACAGCTCGGGTTGAACTCCTCGCCCTCCACCTCGACCTTCCGCACCTCGCAGGTGACCTGGTCGAGGGCCGCGGCCAGCATCGAGCGCCAGGGCGTGATGCGGGTCCAGGACAGGTCCGTGTCGCCGGGCGTGTAGGCATCGGCCCGGGCGCTCAGCTCCCGTACCGGCGCCTGAGCCGTGTAGGAGTCCGTCACCCGGCGCTGCGCGAGCGCGCCGAGCGGGTCGTTCGCCGGGTCGAGCGGCGCGTTCACCGGCCACCAGGCGACGACCGGCGCGTCCGGCAGCAGCAGCGGCAGCACCACGGACTGGGCGTGGTCCACCACCTCGCCGTACAGCCGCAGCACGACCGTCTCGCCGGTGCCCGCGTCCGCGCCCACCCGCACCTCCGCGTCCAGACGCGAGGAGGTGCGGTCGCGCGGCGAACGCGAGACGCGCTTGATGACCACGAGGGTGCGCGAGGGGTGCTCGCGCGAGGCCTCGCTCGCGGCCTTCAGCGCGTCGTAGGCGTTCTCCTCGTCGGTGACGATGACCAGCGTGAGCACCATGCCGACGGCGGGCGTGCCGATCGCTCGGCGGCCCTCCACCAGCGCCTTGTTGATCTTGCTGGCCGTGGTGTCCGTGAGGTCTATCTTCATGGCCGGCGCCAGCTCCGTCCGTCTCGCTGAAGCATCTCGTCCGCCTCGACGGGCCCCCAGGTGCCGGCCGGGTACTGCGCGGGCCTGCCGTGCTCGTCCCAGTACTCCTCGATCGGGTCGAGGATCTTCCAGGACAGCTCGACCTCCTCCGTCCGCGGGAAGAGGTTGGCGTCACCCAGCAGCACGTCCAGGATCAGGCGCTCGTACGCCTCCGGGCTGGACTCCGTGAAGGACTCGCCGTAGGCGAAGTCCATGGACACGTCCCGGATCTCCATCGAGGTACCGGGCACCTTGGAGCCGAAGCGCACGGTGACGCCCTCGTCCGGCTGGACGCGGATGACGACCGCGTTCTGGCCCAGCTCCTCGGTGGCCGTGGTGTCGAAGGGGGAGTGCGGGGCGCGCTGGAAGACGACCGCGATCTCCGTCACCCGGCGGCCCAGCCGCTTGCCGGTGCGCAGGTAGAACGGCACGCCCGCCCAGCGGCGGTTGTCGATCGCCAGCTTCACCGCGGCGTAGGTGTCGGTCTTCGACTTCTTGTCGATGCCCTCTTCCTCGAGGTACCCGATGACCTTCTCGCCGCCCTGCCAGCCGGCCGCGTACTGCGCGAACACGGTGGAGGCGCCCAGGTCCTTCGGCAGCCGGACCGCGCCGAGCACCTTGGTCTTCTCCGCGGCGAGCGCGTCGGCGTCGAAGGACGCGGGCTCCTCCATGGCCGTCAGCGCCAGCAACTGCAGCAGGTGGTTCTGGATGACGTCACGGGCGGCACCGATGCCGTCGTAGTAGCCCGCGCGGCCGCCGATGCCGATGTCCTCGGCCATCGTGATCTGCACGTGGTCCACGAAGGACCGGTTCCAGATCGGCTCGAACATCGTGTTGGCGAAGCGCAGCGCCAGGATGTTCTGGACGGTCTCCTTGCCCAGGTAGTGGTCGATGCGGAAGACCTGGTCCGGGGCGAAGACCTCGTGCACGACCTTGTTGAGCTCCTCGGCCGACTTCAGGTCGTGGCCGAACGGCTTCTCGATGACCGCGCGGCGCCAGGAGCCGGCCTGCTGGTCGGCGAGGCCGTGCTTCTTCAGTTGCTGGATGACCACCGGGAAGGACTTGGGCGGCACGGAGAGGTAGAAGGCGAAGTTGCCGCCCGTGCCCTGCGCCTTGTCGAGCTCCTCGATCGTCCCGCGGAGCCGCTCGAAGGCGTCGTCGTCGTCGAAGGTGCCCTGGACGAAGCGCATCCCCTGGATGAGCTGCTGCCAGACCTCCTCGCGGAACGGCGTACGGGCGTGCTCCTTGACGGCGTCGTGGACCACCTTGGCGAAGTCCTCGTGCTCCCAGTCGCGGCGGGCGAAGCCGACGAGCGAGAAGCCCGGCGGCAGCAGGCCGCGGTTTGCCAGGTCGTAAACGGCCGGCATCAGCTTTTTACGTGACAAATCGCCCGTAACGCCAAAGATGACCAGGCCCGACGGCCCCGCGATACGCGGGAGCCGTCGGTCCGCGGCGTCACGAAGCGGATTCGCTCCGTGTACGGATGTCAAGATGTCAGCCCTCCGAGGGCGCGAGGCGCTGCAGTTCCGCCTCGGTCGACTTGAGCAGGTCGTTCCAGGAGGCCTCGAACTTATCGACGCCCTCGTCCTCCAGGAGCTGGACCACCTCGTCGTACGAGATCCCGAGCTTCGCGAGCGCGTCGAGATCGGCGCGCGCCTGCTCGTAGGTGCCGGCGACGGTGTTGCCGGTGATCTCGCCGTGGTCCTCGGTGGCCACCAGTGTGGCCTCCGGCATGGTGTTCACCGTGTTCGGCGCCACCAGCTCGTCCACGTACAGGGTGTCCTTGTACGCCTTGTCCTTCACGCCGGTGGAGGCCCACAGCGGACGCTGCTTGTTCGCGCCGGCCTTCTCCAGCGCGCTCCACCGGTCCGAGGAGAAGACCTCCTCGTACGCCTCGTAGGCCAGGCGCGCGTTGGCGACCGCGGCCTTGCCGCGCAGCGCCTTGGCCTCGTCGGTGCCCAGCTCGTCGATCCGCTTGTCGATCTCGGTGTCGACGCGGGAGACGAAGAAGGACGCCACCGAGTGGATCTTGGAGAGGTCCAGGCCCTTCTCGCGGGCCTTCTCCAGGCCGCCGAGGTAGGCGTCCATGACCTCGCGGTAGCGCTCCAGCGAGAAGATCAGCGTGACGTTGACGCTGATGCCGTTGCCGATGGTCTCGGTGATCGCCGGCAGGCCCGCACGGGTCGCTGGGATCTTGATGAGGGTGTTCGGCCGGTCTACCAGCCAGGCCAGCTGCTTGGCCTCGGCGACGGTGGCCCGGGTGTTGTGCGCGAGCCGCGGGTCGACCTCGATCGACACCCGGCCGTCCTGGCCCTCGGTGGCGTCGAACACCGGACGCAGGATGTCCGCGGCGTCCCGGACGTCCGCCGTGGTGATCATGCGGATCGCCTCTTCGACGGTGACCTTGCGGGCGGCGAGGTCGGCGAGCTGCTGCTCGTAGCCGTCGCCCGACGAGATCGCCTTCTGGAAGATCGTCGGGTTGGTGGTGACGCCCACGACGTGCTGCTGGTCGATCAGTTCGGCGAGGTTGCCGGACGTGATCCGCTTGCGCGACAGGTCGTCCAGCCAGATCGCGACGCCTTCCTCGGAGAGGCGCTTGAGTGCGTCTGTCATGGAAAATGCATCTCCTACGTGTCGTGTATCAGCGTCAGCGCTGGGCTGCGGCGATCGATTCCCGGGCGGCGGATGCGACGTTCTCGGCAGTGAAACCGAACTCGCGGAAGAGCACCTTGCCGTCGGCCGAAGCACCGAAGTGCTCCAGGGAAACGATGCGTCCCGCATCCCCGACGTACTTGTGCCAGGTGAGGCCGATCCCGGCCTCGACCGCGACCCGCGCCCTCACCGAGGGCGGCAGGACGCTGTCCCGGTACCCCTGGTCCTGCTCCTCGAACCACTCCACGGACGGCATCGACACGACCCGCGTAGGAACGCCGTCGGCCTGGAGCTGCTCGCGCGCCTCGACGGCGACGTGCACCTCGGACCCGGTGGCGATCAGGATGACCTGCGGCTCGCCGCCTTCCGCCTCGAACAGCACGTAGCCGCCGCGCGCGGTGTCCTCGTTGGGCTCGTACGTCGGCACGCCCTGACGGGTCAGCGCCAGACCGTGCGGGGCGCCCTTGCCGAACTCCTTCGTCCAGCGCTTGAGGATCTCGCGCCAGGCGATCGCGGTCTCGTTGGCGTCGGCCGGGCGCACGATGTTCAGGCCCGGGATCGCGCGCAGCGACGCCAGGTGCTCGATCGGCTGGTGGGTGGGGCCGTCCTCGCCGAGGCCGATGGAATCGTGCGTCCACACGTACGTCACCGGCAGGTGCATCAGCGCGGACAGGCGCACGGCGTTGCGCATGTAGTCGGAGAACACGAGGAACGTGCCGCCGTAGATGCGGGTATTGCCGTGCAGCGCGATGCCGTTCATCTCCGCGGCCATGGAGTGCTCGCGGATGCCGAAGTGGATCGTGCGGCCGTAGGGGCTCGCCTCCGGCAGCGGGTTGTCGGCCGGGAGGAACGAGCTGTTCTTGTCGATCGTGGTGTTGTTCGACCCGGCGAGGTCGGCGGAGCCGCCCCACAGCTCGGGGATCACCGCGCCGAGGGCCTGGAGCACCTTGCCGGAGGCGGCACGCGTGGCGACGCCCTTGCCCGCCTCGAAGACCGGGAGCTTCTCCTCCCAGCCGGTGGGCAGCTCGCCCTTGCTGATCCGGTCGAACTCGGCGGCGCGCTCGGGGTTGTTGTCCCGCCACTGCTGGAAGGACTTCTCCCACTCGGCCTTGGCCTCACGGCCTCGCCGAAGCGCCTCGCGGGTGTGCGCCAGGACCTCGTCCGCGACCTCGAAGGACTTCTCCGGGTCGAAGCCGAGGACCCGCTTGGTGGCCGCGACCTCGTCCTCGCCAAGCGCGGAGCCGTGCGCGGCCTCGGTGTTCTGCGCGTTCGGGGCGGGCCAGGCGATGATCGAACGCATCGCGATGAAGGACGGCCGGTCCGTGACCTTCTTCGCTGCCTGGATCGCGTTGTAGATCGCGTGCGGGTCGAGGTCGCCGTCCGGCTTCGGGGCGACGCGCTGCACATGCCAGCCGTAGGCCTCGTACCGCCGAGCCGTGTCCTCGGAGACAGCGGTCGCGGTGTCGCCCTCGATGGAGATGTGGTTGTCGTCCCACAGCAGGATGAGGTTGCCGAGCTTCTGGTGCCCGGCCATCGAGGACGCCTCGGCGGAGATGCCCTCCTGGAGGCAGCCGTCGCCGGCGATGCAGTAGACGAAGTGGTCGAAGGGGGACTCGCCCTGCGGGGCGTCCGGGTCGAACAGGCCGCGCTCGTAGCGGGCGGCCATCGCCATGCCCACGGCGTTGGCGACACCCTGGCCCAGCGGGCCGGTCGTCGTCTCCACGCCCACCGTGTGCCCGTACTCGGGGTGGCCGGGGGTCTTGGAGCCCCAGGTGCGGAAGGCCTTCAGGTCATCCAGCTCAAGGCCGAAACCGGCCAGGTAGAGCTGGGTGTAGAGGGTCAGGGACGAGTGGCCGGCGGACAGCACGAAGCGGTCACGGCCCACCCAGTCGGCGTCGGCCGGGTCGTGGCGCATCACCTTCTGGAAGAGGGTGTAGGCGGCCGGAGCCAGGCTCATCGCCGTACCCGGATGGCCGTTTCCGACCTTCTGTACGGCATCGGCGGCCAGGACACGCGCGGTGTCGACCGCACGCTGGTCCAACTCGGTCCACTCGAGGTCTGTGGTGGTCGGCTTGGTGCTCACCCTGGGTCAGGGCTCCTCTCCACATGTCGAATGCCGGTGCACTGGGCGCCCACCGGCCGCTGCTGAGCCTACCCCTGTAAGTACGTGCGTCTTTTCGGGTCATTCCAGACTGCCGGGAGTCTCGGAGGTCCGCCTCCCGACCCGCCATATCCGTAGTCGGCAACTGAATACGGACCCGCTCATCCGATCGCTCAACCGAGCTCAGTCCGGCTCGTACACCACCGTTCTTTCCACCGTTCGTTTCACCGGCCGCACAGCCACCGGCGAACACGACCCACCCCCCGCGAAGGGCGCGCTTCGGGCAACGTCTAAAGTTGCGTGAGTACGCGCGAGCCTTTACTGGGCGTTCACAGCCACGGCTCGCTGGGATGTCTCTGTCAGGGGTGTGCGTGACGGCCGTCGAATCCCGTCCTGGGGGCACCTCCCAGGCCCTTAAGGCACTGGGGGAGGGGGTACTCGGTGCGAGCCAGAGCCCGAGCCACCGGCCGTTCGGGGCCCGTGTCAAGGCGTTCGTGGCACTGACCAAGCCGCGGATCATCGAGCTGCTGCTGATCACCACGGTCCCGGTGATGTTCCTCGCCCAGCAGGGCGTGCCGGACCTGAAGCTGGTCCTGCTCACCTGCATCGGCGGCTACCTGTCCGCGGGCGGCGCCAACGCGCTGAACATGTACATCGACCGCGACATCGACGCGCTCATGGACCGCACCTCCCAGCGCCCGCTGGTCACCGGCATGGTCAGCCCGCGCGAGTGCCTCGCCTTCGGCATCACGCTGGCGGTCGTCTCCACGCTCCTGTTCGGCTTCACCGTCAACTGGCTGTCGGCGTGGCTGTCGCTCGGAGCCCTCCTCTTCTACGTCGTCGTCTACACGATGATCCTCAAGCGCCGTACGTCGCAGAACATCGTGTGGGGCGGTATCGCCGGCTGCATGCCGGTGCTCATCGGCTGGTCCTCCGTCACCGACTCCATGTCGTGGGCGCCGGTCATCCTCTTCCTCGTCATGTTCTTCTGGACGCCGCCGCACTACTGGCCGCTGTCCATGAAGGTCAGGGAGGACTACGCGCGCGTGGGCGTGCCGATGCTGCCGGTCATCGCCTCCAACAAGGTGGTCGCCCGGCAGATCGTGATCTACAGCTGGGTGATGGTCGTGGTCTCCCTGCTGCTGACCCCGCTCGGCTACACCGGCTGGTTCTACACGGCGGTCGCGCTGGCAGCGGGCGGCTGGTGGCTGTGGGAGGCGCACGCGCTGCAGAACCGGGCGAAGGCGGAGGCCACCGGGGCCAAGCTGAAGGAGATGCGGCTCTTCCACTGGTCGATCACGTACGTCTCGCTGCTGTTCGTCGCGGTGGCGGTGGATCCGTTCCTCCGCTGACGAACACCTCCGGGCAGCCGACGTACGTCACAGGGCACCGCTCTCGCCAGTGGATCTACTCATCGGTAGCATCCTGACCATGGCAGACACGCAGCAGGTTGACCCCAAGGACGAGCGCAGGGCGGCCCGGATCGCCCGGCGGATCGACTCCTTCTCCAAGGCCCACGGCGGCGCCGAGGGCCAGGTCGCGTACATCGGGCAGCGCGGGGCCCGCATCGTGCTCGTCGGCGAGGACGGCACCTGGGGCGACCTCGTGGCGCCCACCTACGCCGTGGCCGAGAAGGCGGTGGAGAAGTCCGGCATCACCGTCCACGAGGCGTTCGACGGTGAGTTCGCGGGCAAGGTGAAGACCGGCCCGTACGAGTGGACGCGCATGGCGGGGATCCAGGTGGGCGGCACGCGCAACGCCCAGTAGCAACACCTCACGCCGGGTTCACCCGTTAGGACCTTCAGCAGGCACGGTCCAGTCACGGGAGTCCGGATGATCGAAACGCCTTCCCTGGTGGACCAGTACTGCCACGGCGTGGTCCGTACCGAGCTGGGCCTCGGCACCTTCGAGGCCCACCTCGCCCGTACCGAGGGGCCGCCCGCCGCCGGTACGACCCTTTTCGACACCCAGACGGGCTTCGCCGTACGCCGCTGGTGTCCGCCGCTGCTCGGCCTGGAGCCGCACTGCCCGCCGGCGCGCTATCTCGCCCGGCGGCGCGAACTCGGCGTCCTGGAGGCGGGGCGCAGGCTGCTGCGCGGCAGCGGCATCACCACCTACCTCGTCGACACCGGGCTGCCCGGCGATCTGACCGGGCCCGCCGAGATGGCGTCCGCCGGGGAAGCCGAGGCGCACGAGATCGTCCGCCTGGAGCTGCTCGCCGAACAGGTGGCCGACACCTCCGGCACCGTCGAGGGGTTCCTCGCCAATCTCGCCGAGTCGATCCACGGGGCGGCGGCACACGCGGTGGCGTTCACCTCGGTGGCGGGCGTACGGCACGGTCTGGCGCTCGCCCCTGAGCCGCCGGGCCCGGGGGAGGTGCGGGGCGCGGCCGGACGCTGGCTGGCGGGCCGCAGAGTCGGAGGCACCCTGTCGGACCCGGTGCTGCTGCGCCATCTGCTGTGGAGCGCGGTGGCCTCGGGCCGGCCGCTCCAGCTCCACGCCGGCCTCGGCGAACCGGGCCTGCGCATCGACCGCACCGACCCCGTCCTGCTCACCGACTTCGTCCGCGCCACGGCCGGTCTCGGCACGGACCTGATCCTGCTGCACGGCTATCCGTACCACCGGCACGCGGCGCATCTGGCCGGGGTCTTCCCGCACGTCTACGCGGACCTGGGCGCGGCCCTGGTGCGCACCGGCGCCCGGGCCGCCGCCGTCCTGGCCGAGGTCCTGGAGCTGGCACCCTTCGGCAAGGTCCTCTTCTCCAGCGGCGCCCACGGCCTGCCCGAACTCCATGTGATCGGCGCCCGCCTCTTCCGCGAGGCGCTGTCCCGGCTGCTGGGCGGCTGGGTCGCCGAGGGCGCCTGGTCGCTCGCGGACGCGCAGCGCGTGGCGGGGATGATCGCGGCGGGGAACGCGCGGCGGGTCTACGGGCTGGAGTGAGCCCTACGCCCTCGGCGCGACCGTCAGGCCTTGGTGAGGGCCGACTCCGTCGAGGGACCCGGGAGGTGGGCGGTCACGTCAACGCGTTCCCGCAGCGACAGCAGCACCCGGAGCACCCCGATCCACACCAGGCAGGAGCCCAGCATGTGCAGGCCGACCAGAAGCTCCGGCAGGTGCGTGAAGTACTGGACATAACCGATGACGCCCTGGCCGAGGAGGATCAGGAACAGCTCACGTGTGCGGTGCAGCGGACCGCTCGGCGCGTCGACCGCCTTCAGGACGAACCACAGGGCGAACGTCAGCGTCACCACGATCCAGGCGAGCACGGCGTGCCCCTTGGCGACGGTCTCCCAGTCGACGTGCATCCGATCGACCTCGCGGGAGTCGCCCGCGTGCGGTCCCGCACCGGTGACGACCGTGCCGACCGCGATCAGCAGCACCGAGGCGACCACCAGGAACCACACCAACTGCTGGACGGCCTTGCCGACCAGCGGGCGCGGTGCCTCGTCGCCCTCCCGTGTGCGCTGCCACATCACCGTGGCCACCGTGATCAGCGCGGTGGACAGCAGGAAGTGGGCGGCGACGGTGTACGGGTTGAGGCCGACCAGGACCACGATGCCGCCGAGGACCGCGTTGCTCATCACGATCCAGAACTGCGCCCAGCCGAGCCGGGTGAGGCTGCGCCGCCGCGGCTTCTCCGACCGGGCCGCGACGATCGCCCAGCCGACGGCCGCGCACAGCACGTACGTCAGCATGCGGTTGCCGAACTCGATGGCGCCGTGCCAGCCCATGGCGCGGGTCGTGGTCAGCGAGCCGTCCGTGCACTCGGGCCAGGTCGGGCAGCCCAGCCCGGAGCCGGTCAGGCGCACGGCACCGCCGGTGACGACGATGACCACCGACATGATGAGCGCGGCAAGTGCCGCCCGCTGAACCGTCCGAGGGTGCGGGGTCCAGCGGGCGGCGATGAAGGCGAGCGGGTTGCGCACGGCCGCTGTGGCGTCGGCGCGAGTCACGTTTGGCACGCCTTTCATGGTAGGGGGCGGCTTGTGCACGGTTTCACGAGGGGTCCGCGAGGTGTGTCACTCCCAGCGGAAGAACCTCCCGGCCGCGGCCAGCCCCACCACGGCCCACACCGCCAGGATGCCCAGGTCGCCCCAGGGCGTTCCGGCCCCGTGCTGCAGCACGGACCTGAGGCCGTCGGAGAGGGCGGAGATCGGAAGCAGGCCGAGCACGTCCTGGGCGCCGGAGGGGAACTTGTCCAGCGGCACGATGACACCGCCGCCCACGAGCAGCAGCAGGAACACCAGGTTGGCGGCGGCCAGGGTGGCCTCCGCCTTCAGCGTGCCCGCCATCAGCAGGCCGAGCCCGGAGAAGGCTGCCGTGCCGAGGACCAGCAGGAGCAGCACGGCGAGGGGGTTGCCGTGCGGCGACCAGCCCAGCGCGAACGCGATCACCGTCAGCAGGGCCACCTGGAGGACCTCGGTGACCAGGACGGAGGCCGTCTTGGCGGTCATCAACCCCCAGCGGGGGAGCGGGGAGGACGCGAGCCGCTTCAGCACGCCGTAGCGGCGCTCGAAGCCGGTCGCGATGGCCTGTCCCGTGAACGCGGTCGACATCACGGCGAGCGCCAGGATGCCGGGGGCGAGGAAGTCGATGGCCTTGCCCGCGCCGGTGTCGACGATGTCGACCGAGCTGAAGAGGACCAGCAGCAGCGTGGGGATGACGACCGTCAGGAGCAGCTGCTCGCCGTTGCGCAGCAGCATCCGCGTCTCGAGCGCGGCCTGCGCGGCGATCATGCGGGGCAGGGGGGCCGCGCCGGGCTTGGGCGTGTAGGTGCCGACGGTGGTCACGAGCGCGGCTCCTTGCCGGTGGGCTCCAAGCTGTGCCTCTCCGGGGGACGTTGCATCCGATCGCGGCTGCGCCGCGGGCCGGCCCCCCGGCCGATCGTTGTGCGGGCCGGATTCATGCGCGCAACTCCTTGCCGGTGAGCTCGAGGAAAACGTCCTCCAGGGTGTGCCGTTCGACCGAGATCCTGTCCGGCATCACCCCGTGCTGCGCGCACCACGAGGTGACCGTGGCCAGCAGCTGCGGATCGACCTTGCCGATGACGCGGTACGCGCCCGGCGTCAGCTCCGCCGCCGAACAGTCGGCCGGGAGCGCCTTCAGCAGGGAGCCCACGTCGAGGCCGGGCCGGCCGGTGAAGCGGAGCGTGTTCTCGGCGCCGCCGCGGCACAGCTCCTCCGGGTGGCCCTGGGCGATGACCCGGCCCGCGTCGATGATGGCGACGTCGTCGGCGAGCTGCTCGGCCTCGTCCATGTAGTGCGTGGTCAGGATCACGGAGACGCCGTCGGTGCGCAGATCGCGGACGAGGTCCCAGGTGGCCCGGCGGGCCTGCGGGTCGAGGCCGGCGGTCGGCTCGTCCAGGAACACCAGCTCGGGGCGCCCGACGACGGCCATGGCGAGCGCGAGCCGCTGCTGCTGTCCGCCCGACAGGCGCCGGTACGGCGTCCGCCCGCAGCTGCCGAGCCCCAGCCGCTCGACGAGCGCGTCCACGTCGAGGGGATACGCGTGCAGCTTCGCCACGTGGCGGAGCATCTCCTCCGCCCGGGCACCCGAGTACACGCCGCCGGACTGGAGCATCACACCGATCCGGGGGCGCAGCGCGGCGGCCTCCCGGATCGGGTCGAGACCCAGGACGCGGACCGTGCCGGAGTCCGGCTTCCGGTAGCCCTCGCAGGTCTCGACCGTGGTCGTCTTTCCCGCCCCGTTGGGGCCGAGAACAGCGGTGATGCCCGCCCGGGCCACCAGGTCGAGCCCGTTCACCGCGGTCTTCGTGCCATACCGCTTCACCAGGGCCTGTACCTGGACGACCGGCTCGCTTCCCATGGGTCCAGAGTCTAGGTAGGAGCGTCGGGCGCCGGACGAGGGGGGCCGGAAACCGATTGCACCGGGTACGACCACGTCCGGAAACTACTCCTCCCGCGGCCTGTGCAGTGCCAGCCACCGCTCCGCGTAGGCCACCGCGTCCGCGAGGGGGAACAGCCGCGCGTCGGCCGCGCCCACCCTTCCCCGTGTGACGGGCCGGTCCCGCTCGAAGTCGTGCCCCAGCTCGTCGAAGCGCTCGGAAGTGATCGACACCTCGGTCACCACTTCCCAGCCGTTCGGTCCGGGCCGCCCCACCTGGACGACCGGCGAGGGTATGCGGTACTCCGCCAGATGGAAACAGGTGCAGGAGTCGTATCCGGCCCCCAGCAGCAGCACCCGGGCGCCCAGGGCCTCCAGCCGGGCCAGCGGGCTGCGCTCGCCCAGGCGGCAGTCGGGCGCGTGGCCCTGGACGATCTCCGCGGCGTGCGGGCCGACCGCGGCGAAGGAGGTCTGGGGGTGCGCGCTGCGCAGGGCGCCCGGCCAGGTGCGTACGGTCTCAGGGATCACGCCGACCCCGCGCGTGGGCGTGGTCCGCGGGTCGTAGGCGGGCATGGTGGCCCGGATGGTCTCCCACCATTCCTCGGGCACCGGCGGATTTCCCCACAGCGCCGGGTCCGACAGATCTCCGGACTGCGTCGGCACCACCAGCGTTCCGTCCGGGCCGAGGGCGTCGAGCAGTGCCTGGACGACCGAGACGGCGCCTCCGTTGACCCAGCCGAGGGCGCTGAGCGAGGTGTGCACGAGGAGGATCTCGCCGGGCGTGACGCCGAGCGCGCGCAGCTGTGCGCGAAGACCGTCCCTCGTGACAAGAGGGCCGGTCGGAAGGGGTGTGGGCATGACCTGGGAGTCTTGTCCACGCCGCCGGTGACCGCCACCGGTTTGATCGATCGCGCAGCGTTTCCCCAGGTCGGCTTAGGCATGCCTAAGTGATGTACCGCACCGGCCGCCCGTCCGGACGGCGCTTGTCAGCTTCTGCGGAATTACGCAACAATGGCGTTGTGAAAAACGTCGGCGAGGCTCGGGAGACCCCGGTGGGGGCCCCTCAGGAGGAGTTCGCGACCGGGGAGCGCTCGACGCGCAACCGGGTCGCGCGGTCCATCCTGGACCACGGCCCGTCGACCGTCGCCGAGCTGGCCGGACGGCTGGGACTCACCCAGGCGGCCGTACGCCGTCATCTGGACGCACTCGTCGCCGACGACGTCGTGGAGGCGCGCGAGCAGCGGGTGTACGGCACGCGCACGCGCGGGCGGCCCGCCAAGGTCTTCGCGCTCACGGACTGCGGCCGCGACGCCTTCGACCAGTCGTACGACAAGCTCGCCGCGGACGCTCTGCGCTGGATCGCGGAGCACGAGGGCGGCGAGGCGGCCGTCGCCGCGTTCGCCCGCGCCCGGATCGCCGCCCAGGCCGGTGCGTACCGCGAGGCGATCGACGCCGCCGCTCCCGAACGGCGCACCGAAGCGCTGGCCAAGGCCCTGAGTGCGGACGGGTACGCTGCTACGGCGCGCAGCGCACCGGTCGGCGAGCAGCTGTGCCAGCACCACTGCCCGGTCGCCCATGTCGCGGAACAGTTCCCGCAGCTGTGCGAGGCCGAGACGGAGGTCTTCTCTCAGCTGCTCGGCACGCACGTCCAGCGACTGGCCACGATCGCGCACGGCGACGGCGTCTGCACGACGTTCATCCCCAAGGCGGCGCGCCAGACGCCCCGCAAGGCTTCGAAGATTTCCGAGACCACCCACAACGCATCTGCAAGCACGGCCGGGAGGAACCCCGCATGACTCTCCCCACGGAGACTGCCCACCCTGAGCTCGAGGGCCTGGGCAAGTACGAATACGGCTGGGCCGACTCCGACGTGGCCGGTGCCTCCGCCAGGCGCGGCCTCAACGAGGAGGTCGTCCGCGACATCTCGGCGAAGAAGTCCGAGCCGGAGTGGATGACCAAGCTGCGCCTGAAGGGCCTGAAGCTCTTCGAGAAGAAGCCCATGCCGAACTGGGGCTCGGACCTGTCCGGCATCGACTTCGACAACATCAAGTACTTCGTGCGCTCCACGGAGAAGCAGGCGGAGTCCT
Source organism: Streptomyces sp. NPDC093984 (assembly GCF_044764595.1). Taxonomy (NCBI): domain Bacteria; kingdom Bacillati; phylum Actinomycetota; class Actinomycetes; order Kitasatosporales; family Streptomycetaceae; genus Streptomyces; species Streptomyces sp. NPDC093984. Next base: position 83,810 of record NZ_JBIWIM010000003.1, on the reverse strand, counting down.
GGGAGGACCTCCCCGAGGACATCAAGAACACGTACGACAAGCTCGGCATCCCGGAGGCGGAGAAGCAGCGCCTCGTGGCCGGTGTCGCGGCCCAGTACGAGTCGGAGGTCGTCTACCACCAGATCCGCGAGGACCTGGAGGAGCAGGGCGTCATCTTCCTCGACACCGACACCGCGCTGAAGGAGCACCCGGAGCTCTTCAAGGAGTACTTCGGCACGGTCATCCCGGCCGGTGACAACAAGTTCGCCGCGCTGAACACCGCCGTGTGGTCCGGCGGCTCCTTCATCTACGTGCCGAAGGGCGTGCACGTGGAGATCCCGCTCCAGGCCTACTTCCGCATCAACACGGAGAACATGGGCCAGTTCGAGCGGACCCTGATCATCGTCGACGAGGGTGCCTACGTGCACTACGTCGAGGGTTGCACGGCCCCGATCTACAAGAGCGACTCCCTGCACAGCGCGGTCGTCGAGATCATCGTCAAGAAGAACGCCCGCTGCCGCTACACGACCATCCAGAACTGGTCGAACAACGTCTACAACCTGGTCACCAAGCGCGCCGTCGCCTACGAGGGCGCGACCATGGAGTGGGTCGACGGCAACATCGGCTCCAAGGTGACGATGAAGTACCCCGCCGTCTACCTGATGGGCGAGCACGCCAAGGGCGAGACCCTCTCCATCGCCTTCGCGGGCGAGGGCCAGCACCAGGACGCGGGCGCCAAGATGGTCCACATGGCGCCGAACACGTCGTCCAACATCGTGTCGAAGTCCGTCGCGCGCGGTGGCGGTCGTACGTCCTACCGTGGTCTGATCGAGATCGGCGAGGGCGCCGCCGGATCGAAGTCGAACGTGCTCTGCGACGCGCTGCTCGTCGACACCATCTCCCGGTCGGACACGTACCCGTACGTGGACGTCCGTGAGGACGACGTCTCCATGGGTCACGAGGCCACCGTCTCCAAGGTCTCCGAGGACCAGCTCTTCTACCTGATGAGCCGCGGCCTGTCCGAGGACGAGGCGATGGCGATGATCGTGCGCGGCTTCGTCGAGCCGATCGCCAAGGAGCTGCCCATGGAGTACGCCCTGGAGCTCAACCGGCTGATCGAGCTGCAGATGGAGGGTGCGGTCGGCTGACGACCGCCGCCGGACAAGCAGCACGCAGATTTCTGACGCAGGAAGAGAGCACAACGACAGCCATGGCTGAGGCCCAGAACATTCCGGTGGGTTCCACCACCGCCGGCTCGATCGCGGTCGCCGCCGAGTCGACCGTCGCCACGCGCATGAGCGCGCCGCCGTCCTTCGACGTGGCGGACTTCCCGGTGCCGCACGGCCGCGAGGAGGAGTGGCGGTTCACCCCGCTGGAGCGGCTGCGCGGGCTGCACGACGGCACCGCCGTCGCGAACGGCGACGGCGTGAAGGTCGACGTCCAGGCCCCCGAGGGCGTCACCGTCGAGACCGTAGGCCGCGACGACGCGCGGCTCGGCACGGCGGGCACCCCGGTGGACCGCGTCGCCGCCCAGGCGTACTCCGCCTTCGAGAAGGCCTCGGTCGTGACCGTCGCCAAGGACACCGTGCTCACCGAGCCGATCCGTATCGCGGTGCACGGCGAGGGCGGGACCGCCTTCGGCCACCAGGTCATCGAGCTGGGCGCCTTCGCCGAGGCCGTCGTCGTCATCGACCACACCGGTGACGCGGTGCTCGCCGCCAACGTCGACTACATCGTGGGTGACGGCGCCAAGCTGACCGTCGTCTCGGTCCAGGACTGGGACGACAAGGCCGTGCACGTGGCCCAGCACAACGCGCTGGTCGGCCGGGACGCGAGCTTCAAGTCCGTGATCGTGACCTTCGGCGGCGACGTGGTCCGTCTGCACCCGCGGGTGACCTACGCCGGCACCGGCGGCGAGGCCGAGCTGTTCGGCCTGTACTTCACCGACCGGGGCCAGCACCAGGAGCACCGGCTCTTCGTCGACCACAACACCCCGCACTGCAAGTCGAACGTCGTCTACAAGGGCGCGCTCCAGGGCGACGACGCGCACGCCGTGTGGATCGGTGACGTGCTCATCGAGGCCAAGGCCGAGGGCACGGACACCTACGAGATGAACCGCAACCTCGTCCTGACGGACGGCGCCCGCGTCGACTCGGTCCCCAACCTGGAGATCGAGACCGGCGAGATCGTCGGCGCCGGCCACGCCAGCGCCACCGGCCGCTTCGACGACGAGCAGCTGTTCTACCTGATGGCCCGCGGTATCCCGGAGCACGAGGCGCGCCGCCTGGTGGTCCGCGGCTTCTTCGCCGAGCTGGTCCAGCAGATCGGCGTCGCGGACATCGAGGAGCGGCTGATCGCCAAGATCGAAGAGGAGCTGGAGGCGTCCGTCGCATGAGCGCCTTCGTACGTGTCTGCGGTCTGAGCGAGCTGGAGGAGGACACCCCGAAGCGGGTGGAACTCGACGGCACGCCCATCTCCGTCGTGCGCACCGAGGGCGAGGTGTTCGCGATCAACGACATCTGCTCGCACGCGAACGTCTCCCTGTCCGAGGGCGAGGTCGACGACTGCCACATCGAGTGCTGGCTGCACGGCTCGCGCTTCGACCTCCGCTCCGGCAAGCCGGACGCCCTTCCCGCGACGCGCCCCGTCCCCGTATACCCCGTAAAGATCGAAGGGGACGACGTGCTCGTCTCCCTCACCCAGGAGTCCTGAGGCACCCATGGCAACGCTTGAAATCCGAGACCTGCACGTCACCGTCGAGGCCGACAACGCCACGAAGGAGATCCTCAAGGGCGTCGACCTCACCGTGAAGCAGGGCGAGACGCACGCCATCATGGGCCCCAACGGCTCGGGCAAGTCGACCCTCGCCTACTCGCTCGCGGGTCACCCCAAGTACACCGTCACCGGCGGCACCGTGCTGCTCGACGGCGAGGACGTCCTGGAGATGTCCGTCGACGAGCGCGCCCGCGCGGGCGTGTTCCTGGCGATGCAGTACCCGGTCGAGGTCCCCGGCGTCTCGGTCTCCAACTTCCTGCGCACCTCGGCCACCGCGATCCGCGGCGAGGCCCCGAAGCTGCGCACCTGGGTGAAGGAGGTCAAGGAGGCCATGGAGCGCCTCAACATCGACCCGTCCTTCGCCGAGCGCAACGTGAACGAGGGCTTCTCCGGCGGTGAGAAGAAGCGCCACGAGATCCTCCAGCTCGAGCTGCTCAAGCCGAAGATCGCGATCCTCGACGAGACCGACTCGGGTCTGGACGTCGACGCGCTTCGCATCGTCTCCGAGGGCGTCAACCGCGTCCGCGAGACCGGCGAGGTCGGCACCCTGCTGATCACGCACTACACGCGCATCCTGCGCTACATCAAGCCCGACCACGTCCACGTGTTCGCCGGCGGCCGCATCGTCGAGTCCGGCGGCCCCGAGCTCGCGGACAAGCTGGAGAACGAGGGCTACGAGGCATACGTGAAGGGTGGCGCATCCGCGTGACACAGCTGCCGGGCCTCCTCGACACCGAGGCGATCCGTAAGGACTTCCCCGTCCTGGACCGACTGGTCCACGACGGCAAGAAGCTCGTGTACCTGGACAACGCGGCGACGTCGCAGAAGCCGCGCCAGGTGCTGGACGTCCTCAGCGAGTACTACGAGCGCTACAACGCCAACGTCCACCGCGGTGTGCATGTGCTCGCCGAGGAGGCCACGGCGCTGTACGAGGGTGCGCGTGACAAGGTCGCCGAGTTCATCAACGCGCCGAGCCGCGACGAGGTGATCTTCACCAAGAACGCCTCCGAGTCGCTGAACCTCGTGGCGAACATGCTCGGCTGGGCCGACGAGCCCTACCGGGTGGACTCCGAGACCGAGATCGTCATCACGGAGATGGAGCACCACTCCAACATCGTGCCGTGGCAGCTGCTGGCGCAGCGCACGGGCGCGAAGCTGAAGTGGTTCGGCCTCACCGAGGACGGCCGCCTCGACCTGTCCGACATCGACGAGATCATCACGGAGAAGACGAAGATCGTCTCCTTCGTGCTGGTGTCGAACATCCTGGGCACCGTGAACCCGGTCGAGGCGATAGTGCGCCGCGCCCAGGAGGTCGGCGCCCTGGTCTGCGTCGACGCCTCCCAGGCCGCGCCGCACATGCCGCTGGACGTGCAGGCCCTGCAGGCCGACTTCGTGGCCTTCACCGGCCACAAGATGTGCGGCCCGACCGGTATCGGCGTGCTGTGGGGACGCCAGGAGCTGCTGGAGGACCTGCCTCCGTTCCTGGGCGGCGGCGAGATGATCGAGACGGTGTCGATGCACTCGTCGACGTACGCTCCCGCCCCGCACAAGTTCGAGGCGGGTACCCCGCCGATCGCGCAGGCGGTCGGTCTGGGCGCGGCCATCGACTACCTGAACTCGATCGGCATGGACAAGATCCTCGCCCACGAGCACGCCCTCACCGAGTACGCGGTGAAGCGGCTGGGCGAGGTTCCCGACCTGAAGATCATCGGCCCCACCACGGCCGAGGACCGGGGCGCGGCGATCTCCTTCACGCTCGGCGACATCCACCCGCACGACGTGGGCCAGGTCCTCGACGAGCAGGGCATCGCGGTCCGGGTCGGCCACCACTGCGCCCGCCCGGTGTGCCTCAGGTACGGAATTCCTGCGACCACGCGAGCGTCGTTCTATCTGTACTCCACGCCGGCCGAGATCGACGCTCTGGTCGAGGGCCTGGAGCACGTACGGAACTTCTTCGGCTGAAGGGCGTGCTGACAAGGTGAAGCTGGACTCCATGTACCAGGAAGTCATCCTGGACCACTACAAGAACCCGCACGGGCGGGGCTTGCGGGATGGCGACGCCGAGGTGCACCACGTGAACCCGACGTGCGGCGACGAGATCACCCTTCGCGTGAGGTACGACGGCACGACGATCAAGGACGTCTCGTACGAGGGCCAGGGCTGCTCCATCAGCCAGGCCTCGGCCTCCGTACTGAACGAACTCCTCGTCGGCAAGGAGCTGGCCGAGGCGCAGAAGATCCAGGAGACCTTCCTGGAGCTGATGCAGTCCAAGGGCAGGATCGAGCCCGACGACGCGATGGAGGACGTCCTGGAGGACGCGGTCGCGTTCGCCGGGGTGTCCAAGTACCCGGCGCGGGTGAAGTGCGCCCTCCTGAGCTGGATGGCGTGGAAGGACGCGACGGCCCAGGCGCTGGGCGCAGCCGAGGCCGAAAGGAAGACGGCATGAGCGACACCGTGGAGATGAAGCCGGTCTCGGAGGAGGAGCTCCGCGAGGCCCTGATGGACGTCGTCGACCCCGAGCTGGGCATCGACGTCGTCAACCTCGGCCTGATCTACGGCATCCACATCGACGAGGCGGCGAACATCGCCACCGTCGACATGACCCTGACCTCGGCGGCCTGCCCGCTGACGGATGTCATCGAGGACCAGGCCAAGTCCGCCACGGACGGCCTCGTCAACGAGCTGCGCATCAACTGGGTCTGGATGCCGCCGTGGGGCCCCGACAAGATCACGGACGACGGTCGCGAGCAGCTGCGGGCGCTCGGGTTCAACGTCTGAGATCCACGAGTCACGCGGCAAGAGCCAAGAGCCAAGAGCCACGAGCCGGGAGAAACGGCGAGGTCCGATGGGGCCTCGCCGTTTCGCATGCCCGGACGGGTTCAGGCGAGCCCGTCCACCAGACGGAACGCCGAGTCCGCCCGGTACAGGTCGCCGGACTGGTACGGGTCCAGCTTGAGCTGGAACTTCTGGTGGCGCAGGAAGCGGCCGGGGTAGTTGACCGACTCCAGCATGACCGCTCCGGAGTACGACGACGGGCGGGGGCAGAAGGTGGCGTCCTGCCGGAACAGCGAGGAGCCGTCGTCGGGCTCGTCGCGCAGCAGGAAGTTCCGGTGGCGCAGGTAGGTGCCGTCGGCCGTGGCGAAGGAGTAACAGGACGCGTCCGCCAGGCCTTTGACGACCCTGAAGGTGGCCTCGCGGCGGGCCGGGGCGGAGCCGATCGGGTCGAGCTTTACGTAGTCGCCGCTGATGTGCCAGTACCGGTCGGGGTAGTTGACCGAGCGGACCGAGCTCCAGGTGGCGGACGGCGCGGACTTCGGGGGCTTGGTGGCGGACGGCTTCGAGGCGTGAGCGGCGGGCTCTGCCCCGGCCGTGTGCTCGGCGGCCTCGGCAGAGGGCGAGTCGGCCCGGGTGGCCGGGGACGCCTTGCCGGACGTCAGGCCGCTCTTACCGCTGGGCGCCGCCACGGGGGAGGAGGGCAGCGAGAAGTCGGGCACGTCCGGGTCGCCGAGCGCGACGGCCGTGTCCTGCGCGCGCTTCGGTGACGGCGAGTCACTTGCCTTGCCCAGCACGGAGATCGCTATCGCGCTGGTGGAGAAGACGGCCACGGCGAGCAGCCCGGCCGCCCAGAGTCTGCGGGATCCCGGTGTCCGGGCCTCGCCCGGGACATTGCCGGTCTCCCACACCGGGGAAGGGGCGGGCCGGTCCGGAGCGGGTGGGGGGTTGGTGTCTGGCATGCGCAGTTCCCTCGGCGTCGCCGTACGGCGGACGCGGAATCGTCAGAAGGCGGGTCGTGGCACAACGGGAGAAAGCGGGGAAGACAGGGGTCGACCCGGGCCACGGGCACGCGGAACGGCGGCGGCCGTGAAAGCCGGGTGATCGACCGGTGAAACAGTAGTGGACATGACGAGTTCGCAGCACCCGTTTGAGAGAGCGGTTTCCCGGCGGGGCCCACGCGCCCCCATCCCGTGCGCGCAAGATGTGTACGGGCGTACACATCGATGCGTACACTCGTCCACATGGGATACGCGTTCCTCGCCGGGGCCATCGCCGCCGAAGTCGCCGCGACGACCGCCATGAAGTACAGCGAGGGGTTCAGCAGGCTCGGGCCCTCACTGGTGACCTTCCTCGGCTATGTCGTCTCCTTCCTGCTGCTCGCGCAGACCCTGAAGTCCGTGTCGATCGGCACCGCCTACGCGATCTGGTCCGGGGCCGGCACCGCGACCGTCGCCATGATCGGGCTGGTGCTCTTCGGGGAGGGGATGGGCCTCGCGAAGATCGCCGGCATCGCGCTGATCGTCGGCGGGGTGGTGGTCCTGAACCTGGGAGGTGCGCACTGATGCCCCGCCGCTACGACCCCGAGCGGCGCCGGCGGATCATCGACGCGGCGATCCGGGTGGTGGGGGAGAAGGGCATCGCCGGACTGAGCCACCGCTCGGTCGCCGCCGAGGCCGACGTACCGCTCGGCTCCACGACGTACCACTTCAGGACCCTCGACGAACTGCTGGTCGCCGCATTGCGGCAGGCGAACGAGGGGTTCGCCAGGACGCTCACCGACAGCGGCCTGCTGGAGAACACCGAGGGCGACCTCGCGGCGGACCTCGCCCGGCTGCTGGGTCAGTGGCTGGGCGGCGACCGCGCGGGCGTCGAGCTGGAGTACGAGCTGTACCTCGCGGCCCTGCGCCGCCCGGCGCTACGGCCCGTCGCGGCCGAGTGGATGGAGCAGACCGCCAAGTCGCTGGCGGGGCGTACGGATCCGGCCACGGCGCGGGCACTGCTCGCCCTGCTCGACGGGATCTGTCTGCAGGTACTGCTGACGGGGGCGCCGTACGACGAGGAGTACGCGCGGGAGGCCCTGGCCCGGGTCATCCCCTGATCCGCGCCCGGCTCCGGCGACGAGACCGACCGGTACCTGAGACGCCCCGGCACCGGTTCGCCCCTGCGCGTCCGGCCACGTTAGGTTTCCCCTATGACCGACACGACTGCTCCCCGTACCACCGGTGCCGTGGCCGCCGGCCTCGCCACCGTCGCCTCCGACGGCACCGTTCTCGACACCTGGTTCCCCGCGCCCGAACTGGCCGCCGAGCCCGGCCCGTCCGGCACCGAGCGGCTGTCCGCCGAGAAGGCCGTGGAGCTGCTCGGCGAAGGCGCCGCCAAGGCGATCGGCCCGGACGCCCGCCGGGGCGTCGAGGTGGTCGCGGTGCGCACGGTCATCGCCTCGCTCGACGAGAAGCCGATCGACACGCACGACGTCTATCTGCGCCTCCACCTGCTCTCCCACCGCCTGGTCAAGCCGCACGGCCAGAACCTGGAGGGCATCTTCGGCCTCCTCGCCAACGTCGCCTGGACCTCGCTCGGCCCGGTCGCCGTCGACGACGTCGAGAAGGTGCGCCTGAACGCCCGCGCCGAGGGCCTGCACCTCCAGGTGACCTCCGTCGACAAGTTCCCGCGCATGACGGACTACGTCGCCCCCAAGGGCGTCCGCATCGCCGACGCCGACCGGGTCCGCCTCGGCGCGCACCTCGCCGAGGGCACCACCGTCATGCACGAGGGCTTCGTGAACTTCAACGCGGGCACCCTCGGCACCTCCATGGTCGAGGGCCGCATCTCCGCGGGCGTCGTGGTCGGCGACGGTTCCGACATCGGCGGCGGCGCCTCCACCATGGGCACGCTGTCCGGCGGCGGCAACGTGATCATCTCCATCGGCGAGCGCTGCCTGATCGGCGCGGAGGCGGGCGTCGGCATCGCCCTCGGTGACGAGTGCGTCGTCGAGGCCGGCCTGTACGTCACCGCCGGCACCCGGGTCACCCTGCCCGACGGCCAGATCGTCAAGGCCCGCGAGCTCAACGGCGCCTCCAACATCCTCTTCCGCCGCAACTCCGTCACCGGCAAGGTCGAGGCCCGCCCGAACAACGCGGTCTGGGGCGGTCTGAACGAGATCCTGCACAGCCACAACTGATCAACGGCGGCCGTGACCTGCGGCCGCCTCATCGATCAACGCCCTGACCTGCTGCCGAGCTGTCGGCAGTCGTCGACGTTGGTCATCGTTGAGCGCCCTTCCACGGCCCGAGGACGGCCCGGGAGGGCGCTCGTGTCCTGTCCCGGATGACGGTGAGCGGGGTGAGGTTCCGGCCTGCGGTCGCCTCTGGGCTGTTCATCGCGGAAGTCCACCGATCGGTTGGGAGATGCCGTGCCCCCGCAGATGAAGTTGGTTGCGATAACCCTCGACTGCCCTGATCCGCTGGCTTTGGCCGCGTTCTATCAGCAGGCCACCGGTCTCGAACCCCACCCGAAGTCGGACGCCGACTTCGCCGGTCTCAACGGTGAAGACGGACTCTTCATCGGTTTTCAACGGGTCGACGACTACCGGGCTCCGCGCTGGCCTGAACAAACCGTCCCCCAGCAGCTTCACATCTGCTTCAAGGTCGGGGACGACTTGGACGAAGCCGAAGCCCGCCTGCTGGAACTGGGCGCGGGCAAGCCGGATCACCAGCCTCACGAGGCTGCCAGGGCGCGGGTTCTCACCGATCCGGCTGGACACCCCTTCTGCATCATCAGTGGCTGACCGGCAGTGAGACCCGCCGGCAAGCGCAAGATCGCCACCGTCATGCACCCTCCCGCCGCGCATGAGGCCCCAGGCAGACTGGTGATCTGTAGCAGGCGGGGCGCCGCCACCAGCGGCGGCGACCGGCACGCCGTCGAGGACCTGCGGTGGAACGCGCTGTGGTGATCACGCCGTCACCAGCCGCTCGTACACGGCCAGCAGCTCGTCGACCGTCTCGCGGCCGGCGGGCCGCAGCGGCGCGCGCACCGGGCCCGCGGGCAGGCCGAGTGCCCCCAGCAGGCCCTTGGCGGTGACCGTTCCGGGCAGGCCGGCGGACATCATCAGCTCGATGAGCGGGGTGGCCTGTTGCTGTAGCCGGGCCGCCCGAGCCGTGTCCCCCGCGTCGAACGCGTCCAGAACCGACCGGAGCCGGCGCGGGACGGCGTTCGCGACCGTGCTGACGTAACCGGCGGCGCCGACCGCGTACAGGGCGAGGTTGTGCTCGTCGCAGCCCGCGTAGTACGCCAACTCGGTTCGCGCCAGCACCTTCTGGGTGCCGAGGAAGTCGTACGCACAGTCCTTGACCGCCACGATCCGCGGATGCTCCGCGAGCCGGATCACCGTCTCCGGTTCGATGCGGGTGCCGGTGCGGCCCGGGATGTCGTAGAGCATGAGCGGCAGTCCCGAGGCGTCGGCGACCTCACGGAAGTGGGCCTCGACCGCGTCCTGCGGGGGCCGGCTGTAGTACGGCGTGACCACCAACAGCCCGTCCGCGCCCGCCTTCTCGGCCGCCAGTGCCAGCTCCACGGTGTGCCGGGTGTCCGAGGTGCCGACGCCCGCGACGATGGACGCCCGCTCGCCGACCGCCTCCCGTACCGCCCGCACCAGCGTGGCCTTCTCGGCATCGGTGGTGGTCGGGGACTCTCCCGTGGTGCCCGACAGCACCAGCCCGTCGCAGCCCTCGCTCACGAGCAGGTCGGCGAGCCGCTGCGCGCCGTCGAGGTCGAGCGAGCCGGCCTCGGTGAAGGGTGTGATCATGGCGCCCAGGGCGCGGCCGAAGGGACGGGCGGTGAGGGGTGTGGTCGTCATGGGAGTAGTCTCGGCAGCGAGACCGTGAAGCTCCACTTAATTCTTCTACAGGGTATTGATTAGGGATGCTTGATTAGGGTTCTTGCGTAATGAGGCGCATCCAGCGGTCGAGCCCTCGTGGCCCCAGGTCGGGAGCCGTGGCGGAGGCGCGCGGGGCGTGGTGAGCCGAGCGAGGGAGGCGCGCGCGGGGCGCGGGGTGACGCGGTGAGGGGCGCGCGGAGTGCGAGGTGCGGGGACGTCGGCGACCAGGCACTGGTGCCAAATCGGGCCGCGTGGGTCACCATGGCCGGGACGGTAACCAACAGCCGGGAGGCGTCATGAAGCTGGGCAAGGCACTCGCCACCGGGGTCGCCGAGGAGCGCCCGCAGGTGCACGAGGAACAGGCCGACCTCCGGGTCGCCGACGTCGCCGACATCGCGGAGCCCGTCGAGGAGGCGCCCGCCCCCGAAGAGGTCCCGGTCGCGCGATGAGACTGCGGCTCCCCGAGGAACGACCGACGGAGCCGCCGACCGGATACAAGATCGCCCACCCGGTGCTGTCCCAGGACGGCACCCGGGCCGGGTTCACCGGTGTGTCGCTGGGCGGCGCGCTGCCCTACGCGGTCCTCGACGAGGCCCGGTGCGTCTACGGCCTGCGGCACCGCCCGCCGCACCGCCGCTGCGACTGCGGCTTCCACTGCGTCCACGACCGTGCGGAAGCGGAGGCGCTGCTGTGCACCGGGGAGCACCGGGCGGCCGTGCTGCTCGAGGTCGCGGTCCTCGGCGCGTACATCCGCTTCGAACGCGGCTTCCGGTACGCGCGCCAGCGGGTGCGGACGATGACGGTCGGCACCTGCGCGTGCGGAGCGCCGGCCGCGGCGCTGGCCGACGCCGGCTGGGGGCGACCGGGCTGGCGCGTCCTGCAGGCGTCGTGCGCCGGGTGCGTACGCGGCCGTACGTCCCTGTCGCTCACGGCGTTCGCCCGGCTCGCGGGGGAGGGGGTGCGGGTACGGGCCGCATCGGGCGCGGAGGCCCCGCCCGCCGATCTCGGCGTGTCCGAACTTGTCGCCGAGGCGGCCCTGCTCCAGGCCCGTCTCGACTGGTTCCAGAGCCGGCTGGCCCGCTTGGAGAACGGCGGACCCAAGCGGTGACCCGGGCCTCTCGGGCCCACGCCTTGACCCGGGCCTCTCGAGCCCACGCCTTGACCCGGGCCTGAGAGCCGGGCTTGACCTCAACTTTGGTCGAGGTCGGAACGTGGTCGGTGCATGCGGCAGCACCCACCACGGAGGCCTTTCATGACCCGTCGTACCACCGCGCACCCCGACTTCGCGGATTCCAGGGCGCAGGCGCCCTTCTTCAGTACCTGGCGGGTGGGGACACCGTCGCGGCAGCGGCAGACGGTCGAGGCCATCGCCGAGACCTGGGAGCGCCGGCCGTGGCCCGCCGACGGGCTGCTCGGCTACCACCTGTACACCGGACACGACGGCTCCACCCTGCTGCACCACTCGCGCTGGGCGGACGAGCAGGCCTACGAGGCGTACCTCAAGACACAGCGGCAGGAGCGCGTCGACGAGGTCGACACCGCCGTGCCGGGCATCGAACGGCTGTGGCTGGGCCGGTACCGGCACTACCGCAGTCACGGTCCGGCCGACCGGGCGGGGCGGACGCCCGGGTGCGTCGTGATCGTCGACGTGGAATTCGACGGGCCCGACCCCGAGCGGCAGCGCGCGTGGGTCGACGCCGTCGTCGAGGCGCTGGAGAGCGAGTCGAACCCGCGTCCCGGCGGCATCGGCGCCCATTTCCACCTCAGCACGGACGGCACGCGGGTCCTGAACTACGCCGAGTGGGAGAGCGCCCAGGCCCACCTGGAGGCGCTCGCCGCGCCCGGCGACGGCATCGGTTCCGGCACGGCGCAGTGGGGGCGCGTACAGACGTGGCCGGGGCTCAAGAGCAGCACCGTCAGCCGCTACGACTACGCGCTCGGACTCCTGCCGGACTGACACCCGGGACAGCCCGCCTGCCCACAGCCCCTCGCCCCACCGAAAACTCTATCCGTATGGACAAAAAAAGTTTTCGGTGAGAGGGTGGAGCCATGTTGGACGTCACCGTGATCGAGGACCCAGAGGCCGCGGCCGTCTCGCTGGACCCCGTCCGCGCCCGGCTGCTCGCCGAGCTCGCGGCGGGGCCCGCGTCGGCCACCATGCTGGCCGGAAAGGTCGGGCTGCCCCGGCAGAAGGTGAACTACCACCTCAAGGCCCTGGAGCGGCACGGCCTGGTCGAGCTGGCCGGCGAGCGCCGCAAGGGCAACGTCACCGAGCGGCTGATGCGGGCCACTGCGGCGTCCTACGTGATCAGTCCGCTGGCTCTCGCCTCCGTGCAGCCCGACCCGGACCGCTTCCGCGACCAGCTCTCGGCGCGCTGGCTGCTCGCCCTCGGCGCCCGGCTGGTCCGCGACGTCGGCTCGCTCATCACCGGCGCGGCCAAGGCACGCAAACGGCTCGCGACGTACGCCCTCGACGGCGAGGTCCGCTTCGCCTCGGCCGCCGACCGCGCCGCGTTCGTGCAGGAGCTGACGGCGGGCATCGGCGCCCTGATCCGCAAGTACGACGCCCCGGACGCCGATGGCGGACGCGACCACCGGATCGTCGTGGCCGTCCACCCCACGGTCAAGGACCGGACCGGGACCGCCCCGGAACTCGACTCTCCGCAAGAATCCCAGTGAGCAGGAGCCCCGTCATGTCCAAGGAATTCGAGATCGTCCGCGAGTTCGAGGTCGACGCCACGCCCGAGGAGGTGTGGGAGGCGATCACCACCGGCACGGGCGGTTATCTGTGGCCGATGGACCCGCCCGAGCCCCGCGTGGGAGGCAGCGGGCCCTTCGGATCCACGGTCACCGCCTGGGACCCACCGCACCGCTACACCAACCGCAGCGAGGACTTCGGCTTCCCCGTCCAGTCGGTCAACCAGCTCGACCACACCATCGAGCCGCGTGACGAGGGCCGCCGCGCCTGGGTGCGGTACGTGCACAGCGGCATCTTCACCGACGACTGGGACAACCAGTACGACGGCGCGAGCAAGCACACCGACTTCTACCTGCACACCCTGCGCGAATACCTGACCCACTTCGCGCCCCGCCCGGTCGCCTTCGCGACCCTGAACGGGCCGGACGCCTCCACCGCGCCCGACGCCTTCACCGCCGTCGGGCGAGCCCTGGGACTCGCCGACGACACCCCCGAGGGGGCGCGCGTCCAGGCCCGCGGCCCGGAGGGCCGACTCCTCGACGCCGTCCTCGACTTCCGCAACCCGTACTTCATCGGACTGCGCACCGACGACGCCCTCATCCGCTTCTTCGGCCGCAACCACTGGGGCGCGCCCGTCGGCGTCAGCGTCCACGACTTCGCACCGGACGCCGACGCCAAGGCGAACGAGGCCGCCTGGCAGGGCTGGCTGGACGGGGTGTTCAGCCGGCCCTGAACCCGGGGGACGGCTACGGCCGGAACCGCAGCACCTGCGGGTCGTGGTCGCTGATCTGGTCGTGGAACTCCGAGTTGATGTGCACGCTGTCGTAGTCCAGGTCGCAGCCGCGGCGGATCGACGGGCTGACCAGGATCTGGTCCAGGACCTGCTCGTTGCCCTGGTAGTCGTACGTGTACCGCTCGCTCTTCGGCAGCGACTTGATCGCCGACCACAGCTCGCCGTCACCCTCGAGGATCTTCGTGGTGTCGGAGAACTCGAAGTCGTTCATGTCGCCGAGCGCGATGACGTCGGCGTTCTTCTGCGTGTCGAGGACGTCCTTCACGAAGGTGTTCACCTCGGTGGCCTGCAGGTGGCGCTGAACCTCCGAGCTGCGGGTCGGCGGCTGGTACTGCGCGTGCAGCGACTGGTCGCCGCCCTTGGAGGTGAGGTGGTTGGCGATCACGAAGACCGTCCTGCCGCGGAAGACGAACTCGCCGACCAGCGGCTTGCGGCTGGACTTCCAGGCGTCCGAGGCCGGGTCGACACGACCGGGCGACACCGTCAGCTGCGCCTTGCCGTGCACCTTGGTGACACCCACGGCCGTCGTGGAGTCGCCGCCCGGCCGGTCGGTGAAGGAGACCCGCTCCGGGTTGAACAGGAAGACCTGGCGGATGTTGCCGCCGGGCTCGCCGCCGTCCTGGTCGTTGACCGGGTCGATCGAGCGCCAGTCGTACTTCGGGCCGCCCGCCGCGACGATCGCGTCGATCAGCTTGTTCACCGTCTGGCTGGCGTCGACCGTGCCGTCGTCCTTGGCGCCGTTGTCGTCCTGGATCTCCTCCAGGGACACGATGTCCGGCGACTGCAGGTTGTTCACGATCGCGGAGGCGTGGGCCGCGAACGTGGCGTCCGACGGGTCCAGGTTCTCCACGTTGTAGGTCGCCACGGCCAGCTCGCCGCGCTCCTGCTTGCGGGTGGTCTCCCGCTGCAGCCCGCCGCTCTTCAGCGTGCCCAGCTGACCGGCGACCAGGGTGTAACCCCCGAACTGGTTGTAGTCCAGCGGGCCGGTCGTGGTGCCGGCGAGCGTGTCACCGACGTTCCCCTTCGGGAAGTCGGCGGTCGAGCCGAGGGACTGGATCTGCAGCCGGCCGGTGTTCTGGGAGTCGTAGGAGCCGTAGACCGTGCCGCCGCGGCGGCTCGCGTGCTCGTGCGGCTTCACCGTGACCCACAGCTCGCTGTACGGGTCGGTCGCGGTGACCACGCGGGCGTCGGCGACCTGGACGTTCATGCCCTCCAGGGACTCGTAGTAGTCCAGGGCGTACGTCGACGGCCGCAGGGTCAGGCCGTTGATCGAACCGTTCGCGGCCGGGTCGCCCGCCGGGGTGTACTCGGCCGGGACGGAGTCCTCGTCGATCACGACGGGCGCCGGGACGGCGTTGCCGCTGGAACGGACCGTCACCGTCGGCTTGGTGATCTCCGTGAGCGACTGGTTGCCGGACGAGGTGCCGCCCGGGACGTACTCCGAGACCGTGCCCGTCACCGTCACCGCGTCGCCGACCGCGACCTTCGGGGTGGAGCTGGTGAAGACGAAGACGCCCTCACTGGTGGCCGGGTCGTCGTCCGGGTTCGGGTCCTGCATCCAGAACCCTTTCGACGAGCCGTAGGTCCGCACACCCGTGACGATTCCGGCCACGTCCGTGACCTTCTGGCCCGCGAGCGGCGATATCCGGGTGGTGCCCTGGATGTCGTGGATGCGCACGGTGTCCGCGTGCGCGGGAGAGGTGAGGACCACACCGGACACGGCGGAGCAGACGGCGGCGACGGTGAGCGCGGCCAGCCGCGCGGAAGACTTGCTCGGCAACGGAATCCCTCCGGGGAGATACGTGGGCGCCGGGACGAAGTGGAGCGTGGAACCGGGGGCCGCGACCGGTGGGGCGGTGGCGACGCGCGTAGCAGGCGACGGACGGCACCGAACCTCAGTGAACAGCTGTCCCCCGACTTCTACGCGCGTCAATCTCCTGTGTTCTCAGGCCAGTTGTCAAGGTTTCGGCCATGTACGGCAGTCGGCGGGGAGATGAACCGGGCGGCATGGGTGGAAATCCGTCTAGGCTGAGCAGTGTGTTTCGGGGCGCCCCTCGGCCACCACGTACGTCCCCAAGGAGACCCAGCCGATGTCACACAGCTCCCTCCTGCCGCCGGTCCGGCTGCGTTCCGAGGCGGAGCTCGCACGGGACGCGCTCGCCACACCCCTGCTGTCCCGAGCCGCCCGGCTCGCCCGCTGGGCCGGACCGGACACACGCGTCGGCCCCGGGGGCGAGCTGGTCGAGGAGCAGCTGCCCGCAGCGGTCGAGGTGCTCGGGCTGACCGGTGAGAACGCCGCCGCCGACGCGAGCGAGGCCTGGCGGATCGCCGTCGACGCCGGCCTCGTCCAGGTCGTCGACCAGGAGGCGGGGACGGTCACCACCGGCGCCGACCTCGCACTGCTCACCTCCGGCAGCCCGGGCGACGTGCTCGGCGTGTGGCTGGGCGCGCTGGAGGCCGTGCTCGCCGACGCGAGCGTGCCCGAGCTGGACGGGCTCGCCGACGCCATGGGGGAGGACGGCAGGATCGACCTGTCCTCCCTCGACTGGGACCCGGAGGCGGAGGCCGAGTTCCTCGACGGAGTGCTCGGCAACCTCTACGCGCTGACGGTCAGTGAGGAGGGGCCCGGCGACAGCGCGGTGCCGCTGCCCGCCCTCGCCGCGTCGATGATCGTGCCCGACGACATGGGCGAACCCACCAACGACGTCCTGGAGCAGGTCTCGGACGCCATGATGCGGCTGGACGACCAGTTCCGGATCCTCGAGCCCATCGGGCTCGTGGACTTCCAGCCGGTCGACGAGGCGCTGATGACCGACGCCGAGGACGAGGCCACGGCGGGCGTCGACGTGGCGGACGTCAGCCGGTACGGGATGGTACGGCTGACGCCGCTCGGGCTGTACGGGATGCGGACCCGGCTGCAGGAGGCCGGGATGACGGCGCCCGCGGTGGGGGAGCTGGCCGACAAGGGCGCGGACGCCCTGCTCGACGGCACGTCGGGGTTCCCGCCGGCGGCCGCGCAGGCGGAGACGGAGCAGTGGCTGGCACGCCGGGAACCGCTGACGGCGGCGCGGGAGCTGCTGGCCGCCGCGCGCGGCTCGGACGCCGGAGCGCCCCTGCGCCGGCTCCGCTGCCAGCAGGCGCTGTCCCTGGTCGGACTTCAGGCGGAGCCCGCGCTGCGTGAGGTGCTGGACGACGCGGAACTGGGCGGCCTGGCACGGGTATGGCTCACCGAGCGCGGAGCGGCGGACGTGCCGGCACCGCCGGAGTCGATGGTGTTCTGGCTGACCATCGACACGGTGGCCGCACAGCTGGCGGCTGAGGGCAACTCGGAGGAACTGCAGGGCCTCGTCGAGGGCCTGGCGGCCCAGCACAGCGGCTTCTTCGCGACGGCGTGGCGGGTGGACCATCCGGCGACTCCGGACGTCCTGGAGGCGATGGGGCGCCTGCACCCGGACAAGAAGGTGGCGAAGGAGGCGAGGAAGGCGGCGTTCAAGGCGCGGTCGCAGCAGGGGGGTTGACCGCCGGCGTCGTGGCCCCACTCGGCGGGTGACGGGACGGGACGGGACGTTGCCGTGGCATTGCCCGGCATCGGTGTGCGCGCCGCCGCGCCAGAGCTGTGCTTTGCGGATTCATGGAAAAGCGTGCCCAGCCGTCGGCCGCCGTTCAACGGGAGTTCAGGAGCGAGCGCGAGCGTGTGCGCCCAGCGGAGGTCCGCGAGGGCCTGTCGCGAAAGTCCCGTCGTCCGCCCGAAGGGCGGGCCCCGCGCCCGCCGCGGCAGCGGCCGAGGTGGTCGTCGGTGCATGCGATCGCAAGGCGGAGGGTCGCCCGCGTACCGGGCGTACGCGGGCGACCCGACAACGCGGCTGGGGGCTCCACGCCGTTGAGGCAGTGGGGGAGCGCGTGCCGGGCGTCGTGGGGCAGGCGGGACTTTCGCAACAGGCCCTGGCCGCCCCCCGACCGACTCCCTCCCCTTCCACAGGAGACAGCATGTCGCTCACCCGCAGGGACTTCGCCAGGCAGTCCGCGCTCACCGGTGCCGGCATCGCCCTGGCCGGCAGTGTCGGCGCCCTCGCCACCGCTCCGAACGCCCTCGCGTCCACCGACACCGACGCCACGGACGGACACGAGGAGCAGCGGCACCACGGCGTGGGCTACGGACCGCTCGTCCCCGACCCGAACGGCATCCTCGCCCTGCCCGCCGGGTTCTCGTACCGCGTCATCACCTACAGCGGCAGGACCAAGCTGGAATCAGGCGAGTTCACCCCGTCCAACCACGACGGCACCTCCACCTTCCCCGGCCCGCGCGGCGCCACCCTCCTCGTCAACAACCACGAGCTCAAGGGCCCCCGCTCCAAGTGGAAGTACCCGGTACCGCTCACCGAGGGCCTCGTCTACGACCCCGCCGCGTCCGGCGGCTGCACCGTCGTCGAGGTCCGCCACGACCACGTCGCCGAGTGGGTCGGCATCGCCGGCACCTCCACCAACTGCGCCGGCGGCAATACCCCCTGGGGGACCTGGCTGACCTGTGAGGAGACCGAGGACAAGGCCGGCCAGAACGGCATGACCAAGGACCACGGCTACGTCTTCGAGGTGGACCCCGCCGACCGGCGCGCCAACCGCGACCCCAAGCCCGTCAAGGCGCTCGGCCGTTACGCCCACGAGGCCGTCGTCGTCGACCCCAAGCGCGGCCACCTGTACCTGACGGAGGACGCCTCCGGCCCGAACGGCCTGCTCTACCGCTGGACCCCGCCGGAGGGCTTCGAGCACGGCCGCGGCAAGCTGCGCGCCCTCGCGGACGACGCGGGCCGCCTGCAGGCCTTCAAGTGCTTCGACTCCGGCGGCAGGTTCGTCGACGACCTCTCCCGCGCCACGAAGATCGGTACCGTCTACGGCGTCGACTGGATCGACGTCCCGGACCGCGACGCGAAGACGGTCCCCGTGCGCAAGCAGTTCGCCGACGGCGAGATCACCCGCGCCCGCAAGCTGGAGGGCATGTGGTGGGGTGACGGCGGCACGTACATCGTCTCCTCCTACGCCCGCGAGGAGAGCCCCGTCCAGCACGACGGGCAGGTCTGGTTCTACGACCCCAAGCGCCGCACCCTCACCCTGAAGGTCCTGCTCGGCGTGAACCCGGACCCGGCCGAGGACGGCGACTTCGACGGCCCCGACAACATCACCGTCTCCCCGTACGGCGGCCTGGTCATCGCCGAGGACGGCGAGGGCGTCCAGCACCTCTTCGGCGCGACCGACAGCGGCCGTACGTACCCCATCGCCCGCAACGAACTGAACATCGGCACCGAGGACGAGCCGGAGTTCAGCGAATTCACCGGCGTCACCTTCTCGCCCGACGGCAGGACCCTGTACGCCAACATCCAGGAGCCGGGCATCATGCTGGCCATCACGGGGCCCTGGAAGCGGCAGAAGCGCGACTGAACACCGGCAACTCCCGGCGGCAATTAATTCGTTCGCCCGGCCCGCGGTACGCCTCCTAGAGTGATGCACGTCCAGGTGCGAAGGCAGGACCTACTTCCACTGATAATGGGGCGGCCGCGGGTTCGAGTCCCGCCACCGGTACCACGAGCCGGTGTAGCTCAGGGGTTAGAGCACCTTGTCGGTTCCGCCGACCTCGATCTCTGGACACCACAACTTCACGCACCTCCCGGTGCGCGGGCTGCGGCTACTTCTTCTCTCCAAAGAATCCGATGCCGCCGCCGACTTGATCTCGGGAGGCGCAGCAATGGTGGGTGCCCGGTGCGCAGGCAGCGGATACTTCGGGATCAGGTATGTTGCGGGTTCGAATCCCGTCATCGACTCGGGGTCGGTGTGGCGGAAATGGAAGACGCTCCTGGTGAACAGTCCCGTCGCCGACCCCTGAACTCGGGCACTTCCCTTTTTGCTGGGCCTCCCTCCGAAAAAAAATCAACGAATTCGGGGGAATTCACCATGGCGCGATTCAACACGAGAGCCGCCAAGGCGCAGCCCACTTCCCGGGTGACGTCCACGGGACGTGTGCTGCGTACGTACCAGGGCGGCCGAGGCCGTGAGCGAGACGCCCGCTCCGAGCTGTTCCTGCTCTCGGTCTCGAACTTCGTCTCGCAGCAGACCTTCTACGAGTCCGGCGCCGACCGCGACGACCGGTTCGCGAAGCTGGTGCGCGAACTCGCCGTCACCGACCCCTCGTGGACCGCCGGCCTGCTCGGCTGGCTGCGCGGCGAGGGCAACCTGCGGACGGCCTCGATCGTGGGCGCCGCCGAGTACGTGAAGGCGCGGCTCGACGCGGGAGCCACCGACGGCCCGTCGAACCGCCAGGTCGTGAACTCCGTCCTCCAGCGCCCCGACGAGCCCGGCGAGCTGCTCGCCTACTGGACCGCCATGTACGGCCGCGCCGTTCCCAAGCCGGTCAAGCGCGGCATCGCCGACGCCGTGCGACGCCTCTACACCGGCAAGGCGCTGCTGAAGTACGACACCGCTTCGAAGGGCTACCGCCTCGGCGACATCCTCAACCTGGTGCACGCCGCGCCGGACCCCGGCAAGCCGTGGCAGGGCGACCTGTTCCAGTACGCGCTGGACCGCCGGCACAACCCGGACACCGCGGTGCCGCCCGCCTCGGCCCGCGTACTCACCGCGCACCGCGAGCTGATGTCGCTGCCCGTCGAGCGGCGGCGAGCGGTCGTCACCGGGCCCGATGGCGCCGAGCGGCTCGCGGCGGCCGGGATGACGTGGGAGGCGCTGGCCGGCTGGCTGCAGGGACCGATGGACAAGGCGGCCTGGGAAGCCGTGATCCCGTCCATGGGTGCGATGGCGCTGGTGCGCAATCTGCGGAACTTCGACGCGGCCGGGGTCTCGGACGAGGTCGCGGCGCAGGTCGCGGCCCGGATCAGCGACCCGGCCGAGGTCGCGCGCTCGCGGCAGTTCCCCTTCCGGTACCTCGCCGCGTACCAGCACGCGCCGTCGCTGCGCTGGTCGTACCCGCTGGAGCAGGCGCTCGGCCACTCGCTGGCCAACGTGCCCGCGCTGTCCGGCCGCACGCTGGTGCTCGTGGACCGATCGGGTTCGATGTTCTACTCCCGGCTGTCCGACCGCTCCGAGCTGAACCGTGCCGACGCGGCGGCGATCTTCGGTACGGCGCTCGCGCTGCGGGCGGCGGAGGCGGACCTCGTCGAGTTCGGCACGACCAGCAAGCGGCTGACGTTCCGCAAGGGCGAGTCGGTACTGAAGGTCCTCGGCCGCTTCGGCGACCTGGGGGGTACCGACACCACCAGCGCCATCCGCGCGCATTACCGGGGGCAGGACCGGGTGCTGATCGTCACCGACGAGCAGTACGGCTACAACCGGGACGGCGACCCGACCCGGCAGGTCCCGGCGCACATCCCGGTCTACACCTGGAACCTGGCCGGATACCGGGTGGGTCACGGCCCGTCCGGGACGGGCAACAGGCACACCTTCGGCGGCCTGTCGGACGCGGCCTTCCGGATGGTGCCGCTGCTGGAAGCCGCCCAGGACGCCGACTGGCCGTGGGCGGCGGTCTGACCGCCGCTCGATGAGCGTGGCCCGCACCTTCACGAGGTTGCGGGCGACACCCTTGTACGGGCGCGCTGTTGATATCTAACATTTCAATTCATGGAGGCCCTTCGACCCGTGCCCCGCACCCTGCTGCGGGACCGCGCCTACGAATCCATCCGGGACGCCATCGTGGCCGGGGAGATAGAACCCGGTGCGGTGGTGCGCGACACCGAGCTCGCCGAGCAGCTCGGGCTGTCGCGGGCGCCCGTGCGGGAGGCTTTCTCGCGGCTCGTGGACGAGGGGCTGCTGGAGAGCAAGCCGCAGAGCTACACGCGGGTGACCCCGGTCGTCGCCGACGAGGTACGGGACGCGGCGGCCGTCGTGGGCGCCATGCACGAGCTGGCCACGCGGGTCGCCGTGCCCCGGTTGCGGGCAGCGGACGTGGCCGGGATGCGTGCGGCCAACGAGCGGTTCGCGGGTGCCGTACGCACCGGAGACGTGGACGCCGCCCTGCGCGCCGACGACGAGCTGCACGACGTGCTGGTCCGGGTCTGCGGCAATCGAGCGGCCGCCGCCACCGTGGCCCGCTACATGCCGCTCATCCGCCGCCTGGAGCGTCGGCGCTTCGGCGAGGGCGGCACCTGCCGCTCCGCCGGGCTGCACGAGCGGCTCATCGAGGCCTGTGCGGACGGTGACGTGGACGGGGCGGTCCGCGTCACCGCGGAGATCTGGCGCACTCTCGCAGACCTGGCCGACGAGACCGACCGAACCGACGAAGAGGCCCGCTGAACCCGGGAGGTCCCATGTCCCTGTCCACGTACGAGCGTTGTCCCCTGCTCTTCGGGCCCTCCCCGGTCCACCCGCTTCAGCGGCTCACCGCCCACCTCGGCGGTGCCTCCCTGTGGGCCAAGCGGGAGGACTGCAACTCCGGCATCGCGTACGGCGGGAACAAGACCCGCAAGCTGGAGTACCTCGTCGCCGACGCGCTTGCGCAGGGCTGCGACACGCTGGTCTCGATCGGTGGCGTGCAGTCCAACCACACCCGGCAGGTCGCCGCGGTCGCCGCTCGCGTCGGGCTCAAGTGCGTGCTGATCCAGGAGAGTTGGGTGGACTGGCCCGACTCCGTGTACGACAAGGTCGGCAACATCCTCGTCAGCCGGCTCGCCGGGGCCGACGTACGGCTGGTCAGGGCCGGGTTCGGGATCGGCTTCAAGGAGAGCTGGGAGCAGGCGCTGCGGGAGGTCGAGGAGGCGGGCGGCAAGCCGTACGCAATCCCGGCCGGTGCCTCCGACCACCCGCTCGGCGGCCTCGGCTTCGCGAACTGGGCGTACGAGGTCGCCGAGCAGGAGCGGGAGTCGGACGTCTTCTTCGACACCGTGATCGTGTGCTCCGTGACCGGCTCCACCCAGGCCGGCATGATCGCCGGGTTCCGCGCGCTGGAGGAGGCGGGCGGGCGTCCGCGCCGTGTGATCGGCATCGACGCGTCAGCGGAGCCCACTCGCACACGGGAACAGATCGCCCGGATCGCCCGCGCCACCGGACAGCTCATCGGTGTGGAGAAGGAGTTGACGGAGGCGGACGTCGAGTTGGACGAGCGGTACCACGCGGGCACCTACGGCATCCCGGACGAAAGGACGCTGGAGGCGATGCGGCTCGCCGCACGCACGGAGGGGATGGTCACCGATCCCGTCTACGAGGGAAAGTCGATGGCCGGGCTCGTCGACCTCGTCTCGCGTGGGGAGATCGGCCGGGACTCCACCGTCCTCTATGCCCACCTGGGCGGACAACCCGCGCTGAACGCGTACAGCGCCCTCTTCTAGCCCGTCATCCAGCCTGATGGCCGCTGAGCATGGCGGCCACGGCAGGCAGTCGGCCCGTTGCGTGGGCCACTGCGAGGCCGTCCATGTAGTCGCGCACGTGCACGATCAAGCCGTTCCGGACCCGCATCACCAGAAGGCCCGAGAAGGCGAACGGCTCACCGGTGGTGGCCAGGGTCCCGGTGACGATCTGCTCGACGGTGATCACCTCGGGGTCGGTGGACTCGTGCACGGCCACCTCACGGATCTGCTGTGGCTGCGCCGGGCTTGCGCCCCAGGCGGCCCCGTACCCCGCGCGCACCTCTTCGCGCCCCTGATAGCGCGCGGGCATGCCCGGGAAGAGGAACGGAAACTCATGGACGGCATCGACCGAATACAGGTCGGCCAGGTCGTCCGCCGACTTGTCGACCATGGCACGTCGGTAGCGGGCGAGAACGTCTCGGGGGCCGAGGGCGGTCGGGGCAGCGGGGGGCATACGGTGGGACTCCGTTCACTCGGCCGGGGCTCAGGTAACCGGGGACTGTCTCCGATTCAAATGCCGGATAAGATACGGAGAGAGCCCCCGGTTCGCAAGGAGTATCTGGATGGCGCAGGTCAGGCCCATGCGAGCGGACGCACGGCGCAACTACGAGCGGTTGCTGAAGGTGGCGGCCGAGGCTTTCGCCGAGCATGGCGAGAACGCGTCGCTCGACGACATCGCGAAGCGGGCGGGGGTCGGGTCGGGCACGCTGTACCGGCACTTCCCGAACCGTCAGGCGCTGCTGGAGGCCGCGTACGTCGACCGGATCGAGGCGATCGCGACCCGGGCCGACGAGATCGCGAAGGAGCTCCCGCCGGGCGAGGCGCTGGTGGAGTGGCTGCACGAGCTGTGCGTCGGGACGATCCAGGTGCGCGGGATGAAGGCCCTGCTGGGCTCAGCCGTCACGGACGGCAGCTCCGCCGCGGTCACGGCCTGCGGCACCTCGATGAAGGAGGCGGCGTCACGACTGGTGGAGGCGGCGCAGCGGGAGGGGACCCTGCGGGCCGACGTCGAGCCGATCGAGGTGCTGCGGCTGGCCCACGGCATCGCCATCGCCTCGGAACTGGCGAACGGTCAGGGCGCCTACATCCGCCGCTACCTGTCGCTGCTGACGGAGGGATTGCGGGCGTAGACCCCCGGCTGCCGCACCCGCGGGCGCCCCGCCGTAGGGCGCCCGCGAGTGCGGTGGCTGCCGTACGACCGGCTACAGCGCCTCGGCCGCCGGCTTGACCATGTTCCGTACCGTACGGGCTTTGACGAAGTCGCCCATCGCGGTCATGTCCCACTCGCCGGAGAACTGGCGGACGAGCTTCGCCATCATCACGCCCGTCTGCGGCTCCGCACTCGTGAGGTCGAAACGCACCAGCTCCTGGTCGGTGGCGGCGTCCACGAGGCGGCAGTACGCCTTGGCGACCTCCGTGAACTTCTGGCCGGAGAACGAGTTCACGGTGAAGACCAGGCCCGTGACCTCCTGGGGCAGGCGCCCGAGGTCGACGGCGATGACCTCGTCGTCGCCTCCGCCCTCGCCCGTGAGGTTGTCCCCGGAGTGCTTGATCGCGCCGTTGAGGATGGTCAGCTTGCCGAAGTAGCAGCTGTCGATGTGGTTGCGCTGCGGGCCGTAGGCGATGACGGACGCGTCCAGGTCGATGTCCTTGCCGTGGAAGGCGGGCTCCCAGCCGAGGCCCATCCTGACCTGGGAGAGCAGCGGGCGGCCGCCCTTGACGAGGGACACGGTCTGGTTCTTCTGGAGGCTGACGCGGCCCTTGTCGAGGTTGATCTTTCCGGCGCCGGGGACCGGGGTGGGCGGTGCCGGCGGAGCGACGGGTGCCGGGGGAATGGTCTGCGGCGGGGCGACGGGCTGCGGGGGCGCGGCCGGTTCCTCCACCGTGACGCCGAAGTCGGTCGCGATGCCCGCGAGGCCGTTGGCGTAGCCCTGCCCCACGGCACGCGCCTTCCACGCGCCGCCCCGCAGATAGATCTCCACGACCACCAGCGCGGTCTCGGTGCCGAGCTGCGGCGGAGTGAAGGTGGCCAGCACGCTGTTGTCGTCCGCGTTGCGGAGGGTGGCCGTCGGCTCGATGCCCTGGAAGGTCTGGCCGGCGGCGTCCGGGCTCGCGGTGACGACGATCTTCTCGATGCCCGGGGGGAGGGAGGCGGTGTCGACCATGATCGAGTCGGGATTCGTGCCACCGCCGGAGCGGTAGGTGACACCCGGGCCCATCGGCTGGTTGTAGAAGATGAAGTCGTCGTCGGAGCGCACCTTGCCGTCGGCGGTGAGCAGCAGGGCGGACACGTCGAGCCGCACCGGGGCGGCGACCTCGACGGTCACGCGGGGGACGCCGAGCGGGAGGTTCGAGCCGGGGGTCATAGCTGTCATGCCAGGGGTAACGAGCGAGGTGGCTTTACCGTTCCCTTACCCGATGCGCCTCGGCACGGTCCTCGCCCCCGCCGCCCCTACCCGTCCCACCTCCAGGGGCTCCGCCCCTTCAACCCCACCAGGGCTCCGCCCCTGGGGCCCGGGCGGGGACTGCGTCCCCTGCACCCCTCGCGGCGCTCTGCCCCCGCACTCCGCCGGGGGCTTCGCCTTCTGGACCCCGGTGGGGGACTGCATGCCGTACACCCCGTTGCGGGGCTCCGCCTGCACGCCGCTAGGGGCTCCGCCCCAGACCCCGTTCGGGGGCCGGCCCCGGGCCCCCGCTCCTCAAACGCCGGAGGGGCTGAATTTCCGGGGCTGCTGTGTCAGCGCCGGGTCGGCATCACTCAGTCCGTCTGGGGGTCCCCCCTGCTCGAGGAGCTTGGGGGAGTTCGAGGACGAGGCCGCAAGGCCGACAGCGTGGGTCTGGGGGCGCAGCCCCCACGGGCGGGAAGGGTAGGGGCGGCGGGGGCGAGGACCATCCACGCGGCACCCCCTACGGCACCACCACGATCTTCCGCCCCACCCCCGCCGCGAACTGCTCCAGCGCCTGCGGATACCGCTCCAGAGGCAGGCGGTCGCTGATGAACACCTCGGGGTTCAGCACCCCGTTCGCGAACAGCTCCGCCGCCCGTTCGAAGCTGTGCAGCACCGCCATCGAACCCGTGATCGTGAGTTCCTGGTTGTAGATCCGGTACGGGTCGATCGTGACCCGCGTCGCATAGTCCGCCACCCCGAACTGCAGAAACGTCCCGGCCTTCGCCACCCGCCCCAGGCCGTCCTGGATCGCCGCCGCGTTCCCCGTGGCGTCCACCACCACGTCCCAGCCCTGCGGCCGGTCCAGTTCGTCCGCGTTCGCCGCCGAGCCCGAGACACCCAGCCGCCGTGCCGTCTCCAGCCGCGCCGGGTTGACGTCCACCACGTCCACGCTCGCCGCGCCCGTCCGCTTGGCCAGCTCCAGCATCATCAGGCCCATCGTTCCCGAGCCGTAGATCAGGACGTGGGACCCGAGACGGGACCGCAGGACGTCGTAGCCGCGCACCGCGCACGACAGCGGCTCCACCAACGCCGCGTCCTGGGTGCGGACATGCTCCGGGAGCTTCACGCAGTTCGCCACCGGCGCGACCGCGTACTGCGCGGCCCCGCCGGCCGTCGTCACCCCGATCGCCGCCCACCGTTCGCACAGGTTGTTGTGGCCCGTACGGCAGTACCGGCACTCGTGGCAGTACAGGGACGGGTCCACGGCGACCCGGTCGCCGACCGCCAGCTCCGTGACCTGCGTACCCACCCCGACGACCTCGCCCGCGAACTCGTGCCCGGGCACGATCGGCAGCTTGGGCGCGAACTCGCCCTGGAGGATGTGCAGGTCGGTGCCGCACAGTCCGCAGGCCGCGACCTCCACGACCACCTCGCGCGGTCCGGGCGTCGGGTCCGGGACCTCGGAGACGACGGCGCGACCCACGGACTCGATGACGGCGGCCTTCATTTCACGGCTCCCAACGACAGGCCCTGGACCAGTTTGTCCTGGGCGGCGAACCCCGCGGCGAGCACCGGCAGGGAGATGACGAGCGACGCGGCGCACACCTTCGCCAGGAACAGGCCCTGGCTGGTGATGAAGCCGGTCAGGAAGACGGGGGCCGTCTCGGCCACCACGCCGGTGAGCACCCGGGCGAAGAGCAGCTCGTTCCAGCTGAAGATGAAGCAGATCAGAGCGGTCGCGGCGATGCCGGGCAGCGCGATGGGGGCCACCACGCGCGCGAGGACCGTCGGCAGCCGGGCGCCGTCGATCTGCGCCGCCTCGATCACGGCCACCGGGACCTCGGCCAGGAACGACTGCATCATCCACACCGCGATCGGCAGGTTCATGGACGTGTAGAGGATGACGAGCAGCCAGATGTTGTCGAGCATGCCGGTGTTCTTCGCGAACAGGTAGATCGGCAGCAGGCCCGCCACCACCGGCAGCATCTTGGTGGACAGGAAGAAGAACAGGACGTCCGTCCACTTCTTCACCCGGCGGATCGACAGCGCGTACGCCGCGGGGAGCGCCAGCAGGAGCACGCACAGGGTCGAGGCCACCGACGCCATGGTCGAGTTGATCAACGCCGGCCAGGGGCTCGCGCCGCCGCCCGCGCCGAAGAAGTCCCGGTAGCTGTCCAGGGTCAGGGCCGCCCCGAAGGACGGCGGGTTCGTCGCGGCGTCCGCCTCCGAGTGGAACGACGTCAGGGCCATCCAGGCGATGGGCAGGAAGAACAGCAGACCGATCAGCCAGGCCAGCAGGCCGAGCCCCGCTCCGCGGCGGCTGCGGCTGCGGACGGTCGCGGTGCGGACGGTCGCGGTACGTACGGCGGCGGTGCTCATGCGCGGGACACCTCCTCGCGGAACAGGGACGACACGACGCGCAGGGCGAAGGTGGCGATGACGATGGAGCCGATGACGACCAGGACGCCGGCGGCGGAGGCCAGGCCGTTCTCGTGGGCCTGGTAGAAACTCTGGTAGACGGTGTAGGGCAGGTTCGCGGTGCCGAGGCCGCCCGAGGTGAGCGTGAAGACCGCGTCGAAGTTCTGGACGATGTAGATCGAGCCCAGCAGGGCTCCCAACTCCAGATACCGACGCAGGTGCGGCAGCGTGAGGTGGCGGAAGATCTGCCAGTCGCTCGCGCCGTCGACCCGCGCGGCCTCGATCTGCTCGTGGTCGCGGCTCTGCAGTCCCGCCAGCAGGATCAGCATCATGAACGGCGTCCACTGCCAGATCAGCGAGGCCTCGACCGCCGGCAGCGGGTTGTCGGAGATCCAGTCTGGCTGGGGTCCGCCCACATAGTGCAACAGTCCATTGAGCAGGCCGTATTCAGGGTTGTAGAGCACGTGTTTCCAGAGCAGTGCGGCCGCCACCGGCACCACCAGGAACGGGGCGATCAGCAGCGTGCGAACCACCCCGCGGCCCCGGAACTTCCGGTTGAGCAGCAATGCCATGCCGAGGCCCAGGACCAGGCTGACCAGAACCACCGTGACCGTCAGCAGGACCGTCGTCCACACCGAGTGGCGCAGGTCCTGGTCGGTGAGGACCTGGCGGTAGTTGTCGACGCCCGTGAAGTGACGGTCCTTCGGATAGAGCGCGTTCCAGTCGAAGAACGAGATCACCAGTGTGGCCACGAACGGCAGCTGGGTCACCACGATCATGAAGACCAGGGCGGGCAGCAGGGGCGCTCGGGTGGCCCACGCTCGCATACGGTTCGGCGGCCGGGTCGCCGGCCGCGCAGCGGCGGCGGCGACCCGGGCGGAGGTGGTGACGGTCATGATCCCTCGTACTTCTTGGCGACGGCCTCGGCGAGCGCCTGCGACTTCTTCAGCGCGCTGTCCACGGACTGCCGGCCCGCTATGGCGGAGCTGATCTCCTGGGAGACCTTGGTGCCCAGATCGGTGAACTCGGGGATGTCGACGAACTGGATGCCGGGCGCCGGACGGGGCTGCACACCCGGGTCGTTCGGCTTGGCACTGGCTATGGCGTCGCGGGTGACGTCCGCGAAGGCGGCCGCCTCCTTGCGGTACTCCGGGATGTCATACGTCGACGAACGCTTGCCGGCCGGCACGTTGGCCCAGCCCGCCTTCTCGCCCACGAGCTTCTCGTAGTCCTTGCCGGACGCCCACGAGATGAACTTCCAGGCGTCGCCGGCGTTCTTGGACGCCTTCTGGATGCCCCACGCCCAGGTGTAGAGCCAGCCGGAGCTGTCGGTCTTCTCCACCGGAGCCGGGACGTAGCCGATCTTGCCCTTGACCGGGGAACCGGCGGCCTCCAGCGAACCCGCGCCGGACGTGGCGTCGTACCACATCGCCGTCTTGCCCTGCGTCATGTCGTTCAGGCACTCGGCGAAGCCGGACTGCGCGGCGCCGGACTCGCCGTGCTTGCGGACCAGGTCCACGTAGAACTGCGTGGCCTGCTTGAACTCCGGGGAGTCCAGCTGTGCCTTCCAGTCCTTGTCGAACCAGGTGCCTCCGAAGGTATTGACGACGGTGGTCAGCGGAGCCATCACCTCGCCCCAGCCGGGCAGCCCGCGCAGACAGATGCCCTTCATGCCGGGCTCGCCGCCGTCCGCCTTGGCGGCCAGGTCGGCGACCTGCTGCCAGGTGGGCTTGGCCGGCATGGTCAGGCCCTTCTTCTTGAAGACGTCCTTGCGGTACATCAGGAAGGAGGACTCGCCGTAGAAGGGCTCGCCGTAAAGCTTGCCGTCCGCGGCGGTGAGGGCCTGCCGCATCGGGGCGAGGATGTCCTGCTGGTCGAAGCTGCTGTCGCTCTTGACGTACGGGTCGAGCGCGTGGAGCCAGCCGTTCTTGGCGTAGATCGGGATCTCGTAGTTGCTGAGGGTGGCGACGTCGTACTGGCCCGCCTGGTTGGCGAAGTCCTGGCTGATCTTGTCGCGGACGTCGTTCTCCGGCAGCACGGTGAAGTTCACCTTGATCCCGGTCTTCTTCGTGAAGTTGCCGGCGGTGAGCTTCTGCAACTCCACCATCTGCGGGTTGTTCACCATCAGGACGTTGATGGCGTGGGCGGATCCACCGCCCACGCCGCCTGCGCCGCCGGCGCCCGAGCAGCCGGCGAGCAGGGGAGTGATCAGCGTTCCTGCGGCGGCCACGGCCAACAGGGCGCGGGGTGTTCTGCGGCTCTGGGTTCGCATGGGGTACTCCTGAACGAATGGGGAGATAAGGGGCGCGCACGGGCGTGGGTGTGCCCTGGGGGACTGTGCTGGTTTTTCAGACGCGGATGACCTGCGGGCCCTGTAGTGAGTAGCGGTGGGCTTCGGAGGCGGGCAGCAGCGTGCTGGTGACGACGGTCTCCAGCTCGCCGATCTCAGCGAACCGGCAGAAGCTGACCGCCCCGAACTTGGTGTGCACCCCCGCGAACACCGTGCGCCGGGAGGCGCGGATCGCCTGCGCCTTGACCTCGCTGACCGCGGGGTCGGGGGTGGTCAGGCCGTGTTCGCGGGAGATGCCGTTGGCGCCGATGTACGCCAGGTCGATGACGAAACCGGCGAGCATCTTCGTCGTCCAGTGGTCGACGGTGGCGAGCGTGCCGTGCCGCACCCGGCCGCCCAGCAGCAGGACGGTGGTGTTCTCGGCCTCCGCGAGCGCGCCCGCGGTGGCCAGGGACGCGGTGACCACGGTCAGCGGCCGGTCCCGGGGCAGCGCCTCGGCGATGAGCTGGGGGGTGAAGCCCTCGTCGACGAAGACCGTCTCGGCGTCCCCGAGCAGCTCGGCCGCGGCGGCCGCGATCCGGCGCTTCTCGGGTACGTGGCTGGTGGCGCGGAAGGCGAGGGTCGTCTCGAAACCGGCGCTCTCCACGGGGTAGGCCCCGCCGTGGGTGCGGCGGACCAGGCCGTGGTCCTCCAGGGCGCGCAGATCGCGTCGTACGGTCTCCTTCGCCACGCCCAGCTCCGCGGCGAGCGTGGTGACGTCGACCGAGCCCGTGCGGCGGGCGGCTTTGACGATCTCGCGCTGACGTTCCTCCGCGGTCCTGTCCGTCATCGCCGACACCTGTCTTTCGTGCTCTTGCGCTCGTTCGCCTCCGGGGCACCCGAACCGGTGGTGCCCGTTCGGGCCCGGCAGGGCTCATGGGGGAAGTTCTACAGCGGGTGCGCGGCGGTGACCAGGCCTGTTGCGTGCCCGTGTGTGCCCGACCCTGCCCGCTTCGCTGGATGTGTGCCCGCGTCGGACCTGGGGCGGAGCGGGGCGCCGGGTGAGATCGGGCAGCTTCCGTGCCCGAAAAGCGGCGCGGGCGGGCCCGTTCGGTGCCCGCCCGCCCTTGGAGTCGGTCGTCTCAGTACGGCCAGATGGGCGGGTCCGTGACGAAGTGGCCGCCCAGGTGCGCGTGCGCCGGGTTGTCCGGGTCCAACTCGCCCTGCTCGGCGATGAGCTTCTCGGCGTACGGCTCGGAGTCGTCCTGCGGTTCGTAGCCGAGGGCCCGCGCGGTGGTCAGGTCCCACCACAGGCGGGTGTTGGCCGAGGAGCCGTAGACGACAGTGTGGCCGACGTCCTCGGCGGTCAGGGCCGCGTGGAAGAGGCGGGCGCCGTCCTCGGGGCTCATCCAGACGGAGAGCATGCGGACGCTGGTGGGCTCGGGGAAGCAGGAGCCGATGCGCACCGAGACCGTCTCCAGGCCGTGCTTGTCCCAGTAGAACTGGGCCAGGTCCTCGCCGAAGGACTTGGACAGTCCGTAGAAGGTGTCGGGGCGGCGCGGGGTGTCGATCGGGATCAGCGGATCGTCGCCCTGGGGGCGCGGGGTGAAGCCGACCGCGTGGTTGGAGGAGGCGAACACGATCCGGCGTACGCCTTCCTCGCGCGCCGCCTCGTACACGTTGTACGTGCCCTCGATGTTCGCCTTCAGGATCTTCTCGAACGTGGACTCCAGGGAGATGCCCGCGAGGTGGATGATCGCGTCGACGCCCCGTACGGCCTCGCGCACGGCGTCCTTGTCCGCGAGATCCGCGGTGATCGCGTCCGGCTCGCCCTCGATCGGCCGCAGGTCGAGGAGGCGCAGCCGGTAGCCGTACTGGGGCAGCAGTCCCCGCATCAGGGTGCCGAGTCCGCCGGCGGCGCCGGTGAGCAGAACGGTGCGGGGAGCGGGCATCCTCGGTCTCCTTGAGATCAACGGCCGCATTCGTGCACAGGATTCACATTCGTGGACACGCTAGGGAGCGTCGGCCTGGCCCGTCAAGTGTGGCGCGGAAGCGCGGAATCCACCCCTGACTTGCCTGATTGCGCGCTTGACCCGCCCTGAGGTGGCCCCATAGCGTGGATTCGTTCAGAAATATGGACGCGGATCAGAAACGTGCACCTGTCCGGGGTGTGGTCCACTCGGGAGCGCGCGTCGGTCCGCGCAGGAGCGCCTGTTCAAGGGAGAGCCCGTGACGTCAGCCCTTCTCGCCGCTCGACTCAGCATCCCGAGCGGGCCGCTGTTCTTCCCCGTCACCGCGTACGGGCCCGACGGCTCCCTCGCGCTCGACGTCTACCGCGCCCATGTGCGCAAGGGCGTGGAGGCGGGCGCCGCCGCGGTGTTCGCGTGCTGCGGCACGGGTGAGTTCCACGCGCTGACGCCCGAGGAGTTCGAGGCCTGCGTACGGGCGGCCGTCGAGGCGACCGACGGACGGGTTCCGGTCGTGGCGGGCGCCGGTTACGGGACCGCGCTCGCCGTGCGCTACGCGAAGCTCGCGGAGGGCGCCGGGGCGGACGGGCTGCTCGCCATGCCGCCCTACCTGGTGGTCGCGGGCCAGGAGGGGCTGCTGCGGCACTACCGGGAGCTGGCCGCCTCGACCTCGCTGCCGACCGTCGTCTACCAGCGCGACAACGCCGTGTTCACGCCCGGGACGGTGGTGGAGCTCGCCCGTACGGACGGCGTCATCGGCCTCAAGGACGGGCTCGGCGACCTGGACCTGATGCAGCGCATCGTCAGCGCCGTGCGCAGTGAGGCGCCGGGCGACTTCCTCTACTTCAACGGGCTGCCGACCGCCGAGCAGACCCAGCTCGCCTACCGCGGCATCGGCGTCACGCTGTACTCGTCCGCCGTGTTCTGCTTCGCCCCGGAGATCGCCCTCGCCTTCCACCGCGCGCTCACCTCCGGCGACGACACCACGGTGAACCGGCTCCTGGACGGCTTCTACCGCCCGTTCGTCGAACTGCGCGCCCGCGGCCGCGGCTACGCCGTGTCCCTCGTCAAGGCCGGCGTACGGCTGCGCGGCCTCGACGTCGGCGAGGTGCGGCCGCCCCTGCACGAGCCGTCCGAGGACCACGTCAAACAGCTCGCCGCGCTGATCGACCACGGGTACGCGCTGCTCGAGGAGGGCGTGTGAAGGCGTCGGCGTTCGTCTACCCCTGGGACGTCAACGGGGACCCCGAGGCCCCGGACCGCATCGCCGCGCTGGGCGTCCGGCAGGCGACCCTCGCCTCCGCCTACCACTCCACACGCGCCCTCACGCCCCGGCACCCGCGCCACCGCATCGTGACCGCCCGCCACGCGGCCGTGCTCTACCTGGCGGACGCGCGCTGGGAGGGCCGCACCCTGCGCCCCTGGCCGGCCGGCGACTGGGCCCCGGGCGACGCCTTCGGGGAGGCGGCCCGCGCGCTCATCGCGGCCGGGCTCGAGGTGCACACCTGGGTGGTGCTGGCGCACAACTCCCGCCTGGGCGAGGAGCATCCCGGCACCTCCGTGGTCAACGCCTACGGCGACCGCTACCCCTGGGCGCCGTGCATCGCGCAGCCCGCCACGCGCGCGTACCTCGTCGACCTGGCGGCCGAGGCGGCCGTACGGCCCGGCGCGCGCGGCACCGAGCTCGAGTCGCTCGGCTGGTACGGACTGGCGCACCTGCACGCCCACGACAAGATCGGCGGCGTGCCGCTCGGGGACGCCGGGCAGTACCTCATGTCCCTGTGCTTCTGCCCGAGTTGCCGTGATGGCTATGGACGGCACGGACTGGATGCGGAGGAACTGGCCGCGGCGGTACGGGCAGAACTGGAGCCGGTGTGGCGCGGCGCGCCCTCCGACGGGGGCTGGGCGGGCGTGGAGAAGCTCCTCGGTGAGGCGAAGGCGGCCGCCACGCGCGCGTGGCGCGACACCACCGCCCGCACGCTCCAGGAGGAGGCCGTGGCGGCGGTCCGGGCGGCCGCGCCCGAGGGCTTCCAGGTGCTGCTGCACGCGGACCCGGTCCCGTACCACTGCGGTGCCAACGCGGGCGTCGACCCCGCGCACATCCTGTCCGTGGCGGACGGTGTGGTGGTGCCCTGCACGGGTGGTGCCGGCCTGCTGGCCCCGTTCGCGGAACAGACCCGGACGGGTGCCGTCCTCGCGGCCAACTTCACCGTGGTCTCCGGCATGGGCGGCAGCCCGGGGACACTCGCGCGGGACGCCCAGGGCGCCGCCGAGCTGGGCGCGACCGAACTGCGGCTGTATCACGCCGGGTTGGCGTCGGACGGCGATCTCGACGCCGTACGGGACGCTCTCGCGGGGCTCTGAAGCAGCGGCGGCCCGTGCGGTCAGCCCCTGTGGCCCCAATCCACGCGCTCGGACAGACCGGCCTCCGCGAAAGCAGCCGCCAACGCGTCACGGCCCTCGGTGAAGTGGGCCCAACTGTCGTAGTGGAGGGGGACGATCCGGCGGGCGCCGAGGATCCGGGCGGCTTCGGCGGTCTGGGCGCTGTCGAGGACGAGGGGCGCGCCGTTGTAGAGGCCGGAGAGGCGAGGTGCCCCGGCGAAGAGGAGGGCGGTGTCCACCGGGCCGGATCGTTCGGCGATCTGCTTGACGGCGTCGAGAGAGGCGTTGTCGCCGCTGACGTAGACGGTGGGCAGGCCGTCTCCGGTCAGGAGGAAGCCGATGACCTGACCGGAGAGAGGTTCGACTTCCTCACGCCTGCCGGGGCCGTGGATGGCGGGGAGGCCGGTCACGGTGACGGTTCCGCCACCGGGGCGGTTCAGTTCGACGGACTCCCAGTCGGCCAGGCCCTTGGCCTTGGCTCCGAGGCGCTGCGCGCCGCTTGGAGTGGTGAGTGTGAGGGGCACGTCGGCGAGCAGGGCGCGCCCGGAGTTGTCCAAGTTGTCGGCGTGTTCGTCGTGGGAGAGCAGGACGACGTCGATGCGGCCGAGGTCGGCGGGGCTGCCGGCGGGCGGCGCGGTCCTGGTCAGGACCGGCCGGCCGGGCCGAGCGTAGTCGCCGGGGGCGTCGAAGGTCGGGTCGGTCAGGAAACGCAGGCCACCGTATGCGAAGAGGGCGGTCGGGCCGCCGAAGACGCGGACGGGCCGTGGATCGGTGGATATGTCAGCAGATGCCATGGAAGTCACCTCACGGTTAGCTGGCCGGTCATCCGTGAGAAGACCCTAGCGGCCTCTCACGGATACGGGCAAGCCGTACCATGAGAATCGTGAACCAGTCCCCGATCGCCGATCCGGCCCCGCCGCCCGCGCCGGGTGAGGAGCAGTACCGCTCCCTCGCCCTCGCCAACAGCGTGATCGCCCTGCCCGGTGGGCAGTTCATCGACATGCTCGGCAGCCCGGCGGCGGCGAATGAGTGGCTCGTCGACCGTGGTCTCGCTCCCGCCGATGCCGGTATGCGGGAGATGTGCGCGGCCCAGCTGCGTTCGCTGCGCGAACAGGTCAGGACGCTGCTCGCCTCCCGCGTCGCCGCGGTTCCCGCACTCCCCGCCGCCGTCGCCGCCGTCAACGACGCGATGAACCGGGTGCCCACGGCCCCGCTGCTGCAGTGGGACGAAAGGCACGGCCCCTACCGCGTGACCCCACACCCCACCACCCAGATCGTCGACCACGCTCTGGCGACCCTCGCGGCCGACGCCGCCGACCTGCTCACCGGCGCAGACGCCGAACGCCTCACCGCTTGCGGCTCCGCCCCCTGCAACCGCTACCTGCTGCGCCACGGCCGCCGCCACTGGTGTTCCACCCGGTGCGGCGACCGCGCCCGCGCCGCCCGCGCCTACGCCCGCCGCACCCGTTCCAAGGGCGACTGAGGAACACCGTGGCGACCCGGGGGGCCGTGATGTGGACGCGTACCGGACCCTCACGTCAGGGCAGGCGGCAGGCTGTCGTGAAGAGCGGTCGGGAAGCGTCCGAGCGATGAGTTTCGCGCACCGCGCCGGTCCCCCCTTCGGAGGCAGCCGGTGACAGCCGGAGGCAGCGGAACCGGAGGAGACCGTGACCGACACGATGTCTGATCTGGGACCGCAGGCGCGGATCGTCGCCCGGCTCGCGGCCGGAGTGCGCGACGAGCGGCTCGCGGACGCGACACCGTGTCCCGGGTACGCGGTGCGCACCCTGCTGGGCCATCTGCAGGGGCTCGCCGTCGCCTTCTGGGACGCCGGCCGCAAGGATATGGGCCCCTACCACGGACACCGCTCCGGACGCCGCCGAGCCGGACATCGGGCCCGGCTGGCGCGAGGAGCTGCCGAAGGTCCTCGACGAACTCGCCGAGGCCTGGCGCGACCCGGCGGCCTGGACCGGCATGACCCGGGCGGGCGGCGTGGACCTGCCGGGGGCTGTCGCGGGCGCGGTCGCGGCCGACGAACTGGTGGTCCACCAATGGGGTCTGGCGCGGACCACCGACCAGGAATACGAGCCGGACCCGGCCGCACTGCGGGCGTCGTACGGCTTCCTGTCCGCCGCCGCCGAGGACCCGAGCCGCGAAGGCGGCATCTTCGGCCCGGTCGTCCCCGTCCCGGAGGACGCCCCGCTCCTCGACCGCACCATCGCCCTCAGCGGGCGCAACCCGGGCTGGAAGTCGTGAACAGCACGAACCGGGGCGAGCCGGGGCGGGAGACACACTCCGCTCCGGCCGTCTGCTGTGCGGCGGGGCACCGAGGCGTGGGTGGATGCGGCCGGACCCGGCGCCTTGGCGGAGTTGCAGCGGCAACGGGTGCGGTTGCGTCGTCGCCGACCTGGACGTGACGGAACTGCGGACCCCTCATGCGGAGTCGGCGTCCGACGGCGGCCCCGGCGCCGTCCGGGAAGTACTCGCGGAGCTGTGGAACAGCGGCGCCACCGCCACCGTCGCGGCCAGTCCCAGCGCCACCAGCGCCGGCCGGTGGTCGACGAGTTCAACGAGCCCCGCCCCCACGGCCAGCCCGACCGCGTTCGGGCCGAACAGCAGCGTGTTCGCCGTGGCGGCCGCACGGCCCAGCAGCGGGCCCGGCGTCTCCCGCTGCACCGCGGTGAACGCCGCGATCAGGACACAGGGCAGTCCCGCACCGATGGCCGCGCTGCACCCGAGCGTCACCGGGTCGGACGGGATCGCCCTGAGCGCCACGCCGGCGGCGAACAGGACGATGCCGCAGGCTGCGAACCGGCGCTCGCCCAGGCGCCGCAGGGCGGGGCCCGAGACCGTGCCCACCAGCACCGACCCGGTGCCCTGGACGGCAGCGAGCACCCCGGCGTACGCGGGGGAGCGGCCGAGGCCGTCCACGACCGCGTAGACCATCGCGCCGTTGAGCCCGGCGAACAGCATGGTGGTCCCGCCCGCCAGGACGAGCGGCCGCAGCCGCTCGTGCCGCCACAGATGACGCGCGCCCTCGGCGGTTCGCGCGCGCCATCCGGCGGTGGGCGGCCCCGGCCTGTCCTCGCGGACCCGCAGCAGCGCGTACAGGCCCGCGGCGAGCACGAACGTGACGGCGTCCAGGAAGGCCACGCAGGGGCCCCCGTACGCCGCGTAGAGCCCCGCGCCGGCCAGCGGGGCGAGGAGCTTCATGCCCTCCGTGGCCGTCATCCTCAGTCCGTTGAAGTCGCCGAGCAGCGAGCCGTCGACGGCGGCGGTGACCAGCGCCGACTCGGCCGCGTCGTGCACGATCCCGGCCGCCCCGTAGACGAACAGGACCGCGTACAGCAGCCACAACCCGTCCCGGGACTGGACGGTGAAGAGTGTCAGCAGGAGGGCCGCGAGGCCGAGGTTCGTGCCGATGAGCAGCGGCTTTCGGCGGACACGGTCGGCGAGCGTGCCCAGGGCGGGGCCTGCCAGGATCGGCGCCCACATGGCGAGCAGGCACAGTGCGGCCAGGCCGTCCGAGCCGGTGAGGTCCTTGACCCACACCCCGGACGCCAGCCACAGCGCCGACGTGCCGAAGCCGGACACCACCACCCCGGCCAGACAGAGCCCCGCATCGCGGTCGCGCAGCACGCGCGCCGCCGTCCAAGTCGTCGTCATGCCAGGTCATCGTGGCTCTAAGGACACGGGGGCGGGATCGGGCAGGTGCCTTAGAAAACCTCGGGTCGGGCGCCGTGACGGACGGAGCTCCGTCGGAAGCCGTCACTTGTGCCCGTCGGAGCGATACGCGGCGAGTGACCGCCCGTCACCGCACGTCGCCGCAACTCCCTTTGTCAGAAGCATTGACGAAACACAGGGCCGCTCTTACCTTCGACGCGTCGTACTTCGTACGTCATATATGAGACGCGATACGCGAGATCAGATACGCGACATCACATACGCGACATCACATACGCGACATCCGAGAGGCGCGCATGACCTCTGTGCCCACGCCGATCCCCTCCCGCACGCAGTACGTGCTCGAGGGGATCAAACACCGCATCCTCACCGGGCAGCTGACGCCTGGTCAGGCGCTGGTGGAGACCGAACTCGCCGCACAGTTCGGGGTGTCGAAGACCCCCGTGCGCGAGGCGCTCAAGACCCTGGCCGGGACCGGGCTCGTCGTGATGAGCCAGTACAAGGGCGTCACGGTGCGCATGGTGGACGCGGACATGGCGCGCGAGGTCTACGACGTCCGGCTGCTCCTGGAGCCGGAGGCGCTGCGGCGCTCGGTGCGGCGCGGGGCCTCCCTGGGCGCCGCGCGTGACGCGCTCAAGCGGGCCGACGAGGCGAGCGACACCGCCGAACGCTCCCTGGCCAACCGGGAGTTCCACCGCGCCCTGTACCTGCCGTGCGGCAACCCGCTGCTCGGCCGGATGCTCGACGAGGTCCGCGACCAGGCCGCCCTCGTCTCCGCCGTCGCCTGGGCCGCCGACCCCTCCTGGGAGCGGGAGGCCACCGAGCACCGGGAGATCCTGCGGCTCGCCCTCGGAGGCGACGCCGACGGGGCGGCGAGCGCCCTCCACGCCCACATCGCGTCGTTCGTGCGACGGGCCTTCCCCGCGGCCGAAGCAGCGGAGCCGGGGGCCCAGGGAGAGGACGGTCAGGCATGACAACGACGTTCGAGACCCAGCGGGCGGCCCTGGCCGACGTGGTGGCGATCCCGGTGACCCCATTCACCGAGGACGGCCGCGTGGACCAGGACGCCCACCGGGCCCTGCTGCGTCGCCTGCTCGACGGTGGGGTGAGGACCCTGACGCCCAACGGAAACACCGGCGAGTTCTACGCCCTCACCCCCGAGGAGCGGCGCCTCGTCACCGAACTGACCGTCCAGGAGGCGGGGGAGAGGGCCGCGATCGTGGTCGGGGTGGGACACGACGTGCCCACCGCCGTCGCCTCCGCGCGGCACGCCCGCGAGCTGGGCGCCCAGATGGTGATGGTCCACCAGCCCGTCCACCCCTACGTCTCGGCCGCCGGCTGGGTCGACTACCACCGCGGGATCGCCGAGGCGGTGCCCGAACTGGGCGTCGTGCCCTACATCCGCAACGCCCAGTTGTCCGGCGCGCGGCTCGCCGAGCTCGCCGACCACTGCCCGAACGTCATCGGGGTGAAGTACGCCGTCCCGGACGCCGCGAAGTTCGCGGCCTTCGCCCGCGACGCCGGTCTGGACCGGTTCGTCTGGGTGGCGGGCCTCGCCGAACCGTACGCGCCCTCCTACTTCTCGGCGGGCGCCACGGGCTTCACCTCGGGGCTCGTGAACGTCGCCCCGTCCGTCTCGCTGAACATGATCGAAGCGCTTCGATCGGGCGACTACCCGGCCGCCATGAAGGTCTGGGAACAGATCCGCCGCTTCGAGGAGCTGCGCGCAGCGAACGGCTCCGCCGACAACGTCACCGTCGTCAAGGAGGCCCTCGCCTCCCTCGGCCTGTGCCGCCGGGACGTGCGCCCGCCGAGCAGGGCGCTGCCCGAGGAGGAGCGTGCGGAGGTCGCCGCCATAGCCGCCGGGTGGTCCGTATGAAGAAGCCGGAACAGCTCAGAAGCCACCAGTGGTACGCCACCGACGGGCTGCGCTCCTTCAGCCACCGGGCCCGCACCCGTCAGCTCGGCTATCTGCCCGAGGAGCACCTCGGCAAGCCCGTCATCGCCATCCTGAACACCTGGTCCGACATCAATCCCTGTCATGTGCATCTGAGGGATCGCGCGCAGGCCGTGAAGCGGGGCGTGTGGCAGGCGGGCGGCTTCCCGCTGGAGTTCCCGGTCTCCACGCTCAGCGAGACCTTCCAGAAGCCGACCCCGATGCTGTACCGCAACCTGCTCTCGATGGAGACCGAGGAGCTGCTGCGGTCGTACCCGGTCGACGGGGCCGTGCTGATGGGCGGCTGCGACAAGTCCACGCCCGCGCTGCTCATGGGCGCCGCGAGCGTCGACCTGCCCACGGTCTTCGTGCCCGCGGGGCCGATGCTGCCGGGCCACTGGCGGGGCGAGGTCCTCGGCTCCGGCACCGACATGTGGAAGTACTGGGACGACAAGCGCGCCGGTCTCATCGGCGACTGCGAGATGCAGGAGCTGGAGAGCGGCCTCGCCCGGTCGCCCGGGCACTGCATGACGATGGGGACGGCGTCCACGCTGACGGCCGCCGCCGAAGCACTCGGTGTCACGATGCCGGGCGCCTCCAGCATCCCCGCCGTCGACTCCGGGCACGACCGGATGGCCGCCGCCGCGGGCCTGAGGATCGTCGAACTGGTCCACCGGGACCGGAAGCTGTCCGACATCCTCACCCCTGAGGCGTTCGAGGACGCGGTGACGACGGTCCTCGGGCTCGGCGGCTCCACCAATGCCGTCATCCACCTGATCGCCATGGCCGGACGGGCCGGGGTCAAGCTCACGCTCGACGACTTCGACCGCATCGCGCGCACGGTCCCCGTGCTCGCCAACGTCCGGCCCGGTGGCCGGCGGTACCTGATGGAGGACTTCCACTTCGCGGGCGGCCTGCCCGGGTTCCTCTCCCGGATCCCGGACCTGCTGCACCTGGACCGGCCGACGGTGTCCCACGACACCCTGCGCGAGCAGATCGCGGGCGCGCAGGTCCACAACGACGACGTCATCCGGCCCCGCGACAACCCGGTCGCCCGCGAGGGCGGCGTCGCCGTCCTGCGCGGCAACCTCTGCCCGGACGGCGCCGTCATCAAGCACATCGCCGCCGAACCGCACCTGCTCGAGCACACCGGTCCCGCGGTCGTCTTCGACGACTACCGGACCATGCAGCGCACCATCAACGACCCGGACCTCGGCATCACCGCCGACAGCGTGCTGGTGCTGCGCAACGCGGGACCCAAGGGCGGCCCCGGGATGCCCGAGTACGGGATGCTGCCGATCCCGGACCACCTGCTCAAGCAGGGTGTGCGGGACATGGTGCGGATCTCCGACGCCCGGATGAGCGGCACGAGTTACGGCGCGTGCGTCCTGCACGTGGCGCCCGAGTCGTACATCGGCGGACCGCTCGCCCTGGTGCGCACCGGTGACAGCATCACCCTCGACGTCGAGGCCCGCACCCTCCAGCTCAACGTGGACGACGCGGAGCTCAGGCGCCGCAGGGCGCAGTGGACGCCGCCGCCCGTGCGGTACGAGCGCGGCTACGGCGTGCTCTACAACTCCCAGATCACCCAGGCCGACACCGGCTGCGACTTCGAGTTCCTGGCCCGGCCCGGCCAGGTCCCGGACCCGTACGCCGGCTGACGCACCGCACGACCCCTGGGCCTGCTCACGCAGCACCGCGGATCCCGGGGTACCGGGCACCCCGGTTCCACCTGTCGAAGCGCTTCAAAGCATGCGTACGTAGCAAGCGCTTCCTGCACCCGCTGTAAATGCCCCACTGCGAACGGAGAACAGTCATGGCCCAAGCCGCAGCCGTGGCGAAACCGCCCGCGCCACCCCGGCGGCGCCGTGCCTCCGCCACGCCGCGCAGGCTCCCGTACCTGCTGATCGCCCCGGCGGCCCTGCTGATGCTGGGCTTCATCGCCTACCCGGTCCTCAGCGTCTTCTACTACAGCCTGCAGAACTACAACCCCACCAAGCCGTGGCGGAACGGCTACGCGGGCTTCGACAACTTCGTCCAGGCCTTCACCGAGGACCCGCAGTTCTGGCACACGCTGACCTTCAGCGCCAAGTGGGTCGTCGTCGAGGTCGGGCTGCAGCTGCTGTTCGGTCTGGCCCTCGCCCTCATCGTCAACCAGACCTTCGTGGGCCGGGCGCTCGGCCGGGCGCTGGTGTTCTCCCCGTGGGCCGTCTCCGGGGTGCTGACCTCCGCGATCTGGGTGCTGCTCTACAACTCCCAGGCCGGCGTCACCCGTTACCTCGCCGACATGGGCATCGGCTCCTACGGCACGAGTTGGCTGTCGGACACCTCCACCGTCTTCCCGGCGGCGGTCGTCGCCGACCTGTGGCGCGGCGTCCCCTTCTTCGCGATCCTCATCCTCGCCGACCTCCAGTCCGTCTCGAAGGACCTGTACGAGGCCGCCGAGGTCGACGGGGCGAGCCGCCTGAAGCAGTTCTGGCACATCACGCTGCCGCATCTGAAGGACGCCATCGTGCTGTCCACGCTGCTGCGCGCGGTGTGGGAGTTCAACAACGTCGACCTGCTCTACACCCTCACCGGCGGCGGCCCGGCCGGTGAGACCACCACGCTCCCGCTGTACATCGCCAACACCAGCGTGGACGCCCACAACTTCGGCTACGCGTCGGCACTGACCACGGTCGCGTTCGTGATCCTGCTCTTCTGCTCGATCGTCTACCTGCGGCTGAGCAAGTTCGGAGGCGAGGACAAGTGAGCGTCAAGGAAGCCACCCAGGTCGCGCCCGCCCTGGTGCGCACCACCCTCGAACCGCCGCGGCCGGCGAAGCGGCACCGCGGCTGGGACGAGGTCCCGCGCTGGCAGATCTACCTTCCTCTGGGGATCTACCTGCTGTTCACTCTCATCCCCTTCTACTGGATCCTGCTCTTCGCCCTGCGTCCGGCCGGATCGACGTCGCTCGTGCCCTGGCCGATGACCCTCGACCACTTCGAGAAGGTGTGGACCGAGCGAAGCTTCGGCACCTACTTCCAGAACAGCGTCATGGTCGGCGTCGCCACCCTGATCATGACGACGATCGTCGCGCTGGCCGGCGGCTACGCCCTCGCCCGGTTCGACTTCACATTCAAGCGGGCCTTCATGCTGGGCCTGCTGTGCTCCCAGTTCGTGCCGGGCGCGCTGCTGCTGGTCCCGC
Source organism: Streptomyces sp. NPDC093984 (assembly GCF_044764595.1). Lineage (NCBI taxonomy): Bacteria > Bacillati > Actinomycetota > Actinomycetes > Kitasatosporales > Streptomycetaceae > Streptomyces > Streptomyces sp. NPDC093984. The sequence continues at coordinate 40,340 of NZ_JBIWIM010000003.1, read as the reverse complement.
TGTTCGAGATCTTCGCCGAGGTGCGGATGATCAACTCGCTGGGCAGCGTGATCATCGCCGAGACGGTCTTCCAGCTGCCGCTGTCGATGATCCTGATCAGCAACTTCATCAAGAACGTGCCGTACTCCCTGGAGGAGGCCGCCTGGGTCGACGGCTGCAACCGGATGAGGGCCTTCCGGGTGGTCGTCCTGCCGCTGCTGCGGCCCGGCTTGATCGCCGTCGGCTCCTTCGCCTTCGTCCACTCCTGGAACCACTTCCTGTTCGCCCTGATGTTCCTCAACAACCAGGAGAAGCAGACCATCCCCGTCGGCCTGAACACCCTGATGAGCGCGGACAGCGTGGACCTCGGCGCGCTTGCCGCGGGCGGCATCATCGCGGCGGTACCCGTCGTGATCGTGTTCGCCTTCATCCAGAAGTGGCTGATCACCGGGTTCAGCGCAGGGGCGGTGAAGGGATGAGACTCCGTCACCTCTCGTCGGCCGCCGCCCTGCTGGCAGTGCTGTGCGTACCGGCTCAGGCGCAGGCCCGCGACATCGGCCGCGACACCCTTCCCGCGAACGACGGCTGGGCCGCGTACGGCACCGGCACCACCGGCGGCGCCGCGGCCGACGACGCCCACGTGTACACGGTCACCAACCGCGCCGAGCTGGTCCGCGCCCTCGACGGCGGCAGTGCCACCCCGAAGATCATCAAGATCGCCGGCAGCATCGACGCCGACACCGACGACGACGGCGACCGCCTGGACTGCGCCGACTACGCCACCGACGGCTACGGCCTGAAGAAGTACCTGGCCGCCTACGACCCCCGCACCTGGGGTTCCGCCAGACCCAGCGGCCCGCAGGAGGAAGCCCGCCAGGCCTCGGCGGCCAAGCAGGCCGAGCGGATCGTGCTGCCGGTCGGCTCCAACACGACGATCGTCGGCCTCGGCGGCCATGCCGTCCAGCGCGCCCCGCGCGTCCGCTTCGGCCAGGTGCACGTCTACGACAACCGGTACCTCGTCCCGGAGGGCTCGGAGTACCGCTACTCCCTCGGCGTCTCCACCGAGTCCGCGATCTACGCCGAGAACAACGCCTTCACCACGCCCAGCCACGTCGAGGTGGCCGACCTGGTCAAGAGCTGGAATGGCAGCGCCCTGCACCAGAGCGGCACCCTCTTCAACGGCTACCCGGTCGACCTGCTCGCGATCCACAACGCCTACAACTCGGGCAGCGAGCGCGACCTGACGGCCGACGTCGGCTGGACACCCACCCTGCACGGACCGATCGACAGCGCTGCCGTGGCCGACCGAGAGGTGGCGCGCGGCGCGGGCGCGGGGAGGATCCCATGAGTACGCCACTGCCTGTTGTGCTCGCCGGCGCCCGCGGCCACGGCCGCTGGCACGTCGAGAACATCCGCCGGCTCCAGAAGAAGGGCCTGGTACGGCTCGTCGGCGTCTGTGAGCTGACCCCGCTGACCGCGCAGGAGCTCCACGGCCTCGGCACGCCCGAGCAGTCCGCCGACTTCGGCGCCCTGCTGGACGCCACCGGCGCCCGGGCCGCGGTGATCTGCACGCCGATCCCGACCCACACCGACCTGGCACTGACCGCCGCCGCAAGAGGCGTCCACATCCTGCTCGAGAAGCCCCCGGCGCCGTCGTACGCCGCGTTCCGCCGCATGGCCGACTCGGTCGCCGCTGCCGGCGTCGCCTGCCAGATCGGTTTCCAGTCGCTGGGCTCGCACGCCCTGCCCGCGATCCGCGAGCTGGTCGCCCAGGACGCGATCGGCGAGCTCGTCGGGCTCGGCGGGGCCGGGGCGTGGGTGCGCGACGAGGCCTACTTCCGGCGGGTGCCCTGGGCGGGCAAGCGGCGGCTGGACGGCGCCGACGTGATCGACGGGGTGCTGACCAACCCGCTCGCCCACACGGTCGCCACTGCCCTCGCGCTCGGCGGCACCACCCGCGCCGAGGACGTCACAGCCATCGAGATGGAGTTGTTTCGCGCCAACGACATCGAGTCCGACGACACCTCCTGCGTCCGGATCACCACCGCCCAGGGCCATCCCGTCACCGTCGCCGCGACCCTGTGCGCCGAGCGCGCGGACGAGCCGTACGTCCTGGTGCACGGCAGCCGTGGCCGGATCACCTTCTGGTACAAGGAGGACCGCGTGCTGCTCCAGCGCGCGGACCACGGCCCGGAGGAGTACGAGTACGGCCGCACCGACCTGCTGGAGAACCTCGTCGCACACCTCACCACCGGCGCCGGACTGCTCGTCACACCCGACGAGACGGGCGCCTTCATGAAGGTCGTGGAGGCGATCCGGCAGGCCCCCGACCCGGCCCCGTTGCCGGACACCGCCTGGCACCGCGTCCCCGGCGAGAACCGCAGGGTCGTGCCCGGCATCGACGGGCTCGTGGCGGCCGCCGCCGACACCCTCTGCCTCTACTCCGAGCTGGGTGCCCCCTGGGCGCTGCCCGCGGAGCACCGTCAGAAAGCGGTGAGCACCCGATGACCGGCAACAACAGCGCGGTCCTGCGCGTCGCGGGCCGCCCCGTCGGCCGGTACGTCATCCGCCCCGAGCTGCCGGCCCGACTGTCCCCGCGTCCGTACCTGCATCCCGTCACCACCCTGGCCGGCACGGTGGTCACCGAGCTCAGCCCCGCCGACCACACACACCACCTCGGCGTCGGTGTCGCCGTTCCCGACGTCGAGGGGCACAACTTCTGGGGCGGACGGACCTTCGTCCGCGACCAGGGTCCGACCGAGCTGGACAACCACGGCTCCCAGCGACACACCGCCTTCCAGCTGCGCGACCCCGACGGCTTCGTGGAGGAGCTGCGCTGGGTGGCGGGGGGAGCTGATCTACTGCGCGAGCGCCGTACGGTCGCGGCCACCGAGCTCACCGACGACGCCTGGGCGCTGGACCTGACCTTCTCCCTCACCAACGTCACTTCGGGCGAGCTGTCCATCGGCAGCCCGGCCACGAACGGACGGCCCGGCGCCGCGTACGGCGGCTTCTTCTGGCGCGCCCGCAAGGAATCCGGGGCGCCGGACGTCTTCACCGCCGACAAGGAGGGGGAGGCCGATGTCCACGGGCGGTCCGCCGACTGGCTCGCCCTCGCCGGGTCCACCTGGACGCTGGTTTTCGCAGGGGCCACGGACGACACCCGCCGGGACCCGTGGTTCGTGCGCACCGAGGAGTATCCGGGCGTCGGCTCGTCCCTCGCCCACGACGAACGGCTGCCGGTCCCACCCGGCGAGACCGTCGTCCGCCGAGTCGTCACCGTCGTCGCCGACGGCCGCCTCGACCGGAACGTGGCCGCCGCCCTCGTCAGGAAGGCGGTGAGCCCATGACCGCTCAGACCTACCGCAACCCGGTCCTCGACGCCGACTGGTCCGACCCGGACGTCGTCCGCGTCGGCGACGACTTCTACCTCACCGCCTCCAGCTTCGGCCGCGCTCCGGGCCTGCCGCTGCTGCACTCCCGGGACCTGGTCAACTGGGCGCTGGTCGGGCATGCCCTCGAACGCCTGGAGCCGGAGGAGGAGTTCACCTCCCCGCGCCACGACTGCGGCGTGTGGGCACCGTCGATCCGGCACCACGACGACCGCTTCTGGATCTTCTGGGGCGACCCCGATCAGGGCGTCTTCCAGGTCAACGCCCCCGCGATCCGGGGCCCGTGGACGCGCCCCCACCTGGTGAAGGAGGGCAAGGGCCTCATCGACCCCTGCCCGCTCTGGGACGACGAGACCGGCGAGGCCTACCTCGTCCACGCCTGGGCCAAGTCCCGCTCCGGCATCAAGAACCGCCTCACCGGGCACCGCATGCACCCCGACGGCACCGAACTCCTCGACGAGGGCAAGGTGATCGTCGACGGTGACCGCATCCCCGGCTGGTTCACGCTCGAGGGGCCGAAGCTCTACAAGCACGACGGCTGGTTCTGGATCTTCGCCCCCGCCGGGGGAGTGGAGACCGGCTGGCAGGGCGCCTTCCGCTCGCGCGGTTTCTTCGGGCCGTACGAGGAGAAGATCGTCCTGGACCAGGAGAACACCGACGTCAACGGCCCGCATCAGGGCGGCTGGGTACGCACCCCGTCCGGCGAGGACTGGTTCCTGCACTTCCAGCAGCGCGGCGCCTACGGTCGTGTGGTCCACCTCCAGCCGATGCGCTGGGGCCCGGACGGCTGGCCGGTGCTCGGCGACGACGGCGCCCCCGTCGCCGTGCACCGGCGGCCGGACCTGCCGCCGCAGCCGCCCACCGCGCCCGCCACCGACGACGACTTCCCCGGCGGGCGGTACGGCCGTCAGTGGCAGTGGACGGCCAACCCTCATGACGGCTGGGCCACCCAGCACTCGGGCGACGGCCTCCGGCTGACCTGCGTCCGCTCCGCCGACACACACGACCTGCGCAAGCTGTCGAACGTGCTCACGCAGCGGCTGCCCGGCATGCCCTGCACGGTCGAGGTGGAACTGCGGCTGGACAGCGAGGAAGCGGGGGCGCGGGCCGGGCTCGCCGTCCTCGGTGACGCTTTCTGCTGGATCGGACTCCAGCGGGGGGCGGACGGGACGGTGCACCTGGTGCACCGGTTCGCCGAGGCGGTCGCGGAACGAGAGCGCGACGCCGACCACCCGCGGCCCGCGCCCGAGGGACGGGCGCGGCTGCGGATCGACATCGGCCCCGGGGCACGCTGCCGCTTCTCCTACGACATCGGGGAGGGCCCGCGTCCAACGGGTCCCGTCTTCGCCGCCACCCCCTGGCGCTGGGTCGGCGCCCTGCTCGGCCTCTTCGCCCTCGCGCCAGTCGGCAAAGGACACGCCGGCGCGGCCACGTTCACACAGTTCAGGATCAGCGCCTCGTAACCCATCGCACCCGTATGCCTGTTGGGAGCCGCAATGACGCACCTCGATAGCAAGCGCTTGCCGAGACCCGGATCCGGCAAGGTCCTGGCCGCGGTGATCGCCCTCGTGGCCGCGCTGAGCCTCGGGGCGATCGGGGAGGCGAACGCCGCCCCGGTACCGCAGCCCGTCTCGACCGCGGACCGCTGGACGGACCAGCCGCACGGCTTCGCCTCCCTCGCCGGCGGCACCACCGGCGGGGCGGGCGGCAAGGTCGTCACCGTCACCGACCAGGCCTCGCTGGCCAGGTACGCGGCGGCCGAGGAGCCGTACGTCATCCGGGTGAAGGGTTCGATCGTTGCCGAACCCTTCGGCTCGAACATCGTGGTCGGGTCGAACAAGACCATCATCGGCGTCGGGGACACCGGCGAGATCGTCCACGGTGAGCTGCACCTCGACCCGGGCACCCACAACGTCGTCATCCGCAACCTGACGATCCGCGACTCCTACGTCGAGGGCGACTGGGACGGCAAGACGCAGGACTTCGACGCGATCCAGATGGACACCGTCGACCACGTCTGGATCGACCACAACCGCCTCACCCACATGGGCGACGGGCTGCTCGACATCCGCAAGGACAGTCAGTACATCACCGTCTCCTACAACCAGTTCACCAACCACAACAAGGCCTTCGGGATCGGCTGGACGATCGACGTCCGGACGCAGATCACCATCGACCACAACTGGTTCACGGGCACGAAGCAGCGGAATCCCTCCGCGGACAACTGCGCGTACGCCCACCTGTACAACAACTACCTGTCGGCACAGGTCGCCGACGTCGACCCGGTGTGGACGTACGGGAACTGGTCGCGCGGCAGGACCAGAATGGTCATCGAGAACAGCTACTACGACGGCGTCCGGCACCCCTACCAGGCCGATGCCACGGCGGAGTTGGTGCAGCGCGGGTCGATCCTGAAGAACACGACCGGCCGGCACGACGAGTGGGGTACGGCCTTCGACCCGCGGGAGTTCTACGACTACCGGCTCGACCCGGCCGCGGCGGTACCGGCGCTGGTCAAGCGCTTCTCCGGCCCACAGCGGCAGATCGGCGCCTCGGTCACGCTGCGCGTCCCGGCCGACTACCGGACCGTTCAGGCGGCGGTGGACGCCGTACCCGACGGCAACGACGTGCCGGCGACGATCGCCGTGGCGCCCGGGACGTACCGCGAGAAGGTGTTCATCCCCGCGAGCAAGCCGAAGATCGTGCTGCAGGGCACGGGACACGACCGCTCCGGCACCGTCATCGTCTACGACACGCCCGCCGAGTACGGCGGCTCCACGGGGAGCGCCACCGTACGGATCGCCGCGAACGACGTCACCGCACGCAACCTCACCTTCAGCAACGACTTCGACGAGGCCGCCGTCGAGCTGAAGGGCGAGCAGGCACTGGCGATGAAGACGACCGGCGACCGGATCGTCTTCGAGAACACCGCGTTCCTGGGCAACCAGGACACGTTGATGACCGACAGCCCCAAGCTGACCACCCTCAGCCGGGTCTACATCCGCGACTCGTACATCGAGGGCGACGTCGACTTCGTCTACGGGCGGGCCACCACCGTCATCGAGCACTCGGTGATCCGGGCGCTCAGCCGCGGGTCGACGACCAACAACGGCTTCATCACGGCCGCCTCGACCTGGAAGGGCAACCCGTACGGGTTCCTGATCACCCGGTCGCAGGTCGTCAGCGACGCGCCCGCCGGGTCCTTCCACCTCGGCCGTCCCTGGCACCCGGGCGGTGAGCCGGACGCGGTCGCGCAGGTGCTGATCCGGGACACCGAGCTGCCCGCCGCGATCAAGGCCGCACCGTGGACGGACATGGGCGGCTTCTCATGGAAGGACGCGCGGTTCGCGGAGTACCGCAACCACGGCCCCGGCGCGGCCGTCACCGCCGACCGGCCGCAGCTGAGTGACGCCGAGGCGGCGTCGTACACCGTCGCGCACTACCTCAACGGACCGGACGGCTGGGCGCCGTACGACCGCCGCTGAGGCGCGGTGACCCCAACCGTCCCCCCACAACGTCGCAACTCGTTGGATCCAGAAGAAGAGAGCCGACCAATGAAGATCAGCAATCGCAGAAGCAGGCGTGCCGCCCTGGCCGTCGCCCTGGGTTCCGTACTCGCGCTGACCGCCACCGCCTGCGGCGACGACGGCAGCGGGGCGGGCGGCGACAAGGGCGCCGAGGGCAGCGGCAAGGGCAAGATCGTCTTCTGGGACAACAACGGTGGTGTGCGCACCGACATCTGGAAGAAGATCATCGCCGACTTCGAGAAGGCGAACCCGAACATCGATGTCCAGTACGTCGGGATTCCCGCAACCGAGTACCAGTCCAAGGTCGACACCGCCATCCAGGGCGGCGGCCTGCCCGACGTCGGCGGCGTCGGCGCGGCGATGCTCGCCGGGTTCTCCGCGCAGAAGGCGCTCGAGCCGCTGGACGCGCGGCTCGCCAAGTCGTCGCTGAACGGCAAGCTCAGTGACAACATGGTCAAGTCGCTGAAGGCCGCCGGCGGCGGGGACGGCACGCTGTACTCGATCCCGACCTCCGCGAACAACGGCGTTCTGTACTACCGCACCGACCTCTTCAAGAAGGCCGGCCTGGACGCGCCGACGACCTGGGACGAGTTCTACAAGGCCGCTGAGAAGCTCACCAACAGGAGCAAGAACGAGTTCGGGTACACCATCCGCGGTGGCGCGGGCTCCATCGCCCAGGCGCTCGACGCCATGTACGGGCAGTCCGGGATCACCTCGTTCTGGGACGCCAGTGGTCAGAAGACCACGGTGAACGACCCGAGGAACGTGGCGGCGCTGGAGAAGTACGCGGCGCTGTACAAGAAGGTCACGCCGGAAGCCGACCTCAACAACGACTTCACCAAGATGGTCGCGCAGTGGGACTCCGGCACGATCGGGATGCTGAACCACAACCTCGGGTCGTACCAGGACCACGTGAAGGCGCTCGGGGTCGACAAGTTCCGCGGTATTCCGCAGCCCACCGGGCCCGGTGGGAAGCGGGTCCAGGTCTCCAACCCGGTCGACGGCCTGGGCCTGTTCAAGAGTTCCAAGAACAAGGAAGCCGCCTGGAAGTTCATCGAGTTCGCCGTCTCGCACGCGTCGAACTCCAAGTGGAACGAGTCGGCCGGCGCGATCCCGTCCAACAAGGAGGCCCTGCAGGACGCGTGGATCTCCAAGGCCGAGCCCACGAAGCTGGCCGCCCAGGCGCTGAACGACGGTTCCACGACCATCGTGCAGCTGCCGTACTACCTGCCTGACTGGAACACCGTTTCCAAGGCCGACAACGAGCCGAACTTCCAGAGGGTGCTGCTCGGGAAGATGAGCGCGAAGGACTTCCTGGACACGCTCGCCGACCAGCTCGACAAGGCTCAGGCGGAGTGGAAGAAGCAGCACGGTTAGTCCCGCGCAAGGTTTCGCCGTGGGGCGGTCCGTGGTGCAGCGGACCCGCGGACCGCCCCTGGCCGGCGCACCCCACCGGGGCGGGGCGGCACATCGACACAGCCCGCGCCCCTTCGCTCGGTTCCCCGACCGCCTGTTCAGCAAAGGACACCGTCATGTCTCTCAGCAGAAGGCAAGTCACCGCGGCGGGCGTCGCAGCCGTCCCCCTCGCCTTCGCCGTGACCGGCACCGCACAGGCCGCCGCTCGCCGCAGCCGCACCCTCTACATCGCCGGCGACTCCACCGCCGCCCAGAAGTACGCCGACGCCGCCCCCGAGACCGGGTGGGGCATGGCCATCCCGTTCTTCCTCAACAAGGACCTGGTGGTCGCGAACCGTGCGATGAACGGGCGCAGTTCGAAGAGCTTCATCGACGAAGGCCGGCTCGACGCCATCCTCTCGGTGATCCGGCCCGGTGACTTCCTGCTCGTCCAGTTCGGGCACAACGACGAGAAGGTCAACGACCCCGCCCGGTACACCGAGCCGTGGACGACGTACCAGGACTACCTGCGCCGGTACATCGTCGGGGCCCGGGCCCGCGGGGCGCGGCCCGTGCTCGCCACGTCCGTCGAGCGACGCAAGTTCGACGCGGCAGGCAAGGCGATGCCGACCCACGGCGACTATCCGGCGGCCATGCGGGCGCTCGCCGCTCAGGAGCAGGTGGCGCTGCTCGACATCCAGGCGCTGTCGCTGGCGTTGTGGCAGAGGCTGGGGGTCGAGGAGACGAAGAAGTACTTCAACTGGACGGCGACCGAGCAGGACAACACGCACTTCAACCCGCCCGGCGCGATCGCCGTGGCACGGCTCGTGGCGCGGGAGCTGCTGCGTACGCAGGTGCTCGCGCCGCGCGACGTGCGCCGGCTGGACGAGGAGATTCCCGAGTCCTGGATCACCTGGCCGCCGGCTGCCACCGCCTGACCCACCCCTTCACTCAAGGAGAGCCGCACCATGCGTCCACAGAAATGGCATGGCCATGCCACAGTCACGGCGACCGCGCTGATCGGCTGCACCGCCCTCGTCCTGACCGTGACCGGCCCCGCCGCGCACGCCGCCCAGCCCCGCGACCTCGGCCGCCAGACCCTCGCCGCGCACGACGGCTGGGGCTCCTACGGCACCGGCACCACCGGCGGCGCGGCAGCCGACGCCGCCCACGTGTACACCGTCACCACCTGGGACGAGTTCAAGGCCGCCCTCGCCGACGGCGGCTCCGCCCCGAAGATCGTCAAGGTCAAGGGCACGATCGACGCCGACGGGCCGAGCTGCGCGTCCTTCGCGGTGCCCGGCTACGGCTTCGACACCTACCTGAAGACCTACGCCCCCGAGACGTGGGGGCGCAGCAAGACCCTGGACGGCGAGCCCGACAACAGCCCCGAGGGCCTGCGCCGCGCCTCCGCCGCCAACCAGGACGCCTACATCAAGGCGAACATCCCGGCCAACACCACCATCGTCGGCATCGGCAAGGACGCCGGCTTCAAGGGCGCCAGCCTCCAGATCAAGGGCGTGGACAACGTCATCGTCCGCAACCTGACCTTCGAGAGCCCCCTGGACTGCTTCCCGCAGTGGGACCCGACCGACACCGCCGACGGCAACTGGAACTCCGAGTACGACAGCGCGGTCGTCTACGGCTCCACCCACGTGTGGATGGACCACAACACCTTCACCGACGGCGACCACCCGGACAGCACGCTGCCGTACTACTACGGCCGCATCTACGAGCAGCACGACGGCGAACTGGACATCGTCAAGGGCGCCGACTACGTGACCGCCTCCTGGAACGTCTTCGCCGACCACGACAAGACGATCCTCATCGGCAACAGCGACAGCGCCTCCACCGCCGCCGTCGACCGGGGGCACCTGAAGGTCACCTTCCACCACAACCTGTTCGCGAACCTGGTCGAGCGCGCACCGCGCGTCCGCTTCGGGCAGGTCGACTCCTACAACAACCACTTCGTCGCGGGCGACGGCTACTCCTACAGCTACGGCATCGGCATGGAGTCCCAACTCGTCGCCGAGCACAACGCGTTCACGCTGCGGGACGGGGTCGGCGCCGGGAAGATCCTGAAGAAGTGGAAGGAGGCGCCGGTCACCGCCGCCGACAACTACGTCAACGGCACGCTCACCGACCTGATCGCCGTGCACAACGCGGAGATCCCCGGCGAGACGCTGCAGTCGGGTGCCGGCTGGACGCCGACCCTGCGCACCGAGGTCGACCCGGCCCGGGCGGTTCCGGGGATCGTCGACCACCGCGCGGGTGCGGGAAAGGCCTGCTGACCGTGGCGGCCACCGTGGGACGCAGAGCCTTCCTCGCCGCGAGTGCCGGCGCCGCCGTCGCGCTCGGCCTCGCGGGTCCCGCCCGGGCGGACTCCGCGTTCGGGCGGTACGGCTCGCCGTCCGCCCGCCTCACCGGGAAGACCTTGTACGTCCACCCGGGCGGCGCCGGGGACTTCACCGGCGTGCAGGCCGCCGTCGCCGCGGCGAACGGCGCCGGGTACACGCTGGTCATCGCGCCGGGGACCTACCGCGAGACGGTCGTCGTGGACGCCACCCGCACCGGCATGACCTGGATCGGCGCCTCCGGGAACGCCCGGGACGCGGTGGTCGTGTACGACCACGCCAACGGCACGCCCAAGCCGGGCGGCGGCACCTACGGCACCACCGGCTCGGCCACCACCACCGTGCAGGCCGACGGCTTCACCGCCCGGCACCTCACCTTCGCCAACGACTTCCTGCGCGCCGACCACCCCGAGATCACCGGCACGCAGGCCGTCGCCGTCAAGGTGCAGGGCGACCGCAGCGCCTTCGAGCGGTGCCGGTTCCTCGGCCACCAGGACACGCTGTACGCCGACTCGATGGCGCTCGGCAGCTTCGCCCGGCAGTACTACCGGGACTGCTACGTCGAGGGCGACGTCGACTTCGTGTTCGGCCGGGCCACCGCCGTCTTCGAGGGCTGCCACTTCCGCACCCTGAACCGGACGGACCTGTCCGGCGCCCCCTACGGCTTCGTCTTCGCCCCGTCGACCGCCGAGGCCGACCCGCGCGGCTACCTGGTCACCAGGAGCCGGATCAGCAGCGAGGCCCCGGACGCCTACTACAAGCTCGCGCGTCCGTGGGTGCCGGGCTCGGACCCCACCGCCCGCCCGATGCTGACCGTACGGGACACCCACCTCGGCGCCGGCATCGACGCGGTAGCGCCGTACGCCAACATGTCCGACTCCTACCCCTGGCAGAACCAGCGGTTCGCGGAGTACCGCAACACGGGACCCGGCGCCGCGATCAGCGTCCCCGCAAACCGGCCCCAGCTCACCGACACGGAGGCCCGGTCGGCCACCCGCGAGGCGTACCTCGGCGACTGGACCCCCTGGTGGAAGGGGTGCTGACATGGACCGGCGCACCCTGCTGACCGGGATCGCCGGCGGCCTGCTGGCCGCCGGCACCACCCCCGCCATCGCGTCCGCCGCACCCCGGGTCCTGCACGTACGCCCCGGAGGTTCGGTACAGGCCGCGGTGGACGCGGTCACCGGGCCCGGGTGGACGATCGTCGTCCACCCGGGAACGTACCGGGAAGTCGTCAGCGTGCCTGCCGCCGCACGCGAGCTGACCCTGCGCGGCGCCACGGGCGACCCCCGGGACACCGTCATCGTCTACGACAACGCCAACGGCACGCAGAAACCGGACGGTTCCGGCACCTACGGCACGGCCGGCTCCGCCACCTTCACCTCGGCCGCGCCCGGCCTGACCGTGCGCGACCTGACCCTCGCCAACGACTGGCTGCGCGCCGACCACCCGGAGATCACGGGCACGCAGGCGGTCGCGGCGTACGTGACGGGGGACCGCTCCCTCTTCCACCGCGTCCGGCTGCTGGCCCACCAGGACACCCTGTTCGCGGACACCACCGCCCTGACGTCGTTCGACCGGCAGTACTACCGGGACTGCCACATCGAGGGCGACGTCGACTTCGTGTTCGGCCGGGCCACCGCCGTCTTCGAACGCTGCCACTTCCACACGCTCGACCGGGACGTCACCTTCAGGCCGGAGGGCATGGTCTTCGCGCCCTCCACGGCCCGCGCCAACCCGCGCGGATTCCTCGCGGTCCGCTGCCGGGTGACCTCCGGCGCCGAGGACGGGGCGTACAAGCTGGCCCGGCCCTGGGTGCCGTCGTACGAGACGACCGCCTGGCCGTCGCTGGTGGTCCGGGACACCTGGCTAGGACCCGGCATCGACGCGGTCGCCCCCTACACCGACATGCGGGACGCCTATCCCTGGCAGTCGATGCGCTTCCGCGAGTACCGGAACACCGGACCCGGCGCCGTGATCACCGTCCCGGAGAACCGCCCCCGGCTCACGGACGAGGAAGCCGCGCTCCACACGCGGCGGACCTATCTCGGCGACTGGAGGCCCCGCGTACCCCACTGACGCACCACCCCCCAACCCTTCCCCGAGACGAAAGGACCGCACTCCATGTCTCGTCGCACCGCTCTCACCCTGGGCGCCGCCCTGGCGTTCGGCGCGGGTCTTGCCGTGCTCCCCACCCAGGCGCAGGCCGCGACGGTCGTCGTCAGCAACTCGACCGACCTGTCGAACGCCATCAAGAACGCCACCGCCGGCACCGTCATCCAGGTGCGCGGCGGCACCTACTACCCGACGGCGACCCTGCAGTCCACGGCCAACGGCACGTCCTCGACGCCGATCACGCTCACCGCGTACGGCTCGGAGACGGTGAAGATCGACGGCTCCAAGCTGCCCTCCGGCTCATGGATCTTCAAACTGACCGCCGACTACTGGAACGTCTCCGACATCACCTTCCAGAACTCCCCGGACAGCGCGGTCGTCTGCCAGTCCTGCACCGGCACCAACTGGAACAACATCAAGACCATCAACGGCGGCGACTCCGGCTTCACGCTCACCGGAGACGGCACCGTCAACAACACGGTCAAGAACCTGGACTCCTACGGCAACTACGACGCGGCCAACCACGGTCAGAACGCCGACGGTGTCGCCATCAAGTTCGGCTCGGGCACCGGCAACCTGGTCACGGGAGCCCGGCTCTACAACAACTCCGACGACGGCATCGACCTGTGGTCGTTCTCGTCCTCCGTCACCATCGAGCACACGTGGTCCTTCGGCAACGGCAAGAACCGCTGGAACGACCCGGCCTTCGAGGGCAACGGCAACGGCTACAAACTGGGCGGCAACGGCGTGACCGTCGCCCACGTCGTCAACAACTCCGCCGCCTGGGACAATGCGGGCAACGGCTTCACGGAGAACTCCAACACCGGCGCGATCGTCATCAACCGCACCACTGCCTACGCGAACGCCAAGTGGGGCTACTACTTCGCCACCAGCTCCGCCAAGCTAGGCAAGAACCTGGCGGTCGGCAACGGCAGCGGCCTGGTCAGCAAGGGCTCCAAGGTGACGTCGGCCGGCAACAACTGGGACTCCGGCGTCTCGACCCCGGCCTTCAGGTCCACGGACGCGTCGACCACGTACAACGCCCGCAAGTCCGACGGCTCCCTGCCCGACACCACGTTCCTGACCACGGGCAGCACCACCATCGGCGCGACCATGAACTGACCCGGAAGTGGCACCGCTTGGGCCCGTTGGCCGGTCGAGAAGGTATCGATCGGGCAACGGGCCTCGCGCTCACGGTGGTGACGCGCGTAGAAAGCCTGTCATGCATAAGCCACTTCGTATCGCGGCCCTCGTCGCCGCCTGTGCCCTCGCCGGCGGGGCCCTCTACGGCGCCGGCGCGGCCACCGCCGGTCAGTCGACGGCGAACTCCACCCACGAGCCCTACAACATCGGGCTCCTGGTGAAGGACATCGACACCTACTACGGCACCACGGCCGACGCAAGCGGTGTCTACCAGGCGTCCCCGGACAGCCCGTACGCCAAGGACTTGGCGCGCATCGACGCCGACGCCAAGCGCTACATCGACAAGGCCGCCCGCAAGGCGCACCACCGGGGCGAGAAGCCGGCCGTCGTCTTCGACATCGACGACACGCTGCTGCTCAGCCTCGACTACGAGAAGCGCTACAACTACACGTACAACTCGGCGACCTGGGCCGCGTACGTGAACAAGGCCGACCGTCCCGCGGTCTTCGGCAGCCCCGAACTCGTCCGGTACGCCGCGTCCAAGGGCGTCGAGGTCTTCTACAACTCGGGGCTGAGCGAGGCGCAGCGCTCCGCCGCCGTCGAGAACCTGAAGAAGGTCGGCGCCGATGTGAACCTCGACGCCGACCACATGTTCCTCAAGGACGCGGCCAACCCGCCGTCCTACCTGAGCGGCTGCGCCGCCCCGGGCGCCTGGAAGTGCACCACCGTCCAGTACAAGTCCGGCACCCGCGAGCACATCGAGGACCTGGGGTACGACATCATCGCCAACTTCGGCGACCAGTACTCCGACCTCGACGGCGGCTACGCCGACCGGACGTACAAGCTGCCCAACCCGACGTACTTCGTCAGCTAGACCGCACCGGCGGGACCGACCGCAGGGTCGGCACCACCGGGAGGATCGTGCCGTCGGCCGCGAACTCCATGCGGTCGACGGTCGTCTCCCGGTGCATGCCGTCCCCGCCCGACTTCCCGGGGCCGTTCAGCGCGAACCGGTGGTAGACGATGTACCAGTCGTCGGTGCCGGGCACGTTCACCACGGAGTGGTGGCCGGTGCCGAGGATGCCGTACTCGGGGCGCTTGGACAGGATGGTGCCCCGCTTGGTCCACGGGCCGAGCGGGGACGGGCCGGTGGCGTAGGCGACGTGGTAGTTCTCGCTGCGGGTGTCGTCCTCGGACCACATGAAGTAGTACGTGCCGTTGCGCTTGACCACGAAGGATCCCTCACGGAAGTCGTCCGTGGTGATCTCCTTCACCTTGGAGGCGTCGTAGGACGTCATGTCCGCGTTCAGCGGGACGACGTACGCGTGGCCGTTGCCCCAGTACAGATACGACTGGCCGTCGTCGTCCGTGAAGACCGCCGGGTCGATCATCTGGCCCTTCAGGCTCCCGCCCTTGGCGACCAGCGGCTTGCCCAGCGCGTCCTTGAACGGGCCCGCGGGCGTGTCGGCCACCGCCACGCCGATCTGCTGCTCGGCGCAGAAGTAGAAGTAGTACTTGCCGTTCTTCTCGGCGATCGCCGGCGCCCAGGCGTACTTGTCCGCCCAGGAGACGTCCGGGCCGAGGTCCAGGATGACGCCGTGGTCCTTCCAGTGGACCAGGTCCTTCGACGAGTACGCCTTGAAGCTGGTGCCGCTCCAGCCGTTGTAGCCGTCGCTCGTCGGGTAGATCCAGTACTGGCCGTCCAGGTAGGCGACGTCGGGGTCGGCGTTCAGGCCGGGCAGGACCGGGCTGCGGGTCGGCACCGCCTCCACCGTCCAGGTGCGCTTCGTGCCGTCGGCGGCAGTGACGCTGTACGTCTGCGGGGTGCGGAAGTCACGGCGGGTGCCGGAGGGCGGGGTGACGGTCGCGCCCTCGCCCAGCCACAGTCTGGGAGCCAGGTGCCGCAGGTCCGCGTCCGGGTCCATCGGCAGGACCACCTTGCCCGACGCCTCGGTGACGACCGCGTACCCCTTCTGGCCGTGCGCCGTCGCGTCCACCACCGAGGTGCCGGTCGCCGGGTAGGCGGCCAGCAGGCGGCCGTACTCCGCCTGCGTCACCGGGAGCACGGTTCCGTGCCGGGGGCTCGCCGGCAGCTGGTAGTTCGTTGACGGGGTCCACTTGCCGGAGTCCAGGTCGGTCGTCTCGAACGGGACGTAGCCCCGGCCGCCGTACTCGTCGATGAACAGGTACCACTTCTTCTCGGTGTTGGACTTGAACACCGTCGGGCCCTCGCCGCGGTCCATCGCGCCGCTGCCGACGCAGTCGGCGACGAAGTCGTACTTCGTCGAGGTCAGCGACGTCGACTTCTCGGCGGTGATGAACTTCGAGCAGGGGGAGCTGGAGGACGGGTCCCGTTCGTCCTTGGTGTAGCGGTAGTAGGTGTCCTTGTACTTGACCACCGTGGAGTCGATCACCGAGTAGCCGGGGTCGTCCCAGACCTTGGGCGCGCTGAAGGTGCGGAAGTCCTTCGTCGTCGCGTACAGCATCTTGTTGTACGTCGAGCCCGTGTGGTCCGGGTCGTCGTCGGCGTACAGCTTCGAGGCCCAGAAGACCACGTACTCACCGAGCGAGTCGTCCCAGTAGGCCTCGGGCGCCCAGGTGTTGCCCGCGTTGTCGGGCGCGACCTTCACCAGGCGCTGGTCGGTCCAGTGGACCAGGTCGGTGGACTCCCAGATCATGATCGACTTGCTGCCGTGGCGCTGGACGTGGTCCCAGCTGCCGCTGCTGTTCTTGTACATCCGCAGGTCGGTGGCGATGAGGTAGAACTTGTCGCCCTTGGGGGAGCGGATGACGAACGGGTCGCGCAGGCCCTTCTCGCCGATCGTGGACGTCAGCACCGGCTTGCCGCCGTTCAGCTCCCGCCAGTGCAGCGGGTCGTTGCCGCGGCTGAGCGCGTAGCGGATCTGTTCGCCGTCGGCGGTGCCCTCGCCGGTGAAGTAGGCGAAGAGGTAGCCGGCGTACTTGGGGTGGTTCACGGGCGGTGCTCCGGAGTGTGCGGGGCTGGGTGGCGCGGCGAGCAGGCCCAGCAGGAGGGCGAGGAGGGGGACCAGGAGCGTGCGGGCGGTGCGGGGTCGCATGACACATCCTGTGGGAGTCTGATGGATTCTGTTGGCTGCACTGCCATCGGAGTGTCACCAGTGAGGGACAGAAGGTCAATCGGTGTGTGAGGGGTGCGGGGGGACCGAAAATTTCGATCGCTTTCGGGAGCTGTGCGGCAACCCTCTTGGGCCACGGCGGCGACCAGGTAGTGCCCTCGCCGACCGGAACCGGCGGGGGCGCCTTCGTGTGCCTCCTGGCCGCCGCTTCCTACGAGCCGCCGCCCGCGCCGTCGCCCTGCGCGGCGAAGTCGCCCTTCACCGCGAGGTGTTCACCACCCGCCGTCGCCGTCATCGTGTAGCTGTCGCCCCTGGCGTCCCGGCCGCCGCGGTCGTGGTCGTACTGCCCCGCGAACACCCACTGGCCCGCCGGGGCCGTACGGCCCTGTCGGAGCACCCAGGTGTAGACGAGGAAGCCGTCCTTCTCGGCGACCGTGAAGGTGAAGTCCTGCTCCGGAAGCGACCGCCAGGAGCCCGTCGAGGACACCCCGCCGGTCTGCGCGACCTTCAACTCGACGGTGAGCGAGGTGAGCGGCTCGCTGGTCCTCAGGGTCAGGTTGCTCTGTGCCCAGAAGTCGTTGCTGTGCGGGTCCACCGAGCCGTCCGACCACAGCGGACCGTCCTGGACGCCGGAGGCGGCCGGCGGAGTGGTGGTCGCGGGGGCCTTCGGGGACGCCGACGCCGAAGGGCTCTGCCCGCCCGGGGCGTGGGACGCGCCCCTGCCCGGGGTCGGCTCGGCCGGGCGGACGGGTGCGCGGCTCGTCGCGGCCGGGGACGGCGTCGGCGTGGGCGAGACGGCGACCGTCTGCTGGGCGGGGGTGTCGTCCTTGACCGCCGAGGCGACCGCGTAGCCGCCCACCGCGAGGACGCCCGCGACCCCGGCCGTGGCGCCCACGACCCGCACCCAGCCCCACAGCGGCGGACGCGTCGCCCGGCGGCTCGGACGGAACGGCGCGGCCATGCCGCGCTCGACGCGGGCCAGGATGCGCGCGCGGTCGGGCTCGTGCGCCTCGGCCGCCGCGTGCAGCCTGGCGCGCAGCTCGTCGTCCCGCGGCGTAGTCATCGGTCCCTTCCTCCAGTGCGCACCACCGCGGCGTGAACGCGCCGGGGGGCCTCGACGGTGCCCAGGAGCCGCTGCAATTCAGCCATCCCCTTCGACGTCTGGCTCTTCACCGTACCCACCGAGATGCCCAGCGCGAGCGCCGTGTCCTTCTCGGAGAGGTCGAAGGCGTGCCGCAGAACCACGCACGCCCGTTTGCGGAACGGCAGGCGGCGCAGGGCCTCCTGGACGTCGACGACCGCCGGGACGTCCGGGTTCTCGGCCTTCTCCTCGCGCTGGGACCAGAAGAGGGTGATCCGGCGGCGTTCGCGCACCGCGCTGCGGATCCGGGTGCGGGCCAGGTTGGCGACCACCCCGCGCGCGTACGCGACCGGGTGGTCGGCGGCGCGCACCCGGTCCCAGCGGTGCCACAGCGCGAGCAGCGCGTCGGCCGCCAGGTCGTCCGCGGCGTCCGCCTCACCGGTCAGCAGATGGGCGAGCCGGGCGAGTTCGGCGTAGTGCCGCTCGAAGAAGGCGTGGAACTCCACGGAGGCGGCGTCGTCGACGACAGTGCCCACGGGCGACCTCTCCTCGCTGCGGCTCCGGCACCTCTGCGGGCACCTGTGTATGTGGTGTAAGTGCCATGTGGACGTCCGGAGTGCGGTCCGGGACGAGATCCGGAAGCGTAGCAGCGTCCGTACGGAGCTTCGAACGTCGTATGGCGGGCCGAATTCTCCGATTCCGTAACACGGAGAAAACCTGAAACGGGCTCACCACGGGAACAATCCAGCCAGCATCCCGCACCGGTTCAACAGGCAACAAGGAGTCCTGTCATGCCCGACACACAGAAGGTGGCCGGCCGGTCAAGTGCCGCGCCCCCGGCGGCCAACGGCCTCGACCGGTTCTTCCGGATCTCCGAACGGGGCTCCACCTTCGGTCGTGAGATACGCGGCGGCCTCGCCACGTTCTTCACGATGGCCTACATCCTTGTCCTGAATCCGATCATCCTCGGCAGCGCCAAGGACAAGTTCGGTCACCAACTGGACACCGGCCAACTGGTCACGGCCACCGCGCTGGTGGCCTGTGTGATGACGATCATCATGGGTGTCGGCGGCAACCTGCCGCTCGCCATCGCCGCCGGCCTCGGTCTCAACGCCGTCGTCGCCTTCCAGCTCGCCCCCCTGATGAGCTGGGCCGACGCCATGGGCCTCGTCGTCATCGAGGGCGTCCTGATCTGCGTCCTGGTGCTCACCGGACTGCGCGAAGCCATCATGAACGCGATCCCGCAACAGCTGAAGCAGGCCATCGGCGTCGGCATCGGCCTGTTCATCGCCTTCATCGGCTTCGTCGACGCCGGGTTCGTCAGCCGCATCCCGGACGCCGCGAACACCACCGTGCCGGTGCAACTGGGCGCCGTGGGGCGCCTGACCGGCTGGCCCGTCCTGGTCTTCTGTCTCGGCGTGCTGCTCACCATCGCGCTGCTCGCCCGAAGGGTGAAGGGCGCCATCCTGATCAGCATCGTGACCATGACGGTCGTCGCGATCGTCATCAACGCCGTCGCCGACATCAAGAGCTGGGGACTGACCACCCCGAAGCTCCCCGACAAGGTGGTGGCGGCCCCCGACTTCGGGCTCGTCGGTCACTTCAGCCTGTTCGGCGCCTTCGGTGAAACGAGCGCCATCACCGTCGTCCTGCTGATCTTCACGCTGATCCTGTCGGACTTCTTCGACGCCATGGGCACCATCGTCGGCATCAGCGCGGAGGCCGGGCTGCTCGACGAGCAGGGCCAGGTGCCGGGCATCGGCCGGGTGCTGTTCATCGACGGCGCCGCCGCGATCGCCGGCGGCGTGGGCTCCGCCTCCTCCAACACCGCGTACATCGAGTCCGCCGCCGGCGTGGGCGAGGGCGCGCGCACCGGGTTCGCCAACCTGATCACCGGCGGCCTGTTCGGCCTCGCGCTGTTCCTCACGCCGCTGCTGACCATCGTGCCGCTCCAGGCGGCGGCGCCCGCCCTGATCGCGGTCGGCTTCCTGATGATGACGCACGTCAAGCACATCGACTGGGACCGGTACGAGATCGCCATCCCGGCGTTCCTCACCATCGCCGCGATGCCGTTCACGTACTCGATCACCGACGGCATCGGCGCCGGCTTCCTGTCGTACGTCGTCATCAAGACGGTCCTCGGCAAGGCCAAGGAGGTCAACTGGCTGCTGTGGGGCGTCTCGGCGCTGTTCCTGGTGTACTTCGCGATCGACCCGGTGGAGCAGATCCTCGGCGTGCGGTGATTCCCGGAGGACGCCGCATTGGATTGCGGTCGCGCCGCGGGCCGAACCCCCGGCGGGGACATCGCCGGCCGGGGGCTTCCAGCACTCAACTCTTGAGCGCCGCCTGCATCACGGCCCTGGCCACCGGCGCCGCCAGCCCGTTGCCGCTCACCTCGGAACGTGCCGCGTCCGACTGCTCGACCACCACCGCGACCGCGACCTCCTTGCCCGTCGCGTCGGACTTGCCGTACGCCGTGAACCAGGCGTACGGCACCTGGCTGTTGTTCTCGCCGTGCTGCGCGGTACCGGTCTTACCGCCCACGGTGACGCCCGGTATCTGCGCGTTCGTACCCGTGCCCTTCTCGACGACCGTCTGCATGGCGGACTCCAGCTGGGCGGCGGTCGAGGAGCTGACGATCCGCTTCGTGGACGTGTCGTTGTCGTAGTCCTTCAGCACATCGCCGCCGCTGTCGGTGATCTGCGACACCATGTGCGGATCGGCCAGCTCACCGCCGTTGGCCAGGGCGGCGGACACCATGGCCATCTGCAGCGGGGTCGCGGTCACGTCGAACTGGCCGATACCGGACAGGGCCGTCTGCGCCTGGTCCATCTTCGAGGGGTACACGCTCGTGTAGGCCCGCACCGGCACGTCCAGCTGGTCGTCGTTGAAGCCGAACTTCTCGGCCATCGCCCTCACCTTGTCCCCGCCCAGGTCGACGGCCATCTTCGCGAAGACGTTGTTGCACGAGTACTCCAGGGCCACCCGGATCGAGGCGTTGCCGCAGGGGGCGGAGGGGTTCTCGTTGGACAGTTCGTCGGTCGACAGCGGCAGCCGGTACGGGTTCGGGCTGACCGTCTTCTGGTCCACCGACGAATAGAGTCCGTCCTCCAGCGCGGCCGCCGCCACCACCAGCTTGAACGTCGATCCCGGCGGCAGGGGCTGGCGCAGCGCGCGGTTGGTGAGCGGCTTGTCCGGATCGGCGTTCAGCTGCTTCCAGGCCGTCCCGGCGGTGTTGGCGTCGGTCAGCGACGACGGGTCGTAGGACGGGGTCGAAACGACCGCGAGGATGCGGCCGGTCTTCGGGTCGATCGCGACGGCGGCGCCCTTCTTGTCGCCGAGTGCGCCGTACGCCGCCTTCTGCACGTCCGGGTCGATCGTCGTCACCACGTTGCCCGGTTCGGCCCGCTGGTTGGTGATCGTGTCCATGACGGTCTTCAGCCGGGGGTCCGTGCCGTCGAGCAGGTCCTGGTAGATGCCTTCGAGTTGGGTCGGCGCATAGCTCTGCGAGGCGTAGCCCGTCACCGAGGCGTACAGCTTGCCGTTGGTGTAGGTGCGCTTGTACGCGAGGTCGCCGCCGGTCGTCCGCGCCGAGCCGGTGACCGACCTCCCGGCCACGATGATGTTCCCCAGCGGCTGCGAGTACGTCTCGATCGCGCCTCGCCGGTTGTCCTTGTCGTCCGCGAGCGCCTTGCCGTCGTAGAACTGCACCCAGGTGGCCCTGACCAGCAGAGCGAACACCAGGGCCAGCACGAAGACGGATGCGCGCCTGATCGTCTTGTTCATCGCGCCAGGGAAGACGAACGGGACGGGCGGGATCGTTCCCGAACGCCCCTTTTCTCATCCCGCGCTCATGAACGGCTCAGGCGTCCAGCGTCAGCACGACCTCGTCGATCTCCTCGCCCCGCGCCTGCGCGTAGCCCCTCGCTCGCGCGCTCTCACGGAACCCGCACTTCTCCAGCACGCGCAGCGACCCCGCGTTGTCCGCCGCCGCCCGTGCGTACAGCGGGCGTTCCGGCACCTGAGCCAGCAGCCCCCGCAGCGCGGCCGTCGCCACGCCCCGCCCCCAGTACGCGCGGTCGATCCAGTACGTCACCTCGCGTTCGCCCGGTTCCCCGTACACCGCCGCGCTCCCCACCACGTCGCCGTCCGCCAGGACCGTGCGGGCGAGGACGTCGGACGAGGACCGTATCTTCTTCCAGTGGGCGTCGAAGACGTCCGGGTCGGCAGGATCCTCCGGGGTGAAGGCGGCCATCCGGACCGCCTCGGGATCGCTCATCTGCCGGTAGAAGACCGGCAGGTCGCTGTCATGGACCTCGCGGAGCACGACCTCCATGGTTCACAGCCTCCTGGTGGCGAGCGTCAGACGGTCCCTCGCGTCGAAGAGGGCGTCCTTGATCATCTGTTCGTGGGCCGAGGTCAGGCGGGCCACCGGGACCGAGCAGCTGATCGCGTCGCGGGCCGGGGTGCGGTAGGGGATCGCGACCCCGAAGCAGCGCAGCCCCAGCGTGTTCTCCTCCCGGTCCACGGCGAAGCCCTGCTCCCGGACCTGGTGCAGCTCCTCGATCAGCTTCTCACGGTCCGTGAGGGTGTGTTCGGTCAGCGCCGGGAGCGTCTCCGGGAGCATCTTGCGGACCTGCTCGTCCGTGTACGTGCTCAGCAGCGCCTTGCCCAGCGACGTCGAGTGCGCGGGCAGCCGGCGCCCCACCCGGGTGAAGGGCCGCAGGTAGTGCTGCGACTGGCGGGTCGCCAGGTAGACCACGTTCGTGCCGTCGAGGCGCGCCAGGTGGATCGTCTCCGTCGTGTCGTCCGACAGCCGGTCCAGGGTCGGGCGGGCCGCCGCCACCACCTCGTCGCCGTCGATGTACGACGTGCCGACCAGCAGCGCCCGCACCCCGATGCCGTACCGCGTGCCCGTCGCGTCCGTCTCCACCCAGCCCAGCTCCACGAGCGTGCGAAGCAGCATGTACAGGCTGGACTTGGGGTATCCGACGGCCTCCTGCACGGAGGCCAGCGAGTGCATGCCGGGGCGGCCGGCGAAGTACTCGAGCAATTCGACCGTCCGCACCGCGGACTTGACCTGCGCCCCGCCGCCTGTCTCGCCTGCCGACATCGCCCTTGACCCCTTCGTTCGCCGGGAAATAGTCTCCGAGCAGCATATTCATCATCAGAGACAGCGTTCAGTATATCGAACGTCCTCGGTGGATGACGTAAGAACTGCGGCATGACATCTGGAGGGACCCGCGGTGGCAGCAGCACCAGTCTGGAGTGTCGACCCCCGAACCGGGAAGCAGCGTGAACAGGTTGCGGTGGAGGCCACAGCTGAGGAGGTGGACGCCGCCGTCCGGGCCGCCCACGACGCGCGTGGTTCCCTCGCCGACCGCACGGTCCGCTCGGCGTTCCTGCGCGCCGCCGCCGACGAGCTGGAGGCGGCCAAGGACCACCTCGTCGAGGCGGCGGACGCGGAGACCGCCCTCGGTCCGGTCCGGCTGGGCGGCGAGCTCGCCCGCACCTGCTACCAGCTGCGTGCCTTCGCGGACATCGTCGACGAGGGCGCCTTCCTCGACGTCGTGATCAACCACCCCGACGACACGGCGACCCCGCCGATCCCCGACCTGCGCCGCTACAAGGTCCCGCTGGGCGTCGTCGCCGTGTACTCGGCCTCCAACTTCCCCTTCGCCTTCTCCGTGGCCGGCGGCGACACCGCGAGCGCGCTCGCCGCGGGCTGCCCCGTCGTCGTCAAGGCCCACCCCGACCACCCGGCCCTGTCCGAACTGGTCGCGGCGGCCCTGCGCCGCGCCGCCGAGCGGCACGACATCCCGAAGGGCGTGCTCGGTCTCGTCCACGGTTTCCAGGCGGGCATCGAGCTGATCAAGCACCCGCTGGTCGCCGCCGCCGGGTTCACCGGCTCCGTACGCGGCGGCCGTGCCCTCTTCGACGCGGCGGCCGCCCGCCCCGTCCCGATCCCGTTCCACGGTGAACTCGGCTCGCTCAACCCGGTGGTCGTCACCGAGGCCGCCGCCGCCGAGCGCGCCGAGACGATCGGCGCGGGTCTCGCGGGCTCCATGACGCTGGGCGTCGGCCAGTTCTGCGTCAAGCCCGGCCTCGTCCTCGCCCCCACGGGAGCGGCGGGCGACCGCCTGGTGAAGTCCCTGACCGAGGCGGTCAGCGACACCGACGCCGGCGTCCTGCTCGACCACCGCATGCGCGACAACTTCGTCGCCGGGGTCGCCGAGCGCGCGGCGCTCCCCGACGTGGAGTCCCCGGTCACCGCCGGCCCGGGCGGCGAGCACACCGTGAGCGCGGGCTTCCTCACCGTCCCGGCCGAGAAGCTCACCACGGAGGGCGAGCACGACCTGCTCCTCGAGGAGTGCTTCGGCCCGATCACGGTCGTCGCCCGCTACGAGGACGAGGACGAGGCCAAGCGAGTCCTGGGCCGGCTCCCCGGCAACCTCACCGCGACGGTGCACCTGTCGAGCGAGGAGGCGGCGGGGGAGGGGCGTGGCGCGGAGATCCTGCAGGAGCTGACCCCGCTGGCAGGGCGCGTCCTCGTCAACGGCTGGCCCACCGGGGTGGCGGTGGCGCCCGCTCAGCACCACGGTGGTCCCTACCCGGCGACCACGTCCACGTCCACCTCGGTCGGTGGTACGGCGATCGAGCGGTGGCTGCGGCCCGTGGCGTACCAGAACGCTCCGGAGGCCCTGCTTCCGCCGGAGCTGCGGGACGACAACCCGCTGGGTCTGCCGCGGCGGTTCAACGGCCGTCTGGAGCGGTGACCGTTTCATCGCGGTTTGTGCCGTAGGGGCGTTGCGGGGTGCGGCGCCTCCGCGGTCGGTCGCGCCCGCGCGGCCAAGCCGCGCGGGGCGTCGCATCCCCACGCCCCCGAAAAGCACTGCCCCCTACCTCGGCACCTGGGACACTCTGCCAATGGACCTCGAACTTCCCGAACTCCCTTTCCTCCTTCGTACGTACGGGCCCGAAGGCCACTGGTCGTACGAGGACGGGGTGCTCACCGGCTGGGCCGGGGCCCGGCAGGATCGTTTCGTGCCGCCCACCGGTGAGTCCCTGGACGCCGCCTCCGACGCGCCCCGGCTGCTCGGGGCGCCGGAAGGGGACTTCCAGCTGATCGCCCGCGTCACCGTCGGCTTCGCCGCGGCCTTCGACGCCGGTGTGCTCTACGTCCACGTCGGCGAGCGGGCGTGGGCGAAGCTGTGCCTGGAGTACTCGCCGGACGTGCCCACCGTGTGCACCGTGGTGACACGGGGGCACTCCGACGACGCGAACTCCTTCGCCGTGGAGGGGAGTTCGGTGTGGCTCCGGGTCAGCCGTACCGGGCGGGCCTTCGCCTTCCACGCCTCGCGGGACGGGAAGCGGTGGACGTTCGTCCGGCTGTTCACCCTGGGCGACGAGAAGGAGACGGACGCGGCGCTGGTCGGCTTCATGGCCCAGTCGCCGATGGGCGAGGGCTGTGTGGTGACGTACGACGGGATCGAGTACCGCCCGCACTGGCCGCAGGACCTGCGGGACGGTTCATGACGAGCCGGCCGGGCGCCGCAGGCGCAGCGTGGCCACGGCCGTCGTGGTGAACAGCACCGCCGACACCGCGAGCCCCCACCGCATCCCGGCCTCGAAGCCCCGGCCCACCAGCGCACCGAACACCGCGATGGCCAGGCCCCCGGCCACCTGACGGGCCGAGTTCAGCACGCCCGCCGCGAGGCCCGCGCGCTCCGGGGGAACCGCCTCCATCATCGTCGCCGTCAGCGGCGGCACCGTGAGGGCGCAGCCCAGGGCCGTCGGGACCAGCAGGACGGCCACCGCGGCGGACGGCGTCGACGTGTCGACGGACAGCAGGAGCAGCAGCCCCGCCACGGCCAGCCACTGTCCCAGCAGCATCGGCAACCGGGCGCCGTACCGCCCCGCCAGCTTGCCCGACAGGATGTTGGTCACCGAGATCAGCCCCGTCATCGGAAGGAACATCAGCCCGGCGGACAGCGCGGAACGCCCCTGCACCTGCTGGAAGAACAAGGAGAAGAGGAACACCACACCGTAGAACGCCACGCTGCACGCCGCCCCCGCCGCGACGGCCACACGGACGTTCCGGCTGCGGAAGAGCCCGAGCGGTACGACGGGGTGCGCCTGCCGGGTCTCGATCCATTTGAACGCCACACCCGCGAGGATGGCGACCGCGAGCGCCACCAGGCCCGTCGTACCGCCCTCGATCACCGCGAAGGTCAGCGCGGCGAGCGCGACGACCGCCGTCAGTTGACCGGGGACGTCCAAGGGCGCCGGCTGTGACTGCGAGCGCGGTGTGCGGAGCAGCAACAGCAGCGCCAGTGCGCCCACCGGCAGATTGACGAAGAAGATCCACCGCCAGTCCCACGCCGTCGTCAGCGCCCCGCCGGCCACCGGGCCCAGGGCGACCGCCACCGAACCGCCCGCCGCCCACACGGCCACAGCGCGCGCCCGCCGCGCCGCGTCCGGGTACGCCTGACGCACGAGCGCGAGGGAGGCAGGCAAGACCACGGCCGCCGCCGCGCCCTGCACCACCCGTGCCCCGATCAGCATCGCCAGGTTCGGTGCTCCTCCGCATGCTGCCGACGCCAGAGTGAACACGGCGATGCCCGCCCCGAAGGCCCGGCTCGCCCCGGCCCGGTCCGCGAAGGCCCCCGTCGACAGCATCAGCGCCGCGAACGCCAGCGTGTAGGCGTCGACGACCCACTGGAGCCCCGACAGACCGGACTTCAGCTCGGTCCCGATCGCCGGGAGCGCCACGTTCACCACGGAGGCGTCGAGCGTGATGATCGCGAAGCCGAGCAGTGCGGCGGTGAGGGTGAGCGCGGGCGAAGCCGATCGCAACTGCCGCTTGGCACGGCCTGCTTGTGCCTTCGTCATCGTCTGGTTCGTCGACATGTTTTCACTGTGCGGATCTCCGGCGGCGTACAGTAGTGGCCCGAATGCCATACGTCCGGAGGTTTTGGCCATGGTCGACGAGCGAGGGGTCCGCCGGGTCGCCGTCATCGCGGCGTCCCCCGTCTCGATGTTCAACCTCGCCATCCCCGAGCTGCTGTTCACGAAGACCGAGGTCGACGGACGCCCGGGCTACGAGGTGGTCATCTGCGCCCCGGAGCCCGGTCCCGTCCCCACCACCGGCGGCCTCGACCTGTACGTGTGCCACGGCCTCGAGGCCCTGCGAGAGGCCGACACGGTGGTCGTCGCGGGCACCGGATCGGCCTACGCGCCGGACCCGCGGGTCGTGACCGCCCTGCGCGGGGCGGCCGCAGCGAACAAGCGCATCGCCTCCATCTGCACCGGCGCCTTCCTGCTCGCCGAGGCGGGCCTGCTCGCGGGCCGCCGCGCCACGACGTACTGGGAGCACGCCGATGAGCTGCGCACGCGGTACCCGGAGGTGGACCTCCAGGGAGACGTTCTGTACGTCCAGGACGGCCAGGTCGTGACGTCGTCCGGATACGCCGCCGGAATCGACCTGTGCCTGCACATCATCCGCACCGACTACGGCGCCGCCGTCGCCAACCGGGTCGCCCGGCTGGCCCTGGTCGCCCCCGTGCGCCCCGGCGGCCAGACCCAGTTCACCCAGACGCCGCTGCCACCCGAACAGGGCAACGCCTGTGCCGACACCCGCGGCTGGGCCATGCGCAACCTCGACAAGCCGCTCACGCTCACCGACCTGGCCCGGCACGCGGGCGTCAGCGTGCGCACCCTCACCCGCCGCTTCCACGCCGAGAGCGGGGTCAGCCCCCTGCAGTGGCTGCTCCACCAGCGCATCGAGCGGGCCAAGGAACTCCTGGAGACGACCACCCTCCCCATGGACCGGATCGCCCAGGCCTCGGGCCTCGGCACCGCCGACTCGCTGCGCGCTCATCTCGTCCGCCGGACGGGCCTGACGCCGAGCGCCTACCGCGCCCAGTTCAGCCGCCTCGGAACCGCCCCGGCCGCCGCCACGTCCTCCGTTGCATGATCGAAGAGCGTGTGACCGGGAGCCGGGTGATCCGCACCGCCCTGCCCGCCGAGGCGCCGGCCGTGGCCGATCTGCACGTGCGGGCCCGGGCGACGTACTACCCCAAGGGGCTGCCGCAGGAGGGCACCGACTGGCTCGCCGCCTGGCGGGACGCCATCGAACGGCCCGACGGGCATGTGCTGTGCGCGGTCGAACACGGGCGCCTCGTCGGCATCGCGTCCTTCCGCACCCCGCAGGGAGCCCCCGCCGACATGGTCAAGCTCTTCCAGTTCCACGTCGACCCCGGTCACTGGCGCCGCGGTATCGGCACCGAACTCCACGCGGCCTGCGTGGAGGAGTGGCAGGCCGACGGCAAGCGGACGGCCGTCCTCGACGTGCACGTGGACAACCGGCGCGCCCAGGTCTTCTACGCCCGCCACGGCTGGGTCCCCGACCCTGAGAACCCGCGCGCCGAGGACGACCACCACGTCCACCTCCGGTACACCGTCCCCGGTGTCGCGGGGGAATGAAACCGAGCGCTTGAACGTTCACACAGCCTGCGGAGGGAGGCTCCGTACCCGTACGACCTGGAGAGAAGCCGAAGACATGCGCGTGGAGATCTGGTCCGACATCGCCTGCCCCTGGTGCTATGTCGGAAAAGCCCGCTTCGAGAAGGCGCTCCAGGCCTTCCCGCACCGGGAGAAGGTCGAGGTGGTGCACCGCTCCTTCGAGTTGGACCCGCACCGCGCCAAGGACGACGTGCAGCCGGTCCTCACGATGCTCGCCAAGAAGTACGGGATGAGCGAGGCGCAGGCCCAGGCCGGTGAGGACAACCTGGGCGCCCAGGCCGCCGCCGAGGGCCTCGAGTACCGCACCACGGGCCGCGACCACGGCAACACCTTCGACATGCACCGCCTGCTGCACTTCGCCAAGGAGCAGGGCAAGCAGGACGAGCTGATCCAGATCCTGTACCGGGCGAACTTCGCCGAGGAGCGGTCCCTGTTCACCGAGGGCGACGAGCGGCTGGTGGAGCTCGCCGTGGAGGCCGGGCTCGCCGCCGAGGACGTCCGCAAGGTCCTCGCCGACCCCACCGCCTACGCCGACGCCGTGCGCGCCGACGAGCGCGAGGCCGCCGAGCTGGGCGCGAACGGCGTCCCTTTCTTCGTCCTCGACCGGAAGTACGGCGTCTCCGGCGCCCAGCCCGCGGAGGTCTTCGCGCAGGCGCTGACCCAGGCCTGGGGCGACCGTCCGCCGCTCCGGCTGATCGACGAGGGTGACGCGGACGCCTGCGGCCCGGATGGCTGCGCGGTGCCGCAGCACTGAGGACCCGCAGGTCAGGCGGACATATAAGGGCTCCTTGATGGAACCACGCACAAATAGGCGATGGACTGGGACTTCCACGGGCCGCACAGTGGTCCCATGGAGACCTTCGAGACCCTCGTCCGCGCCGAGTTCGCCCCGAAGAACACCTATCTGAACACCGCGAGAACCGGGTTGCTGCCGGCCCGCACGGTGGAGGCCCTGCGGACCGCCGTGGAGTCGGCCGCCGTCGGGCAGCCCACCGACATGTTCGCCGACGTGGAGGCCGCACGCGCCTCCTTCGCCCGGCTGACCGGGGTTCCCGACCGCCGGGTGGCCGCTGGGGCCTCGGTCGCCGTCTACACCGGGCTGATCGCCGCCTCGCTGCCCGAGGGTGCCGAAGTCGTCACCGCCGAGGGCGACTTCAGCTCGGTGGTGAACCCCTTCCACATGCGCCGCGACCTGAGGGTCCGCACCGTGCCGCTGGAGCGGATCGCCGAGTCCGTACGGCCCGGCACCGCCCTCGTCGCGGTCAGCGCGGCGCAGTCCGCCGACGGCCGGATCGCCGACCTGTCCGCCATCGGCGCGGCGGCCCGGGAGCACGGCGCCCGTACGTACGTGGACGCGTCCCAGGCCGTCGGCTGGCTGGACCTCGACGCGGACGCGTACGACTATGTCGCCGCCGTCGCCTTCAAGTGGCTCTTCTGCCCGCGCGGCGTGGCCTTCCTGGTGGTCCCGGAGGACCTCGGCTCACTCCCCCCGCTCTTCGCCGGCTGGGTCGCGGGGGAGGAGCCCTGGGACAGCTGCTACGGACCGGTCGCCGAACTCGCCCGCTCCGCGCGGAGGTTCGACGAGAGCCCCGCGCTGTTCTCGTACGCGGGCGCCCGCCGCTCCCTGGAGCTGCTGGAGGAGGTGGGCGTGGCGCGGGTACGGGCCCACGACCTTGCCCTCGCCGACCGGTTCCTCAAGGGCCTCGGCGCACTCGGCCACGAACCGGTCCCCGCACCGGGCTCACCGATCGTGTCCCTGCCCGGACTCGGCCACCGGCAGGGCGAGTTGAGCCGCGCGGGCGTCGAGGTCTCGAACCGGGCGGGCAACCTGCGGGCGGCCTTCCACCTCTACAACACGCCCGCCGACGTCGATCGCCTGCTGGACGTGCTGTCCGGCTGACCCGGCGGTGCCCGGAGCCCCTCGCACGACGGGCTCCGGGCACCCGGGGTCACTTCACGGGATGACCCCCCGGCCGGGGCTCGGCTCACTTCACCGGTGTGAAGTCGCTCGCCCCGATGCTGTGATCTCCGGGGGGCGACCCCCGGGCCCCGGCCGGGGCCCGGCTCACTTCACCGGTGTGAAATCCCTCGCCCCGATGCTGTGATCTCCGGGGGGGCGACCCCCGGGCCCCGGCCGGGGCCCGGCTCACTTCACCGGCGTGAAATCCCTCGCCCCGATGAACTCAGGGCGCCGGACCGGAGCCGCGAAGGGCTCCACCGCCGCGTTCTCCACGCTGTTGAAGACGATGAACACGTTGCTGCGCGGGAACGGGGTGATGTTGTCGCCCGAGCCGTGCATGCAGTTGCAGTCGAACCAGGTCGCCGAACCGGCCTTGCCCGTGAAGAGCTTGATGCCGTACTCGGAGGCCATCTTCGTCAGCGCCTCGTCGGACGGGGTGCCCGCGTCCTGCATCTGCAGCGACTTCTTGTAGTTGTCCTTGGGCGTGGCGCCGGCGCAGCCGAGGAACGTCTTGTGCGACCCCGGCATGATCATCAGGCCGCCGTTGGTGTCGTAGTTCTCGGTCAGCGCGATCGAGACGGACACCGTCCGCATGTTCGGCAGACCGTCCTCGGCGTGCCAGGTCTCGAAGTCGGAGTGCCAGTAGAAGCCGCTGGCACCGAAGCCCGGCTTGACGTTGATCCGCGACTGGTGGACGTACACGTCCGAGCCGAGGATCTGCCGCGCCCGTCCGACGACCCGCTCGTCGCGCACGAGATTCGCGAACACCTCGCTGATCCTGTGCACCTCGAAGACGGACCGGATCTCCTTCGACTTCGGCTCCACGATCGACCGCTCGTCGGCGCGGATGTCCGGATCGGTGACGAGCCGCTCCAGCTCCTGCCGGTAGACGGCGACCTCGTCCTCGGTGATCAGCTCGTCGATGGCCAGGAAGCCGTCGCGCTCGTACGCCTGGAGGTCGGTCAGCGAGATCGGCCCCGGCGTACCCGGAGCGCCCCACACGACCGGGTCCTGGCGCGGGACCGACACCTCGGTGGCGCCGCGGCTGGGGTAGAGATCGGTGACGGCTGTGCTGGTGGTCAGGGTCATCGGTGATTCACACCTCCTCGGTGAGCAGGGGGTAGACGCCGTTCTCGTCGTGGTCCTCACGGCCGGTCACGGGCGGGTTGAAGACGCAGATGCAGCGGAAGTCCTGCTTCACGCGCAGCGTGTGCCGCTCGTGCCCGTCCAGCAGGTACATGGTCCCGGGCGTGATCGTGTACGTCTTCCCGGTCTCGTTGTCGGTCAGCTCCGCCTCGCCCTCGACGCACACGACCGCCTCGATGTGGTTCGCGTACCACATCGACGTCTCGGTGCCCGCGTACAGGATCGTCTCGTGCAGGGAGAAGCCGACCTTCTCCCGGGCGAGGACGATGCGCTTGCTCTCCCAGGTGCCCGACGCGGCTTTCACATGCCGGTCGGTACCTTCGATGTCCTTGAACGAACGGACGATCACGGTACTGTGTGCCTCCTCTTGAGGGGTTTTCAGGCGGTCTCGCGGACGGCGCGGGCGAGGATGCCCAGACCCTCGTCCAGCTCGTCGTGGGTGATGGTGAGGGCGGGCAGCAGCTTGACGACCTCGCTCTCGGGACCCGAGGTCTCCACCAGCAGCCCGAGCTCGAACGCGCGGCGCGCGATCCGCGAGGCCCGCTCCTTGTCGTGGAACTCCAGGCCCCACACGAGCCCGCGGCCGCGGTACTCCTTCACGTCGGCGCGGTTCTCGTCGGTGATCGAGGCCAGCTCGCGCTCGACCAGCTCGCCGCGCGCCCGGGTCTGCTTCTCCATCGCGGACCCGTCGCTCCAGTAGGTCTCCAGAGCGGCGGTGGCCGTGACGAACGCCGGGTTGTTGCCGCGGAAGGTGCCGTTGTGCTCGCCCGGCTCCCAGACGTCCAGCTCGGGCTTGAACAGGCACAGCGACATCGGCAGCCCGTAGCCGCTGATCGACTTGGACACGGTGACGATGTCCGGCACGATCCCGGCCTCCTCGAAGGAGAAGAAGGCGCCGGTGCGGCCGCAGCCCATCTGGATGTCGTCGACGATCAGCAGCATGTCCCGCCGCTCGCACAGCTCGGCGAGGGCGCGCAGCCACTCGGGGCGCGCGACGTTGATGCCGCCCTCGCCCTGCACGGTCTCGACGATCACGGCGGCGGGTTTGTTCAGACCGGATCCCTGGTCCTCCAGGAGCCGCTCGAACCAGAGGAAGTCCTGGACCGTGCCGTCGAAGTAGTTGTCGAAGGGCATCGGCGTGCCGTGCACCAGCGGGATGCCGGCGCCGGCGCGCTTGAAGGCGTTGCCGGTGACGGCCAGCGACCCCAGGGACATCCCGTGGAAGGCGTTGGTGAACGACACGATGGCCTCGCGTCCCTTCACCTTGCGCGCCAGCTTCAGGGCGGACTCGACGGCGTTGGTGCCGGTCGGCCCCGGGAACATGACCTTGTAGGGCAGGTCGCGCGGGCGCAGCACCACGTCCTGGAAGGTCTGCAGGAAGGAACGCTTGGCGACGGTGGACATGTCGAGCCCGTGGGTGACGCCGTCCCGCTCCAGATAGTCGATCAACGCCCGTTTCAGCACGGGGTTGTTGTGGCCGTAGTTGAGTGATCCGGCGCCGGCGAAGAAGTCGAGGTACTCGTGCCCGTCCTCGTCGTACATGCGGCTGCCCTGTGCGCGGTCGAAGACGGTGGGCCAGCCGCGGCAGTAGCTGCGCACCTCCGACTCGAGGGTCTCGAAGACGCTGAGGTCCGGCTGGGTGATGGTCACGACGAAAACGCTCCTCGGTGTGTGGGGGAGGGGGAGTCGGACTGGGGGTGGGGATGGGGGTGGGGGGATCAGGCGGTGTGCTTGAGGGGCCCGATGCGGTACAGGACCTCCGGGTCGTGCGGTCCGTCCGGGAACTGGCGCGTGTCGAAGAGCACTTCACGCTCGACGGTCGCGCCGTGCCGGTCGGCGAACGAGGTGAACAGCCGCTCGGAGGCGGTGTTGCCCGGGGTGATGGTGGTCTCGATGGCGGTGACGCCGTGCTCGGCGGCGACCCGTGCCGCGACCGCGTCGAGCAGGCGGGCGGCTAGGCCGCGCCCGCGGTACGCGGCGTCCACGGCGACCTGCCACACGAGGAGGGTGCGGGGGCGCTCGGGCCGCAGGTACGCGGTGAGGAACCCGACGGGCCGCCCGCCGGGCTCGGCGCGCACCACGGCCGAGGTGCCGGCGAAGTCACGGCACCACAGCAGATAGCTGTAGGAGGAGTTCAGATCGAGGGCTTCGGAGTCCTTGGCGATACGCCAGAGAGCGGCACCGTCCGCCACCTCCGGACGGTCGATCCGTAGCCCCTCCGACACTTCCAGGAATTCCGCTGACAGGTCTGCTTGTGCGGCGGTCATGCCGATTGAATTTACCCATGGAAATTCGAAATTGCATCGCCGGGTGGGGTTACGGATGGGCGGAGGATGTGTTATCGCGCGGGCGCGTACGTACGCGCGGACCGGCTGCGGTTGCTGAGGATATGTGCCGACATTACCGGACGAAACGCCTGCCTTGTGGAGTCGATCACACCCCGGTAACACACACGAGATCTGCCCGAATTACCCCGGACGGTGTTCGCAGAATCTTTGCGTTTAGGTCGGAGAAGAGCGGGCAGAAGAATACGGGGAGCTACCTGGAATGGAATTCCAGAATTACCTGGAAGAAGCCCGGAGGGCAATGTCGATTCCAGGCTCCGGTCACTCCGCCGATTCGTTCCCGGCAAGTCCGATCTGCGGCGACTACGGGAGTCGGATCCCGGGCGGCGCTATCGGCCTGTCCGGCGTTTCGACGACGCGGGGCGTCTGGGCGGGTCCCTGAAGCGAGGCCGTGGGCGGCTGGGTGCGGAGACGCGGGCGCGGCCGGGTGGCGGCGGCTCTCAGGGCTGGAGGTGGCAGCCCCGGCAGGGTCAGGAGACGCGGTCCCCGGTTGAGGGCCGGGGGCGGAGCCCCCGGGGATGGGAAGGGTGAGGGCGGCGGGGGCGAGAACCCCTCGGTTCCCGCCCCGACGCACAGCTAGCCCCACACCTCCCCGACCACCCCCCGAGCCCGCTCCACGTCCACATCCACCCCGAGCTCCCCCAGTGCCGCCCCCAGCGCAGCGACACTCGCCGAAACCGCCTCCGCCGTCGCGTCGGCCCCGTAGTGGTTGACGCGGATCATCTCCTTCGCCAGCGCACCCCCGCCCGCCGCCAACGGCACCCCCGGGTCACCCTCCAGCGCCCGCGCGACCAGCTCCGCCGCCACCACACCGGACGGTGCCCGCAAGGTCGTGGCCACCGGCGCCGCCTCCGACGCCTCGTACACATACGGCTCCAGACCGCCACCGAGCGCGACCGCCCCCGCCCGCGTCGCCGCCGCCGCGGACCGGTGCCGGGCCATCACCGTCTCCAGTCCGTCCGCCTCGAGGCGTTCCAGGCACGCCTCGAGCGCCAGCATCTCCAGCTGCGCCGGAGCGTGCAGCAGCGCCTTCCGGCCGCCGTCGATCCAGCGCTCCTTCCAGTCGAGCAGCGACAGATACGACCGGCGCGGCGCCCCCGGGTTCGACGCCATCCGCGCCCACGCCCGCTCGCTCACCGACACCGCCGACACCCCCGCCGGCCCGCCCATCGCCTTCTGCGCCCCGATCACGCACAGGTCCACCCCCCAGGCGTCCGGCAGCACCGGCTCCGCACCGATCGAGGCCACGGCGTCCAGATAGAAGAGCGCGCCGTGCTCCCGCACCGCCGCCCCGATCTCCGCCACCGGGTTCGTGTTCCCGGTCGCCGCCTCCGCGTGCACCAGCGACACGAAGTCGATCTCCGGGTGCTCGGCGAGCGCCTCACGGACCTGCTCCGCCGTGACCGCCGTGTGGAACGGCACCGCCAGGTCGTGCACCGTCGCCCCGCAGTCCCGCAGCCAGTCGCCGAAGGTCTGCCCGTACGGCCCCGTGATCACGTTCAGGGCGGTCGTCCCGGGCCCGGCGGTCCCACGGATCGCCCCCTCCAGCGGCAGCAGCGCCTCACCCTGCATGATCACGACGTCCTGCTCGGTGGACAGCAGCCGCGCCACCCGGTCCTCGATCGAGGCGAAGCGGGCGGCGCTCAGCGGGGGGAGGTCCAGGAGGGGATGGGTCACGGCGGTGCTCTCTTCGCTCGCGGAGGCCGACAGTGTCGGTGTCGGTGTCGGTGCGGGGGGCGACGTCGGTGCGATGTCGATGTCGGTGTCGATGACGGTCTTGAGGGTAACCGGCGGCCGTCGTCACCCGTTTGCCGATCGCTTCTGAGGTGAGAAGGCCCTCCGGCCATCGGATTGGTTTGAGGAACCCAAACTGCTCCTTATAATCGGAACCCGCTCATCCCCCCACAGGGGAAGTCGAGATTCCCCACAGAGAGGTCCTCCGTGAACACGCTCTTCGGGCGCCGGGCCCGCATCCTGGCCGCCACCACCGCGACGGCCGGCGTACTGCTCGTGGCCGGCTGCACCTCGAGCGGCAGCGGCGGCAGCGCCGGCAAGTCGGCCGCCGGTGGGGTGGAACTCGTCAAGGCCGGTCAGCTCACCACCTGCACCCACCTGCCGTACCCGCCCTTCCAGTCGGAGATCGACGGCAAGGTGCAGGGCTTCGACGTCTCGATGATCGACCTGGTCGCCAAGGACCTCGGGGTGAAGCAGGCCATCGTCGACACGCCGTTCGAGAACTTCAAGACCGGCGCGTTCCTCAACTCCGGCCAGTGCGACCTCGCCGCGGCCGGCATGACCATCACCGCCGAGCGCAAGAAGCACGTCGACTTCTCCGACCCCTACTTCGACGCCACCCAGGCCGTCCTGGTCGACAAGAAGAGCGGCATCACCTCGCTGGCCGACGTCAAGGCCAAGGGCAGGAAGCTCGGCGCCCAGGCGCAGACCACCGGCGAGGACTACGCGAAGAAGGAGGGCTTCGACCCGATCTCCTTCGAGTCCTCCGACGCCGTCCTCAACGGCCTGCGCACCGGCCAGGTCCAGGCGGTCGTCATCGACTACCCGGTCGTGCAGGGCTGGCTCAAGGACAAGGCCAACGCCGACGCCTTCAAGCTGGTCGGCAACATCAACACCGGTGAGCAGTACGGCTTCACGGTGAAGAAGGGCAACACCAAGCTCCTCGCCGCCATCAACAAGGCGATCAAGGACGCGAAGGCCGACGGCACGTACAAGAAGCTGTACGAGCAGTGGATCGGCCCCTACAACCCGTCCGTCGCCTCGCCCGCCGCCTCATGACCCACACGACGGACACGGCCAGGGCCGACGCGCAGCCCCGTAGGAAGGGGCTGACCCGGACCCAGAAGCGCAGGGTGTCGCGCGGTGTCCAGTACACCGTCTTCGTCGCCGCCGTGATCGCCTTCGCGCTCACGGCGGACTGGGGACGGCTGCAGAACCAGTTCGCGCAGGTGGACATCGCCCGGCAGATGTTCCCGGACGTCATCACGCTGGCGCTGAAGAACACCGTGCTGTACACGCTGTCCGGCTTCGTCGTCGGCCTGGTGCTCGGCATGCTCCTCGCACTGATGCGGCTGTCGTCCGTCGGCCCGTACCGCTGGGTCGCCGGCGTCTATATCGAGATCTTCCGCGGCCTGCCCGCGCTGCTGATCTTCATCTTCGTCGGTGTCGCCGTGCCGCTCGCCTTCCCCGGCACGGAGATCATCGGCGGCACGTACGGCAAGGTCGCCCTCGCACTCGGCCTGGTGTCGGCCGCGTACATGGCGGAGACGATCCGCGCGGGCATCCAGGCCGTGCCCAAGGGCCAGATGGAGGCGGCGCGTTCGCTGGGCTTCTCGCCCACTCGCGCGATGATCTCCATCATCGTCCCGCAGGCCTTCCGGATCATCCTCCCGCCGCTCACCAACGAACTCGTCCTGCTCTTCAAGGACTCCTCGCTGGTGCTGTTCCTCGGCGTCACGCTGGAGGAGCGCGAACTGTCCAAGTTCGGCCGCGACCTTGCCAGCACGACCGCCAACTCCACGCCGATCCTGGTCGCCGGCCTGTGCTACCTGCTGGTCACGATCCCGCTCGGCTTCGTCGTCCGCCGTATGGAGGCCAAGGCCCAGGGAGCCACCAAGTGAGCAGCACCCCCGAGATCACGGTCCGCGACCTGCACAAGTCCTTCGGTGACAACGAGGTGCTGCGCGGCATCGACCTGGAGATCGGCCAGGGCGAGGTGGTCTGCGTCATCGGCCCCTCCGGCTCCGGCAAGTCCACCCTGCTGCGCTGCGTCAACCTCCTCGAGGAACCCACCAAGGGCCAGGTCTTCGTCGGCGGCACCGAGGTCACCGACCCGGATGTGGACATCGACGCCGTACGCCGCCGTATCGGCATGGTGTTCCAGCAGTTCAACCTTTTCCCGCACCTCACGGTGACCGAGAACCTCACGCTTCCGCAGCGCCGGGTCCTCAAGCGGGACAAGGCCGAGGCGGCGAAGATCGCCGCCGAGAACCTGGAGCGGGTCGGTCTGTCGGAGAAGGCGGACGCCTACCCCTCCTCTCTCTCCGGCGGTCAGCAGCAGCGTGTCGCCATCGCCCGCGCCCTCGCCATGGGCCCCGAGGTGATGCTGTTCGACGAGCCGACCTCGGCGCTCGACCCTGAGCTGGTCGGCGACGTCCTCGCCGTGATGCGCAGGCTGGCGCAGGAGGGCATGACGATGATGGTCGTCACCCACGAGATGACCTTCGCGCGCGAGGTCGCCGACCGCGTCGTCTTCATGGACGGCGGCGTGATCGTCGAGGACGGCACCCCCGAGCAGGTCATCGGCGACCCGAGCCACGAGCGCACCCGGCACTTCCTCTCCCGGCTCCTGGACCCCGCGAGGGCCGAGGTGGAGGAGGAGACCTCCGACCAGGTCGGCCGGAAGCAGTAGCAGGCGAACGCCAACTAAGGTGCAGTACATGAGCGATCACGCGGTGCTGCACGTGAGGGGACGGGTGCTCGTCGGGCCCGAGGACGTCCGCGACGAGCTGTGGGTGGTCGACGGCCGGATCTCGTACGACCGCCCCGCCGGGGCCCGCGACGTCCGTACCGTCGAGGGCTGGGCGCTGCCCGGCCTGGTCGACGCGCACTGCCACGTCGGCCTCGACGCGCACGGCCCGGTCCCCGAGGACGTCTCGGAGAAGCAGGCGCTGACGGACAGGGACGCGGGCACGCTGCTGATCCGGGACGCGGGTTCCCCGTCGGACACCCGCTGGATCGACGACCGGGACGATCTTCCCAAGATCATCCGGGCCGGCCGGCACATCGCGCGCACGCGCCGCTACATCCGCAACTACGCCTGGGAGATCGAGCCGGACGACCTGGTCGCCTACGTCGCCCAGGAGGCACGGCGCGGCGACGGCTGGGTGAAGCTGGTGGGCGACTGGATCGACCGTGAGGTGGGGGACCTGTCGGCCTGCTGGCCGCGGGAGGCGGTGGAGGCGGCGATCGCGGAGGCCCACCGCCTCGGTGCCCGGGTCACGGCGCACTGCTTCGCCGAGGACTCGCTGCGGGACCTGGTCGAGGCGGGCATCGACTGCATCGAGCACGCGACGGGGCTGACGGAGGAGACGATCCCGCTGTTCGCGGAGCGGGGGGTCGCGATCGTGCCGACGCTGGTGAACATCGCGACGTTCCCGGGACTGGCGGACGGCGGCGAGTCGAAGTTCCCCCGCTGGTCGGCCCATATGCGCCGGCTGTACGAGCGGCGCTACGACACGGTGCGGGCGGCGTACGACGCCGGTGTCCCGGTGTACGTCGGCACCGATGCCGGGGGCTCGCTGGCCCACGGCCTGGCCGCGGGCGAGGTGGCCGAGCTGGTGACCGCCGGGATCCCGCCCCTGGAGGCCCTTTCGGCAGCCACCTGGGCCGCCCGGACCTGGCTCGGACGCCCCGCGCTGGACGAGGGAGCCCCCGCCGACCTCGTGGTGTACGAGACCGACCCGCGGGAGGACGTACGGGTGCTGGCGACGCCGCGGCGGGTCGTGCTCAACGGACGGGTGGTCGGCTAGGGCGTGTTGCGAAAGTCCCGCCTGCCTCGCGACGCCATGCACGCACTCTCGCCGCACCGGGCGAAACCCCAAGTACATCCAGTACGAGGGCTTCCGCCCGGCACGCCGAGAGCACGCACCTGACGCCGCGAGGCCCGCCCTTCGGGCGAACGACGGGACTTTCGCAACACGCCCTAGCTTGATCTTTAACCTGTGCGGCGGGGTCGTGGGTTCGTTGACTTCTTCGTTCGCTGCTTCCCGGCGCTTGGTTTGGAGACTGTGTGCACGTCGTGACGCGGGGTGGGGCGGGTGTTCTTGCGGCCGGGTGGTCGTCCCGGGCCGGGGCGGGAGGGTTTCGGTGCTCTGGCGGGGCAGGCCACCTGCGGGCGGAGGTGCCGAAAGTCGCGGCGGACGCGAGCCGGAGTGAGCCTGTTCGGCGGACTTGGCTTCTCCCACGGTCGGCGCAGGTCGGCCGCCAGCGGGCGGGCCAGCCGCAGCTGGGTGTAGACGGCGAGGATCAGCCAAGTCCACCGGTCAGCCGCCTCAGGAGTGCGGATCTTCGGGCAGGTCCAGCCCAGCGTCTGCTTGAACAGCCGGAAAGTGTGCTCGATGTCGAAGCGCCGCAGGAAGACCTGCCAGAGCAGGTCGACCTGGGTGGCGGTGGCGTCGGTGCCCGACCACCACAGCCACATCGGCTTCGGCCTCGCGCCGCTGGGCAGGGACTCGACCTGCAGACGGATCACAGTGCCCTCGATGACC
>NZ_JBIWIM010000002.1:670059-962414 GCF_044764595.1 Streptomyces sp. NPDC093984 | reverse complement strand
AACTGATCGGCGGGGTCCGCTTCCCCGCCATCGGAGAACTGCCCTACCTGCTCACCCTCGCAGGCCACGGCTTCTACTGGTTCCGCATCCGCAAGGACGTCGCCTAGTCGTCCGGTCGGGGCGGTTTCCACCGCCCCGACCGGGGCACGCAGGCAAGTAACCCCCCGACCGCCCCCCGGGGAAAGGACGCACGCCATGCCGGAAGCCGTCATCCGTCCCGCCACGACCCACCCCGGCCTGCTCGCCTCCCTCGATCCGCTGCTGCGGGAGTGGTTGCCGCGGCAGCGCTGGTTCGCGGGCAAGGGACGGCCGGTCACCGGGTTCTCCCTGGTGGCGGCCACCGACCTGCTGCCGCCCGGCGGCCCGCTGGGCCTGGTCCACCTCCTCGTGCGGGCACACCAGCCGGACACCCCGGCGCCCGGCGCCCTGCCCCGCCCCGGGGACTGCTACCAGCTGCTGATAGGCGTCCACGAGGCGCTGCCCCCGCACCTCGCGCCCGCGCTCATCGGGCATCTGGAGGACGGCCCGCTGGCCGGGCGGACCGTCTACGAGGCGCTGTACGACCCCCGGGCCGCCGCCGTGCTCCTGGAGGCGATCCGCAGCCGCGCCCACGTCGGCCCGCTGCGCTTCGAGGGGGACACGCGCCAGGAGATACGGGACGGGCTCGTCCCGCGGCTGGTCACCTCCGAGCAGTCGAACTCCTCGATCGTCTACGGAGATACGTTCATCCTCAAACTCCTGCGCCGTGTCCTGCCGGGCGTCAACCCCGACCTCGAACTCCCGCTGGCACTCGCGCGCGAGGGCTGCCCCCGGGTGCCCGCCCCGGCCGGCTGGCTGCTCGCCGACCTGGACGACCTGGAGGACCCGTACGTCCTGGCCGTGCTGCAGCCGTATGTGCGGGGCGCGACGGACGGCTGGGAGCTGGCGCTGCGCGAGCTGGCCAAGGGGGAGGGCTTCACCGCCGAGGCGCGGGCGCTCGGGCGGGCGACGGCCGAGGTGCACACGGCGCTGGCCCGCGCCCTGCCCACGGTCACTCTCGGCCACGCCCAGATAGGGCTGCTGGTCGACGGCATGACCGAGCGGCTGGAGGCGGCGGCCCAGGCGGTGCCCGCGCTGCGGCCGTACGCGCCCCGGCTGCGCTCCGCGTTCGAGGCGCTGGGCGACCTCGCGGCCGAGGGGCGGGTGTGGACCGCCCAGCGCGTGCACGGTGACCTGCACCTGGGGCAGTGCCTGCGCTCGCCGTCCGGGGACTGGTCGCTGATCGACTTCGAGGGAGAGCCGTCGAAGCCGCTGGCCGAGCGCCGGATGCCGCAGCCGGTGGCGCGGGACATCGCCGGAATGCTGCGCTCCTTCGACTACGCGGCGCACTCGGCCGTCCCGGCGGACCCGGAGTGGGCCACGGAGTGCCGGGCCGCCTACTGCTCCGGTTACGCGGAGGTCGCCGGGCGCGATCCGCGCACCGAACCGGTACTGCTGCGCGCGTACGAGACGGAGAAGGCCGTCTACGAAGTGGTGTACGAGGCCCGCCACCGGCCCGACTGGCTTCCGGTCCCGATGGCGGCGATACGCCGCCTGTCCGCCGACCCCACACCATGACCCCACCATCGCCTGCCGAGGAGGCCCCGTCCGTGACCCCCCGTCCTCCGTCCGACGACAGCACCAAGAAGAGCGCCGAGGGCCGGCCGACGGCCGGTGCGCAGAAGGCGTCGGCGGCTGCCTCACAGCCGCCGACGGCCGGGAAGAAGAAGGCGGTGGCGAAGAAGGCGGCGACCGGGGCGAAGAAGGCCACGGCGAAGACTGCGGTGGCGAAGAAGGCCGTCGAGAAGACACCGGTCGCGGAGGCGAAGGAGGCCGCCGCCGAGAGCGAGAGCACCGCGGCGACGGAGACACCGGCCGGGACGGCCGCGGCGAAGAAGGCGCCCGCCAAGAGGACGGCGGCGAAGAAGACGGCGGCCAGGACGACGGCAGCCAAGAAGACCGTGGCGAAGAAGGTCGCCGCGAAGACGACCGCGGCCGAGGTGGTCGCCGAGAAGGCGGTGGCGAAGAAGGCGCCCGCCAAGAAGACGGCTGCCAAGGCTGCCAAGACGACGGTGGCGAAGGCACCCGCCAAGAAGACGGCCGCGAAGAAGGTCGCCGCCAAGAAGGTGACCGCTCAGAAGGTCGCCTCGGCGGACCCCTTGGCCGCCGTGGCCGTGTCCCCCGCTCTCGCGGCCGGGGACCGTGAGCGTCTGCTGGCCGGCACCCACCACGACCCGCACTCCGTGCTCGGCGCGCACCCGGTGCCCGGCGGCGTCGCCTTGCGGGCCTTCCGGCCGTACGCGCTGTCCGTGACCGTGGTCGCCGGGGATGTGCGGGCCGAGCTGCACGACGACGGTGACGGCTTCTTCTCCGGGCTGCTGCCGCTGCCGGACGCGCCCGAGTACCGGCTGCTGGTCGAGTACGAGGGCACGGTCCAGGACACCGAGGACGCGTACCGTTTCCTGCCCACGCTCGGCGATCTCGACCTCCACCTGATCGGTGAGGGACGCCACGAGGAGCTGTGGAAGGCACTCGGCGCCCACCCCATGACCCACCAGGGCGTGACCGGCACCCGCTTCTCGGTGTGGGCGCCGAACGCACGGGGCGTGCGCGTGGCCGGCAGCTTCAACTTCTTCGACGGCACCGGCTTCCCGATGCGCTCGCTCGGCTCGACCGGGGTGTGGGAGCTGTTCGTGCCGGGTGTCGGGGAGGGCGAGCTGTACAAGTTCGAGATCACCCGCCCCGACGGCTCCAAGACGCTGCGCGCCGACCCGCTGGCCCGCCGCACGGAGGCACCGCCGAACACGTCCTCGGTCGTGTGCGCCTCGCACCACGCGTGGGGGGACGCGGAGTGGATGGCCCGGCGGGGCGAGCGGCCGGTGCACGAGGCGCCGTTCTCGGTGTACGAGGTGCACCTGCCGTCCTGGCGGCCGGGGCTGACGTACCGGCAACTGGCCGAGCAACTCCCCGCCTACGTCAAGGAGCTGGGCTTCACCCATGTCGAGTTGATGCCGATCGCCGAGCATCCCTTCGGCGGGTCCTGGGGCTACCAGGTAACCGGCTTCTACGCGCCCACCGCCCGCCTGGGCACCCCCGACGACTTCAAGCACCTCGTCGACGCCCTCCACCAGGCCGGCATCGGCGTCCTGATGGACTGGGTACCCGCCCACTTCCCACGCGACGACTGGGCGCTGGCCGAGTTCGACGGACGCCCGCTGTACGAGCACCAGGACCCGCTGCGCGCGGCCCACCCCGACTGGGGGACCCTGGAGTTCGACTACGGGCGGCGCGAGGTGCGCAACTTCCTGGTCGCCAACGCCGTGTACTGGTGCGAGGAGTTCCACATCGACGGCCTGCGCGTGGACGCCGTCGCCTCCATGCTCTACCTCGACTACTCCCGCGAGCCCGGCCAGTGGATGCCGAACGAGCACGGCGGCCGGGAGAACCTGGACGCGGTCGCGTTCCTGCAGGAGATGAACGCCACCGTCTACCGCCGTAACCCCGGCGTGGTGACCATCGCGGAGGAGTCCACCGCCTGGGACGGGGTGACCCGGGCGACGCACCACCGGGGGCCGAGCGGCTTCGGGGGCCTCGGCTTCGGCCTGAAGTGGAACATGGGGTGGATGCACGACTCGCTGGAATACATGGCCCACGACCCGATCCACCGCGCGTACCACCACAACGAGATGACGTTCTCGATGGTGTACGCCTACAGCGAGAACTACGTGCTGCCGATCTCGCACGACGAGGTGGTGCACGGGAAGCGGTCGCTGGTGTCGAAGATGCCGGGCGACTGGTGGCAGCAGCGGGCGAACCTCCGTGCGTATCTGGCGTTCATGTGGGCGCATCCGGGCAAGCAACTCCTCTTCATGGGGCAGGAGTTCGCGCAGGGCGCGGAGTGGTCGGAGGCGCACGGACCGGACTGGTGGCTGCTGGACCCGGGGTACGGGGCGGAGGCGGACCACCGGGGGGTGCGGGACCTGGTCCGCGACCTCAACGCCGTGTACCGCGGGACGCCGGCGCTGTGGGAGCGGGACACCGAACCGTCCGGTTTCAGCTGGGTCGTG
Organism: Streptomyces sp. NPDC093984; assembly: GCF_044764595.1. Lineage (NCBI taxonomy): Bacteria > Bacillati > Actinomycetota > Actinomycetes > Kitasatosporales > Streptomycetaceae > Streptomyces > Streptomyces sp. NPDC093984. The sequence goes on along the minus strand of NZ_JBIWIM010000002.1, from coordinate 958,329 downwards.
GGCGACGCGGCGGACGACAACGTGTTGGCCTTCCTGCGCCACGACGCGGAGGGGAGCCCGCTGCTGGCGGTTTCCAACTTCTCGCCGGTCGTCCGCCACGACTACCGCCTGGGCGTGCCCGACGACGTCCCGGCCTGGCACGAGGTGCTGAACACGGACGCGGCGGCGTACGGAGGCGGTGACGTCCGCAACCCGGGCCCGGTGAAGCCGGAACCCACGCCGTGGCACGGCCGTGCGGCCAGCCTGCGCCTGACGCTGCCGCCGCTGGCAACGCTCTGGCTCCGCCCGGCCTAGGTTTCTCGCCCCCGCCGCCCCTACCCGTCCCACCCCCAGGGGCTCCGCCCCTTCAACCCCACCGGGGCTCCGCCCCTGGACCCCGGCGGGGACTGACTCCCCCAGACCCCCGCTGGGGCTCCGCCCCAGACCCCGTCCGGGGGCCAGCCCCCAGACCCCCGCTCCTCAAACGCCGGAGGGGCTGAATTTCCGGGGCTGAAGTGTCAGCGCCGGGTCGGCATCATTCAGCCCGTCTGGGGGTCCCCCCTGCTCGAAGAGCTTGGGGGAGTTTGAGGACGAGGCCGCAAGGCCGACCGCGGGGGTCTGGGGGCGCAGCCCTCAGGGACGGGAAGGGTAGGGGCGGCGGGGGCGAGACGCCCTCGTGGTCGGCTCAGCGGCCGCCGAACATCAGCCTCCGCAGCCCCGCCAGCAACCCCCTCGCCTCCCGCTCCACGGCGCGGGGCTTCTCCAGGGGTTCCGGGGCTCCCCCCAAGGAGCCACGCGCACCCGGCAGCGGCACGTCCCCCTGCAACTCGTAGCGGATCGGCAGCAGCCGCAACCCCCGCACCACCGGCCCCGACCGCCACGGCAACTGATCGGGCGGCAACGTCAGTTCCGCCTGGGCGAAGTGCTCGAACACCCGCCCCACCGCCGTCGTCACGATCATCCCGCCCAGCTCCCGCGCCGCACTCGGGCACTGGTGCTGCCCCGCCCCCCACCCCAGATGCGCCCGCGTACTGATCGTCGAGTCCGCCGACGAGAACGAGTCGAGCGCCAGCAGGTCCCGGTGCGCGGCCGCCGCCGACGGCGACACCGCGTCGCCCGCGCGGATCCAGAAGTTGCCCAGCCGCACGTCCCGCGCCGCGAAGCGGAAGCACGTGTTGGCCACCGGCGGATTGACCAGCGCCGCCCGGTTCACGGTCTCTCCCAGCTGCCCGGCCGACAGTCCGAGCCGCACCGTGGCGTTGCCCCGCAGCACCTCGAGGAGCGTGTTCAGCACCATGTTCCCGGTGACGTCGTTGAGGTAGACCGCGTTCATGAACAGCTCCCGGCCCAGCTCTTCGTCCGACAGGTCGGGGTCGGCCAGCAGCATGTACGAGGTCAGGTCGTCACCGGGCCGCGCCCGGCGGTGCGCCGCCAGTCGGGTCATGGCCGCGAGCGCCCTGCCCGTCGCCGCCCCCGCGTCCGGCCCGCCGTCCAGCATCCGCCACAGGTCCATGACCAGCTCGTCACCCAGCTCCACCGGGCAGCCGAACAGCCGCGTCGTCACCATCAGCAGCAACGGCCGTGTGTACTGCGCCCCGAGGTCCGCGAACCCCGTCGGCCCCGACTCGGCGGCCAGCACGCCGATCAGTTCGTCCGTGTAGCGGGCGACGGCGGCCCGCAGCTCCCAGCCCTGCGGCGTGTGCCCGTCCTGGAAGGGGCGCAACGCCGAGTGGTGGGTGCGGCGGGCCGCCCGGTGTTCGTCGCCGTCCATGAACATCGTCTGCCGCACCTCGTAGCCCGCGAGCAGCGGCCAGTCCGCCGGGAGCCACCCCTGCGCCCTGGCGCGCCAGTACCGTACGTCCCGCCGCCACACGCTCTCGTCCCGCAGCACCTGAAGGACCTCGCGGTAGCCGAGCACCAGCCACACGGGCACCCCCATCAGCCCGACCGGCGCGACCGGGCCGTAGGTGCGCCGCAGCCGCTCGTACACGCCCCCGGGATCGGCGTCGAACTGCGAGGTGAGCAGCGGTGGTACCGGCAGCGAGGCGAGCGACGGGCTGTCGGCCGGCGCGGTCGCGTACGGTTGGGCGTCCATACCGACACGCTTACCGCACCGGACGTGCACGGCCGGTGATCGCAGCGTGAACTGTTACGCCCCGGTGATCTCCGTTTCCGTTGCGTTCGGTCGCGCGTCCTCCGAGTCCCGCAGCGCCGCCGCCAGTGGCTTCGGCAGCTCCCCGCTGTGCACCACGCCCAGCCGCTGCGTCGCCCGGGTCAGCGCCACATAGAGGTCGCTCGTGCCGTAGCGCCCCGGCTCGACCACCAGGACGGAGTCGAACTCCAGGCCCTTGGCCTGGCGCGGGTCGAGCAGGACCACGGTCCGGGTCAGGTCCGGTTCGCCGCCCGCGGTCACCCCGTCGAACCGCGCGGCCAGCGCCCGGTGCAGCTCGCGCGGGGCGATCACCGCCAGCCGGCCCTCGGCGGGGGTGAGTTCGGCGACCGCCTTCGCCACCGTGCCGGGCAGATCGTCCACCGCGCGGCGCGCCCAGGGCCGTACGCCCGTGGAACGGACCGAGCTCGGCGGTTCGAAGCCGGGGTGCTCCGCCCGGACCACGGCCGCCGCGACCTCCATGATCTCGGCGGGCGTGCGGTAGTTGACGCCGAGCCGGGTGTGCTCCCAGCGGTCCTCGACGTAGGGCGCGAGGATCTTCGACCAGGAGCCGACCCCGCCGGCCTCGGACGTCTGCGCCGGGTCCCCGACCAGCGTCATCGAGCGGGTCGGGCAGCGCCGCATCAGCAGCCGCCAGGCCATCGGCGACAGCTCCTGCGCCTCGTCGACGATGATGTGCCCGAACGCCCAGGTGCGGTCGGCCGCGGCGCGCTCGGCGGCGCTGCGGTGGTCGGCCTCCTCCTGCCGCTCGGCGAACCGTTCGGCGTCGATGATGTCGTGCGCGGACAGGACTTCCGACGCTTCCGGGTCACTGTCCTCCTTGTCCTCGAACTCGTACGTCCGGGAGGCGTACGACACGTCCAGCACGCCCTGCGCGTACGACACCTGCGCCTCGCGCTCGCGTTCGGCGCGGGCGCGGGCCGACCGGTCGTCCTCGCCGAGGAGTTCGGCCGCCTCGTCGAGCAGCGGGACGTCGGCCGTCGTCCAGGCGCGGGTGACCGGGCGGCGGATGGAGGCCGCGTCCTCGTCGGACACATAGCCCTCCGGGTCGGCGAGGAAGTCGGCGACCAGCCGCTGCGGGGTCAGGCGCGGCCACAACTGGTCGATCGCGGACCAGACTTCCGGGTTCTCGGCCAGTTCGTCGCGGATCTGGGTGATGTCGCTCGCGTCGAGGAGGTTCGAGCCGTCGTACGGGTCGGTGCCGATCCGTTCGGCGACCATGTCCGTCAGCGTGTTGAGGATGTGGCCCTCGAAGTGCTCGCGCGCCACGTTGTGCGGCAGCTTCGCGGCGCGGGTGCGTTCGCGGGCCACGTTCACGAGCCCGTCGTCGAGCAGCAGGACGTCCCGGTCGTGCTCGATGGCGATGACCGGGTCGGGCAGCGCCTGCCGGTCGGCGACGACCCGTGCGAGCACGTCGGCCATCTCGGCGCGGCCCTTCACGGCGGCGGCCCGAGGCGTGTCGGCGGCGGTGGCCCTCACGCCGGGGAAGAGCTCGCCGACCGTGGCTAGCAGCACTCCGGTCTCGCCGAGGGAGGGCAGCACCTCGCCGATGTAGCCGAGGAACGCCGGGTTCGGGCCGACGATGAGGACGGCGCGGCGGGCGAGCAGCTCCCGGTGCTCGTAGAGGAGGTAGGCCGCGCGGTGCAGCGCGACGGCCGTCTTGCCGGTGCCCGGGCCGCCCTCCACCACCAGCACGCCCCGGTGGGGTGCGCGGATGATGCGGTCCTGGTCGGCCTGGATGGTCCGGACGATGTCGCTCATCCGGCCGGTGCGGGCCGCGTTGAGCGCGGCGAGCAGCACGTCGTCCCCGGCGGGGTCCTCGTGGCCGGTGCGTTCGCGGTCGGCGACGTCGAGGTGCTCGTCGTGCAGGGCCGTGACCCGGCGGCCCTCGGTGGAGATGTGCCGGCGTCGGCGCAGGCCCATCGGGGTGTGGCCGGTCGCCAGGTAGAAGGGGCGGGCGACCTCGGCCCGCCAGTCGATCAGGATCGGCGTGCGCTCGGCGTCGTCGGCGCGCAGTCCGATACGGCCGATGTGGTGGCTCGTCCCGGAGGTGAGGTCGATGCGGCCGAAGCACAGCGAGTCGTCCACGGCGTTCAGCGCGGCCAGCAGACCCGAGCGTTCGGCGACGAGGATGTCCCGTTCCAGGCGGGCCTGCATGGGCTTGTCGCCCTGGGCGAGCGCGTCCTCGACGGAGACCTCGGTGTCGCCGCGCAGCGCGTCCACGCGCGCGTACAACCCGTCGATGAATTCCTGCTCGTGCCGCAATTCATCGTCCGGAAATTCGGTGTTTGACAATTCAGCTCCCGCCCGGATATACTGTGCTCACTGAACTTCTCCGCGACTCTGTTCAATTGAAGTCGCGAATCACTGAATATACGCACAGAAATCCCCCGAGCGCAATTGCGCTCGGGGGATTTCGGCTATGCGGGTGCACATCACAGCACGTGCGGGTGCACCGTCACAGCACGTCGGACAGCTCCTCCAGCAGCCGCCGCTTGGGCCGCGCCCCCACCATCGCCTTCACGGGCTCACCGTTCCGGAAGACCATGAAGGTCGGCATCGACAGCACCTTGTAGGCATTCGTCGTCTCCGGGTTGGTGTCCACATCCAGTTGGACCACCTTGAGCCGGTCACCCTCCTCGAAAGCCAGGGAGCTGAGCACCGGCCCCATCTGCCGGCACGGCGGACACCAGTCGGCGGTGAACTCCACCAGCACCGGCAGATCCGATGCGAGCACCTCCGCCCCGAAGTCCGCGTCCGTCACCTCGGCCACACCGTTCGCCTTGATCACCGCTCCTGCCCTCCCAGCTCGCACAGCGGTTCCGGACCTCCCGGAACCTGCGCCTCGGCGGCCAGTCCGTCGCGGGCCTGCTCGGCGCGCGCGAGCTGTCCGGCGACCTTCTCCCGCACCGAGCGCAGCTCCCCTATCAGCGCGTCCAGTTCGTCCAGCTTGCGCCGGTAGACCGCGAGCGAAGCCGGGCAGGAGTCGCCCTCCGGGTGCCCGGCCCGCAGACACTCCACGAAGGGCCGTGTCTCCTCCAGGTCGAAGCCGAAGTCCTGCAGGGTGCGGATCTGCTGGAGCAGCCGCAGATCGCGCTCGTCGTAGGTGCGGTATCCGTTGTCGCCGCGCCGCGCGGGCAGCAGCCCCCGCGACTCGTAGTACCGCAGGGTCCGCGTGGTGGTCCCGGCCCGCGCCGCCAGCTCGCCGATTCGCATGTCCGTGACGGTAATCCTTGACGCCGACGTCAGGGCAAGGCCGCAGGCAGGGCGACGCCGTCGACGCTCGCGCGGGCCCCGGGAAAAATCCCGCCACTCCCCCGGCGCGCACCGATGACTCCGGCCCGCCCCGGCGGTCTCATCTGTGACAGGACCCGGCGACGGCGGACGGACGGACCCATGACCACCCTGCACCACCTCCTGAAGACGTACATCGACAAGGGCTGGGCGCCGGGCGCCGTGGCCCTGGTGGAGCGGCACGGCCGTGCGGAGGCCGCGGCGGTCGGCTCCCTCGACGCCACCGGCGCGCAGCCGATGCCGCCCGACGCGATCTTCCGCCTCGCCTCGATCACCAAGCCCCTCGTGGCCGCCGCCGTGATGACCCTCGTGGAGGACGGCACCCTCGCCCTCGACGCCCCGGTCGCCGTGTGGATCCCGGAGCTGGCGCACCCCACCGTGGTGCGCACCCCCTCCGGTCCGCTCGAGGACGTGGTGCCCGCATCCCGGCAGATCACCGTCCAGGACCTGCTGACCTTCCGCGCGGGGTACGGCTTTCCGTCGGACTTCTCCCTGCCCCAGGTCAAGGCCCTGTTCGAGGTGCAGAGGCCCGGCGTGGATCCGCGCGCCCTCCCCGACCCGGACACCTGGGTCGCCGAGCTGGCCCGCCTCCCGCTGCTGTACCAGCCGGGCGAGGCCTGGCTCTATCACACCTGCTCCGACCTCCAGGGCGTGCTGATCGCCCGGGCGACCGGCCGTCCGCTGCCCGAGGTGCTGGCCGAGCGGATCCTCGAGCCGCTGGGCATGTCCGACACCGCCTTCGAGGTGCCGGCCACCAAGCGCGACCGCCTCACCACCGCCTACCGCCCCGACGGCACGGGCGGCCTGGAGGTCATCGACACCCCGGACGGCGCGTGGAGCGGCCTGCCCGCGTTCCCGTCCGGCGGGGGCGGCCTCGCCGGTACGGCCGCCGACTGGCTGGCCTTCGCCCGCATGCTGCTGGCCGGCGGGACCACGCCCGACGGCCGCCGTGTCCTGGCCACGGAGTCGGTGCGCCGGATGACCACCGACCATCTCACCCCGGCGCAGCGCGCGAGCGCCGCCCTCTTCCTCGAGGGACAGGGCTGGGGCTACGGCGGCTCGGTGGACCTCGCGGCCTCCGATCCCTGGACCGTCCCCGGCCGCTACGGCTGGGTCGGCGGCACCGGCACCAGCGCCCACGTCGTCCCGGCCACCGGGACGGTCGCGATCCTGCTCACCCAGCGCGCGATGGAGAGCCCGACCCCGCCCGCCCTGATGCGCGACTTCTGGCGGTACGCGGCCGGGACGTCGTGAGGGGCCCGCGCAGGGACGGGTCGGCGGCGGGGCCGCTGGACCGACCGGGACGGTTCAGGGCGTGAGCAGGACCCCCGCCGACTCCTCCACCTCCAGCAGGGAGGCGCTCCGCCGCTCCTCCTCGAAAGCCTTGCGGCCGCCGCGCAACCCGAACAGGCGCTTGGCGAACGCGATGTAGAGGACCGCGAGGATGTTGAGGACCAGCGTCGCGATCTTCAGGCCGCTGATGTGCTCGGTGAGTTCGTACACCTCCAGTGGCAGGAAGGCCGCGGTGGCGACGACCGTCAGGTACTCCGCCCAGCGCTTGGCGTACCAGAGACCGACCGCCTCGACCAGCTCGATCAGCGCGTACGCGAGCAGCAGCCCGGCCACCAGGACCAGCGTGGAGTGCCGGTAGCCGAAGGACTTCTGGATGGTGCCGACCACGGGCGAGTGGTCGAGGTCGTAGTGGAAGTGCCGGAAGACCGGCCGGAAGACCTCCAGGTACTCGTTGAACAGCCGCCGCACCGCGTCCTGGCTGTTGCTGAACCTCCACACCGCCACCGCGACCAGCACGATGAACACCCCGCGAACGGCCCGCTCGATCGCCAGGAAGCGCAGGATGAACAGGTCGCGCAGCACCTTGCCGCGCGGCACGAGCGGGGCGTCGCCGGCCGGCCCCGAGCCGTGCGGCTCGCCGAGCACGAAGTCCCCGCAGCGCAGGCAGCGCCACACGTCCCCGAGTGCGGTCTGGGCGTGCAGCCGGATCCGCAGCCGGGGGTCGTCCGGCGCGTAGGTCACATGCCCGCGGCGCGCGCAGGTGCGCCGGTCCCAGTCGATCTTCATTGCCCCCGTGCCTCCCGCATGAAGGTGCCGTGCCGGTCGTTCCGGCACGGCACGGTAGTGCATGTCCTACGAGACGTAGGGCCAGCGCGCGGGGTTCCCGTCGAGGTCAGTGGCGCTCGGCGGTGACGAGTTCCCGCTCCGCGGCCTGTTCCTCAGCGGGCTGCGCGGGGCGGCTCTTGCGCGGCAGCAGCGCGGCAACCAGGACGGTGCCGACCCCGAGGATCACCGCGCCGACCAGGCTGGTGTGGGCGACGGCGTCCGCGAAGGACGAGCCGACCGCGTCGGCCATCTGCCGGGCGCCGTCCGCGAGCCCGCCGGCCTGCGCCTTGAGCTGTGCGGCCTGCTGGGCGCTGCCCGCGTGTGCGGCCTGCTCGGCGAGCTGCCGGGCCTTGTCGCCGATGCCCTGGGCCACCGCGTATCCGGCGCCGACGGAGTCCTGCGCGGTGGCCAGCGTGTTCGCCGGGAGCCGGCTGCCCGCGGTGGCGTCGGCCAGGTGCGAGGAGTAGGAGTCGGCGAGCACCGAACCGAGGAGGGCGATGCCGAGCGAGCCGCCGAGTTCGAGAGACGTGTCGTTGACGGCGCCGCCGACGCCCAGCTCGGACTCCGGGAACGCCCCCATGATCGCGTCGGTGCAGGGCGAGAGCGCGAGGCCGATCGCGAGCCCCAGGATCACCAGGGGCAGCACGAAGTCGCCGTAGGTGGATCCGGCGTCGACGCGGGTGAGCAGCGCGAGCGCCACCGTGCCGCCGACCATGCCCGCGGTGACGGTGATCCTCATCCCGACGCGCGGGGTGAGGAACCCGGTCAGCGCCGAGCCCACGAACACGGCTCCGGCGAGCGGCAGCATGCGCACCCCGGTCTGCAGGGCGTCGTAGCCGAGGACGAACTGCAGGTGCTGGGTGAGGTAGTAGAAGGCGCCGAAGACCGCCAGGAAGAACAGCGCGACGGCGAGGTTGGAGCCGGCGAAGCGGCGGTGGGCGAAGCGGCGCACGTCCAGGACCGGGCGCGGGTGGCGCAGCTCCCAGGCGACGAACAGCACGAGGCCGACGCCCGCGACCACGGCGGCCGCGACGGCCTTGGTGCCCCAGCCGAAGTGCGGTCCCTCGATGATCATGTAGACGAGCGAGCCGATCCAGACCACCGACAGCAGTCCGCCGACGACGTCGATCCGGTCGTGGTGGGCGGCCTTGGACGGCGGGACCAGGACGAGGGCGGCGACCAGGGCGACGGCGGCGATCGGCACGTTGATCAGGAAGGTCGAGGACCAGCCGTGGTCCTTGAGCAGCGCTCCGGCGACGACCGGTCCGGCCGCGATGGCGAGCCCCGCGGTCGCGGTCCACAGGGTGATCGCCTTGGCGCGTTCGGCACGCGGGAAGGTCGCGGCGAGCAGGGAGAGCGTGGCCGGCATGATCAGCGCGGCGCCGACTCCCATCACGGCGCGCGCCGCGATCACGGTGGCGGCACTGTCGGCTAGGTAGCCGAAGACGGCGCCTCCGCCGAAGACGACGAGCCCGAGGACCAGCGCCCCGCGTCGGCTGTACTTGTCGCCGATCGCGCCGAGCAGCAGCATCAGCGCCGCGTACGGGACGGTGTAGCCGTCGATGACCCACTGCAGGTCGGCGCTGGACAGGCCGAGGTCACGGGTCATGTCGGGGGCGGCGACGGTGAGGGCGGTGTTCGCCATCACGATGATCAGCAGGCTCAGGCAGAGCACGAGCAGCGCCCACCATCGCCGGGGGTAGGGCCGGTCCGTCCTCTCGACCGGTTCGTTCATGACGAGACGCATGAGTGCGGGCCTTCCTCTCCTCCATCGCCCATGACATGCACAGCGACTTGCACATCACCGTGCAACTGCACAACACTGTGCAAGGTACGGCATTGCACAGTTGTGTGCAAATAGAGGAGGTGGAGGCCCTGTGGAGGCGTACGGACACCACGCGGGGCCGTGCACAATGGCAGCCATGACCACGGGTAACGCCAGCCGGGCCGATGTAAACCGCCGCCGCATCCTGGACGTCGCGCTGGCCGAGCTGCTGCGCGACCCGGATGCGTCCATGGACCAGATCGCCCGGGCCGCGGGCGTCGTACGGCGCACGGTGTACGGGCACTTCCCGAGCCGCGAGGTGCTGATCAGCACCCTCGTCGACGGCGCGGTGGAGGCGGTGGCGGCGGCGCACGCGGCGGGCCGCGAGGGCGTCACGGACCCGGCCGAGGCGCTGGCCCGCTCTGCGCTCGCGGTGTGGGAGGTCGCCGACCGCTACCGGATCCTGGTGGCGCTGGCCCAGCGCAGCGTCACCGTGCAGGGCATCCGCGACCGGCTGGCACCGGTTCGCAAGGCGTGTGCGGAGATCCTGGCGCGCGGTCTGGAGCAGGGCGTCTTCACATCGCCGCTGCCGCCGCAGGCGCTGGCGTACGTCCACGAGCAGATGCTGTTCGCGCTGATGGAGGCGGTGAACGACGGCCTGCTGGCAGCGCGGGAGGCGGGCGGCTCGGCCGCGGTCACGCTGCTGACCGCGGCGGGGGTGCCCGCCGAGCGGGCCGGCGAGCTGGTGGCGGCGCTGAGGGGCTGAACTCCGAAAGGGTCCGGACATACGAAAGAACCGAGCGGCCGGGCCCACGGGGGGAGGCTCGACCGCTCGGCGTTCTTTCGGGAGGGCTGGGCTCACGCGCCCATAAGGGGCGCGAGGCCCGACCTCAGGGGCGCGGGGCCCGACCGCAAAGGGCGCGGGGCCCGACCGTCATGGGTGCGGGGCGCACTTCATGTGGCTGCGCCGCGGTGGGGGTCCCCCTGTTCGAGCGAAGCCGCGAACTTGGGGACCGGCCACAGACGGTCCGGGCTCCGGACCGCCGTTACAGCGGAGCGCCTACGCCTTGGCCAGCTCCTTGTCGCCGTCCTGCCCGGCCACCTCGGCCTCGTCGGCGGGGACCGCCGAGCGGCCCTCGTCCAGCAGCGTGGTCTCGTCGAAGGGCAGCTGTCCGGCGAGCACCTGCCGGACCCGCTCCTTGTCGATCTCCTTCGTCCAGGTGCCGATCAGGACGGTGGCCACGGCGTTGCCCGCGAAGTTCGTCAGGGCGCGGGCCTCGCTCATGAAGCGGTCGATGCCGACGATCAGGCCGACGCCGTCGACCAGCGCGGGCTTGTGGGACTGCAGACCGCCGGCCAGCGTGGCGAGGCCGGCGCCGCTGACGCCCGCCGCGCCCTTGGAGGCCACGAGGAGGAAGAGCAGCAGCGGGATCTGCTCGCCGACGGACATCGGCGTGCCCAGCGCGTCGGCGATGTAGAGCGACGCCATGGTCATGTAGATCATGGTGCCGTCGAGGTTGAAGGAGTAGCCGGTCGGGACGGTGATGCCGACCACCGGCTTGCTGACACCCAGGTGCTCCATCTTGGCGATGAGCCGCGGAAGGGCGGACTCGGAGGAGGACGTGGACAGGATCAGCAGGAACTCGCGGCCCAGGTACTTCAGCAGCGAGAAGATGTTCAGGCCCGAGACGATCCGCAGCACCGTGCCGAGCACGACGAAGACGAACAGGACACAGGTCACGTAGAAGCCGAGCATCAGCACGGCGAGGCTCTTGAGCGCGTCCAGACCGGCGGAGCCGACGACGGCCGCGATGGCACCGAAGGCGCCGATCGGCGCGGCCCACATCACCATGGCGAGGATGCGGAAGACGAGCCGCTGGATGTGCTCGATGCCGCGCAGCACCGGCGTGCCGACGGGGCCCATCGCCTGCAGCGCGAACCCGGCGAGGAGCGCGATGAGCAGGGTCTGCAGGACCTGGCCCTCGGTGAAGGCGGAGACGAACGTCGTCGGGATGATCGAGAGCGCGAAGTCGACCGGCGGCAGCGCGTCGGACGACACCTGCGCGTGGCCCGCCTGCTTGATCGCGTTCGTCAGGTGCAGGCCCTCACCCGGGTGCAGGACGTTCCCCACCACCAGGCCGATGGTGAGCGCCACCAGGGACATCACCAGGAAGTAGCCGAGGGCTATGCCGCCGACGGCCCCGACCTTGGCGGCCTTCCGTACCGAACCGATGCCCAGCACGATCGTGCAGAAGATGATCGGCGAGATCATCATCTTGATCAGGTTCACGAAGCCCGTGCCGAGGGGCTTGAGCTGGACCGCGGCATCGGGGGCGGCCAGGCCCACGGCGATGCCGAGCGCCACCGCGACGATCACGGCGATGTACAGGTAGTGGGTGCGGTCCCGCTTGGCTGCGGGCGCGGCAGGTGCCGTTCGGGCTGTGCTGGCCACGGCTGCCCTCCTCGACGACGTCGTCGGTTGATCCGGCGTGCGGCTCACGTCCGGGGGATGGCGGGAGGCGTAACTCCCGGGGTCCGGGAGGCGTGCTCCCAGGCTTCCGGGAGGCGTACTCCCGTGATCCGGGAGGTGTACTCCCGGGGTCCGGAAGGCGGCGCACGCCCCCCGGGGGATGCGGTGACTATCTCCCGGCCGTGTGAGGGCGGTCACCCTTCCGTTCATTTAGTTCTCACTTATACGGAGAGCGGGAACGGCGAGGCAGACTGAACCCATGCGCGTGCCCCACATACCGAGACCCCGCAGCCTCGCAGGTCAGCTCTTCGCCATGCAGGCCGTGCTGATCGCGGTGCTCGTCGCCGGGTACGCGCTCTTCACCTACCTCAGCGACCACAGCCAGGCCCGCCAGGCGGCCGACCGGCAGGCGACGGCGGTGGCCCGCTCGGTCGCGGACTCCCCGTCGGTCCGGGCGGCGATCCGCACCGCCCACCCGACGAAGTCGCTCCAGCCCTACGCGCTCCAGGTGCAGCGGCACACGGGCGTGGACTTCGTCACGATCATGAACCCGCAGGGCATCCGCTGGACCCACCCCAACCCCGAGCGCATCGGCGAGCACTTCCGCGGCCACATCGAGCGCGCGCTGAAGGGCGAGACCTTCACCGAGAGGTACACCGGCACGCTCGGCCCGTCCGAGCGCGCGGTCACCCCCATCTGGGACGGCGGCCGCATCGTCGGCCTGGTGAGCGCGGGCATCAAGGTCGAGACGGTCACGGCCCGGGTCCAGGACCAGGTGACCGCCATGGCCGGCGTCGCGGTCGGCGCACTGGTCCTGGGCGGCATCGGCACCTACGTGATCAACGCCCGGCTGCGCCGCTCCACCCACGGCATGAACGCCACTGAGCTGAGCCGTATGCACGACTACCACCAGGCCGCCCTGCACGCCGTGCGCGAGGGCCTGCTCATGCTGGACGGCCAGTTCCGGGTGGCGCTGATCAACGACGGCGGCCGGGAGTTGCTCGGGGTGAGCGGCGAGGTGGTGGGCCGCTCGGTGGCGGACCTCGCACTGCCGGCCCCGCTGACGGGTGCGCTGCTGTCCTCCGAGCCCCGGGTCGACGAGGTGCATCTGACGGCGACCCGGGTCCTGGTGGTGAACACCTCCCCGGTCTCCGGCGGCGAACGCCGGGGCACCGTCGTCACCCTGCGCGACGTGACCGAGCTGCAGGCGCTGACGGGCGAGCTGAACTCGGAGCGCGGCTTCACCCAGGCGCTGCGCTCCCAGGCGCACGAGGCGGCGAACCGGCTGCACACGGTGGTCTCTCTGATCGAGCTGGGCCGCGCCGAGGAGGCGGTCGACTTCGCCACGGCCGAGCTGGAACTGGCACAGGCCCTCACGGACCAGGTGGTCGCCGCGGTCAACGAGCCGGTGCTGGCGGCGCTGCTGCTCGGCAAGGCGGCGCAGGCGAACGAGCGGGGCGTGGAGCTGGTGGTGTCGGACGACAGCAGCATCGACGACGGTCTGCTGCCGCCCTCCCTCCCCTCCCGGGACCTGGTGACCATCCTCGGCAACCTGATCGACAACGCGGTGGACGCGGCCCAGGGCTCGGTGGGCGCCCGGGTGACGGTGACCGCGTACACGGAGGGCCCGGACCTGGTCCTGCGGGTGTCGGACACCGGGGACGGGGTGGACCCCGCGCACGCGGAGGCGGTGTTCGAACGCGGCTGGTCGACGAAGCCCGCCACCGCCTCGGGCGGCCGCGGCCTGGGCCTCGCCCTGGTCCGCCAGACGGTACGCCGCCACGACGGCACCCTCACGGTGTCGGAGGCGCCCGGAGGCGGGGCGGAGTTCGAGGCCCGGGTGCCGTTGCCTACCGTGGGGGCGGCCATCGCGGCTCCGCGGACGTCACCGGGCGCCGAGGCCGCCCTGCCCGGAGGTGACGCATGAGACGCACCCGCACCGCGCCCGCGCCCGGAGGTGACGCATGACCGAGCCCATCCGCGTCCTGGTCGTGGAGGACGACCCGGTCGCCGCCGACGCGCACGTGATGTACGTGGGCCGGGTCCCGGGCTTCACGGCGGTCGGCAAGGCCGCCACGGGCGCGGAGGCGCGCCGCGCCCTGGAGCGCACGCAGGTGGACCTCCTCCTGCTGGACCTGCACCTGCCCGACGTGCACGGCCTTCAACTGGCGCGCTCTCTGCGGGCGGCCGGGTACCACGCGGACGTCATCGCGGTGACCTCGGCGCGGGACCTGGCGGTGGTGCGGGAGGGCGTCTCCCTGGGGGTCGTCCAGTACGTGCTGAAGCCGTTCACGTTCGCGACGCTGCGGGACCGGCTGGTGCGGTACGCGGAGTTCCGCGAGGCGGTGGGCGAGGCGAGCGGCCAGGACGAGGTGGACCGCGCCCTGGCCACCCTGCGGGCGCCGGGCCCGGCGGCGCTGCCCAAGGGGCTCAGCGCGCCGACACTGGAGCGGGTGACGGGGGTGCTGCGGGACGCGGAGGAGGGGCTCACGGCGGCGGGGGTCGCCGAAGCCGTGGGGATCTCGCGGATCACGGCCCGGCGGTATCTGGAGCACCTGGTGGACGCGGGGCGGGCGGGGCGGAGTCCGTTGTACGGGCAGGTGGGGCGGCCGGAGTTGGTCTACCGGTGGGTCACGGCGGCGGAGCGGGGGCGGTAGCTTCTCGGGCCGGGCAGGCGAAGGATCCGTAGGTTCCTACGATGCGTGAGTATGGCTGAACAGTCCGTAGTCACAGGAGCCCCGCCGCTCTACCTTGTGCCCGTGCACCCACCGCAGGCCCAGCAACCGCCCCCACCCACCCCGCCCTTCGACGCCTCCGCCGCCCACCGCCTCCGAGTGGCCCTCGGCATGGAACCCGAGCACGTCGCCCACACCATGCGCTCCTCGTACGGGCTCCCCCATGTCACGCCCGACCTCGTGGTCGACTGGGAGGACGGGGCCGCCACTCCGAGGCCGCACGAACTGACCGCACTCGCCGGCGTGTTGTGGTGTGCCCCCGGCGAACTCGTCGGCGCGCCCCGCACCCTGCGCGAGCACCGTCTCGCGCGCGGGCTCGCGCAGGAGGACGTGGCGCACGCCGTGGGCCTCGAACTCCTCGCCTACGTGCGGATGGAGGAGGCGGACGCGTGGCGGGGCAACGACCGGCAGTCCGCCGCCCTCGCCGAGGTGCTCCAGCTGTCCCTGCCCGACTTCGTCACCGTGACGGGGCGCGACGCCCGGCTCGCCCAGCTGCTGCGCGGCGCGGTCACCACCCGCTGGCAGGCCCACGTCCGCCAGGTCGGCAAACTGCTGCCCCTGGAGCGGCCGCTCCTCGAGGACGTCCTCGAGGAGATGCACGCCGACTACCAGGGGCGGACGACCGCCACGCCGAACTGGGGCGCGGGATCCGCCGGGGCCGACGCCGGTGAGGCCGGCCGCGACTACCTCGACCGCGTGGTGGAGATCTTCTGGGAGACGGTCGAGAGGAACTCCTAGCGGCGGAGGCGGTGTTCTAGAAGACCGATTCCGCCTCGTCCATCCGGTCCTTCGGCACCGTCTTCAGCTCGGTCACCGCCTCCGCCAGCGGCACCATCACCACGTCGGTGCCGCGCAGCGCCGTCATCCTGCCGAACTCACCGCGGTGCGCCGCCTCGACCGCGTGCCAGCCGAAGCGGGTGGCGAGCACCCGGTCGTAGGCGGTCGGTACGCCACCGCGCTGGACGTGGCCGAGGATGACCGGCTTGGCCTCCTTGCCGAGCCGCCGCTCCAGCTCGTACGCGAGGGCCGTGCCGATGCCCTGGAAGCGCTCGTGGCCGTACTGGTCGATCGCGCCCTTGCTGTAGTCCATGGTGCCCTCGGCGGGGTGGGCGCCCTCGGCGACGCAGACCACCGCGAACTTCTTGCCGCGGGCGAAGCGTTCCTCGACCATCTTGACCAGGTCGGCCGGGTCGAAGGGGCGCTCGGGGAGGCAGATGCCGTGGGCGCCGGCCGCCATGCCCGACTCCAGGGCGATCCAGCCGGCGTGGCGGCCCATGACCTCCACGACCATCACGCGCTGGTGGGACTCGGCCGTCGTCTTCAGGCGGTCCATGGCCTCGGAGGCCACGGTGACCGCGGTGTCGAAGCCGAAGGTGCGGTCCGTGGAGGAGATGTCGTTGTCGATCGTCTTGGGCACGCCGACGACCGGCAGGCCCGCGTCGGAGAGCATGCGCGCCGCCGTCAGGGTGCCCTCGCCGCCGATCGGGATCAGGGCGTCGATGCCGAAGTCGCGGATCATGTCCGAGGCGTTCTCGCAGGCCTCGCGCAGCCGGTCGCGCTCCAGCCGGGAGGAGCCGAGAATGGTGCCGCCACGGGCGAGGATGCCGCTCACGGCGTCGAGGTCGAGGGTGCGGTAGTGGCCGTCGAGCAGGCCCCGGTAGCCGTCCTCGAAGCCGATGACCTCGTCGCCGTACTGCGCTACCGCTCGGTGCACGACCGACCGGATCACTGCGTTCAGGCCCGGGCAGTCGCCGCCTGCGGTGAGTACTCCGATGCGCATCGTGCTGTGTCTCCTGCTCGCTGTCGATACCGGTGAGCCAGTCCGATTGTTTCACGGCTCACAGGCCGGTGCCGATCGCGCATATCCACCCTTGATCCCTGGTACCTGAGGGGCGCCTTATCCGCGCCCAGGGGTATTGTCAAGAGGGTTCTGCTCACCCGCATGGAGGATTTTCAGCCTCCGCAGAACTCCACAAAAGCATTCGGAATCGGTCAAGACCACCCCCCTCGAGAGACGAAACGGAGAGCACGCGTGACGCGCTGCGTGTACGTGACCGGGATCGACCGCGGCGACGGCCGCCAGGTCGTCGAGCTGGGAGTCATGGAGCTCCTGACCCGGCAGGTCGACCGGGTCGGCGTCTTCCGTCCGCTCGTCCACGACGGCCCCGACCGCCTCTTCGAGCTGCTGCGCGCCCGGTACCGGCTGGCCCAGGACCCGGCGACCGTGTACGGCATGGGCTACCAGGAGGCGGCCGCGCTCCAGGCCGAGCGCGGCGCGGACGAGCTGGTGTCCACACTGGTCGACCGGTTCCACGCGGTGGCCCGCGACTACGAGGTCGTCCTCGTCCTCGGCACCGACTTCGCCGACACCCAGCTCCCGGACGAGCTGTCCCTGAACGCCCGGCTCGCCAACGAGTTCGGGGCGTCGGTGATCCCGGTCGTGGGCGGGCGCCGGCAGACCGCGGAGTCGGTGCGCGCCGAGACGGCGAACGCCTACCGCGCCTACGAGGGGCTGGGCTGCGATGTTCTCGCCATGGTCGTCAACCGGGTGGCCCGCGAGGACCGCGACGAGATCGCCGAAGGGCTCGACTCCCGGCTCCCGGTGCCCTGTTACGTGCTCCCCGACGAGCCCGCCCTCTCGGCGCCGACCGTGGCCCAGATCGCCCACGCCCTCGGCGCCAAGGTGCTGCTCGGCGACGACTCGGGCCTCGCGCGCGACGCCCTCGACTTCGTCTTCGGCGGCGCCATGCTGCCGAACTTCCTCGCCGCCCTGACCCCGGGTTGTCTGGTGGTCACCCCGGGCGACCGTGCGGACCTCGTCGTGGGCTCGCTGGCCGCGCACAGCGCCGGGACCCCGCCGATCGCGGGCGTGCTGCTGACGCTGAACGAGGTGCCCCGCGACGAGGTCCTCGCCCTCGCCGCGCGCCTCGCGCCGGGCACCCCGGTGCTCTCGGTCTCCGGCACCAGCTTCCCCACCGCCGAGCAGCTCTCCTCCATGGAGGGCAAGCTGAACGCGGCCACCCCGCGCAAGGCGGAGCGGGCGCTCGGGCTCTTCGAGCGGTACGTCGACACCGTGGACCTGAACAAGCGGGTGTCCGCGCCGAGCAGCGACCGGCTCACGCCGATGATGTTCGAGCACAAGCTGCTGGAGCAGGCTCGCACCGACAAGCGCCGGGTGGTCCTCCCGGAGGGCACCGAGGAGCGGGTGCTGCACGCCGCCGAGGTGCTGCTGCGCCGCGGGGTGTGCGACCTCACGCTGCTCGGGCCCGTCGACCAGATCCGCAAGAAGGCCGCCGACCTCGGCATCGACCTCGGCGACTCGCAGCTGATCGACCCGGCCACCTCTCAGCTGCGCGACGCCTTCGCCGAGAAGTACGCGGCGCTGCGCGCCCACAAGGGGGTCACGGTCGAGCTGGCGTACGACGTCGTCTCCGACGTGAACTACTTCGGCACCCTGATGGTCCAGGAGGGGCTCGCCGACGGCATGGTGTCCGGGTCCGTGCACTCCACGGCCGCCACCATCCGGCCCGCCTTCGAGATCATCAAGACCAAGCCGGACGCGAAGATCGTCAGCTCGGTCTTCTTCATGTGCCTCGCCGACAAGGTCCTCGTCTACGGCGACTGCGCCGTGAACCCGGACCCGAACGCCGAGCAGCTCGCCGACATCGCCATCCAGTCGGCCGCCACCGCCGAGCAGTTCGGGGTGGAGCCGCGGATCGCGATGCTGTCGTACTCCACGGGCAGCTCCGGCTTCGGCGCCGACGTCGACAAGGTGCGCGAGGCCACCGAGCTGGTGCGGCAGCGCCGCAGCGATCTGAAGATCGAGGGTCCGATCCAGTACGACGCCGCCGTCGAGCCCAGCGTCGCGGCCACCAAGCTGCCGGGCTCGGAGGTCGCCGGGCAGGCGTCGGTGCTGATCTTCCCGGACCTGAACACCGGCAACAACACCTACAAGGCCGTGCAGCGCTCGGCCGGCGCGATCGCCGTCGGACCGGTCCTGCAGGGCCTGCGCAAGCCCGTCAACGACCTGTCCCGGGGCGCCCTCGTCTCCGACATCGTCAACACCGTCGCCATCACGGCGATCCAGGCCCAGACCCCCGAGCAGAAGGCAACCGCCCAGTGAGCCCGACCCGTGTCCTCGTCCTCAACTCCGGCTCGTCCTCGGTGAAGTACCAGCTGCTGGACATGCGCGACGGCAGCCGGCTGGCCGTGGGCCTCGTCGAGCGCATCGGCGAGCAGACCTCGCGGATCAAGCACACGGCGCTCACCACGGGCGACACCCGGGAGCAGAACGGGCCGATCGCCGACCACCAGGCCGCCCTGAAGTCGGTCGCCGAGGAGCTGGGCAGGGACGGGCTGGGCGTCGACTCGCCGGAGCTCGCCGCCATCGGCCACCGGGTGGTGCACGGCGGCATGTTCTTCACCGAGCCCACCGTCATCGACGACGCCGTTCTCACCGAGATCGAGCGGCTGATCCCGGTCGCGCCGCTGCACAACCCGGCCAACCTCACCGGCATCCGCACGGCCATGGCGCTGCGCCCCGACCTGCCGCAGGTCGCCGTCTTCGACACGGCCTTCCACACGACGATGCCGGAGTCCGCGGCGCGCTACGCGATCGACACGAAGATCGCGGACCGGCACCGGATCCGGCGGTACGGGTTCCACGGGACCTCGCACGCGTATGTGTCCCGGGCGACCGCGAAGCTGCTGGGCAAGGCGCCGGAGGACGTCAACGTCATCGTGCTCCACCTGGGCAACGGGGCGTCCGCCTCGGCGGTCAGGGGCGGGAAGTGCGTGGACACCTCCATGGGGCTCACCCCCCTGGAGGGTCTGGTGATGGGGACGCGCTCCGGTGACCTGGATCCGGCCGTCATCTTCCATTTGCAGCGTGTTGGCGGAATGTCCATGGACGAGATCGACACTCTTCTCAACAAGAGGAGCGGTCTGTTCGGTCTGTGCGGCGACAACGACATGCGGGAGATCGGCCGGCGGATCGACGAGGGCGACGAGGAGGCGCGGCTCGCCTTCGACATCTACATCCATCGACTGAAGAAGTACATCGGCGCCTATTACGCGGTACTCGGCCGGGTGGACGCGGTCGCCTTCACGGCGGGTGTGGGCGAGAACGCCGCCGCGGTGCGTCAGGCCGCCGTCGCGGGCCTGGAGGGGCTGGGCCTTGCGGTGGACGGCGACCTCAACGCCGTGCGCGGCGACCAGCCGCGGCTGATCTCGCCCGCGTCCGCGCGGGTGGCGGTCGCGGTGGTGCCGACCGACGAGGAACTGGAGATCGCCACGCAGACCTACGCACTGGTCGGCAAGGGCGCCGAAAAGGGCAACTGAAGAAATTCGACGGCTCTCGCCTGAGCGCGAACCCGCCCATTTGTATTTTCCGCCAGACGGAATATTCCGTAGCGAAACAAACCGATAGGATCGCCCCATGCGCCGTTCGAAAATCGTCTGTACTCTCGGCCCCGCGGTCGACTCCCACGAGATGCTCGTCTCGCTGATCGAAGCCGGCATGAATGTGGCCCGCTTCAACTTCAGCCACGGCACGCACGAAGAGCACGAGAGCCGGTACGTCCGGGTCCGTGCCGCGTCCGCCGAGACCGGCAAGGCCATCGGTGTCCTCGCCGACCTGCAGGGCCCGAAGATCCGCCTGGAGACCTTCGCCGAGGGTCCGGTCGAGCTGGTGCGCGGTGACGAGTTCACCATCACCACCGAGGACGTGCCGGGCGACAAGTCGATCTGCGGCACGACGTACAAGGGCCTGCCGGGGGACGTCTCCAAGGGCGACCAGATCCTGATCAACGACGGCAACGTCGAGCTGAAGGTCCTGGACGTCGAGGGTCCCCGGGTGAGGACGATCGTCATCGAGGGCGGCGTCATCTCCGACCACAAGGGCATCAACCTGCCCGGTGCCGCGGTGAACGTGCCGGCGCTGTCCGAGAAGGACATCGAGGACCTGCGGTTCGCGCTGCGCATGGGCTGCGACATGGTCGCGCTGTCCTTCGTGCGGGACGCCAACGACGTCAAGGACGTCCACCGCGTCATGGACGAGGAGGGCCGCCGCGTCCCCGTCATCGCCAAGGTGGAGAAGCCGCAGGCGGTGGCGAACATGGAGGACGTCGTGATGGCGTTCGACGGCGTGATGGTCGCCCGCGGCGACCTGGCCGTCGAGTACCCGCTCGAGAAGGTCCCGATGGTGCAGAAGCGGCTCATCGAGCTGTGCCGCCGCAACGCCAAGCCGGTGATCGTGGCGACCCAGATGATGGAGTCGATGATCACCAACTCCCGCCCGACCCGTGCCGAGGCCTCCGACGTGGCCAACGCGATCCTGGACGGCGCCGACGCGGTCATGCTCTCCGCCGAGTCCAGCGTGGGCGCGTACCCGATCGAGACGGTCAAGACGATGTCGAAGATCGTCCAGGCGGCCGAGGAGGAGCTGCTCGCCAAGGGCCTGCAGCCGCTGGTCCCGGGCAAGAAGCCGCGCACACAGGGCGGTTCGGTGGCGCGCGCCGCGGCCGAGATCGCGGACTTCCTCGGCGGCAAGGGCCTGGTGGCCTTCACCCAGTCCGGCGACACCGCCCGCCGGCTGTCCCGCTACCGCGCGGCCCAGCCGATCCTGGCGTTCACCACGGACGAGTCGACCCGCAACCAGCTCACGCTGAGCTGGGGCGTGGAGTCGCACATCGTGCCGTTCGTGAACAGCACCGACGAGATGGTGGAGCTGGTCGACCAGGAGATGGTCAAGCTCAACCGGTTCAACGAGGGCGACATCGTGGTGATCACCGCCGGCTCCCCGCCCGGCGTCCCCGGCACCACGAACATGGTCCGCGTCCACCACCTGGGCGAGGGCGGGCGCAACTGACACACGCGAGGGCGCCCCCTGCCGTGCGGCGGGGGGCGCCCTCTGTGTGCGGCTCCCGAACGGGTTTTCAGGGGCGCTCAGTTCGCGCCGGTGACGTACTGGTGCATACCCGGGATGGTCAGCGTTCCACCGAACTGGCCGGCCTGGGTCACCTTCACGTTGGTCATGTAGATGAACGGGATGTTCAGCGGCGGCGGGCTGTCGGGGGTGAACGTGACGTGGACCAGACCCAGCAGGTTGCCGGAGATGCTCTCCGTGTACATCACCGTCTTGCCACCGGTGATCGTGGAGTCCATGCCCTTGGCGGACTGGACGTGGTAGGTCACGCCGTTGGGGCCGTCGACCAGCTGGTGCAGGTCACCGATGATGGTGCCGTCGGAGATGACGTACTTCAGGACGCGCTTGACCGTGCCGCTCGCGGTGCGCACCTTGACCACGCCCTGGTAGTCCGCGCCCCTGAGGGTCAGCGAGCTGGCCTCAAGGTGCCACGGCTTGTCCGGCAGGGCCACGATCTTCTCGACGCCGCCTTCGTCGTCGGTCGCCGCCGGGCAGTCCTCGGCGGACGTGCTGGAACTCGGGGACGGGCTCGCGGCCGCGGACTCGGCCGCCTTGACGGTGTCGCCCGCCGCCTTGGTCACCTGGGAGGCCGCCTTCGACGCCGTGTCCGTCGCGCCCTTCACGGTGTCCTCGACCGTGCCGGTGACCTTCCCGGTCGTGTCCTTGACGGTGCCGGACAGGTCCTTCGGCGCGTCGGTGCCCTTCGTGGCGGACGCCGAGGCCGAGGGGGACGGCGTGGCGGAGGGGCTCGCGGACGAGCCGGCACCGGATCCGGAGCCGCCGGTGAGGACGCCCGTGATGGCGTCGCCGATCGTCTCCAGCAGGTTCCCGCCGCTCGCGGAGGCCGAGGGGGTCGGTGCGGACGCACCGCCGCCCGACGACGTCCCGGACGCGCTCTTGGACGGCGTGGGCGCGGCCTTGTCGCCGGAACCTGAATCCGGCGAAGAGGTCGTGTCCGACGTCCTGCCCGAGGCCTTCCCAGCACTCGCCGCCGGGGACGCCGAGGACGTCGGCTCCGGCGTGCCGGTGGACTTGGAGGGGCTCGCCGAAGCGGACGACGACGGCGACGGCGAGGCCGAGGCGTCCTTGGAGTTGTCCAGGGCCTCCACGCACTTCTGGTACTCGTCGACCGTCAGGCTGTTGGACGACGGCGAGTGGTCGGCGGCACTGGCGAGCGTCGGCGTGAGCCCCATTCCCATGAGGACCGCCGTCGGCATCGCCGCCAGGGCTATCGCCTTCCCGGCCGGCATGTGGAACCTGGTGAACAGCGGCTTCCTGGGGGCCGCGTGGCGCGGCCCGGTTCTCACACGGGACGCGTCCACGTCCGTCCCGTGGGTCACCTCGTCAGCCGGCACTGTGCCTCCCGTTCGTCCCGTTGGCCGGGCTCGTTCCTGACAGATGGTTCGCCTCGCCCATCCCGTCCACGGCCCCGGGGGCGCCACCCTCGCCCAGGCCGTCCTCCTGCACCGCCTGCGGCTCGGGCGGTACACCTGGCGCCCACGCCACGGCCATCGCCCCACCGATGAGGGCAAACAGGAATCCGACGACGAAACCACCGAAGTTGGACACCGGAATGGACACCAGTGCCAGCAGGATCGCCGCGACGCCCGCGAAGACCCGTACGTGCTGCTGGAACCAGAGGGTCAGGCCCAGGACGACGAGGAGCACGCCGATGATCAGGGAGCCCGCCCCCGCGGTGGTCGCCATCGCCACCGTGAGCGCACCGATCTTTATGTGCGCGTAGGGGAAGTACATGATCGGGAAGCCGCCGAACAGGACGAAGAGTCCGGCCCAGAACGGACGGGCGCCCCGCCAGTCGCGGAAGCGCTGCCGGAAGACGCGGAGATAGTGCTCGTTCTGCGCGGGCGACTCGGCGTTCATCGAATAGCTCCCTGGAGCGGTGTTGCTGTGGTGAGGGGAGGTCCTGCGGCGGGGGTGGGTCGGGGGACGAGGTCAGAGAGACGACGGGCGGGGAGACCGGTGGCTCCCTCGCCCGTCACCGAGTGCCTAGTAGCACTCGATTCCCTCGCCGCTGCCCCACTGCAGTCCCATGTGCAGGTTGGCGAGCTTGAACGTGCCGGCGGTGGTCGCCCACGCCGTCTGGTGCACGTCGGTCAGCACCGCCTCGTCGGCCTGCTGGGCGAACCCGTAGGGGCTGGTCTTCTGCTGCTTGTACTCGTCGGCCTTGGGCTTCGGGCCCTTGGTGACGCTTCCGGCCGCGACGCCGATGTCGATGTTGCTGAAATCAGCCGTCTTCGCGTCGAGGTTGGCGACGTCGATGTAGAGCTGTTCCGCCTCGACGTCCGTTCCCTTGTCACCCGCGGTCAGCTTCAGGGTGACCGACTTGTCCAGGAACGGGATCGGGGTGACCACGGACTGGCACATCTTGGTGATGGTGGCGTTGTTGAACGCCGAGATCGCCACCGGGTGCGCCTGGTCCTTGCCGTCCAGACCCTTGCCCGTGTCGAGAGCGCCGTACTGGGTGAAACCGTGGCCGACCAGCTTCCCGGCACTGACCTTGAAATCCTGCCCCGACACGCTGAACGACGCGGCGAGAGCGCCCTGCGCGAGGGCGACACCTATTGCTGCTGTCGCGGCGACGCTGGGCACCATGACCACAGCGAACCGCTTCCATCTGGTCCCGCCACGCACCTGGGACTCCATATTTCCTCCTTCTCGGACGTACATCTCCTGATCCCGGCTTGCTGCCGGTCGGCGGCCTGGCCGGGCAGGGATGGGAGAAGTGCTACGTCCTCGGGAAGGAGAGCGCCCGCGCTCGGAGGCGCGAACCGCGCCCCAATCACCGGCGATCACCCCCGAGCGACAACCACTGGTCGCGCCTGACACGCATCACGCACAACCTCCGGACAGGCTCCGCCGCGGCGGAGACCCCCCTGTCCAGGAGCCGACGCCACTGCCGCCGGCTCCTGCTCGGTGGGGATCCACGAAAAGCCGTTGCCCCGGCTGGGTGTCGGGTACGGCGATGGACCGAGCGTGGCCGATCGTGGTGCATTCTCGCCGCCCCCGCAAGGGGGTTCGTTACTCACTAGTAACGGCCGGATAACCGCCCGACGACCACCCGGCATCGCCCGGCAACTCTTCGTGGCACAAAGGGAGATGGCGAAACGGTTGAAGAGCGGACAGAACCCGACAGAACAACGGGCTCGCCTTACTCGCAGTAACAGCGGCCGCGATTACCAAGATTTGGTAAAGCGCGACCGCCGTCAACCTCTGTCGGCAAATCTTTCACCCGGGCATCACAACCCCGGGCGTTTAGCGACTGGTCAGAACAAGGCCCTCGCGAGGGCCCTCCGCGCCGCCGCCACACGCGGGTCGTCGGCGCCCACCACCTCGAAGAGTTCCAGCAGCCGCAGCCGTGCGGCGTCCCGGTCGTCCCCCGCCGTGCGCCGCACCGTCTCGATGAGCCGCCCGAACGCGTCCTCCACGTGTCCGCCCACCAGATCCAGGTCGGCCGCGGCGATCTGTGCCGCCACGTCACCGGGCTTCTCCGCGGCCTCCTTGCGCACCTGCTGCGGGTCGGCCCCCTGCACCCGCTGCAGCAACTCGGCCTGGGCGAGGCCCAGTTTGGCCTCCGTGTTGCCCGGGTCGTCGCTCAGCACGTTCTTGTACGCCTGGATCGCGCCGCCCAAGTCGCCCGCGTCCAGCGCCTCCACGGCCGCTTCGAGCGCCGCGTCATAAGGGCCCACCGGGGCCTGAGGGGCCGGCTGGGCGGCGCCCGGCTCGGCGTCGGGGTCGACGGTCAGACCGGTCAGGCCGAAGCGCTGCTCGGCGACCTGGACGAGCTGGTCGAGGGTCGCGCGGATCTGCTGTTCGGGGGCGGCGCCCTGGAAGAGGGGCAGCGCCTGCCCGGCGACGACGGCGAAGACGGCCGGGATCCCCTGGATGCCGAACTGCTGCATCAGCATCTGGTTGGCGTCGACGTCGATCTTGGCGAGCACGAACCGGCCGCTGTACTCGAGGGCCAGCCGCTCCAGGACCGGGCTCAGCTGCTTGCAGGGCTGGCACCACTCGGCCCAGAAGTCGATGACGACGGGCACCTCGGTGGACCGCTGCAGGACGTCGCGCTCGAACCCCGCCTCGTCGACGTCGATGACGAGGTCGGCCGGGGAGACCGCCCCTCCCCCGCCCTGCCGGGCCGCTTCGGCGCGCGCCTGCTCCGCCTTCGCCTTCGCCTCCTGGGCTGCCTTCACCGCGGCGAGGTCGACGACTCCGCTCATGGACATGTTCCGTGGCTGCATGAGTACATCCTCCCCCTTCCGTACGCCGCTGTGAAAAGCATGGTCAAAGCCGTGCCCGGGACCGCCCCCGGCGGGTGGTGCTCCGTGGCCGGGTCCCCACCCGGCGCCAGTGGTCGTCGCTCGCGAACACGGCACGCCCGGTGCGCGCGCACGCTTTCGCTACGAGTCGTAGCGTAACTGCCTCCGGGGGTGGTTGTGACCAGTCCGCCGGTGATCTCCCTCACCACTTCACACGACGCACGGATATCGCCATCGACGGGGCCGGATATGGTCACTGACATGCAGAGCAGCCCGTCAGCCGGCCGACCGGGGCGCCCCCGCAGCGCCGCGGCGGACGCCGCGATCCTGCAGGCCACGCGCGAGGCGCTGGTCGAGCTGGGCTGGTCGAAGCTCACGCTGGGAGACGTGGCGACACGGGCGGGGGTGGCGAAGACGACCCTCTACCGCCGCTGGGCGGGCAAGAACGAGCTCGTGGTCGACGCGGTGGCCGAACTCTTCGACGAGCTGGAGCTGCCCGACCGGGGCAGCCTGGCCGCGGACATCGAGGGCGTGGTGCTGCAGTTCGCGGCGATCCTGGACCGACCGGAGGCCAAGAGCGGCCTGATGGCGGTGGTGGCGGAGTCCACCCGGGACGACGCCCTGCGCGAACGGATCCGCGCCTTGATCGTCGACCGCCAGAAACGCCTGGTCCTGGCGGGCCGCGCCCGCGCGACGGCCCGCGGGGAGCTGCCCCCCGAGACCGACCCGGAGGAGACGGCCCGCACGGCCGACCTGATCTTCGACATGGTGGCAGGCGCGGTGGTCCACCGCACCCTGGTGAGCGCCCGCCCGGCGGACGAGGAATGGGTGCGGAGCTTCACCCGAGTCCTGTTGCTGGGGCTGACCGCCGACGGCTCGTCCGGCGCTTGAGGACGAGGCCGTTCAGCCCGAAGCGGGGGTTCGGGGGCGCAGCCCCCAGGGACGGGACGGGCAGGGGCGGCGCGGGCGAACCCGGACAACCGCCACCCCCGCCCACCCGCGCCTAGAAACCGGCCGGCTCCGTGTACACCCCCCACTCGTCCCGCAGCACGCCGCAGATCTCCCCCAGGGTCGCCTCCGCGCGTACGGCGTTCAGCATCGGCTCGATCATGTTGGAGCCGTCGCGCGCCGCAGCCAGCATCACGTCCAGAGCGGAGCGAACCGCCGCCTCGTCCCGCGCCGCCCGCCGGGCGCCCAGCACCCGCACCTGCTCCCGCTCCACCTCATGGCTGACCCGAAGGATCTCCAGGTCCCCGGTGACCGACCCGGTGTGGACGTTCACGCCCACCACCTTCTTGTCGCCCTTCTCCAGCGCCTGCTGGTACCGGAACGCGGACTCCGCGATCTCCCCGGTGAACCACCCGTCCTCGATGCCCCGCAGGATCCCGGAGGTCATCGGCCCGATCGGGTGCTGCCCGTCGGGGTGGGCCCTGAGGCCCCGCTCCTTGATCTGCTCGAAGATCTTCTCCGCGTCCGCCTCGATCCGGTCCGTCAGCTGCTCCACGTACCAGGAACCGCCCAGCGGATCGGCCACGTTGGCGACCCCGGTCTCCTCCATCAGCACCTGCTGGGTCCGCAGCGCGATCTCCGCCGCCTGCTCGGACGGCAGCGCGAGCGTCTCGTCCAGGGCGTTGGTGTGCAGGGAGTTGGTGCCGCCGAGCACCGCCGCCAGCGCCTCCACCGCCGTACGCACCACGTTGTTGTACGGCTGCTGCGCGGTCAGCGAGACCCCGGCCGTCTGCGTGTGGAAGCGCAGCCACTGCGCCTTCTCGCTCGTCGCCCCGTACACGTCCCGCATCCAGCGCGCCCAGATGCGCCGCGCCGCGCGGAACTTGGCGATCTCCTCGAAGAAATCGACGTGCGCGTCGAAGAAGAAGGACAGGCCCGGCGCGAACACGTTCACGTCGAGCCCGCGGCTGAGCCCCAGCTCCACGTACCCGAACCCGTCGGCGAGCGTGTACGCCAGCTCCTGCGCGGCCGTCGCGCCCGCCTCCCGGATGTGGTAGCCGGAGACGGACAGCGGCTTGTAGGCGGGGATGCGGGACGCGCAGTGCTCCATCAGGTCGCCGATGAGGCGCAGATGCGGCTCGGGCTGGAAGAGCCACTCCTTCTGGGCGATGTACTCCTTGAAGATGTCGGTCTGGAGCGTGCCGTTGAGCACGGAGGGGTCCACGCCCTGGCGCTCGGCGGCGACCAGGTACATGCAGAAGACGGGGACCGCCGGCCCGCTGATCGTCATCGAGGTGGTGACGTCGCCGAGGGGGATGTCCTTGAACAGGACCTCCATGTCTGCGGCCGAGTCGATCGCGACGCCGCAGTGCCCGACCTCGCCGAGCGAACGCGGGTCGTCGGAGTCGCGGCCCATGAGGGTCGGCATGTCGAAGGCGACGCTCAGGCCTCCGCCGCCGGCGTCCAGAATCATCTTGTAGCGCTCGTTCGTCTGCTCGGCGTTGCCGAACCCGGCGAACTGGCGGATGGTCCAGGTCCGCCCCCGGTAGCCGGTCGGGTACAGGCCGCGGGTGAAGGGGTACTCACCGGGCCAGCCGATCCGCTCGAAACCCTCGTACGTGTCTCCGGACCGGGGCCCGTACACAGGCTCCACGGGATCGCCGGAGAGCGTCGTGAAATCGGCCTCGCGCTTGCGTGAGGCGTCGTACCGGGCCTGCCAGCGTCGGCGGCCCTCCTCGATGGCGTCAGCGTCCATACCCCCGAATTTACTAGGACGTCCAAGTAAATGTCGACGGCAGACCGCCGTACGGCTTCCGTACGGCGGTGTCCGCTACGCCTTCGCGACCGCGGGAGCGTCCTCCGCGATCTTCGACTCGAGCTCGTGGGTGACCTTGCGCTCCACGAAGAAGGCGGCCGTCGGGATCGTCCCCGCGAGCAGGACCCACAGCTGCTTGCCGACCGGCCACTTGGCCTTCGAGCCCAGGTCGAACGCGAAGACCAGGTAGATGACGTACAGCCAGCCGTGGGCGATGCCGACGACGCGGGTGAAGTCGGAGGCGCCGTTCACGTCGAGGATGTACTTGGCGATGACGCCGAGGGTCAGCAGGACCAGCAGCACACCGGTGACGTAGGCCATCACGCGGTAGCGGGTCAGCACGCTCTTTTTCATGGCTCCGAGCGTAACGGCCGGTTTGCGTCGATCTTCCGGCACCCCCGGCGCCGTACGACCGCCGGTCAGCCCTCCTTGAAGTCCCCCGCGGCGATGCGCAGCGGACGCAGCATCGCGAAGATCTCGCCGCACTCCTCCGCGTCGTAGCAGCCGAGCCCGAAGTCCATCGCCATCAGGTCCCGGGTGGCCGCGTCGCAGACCTCGCGGCCCTTGTCGGTGATGGAGGCCAGGGTGCCGCGGCCGTCGTTGGGGTTGGGCCGCTTGGCGACCAGACCGGACCTGACCAGGCGGTCCACTGTGTTGGTGACCGACGTGGGGTGCACCATGAGCCGCTCGCCGATCTTGGACATGGGCAGCTCGCCCGCCTTGGAGAAGGTGAGCAGTACCAGCGCCTCGTAGCGCGCGAAGGTCAGTCCGTACGGTTTCACCACCGCGTCGACCTCGGCCAGCAGGATCTGCTGCGCCCGCATGATCGAGGTGATCGCGGCCATGGACGGCACGTTTCCCCACCGCTGCTTCCAGTGCTCGTCGGCGCGGGCGATGGGGTCGAAGGACAGACTGAGGGGCTTCGGCACGCCATCGACCTTACCGGCCGGTCACATGCTGGTCAGCCCCGTCTCGCTTTTCGGTCCACGGGCTGTCGCCGGGCGCACACTGGAAGCAGAAGGCAGGAGGGGGGCGAACCGAACGCGGAGGTCAGCCATGAGCACCCTCGAAGAACACGTCGATGTGGGAGTCCCGATCGACACGGCCTGGGAGAGCCTGCACCGGGTGGAGAATTATCCGCGCTTCGTGGACGGACTGCGGGACGCCCGCACGGAGGCGGGCGGCCGGGCGCATCTGGACGTCGAGGCGGGCGGCCGGGCCCGGGAGATCGAGGCGGAGGTCTCCGACCGCGGCGGGGAACGCGTGATGGAGTGGCGCACCACGGGCGAGCCCGAGCTGAAGGGCTCCTTCTCACTGCAGTCGATCGACAGCGACCACACCCGGGTGCAGGCCCGGCTCGCATACGACCCGGGCGCGGTCAGGGAGACGTTCGGCGGTCCGAGGGGCTTCGCCCAGGCGAGCGCCATCGAACGGCTGGTGCGCAGCGATCTGGAGCACTTCAAGGAGTACGTGGAGCAGAGCAGCTGAGCGAGAGTCCTTCGGCACGGTCCCGCAAGGGCGGGCGTGAAGAAAACCCCGGCCCTGGGGCCGGGGTTGCGCCTTCCGTCGTCGGGCGGCGGCGCCTCACCCTCCGGCCAGGTGCCGCTCCACCGTCTCCACCTTGGAGGTGAGGCCGTCCGTCACGCCCGGGCGGATGTCCGCCTTGAGGACCACGGAGACACGCGGCGCCCGCTCCTCGACCACCGCGACGGCACGCCTCACCACCTCCATCACCTCGTCCCACTCCCCCTCGATCGAGGTGAACATGGCGTCGGTGCGGTTCGGCAGACCGGATTCCCGTACGACCCGGACGGCTTCGGCGACGTACTCCCCCACGTCCTCGCCGACGCCCAGCGGCGTCACGGAGAAGGCGACGATCACGCGTTCACGACCCCTTCCTTGCGGGCGCGGGCCGCGATGACCGCGTCCTCGGCCTCGCGGCGCAGCTTGCGCTCGGCGAAGAAGCCGCCGGTCGGCAGCACCGAGAGGACGAAGTAGACGGCGGCGGCCTTCAGCGGCCACTTGGTGCGGTTCCAGGCGTCCGCCCAGAAGAGCACGTACAGGATGAACAGGACGCCGTGGATCGAGCCCATCACGGGCACGGCGTTGAAGTCGGTGGTGCGCTTCAGTACCGAGCAGACGAGCAGCAGCAGGAAGGAGACGGCCTCGGGGGCCGAGACCAGGCGGAGCCGGCGGAGGGCGGTGGCGGTCTTTATGTCCACGGGTCACCTTCGGTGGGAGGTTCGTCCGGAAGGGGCGGGCGCTTTGTGAACGCACGCACAAGCGCCCGCCCATTGTGACATCCGGGACGCGGCGGGCCGGGCACGGGGGTACGGGGTGTCGGCGACACGCCGACTCATCCCCTACCCGCCCGCTGGACACCCCTAGGGGTGGTCTCAGGGTGCGGATCCACCTTCGGGCTCTGTCCGCTGCGCCCACCCGGCCGTTACCTTCGCTCCGTGGCGATGTTCCGACTCCAAGGCAGCAAGGTGCTGGCCGTCGACATGACCGGGGACGGCGTGAAGGCGAAGAACGGCTCCATGGTCGCGTACGACGGCCAGATGACCTTCAAGAAGCTCACCGGCGGCGGTGAGGGCATCCGGGGGATGGTGACCCGGCGGCTCACCGGCGAGCAGATGACCGTGATGGAGGTGAAGGGGCACGGGACGTGCTGGTTCGCGGACCGGGCGTCCGAGATCAACCTCGTCAGCCTCCAGGGGGACAAGCTGTTCGTCGAGTCGAGCAACCTGCTCGCGACGGACGCCGGCCTGCGCACGGGCACGACGTTCACCGGCCTGCGCGGCGCCTCGCAGGGCAACGGCCTGTTCACGACGACGGTCGAGGGCCACGGCCAGGCGGCGATCATGTCGGACGGCCCGGCGGTGGTGCTGCGGGTCAGCGCGCAGTACCCGCTGACCGTCGACCCGGGCGCGTACGTCGCGCACCAGGGGAACCTGCGGCAGTCGTTCCAGTCGGGCGTGACGTTCCGCACATTCCTCGGCGAGGGCGGCGGTGAGGCCTTCCAGATCCGCTTCGAGGGGGACGGACTGGTGTACGTGCAGCCCAGCGAGCGCAACACGATCGCGGGGGACCTCTGACATGGCCTTCCGCGAAGTGAACTCCAAGATGATCGAGGCGACGGTGATCCCCGGGCAACGGCTGTTCAGCCAGCGCGGCGCGATGCTCGCCTACAAGGGCGACGTCTCCTTCACGCCCAACATCCAGGGCGGCCAGGGCGGGGTCATGTCGATGGTCGGCCGCCGCATCGCGGGCGAGGCGACGCCGCTGATGACGGTCGAGGGCAGCGGCACGGTGCTGTTCGGGCACGGCGGCCACCACATCCAGGTGATCAACCTGACCGGCGACACGCTGTGCGTCGAGGCGGACCGGCTGCTCGCCTTCGAGGGCACCCTCCAGCAGGGCACGATGTTCATGGGCTCCCAGGGCGGCGTCATGGGGCTGGTGCGGGGCCAGGTCACCGGCCAGGGCCTGTTCACGACCACCCTGACGGGGCACGGCGCGGTCGCCGTCATGGCGCACGGCGGAGTCTTCGAGGTGCCGATCACCCCGCAGCGCCCGGTCCACGTCGACCCCCAGGCGTATGTCGCGCACCACGGCGACGTGCGGAACAAGCTGTCCACCGCGCTCGGCTGGCGCGACATGGTGGGCCGCGGCTCCGGCGAGGCGTTCCAGCTGGAGCTGAGCGGCAGTGGTGTGGTGTACGTGCAGGCGTCGGAGGAGAAGCTGTGACCACCTACCCGGGCGCGGGGCCCGTCGTGTACGACCCGATGACGCTGCCGGCCGACGACAACGTCGACAAGTACACCTTCTGCGTGGAGCTCAAGGGGAGCCAGTGGTTCCTGCAGAAGGGCAAGATGATCGCCTACTACGGCTCGATGGAGTTCAACGGCATCGGGCACGGCCGTCTGGACCGTCTCGTCCGTACGTCGTTCCATTCGCCACTGCACGCGAGCGACTGGGTGGTGGCGGAGGGCTCGGGCAAGATGCTGCTCGCCGACCGGACCTTCGACGTGAATTCGTACGACCTCGAGGACGGCAATCTGACCATTCGCTCGGGCAACCTGCTCGCTTTTCAGCCAAGTCTGTCGCTGAAGCAGTCGATCATTCCCGGCTTCCTCACGCTCATCGGAACCGGGAAGTTCGTGGCCGCGTCCAACGGTCCGGTGGTGTTCATGGAACCCCCGATCCGGGTGGACCCGCAGGCGCTGGTCGGCTGGGCGGACTGCCCCTCGCCGTGCCACCACTACGACCATGGGTATCTCACGGGCGTATGGGGCGGTCTACGTGCGATGACGGGGCTCGGCGGGGCCTCCGGGGAGGAGCACCAGTTCGAGTTCGTCGGGGCGGGCACGGTGCTGCTGCAGTCCACGGAGACGCTGATGGCGGAGCAGGACACGGGGGTGGTTCCGCAGGAGCCCGGCGTGCCGGGCGGCGGTGGGGTACCCGGCCACCAGGGGCAGCCGGGGACACCGCGTCTTCCCGGACAGCTGGGGGACCTCCAGCGTCGCTTCGGGCTGTGAGCGGTAGTCTGCGGAGTGTGACGTCGAACGCGTGCGCACAGTCACACCACCCTCACTAGTTCGCCTTTCAACCTTTTAGGTAGACTTCACTTATGGAGACCGAGACGGCCACGCGCTGGCTGACGGATGCGGAACAGTGCGCCTGGCGCACCCACTTGGAGGTCAACAAGCTGCTGACCTATCAGCTGGAAAGGGATCTGCAGCCGTTCGGCCTGACGATGAACGACTACGAGATCCTGGTGAACCTCTCGGAGTCGGAGGGCCTGCGAATGCGGATGAGCGACCTCGCGGCCGCCACCCTCCAGTCCAAGAGCCGGCTCTCGCACCAGATCACCCGTATGGAGAACGCGGACCTGGTACGCCGGGAGAACTGCGAGTCCGACCGCCGGGGTCTGTACGCGGTCCTGACGGACCACGGCATGGAGACGATGAAGAAGGTCGCGCCACACCACGTGGCGTCCGTGCGGCGCCACTTCATCGACCTGCTGCCCCCGGACGACCTGGAACACCTCCACAAGTCCCTGCGACCCATCGCGGAACATCTGCGGGGGCAGCGGGGCAAGCCGTAGCGCTGCGCCGGGTGGAGCCGTGGGGGGCGCGCGTCAGTGCTCGTCCGCGGGCCCGTCGGGGCTGGTCGCGCAGTTCCCCGCGCCCCTTCGGGCGCGGGGACGGCCACCGCGGCCTTTCCTGTACCCACCCGTGGACCCCAGGCAGCCGGCCAGACCCGCGGCAGCCACTGTGACCGCCCCCGGCACCGCGAAGCACCACTCCAGCGGCAGATGCCCCAGCAACGCCCCTGCCGCTGCGGAGCCCGCCGAGATGCCGCCGTTCACGGCCATGTTCACCCAGGCACCCGCCCGGGTGGAGAAGCCCTCGGGGGACGACTCGTCCGCGAGCAGGTACGACGTCGTCAGGGCCGGGGCGATGAACAGGCCCCCGCAGACCACCGTCGCCGTGAGGACGCCGAGGCCCGGGGCGAGCCCCGCCGCCGCCACCGCCAGCCCCAGACCCGCGCCCAGCAGCGGCAGGCGCACCCGGGCGCTCCCCCGCCACTCGACCGCCCCGTTCAGCAGCCCGCCGACCGCGCTGCCCGCGGACAGCGCCGCGAGCACCCAGGCCACCACGTCGTCGCCATGCCCCCGCTGCTCGGCGAACGCCATGACCAGGAGGTCCAGCGCGCCGACGGCCAGTCCGGCGCCCGCGGCCACGAGCACCGGCTGCGCCAGTCCCCGCACACCCCGCAGCCGCCCGTGCGGGCGCGCCGGTGTCCCCGCGGGCGGCCGCACACGCGCCACCCCCGGGGAGGTGACGAAGGCGATCGTCCCGGCCGTCACCAACAGCGCGCTCAGCGCCACTCCGGCCGCCGGTGGCGCATACCGGACCGCCGTGCCGACCAGCAGCGGGCCCGTGACGAAGGTCAGCTCCTCGACCACGGCATCCAGTCCGTACGCCCGCTGCACCAGCCGGCGGTCGTCGAAGAGGGCGCTCCACACGGCCCGCACGGTGGGCCCGAGCGGAGGCGGAAAGACCCCGGCGGCGGTGCCCAGGGCGCACAGCAGCAGCGCCGGGGCCCCGGGCCGCCGGCTGACCACCGCGAGCAGGCCCAGGACGCAGGCGTACAGCAGGGCCATCGACAGCAGCGCCCGCCGGGGCCCGTAGCGGTCGACGAACGCCGCCCTCAGCGGTGACAGCAGGACCGTCGTGGCCCCGAACAGCGCCAGGACCGTCCCGGCCACGGCGTAGGACCCGCTCGCCCGGGTCACGGCGAGCATCACGGAGAGGGGAGCCGTCCCGTACGACAGCCGCGCGACCAGGGAGGCGGCGAGGGTACGGCGGACGTGCGGGGCACGGAGAACGGCGGCGTAGGAAGGCCGCACGGAGGCAGCGGAAGGAGGCGCAG
This sequence comes from Streptomyces sp. NPDC093984, assembly GCF_044764595.1. Taxonomy (NCBI): domain Bacteria; kingdom Bacillati; phylum Actinomycetota; class Actinomycetes; order Kitasatosporales; family Streptomycetaceae; genus Streptomyces; species Streptomyces sp. NPDC093984. Next base: position 923,391 of record NZ_JBIWIM010000002.1, on the reverse strand, counting down.
ACACGCGGAAGTCCTCGGCTCGAGGCGATGAGGGGACGCCGGAATGCCGCGACGACCAGAGCAGCTGCTGCTCGTCGATCGCGGTCCTGGGCGGCCCTAGGCCAAGAGGCGGAACATGCGGATCAAGGTATCAACGCACCCGAGTGCGGACCACACACTTTTCCGTCAGCCCTGCGTGAGCCCCGCCACCAGCTCGTCCGCCGCCCGGTACGGGTCCAGCTCCCCCGCGACGATGCGTTCCGCCAGGGCGCTCAGGCGGCGGTCTCCGTGGAGGTCGCCGATGCGTTCCCTCAGGGCCGTCACGGCGATCGTCTCGACCTCGTGGGCCGCGCGGGAGAGCCGGCGCTCCGCCAGGACGCCCCGCTCCTCCATCCACGCCCGGTGCTTCTCCAGCGCCTCCACGACCTCGTCGACGCCCTCGGCGCGGGCCGCGACCGTCTTCACGATCGGCGGGCGCCAGTCGCCGGGAGCCCGCGACTCGCCGAGGCCCAGCATGTGGTTCAGCTCACGCGCGGTGGCGTCCGCGCCGTCCCGGTCGGCCTTGTTGACGACGTACACGTCACCGATCTCGAGGATGCCCGCCTTCGCCGCCTGGATGCCGTCCCCCATCCCGGGGGCCAGCAGGACGACCGAGGTGTCCGCCTGGGAGGCGATCTCGACCTCCGACTGGCCGACACCGACCGTCTCCACCAGGATCACGTCGCAGCCCGCCGCGTCCAGGACCCGGATCGCCTGCGGAGCCGCCCACGCCAGGCCGCCCAGGTGGCCGCGGGTGGCCATCGAGCGGATGTACACGCCGGGGTCGGAGGCGTGCTCCGACATCCGGACCCGGTCGCCGAGCAGCGCGCCGCCCGAGAAGGGCGAGGACGGGTCGACGGCGAGCACGCCGACCCGCTTGCCCTGCTTGCGGTACGCGGTCACGAGCGCCGACGTGGACGTGGACTTGCCGACGCCCGGCGACCCCGTGAGGCCCACCACGTATGCGTTGCCCGTCAGCGGGGCCAACGCCGCCATGACCTCCCTGAGCTGCGGGGACGCCCCCTCCACCAGGGAGATCAGCCGGGCCACGGCCCGCGGTCGGCCTTCCCTGGCCTGGGCCACCAGCGAGGAGACGTCCTGCATCACAGCTCCGTTCACGTGTTCACGCGGAAGAGGTCGGTTCGAGGGTGCTCAGGCCTTGGGTACCCGCACGATCAGCGCGTCACCCTGGCCGCCGCCCCCGCACAGCGCCGCCGCGCCCACGCCGCCACCGCGCCGCTTCAGCTCCAGGGCGAGGTGCAGGACGAGCCGGGCGCCGGACATCCCGATCGGGTGACCCAGGGCAATGGCACCGCCATTGACATTCACCTTTTCGGTGGAAACCCCAAGGTCCTTCATTGACTGCACGGCGACCGCCGCGAAGGCCTCGTTGATCTCGATCAGGTCGAGGTCGGCGACCTCCAGGCCCTCCTTCTTCAGGGCGTGCAGGATCGCGTTCGACGGCTGCGACTGCAGGGAGTTGTCCGGCCCCGCCACGTTGCCGTGGGCGCCGATCTCCGCGATCCAGTCCAGGCCCAGCTCCTGCGCCTTGGCCTTGCTCATCACGACCACGGCCGCCGCACCGTCCGAGATCTGCGAGGAGGAACCGGCCGTGATCGTGCCGTCCTTGCTGAACGCCGGCCGCAGCTTGCCCAGCGACTCCACCGTCGTGTCGCCACGGATGCCCTCGTCCTTGGCGAAGACGACCGGCTCGCCCTTGCGCTGCGGGATCTCCACGGGGGTGATCTCCGCCTCGAAGACGCCGTTCTTCTGGGCGGCGGCGGCCCGCTGGTGGGAGAGGGCGGCGATCTCGTCCTGCTCCTGGCGGCCGATGCCGAGTCGGGTGTTGTGCTTCTCCGTGGACTCGCCCATGGCGATGCCCTCGAAGGAGTCGGTCAGCCCGTCGTACGCCATCGCGTCCAGCATCTGGACCGCGCCGTACTTGAAGCCGTCCCGGGACTTCGGCAGCAGGTGGGGGGCGTTGGTCATGGACTCCTGCCCGCCCGCGACGATCACGTCGAACTCACCCGCACGGATCAACTGGTCCGCGAGCGCGATGGCGTCGAGACCCGACAGACACACCTTGTTGATCGTCAGGGCCGGGACGCTCATCGGGATGCCCGCCTTGACCGCGGCCTGGCGTGCCGGGATCTGCCCGGCCCCGGCCTGGAGCACCTGGCCCATGATGACGTACTGCACCTGGTCGCCACCGATCCCCGCACGGTCGAGGGCGGCCTTGATCGCGAAGCCGCCGAGGTCGGCTCCGGAGAAGGACTTCAGCGAGCCGAGCAGCCGCCCCATCGGGGTGCGCGCCCCCGCGACGATGACGCTGGTCGTGCTGTTCGTTCCAGACATGAGCTGCGATCCCCTTCCGGCCTGCACAGCCGAGGAGTGAACGAGGGTTTACTTCGAATGTACTGAGCGGTAGGGCAAACCGTCACCGGGCTGTCAGTGTGATCGCGCGCACGTTGCGTAACCACTCCAGGAGCGCTGCACTGAATCCATGCTGACGCGAATCGACCACATCGGAATCGCCTGTTTCGACCTCGAGAAGACCGTCGAGTTCTACACCTCGACGTACGGCTTCTCCGTGTTCCACACCGAGGTCAACGAGGAACAGGGTGTCCGCGAGGCCATGCTGAAGATCAACAACACGGACGACGGCGGCGCCTCCTACCTGCAGCTGCTGGAACCCATCCGCGAGGACTCCACCGTCGCCAAGTGGCTAGCGAAGAACGGCGAGGGCGTGCACCACATCGCCTTCGGCACGGCGGACGTGGACGGCGACTCCGCCGAGATCAGGGACAAGGGCGTGCGGGTGCTCTACGACGAGCCGCGGCGCGGCTCCATGGGCTCGCGGATCACCTTCCTGCACCCCAAGGACTGCCATGGCGTTCTCACAGAACTGGTCACATCGGCGGCCGTTGAGACACCTGAGCACTGACTCCCGTACATAGGGGCCGGTAGGGTTGGGGGCGGTCGCCGCTCCACCAGGGCGACCGGGTCCCGCCGTGAAACCGGCGGGACGTGCCGGGGTCCGGGTTTCGGGGGACGAGCGCCGGGGCAGCAGCCCATGCTCCGCCGTTGATCTGACACCATTCCCCGGGGGCCCCGTTCGGCGGATGGACGGAGCTCGTTTGGAGAGACTTGCGACCAGGGGACGGATGGGACCGCGCAGTGCGGGGCTACGAACGCCAGGAGCGAGAGCCGGCGGCTGACGTCGACCACCTCTCTCGGTTCGAGGCCGAGATGGAGCGGCTGAAGACCGAGCGGGAAAAGGCGATCCAGCACGCCGAGGACCTCGGCTACCAGGTCGAGGTGCTGCGCGCCAAGCTGCACGAGGCGCGCCGCACCCTCATGTCCCGTCCCGCGTACGACGGGGCCGACATCGGCTACCAGGCCGAGCAGATGCTGCGCACCGCCCAGATGCAGGCGGACCAGCTGCGGGCGGAGGCCGAGCGCGAGCTGAGCCAGGCTCGCGCGCAGACCCAGCGCATCCTCCAGGAGCACGCCGAGCAGGCCGCCCGCCTCCAGGCGGAGCTGCACGCCGAGGCGGTCGCCCGCCGCCAGCAGCTCGACCAGGAGCTGGCCGAGCGCCGGGCGACCGTCGAGTCGCACGTCAACGAGAACGTGGCCTGGGCGGAGCAGCTGCGCGCCCGCTCCGAGGCCCAGGCCCGCCGCCTGGTCGAGGAGTCCCGCGCCGAGGCCGAGCAGGCCCTCGCCGCCGCCCGCGCCGAGGCCGAGCGGCTGGTCGCCGAGGCCCGGCAGCGGCTGCAGAGCGACGCCGAGTCCGCCCGTGCGGAGGCCGACCAGATCCTGCGCCGCGCCCGCGCGGACGCCGAGCGGCTGCTGAACGCCGCCTCCACCCAGGCCCAGGAGGCCACCGACCACGCCGAACAGCTGCGCTCCAGCTCCGCCACCGAGTCGGAGGCCGCCCGCCGGCAGGCGTCCGAGCTGAGCCGGGCCGCCGAGCAGCGGATGGCCGAGGCGGAGGCCGCGCTGCGCGAGGCGCGCGCCCAGGCCGACAAGGTCGTCGCGGAGGCCAAGGAGGCCGCCGCCAAGGCCCTTTCGAGCGCCGAGACGGAGGGCGAGCAGCGCACCCGTACCGCCAAGGAGCAGGTCGCCCGGCTGGTCAGCGAGGCCACCAAGGAGGCCGAGGCCACCAAGGCCGAGGCCGAGCAGGTCGTCGCGGACGCGCGCGCCGAGGCCGAGAAGATCGTCGCGGAGGCCGCCGAGAAGGCCCGCACGATCACGGCCGAGGAGACCGCCTCCCAGCTCGGCAAGGCGGCCCGTACGGCGGAGGAGGTCCTCAACAAGGCGTCCCAGGACGCCGCGGCGACCACCAAGGCCGCCGCCGAGGAGGCCGACCGTATCCGCAAGGAGGCCGAGGCCGAGGCGGACCGCCTGCGTGCCGAGGCGCACGACATCGCCGAGCAGCTCAAGGGCGCCGCCAAGGACGACACCAAGGAGTACCGCGCCAAGACCGTCGAGCTGCAGGAGGAGGCCCGCCGGCTGCGCGGCGAGGCCGAGCAGCTGCGCGCCGAGGCCGTCGCCGAGGGCGAGAAGATCCGCGCCGAGGCGCGCCGCGAGGCCGTCCAGCAGATCGAGGAGGCGGCCAAGACCGCCGAGGAGCTGCTCGCCAAGGCGAAGGCCGACGCGGACGAGCTGCGCACCACCGCCACCGCCGACAGCGAGAAGGTCCGCACCGAGGCCATCGAACGCGCCTCGATGCTGCGCCGCCAGGCCGAGGAGACCCTGGAGCGCACCCGCAAGGAGGCCGAGACCCAGCGCGCCGAGGCCGTCGAGCTGGCGGACGCGATCAAGGAAGAGGCCGAGAAGGTCGCGCGCGCCCTGCGCGAGGAGAGCGAGCGGGCCGTGGAGGCCCGCCGCGCGGAGGCCGCCGAGGAGCTGGCCCGCCTGCAGTCGGAGGCCGAGCAGCGGCTCGCCTCGGCCGAGCAGGCCCTCTCCGACGCCCGTGCGGAGGCGGAGCGGATCCGCCGGGAGGCCGTCGAGGAGACCGACCGCCTGCGCACGGAGTCCTCCGAGCGCATTCGTACGCTGCAGGCGCAGGCCGAGGCCGAGGCCGAGCGGCTGCGCACCGAGGCCGCCTCGGACGCGTCGGCCTCGCGCGCGGAGGGCGAGGCCATCGCCGTCCGGCTGCGCTCGGAGGCGGCGGCCGAGGCCGAGCGGCTGAAGTCGGAGGCGCAGGACACCGCCGACCGGGTCCGCGCGGAGGCGCAGGCCGCGGCCGAGCGGCTGAGCGCGGAGGCCTCGGAGACGCTGGCCGCCGCCCAGGAGGAGGCCGCCCGGCGCCGCCGGGAGGCCGAGGAACTCCTCGGCGCCGCCCGCCAGGAGGCCGACCAGGAGCGCGAGCGCGCCCGGGAGCAGAGCGAGGAGCTGCTCGCGGTGGCGCGCGGCCGGGTCGAGGAGGCCCAGGCCGAGGCCGTACGGCTGGTGGAAGAGGCCGACCGGCGCGCCACGGAGATGGTGTCGGCGGCCGAACAGCACGCCCAGCAGGTGCGGGACTCCGTGGCCGGGCTCCACGAGCAGGCGCAGGAGGAGATCACCGGCCTGCGCTCGGCCGCCGAGCACGCGGCGGAGCGTACGCGCATCGAGGCGCAGGAGGAGGCCGACCGGGTCCGCTCCGACGCCTACGCGGAGCGCGAGCGGGCCACCGAGGACGCGAACCGCATCCGGCGGCAGGCCACCGAGGAGTCCGAGGCCGCCAAGGCGCTGGCGGAGCGGACGGTCTCGGAGGCGATCGCCGAGGCGGAGCGGCTCCGTACGGACGCCGCCGAGCACGCGCAGCGCGTGCGGACCGAGGCATCGGACACTCTCGCCGAGGCCGACCAGGCAGCGGTGCGCACCCGTGCGGAGGCCCGGGAGGACGCCAACCGGATCCGGTCGGACGCGGCCACGCAGGCGGACACCCTCATCACCGAGGCGCGCGCGGAGGCCGAGCGACTCACCACGGAGACCGCCGCCGAGGCCGAGCGGGTGCGCGCGGAGTCCGTGGCCAAGGCGGAGAAGCTGCTGTCGGACGCCACCGACGAGGCGGAGCGGCTGCGTGCCGAGGCCGCCGAGACGGTCGGCTCCGCGCAGGCGCACGCCGAGCGGATCCGCACCGAGTCGGAGCGGGTCAAGGCGGACGCGGAGGCGGAGGCGGAGCGGATCACGACAGCGGCCCGCGAGGAGGCCGAGCGCACCCTGGACGAGGCCCGCAAGGACGCCAACAAGCGGCGCTCCGAGGCGGCCGAGCAGGTGGACAAGCTCATCACGGAGACCGCCGCCGAGGCCGACAAGCTCCTCACGGAGGCCCAGCAGAGCGCCCGCAAGACGACCGCGGACGCCGAGGCGCAGGCCGACACGATGGTGGGTGCCGCCCGCACGGAGGCCGACCGTCTGGTCGCCGAGGCGACGGTCGAGGGCAACACCCTGGTGGAGCGGGCCAGGGCGGACGCGGACGAACTGCTCGTCGGCGCGCGCCGGGACGCCACCCAGATCCGGGAGCGCGCTCAGGAGCTGCGCGAGCGCATCACCGCCGAGATCGAGGAGCTGCACGAGCGGGCGCGGCGCGAGTCGGCCGAGGCGATGAAGTCGGCGGGCGAGCGGTGCGACGCACTGGTCAAGGCCGCCGAGGAGCAGCTGGAGAAGGCCAAGGCCCAGGCCAAGGAACTGCTGTCGGAGGCCAACTCCGAGGCGGGCAAGGTCCGTATCGCCGCCGTCAAGAAGGCCGAGGGGCTGCTGAAGGAGGCCGAGCAGAAGAAGGCCACGCTGGTCGCCGAGGCCGAGCAGATCAAGGCCGAGGCGATCCGCGAGGCCCGCAAGGCCGTCGAGGAGGGCAAGCGGGAGCTGGAGATCCTGGTGCGCCGGCGGGAGGACATCAACGCGGAGATCTCCCGTGTCCAGGACGTCCTGGAGGCGCTCGAGTCCTTCGAGGCGCCGTCCGTCGGCAAGGACTCGGGTGTCAAGGCGGGCGCCACCGTGGGTGCACCTCGTTCGGGTGGCAAGACGTCAGAAAGCTAGCCAGAAGCGCCGTTCTATGCTTGCCAGGGGGCTTCGTACAGCTCCTGGCAAGCCCCCCGACAGCTCAGCCACTCAAAAGGAGTGTCATTCTCCAGATCAAACACGCATCCGCTCGATGACACGCCGCTTTGCGCCCTAGGATTCCCCTATCACCTCACCGGTCTCATTCGACAGGAACCCCATGAGCGACACTTCCCCCTACGGCTTCGAGCTTGTGCGGCGTGGGTACGACCGCGCTCAGGTGGACGAACGAATCTCCAAGCTCGTCTCCGACCGTGACAGTGCTCTCGCCCGCATCACCGCCCTGGAGAAGCGCATCGAGGAGCTCCACCTCGAGACGCAGAACGCCCAGGCCGCCGTCAGCGACGCGGAGCCGTCCTACGCGGGTCTCGGCGCGCGCGTCGAGAAGATCCTCCGCCTCGCCGAGGAAGAGGCCAAGGACCTGCGCGAGGAGGCCCGCCGCGCCGCCGAGCAGCACCGCGAACTCGCGGAGTCGGCCGCCCAGCAGGTGCGCAACGACGCGGAGTCGTTCGCGGCGGACCGCAAGGCCAAGGCCGAGGAAGAGGGCATCCGCATCGTCGAGAAGGCCAAGAGCGACGCCTCTCAGCTGCGTGCCGAGGCCCAGAAGGACGCCCAGTCCAAGCGCGAGGAGGCGGACGCCCTCTTCGAGGAGACCCGCGCCAAGGCCGCGCAGGCCGCCGCCGACTTCGAGACGAACCTCGCCAAGCGGCGTGAGCAGTCCGAGCGGGACCTGGCGTCCCGTCAGGCCAAGGCGGAGAAGCGCCTCGCGGAGATCGAGCACCGCGCCGAGCAGCTGCGCCTGGAGGCGGAGAAGCTGCGCACGGACGCCGAGCGCCGCGCCCGCCAGACGGTGGAGACGGCCCAGCGCCAGGCCGAGGACATCGTCGCGGACGCGAACGCCAAGGCCGACCGCATCCGTTCGGAATCCGAGCGCGAGCTGGCGGCGCTGACGAACCGTCGCGACTCCATCAACGCCCAGCTCACCAACGTGCGCGAGATGCTGGCGACGCTCACGGGCGCCGCGGTCGCCGCGACCGGCACGCCGGCCGAGGACGAGCCGATCTCCCGCGGGGTCCCGGCGCAGCAGTCCCGGTAACACCGGGCCGTACGGCGTCTGAACATCCGCGAAGCCCTCCGCCAGTCAAGTGGCGGGGGGCTTTGCGCCGTTTTAGCGTGGGCCGCATGATCGAGCTCGAGGGGCTGACCAAGCGGTACGGCGACAAAGTGGCGGTCGACGGCCTCACGTTCACCGTCAGACCGGGCGTCGTCACGGGCTTCCTCGGTCCGAACGGCGCCGGTAAGTCCACCACCATGCGGATGGTGCTCGGGCTCGACCACCCCACCGCCGGCGACGTCCGTATCGACGGCAGGCACTACGACCGGCTCAAGAACCCGCTGCGGTCCATCGGCGCCCTGCTCGACGCGAAGGCCGTGCACGGCGGGCGCAGCGCCTGGAACCATCTGCTGTACCTGGCGCAGAGCAACGGCATCCCCACCTCCCGGGTGCACGAGGTCCTGGACACGGTGGGGCTGACCTCCGTGGCCCGTAAGAAGGCCAAGGGCTTCTCGCTCGGCATGGCCCAGCGGCTCGGCATCGCGGCGGCGCTGCTCGGCGATCCGCGGATCCTGATGTTCGACGAGCCGGTCAACGGCCTCGACCCCGAGGGCATCCACTGGATCCGGAGCCTGATGAAATCGCTGGCGGCGCAGGGCCGGACGGTGTTCGTCTCCAGCCACCTGATGAGCGAGATGGCGCTGACCGCCGACCATCTGGTGGTCATCGGACAGGGACGGCTGCTCGCCGACACCTCCATAGCCGACTTCATCCGGCGCAACTCGCGCGCGTATGTGCGCATTCGTTCACCGCAGCGCGAGCGGCTGCTCGACGTCGCGCACGAGGCGGGCGTCACGGTCGTCGAGACGGGCAGCGGGGCGCTGGAGGTGGACGGCGGCAAGGCCGAGCTGATCGGCGAGCTGGCGGCCCGGCACCACATCGTGCTGCACGAGCTGAGCACCCAGCAGGCATCGCTGGAGGAGGCGTTCATGCAACTGACGGCCGCGTCGGTGGAGTACCACGCCCGCGCGGACGCGCCCGCCGGGGAGTGGGGAGCCGACTGGAAGAGGGGAGCCTGACCATGGCGGCCACCGAGGTCCAGGTCCGCGTGCAGGTCCTCAGGTCCGAGTGGACCAAGATCCGGTCGGTGGCGTCCACGGTGTGGACGCTGTCCGTCGCGCTGGTCGTCACCGTCGCCCTGGGCATGCTGATCTCGGCGCTGACCCGGAACGAGTTCGACAGCGTGGGCCCGCGGGAGCGGCTCACCTTCGACCCGACGTTCATCAGCTTCGCCGGGATGAGCCTCGGTCAGCTCGCGATGATCGTGTTCGGGGTGCTGGTCGTGTCGAACGAGTACAGCACCGGCATGATCCGCACCTCGCTGGCCGCGGTCCCCCAGCGCGGCACCTTCCTGTCCGGCAAGATCGCGGTGGCGACCGCGCTCGCCCTCGTCGTCGGACTGGTCACCGGTTTCGTCGCCTTCCTCCTCGGCCAGGCGATGCTCGGCCCGCACCGGGCGTCGATCGGCGACCCCGGGGTGCTGCGCGCGGTCATCGGCGCCGGGCTGTACATGACGCTCATCGCGGTGTTCTCGATGGGGGTCGCCACGATGCTGCGCTCGCCCATGCTGTCGCTCGGCATCCTGATGCCGTTCTTCTTCCTGATCTCGAACATCCTGGGCCATGTCTCGGCGACGAAGAAGATCGGCCGCTTCCTGCCGGACCAGGCGGGCAGCAGAATCATGCAGGTCGTCCCCACGGCCGGAGACGACACCCCGTACGGGCCCTGGGGCGGCCTCGGGATCATGGCGCTGTGGGTGATCGCGGCGCTCGCCGGCGGCTATGTCCTGCTGAAACGACGCGACGCCTGACCGCCGGTGGTTTTTACCTGCCCTTGGGCGGAACCGTCAGCGCCCCGATATCCTCCTAACCCTTACGGGGGGCGTGCGCCCCGCTGTGCTGAACCTTGCGATGGGTGCGGAGCATGATCGAGGCAGTCGGCCTGACCAAGCGCTACGGCGACAAGACCGCTGTGTACAACCTCTCCTTCCAGGTGCGGCCGGGAGCCGTCACCGGCTTCCTCGGGCCGAACGGCTCGGGCAAGTCGACGACCATGCGGATGATCCTCGGCCTGGACAACCCGACCTCGGGGACGGTGACGATCGGCGGCTACCCGTACCGCAAGCTGCCCAACGCGCCCCGCCAGGTCGGCGCCCTGCTCGACGCCAAGGCCGTGCACGGCGGCCGGGCCGCCCGCAACCATCTGCTGTCCCTCGCCCAGCTCTCCGGCATCCCGGCCCGCCGCGTGGACGAGGTGCTGGCCGTCGTGGGCCTGCAGGAGGTGGCCGGAAAGCGGTCCAAGGGCTTCTCGCTCGGTATGGGACAGCGGCTCGGCATCGCCGCCGCGCTGCTCGGCGACCCTCAGGTGCTGCTGTTCGACGAACCGGTCAACGGCCTCGACCCCGAGGGCATCCTGTGGGTCCGCAACCTGATGAAGTCCCTCGCGGCCGAGGGCCGTACGGTCTTCGTCTCCTCGCACCTGATGAGCGAGATGGCGCTCACCGCCGACCACCTGATCGTGATCGGGCGCGGGCAGCTGCTCGCCGACATGAGCGTCAAGGACTTCATCTCCGCCAACTCCGCCGACTTCGCCCGCGTCCGCACCCCCGACACCGAGCCGCAGCAGCGGGAGAAGCTGACGGCCGCGCTCACCGAGGCGGGCGGGCACGTGCTGCCCGAGCAGGACGGCGCGCTGCGGGTCACCGGGCTGCCGCTGCCCCGCATCAGCGACATCGCGCACGACACCGACGTACGCCTGTGGGAACTGTCGCCGCACCAGGCCTCGCTCGAGGAGGCGTACATGCGGATGACGCAGGGAGCCGTCGACTACCGCTCGAGCATCGACCAGAAGGCGGGCCTGATGCAGCCGGTGCCGCCCGGCGTCCAGCCGCCGGTCCCGGTGCCGGGCCAGGGCCAGCCGGGCTGGTACGCCCCACCGCCGCCGCAGCAGGGCGGACAGCCGTTCTCCATGCCGGGGCAGCCCGGGCAGCCGCCCACGGGGCCGTACGCCGCCCCGGCCGCACCGTCCGCCGGGCAGCAGCCGAACCCCTACGCGCAGCCGGCGCCCCAGGACCGGGCACCGGCCCCCGCCGCCCCGCAGGCGCCCACCGCCGACGCCACCGCCGCTGCCGCTGCCGACCCGACCAAGTCCGAGGACGCCCGATGAGCACGCCCCAGCCCCCCATGCCGCAGGCCGCGCCCACCTGGCAGGCGGCGCCCGGTTCCGCGTACCCCACCTACACCTCGCCGATCCCCGTGGTGCGCACCCACCTCGGACACGCCCTCGCCTCGGAGTGGACGAAGATCAGGTCGGTGCGCTCCACGATCTGGACGCTGGGTGTCTTCCTCGTCCTCATGATCGGCATCGGGACGCTGTTCGCCGCCATCGCCGCCGCCTCGGATGCCCGCCTGGAGGGCAACTCACCGCTGGGCCTCGGGATCGGCGGAGTCCTGACCGGCAGCATCTGCATCATCACGCTCGGCGTGCTGACCACCGCCTCCGAGTACGGCACCGGGATGATCCGGACGACCATGACCGCGTGCCCGAGCCGGACCAGGGTGCTGCTGGCGAAGGCGATCGTGTTCTTCGCCGTGGCGTTCGTGATCACGACGGTGTCCGCGCTGCTCGTCGGCATCATCCAGACAGCCATGCTGAAGAGCTACGGCCTGGCCCAGCCCACCGGCATGGAGTGGCTGAAGGGGACGGTCGGCATCGGCCTGTACGTGGCGCTGCTCGGCCTGCTCTCGCTGTTCGTGGGCTCCGTCATCCGGCACTCGGCGGGGGCCATCACCATCATGATCGGCCTGGTGCTCGCCCCGCTGGTCATCGCGATGTTCCTGTTCTCGGAGTCGATGCGGGGCCTGCAGAGGTTCCTGCTGGAGTACTCGATCCCGAGCCAGCTCAGCGCCCTGTACGGCGACTCCCTGGGCGGCTCGGGCCCCACGGGCTGGGAGCCGGTGTGGATCGTCCTCGGCCTCGCGGCCGTCGCCTTCGCCGGCGCCTGGCTGCTGCTGGAGCGGCGGGACGTGTAGGCCCCGGGCCCCGGCCTCAGTACTTCGGCGCGTTACGGGACCGCTGCACCCGCGTGGTGCGGCGGTCCTTCGCGTTCCAGCAGGACTTGTGCCAGTGCCGGCGTTCGTCCACCCCCGCGAACTCGGGCCAGGCCACCACGTGCGGGACGCCCGAGGAGATCACCTGGTCGCAGCCGGGGCACCGGTAGGTCTTGCCGTCGGCGCTCGCGCCCGCCACATGGCGCACGCTCCACTCCTCGCCCTGCCAGCTCTCGGTGGACTGCCAGCCGCCGTACCGCTCCCTGTCGTCGTCCGCGCTCCGGCCGGACGAGCCTGGGCCCTTGGGTCGGTTGCGACGCGGGGACACGGGACACCTCACAGGGCTATACAGGAAGCAAGCGGCCCCATCCAGCCTACGCGGCGCCGACGGGGGTACGCGTACGTCACCGACTCCACGGATCCGCCCCCCACCGGCCCATTCGGCAGACAATCCGCAAATCTCTCCGCCAGCCCGTGACTTGGGCACATGTCAGGCAGTTATGCCGCGTGGGGGAGCTCCGCGTCGGAGCCAGGAAAGCAGGAAGTGCGATGCGCGTTGGAAGTTTTGTACTGGCGGCCCAGTTTCCGGGACAGGGCCAAGGGGAGGCGCTGCACCGCGCGGTGCGCTCGGCCGAGGCCGCCGAGGAGGCTGGCCTGGACACGGTGTGGCTGGCCGAGCACCACTTCGTGCCCTACGGGACCTGCCCGTCGGCGATCACGCTGGCTGCCCTCCTGCTGGGCCGCACCCGCCGCATCCGGGTCGGCACGGCGGTGAGCGTCCTGCCCACCGCGCACCCGGTGGCACTCGGCGAGCAGGCCGCTCTGCTGCACATCACCTCCGGCGGGCGGTTCTCGCTCGGGGTGGGACGCGGCGGACCGTGGGTGGACCTGGAGGTGTTCGGCGCGGGCCTGAAGGCGTACGAGACGGGCTTCCCGGAATCACTCGATCTGCTGGTGCGCTGGCTGCGCGAACCGTCCGTCGCCGCCGCGGGGGAACGATTCACCTTCCGTGAAGTCCCGGTCGTCCCGCGCCCGTCTGAGTCGCTCACGGACACTGGGGGCCCGGAGGTCGTCGTCGCCTGCACCTCTCCGGCGAGCGTACGGCTGGCTGCCGAGCGCGGGCTGCCGATGCTGCTCGGCATGCACGTCGGGGACGAGGAGAAGGCGGACATGGTCGCGCTGTGGCGGAGTCACGCGCGGGCGGCCGGAGTCGACGGCGACACGATCGCCGACGCCGCCCATGTCTCGGCCGGTGTCTGCCAGATCGCCGACCGGCGCACCGACGCCGTCGAGGCACTGACGAAGGCGATGCCAGGCTGGCTGAAACAGGGGCTCGACGCGCATGTGACGGTGGACGGGCGGGCCCGCGCGATGCGGGACCCGCTCGCGTACACCGAACTGCTCTGCGGGCTGCACCCGGTGGGCACCCCGCGGCTGTGCGCCGACCGGCTCGCGGCGACCTCCGAGCGGACCGGCATCACACGCTTCGCGCTGCTCGTCGAGGGCTCCGGCGACCTTGCGGCGACGGTGGAGAACGTCCGCAGGCTGGGCGCCGAGGTACTCCCCCACCTCCGCTGAACCCACCGGGCCGGTCACGGATGCGGGAGCTCGCCGCCTTGCTGCACACGCGGGAGCTTGCCGCTCCGGAACCGATGCACTTCCCGCGCACGGAGCGGCAAGCCGTACGACTTCGGGGTCTCAGCAGTCGCGCAGCTCCGGTGACTGGTTGAGGAGCTGACTGCGGACCGAGGTGAAGCGGGCCAGCCTGTCGTCCACCGAGGAGTCCAGCGGGAACACCGCCACTCGGTGGCAGTTCTGGAACGCCAGGCGCACTCCGAAGTGCCGCTGCAACGCGCCGCGTATCGCGTCGCTCGCGAGCGCGCGCAGCAGCTGTCCACGTGCCTGCTCGTCCGGCGGGGGCGTCTGGTTGTCGGCGAAGTCACCGCCGTCCACCTTCAGCTGGGCCACCAGGGAGCTGATCATCTCCCACGCATAGGGCAGGGAGGTCCGGACGCAGTCGACGAAGTCCGCTTCATCGACCTCGCCTCGCTCGGCCTGTTCGAGTAGGGCCGGTGAGACGTCGAGCGACATGGGTTCTCCTCTCGCACCCCGAGACAACAGGGGTTGATGGACAGGTAAGGGAGTTCGCGATATCGAACACGCTGAGTACACACCTCGCGACCTCCTGTTTACTACGGTAGGCAACCGCCGATGGCGGCACCAGGAAAATGCGAACACAGCGAAATCCCACTGGGCACACAACCAGCCATTGCCGAACGGGGGCATCTCGGGAAAAAGGGAGGAGCCCCGGCGGCCGGCCCGCACAAGGTCGAATCGCGTGCGGACGGGGACGTCGAGTAGCGTTGCCGACCATGCGTCTCGTCATTGCCCGGTGTTCCGTCGACTACGCGGGCCGTCTCACCGCCCACCTCCCCTCCGCTCCCCGCCTGATCCTGGTGAAGGCGGACGGAAGCGTCTCGATCCACGCGGACGACCGTGCCTACAAGCCCCTCAACTGGATGTCGCCGCCCTGCACGCTGAAGGAGGGTTCGGGCGACGAGGAGGGCGTGTGGACCGTGATCAACAAGACGGGCGAGAAACTGATCATCACGATGGAGGAGATCCTCCACGACTCCTCGCACGAACTCGGCGTCGACCCGGGGCTGATCAAGGACGGCGTGGAAGCACACCTTCAGGAACTGCTCGCCGACCGCATCGAGACCCTCGGTGAGGGCTACACGCTGATCCGCCGCGAGTACATGACGGCGATCGGGCCGGTGGACATCCTGTGCCGGGACGCCGAGGGGCAGACCGTGGCGGTGGAGATCAAACGGCGCGGCGAGATCGACGGCGTGGAACAGCTCACGCGCTACCTGGAGCTCCTGAACCGCGACCCGCACCTCGCGCCGGTGCGCGGGATCTTCGCGGCCCAGGAGATCAAGCCGCAGGCCCGCGTGCTGGCCACGGACCGCGGGATCAGCTGTGCGGTGCTGGACTACGACGCCCTGAGGGGCATCGAGGACGACAAGCTCCGCCTGTTCTGAGGGCGGTTCGTCCCGAGGGACGGTACGACGACGGAGGGCCGGGTCCGGGAGGCGGACTCGGCCCTCTTACGTCGCCGGGGCGCTACATCACCGTGCCGGTGCTGCTCGGGGTGCCGGAGCCGGTGGTGGTGGGGGCGCTGGCCGAGCTGCTCGACGTGGCGGGGGCGCTGGAGGCCGGGCCGCTGGCCGAGTTGGAAGTACTCGGCGTGCTCGTGGTGGGCGCCGGGGGCGTGGACGTGCTCGGCCCGGAGTTCGTGGGGGTTGGAGTGGGGGCAGGGCTCGACGACTTCGTAGGCGGCGTCGACGGCTTCGTAGGCGACGTGGAAGGCGGCTTCGACGGCGACTTGGAGGGAGTCGTCCCCTGCGTCCCCGTGGGGTTGCCCGACGGCACGTCACCAGTGCTGCCCGGCGTCGGGCTGTCCGTGGTACCGGGCGTGCCGGCGCCGCCGGAAGCCTTCGCCGTCGCCGCGCCCACCGAGCCCGAACCGGCCTTCCCTCCCGAGTCGTCGCCCGCCTTGTCCGCGTCCAAGCCTGCGCCGTCCGTGCCCTGGCTTGCCGACGGGCCCACGCGGACCTGGTCCGCCGGGGCCTTGCCGTCGTTGTTGGACGTCATGCCGAGCGTGACCACCGTGCCGAGCACCGCGACCAGCGCCGCGCCCGCGCCCGCGGCCACCAGGTTGCGCCGGGTGCCCTTGGCCACGCCTCGCAGGCCGCCGGACGGGCGGGCCGGTGCCTGCCGGGTGAGCAGGGTCCCCATGTCGTCGGAGGGCGTGGGCACCAGGAAGCCGGTCGGCGGCGTCGGTTCCGCGGGCAGCTCCACACCGGGCGGTGTCTCACCGGAGCGGTCGGCGACCAGCGCCAGGGCGCGCCGCCCCGCGACCGTGCCGCGCTTGTCGGCGAGGGCGCCGCGCAGCCCGATGGACGCCTCCAGCTCGGCCCGCGCCCGGTCGAGCTGTCCGCCGCAGAGCGCGAGGACGCCCAGCTCGTGGTGGAAGTAGGCCTGCTCGCCGACCTCACCGGCCAGCCGGGACGCCTCCGCGCCGGAGCGCAGTGCCCGCTCCCAGGCGCCCCAGTGCAGCCCCGCGGCCAGGGCGGGCGCCGCCTGCCGGGCCAGTCGTACCGCTGCGCTGTCCTCGCCCTCGGCGGGCGATGGGGGTCCCCCCTGCTCGAGCGAAGGCGAGAGCTTGGGGGAGGTGACGGGTACGAGGGCGGTCAGCGCGGCCAGTATGGCGTCGGCCTCCGCGGAGACCCTCTCGGGCGTGACCGAGGGGTGCCCGGCCCACCAGGAGTAGTGCTGGGCGGCCTTGAGCGCGTACTCCTCCGCGCCGGTCGCGTATCCGGCGGCCTCCAGCTGGGTCAGCACCCCCGCCGCGAGCCGGTAGCGGGAGCCGACCGGGGAGACCAGGGCGCAGCCGACGAGTTCGGCGAGCGCCGCGTCCGCGTGGGTGTCGTCGACGAGGGCCGGCAGGTGCGTCTGGTGCGGCACCTCTCCGCCGAGCGCGACCGCGAACTTCAGCGTCTCGCGCGCGGAGGCGCTGAGCCGGGAGGCCAGCAGCGGGGCGGGCGCGGCGGCCTCGGCGAGCGACGGCAGCGGCACGTCACGGCCGTCTACGGCGTCGAAGGGCGCGTCGACGGGGACGTCGACGTCCTGGAAGACGCCGAACTCGTCGACGGCGCCCTCGTCGGCCCGCTGCCGGTCGCGCTGTCTGAGCAGCGCCCCGGCCTGCACGAAGCGCAGCGGCAGTCCCTCGGACTCGAACCACAGGTCGCCCGCCCAGTTCGCCTCGTCCTCGGTGAGGTCGCGGCCGACGGCGTGTTCGAGGAGTTCCAGGCCTCCGGCGCGGGCGAGCCCGCCGAGGAAGACCTCCTCCACGTGCGAGTCGGCGGAGGGCGCCGGCACGTCGGGCGTGGCGGAGAGCAGGAACGCGCACTCGGGTGTGGCGTCAAGCAGCTCGTCGAGGGCGCTGCCGCCGAACTCCAGATCGTCAAGGACGACGACGGCGCCGATCTCGCGGACGTACTCGAGCAGCTCCTCCCGGTCGGGCCGGTGCCCAGGCGCCTTGTAAACGGCGGCGAAGAGGTCGTACAGCAGGTCGCCGGTGGTGCGCCGGTAGCCGGTCAGGCGTACGACGCCGTCGGGCGCGAGATCCGCGCAGTCCTCGGCGACGACGTCGAGGAGCGTGGTGCGGCCGGATCCGGAGGGTCCGGTGAGCCGGACCGAGCGGCCGCGGGCGAGCAGCCGCACCAGCCGCTCGCGCTCCTCCTGGCGCTCGAGCAGCGGCAGCCGTGCCTGCGAGGGCCCGGGCGGTACGGGCGGCCTGGCGGCGCGCTCGCGGCCGCTGCGCTCGTCGGCGGTGTACTTGGCCGGGCGCGCGGGGCGCTCCCCGGGCGGGCACACCTCGATCTCGCTGCCGTCGACGGGGTTGACGGTGAGCAGGAGGTCGCCCGTCACGAGCTGGACGGTACGGGCGAGTGCCGGTGCCGGCTGTCCGAAGTCGGGTGTGATGGGGTCCCGCGGCGGTCGCCGGCCCGGCGCGTCGCCAGCGCCGTCCCGGCCGTACTGCTGGGGTCCCGCGTTGTTCGGGTCCATAGGTCCAAGCCCCCCAAAAGCGTCGTGTGCTGAGCCCCTCCCGGCCTTGCCGCACACTGCGCTGTCGCTTCTGGTCCGGTGCCCGCTCGAGGGCCTGAGGGCGGCGGGCAGCCGAACCCTAAACCTTCGGTCAGTATCTCCGACAGGCCGGGGTACCGCGCCGTCCGAGACATCACAGTCTCGTGAGGATTGCGCGCGACGCACGTTTCGTCGGCGTTCACCCCTGCGGGCCGGTCTCCGGGTCACCCGTGTCGCGCCGGTGAAACCCGTGCCGTCCGGTCACCGCCCGGTCAGACCCGGGGCAGTGACTCCACCCCGATGCCGCCCTCGATGGCCAGGATCCGGTGCAGCCGGGTGGCCACCAGCAGGCGCTGCATCTGCGGCGGTACACCGCGCAGCACCAGCCGCCGGCCGCACCGCCCGGCCCGCCGGTGGGCACCCATGATCACCCCTAGCCCGGTGGCGTCCCAGGAGTCCAGTTCGGACAGGTCGAGCACCAGGTCGCCGACGCCGTCGTCGACGGCCGAGTGCAGGACCGTACGGGCGTCCGCCGCGCTGTGGACGTCGAGGCGGCCCCCGACGACCAGCTCGGCGTGGTCGCCCCTGATGTGCATATGCGCTCCCCGAGAGTGCGTCGCTGTGTACTCCGCGTTGTGGTTGTGCAACGTCTGACTGCCTGGAGAGCGGCCAGGTTGCCGATCGTTGGCGAACCGATACCGAATTCACCCGGGAGGGTGATCCCCGAGGGGGCTCGCGGTGTCAGTACGTGTAGAAGCCCTGCCCGCTCTTGCGGCCGATGTCACCGGCGTCAACCATCCGGCGCATCAGCTCGGGCGGAGCGAACTTCTCGTCCTGGGTCTCGGTGTAGATGTTGCTGGTGGCGTGCAGCAGGATGTCGACGCCGGTGAGGTCGGCGGTGGCCAGGGGTCCCATGGCGTGGCCGAAGCCCAGCTTGCAGGCGAGGTCGATGTCCTCGGCGGTGGCCACGCCCGATTCGTACAGCTTGGTGGCCTCGACGACGAGTGCCGAGATGAGACGGGTTGTCACGAAACCGGCGACGTCGCGGTTGACGACGATACAGGTCTTGCCGACGGACTCCGCGAACTCACGGGCGGTGGCCAGGGTTTGGTCGCTCGTCTTGTAGCCGCGGACGAGTTCGACGAGCTGCATCATCGGAACCGGCGAGAAGAAGTGCACGCCGACGACGCGCTCCGGGTGCTCGGTGGCCGCCGCGATCTTGGTGATCGGGATGGCGGAGGTGTTGGACGCGAGCACGGTGTCCTCGCGTACGAGCTTGTCGAGCGTCCGGAAGATCTCGTGCTTGACCTCGAGCTTCTCGAAGACGGCCTCGATGACGACGTCCGCGTCGGCGGCGGCGTCGAGGTCGGTGGTCGCCGTGATGCGGGCGAGCGCCGCGTCGGCGTCGTGCGCCTCCAGCTTTCCCTTGCTCACGAACTTGTCGTACGACGCCTTGATGGCGTCCGTGCCACGGTTCAGCGCCTCGTCCGTGACGTCCCTGAGGACGACGTCCCAGCCGGCCTGGGCCGATACCTGGGCAATACCGGAACCCATGAGTCCGGCCCCGATGACGGCAAGCTTCCGTGCCACTGTGCGACTCCCCTGACGCGCTGTCCGTGTATGCCTCTCGGGCGGACACTAGCGCTCGTGAGGGCCGGTGTGACCGGTTAGTAACGCGCGTCACGTCTCACATGACGGACATCACACCGGCACGAGTCATTCCGGGGCACGGACGGCGTACTTGAGCACCTTCTGGCTCAACAGCTCCTCGATGTCATCGTAAATTCCAGGACCTCTCGGGACACTTCGCACGGATCGTGCCCCTTGACCATCTCGCGTCCGGTGACGGCCATGGCGGTGCTGCACACCCAGCCGATCTGACCCACCATCAGATGGGCACCGGATCGGCCTCGGCCGGGCCGGTCTCCTCCCGCAGCGCCTGCTCCAGGTTGCACCATGGAGAACGCTCAGCGGATTGTCGTCCCCGTTCCGCTATCTGTTGACATCCTCTCCCTCTTGGAAGAGGGGGATACCAACCCGGTTGGGTTGAGGTTCACGGGCGTTCGAACGGCTCGCGGCCGCTGTCACCCCTCCGACACCGGCTGAGCGCCGGGGGCGGGGAATCCCGCCCTGTCCTGCCGCGACGTTGGCTGCTGCGTTGTTGTCCGCGTTGCAGGTGAAGCCGCAGGATACGCACTCGAAGTCGGCTTGGCTCTTGCGTGACTTCTTCTCGATCCATCCGCAGGCGCTGCACCGCAGACTGGTGTAGGGGGCGGGAACGTCCTCGACCCTGCCGGGTGCTTTGTGCTCGGTGCGCTGCCGGAGCAGACCCCAGCCTTGGGCAAGTATCGCCCGGTTCAGGCCGGCCTTCTGCGCCACGTTCTTGCCGGGCTGCTCCACGGTTCCCTTCGCGGAGCGGGTCATGTTCTTGATGTTCAGCTTCTCGAACCGGACGAGGCCATAGGAGCGGGCGAGCATGGTGCTGGTCTTCTCGCACCAGTCTTTACGCCGGTTCGCCTCCCGCGCCTTGAGCTTGGCGGCCTTCGCGTACGCGGCCGCCTTCTCGGGGCTGTTCTTCCTCGCTCTGGCCGCCCGCCGCTCATGCTTTCGGATCTGGGCGCGTTCCTTGACGGTCAGCACCGAGGCCCGGCGGGAGAGCGAGTGGCTGGGCTCTGGGAACGCGGACGTGCAGCAACAGGCACTGAAGGACTTCGCCAGCGCCAAGCGCGCCACGTTCACGTCGGGGTTCGGTGAGCCGACCTGGCGCAAGAAGTTCCGGCATGAGGCTTCCGGGTCATCGGCACCGACCGCGTACCGGAGTGCAACGCAGACGGGTCGCCGAAGCTGAAACCTAGCGACCCCGTTCCCCTCCCGAGCACGCCTCTGCTCAAGATCACCCGCGAGAGTGACCGACACATCGGCGATTCCTCCAACCCTGCCCGCTACGCGGGCAAGGGCACTCACCCCCGTCCTGAAGGCCGGGACGCCCGCCTGGAAAGAGAGGTGGACGCGGTGCGCGACGCCTGCGTCGGCCAGTGCACGAGCGCGCACATGCTCTACGGCGTCCTCGTCGCCGTCGGCTTCGCGGCGCTCGCCGTGACGGTGGGCACACTGGTGTTCCGGACGGCCGGGGCGTAACTACGCTGGTCGCATGGTCAATCTCACGCGCATCTACACGCGGACCGGCGACAAGGGCACGACGCACCTCGGGGACATGAGCCGGGTGCCGAAGACCGACCTGCGGATCGCCGCCTACGCGGACGCCAACGAGGCGAACGCGGTGATCGGCACCGCGATCGCGCTGGGCGGCCTCGACGAGGAGGTCGTCAAGGTCCTCACCCGCCTGCAGAACGACCTGTTCGACGTGGGTGCGGACCTGTCGACGCCGGTGGTCGAGAACCCGGAGTTCGCGCCGCTGAGGGTCGAGCAGTTCTACATCGACCGGCTGGAGGCGGACTGCGACCGCTTCCTGGCCGACCTGGAGAAGCTGCGCTCGTTCATCCTGCCCGGCGGCACCCCGGGCGCGGCCCTGCTGCACCAGGCGTGCACGGTCGTACGGCGCGCCGAGCGCTCCACGTGGGCCGCGCTCGAGGTCCACGGCGAGGTGATGAACCCCCTGACGGCCACGTATCTCAACCGGCTCTCGGACCTGCTGTTCATCCTGGCCCGGTACGCGAACAAGGAGACCGGGGACGTGCTGTGGGTGCCCGGCGGCGAGCGCTGACCCCGACGCCCCTCCGGTCGTGCCGGGTGGGAGCGCTGAGCCCGCGCCCCCACCCGCTCAGCGGCCGGTGCCGTCCTGGGCCGCGTCCCGGTCCGCCTGCGCGAGCGCGGACTCCGCGGCGGCCACCTTCTTCTGCATGTCCGCGAACCCGGACGCGGCCGCGGACGGGGCCGCGGACGGCGTCGCTGACGGGCCACCGGACGACGCCGGGGTGGCCGCCGTGCCGTGGTCCCGTGCGCAGCCGGCCGTGAGGCCCACGAGGAGGGCCACCACGGGGGCGCCCGCCCGCAGCGCTCGCATCAGCTCGCCGCCTTGCCGTTGTCGTTGTCCGCGCACCACGTCTTGACCCCGGCCAGGTCCTTCTGCCGCTGCTGCAGCGTGGTCACCAGCGACTTGCGGAAGGTGAGCCGGTCCTGGAGATAGGTCGCGATCTCCTCGTGGCCCGCCTTCTTCGCGTTGTCCACGCGCTGCTGCAACCGGGCGATGGAACCGCGCACGTCGGCGCCGCCCTCCAGCCGCTTCAGCGCGCGGTCGATGCGCCGGTCGATCTTCGGCACCCGCTTGCACAGCGCCTTCGCCCCGTCGCCGCTGGGCGCCGCCTTGGCCGTGTGCGGGGACGCGGGCGTGGGTGACGTCTCCGCCACGGCCGCCCCGGTCCCGCTCACCAGCAGCACGGCCGTGGCCAGACCCGCTAGCAGGGTGCGCCGTCGTCGTGCGTCCATGTCCTCCTCCGTTCCCGGACGGCCCGTCGTCCGTCCGACGCCGCGGAGGCTAGGAGCCGTCTTTGTGGGAACTCTGTGACCGGTTCGCCCCTGCCGTACCGATCAGCCAGTCCCGCCGTTCGGGCAGCGCCCCGCCCGCCCTGGGCAGCCGTACCTCGAAGCGCGCCCCCGCCCCGTCCGGGCCGTCCGTCACCGTGACGCTCCCCCGGTGCAGCGCCGCCTGCTGCGCGACCAGGGTGAGGCCGAGCCCGGAGCCGGCACTGTCCGGCCCCCGCTGGAACCGTTCGAAGATCCGGGCGCGGGACTCGGGCGGGACCCCGGGCCCCTGGTCGTCCACCGTGATCATCACCTCTCGGCCGTCTTCCCGTACGCCGACCGTCACGGCCGCCCTGCCCTGCCGGTCCCGTCCGTGGGCCAGCGCGTTGGCGAGCAGGTTGTCCAGCAGCAGCCGCAGTCCGGGCTCCCAGCCGTGCACGGTGAGCCCCGGCTGCGCGCTCGACGTGATGCGGGCGTCCGGGGCGCGGCGCCGGGCCTCGGCGACCGCCGCGTCCGCGGCCTCCGTCACGTCGACCGCGCGGAACGCCTCCGCCTCCACCAGGTCCCCGCGCCCCAGCTCGCGCAGCATCACCAGCAGTCCCAGCAGCCGGGCGTGCTCCCGGCGCAGGTCGGTGAGCACTTCCGCGCGGTCCGGCTCGGGCAGGTCGGGGTGACCGGCGAGGATGTCGAGGTTGGTGCCCATGCTCATCAGCGGGGTGCGCAGTTCATGGGAGGCGGCGGCGGAGAAGGAGCGGGCGGTGTCCAGGGCCTCGGCGGTGCGGGCGGCCTGTTCGTCGTAGCGGGCGAGGACGGTGCGCAGGGTGGCCGCGAGTTCGTCGACCTCCTTCACACCGGTCGGCTCGTGGCGCAGCCGGGTGGTGCTGGTGCGGGGGTCGAGGCCCGCGGTACGGCGGCCGAGGCGGCGCAGCGGGCCGGTGGCGCCGGTGGCGAGGCCCCAGGCGAGCAGGCCGGACAGGGGCGCGGCGAGCAGGGCGGCCATGACGACGCGGCGCCGTACGAGGCGGAGTTGGTTCCGGTCGGCGGTGTCGGGCTGGAAGACCCACAGGGTGCCGGAGACCTGGGGGCCCTCGATCGGCTTGGACAGGGCCCGCCAGCTGCGCCCGGCGTCCCGGACGGTGACCGGTGCGGTGGCCTCGGCCGGCAGGGCGACCGAGGTGTCGGGCTGGGGCCCGCCGCTGAAGGTGGCGTCCGGTGCGACGACGCGTACGCCGACGTCGAGGGCGGCGGTGTAGAGCCGGCGTTCCCGGGTGTCGGCGGCCTTGGGCCGGCCGGCGGCGGCCGCGCGCAGCAGGGAGCGCGCGTCCGGGGCGACGGCGGCGGCCCGGGTGCGCAGATGGCGGTCCTCCTCCTGGTGCAGGTCGCGGGCGACCATGCGCAGCAGCAGCCAGCCGGAGGCCAGCACGAGGAGCGGGACGGTGAGTCCCACGGCGAGTCCGATGCGGGTCGAGAGTCTCACGGCTGTTCCCGCAGGACGAAGCCCACTCCGCGCACGGTGTGGATCAGCCGTGGCCGCCCCTGTGCCTCCAGCTTGCGCCGCAGATAGCTGACGAAGGTGTCGACGGCGTCGGTGCGGACGTCGAAGTCGTAGCCCCACACGCGTTCCAGGAGCTGGTCGCGGGTGAGGACGAGGCCGGCGTTGCGGGCGAGCACCTCGAGGAGTTCGAACTCGCGTCGGGTCAGCTCCAGTGGACGGCCGTCGCGGTGGGAGGTGCGGGCCGCCGGGTCGATCACCAGGCCGGCCACGCGCAGCACGTCCCGGTCGGCGGGCGGGCGGCGGCGCAGCAGGGCGCGCAGCCTGAGCACGAGTTCCTGCAGGGCGAAGGGTTTGACGAGGTAGTCGTCGCCACCCGCCTGGAGGCCGGCTATGCGGTCGGCGGTCTCGTCGAGTGCGGAGAGCATGAGGACGGGCAGGTCCTGGCCGTCCTCACGGAGCCGGGTGCACACCTCGATGCCGCTCATACCGGGCATCGACACATCGAGGACCAGGACGTCGGGGGGTGCGTCCCGGATGACGGCGAGCGCCTCGGCCCCGCCCTCGGCGGTCCGCACCCGGAAACCGCTGAGCCTGAGGCCGCGCTCCAGCGAACGACGGATGGCCGCGTCGTCGTCCACGACCAGCACCGCCCCGACCGCGTCGCTCATACGCCCTCCCTGGACCGCCTGTCGCTGGGTCAGCGTACGGCGCTCCTGTGAGAGGGCGGCATCGGCGTCCGGGCATCGCGGGTTCAGAGCCGACGGTGGATCTCCCGGCGATGCCCCCTGTCCGCCGGCAGCTGTGCCAGGGTGGCGCGGGGCGCGTCGCCCTCCTCGGCAAGGGTCTGCAGCGCCTTGCGCGACGTTGCGTACACAAGGCATGCCGTACATCGAAAGATGCAGTCCGGGCCCCTTCCCGAGACGCACGCAGCCGACCCGTGTGCCGTGTTGGATGGAGCCATGCCCCTACCACTCCCCCGCCCGCACCGTGACGACATACGCATCGCGGTCGGCGGGCTGCTCGGTGGGCTGCTGCTGTGGGGCATCGGGCTCAGCCCCCGGGGACCGCAGGAAGCAGTCGTGCTCTGGCCGGCCGGCTGGGCGCTGCTCGTGCCGCTCGTCGTCACCGCCGGCTGCGAGCTGCTGCGCCGTACCCGGCCCAAGGCGGCCCTGCTGATCGGCACCGCCGCCCTGGTCGCCGACACGGTGACCCGGGGAAGCCTGGTCACCGTCGTGATGTTCACGGACCTGATGTACGCGGCCGTCCTCTACGGCACCCCCGCATCCGCCCGCCGCCTGCCGTGGGTCACGGGGCTCCTCACCGTCGCCAGTGCTCTCGTCCCCCTCGCCATCTGGCGCGTCCCCCAGACCCTGCTGATCGGCGTCGGTGTCGGCGTGGTCGCCCTCGCGCCCGCCGCCACCGGGTGGGTCGTCCGCAACCACCGCGACGCCGCCGAGGCGGCCCGCCTGCGTGCCGAACAGACGGCCCTGCTCGCCGAGATGGACCGCGCCCAGGCCGTGACCACCGAACGTGCGCGGGTGGCACGGGAGTTGCACGACATGGTCGCCAACCACCTGTCCGCGATCGCCATCCACTCCACCGCCGCGCTCTCCCTCGACACCCCGGAGACCTCCCGGGAGGCCCTCGCCGTCATCCGCGAGAACAGCGTGGCCGGGCTGGAGGACATGCGGCGGCTGATCGGCATCCTGCGCGACGGGGGCGCCGAGCGCGACCCGGCCGCCACCCCCACCCTGGACGGGCTCGCCGCCCTGGTCGGCAGCGCCCGCGCCAACGGACTCGACGTCACCCTCGACGCCGGGTACGAGAGGGTCCCGGCGCCCGTGGAGCTGGCCGCGTACCGAATCGTTCAGGAGTCGCTGACCAACGCCCTCAAGCACGCCCGCCCGGGCAGGGTCACCGTGTGTCTCGTCCAGCGCGACGGCGTGCTCGACATACGTGTGACCAGCCCGTACGGCCACCGGGACGGCCCACGCGCTCCCGGTTCCGGTGCCGGGCTCACCGGGATGCGGGAGCGGATCGCACTGCTGGGCGGCACGTTCGCGGCCGGTCCCGACAGCGCCTGGTGGACCGTACGCGCCACTCTCCCCCTGACCGAAGGAGACCCCGCATGATCCGCGTCCTCGTCGCCGAGGACCAGTCCGCCGTACGCGCCGGGCTGGTGCTCATCCTGCGCAGCGCGCCCGACATCGAGGTGGTCGGGGAGGCCGCGGACGGCGAGCAGGCGGTGGCGCTCGCCCGTGAGCTACGGCCGGACGTCGTCCTGATGGATGTTCAGATGCCGAAGCTGGACGGGGTGTCGGCGACCCGGCAGGTGGTTCAGCAGGGGGTCGCCGACGTTCTCGTCCTGACCACCTTCGACCTGGACGAATACGTCTTCGGCGCGCTGCGGGCGGGCGCGGCCGGCTTCCTGCTGAAGAACACGGAGGCGAAGGACCTCATCGACGCCGTGCGGACGGTGGCGCGCGGTGAGGGGCTGATCGCTCCCGCGGTGACACGGCGGCTGATCGCGGAGTTCGCCGCGGGGTCGGCACAGGAACCCAAGACCGATCCGGCCGTCCTTGACGCCCTCACCCGGCGCGAGCGCGAGGTGCTGTCATGCCTCGGTGAGGGGCTGTCCAACGCCGAGATCGCGGGGCACCTGAACATGGCCGAGGCCACGGTGAAGACGCACGTCAGTCGCCTCCTCGGCAAGCTGGGGCTGCGCAGCCGGGTCCAAGCCGCGGTTCTTGCACAGGAGTTGGGGATCTAGCGCACCGACCGGTGCAGTGGTCCAGACCTATTGACCTCTGGTCCAGACCTTTCTATTCTCGCGGCACCGTGGGCGTGAAGGCTCAGTCATGCCCACCACTCCCCATCCCCAAGACAGGGAGGCGCAGCATGCGCTTCAGACACAGAGCCGCGGCAGGGTTCGCGACCCTGTTGCTCCCGCTGGCCGGGCTCGTCGGACTCGCCGCGGGCCCCGCCCACGCCGCCTCGACCGCCACCGCCACCTATGCCAAGACGCAGGACTGGGGCACCGGCTTCGAAGGCAAGTGGACGGTACAGAACACCGGCTCCACGACCATCAACTCCTGGACCGTCGAGTGGGACTTCCCCTCCGGCACGTCCGTCACCTCGGCGTGGGACGCGGACGTCACCAACTCCGGCACCCACTGGACCGCCAAGAACAAGTCCTACAACGGCACCCTGGCCCCCGGCGCCTCCGTCTCCTTCGGCTTCAACGGCAGCGGCTCCGGCTCACCGTCCAACTGCAGGCTCAACGGCGGCAGCTGTGACGGCGGCACGACCGTCCCCGGCGACAACCCGCCCTCCGCGCCCGGCACCCCCACCGCCTCGAGCATCACCGACACCTCGGTGAAGCTCAGTTGGAGCGCGGCCACCGACGACAAGGGCGTCAAGAACTACGACGTCCTGCGCGACGGCAAGACCGTCGCCACCGTGACGACCACCTCGTACGCGGACACCGGCCTGACCGCCGGCACCGACTACTCCTACACCGTCCAGGCCCGTGACACCGCCGGCCAGACCGGGCCGGTCAGCGGCGCGGTCGCCGTGCACACCACCGGGGGCACCACCACTCCCCCGACCACCGGCGAGAAGGTCAAGCTCGGCTACTTCACCGAGTGGGGCATCTACGGCCGCAACTACAACGTCAAGAACCTGGTGACGTCCGGGTCGGCCGCGAAGATCACGCACATCAACTACGCCTTCGGCAACGTCACCGGCGGCAAGTGCGCGATCGGCGACTCCTACGCCGACTACGACAAGGCGTTCACCGCCGACCAGTCCGTCAGCGGCGTCGCCGACACCTGGGACCAGCCGCTGCGCGGCAACTTCAACCAGCTGCGGGAGCTGAAGGCCAAGTACCCGCACATCAAGGTGCTGTGGTCCTTCGGCGGCTGGACCTGGTCCGGCGGCTTCGCGGACGCGGCCAAGGACCCGGCGGGCTTCGCCCGGTCCTGCTACGACCTGGTGCACGACCCGCGCTGGGCCGACGTCTTCGACGGCATCGACATCGACTGGGAGTACCCGAACGCCTGCGGCCTGTCCTGCGACACCAGCGGCGCTGCGGCCTTCAAGAACGTGATGGCCGCGCTGCGCGCCAAGTTCGGCTCCTCCGCCCTGGTCACCGCGGCCGTCACCGCCGACGGCTCCTCCGGCGGCAAGATCGAGGCCGCCGACTACGCGGGCGCCGCGAGTTACGTGAACTGGTACAACGTGATGACGTACGACTTCTTCGGCGCCTGGGACGCGCAGGGCCCCACGGCCCCGCACTCCCCGCTCACCTCGTACAGCGGTATCCCGAAGGCCGGTTTCACCACGGCCGACGCGATCGCCAAGTACAAGGCGATCGGTGTGCCCGCCAAGAAGCTCCTCGTCGGCATCGGCTTCTACGGCCGCGGCTGGACCGGCGTCACCCAGGACGCACCGGGCGGCACGGCCACGGGCCCGGCGGCCGGCACGTACGAGCAGGGCATCGAGGACTACAAGGTGCTCAAGACGTCCTGCCCGGCCACCGGCACCATCGCGGGGACGGCGTACGCGCACTGCGGCAGCAACTGGTGGTCGTACGACACCCCGGCCACCATCGGGACGAAGATGGCATGGGCCAAGAACCAGGGTCTCGGCGGCGCCTTCTTCTGGGAGTTCAGCGGCGACACCGGCAATGGTGAGCTGGTGAGCGCCCTCAGCAACGGGCTGTCGTAAACCTGACCGAAGGGTCTAAGCGGTGTTCACCCTCCCCCAGACTTCGTTCGGGGGAGGGTGAATGCGGCTACGCCACATTCACCCGTTGTCCGGGAGGTGCGGCTTCCAGCCACGCCAGGAAACCGGTCAGCGCGTCCTCGCTCATCGCCAGTTCCAGACGGGTGCCCCGGTGGTGACAGGCGAGGACCACCGCGTCGGAGAGCAGCGCCAGCTCCTCCTCGCCCTCGGGATCGCGCCGGCCGGCCACCTCGATCGCCGAGCGCTCCAAGACACGGCGCGGGCGCGGGGCGTAGGAGAAGACGCGGAACCATTCGATGCGGTCGCCGTTGTAGCGGGCCACGCCGTATCCCCAGCCCTTGCCGCTGGTGTCGGGCTCCTCCGGGACGTTCCACCTCAGGCTGCAGTCGAAGGTGCCACCGGAGCGCTGGATGAGGCGGCGCCTGAGGCCGAAGACGAACAGCCCCACCAGTACGAGTGCCACGACCACTCCGCACACGCTCAGAGCGAGGACCATCGACACCGACCTCCTCGTCTCCTAGGTAACGGAACGGAAAAAACACCCGGATTTGCCTCAGCCGCGGCCGGCACCGGATCACTCCGGGCCGACCGCGGCTGAGTCACGTCATAGCAGCGCTCCCCCAGAGCCTAGACGGCCTGGGAGGTACCCCCGGTCAGCGCGCCGCCTGTGCCGCCCGCAGGCGGACATCCGCGCGCCGCTCGGCGACGGCGTCGTCCTCCGCCTTCGCGCGCTCGAGCTCTCGCTCGACGCGCTGGACGTCGATCTCGTCCGACAGCTCGGCGACCTCGGCCAGCAGCGACAACTTGTTGTCCGCGAACGAGATGAAACCGCCGTGCACCGCGGCGACGACCGTTCCACCATCACTCGTACGGATGGTCACCGGGCCCGACTCCAGCACACCGAGCAGCGGCTGGTGACCGGGCATGACGCCGATGTCGCCGGACGTGGTGCGCGCGACGACCAGGGTGGCCTCGCCGGACCAGACCTGGCGGTCGGCGGCGACCAGCTCGACATGCAGCTCAGCAGCCAAGGGTGGCTCCTCGGGTCACCACCCGGCGGTCGCCGGGTGTTGGTCTGAATTCTAGTAGGCGTACGGAGAGGGGCGGACCGCACCCCGCGGGCGAGCCCGCGAGACGCTTCTCCACCCCTCTCACCAAGAGGCGGTACCTGTGACGGGCCCGGTTCGAGCCCGCCGCAAGCGACCGTCAGGAGACGCCCAGCTCCTTCGCGTTCTTCTTCAGGTCCTCGAGACCACCGCACATGAAGAACGCCTGCTCCGGGAAGTGGTCGTAGTCGCCGTCGATGATCGCGTTGAACGCCGCGATCGACTCGTCCAGCGGCACGTCCGACCCGTCGACGCCGGTGAACTGCTTGGCGACGTGGGTGTTCTGGGACAGGAAGCGCTCCACACGGCGGGCCCGGTGGACGACGAGCTTGTCCTCCTCGCCGAGCTCGTCGATACCGAGGATCGCGATGATGTCCTGGAGGTCCTTGTACTTCTGCAGCACCGTCTTGACGCGCATGGCCGCGTTGTAGTGGTCCTGCGAGATGTAGCGCGGGTCCAGGATGCGGGACGTGGAGTCCAGCGGGTCCACGGCCGGGTAGATGCCCTTCTCGGAGATCGGACGGGAGAGAACCGTCGTCGCGTCGAGGTGGGCGAACGTGGTGGCCGGGGCCGGGTCGGTCAGGTCGTCGGCGGGGACGTAGATCGCCTGCATGGAGGTGATCGAGTGACCGCGGGTCGAGGTGATGCGCTCCTGCAGGATGCCCATCTCGTCGGCCAGGTTCGGCTGGTAACCCACCGCGGACGGCATACGGCCGAGCAGCGTGGAGACCTCGGAACCGGCCTGGGTGAAGCGGAAGATGTTGTCGATGAAGAACAGCACGTCCTGCTTCTGGACGTCGCGGAAGTACTCCGCCATCGTCAGACCCGCGAGGGCCACGCGCAGACGGGTGCCCGGCGGCTCGTCCATCTGACCGAAGACCAGCGCGGTCTTGTCGATGACGCCGGACTCGGACATCTCCTGGATGAGGTCGTTGCCCTCACGGGTGCGCTCACCGACACCGGCGAACACGGAGACACCGTCGTGGTTGTTGGCGACGCGGTAGATCATCTCCTGGATGAGCACCGTCTTGCCGACGCCGGCGCCGCCGAACAGACCGATCTTGCCGCCCTTGACGTACGGGGTCAGCAGGTCGATGACCTTGATGCCGGTCTCGAACATCTCGGTCTTCGACTCGAGCTGGTCGAAGTTCGGGGCCTTGCGGTGGATGGTCCAGCGCTCGCCGTCGTACTTCTCGTCGCTGTTCAGGACCTCACCGATGGTGTTGAACACCTTGCCCTTGGTGAAGTCGCCGACCGGCACGGAGATCGAGGCGCCGGTGTCGGTCACCGTCGCCTGGCGGACCAGACCGTCGGTGGGCTGCATCGAGATCGTGCGGACCAGGCCGTCACCCAGGTGCTGGGCGACCTCCAGGGTCAGCGTCTTCTTCTCGCCGGCGTTCGCCGGGTCGGAGACCTCGACGTGGAGGGCGTTGTACATGTCCGGGATCGCGTCGACGGGGAACTCCACGTCGACGACCGGGCCGATGA
Organism: Streptomyces sp. NPDC093984; assembly: GCF_044764595.1. Lineage (NCBI taxonomy): Bacteria > Bacillati > Actinomycetota > Actinomycetes > Kitasatosporales > Streptomycetaceae > Streptomyces > Streptomyces sp. NPDC093984. The sequence continues at coordinate 892,194 of NZ_JBIWIM010000002.1, read as the reverse complement.
CCCGCGCGACGCGGCCCGTCGCCGTGGCCGTCTCAACAGTGGTGGTCATTAGTAGTCACTCCCCGCGGTCGCGTCGGCCAGGGCACTCGCGCCACCGACGATCTCGCTGATTTCCTGGGTGATTTCGGCCTGGCGGGCCGCGTTGGCAAGCCGGGACAGCGTCTCGATGAGCTCTCCGGCGTTGTCGGTGGCCGACTTCATCGCGCGCCGCGTGGCGGCGTGCTTGGAAGCGGCCGACTGGAGCAGCGCGTTGTAGATACGGCTCTCCACGTACCGCGGCAGCAGAGCGTCGAGGACGTCCTCCGCCGACGGCTCGAAGTCGTACAGCGGCAGGATCTCGTCGCCCTTCGCCGCCTCCTTGGCCACCTCGTCGAGGCTCAGCGGCAGCAGACGGGCGTCGAGGGCCGACTGCGTCATCATCGACACGAACTCCGTGAAGACGATGTGCAGCTCGTCGACGCCGCCGGCTGCCGTGTCCTTCTCGATGGCCTCGATCAGGGGGGCCGCGACCTTCTTGGCGTCCGCGTACGAGGGGTCGTCGGTGAAGCCCGTGAACGACTCCGCGATCTTGCGCTCACGGAAGTTGTAGTGGGCCACACCGCGCCGGCCGACGATGTACGTGTCGACCTGCTTGCCCTCCTGCTCGAGCCGCGCGGTCAGCTGCTCCGCCGTCTTGATGGCGTTGGAGTTGAAGGCGCCGGCCAGGCCGCGGTCGCTCGTGAGGAGCAGGACCGCGGCACGGGTCGGGTTCTCCGACTCCGTCGTCAGCGGGTGCTTGGTGTTCGACCCCGTGGCGACCGCCGATACCGCGCGCGTCAGCTCGGTCGCGTACGGCGTGGAGGCCGCCACCTTGCGCTGCGCCTTGACGACGCGCGAGGCGGCGATCATCTCCATCGCCTTCGTGATCTTCTTGGTCGCGCTGACGGATCGGATGCGACGCTTGTAGACCCGGAGCTGGGCTCCCATGAGTCAGGTCCCTTCCTTACGTCACTTGGCGGCTGCGGCCGGGGTGTCCTCGCCGAGCAGCTTGCCGTCCGAGGTCTCGAACTGCTTCTTGAACTCCGCGACGGCGTCGTCGATCGCCTGGATGGTGTCGTCCGACATCTTGGCGCCCTCCTTGATGGAGGTCATCAGACCCTGCTCCTTGCGGTGCAGGTAGTCGAGGAGCTCCTTCTCGAAGCGGCGGATGTCGGCGACCGGAACGTCGTCCATACGGCCGTTGGTGCCGGCCCAGATGGAGACGACCTGGTCCTCGGTGGCCATCGGCTCGTACTGGTTCTGCTTCAGCAGCTCGACCATGCGCGAACCGCGCTCCAGCTGCGCCTTCGACGCGGCGTCCAGGTCGGAACCGAAGGCGGCGAACGCCTCCAGCTCACGGAACTGGGCGAGGTCCACGCGCAGACGGCCGGAGACCTGGCGCATCGCCTTGTGCTGGGCGGAGCCACCGACGCGGGAGACCGAGATACCGACGTTCAGGGCCGGACGCTGGCCGGCGTTGAACAGGTCGGACTCCAGGAAGCACTGGCCGTCGGTGATGGAGATGACGTTGGTCGGGATGAACGCCGAGACGTCGTTGGCCTTGGTCTCGACGATCGGCAGACCGGTCATCGAACCGGCACCCATGTCGTCGGAGAGCTTGGCGCAGCGCTCCAGCAGGCGGGAGTGCAGGTAGAAGACGTCGCCCGGGTAGGCCTCGCGGCCCGGCGGACGGCGCAGCAGCAGGGACACGGCGCGGTAGGCGTCGGCCTGCTTCGACAGGTCGTCGAAGATGATCAGGACGTGCTTGCCCTGGTACATCCAGTGCTGGCCGATGGCGGAACCGGTGTACGGCGCCAGGTACTTGAAGCCGGCCGGGTCGGACGCCGGGGCGGCGACGATCGTGGTGTACTCCAGCGCGCCGTTCTCCTCCAGCGCGCGGCGGACGCCGGCGATGGTGGAACCCTTCTGGCCGATGGCGACGTAGATGCAGCGGACCTGCTTCTTCGGGTCGCCGGTGCGCCAGTTGTCGCGCTGGTTGATGATCGTGTCGACGGCCAGGGCGGTCTTGCCGGTCTGGCGGTCACCGATGATCAGCTGACGCTGACCACGGCCGATCGGGGTCATCGCGTCGACGGCCTTGTAGCCCGTCTCCATCGGCTCGTGCACCGACTTGCGCTGCATGACCGTGGGGGCCTGCAGCTCGAGGGCGCGGCGGCCGTCGGTCTCGATCTCGCCGAGGCCGTCGATCGGGTTGCCGAGCGGGTCGACGACGCGGCCGAGGTAGCCCTCGCCGACGGCCACGGAGAGCACCTCACCGGTGCGCTGCACCGGCTGGCCCTCCTCGACGCCGCTGAACTCGCCGAGGACGATGGCACCGATCTCGCGCTCCTCGAGGTTGAGGGCGAGGCCGAGGGTGCCGTCCTCGAACTTCAGCAGCTCGTTGGCCATGGCCGAGGGCAGGCCCTCGACCTTCGCAATGCCGTCGCCGGCAAAGGTGACCGTGCCGACCTCCTCGCGCGAGGCCGCGTCCGGCTTGTACGACTGGACAAAGTTCTCCAGCGCGTCCCGGATCTCCTCCGGCCGGATCGTGAGCTCCGCCATCTGGGTTCCCTGCTCTCCTTGTTGGGCCCGAAGTTTCTGTGGGGGTTCTGGGGGCGCCCCCCAGAAACTCTGCATCCTCTGCACGGCCCAACCCGGGCCGTAGTACTGCTTGTGGAGTTGTGCTAGCTCGCCATGCGGCGGCCGGCGTCCTCGAGTCGGTCCGCGATCGAACCGTTGATGACCTCGTCACCGACCTGCACCCGGATCCCGCCGACGACCTCCGGGTCGACGTCCAGGTTCAGGTGCATCTGGCGGCCGTAGAGCTTGGCCAGTGCGGCACCGAGGCGCCGCTTCTGGGAGTCGCTCAGCGGGACCGCCGAGGTGACGACGGCGACCAGGCGGTCACGGCGGGCGGCGGCCAGCTTGGACAGGGATTCGATTCCCGATTCCAGGCTACGTCCCCGCGGCGCGGTCACAAGACGCGTGACCAGACGCTCGGTCGCGACGTCGGCGCGACCGCCGAGCAGCCGGTGCAGCAGCTCGATCTTGGCCGGGGTGCCGGCGGCACGGTCCGTGAGCGCGGCGCGCAGCTCCGTGTTCGAGGCGACGATCCGGGCGAACCGGAACAGCTCGTCCTCGACGTCGTCCAGCGTGCCCACCTTCTCGGCGGCGGTGAGGTCGGCGAGGTTCGCCAGCTCCTCCAGCGCGTCGACCAGGTCGCGCGACTGCGACCAGCGCGAGCGCACCATGCCGGACAGCAGGTCCACGACCGGCCCGCCGACCTGGCCGCCGAGCAGGCTCTGGGCCAGCCCCGCCTTGGCCTCGCCGGCCCGCGCCGGGTCGGTGAGGACCCGGCGCAGCGACGCCTCGCGGTCGAGCAGCGCGGTGACGGCGGCCAGCTCGTCGGCGAGCTGCGCCGCGTCCACGGACGTGGAGTCCGTCAGCGCGTCGAGACGCTCGCGTGCGGCTGCCAGGGCCTCGCGGCTCGCTCCGTTCATCGCGCGGCCTCGGCCTTCTCCTCGAGCTCGTCGAGGAAGCGGTCGATCACGCGGCTCTGCCGGGCGTGGTCCTCGAGGGACTCGCCGACGAGCTTGCCGGCCAGCTCGGTGGCGAGCCTGCCGACGTCCTGCCGCAGGGTCTGCGAGGCGGCCTTGCGGTCGGCCTCGATCTGCGCGTGACCGGCGGCGATGATCTCCTCACGCTGCCGCTGGCCTTCCGCGCGCATCTCGGCGATGAGGGCGGCGCCCTGCTCCTGCGCCTCCTGGCGCAGCCGCGCGGCCTCGTGCCGGGCTTCGGCGAGCTGAGCCTTGTACTGCTCGAGCACGCTCTGGGCCTCGACCTTCATGGCGTCGGCCTCTTCGATGCCGCCTTCGATCGCCGCGCGACGCTCCTCCAGAACCTTGTTGATGTTCGGAAGCAGCTTCTTCCAGAAGAAGAAGAACACGATGGCGAAGGCGATGGTGCCGACGAGCAGCTCGGGGCCGGCCGGGAGGAGCGGGTTCTGCTCCGTCTCCTCGGCCGCCAGCTGTACCAGGTTGGCGATCACATCAGTGCCTTTCGTCGATTCGTGCCAGTAAGAAGGTGATTACTTACCGAACACGAACGGCATAACGATGCCGATGAGGGCGAGCGCCTCACAGAAGGCGAAGCCCAGGATCTGGTTGGCACGGATCAGACCGGCGGCCTCAGGCTGGCGGGCCAGGGCCTGGGTGCCGTTGCCGAAGATGATGCCGACGCCGATGCCGGGGCCGATGGCCGCGAGGCCGTAGCCGATGGAGCCGACGGAACCGTGGACACCGGTGGCGGCGGCGAGGGTCTCAAGAGCGGACATGCCGGTTCTTCCTTCTCTTTCATGGACCGGTGGGGGTTGGCCACCGGACGACCAGGGGTTGGGTGCGGTGTGGCTCAGTGGTGCTCGGCGAGAGCGCCCTGAATGTAGGAGCAGGCCAGGAGGACGAAGACGTACGCCTGGACGGCCTGCACGAAGAGCTCGAAGCAGATCATGGCCATGGTCATGATGAACGACACACCGGCACCGACGACGAGCCAGCTGTTCAGCAGGTACCAGGAGGCCACGGTGAACATGACCAGCATCAGGTGGCCGGCGAACATGTTGGCGAACAGTCGCACGGCGTGCGTGAACGGGCGCACCAGGAGGTTCGAGAAGAACTCGATGACCATGACGAGCGGCAGCACGGCACCGAGCGACTTGTCGTAGCCGGTGACGTTCTTGAAGAAGCCGACGAAGCCGTGCTTCTTGAAGGTCAGCGCGACCCACGTGATGTAGACGATCGCCGCCAGGACCATCGGGAAGGCGATCACCGAGGCCACCGGGAACTGGGCCAGCGGAATCACGGACCAGACGTTCATGATCCAGATGAAGAAGAACAGCGAGACCATGAAGGGGACGTACTTCTCGCCCTCCCGCTTGCCCAGCGTCTCGTAGACGATGCCGCGGCGGACGAAGTCGTAACCGGCCTCGCCGATCATCTGCAGCTTGCCCGGGACCACCTTGGCCTTGCCGAAGGCTGCCGAGAAGAAGGCGACGATGAGCAGGGTGGTGACGAGCGCGAGCAGCATCACCTTGTTGAACTCGAAGCCTCCGACCGTGGCGAGCGGCTTGAACAGGAAGGATTGCAGGCCAGGAGCCGGGAAACCGCACCCGTTGTCGGACAGGACCCGACAACTCCAGTCAAAGGCGAGCTGGGTCTGGTCAGCACTCACCGCGGGCTCCTTCGGCGTGACGCATGGGTACGGCAACCTCGTTGTGTCGGCGCGGCGCGCAGCCGCGGATCGGCACCGGACTGGTGTTACGGATGTGGGGGCGGCTGGGGGGCATCGAGCCTCGCGTGTGAGCAGGCGTCAGCTCAGATGCCCGCGCCCGCGATGCCGCAGTTGGCACCGGACGATAGCAGGAGATCTCACAACTATTTATCCCGGCCCTACCCCTCACGACGCAGGCCCTGTCTTCTCGGGCTTCTCGCTCTTCTGGGAGTCCGGGTCGACGTAGAAGATCTTGGCCTTCATGTGTGCACGCGCCTGCGCGGCCATCCATACGACCGTGGTGACGACGAGCGCGAGCGCGAACGCCTTGGGGTTGAAGAGAGCAGTGCCCTTGAAGATGCCCACGAAGATCAGCAGCAGCAGGAGCTGGGCCATGTAGAGCATCAGGCCCATGGCCTGGAACAGATGCGGGAGCGATTTCGCCGTCCACTGCAGGACGTACAGTCCGATCCCCATGAACAGGACGGCGAGCACCGTGCCGACGGCCGCCCCGATCGCTCCCTTGCCGCCCGCGACGACACCGCTGACGACGACGGCGACCGCGCCGACAGATGCTGTGGGCACAGCGATCTGCAGAAGGTTCCGGGCGTCATTGGACGGCATGGCGGCAACTCCGCTTTCACAGGGGGCAGGGTGTCGTCATGGACGAGCGTAGTCCCGGGCCGAGCGGAGTCCGCACGCCGAGGGGCCGTCGCATCCGGACCCTCCGGCTCTATCCCGGGGTTCTCGTGAACGGTATCACAAACTATTTGATGCGGTCTTTACCTAGGTGCTGTGCCAACTGTCACACATGAGAGTGAATCTGCCCGTCTGCGCGGACGCGGCGGCGCCTTGTCTGGTATTGCGATGCTTTGCACCCTCACGGAATGGCAACGCGCTCGCCAGATTCTTACCTTGCACGTCAGCGTGACGACTCCGTCCGGCGCCGCTCCATCCGCGCACGGGTGCCGATGGCAGTGGCTCCGTTGACGCCCGAGACGCCTGCGACCACAGGGGTGCGGCGCTCCTCCTGCCGTGCCTGCCCGCTCCCGGCGTACGCGGCGGCCGGCAGCGGCTTCGCGGCGGTGCCGCGCCGGCGGCGGTAGCGCGGAGGCACGAAGGACTCGGCCCACTGCGGGGCGCGCGGCGTGAACCGCGGCAGCAGGAGCAGCACCAGACCGACCGCGCTGAGCACCACGATGCCGAGCACGATCCACATGGACGCGGAGTTCACGGAGTAGCCGAGGGTGCCGAAGGCGATCAGCGCCGACCAGAAGTACATGATCAGCACGGCGCGGCTGTGCGAGTGCCCGATCTCCAGCAGCCGGTGGTGCAGATGACCGCGGTCGGCGGCGAACGGGGACTGGCCGCGCCAGGTACGGCGCACGATCGCGAGGACCAGGTCCGCGGCCGGGACGGCGATGATCGTCAGCGGGAGCAGCAGCGGGATGTAGACGGGGACGGTCTGGTGGACCGTCGCGCGCTCGGAACCGGAGAAGAGGTTCATCGCGTCCGGGTCGACCTGCCCGGTGACCGAGATGGCACCGGCGGCGAGCACGAGCCCGATCAGCATGGATCCCGAGTCACCCATGAAGATCCGGGCCGGGTGCATGTTGTGCGGCAGGAAGCCCAGGCACATGCCCATCAGGACGGCCGCGAAGAGGGTGGCGGGGGCGGCGGCCTCGAGTCCGTAGCCGTACCAGATCCGGTAGGCGTACATGAAGAACGCCGCCGACGCGATGCACACCATGCCGGCGGCGAGACCGTCGAGACCGTCGACGAAGTTGACCGCGTTGATCGTGATGACGACCAGCGCCACGGTCAGCAGGGTGCCCTGCCAGGGGGTGAGCGAGACCGTGCCGACGCCCGGGACCGGCAGCCACAGGATGGTCAGACCCTGCATGACCATCACACCCGCGGCGATCATCTGGCCGCCCAGCTTGATCAGGGCGTCGATCTCGAACTTGTCGTCCAGCACACCGATCAGCCAGATGAGGGCCGCTCCGGACAGCAGCGCCCGAGGCTCGTTCGACTTGGCGAAGACCTCGTTGAGGTTCTTGAGGTGGTCCGCGACCAGCAGGCCCGCGCACAGGCCGAAGAACATGGCGATCCCGCCGAGCCGGGGCGTCGGTTCCCGGTGCACGTCCCGGGCCCGGATCTCCGGCATCGCTCCTGCCACGATCGCGAATTTGCGTACCGGCCCTGTCAGCAGATACGTCACCGCGGCCGTGATGCAGAGCGTCAGCAGGTATTCACGCACGGGCTTCCCCACAGGTCTCGCTGGGCGTCCTCAGCCCCACACCCTAGCTTCGCGTGCATATGGTTGAGGACTCACGGGTAGCGAAGATGGTTGCACGTGTGGCTGTGTATAACGCGCGCCTACCCCTCATCGCCCGGGATACGGCGGAAATCCCTCGGTGAGATCCCGCACTTTCTCACGTGCCGTCCTGGCCTGCGTCTCCTGGCGCAGCACGGACGCGAACAGGGCCGCCAGGTACGCCATTTCGCCCTCGCCCATGCCCTGGGTCGTCAGCGCCGCGGTGCCAAGGCGCAGGCCGCGGGCGTCGCCGTGCGGCAGCGCACAGCAGTCCAGGACCATCCCGGCGGCGGCGAGCAGCCCGCGCGCGCTGCGGCCGTCGACGCCCAGCGGCCCCGGGTCGGCGATGATCAGGTGCGTGTCGGTGCCGTCGGTGGTGATGTGCAGCCCCTCGTCGGCCAGCCCCGCCGCGAGCGCCCGGGCGTTGGCGACCACCCGGTGGACGTACGCGGCGAAGGCGTCCGTCGCCGCCTCCCCGAACGCGACGGCCTTGGCGGCGATGGTGTGCATCTGCGCGCCGCCCTGGGTGAACGGGAAGACGGCCCGGTCCACGCGCTCGGCCAGTTCGCTTCCGCACAGGATCATGCCGCCGCGCGGGCCGCGCAGCACCTTGTGGGTGGTGGCGCAGACGATGTCGGCGTACGGCACCGGACTGGGCGCCGCTCCCCCGGCCACGAGCCCGATCGGGTGCGCGGCGTCGGCGATGAGATACGCCCCCACCTCGTCGGCGACCTCCCGGAAGAAGGCGTAGTCGATGTGGCGCGGATAGGCGATCGACCCGCACACGATGGCCTTCGGGCGGTGCGTACGAGCCAGGGCGCGCACCTGCACATGGTCCATGAGCCCGGACTCCGCCTCGACGCCGTAGCCGACGAAGTCGAACCAGCGGCCGGAGAAGTTGGCGGGCGAGCCGTGCGTGAGATGGCCGCCGTGCGGCAGCCCGAGGGCGAGCACGGTGTCGCCGGGGCGGAGCAGGGCGGCGTACGCGGCGAGCATCGCCGACGATCCCGAGTGGCACTGCACATTCGCGTGCTCGGCCCCGAAGAGCGCCTTGGCCCGCTCCACGGCGAGGCGCTCGGCGACGTCGACGATCTCGCACCCGCCGTGGTGCCGGGCGCCGGGGTATCCCTCGGCGTACTTGTTGGCGAGCGGGGACCCGAGGGCGGCGAGCACCGCCGGCGAGCTGAAGTTCTCGGCGGCGATCAGCTGCAGGGTCGTCGACTGCCGTGCCAGCTCCCCGAGCAGGAGCTCTGCCATCTCGGGGTCCTGCCGCCGCAGGACATCGGCCTCGAGGGTGGGGATGACCGCCATGGTGAGCTCCCGGGCGACGACGGGGATGTAGCACCAATGTAGGCCGGGGGCGGCTGCGACGCCCGGTATTGGAGGCGCCTGGGAACGCGGGGCGTTCTGTGGCCGGCCACGGCGACTGCGGCTTCACCGTGCCTGACCACGAGCCGCCGGCTGCCACAGCTGCGGGCAGTCGTGCCTCAGCTGCGGGCAGTCGTGCCTCCCCCAGAGCCTTCACGGCCTGGGGGACCCCCAGGGGCGGCACGGGTGGGCTCAGCGGCGCCCCGACAGCGCCGGGTCGCGCGACCTCCCCCCGGGCAACCGCACCCCCGGCACTGCACACCTCCGGGCAACCGCACCCCCGGCACTGCACACCCCCGGGCAACCGCACCCCCGGCACTGCACACCCCCGGGCACTGCACCCCCGGCGCCCAAAAGCCACGGCACCCTACGTCCGCGCAGGCACCCCCGTCAGCGCCGTCACCACCGGCTCCAGCGCCTGATGGATCTCGTCCCCGATCGACCGGAAGAACGGCAGAGGCGCCCCGTACGGGTCGTACACCTCGTCAGCCTCCGCCGTGGGCGCCAGCAGCCACCCGCGTAGAGCCGCCGCAGCCCGCACCAGCGCACGCGCACGCGCGACCACACCGTCCTCCAGGGGCGGCAAGGTGGCCGGGTCTATCGCGCGCACCAGCCGCGTGAACTCCTTCAGCGTGAACGTGCGCAGCCCCGCCGAGTGCCCCATGGAGATCACCTGCGCCCGGTGGTCCCGCGTCGCGGTCAGCACCAGGTCGGCCCTGATCACATGCTCGTCCAGCAGCTCCCGCCCCACGAACCCGGAGGCGTCCGCCCCGAAGTCCGCGAGGACCGCCTCCGCGTTCGCCTCCATGGGCGCGCCCTCGTGGCCCCAGGTGCCCGCGCTCTCGACGATGACCCCGCCCCACAGCGGGTCGCCGAGCCGGTCCGCCAGGGCGTGCCGGGTCAGCCGCTCGGTGATCGGCGAGCGGCACACGTTGCCGGTGCTGACGTGGAGGATGCGGAAGGTGTCGCGGGGCGGACCCGGCTGGGCCAGGTCCCCCGCCTCGTCCCCGTTGCCTATGCCACGCCCCGCGTCAGGGGCCGTCAATTCGCCACCTCGAGGTCGGGTACGACCTTGCGCAGCTCCTCCGGCGACAGGGCGCCCTCGCGCAGCAGCACGGGCACCTTGCCGGTGACGTCGACGATCGACGACGGCACGTTGCCGGGGGTGGGGCCGCCGTCCAGGTAGACGGAGACGGAGTCGCCGAGCATCTCCTGCGCGGCGTCGCACGTCTCCGGCGCCGGGTGGCCGGTGAGGTTCGCGGAGGAGACCGCCATCGGCCCGACCTCCGTCAGCAGCTCGATCGCGACCGGGTGCAGCGGCATCCGCACGGCGACGGTGCCCCGGGTGTCCCCCAGGTCCCACTGCAGCGACGGCTGGTGCTTGGTGACGAGCGTGAGGGCCCCCGGCCAGAAGGCGTCCACCAGCTCCCACGCCATCTCGGAGAAGTCCGTGACGAGGCCGTGCAACGTGTTCGGGGAGCCGATGAGGACGGGCGTGGGCATGTTGCGGCCCCGGCCCTTGGCCTGGAGCAGGTCGGCCACGGCCTCCGCGGAGAACGCGTCGGCGCCGATGCCGTACACCGTGTCGGTCGGCAGCACCACGAGTTCGCCCCGGCGGACGGCGGACGCGGCCTCACGCAGACCCGTCGCGCGGTCGGTCGCGTCGTTGGTGTCGTATCGCCGTGCCATTGTCAGCTGGCCTCCTCGTACACGTACTGCTGCGGGAAAAGAGTCTCAGGGATGCTCACGGCAGCGCCTTGCGGGCGGTCGCGAAGCGCGGTCGGTTGTTCAGGTCGGGGTGGTCGGCCGCGTCGGCCCAGCCCCGCTCCTCGGTGAAGATCCACGGCACCTGGCCGCCCTGGGTGTCGGCGTGCTCGATGACGACGACACCGCCGGGGCGCAGCAGCCGGTGCGCGGTGCGCTCGATGCCCCGGATCAGGTCCAGGCCGTCCTCGCCGGAGAACAGGGCCAGCTCCGGGTCGTAGTCCCGGGCCTCCGGGGCCACGTACTCCCACTCGGTGAGCGGGATGTACGGCGGGTTGGAGATCACCAGGTCGACCTGTCCATTGAGGTCGGGAAACGCGTCCCGCGCGTCTCCCTGACGCAGGTCGACCCTGGAGCCCGCCATGTTCTTGCGGGTCCACTGCAGGGCGTCCTCGGACAGCTCCACGGCGTGCACGCGCGAGCGCGGCACCTCCTGGGCGAGGGCGAGCGCGATGGCGCCGGAGCCGGTGCACAGGTCCACGATGCACGGCTCGACGACGTCCATGGCCCGTACGGCGTCTATGGCCCAGCCGACGACCGACTCGGTCTCCGGGCGCGGCACGAACACCCCGGGCCCGACCTGGAGCTCCAGGTACCGGAAGTAGGCGCGCCCGGTGATGTGCTGGAGCGGCTCGCGCTGCTCCCGGCGCGCGATGACCTCCCAGTAGCGGGCGTCGAAGTCCGAGTCCTTCACGGAGTGCAGCTCGCCCCGCTTCACGCCGTGCACGAACGCGGCGAGCTCCTCCGCGTCGTTGCGCGGCGAGGGCACGCCGGCGTCGGCCAGCCGCTGGGTGGCCTGGGCCACCTCCGCGAGCAGCAGGTTCACGCTGGTCCTCCGGTGCTGTGTACGGGCCGGTGCGGCTGGTACGGAGCCTTACGCGGCGGCGGCGAGCTTGGCGGCCGAGTCCGCGTCGACGCAGGCCTGGATGACCGCGTCGAGGTCGCCGTCCAGGACCTGGTCCAGGTTGTACGCCTTGAATCCGACGCGGTGGTCCGAGATGCGGTTCTCCGGGAAGTTGTACGTGCGGATCTTCTCGGAGCGGTCGACGGTGCGGACCTGGCTGCGGCGGGCGTCGGCGGCCTCCTTCTCCGCCTCCTCCTGCGCCATGGCGAGCAGCCTGGAGCGCAGGATACGCATCGCCTGCTGCTTGTTCTGCAGCTGGCTCTTCTCGTTCTGGCAGGAGGCGACGACGCCGGTCGGGATGTGCGTGATGCGCACCGCGGAGTCGGTGGTGTTGACGGACTGGCCGCCGGGGCCGGAGGACCGGTAGACGTCGATCCGGAGGTCGTTGGGGTTGATCTCCACGTCGACCTCCTCGGCCTCGGGGGTGACGAGGACACCGGCCGCGGAGGTGTGGATCCGGCCCTGGGACTCGGTCGCGGGCACGCGCTGCACGCGGTGCACCCCGCCCTCGTACTTCAGCCGGGCCCACACGCCCTGGCCGGGCTCGATCTGGCCGCGGGCCTTCACCGCCACCTGGACGTCCTTGTAGCCGCCGAGCTCGGACTCGGTGGAGTCGATGATCTCGGTCTTCCAGCCGACGCGCTCGGCGTAGCGCAGGTACATGCGCAGCAGGTCGCCGGCGAACAGGGCGGACTCGTCGCCGCCCGCGCCCGCCTTGATCTCGAGGATGACGTCCTTGTCGTCGCTGGGGTCGCGCGGGACGAGCAGCAGGCGCAGCTTCTCGGTCAGCTCCTCGCGCTGCTTCTCCAGCTCCTTGACCTCGGCGGCGAAGTCCGGGTCGTCGGCGGCGAATTCGCGCGCCGTCTCGATGTCGTCGCCGGTCTGCTTCCAGGAACGGTACGTGGCGACGATCGGGCCCAGCTCGGCGTAGCGCTTGTTCAGCCTGCGCGCGCCCGCCTGGTCGGCGTGGATCGACGGATCCGCGAGTTTCTTCTCCAGGTCGGCGTGCTCACCGACCAGTTCCTCGACCGCCTCGAACATCTCCGGCTCCCTGAAATGCCCCCTGCCCGGCCGGGGCATGGGGACGTGTGTACGACGAACAATGGCTGCACCGCAAAGCGCCGGCCCCGGTGCCCCCGGCGAAGGGGGCACCGGGGACCGGCGCTGTGGGCTCGCTACTTCTTGGCAGCGGCAGCCTTGCCGAAGCGGGCCTCGAAGCGGGCCACACGGCCACCGGTGTCGAGGATCTTCTGCTTGCCCGTGTAGAACGGGTGGCACTCGGAGCAGACCTCGGCCCGGATGGTGCCGGACTCGATGGTGCTACGGGTGGTGAACGACGCGCCGCAGGTGCAGCTGACCTGCGTCTCGACGTACGCGGGGTGGATGTCGCGCTTCAAGGTGTCTCCTAGTTTCCGGGAGGGCGCCGGGTCGCAGCCGCGGGATGCGGGAGCGTGAACCGGAGCCGACGTACCAGTCTGCCAGGACTGGCGCCATCCCCCAAAACCGGGGGCGGGGGTTGTGTATTCCCTGCGGGTGAGGGGTGGGTGCGCCTACCGGGGTGCCGCGCTTCGGCCGTGGGCGTCTGCGGGCCGTTGCGCGTTGCTCGCGCCAGGCGGCGGGGCCGCATGTCGGTATTACAGCCCCGAGCCCCTTAAGGGGCGCTCACGACCCCCTTGGCCTCACCCGTGGCCGTCCCCTTCGTCGCCGCCGCCGGAATCGGCTGGTCGTTCTTCAGTGCGGTCCACATCAGCCGGGCCTTGGCCTCGTCCAGCAGGACGCGGTTCGGGTTCGCCGGGTCGTACTGGACCGGCATCGTCACCATGTTCATGTGGGAGGAGCTGACGCCCTTCAGCCCCTCGGCGAACGACGCCAGGTCCTTGACGGACGCCAGGTCGGAGTCGGTGGTGACGGACTTCGTCGCGGTGTCGGCGAGGTCGTACAGCTTCTGCGGGCTGGTCAGCACGCCGATGTGCTCGACCTGGCTGACCAGGGCCTTGATGAAGGCCTGCTGGAGCTGGATGCGCCCGAGGTCGGAGCCGTCGCCCACGCCGTGCCGGGTGCGGACCAGGCCCAGCGCCTGCTGCCCGTTCAGGGTGTGCGTGCCGGCCTTCAGGTCGAGGTGGCTGCTGCTGTCGTGGATGTTTTTGGTGGTGGTCACCTGGACGCCGCCGAGGGTGTCGATCAGTTTCTCGAAGCCGGCGAAGTCGACCTCGATGTAGTGGTCCATACGGATGCCGGTGATCGACTCGACGGTCTTCACGGCGCAGGTGGCGCCGCCGACGGAGTAGGCCTCGTTGAACATGGAGCCGCGGGCCGCGGCGTGCGTGTCGCCCTTGGGGTCGGTGCACGCGGGGCGGTCGACGAGGGTGTCGCGCGGGATGGAGACGACGCTGGCCTGCTTGTGGCCCTTGTACAGGTGCACGATCATCGCCGTGTCCGAGCGCCCGGTGCCGTCGTCGGTGCCGCCGCCCAGCTTCCTGTTGGCGCCTGAACGGGTGTCCGAGCCGAGGACCAGGATGTTCTCGGAGCCGTTGTCGACCCTTTGGGGCCGGTCGCCGCCGAGCGCCTGGTTGATGTCGACGCTCTTGATGTTGCCGTTGAGCTTGAAGTACAGGTAGCCGGCGCCGGTGCCGCCGAGCAGCAGGATGCCCGCCGCGCTCCATGCGGTGGCCAGGAGCGCCTTGCGTCCGGCACTGCGGGGCTTGCGGCGGCGGCCCTTGCCGCCGCGACGCGGGCCCAGCGTCGTGGCCTCGCCGGCTATACCGGCATCCGGCGTGCTCTCGGAAGGCATGTGCTCCTCAGTCCTGGCGGCCTCTCATTGCTCCATGGTCGCTCCGTTCGGTCAGACGGAGAAACCGGGGAAAGAGTTGCACAACGCTGAGTGTCCAGGACGTGTCCCGGCAAACACGCACGGTCACTTCGGGGCCGGCAGCACCGCGTTCACCTGCGGCTTCGCCCGTACAGGGGCGTAGTGGCCGTACAGCCCGCAACCAGTTCCTTGTGGCATAAATCTCGCCGACGCACAGGGCCGCCCCGTCGGATACGACGGGACGGCCCTGTGCTGCGGACGACCTGCTCAGTCCCCGTTGCCGGGCGCCGGGGTCGTCTTCTGGATCTGCATCAGGAACTCGACGTTCGACTTGGTCTGCTTCATCTTGTCGAGGAGCAGCTCGATCGCCTGCTGCTGGTCGAGCGCGTGCAGCACCCGGCGCAGCTTCCAGACGATGCCCAGCTCCTCGGCGCCGAGCAGGATCTCTTCCTTACGGGTGCCGGACGCGTCCACGTCCACCGCCGGGAAGATGCGCTTGTCGGCGAGCTTCCGGTCGAGCTTGAGCTCCATGTTGCCGGTGCCCTTGAACTCCTCGAAGATCACCTCGTCCATGCGGGACCCGGTGTCCACCAGGGCGGTGGCGAGGATGGTCAGCGAGCCGCCGTCCTCGATGTTGCGGGCCGCACCGAAGAAGCGCTTCGGCGGGTACAGGGCGGTCGAGTCGACACCACCGGACAGGATGCGGCCGGAGGCCGGGGCGGCGAGGTTGTACGCACGGCCCAGACGCGTGATCGAGTCGAGCAGCACGACGACGTCGTGGCCCAGCTCCACCAGGCGCTTGGCGCGCTCGATGGCCAGCTCCGCGACCGTGGTGTGGTCCTCGGCCGGGCGGTCGAAGGTCGAGGAGATGACCTCGCCCTTGACCGACCGCTGCATGTCGGTGACCTCTTCCGGACGCTCGTCGACGAGGACGACCATCAGGTGGCACTCGGGGTTGTTGTGCGTGATCGCGTTGGCGATCGCCTGCATGATCATGGTCTTACCGGTCTTCGGCGGGGCCACGATCAGACCGCGCTGGCCCTTACCGATCGGCGAGACCAGGTCGATGATGCGGGTGGTGAGGACACCGGGGTCCGTCTCCAGGCGGAGGCGGTCCTGCGGGTAGAGCGGGGTCAGCTTGTTGAACTCCGGGCGGCCGCGGCCGTGTTCGGGCGCCATGCCGTTGACGGAGTCCAGGCGGACCAGCGCGTTGAACTTCTCGCGGCGCTCGCCCTCCTTGGGCTGACGGACCGCACCCGTGATGTGGTCGCCCTTG
This sequence comes from Streptomyces sp. NPDC093984, assembly GCF_044764595.1. Lineage (NCBI taxonomy): Bacteria > Bacillati > Actinomycetota > Actinomycetes > Kitasatosporales > Streptomycetaceae > Streptomyces > Streptomyces sp. NPDC093984. The sequence goes on along the minus strand of NZ_JBIWIM010000002.1, from coordinate 876,473 downwards.
CGCAGGCCGTTCTTGCGGACCTGGGCGAGGGAGACGTACACGTCGTTCGGACCGGGCAGGTAGCCCGACGTACGGATGAAGGCGTAGTTGTCGAGGATGTCCAGGATGCCCGCGACGGGGATCAGGACGTCGTCCTCGGCGAGCTGCGGCTCGGCGGCGATGTCGTCGCGGCCACGGCGGCCACGGCGGTCGCGGTAGCGGCCGCGACGGCCTCGGCGGCCTCCGTCGAAGTCGTCGTCGTCCTGCGGACCGGTGTTGCGGTCCTGGCGGCCGCCGCCCTGCTGCTGGCCCTGCTGCTGACGGTCCTGACGGCCTCCGCCCTGGCCCTGCTGCTGGTCGTCGCCCTTGCCGCGGCGGTCGCGGTCGCGGTCGCGGTCACGGCCGCGCTCGCGGCGGTCGCGGCGACGGCCGTCGCCGCCATCGCCGGCGTCGGCCTTGGCGCCGTCGCCCTGCGGCTGGGTCTGCTGGGGCTGCGCCGGGGTCTCGGCCTTCGGCTCGCTCTGCGCCTCAGCGGCGACCGTCTCGGGGCTGCCGGCCTCGGCGGTGGCGCGGCGCCGGCGGCGCTCGGCCGGGGCGTCGTCACCGGCTCCCTGGCCGGGGATCTCGATCTGCTGCGGGGCCACGGCCTGCTCTACGGCCTTGTCGGCCTTGGCGGCCTTGGGCTCGGCCGCGGCGGCTTCGTCGCCGGTGCGGGTCCTGGAGGTGGCCCGGCGCTTGGGCTTGCTCTCGGTGGCGGTGTCGGCCTTGGCTGCCGGGGCGCCGCCCCCCGCCTGCGCCTCCTTGATGACCTCGATCAGCTGGCTCTTGCGCATGCGCGCCGTGCCCCTGATGCCGAGGCCGGATGCGACCTGCTGCAGCTCGGCCAGCACCATGCCCTCGAGGCCGGTACCGCGGCGCCGCCGGGACCCGGCACCGGTGGCAGGCGCGGAGGCGTCCGTGGCGGGCGCGGCAGCGGTGTCCTCGACACGTGCGCCCATCAGATCGGTGGTGTCGCTCACGAAGGGTCCTTCCCTGGAGCGGACGTCGGCCTGTCTGGCTCGGCGACCGGTTGTGCTGTCCGGCTTCGGTCCGGTTTGTGTGGACCGTGCCGGTGCGGTGGTCCCGCCAAAGCGGCGGAAGAAATTTCTGGTGATGGCGCTTCCCGAAGCCGTGACACCCGGTTTTGTGTCGCGCGGCTCGGTCACGCCAATTCCGGAGCGTGCTCTGCAATCCGCTCAGTGTTCGCGTACGACGTGTGGCTCAGGTACGTGATACGGAACACAGGGCAGCTTGGGAAGCTCCCGGAAGAATGTTGGTCCCGGACGGGGACACGAAGCACCTCGCCATGGCGGGGTCGGGTGCAGACTTGAGGTTAACACTACCGGATCCAACAAACATTCCCCCTCTCGAAATCCGGCAACCGTGTGTCAGGGCGCAAGCGGCAGCACGCTCGCTCCCTGGCTGTCCAGCTCCAGCCGGTTGGCGGCCCAGCCCTCGCCCGCCAGGTCGGCCACCTTGTCGGCGCTCGCGCCGTCGGCGAGCGCCAGGACCGTGGGGCCGGCGCCGGAGATCACCGCGGGGACGCCGTCCGCCCGCAGCCGCTCCACCAGCGCGGCGCTCTCCGGCATGGCCGGCGCGCGGTACTCCTGGTGGAGGCGGTCCTCGGTGGCGGGCAGCAGCAGCTCGGGGCGCCTGGTCAGGGCCTCGACGAGCAGGGCGGCGCGGCCCGCGTTGGCGGCGGCGTCGACGTGCGGCACGGTGCGCGGGAGCAAGCCGCGCGCAGTCGCGGTCAGGACCGGCTTCCCGGGGACGAAAACCACCGGAACGATGGAATCGGCGGGGTCCATGCGGATCGCGCGGGCGGCGCCGCGCTCCATCCAGGAGAGGGTGAAGCCGCCGAGGAGGCAGGCCGCGACGTTGTCGGGGTGGCCCTCGATCTCGGTGGCGAGCTCCAGCAGCGCGGTGTCGTCGAGCCGGCTGTCGCCGCCTATGGTCACGGCGCGGGCGGCGACGATGCCGGCGCAGATGGCGGCGGAGGAGGAGCCGAGGCCCCGGCCGTGCGGGATGCGGTTGGCGCAGACGATCTCCAGGCCGCGCGGCTGCCCGCCCAGCGCGTCGAAGGCGGCGCGCAGGGACCGTACGAGGAGATGGCTCTCGTCCCGCGGGAGGGTCTCGCTGCCCTCGCCCGCGATGTCGATGTGCAGCCCGGAGTCGGCCACCCGGACGACCACGTCGTCGTAGAGCCCCAGCGCGAGCCCGAGGGCGTCGAAGCCCGGACCGAGGTTGGCGCTGGTGGCGGGGACGCGCACCCGGACGGCGGCGGCGCGGAACGCTGGACCGGCCATCGCTCGTTGACTCTCCTTGAGCTGCGTGATCGTCGAATGACATTCGATGACGTACGGAGGACCCGAAGGCCGCGAAGGCGGCGCGGCACCACGGCACATGCGGCTGCGGCATATGCGGCGGGCGGGTTCAGTACAGCCTATCGAAGGAAGGTTCTGTGGCGACATAGGGCGCACAGGAGGCGCACGATGCGTGTCGTGCCGCCCCTGTGCCCCCTCTGTCAGGTGCCCGTAAGGCATATCCCCCGGGAAGCGCCTGGTTACGCGAGGCCGAGCCGCTCGGCTGCGGTCGCCGCGTCGACCGGGACGGTGACCGGCTGCGGGGCGCCCGCGACGGCCCAGTCGGGGTCCTTCAGGCCGTTGCCGGTGACGGTGCACACGATCCGCTGCCCGGGGTCGACCTTGCCTTGCTCGGCCGCCTTCAGCAGCCCGGCGACGGACGCGGCGGACGCGGGCTCCACGAAGACGCCCTCCTGCGCGGCCAACAGCCGGTAGGCGCGCAGGATTTCACGGTCCGTCACCTCGTCGATGAACCCGCCCGACTCGTCCCGCGCCTCGAGGGCGTAGTTCCAGGACGCCGGGTTGCCGATGCGGATGGCGGTGGCGATGGTCGAGGGGTCCTTGACGACCTCGCCGCGCACGATCGGGGCGGAGCCGGAGGCCTGGAACCCCCACATGCGCGGGGTGCGCTCGGCGACGCCGTCGGCGGCGTACTCCTTGTAGCCCTTCCAGTAGGCCGTGATGTTGCCCGCGTTGCCGACCGGCAGGACGTGGATGTCCGGGGCGTCGCCGAGCATGTCCACGATCTCGAAGGACGCCGTCTTCTGACCCTCGATACGTACCGGGTTGACCGAATTGACCAGCGCCACGGGGTAGTTGTCGCTGAGCGCCCGGGCGAGGGTGAGGCAGTCGTCGAAGTTGCCGTCGACCTGGAGGATCTTCGCCCCGTGCACCAGGGCCTGGCCCATCTTGCCGAGCGCGATCTTGCCCTGCGGCACGAGCACGGCGGAGACCATCCCGGCCCGTACGGCGTAGGCGGCGGCAGAGGCGGACGTGTTGCCCGTGGAGGCGCAGATGACGGCCTTCGCCCCCTCCTCCTTGGCCTTGGAGATGGCCATGGTCATACCGCGGTCCTTGAAGGACCCGGTGGGGTTGGCGCCCTCCACCTTGAGATGGACGTCACACCCGGTGCGCTCGGAGAGCACCTGCGCGGGCACGAGCGGCGTACCGCCCTCGCGGAGCGTGACGACCGGCGTGCTGTCGGACACCGGCAGCCGGTCCCGGTACTCCTCGATGATTCCGCGCCACTGGTGGGTCATTGCTGGTTACTCTCCTTCAACCCGCATGATGCTGGCGACACCCCGCACGGTGTCGAGCTTGCGCAGCGCCTCGACGGTCCCGCTGAGCGAGGCGTCGGACGCTCGGTGGGTGACGACGACGAGGGACGCCTCGCCGTCCTTCCCCTGCTGGCGAACCGTATCGATCGAGACGTCGTGCTCGGCGAAGACGGTGGCGACCTGGGCGAGAACACCCGGTTTGTCGGCGACGTCGAGGCTGATGTGGTAGCGCGTGACGACGTCGCCCATGGGCGACACGGGCAGGGCGGCATACGCGGACTCCCCCGGCCCGGTGGTGCCGCTGAGCCGGTTGCGGCACACCGCGACGAGATCACCGAGTACGGCGGAGGCGGTCGGCGCACCACCGGCACCCGGACCGTAGAACATGAGCTGACCGGCGGCGTCGGACTCCACGAACACGGCGTTGTACGCGCCGCGCACGGAGGCGAGCGGGTGGGTCAGCGGAATCATGGCGGGGTGCACGCGCGCGGTGACCGATCCCCCGTCGGCGGCCCGCTCACAGATGGCGAGCAGCTTGATGGTGCAGCCCATCTGCTTGGCCGAGGCGAAGTCGGCCGCGGTGACCTCGGTCATGCCCTCGCGGTAGACGTCGTCGAGACGCACGCGCGTGTGGAAGGCGATCCCGGCGAGGATGGCGGCCTTGGCGGCCGCGTCGAACCCCTCGACGTCGGCGGTGGGGTCGGCTTCCGCGTACCCCAGGGCGGTGGCCTCGTCGAGGGCCTCCTGGTACCCGGCGCCGGTCGAGTCCATCTTGTCGAGGATGAAGTTGGTCGTCCCGTTGACAATGCCGAGCACCCGGTTGACCTTGTCGCCGGCCAGGGACTCGCGCAGCGGCCGGATCAGCGGGATGGCACCGGCGACGGCGGCCTCGTAGTACAGGTCCTTGCCGTGCTCCTCGGCGGCCGCGTGGAGTGCGGCCCCGTCCTGGGCGAGGAGGGCCTTGTTGGCGGAGACGACGGAGGCGCCGTGCTCGAAGGCGGTGGCGATGAGGGTCCGGGCGGGCTCGATGCCGCCGATCACCTCGACGACGACGTCGATGTCCCCCCGTTTGACGAGGGCGGTGGCGTCGGTGGTGACGAGGGCGGGGTCGATGCCCTCCCGGACCTTGGAGGGCCGCCGCACGGCCACGCCCGCTAGCTCCACGGGCGCGCCGATCCGGGCGGCGAGGTCGTCTGCGTGCGTCGTCATGATGCGCGCCACCTCTGAGCCGACAACCCCACAGCCCAGCAGCGCCACCTTCAGCGGACGCGTACGCATCATCCGACCTCGTCTCCTCATGCGGTCTACGGTTGGACCAGTCTCACTCACCGGACGGGAGTTTCTGCCCTTGGTCCGGATCGTGAGACGTTTATTTCATTTTGTCAGCGGCGCACGACCGGAAGATCTTCCGCCGTCTGCCGGCCGGTGGCTCACCCGACGTCGAGACGCAGCAGGTCGTCCTCCGTCTCACGACGGACGATGACCCGGGCGTCGGAGTCGTTCACGGCGACGACGGGCGGGCGGAGCGCGTGGTTGTAGTTGCTGGCCATGGAGCGGCAGTAGGCGCCGGTGGCAGGTACGGCGATGAGGTCACCGGGCGCGAGATCGGCGGGCAGGAAGGCGTCCCGCACCACGATGTCCCCGCTCTCGCAGTGCTTGCCGACGATGCGGACCAGCATCGGCTCCGCGTCCGAGGTGCGCGAGGCGAGACAGACGCTGTACTCGGCGTCGTAGAGGGCGGTGCGGATGTTGTCGGACATGCCGCCGTCGACGGAGACGTACGTACGCAGGCCCTGGAGCGGCTTGATGGTGCCGACCTCGTAGAGGGTGAAGGCGGTCGGCCCGACGATGGCACGGCCCGGCTCGACGGAGATACGGGGCGTGCGCAGACGTGCGCCCTCACACTCGCGCGAAACGATCTCGGTGAGCGCCTTGGCGATCTCATGGGGCTCGCGGGGGTCGTCGTCGCTGGTGTAGGCGATGCCGAGGCCGCCGCCGAGGTCGATCTCGGGCAGCTCGACGCCGTGCTCGTCCCGAATGTCCTTCAGAAGACCCACGACCCGGTGGGCGGCGACCTCGAACCCGGACATGTCGAAGATCTGGGACCCGATGTGACTGTGGATCCCGATGAGCTCCAGCCCGTCGAGCTGGAGGGCACGGCGTACGGCTTCGGCGGCCTGCCCGTCGGCGAGCGGGATGCCGAACTTCTGGTCCTCGTGGGCGGTGGCGATGAACTCGTGGGTGTGCGCCTCGACACCGACGGTCACGCGGATCTGGACGTGCTGCCGCTTGCCCATGGAGGAGGCGATGTGCGCGACCCGCACGATCTCCTGGAAGGAATCGAGGACGATCCGGCCGACACCGGCTTCGACGGCCTTGGTGATCTCCTCGACGGACTTGTTGTTGCCGTGGAAGGCGATGCGGTCGGCGGGCATACCGCCGGCCAGAGCGGTGGAGAGCTCACCACCGGAGCAGACGTCGAGGTTGAGCCCTTCCTCGTACAGCCAGCGCACGACGGCGCGGGACAGGAACGCCTTCCCGGCGTAGAACACGTCGGCGTCCGGCCCGAACGCGGTACGCCACGCGCGGGCGCGGGTCCGGAAGTCGGCCTCGTCGATGAAGTAGGCCGGGGTGCCGAACCGCTCGGCGAGCGTCTTGACGTCGATGCCGCCGACGGTGACGACACCTTGCGCGTCACGGGTGACGGTCTGCGCCCACACCTTGGGGTCGAGGGCGTTGAGGTCGGCGGGCGGGGCGGAGTAGTGCCCCTCGGGCAGGACGTCGGCGTGGCGGGGCCCGGCGGGGTGCGCGGAACGGCTCATGACTGGTCTGGCTCTCTCACAGGTAATCGGGTGCACTGATACCGAGCAGGGACAGGCCGCCGGCCAGCACCGTCCCGGCGGCTTCGGCGAGAGCGAGCCGGGCGCGGTGGGCGGCCGAGGGTTTCTCCTCGCCGAGCGGAAGAACGGTGTGCTGAAAGGCGAGCAGTCCGTCGGCGACGGCGACGAGGTGCCGGGCGAGCCGATCGGGCGCACGGTGGGCGGCCGCCTGGGCGAGGGCGGTGGGGTACTCGGCGAGGGCACGGGTGAGGGAGGCGGCGGTCGCCTCCGGTACGTCACCCGGGACGGCCTCGTATCCGAGTCGAGCGGCGTTACGGCCCAGGGCGCGGGCGCGGGAGTGGGCGTAGCGAACGCGGAAGAGAGGGTTGCTCTCGCGCTGGAGCAGATGGTCCGCGGTGATGCGGGGCCGGTCGTGGGCGGCGGGGTGGAGGAGGGCCCAGCGGGCGGCGTCGGGGCCGAGAGGGGTGGGGTCCTCGGGCGCCGGGACGGGGCGCAGGTCGACGGGTTCGCCGGGACGGGCGTGATCGATCTCGGCGCGTCCGCCCTGGGTCGCGATGATCCGGACCAGGGTGTCGGCTACGACTTCGGCGCGGATGTCGTAGGGGATGCGGAGCGGGACGAGGTGGCCGTCGAGGGCCTGACTGTGCCCGTAGTCGTTCTCGAGGTGGTCACCGCGGTCGAGGATCTCGCGGACGAGGGCCGCGGTGGCGGCGCCCTGGTCGAGGTGGATGTTGAGGAACCCGGGCCCGGTGATCTCGACATCGGCGACGCCGACGGTGTCACGGAGGTGGGGCCGGAGAATCTCGGCGACCTGAAGGGCCGGACGCCCGGCGGGACGGGCCAGCTGCAGGGCGATGTTGGTGGCGTAGTCACCACGACCACCGGGCCCGGGCGGAGTGACCACCGCACGTGCGGGCAGAGGCACGCTGAGTTCCCCCACGTCGACGGCACGACGCACCGCGCGCAGCACGGTGCGGGACAGCTCGACGGGGGTCACGGGACAAGGGTAGGGGAGGAGGGGGGTGGGTCGGCGAGTTGTTTCGGCTGGGGTCCGGGATGTGGACGGGGCCGGTGGGGCGGGACTGCGGTTGGCCGTCGGTTGCCCGCTTGGGCTGGGTGGGCTGGGTGGGCTGGGTGGTGGCTTGCGGTTGCCCGGTGGGGCATACGTCGTGGGGCGGCTCGGGTGCCCGGGGGCATGCGCGCGCAGGGGTTGCGTGCGTGGCTTGCGGTTGCCCGGGGTGGCGTGCACGGAGGGGTTGCCTCAACCGCCCGGCTGCCCGGCGTGGGGTGCGTGGCCGGCGGGCTCGACGCGATCTGCGGCACCGGAATCGGGCACGCCGTGGCGGTCGCGACCGCTCTGCTGTTGCTGGTGGTGGTGCCGACCGGCCTGAGGACCGCGCTCGATCAAGTCCTTCACGAGCCGGACGAGTTCGGACGGCTCGAAGGGCTTGGCGAGAAAGGCGTCGACACCGACATCGAGGCCGCTCTCGACCTCCGACTGCGTACAGGCGCTGATGATGGCGAGGGGCAGCTTCCGGGTCCGGGGATCGGCACGAAGCCGCGCTGCCGTCCGCAACCCGTCGAGCCGAGGCATGACGACATCCAGGGTGACGACATCGGGCCGCACCTGATGCACGACGTCCAGACACTCGGCACCGTCGGCGGCGGTCACGACCTCGAGACCCTCCAGCTCGAGGTTGACCCTGATCAGCTGCCGGATGACCTTGTTGTCGTCCACAACAAGCACCCGGCCGGATGCGCCTGGCACAACTCGAGAGTAGGTTGCCCCAGGGGGTCGCGTCCGGGTTTTCCCCACTTCCACCCCGTCCGGGCGCGCCGCGACGACGGAGCCCCCGGGAAACCGTTCATGACCACCACGAAGGAGCTGGTAGGGTTCTACCCGTCAGCGCAACAGCGCGGGACACGCCCCCGTAGCTCAGGGGATAGAGCAACGGCCTCCGGAGCCGTGTGCGCAGGTTCGAATCCTGCCGGGGGCACCCTGTATGAGGTGCCCAGAGACCCCGTCACCAGCGGAAACGCTGCGGTCGGGGTCTTCGTGTTTGTGCAGCCGTGTGCCGCCTGGAGCGGCCGTATGTCGGGGTCTGTGGACGAGGCGTGGACGGGATCTTGGGGCATTGCCGCAGGTGAGGTCCGCGCTATCGCCAGGCGTCCCGCCCCGGTACGGGTCGTCACGCCACCGGGGCTACCAACGGGCGCCCATAAGTGCTGCCGGCACCTAGCTCCCGCAGGCCCACAGTGCTCCTCCAGGCAGTCGGCCTCGCGCCGCACGACAAGTTACGGCGTTCCCGCTGCCGCTGCTGGCTGCGCGCCGAGGCTGGCCTCTGCCTCGTCGAGCCGCCGCATGAGCATGTTCGCGAGGGCCAGCATCTCCTGCGCTTCTTCCGGATCGTCGGCGAAGTGCGGGCCATGGGATCTGGGGTTTCGGAGTGCTTCCATCGCTCCCTTGAACAGGTCCCGAAAGCCTTCGCGCTCGCTCCGTAGCGAAGGGCCAGTAGCTCGAGTCACGACAAGCTTCGGCGTGTCCGAACCGAGCGCCGTGCCCATGAGCTTTGCTCCGACCTCCGAGAGTCCACTCAGCATCTGGACGCGGTGCTCCACAGCTTGGAAGGCGCTCCGCACTGCATCGGTGTACTGCCCTTTCTCGAAGCGTCCAGCTGCCACTGCCGCCACTTCGGGGTGAAGTGGAATGGAGAGCACCAGTGTTGGCGCGGGCGCTGGTGCGAGGACGGGTTCACATACAAGCGGCGATGGCAGGAACTTGGGTTCTCCTGGCTGAGAGTCGAGCACGCTAGTCCTCGCGTTCCAATACTCCACGAGTCTGGTCACCGTCGCGAAGGGGCGGACTCTGCGGTCGAATGAGACGCGCCAATACAGCTCCTCGGATCGCCAGCCGAGACCCGACGTCCAAGGCTCATACGTGGTCAGCAGTGCGGCGCGATAGAAAGCCTCCGCCGGTGGGAGCACACCGGGATCGAAGGCTGGGTGTGTCTTGAGGACCTCAGGGTCAATGTACGGCTGACTGGGCGCCGAAGGCTCGTCGGGGACGGGCTCCCAGTCTCGTTCGATCACGCCGGCTAGACGCACTAGGAAAATAAAGGCCTTGATCTCTGTCGCGGTGTCGTCGCAGTGCACTGCGCCAGCGAGAGAGAGTTGGATCGCCTGGTTGGGATGAGGCGGTCGGCGTTGCAGGTCGGGGTCGATCCCCAAGAGCAGACCCCGCGGTAGTTGGCCAATTGCGTCCTCGAATTCGATACCCGCGCGGTAGAGGGCCCTGTCAACCTGCTCGAAGGTGGGCCACCCACGCTTCTGGGCAAGGTGCTGCCAGACGAGGTTCAGGAGCTTGGATCCCTCGTCGCCCGAGGGACGAGGCATGCCCTTCGGTGCGACGGCCCGATTGCGCATGTTCATGAACAACCCCGCAACTGTCTGTAACCGTACAGGCCAGGAAGGTTATCGGACGGTACGGTCATCCAGCGACTGCGTTTGGGTAGTCTCCTCCTGGGGCGTCTCGGAGCCGGAGGATCAACGACGTCCGTCGAAGCGGTCGCCGTCCGAGTCGGGCGGAACGGCCACCAGATCAGGCGTGGCTCCAAGCCTGACGATGGCGAGCAACGCCGTACACCTGCTCCACCTGGTCGGCCGTAAGAACGCCTGAGAGCGGAGCGAGTGCCGACACCTGGCGCTCCTGGTACACCCGGACACTGAGCTGCGTAGCAACTACCTTCAGCTCGGTGACACCGACGAAGACGAGGACCGGTTCAACCGGCACCGGGAAGCCGCAATAGCGCCCAAGCACTCGGGCGACCCGCTTGGCCTCCGCCCGGCTCTTGCGTGCGTAGGGCGCCGGTTTCCCGTGATCCACTTTCACGGAATCGTCCCCGACCCATACGGCCCTCTTGTGGTGGTGCTTCGTATTGATGCTGAACACTCCACCAGGCCCGATCAATAAGTGATCGATATCCACTTTGTTGGCCAAGGGGATGGAGTGCAGGACGCGCCAGCCGTGGCGTCCCAAGCGGTTCAACTCGGCTCCCACTCGCCGCTCCCCCGACAGCCCCTTTCGCCAGGAGTCCCACTCAGTGGGGTGCCGCAGAAGCCGTGAGACGACTCGCTCCATTAGCCCCGGACCGGATTCATCGAGCAGATCACGTATGGACTTCCCGGGAAGGTTGATGGCCAGGTCGTCGGCCGGCGTCAGAGGCGGCAGCATCGGACGCGACTGAGCCTCCAGCGCCCTGTCTGGCGGGACAGGCTCGGTGAGGCTCTGTAAGTGCTTCGTGAGCACGGTGATCACGTCGTCGCGGCACTCGGCCCGCAAGACTGTGATGTCCCCCGTCGTGACGTCCGCCCAACCGACCGCGGTGGCATCAGGCAGGTTGGCGTACAGACGATCATGCCCGTACCGCTTCCAGCGCGTGACGTGCAGCTCCACAAGGCCCCCCTGTGCTCCGCATTGACCTTGCCAACATGCCAGCAGCAAGCGAGACGAGGCCACAAGACCGCAGGGCAAGCAGCTCAACTCAGCTCGCCCTTTCCGAACGAGACATCGGCGCCGGTAGGGCACGAAACGAGGGAGGCCCCAGGCGGCGTGCCTGAGGCCTCGGTGTGGGTGCAGGTTGTCTTACTCATACTCGCGGAGCAGGTCCTCGATGCGCCGATTGGCGACGTCCTGCCGTCCGTCGAGGCACTTCGCGTAGCGGGTCAGCAAGACCTCAACGCTGTTGCCGGCGCGCTCGGCAACCTCGGTGGGATCCACTCCGGCATTGAGCCACGTCGACAGCGCCGAGTGCCGAAGGTCGTATGGCCTACTCGCGAGCGGCGAGGCCGCGACGGCCGGTGGGAGCGCCAGGAGCCGAGCCTCCTGCCACACGCGGTAGTAGGTCGAGGACGGGACGACCGAGCCCTTCTCGCTAAAGAAGAGCCGCCCGTCTTCCGCTGTGCCGAAGGTGGCAAGGTGATCGCGCAGTACGGTGACGAGCTGGGGCGGGAAGGGCACGGGGCGAACGTCCTCGATCGGCCGATTCTTGAGTCCGCGGTCGTCGTGGGTCTCCCCCGAGTCGGTCCACTGCTTGCCGACCGAAGGACGGGTCCGGTGGAGCAGCGCCGATCCCCAGCCCTGCTTGGGAAGCACAAGGTCAGTCTCGACCAGGCCGACCGCCTCAGCAGGCCGGAGGCCACCGAAGTACATAGCCGCGAACAGTCCGACGAGACGTCGACCGCGAGCACGCCGGTAGCCGCCCACGTAGGACACTGCGGCCAGGAGATTGCGGGCCTGCTCCGGGTTGGCGACAACACGCGGATCGACCTGGTTCGAGATCTTGGGCTTCTGCCAGCGAACCGCGGTGATCGGATTCTCACGGAGCTCCCCCAGGTCGACCGCGTAGTTCGCAGCGTTGACGAGGGTCCGCCGCTTCCGTCGCACGGTCTCAGCGGCTGCCGCGGTGCCGTCGAGCTTCAGCTTCAGCCCGTCGAGCACCGTGCGGGCCGTTGCGGGTTCAGCGAGATCCGCAAGCGGTCGGGATGCCTTTGCCACCCAGTGCAGAACGTTCCAGACGTTCTCCGGGGCCTCTCGCTCGTTCGGCCCTGGCAGCACGAAGGCCCAGTTGCGTAATGCCTTACGAATCTCCTCGTCGGACGGCCGCCCCGCGCGCTCCACAAGCAGTTCCATGGTCACGCTGGTAAGGGATTCGTTGATGCCGTCTCGCGTGTTGGGCGCAGCGTGGGGCCACTTCATCGCGAGGTACCTGAGGGCGAAGTCGTACCAGGACAACGGCGACTTCTTCTGTTCCATAGAGGCCGGAAGGCCAGTCTCCGTGTCGAACTCTTCGCCGTCCCGCATGGCACGCATGAGCTTCGTTCGGTAGTGATCAGCGAGCGCCTTGGTGCGGAACGAGTCCGAGAAGACGTTGCCCGCGACGGACCACCGGACGCCGTACGAGGGCGTCTTGGTGTCCCGCTTGCGTACGCCCCAGACCTTGACGTCGAGAGACTTCACGCCGCCGCCTCCAGCTGCCGCAGCCACGCGGTGAAGTCACTCCGCCACACCCGCAGCTCCCCGTTGGGCAGCTTGAAGGCGGCAGGCCCGTAGCCGAGCTCACGCCAGCGGTAGAACGTCCGGCGAGAGACGCCGCGCAGCTCGTCCAGCACTTGGCGGACGGTCATCAGCTCGTCTCGACGGCGGTCCATGTTGGTTCTCCTTCCGTTCCAGGGGCGGCTTCGAGTGATGCGGCAAGCCAGGTTTCGCCATGGCTGAGGCCGGTGCCGGCGAACACCCAGTGGGCAAGGACGAGCGTGGTTTCGCCGTCCTGCGGGACGGCCGGTGCCGCTTGGGCCCGGCGCCACTCGGCACGGGCGTCGCGTAGTGCACCGAGGGTGGTGGAGTAGCGGCGGGACTTGGTGGAGAAGTGGCCGCGGAAGCCGAGCATGTGCGCCCATGCCCGAAGGCGGAGGTCTGCCAGCTCCGGGCGAGCACCGAGGGACCATGCGGTTCGGATCATGCGACGGGCGTGCTCGGTGATCCGGGCCTGGGCCAGCTCGGCGAGGAAGCGGATCGGCCGGTCCAGGGTGCCGGTGGCTGTCTCGGCACCCTTGGTGGCGTACTTGGCGATGTACGCCGCTACGGCCCGTTCGGTCAGCTCCTGGCCGTCGTCGAAGTCGGCGGAGCGGATCGTGCGCACGTCGAGCTGTCGGCCGAAGACAAAGCGGTGCGCCCGGCCGTCGATCTCCGGTCCGTCCACCGGTGCAGCCGTGGCCGCGACCTTGATGGCGTCGGTGAGCAGGTCGGCGGTGGCCCAGGTCGGAGGTGCGGTGTCGCCGCCCTCGGGGCCGTCGAGGCGGATGACCGCGTGGAAGTGGACGGCACCGCGCTTTTGGTACTCGGCCACCTTCGCGAAGGAGACCCGCGCGTGGTGCCGGAACGCCCGCTGTGTGAGGCCGGCGCGCTTGGCGACCTCCCGGCGTAGGTAGATCGAGAAGCGCCGCCACAGGGCACCGGCGTGCGCGTTCCAGAGGACGGCCGCTTCGTAGTCGTAGGTGTCCGGGTCGAGCGGAGTGCCCAGGGCGGGATCCTGTTCGTCGTGGCGGATGCCGCAGCGGCAGTCCCGGCCGCTCGAGGGACGGTTGTGGACTGGCCCGAAGCTCGGGGCGGTGAACGTGGCGAAGACGCGCGGGTGCGTCGCGACCTGTTCCGAGGTGCCCTTGCCGCCGCGTAGTCCGGCGGTGATCAGGTGGTAGGTGTCGCGCCGGTAAGTCTCGGCGCAGGCCGCGCACCGGGTGGCGCGGCGGTTGTTGCAGCGGACGAGGAGCTGTCCGGCGGGGAGGCTGGCGGAGTCCAGGTGACGCAGGACGTTGCCGATCTCGCCGGTCGTCGTGTTGACCGCGTACTCGGTGCGGTGGCCGTCGAGGCGGACCGGGTGGGTGCAGCCGCCCAGGCCAGAGAGTTGGTGGGCCAGCTCGGGCAAGTTGCCGAGGGAAGCCAGCATGGAGAGTTCCGCCAGCGGGGGCGAAGTCTGCCGGGTGATGATGGGTGTTCCTTTCTGCTGTTTCGACGGTTGGAGGGCGGCCCCGGGGCGGCGGGATGCTTGGCGGCTTGCTACCGCCCCGGCGGCCGGTCAGCGCTTGTTCACGCCGCTGAGCAGGGAGCGCAGGACCACTGCGGCAATGGCAACGGACACGGCCGATACGGCGACGGCCGCCAGGAGCGCGGTGAGTACGACGCCGACGACGACCACACCGGCGACCGCGCCCGCGATCGGAGCGAGCGACCGGCCCGCGGATGGCACCGGAACCTGCGTCTGCTGCGGGAGGACGGGTGTCGTCGGCAGCGTCGGGACGTCGGGCAGCTTGGGACGGAACACGGTGGACCTCCTAGTCACTTGTGGGGGCCGTTGACCACGCCGACCCCCGAACGGGTGCCGGACTCGATGGCCGGGGCCAGGAAGGTGTGAGAGAGCCAGAAGCCGAACAGAGCGATCACCACGGCGACCCAGAGACGGATGCCGAGGAACTTGATCGCGGCCCAGGCGATGACGCCCAGGACGAAGACGAGCGGGAGCGTGACGGTCACAGGGGTCTCCTCAGCGGACGGCGCAGCGATGGGTGCGGGCGGCCAGTTCGGCGGCGGCGCGGCTGTCGTAGTCCGTCGAGAAGCCGCAGCGCGGGGCCGTGCAGGCGGCGGTGTGCTTCTCGCGGCCCCGGCCGTCGTAGTACGTGCCGACCTGGACCGGGCCGATGCGGACGACGTTGCGGAAGCGGCGGTTGGCGGGCATGTGTGCTCCTTCAGAGCTGTGCGGCGATGGCTTCGTCCAGTTGCGCCGGGACACCGAGCCGTGCACGGAGTGTCGGAGTGTCGATGGCTGCTCCGGTCCGCGCACGGTGCTCGGCGGCGACCTTTCGGGCGTGGTCGACGAGGGCGGCCGGGACCGGCACCGAGGAAGGGGCGATGGCCGGGCGAGGTTCGGGCTCAGGGGCGGTCGGCTCGGGGATGACGGGTGCGGGTTCGCCGGTCGTGTCGTGTGCGGTGTGGGCGAGGAGGGTGCCGCCGAGGAAGGCGACCGCGGGCCA
Organism: Streptomyces sp. NPDC093984; assembly: GCF_044764595.1. NCBI lineage: Bacteria > Bacillati > Actinomycetota > Actinomycetes > Kitasatosporales > Streptomycetaceae > Streptomyces > Streptomyces sp. NPDC093984. The sequence goes on along the minus strand of NZ_JBIWIM010000002.1, from coordinate 861,392 downwards.
TCCGGCGACGAGGATGCGGAGCCAGGCGGGTACGGCGCCCAGGTCGAGCAGGCCGGCGGTGGCGACGTTGGCGCCGAGCGACGCGGTCAGCGCCACGAGGAACCAGCACCACCCGCCCGCTTTCGCCCCTCCGGATCGCAGTCGACGCCAGGCCGCCACCAGCAGCAGGTCCACGGAAACCGGGTACACCCACGCCTTCCACCCGTGCTGTCCTGCGGCCGAGGCCAGGTCGTGCAGGTGGGCGAAGGACAGCGCGGCGGCGATGACCGCCTGCACGAGCACCGCGTCGACGCGGGCCAGGTGGGCGCGCACGGTTCGATTCCCTCCGATGTGGTCAGTCAGTGGACTTGAGCTCGTCGGCCCGCGCGCGTGCAGCAGCGGCGACCTCGGCCGCTTCGGTGTCGCCGGGTTGGTCGGCGGCGATACGTTCCAGCAAGTCCGCCTTACGGCTCATGAGTTCGCGGTAGTTGCCGACGCCGAATTTGCGGTGGTCGGACAGGTCGGCGATCAGCGCCGAGACTTCGGAGATGGACGGGCGGGACAAAGCGACTCCCTCGATTTTGGGCATGGCGGGGTAGGGACTTGGCACGAGACGGACGTGCGGGCCGTTGGAGCGTGTTGAGCGGCAGCCGCTTACTCGGCGAGCGGGACTGGCTTGAGCAGCGATACCGGGGCGTCAGCCGGACGGAGCGGCACCGCGGGTCGGAACGGTTCGAGCGCGGGCAGGTTCGGCACCCGGTGAGCCGACTCCCGGCAGACCGCAGCAGCGTCGCCGAGTGAGAGGTACGGGGTGCGGATACGGGACCAGCCGCCGGAGGTGTCACCGGCCACGGCGAGGCCGGGGCGTTCGGGGGCGATGGCACAGGCGGCGTCGACCGCTTCCGGTGCGATGTCTCCGAGCGCCATCTTTGCGGACGCTTCGTCGTTGACGCGGTGGCACACGCGGCCGGTGAGCTGGGCCCGCAGCATGGTCGCGCCCTTGCCCAGCTCAGCCCCGAACCTCTGTCCGCAGACTTCCAGGTAGATGCCGGCGGCGCGGCCGAGCTGCGCGAGACGGATGAGTTGGGTGACCATCTCATCGCGCCGTTCCTCGTCCTTGCGCGTGGCGACGAGGAACAGTTCGGCCACTTCATCGACGAACAGCACGATCGGCACCGGCCGTTCTTCCTCGGGCAGGCCCCAGATGTCGGAGGTGATCTCCTCGTCCGGGGTGCCCGGCGCGATGCCTTGCCGGGCCTTGATCAGGTCGTACCGGTCTTCCATCTCCTTCACGAGGACCGGCAGCAGCTCGGACGCCTGCTCGGGATCGGTGGCCAACGCCGATAGCCGCGGGGCGAAGGGCGCGAGCTCCACGCCCCGCTTGCAGTCGATGCCGACCAGCGCGACCGGCTGCTGTGCCAGCCCGGTGACCAGGTGCCGTTGGTACATGGACTTCCCCGACAGGGTCGCGCCGAGAGTGAGTTGGTGCGGGATGGTCCGGTAGTCCCGTACGAAGGCCGTCGCGTCCTCCCTCAGCGCCACCGGCACCTTGAGGAGTGCGCGCTCCGCCTTCCTGGGCATCCGGACGTTGCGCAGCACGTCGTAGCCGACGAGCCGCAGCTCCACCACACCCGGCTTCACGTCCGTCACGTACACGGCGTGCACGCCCCAGGCATGCCGCAGTCGTTCCGCCGAGGCGGCGACATCTGCCGGCTCCTGGCCCGGAGCCAGGCGTAACCGAAGCCGCAGGCCCGTCGAGGTGGGCCGAATGACTCCCCGGCGAGGAGGCACCGGCCGGACCTCGCGGCGAGACGTCGCCTTGACCGCCAGGGCCCGCAGCCGGGAGGGCTGGACGGTCAGGCCGCAAGCCTCCATGACGGAGCTGTAGGAACCGAGGAGCCGGACCGTCGATATCGGCAGGCCGACCGTGGACCAGTAGACGCCCGGGTGACGAGCCCGGGTGTAGGCGGCCCCGCCACCGAGTCCGGCGAGGGGGCCACCCACCTCCAGCAGCGTCAACCAGTCCGACATCAGGCCGAGGCCTCGGCCCGAGCCGGGAAGGTTGCCGGTGTGACGGCTGCGGCGCGAAAGGCGATGCCGTGCCGCTGCTGACCGTTGAACACGGTCTCCCACGGCCGGGCCACCAGACCCGGCAGCGAGACCGGAGCGCCGAGCGTCAGGCCCTCAGAGATGCCGCTTTCCGGAACGGTGACCTTGATCAGCGAAGACTCGCCGTCCTCGATGTAGACGGCGCCGATCGTCATGAGTGCTTCGCCGCTGGTGGCGTCCTTGGCGATCTCTCCGGTCTGGCGGTCCCGAACCTTGGGTTCCGGTGCTTCGGTCAGCAAGATGGTGGCCGCCGAAGTCTCCACACGGATGACACGCACAGAATTGCTCTCCCTTGCGTTGCGCCGCACACGCGTACGGCCGCTTTCAGTGACGAATGACTACGCAACGGGAGGTTGACCTCATACCGACTGGGCGCGATACGCTCCAGGAGCGTTGATGCCAAAGACGCACCCGGCCTGAGTGGGCTGCCTCCCGCTCAGGCCACATCTGTTTCTGTGGCCCTTCCGCTTACGCACCGGCGCAGGTCTGCCTTCCTGCTCCGGCCCGTTCGCATGTCCGCACCGCCAACTCCGCTGGACGCGAAGGGGCTTGCCGACACCAACCACAGTAACCCGTACTCCAAGTACTGTCTAGTACTTCAGGTACCAGTCCGTACTTCGTGTACGCCCAACTCCGCTGCCAGGGTGCGAAGTTCCTCAGAGGGCGGCTGGGCCATGGTCAACAGGTCCGCCGCAAGCTGCTTCACCAACGGCAGGGCCCGCACCATCTCGGGCGACAGCTCACGCGCCCTGAAGAGCGCCGAGACCGCATCAGAGACCTGCCGGCGCTGGGCGTAGGCCCTGGCGACATCGAGCTGAAAGCGCGTCTGCCGTTCCGCCGACAGCCCCGACTCGTCGACAGCCTGTGCAGCCCGCAGTGCGACACCGGCATCTCCCAGGTCCACCGCAACGGCCACCTCGTGCAAGCCGACGTTGGTCGGCCCGAATTCGGTGTTGTAGTCGTTGCGCCCGTCACCGACCTGTTCGGCCATCTCACGGGCGTCGCGGAGATACCCGTACGCCTCATCGGCCAGGTTCAACCGAGCGGCAGCAACCGACCGTTGCAGAGTCAGGGCGCCACGCAGAGCCACCGCCTCGATTTGGCCGGACTCCGCCAGAGGTCGCAGCGCATCAGCGGCACTCCCGGACACCTGAGCCGCCTGTTCGAAGTGACGGGCACCGAGAAAGACCAGCGAAAGCCGGAACTCACCGGCCGCCATCAGCAGCGGATCATTCGCCCGCTCGGCAGCGACCACCGCACGGTCCACCGCGATCCAAGCCGCCTCGGGCTCGCCCATGTTCGCGAGCGCACCACTGCACGTGTGGTACATGACCGCCAGCAGCCGGAACAGTTCCGGACGCTCCGCCTCAGCAGCCGAGCGAGTGGCCGCCTCCAGTCGGGGAACGAGCCCTTCGAGCAACTCTGCCAGGTCGGCATAGTTGCCCTGATGCGTGAGCGACCACGCACGGTCGACTTCGGCGCGAAGCGCCGGAACATCAGGGGAAGCGTTCTGCGGCGCGAGAACCGCCTTCAGTGAGTGGGCGGCACTCAGCACCATCCGCAGGCGACTAGCCCCAGGTGGCTCGCCTTCGGCGACCGACGCAACGATGGGGGCCTCAGCCGCCAACTCGGCGACCGGAACTTCTAGGACGTCGGCGACCTTTTCCAGCACGGTCATCCGGTCGATACGGCGTACGCCCCGCTCCACCTGGGACACCCATGCTTCCGAGCGTCCCAGTAGGCCGGCGAACTCCTTCTGCGACAGCCCCCGACGCTTGCGGTGGAAGGCGATCTTGCGACCGAGCGCCTTCTGATACTCAGTGTTCAACGTCCACACCCTTGCCGGACACGAAGTCCAGGCGATCAACCTCCGTGGCGGAAAGGTACTGGTCTCGCTCGGAGAGGAAGGCCCGCACGTAGTCCTTCGACTCGTGCTCTTCGAAGGCGTCCTTGTCCCTGTAGAGCTCGTAGAACACGCGCTCCAGGGGGCGGCCGTCAACGCGGTGCACTGCGTAGATCACCGTCCCGGGCTCGTTCGCACGGATCTGCTCACCAGTCCGGGCCACAAGGTCATCGAAGGCAACCGCCGACTCTTCGTCCTTGCAGGTGAAGCGCACAAACAGACCGAACATGCGAAGTCCTCTCTCCATCGGCATCCAGGTCCGCACCAGACCGCAGGCCGAACGCTATGCGCCGGGCCGCCCGCACGAAAAGTACGAACCCGCACTCCAGGTACGCGCACATTCGGTACGGTGCTAGTACTAATTGTACGGCTCTGCATGGTCCGTGTCAGCCAATCGGCTCGGCTGACACAGAAAGCAGCAGGTCACCCGCCATGGAGGACGCCATGCCCACCCATCGACGCACCTTCCCCGGAGAGCCCCAACAACTCCGCGCGGCGCGCAGTTGGACCCGCGCGACGCTGAACGGCCATCCCCACTCGGAGGACGCCGCGCTGATCGTCAACGAACTCGGCACCAACGCCCTCATGCACACGGCCAGCGGCGACACGGCCGGCGCCTTCCACGTCACGCTCTCGGTCTCCGAGCTGACCGTGACCATCGCAGTAACCGACTCCGGAGACGCCAAGACCAGCCCTGCGATCCAACACCCATCCCCCAACTCCACTCACGGCAGGGGACTCAGCATGGTCGCCGCCCTCGCCCACCGCGTCCTGGTCCAGGGCGACGACTCCGGCCGCACTGTCACCGCTGAACTCGGTATCCCGGCGGAGCCCCAGGAGTCGGCACCGTGCTCATGAGTCCCACACCAGACGACGCACGCCTCGGAGACCACCTGGATGCACCCCGCCGCGGGTACTGGTGCGAGTGCTGGACACAAGACCTCACAACGCAGCAACAGCCGGCACTCCTGGCATCCTTCGACGCCTACTCGGCACCCCAGGCAGACAGATGGGTCGCAGTAGCACTCCGCACCATCTCACCGGCGCTCGACCCGGACGCCTCGGACGAGGCATGGACCTGGTTGTACGAGGGCCGCGTACACACGAGGCGAGCGCTCCTTCGCGCGGAGCCCAGCACGGTGACCATCACCCAGGCCGGCACACGCGTGACGTGGACGATCCGACCAGTGCTCTTCTTGCCGCTCGCACACCGCCAAGGGGTCCAACTCCCATCCTGCGCGGACCACTTCAAACCCCACAGGCCCCACGCAACCGACTGAGTTACAACCTTCTTCACGGGTTCAAGGCCCGCGCACGGCGCGGGCGCGCGCCGCCTCTGCGGCGCGGCCTGCCTCCTGTCTCCGCCCCGGCTGGCCGCGCCCGGCGGCGCGCTACGTGCAGCGGGCAAAGCCTTCTGTGGCTGAGGCCGGTCGGCTCCACGGCTTTAGGCAGCCACTTTGGCGCGAGCCTCGAAGATCATGGCCCCAACGTCGTGCTTTACCGGGCAGGTCCACAGACTGCCCGACGCGCCGGAAGCTTACGGGGCCATGATCACTCGCGCCAAAGCAGCTCCAGCCCAAAGCCGCTCCGCCGACCTAGTGCGTCAACGTGACAGCAAGTTCGTGCATCTCGCAAATGTTCACGCCAATCCTTCATCGGAAGCACCCTTGCGCAGACTCTCGATACGACGAGAGATCCAACGATCCAATCGCCCAGTACTGTTTTCCGCGGCAACATATTCACCTGTTGGCAGAATTGCCAATTGACATTTCTTCGTGATGAGTCTTAGATCCCGCCCAGAGGAGGCGACAAGGCGAGTTTCCAGCAGACGGTTTAGTACGTCATTCAGTTCAACCCCGCGAGACTCTAGCCACGAAAGCATTTCAGGGTCATCGAAACGCACTTCTTTCCCTTGGCACAGCCGCGTTAGCAGGACAAATTCCTCCTCTCCGACGAATTCTGGACTCCACTGCTCTGCCACCGGAATCCCGTTCAGCGCTTCATCATCAGCCTGATGCACTCTTAATTGCCAACCAGCCCTTCCGTCAACACGTCCCGCACGAAAGCTCAATAGAGCCCTTCCGACCTCCATCTCAAGATCCTCCCCCCAGAAAGCGTGTCCAAGTCCATACATTTCATCCAGCCGAGTCCATATGAACTCCAAGAGCAACCTCAGCGGATTCTCCGGCGTAGAGAAATAAAACGGCCACCACCCATCGACCAAAGGCACCATAAATGGACGCCCATTGGTCTTCACTAGAGAATAGCCGCCCGAAATGATCAATTGAGGGAAAGATGTCGGACCGAATCCATTGTTACCGAGATTCCGCTCAAGGTAGTCGATCATTGACGATCGGAACGCCAGCTCGCTCTTGAATCCGTGCATCCCAAGAATGACTCGGATTGCAGAAACCTGCTCCAAGAGAAGCGCGTGAAACACAGCCTCCTCTTCGAACGGAAGGGCAGTGAGCCCTTCCGCGTCCCAAGCAATCCGTCCCGTCATCTCGGCGAACGTTCGAGCAGACGGAGTCATATCGCGATCAGGGTCGTCCAGCTCTTCGTCTCCACTTTGATAATAAGAGTGCTCGATCTCGCCTACCGTCTTGAGGTGAGCGAACGCATCACGGAGCTCGGCCGAGTGGAGATTCTTCTTAACTTCGACGACGGCGATGATGTCTTTTACATGCCACACATACGATTCTGTGTATGGCAGCTTCTCCCCTTCGCCCCTCACCACCATGCAGTCGAGTTGACCAGATAGGTGTCCCTGACCATCGCGGGCAAATCCGGATACCACCCGCAGTCCCAACCCGTCAGGAAGGGCGCGACTCAATAGTTCGGAAGACAAGCCCTCGTACATGTCTCCGATGGTTGGAGCATGCTTTACGGGGGCATTGTCGAGTTTCGGCAACTCGTCCCGGAGAATTCCTGAAAGAAGGTCGGCAACCGTGCGAATCACTAGACCTCGCTCACAATTCTATCGACCCATCGCCAGTAGTGCAGGGTAAAGAGGGGGAGGGCTAGTCACCCGCGCGCTCTTCCTCCGCAAATCCCTGTTAAAGCTGGGCCAGCATGGCCCGCACCTTGTCGGTGTCCACAAGCAAGAACTCGCGCAGGATCAATCGACCCACCCCTCACTACACTTGGGATGGAATGATATAGCCGCCCTACCTGGCATCGAGGGTCTTCGGAGGTTTTGCGTCCCGCTTCTGGCTTGGTACTACAGGCAGCACGCTGAGCCGAGGGGCAACTCACTCCAAAACTAAAGCGCCCTCCTGGGCCGTCTTGGGGCCGTGGAAGGGCGCTCAGCGATGACCAGCGTCGACAACCGTCGACAGCTCAACAGCAGGTCACGACGTTGAACAACGAGACGGCCGCAGGTCGCGGCCGCCGATGATCAGTTGTGGCTGAACTGGGGCCGGCCAACCAGCCCGGCCCCAGGCTCCATACTCCCCCGACCAAGCCGCGAGCGAAGGGAAGCGACGCCAAGACCGACCGCCGTCCGGGATGCGGCTCGGCTCAGGGTGCGCCCTGCTGTCTACGGATGCCTGCCAGACCGGACTGGCCTGAAGGTCGTGCTGACCGCATCTCGACGGTCCACAGTCTTAGGCGGTGTTACACACGGTCGAATTCCGGGAGGCCGCTGCACCGGAAGCCGCGGAAACTCTGGCCGCGAAGCTCCCTAGTTCCGGAAGAATCGTCGTCCTGTCCTTACTTCCGGTTCCCTGTCATCAGAGTCTTTGGGCCAGTCATCACGGACCCTCTGAACGATATCTCTGCACTTCGTGATGTTTTTGAAGAGGCTCGTCACATAGCTGCTCGGATACACATCGTCGACGTGCTTCACGAGAGAGGAGAGTGCTTTTTCAGTGAGTGCCGGGACTCGCCTCAGCTCCGAAGACCAGTCGTATTCGGCGTCATCGATTCGCTGCAAGTCGAGTTCTCGGAAAACCAAGTGAAGTACGAGGCGGTTACCCTGGAGACAGACCGACCGCGGGCGCCCATCGAGTTTCTTCTTGAGGTCAGACAATGTGAGGTCGACGAAGCGCATGACCTCAACGCATCTCCAGACACGATACGGCCCCACAGTTGGATTAAACAGCGTACGGTACGGGGGCTTTTCCGTTGACTCCCAAAGACTTCCGACCTTACTCTTTGCAAGGACTGCCAAACTTGGTTCGCGATTCGCGCACGCCAGGGCAACAGTGGCATCCACCACCGTGCAGCCGTTCTCAGGACTGGGTACAGGTTCTCCACGTTTGATCGCGTACGTCTTCTTCAACGAAAGCACCAATTCGGTCCGCAAGCGATCCTGTTGCGGGTCCAGAGCCACAAAATCTCGCGTTTCCACGCTGTTTTGCGTATTTGTTGCTCTCGTGACTGCCGTTGCAAAGCCCTCCGGGCAGGATTCGAGATTAATAAATCGAACCCACACCATTGCACCGTCGAGAGAACTGCCGCTCCTTTGCCATGCCCTATGGATACTGGCTACAGTCTGAGCGCCATTTACGACGCTCACCCCGGTCAGAGAAAAATCACCGAAGGTGCGCGTTGCCGCGCCGCGGGGCGTCTTCTTGATGCTCTCACAGAGAGCTGTCACGCCATTATTGAAGTACCAAAAATGATGAGGAGACTCCAAGATGGTATTCGCTAGCGCATCGTTCACGCTAGTGTTGCCAAGAGCCTTTCGAATGTTCTGCGAGAACAGTCGGTCCCCAAAGCGTTCGTACCACTCGGCAACATTCGAAGCCGTCACGACACCGTAATAGGCTTCATAGGGTTCGCTTACAGTTCCCCAATTCTCCAATTGCGCATGAAAATCGATTCGCGAGCCGCCCAACCCCTCAGCGACAAAAGAGTGAAACTCAGTAAGACCCAGCATCTCTACCGAAACAAGCTGTTGAGTCTCATTCATCTCGTCGAGCACGTCCTGGAAAACCGCAGCAGACGGTTTCGCCAACTCCGTTCGGCCCGTTGTGGCCACGACAAGCACGAATGTCACATCTACATCGTCGAGCGCTGCGGTAATCTGCTCCTCGCGAGTTCTCAGGCGAGGGGTGAAGCGATCAAACTTCGTATCGAGGAGGTCCTTGAATCCCGCAATGAAGTTCCTTGAATCACCTAGTCCGAGACTGCCGTCTCCCGAGCCGTCCCACTTGGACTGCACAAGAATTACTCTGTGCTGTGTAGCATCGATCGCAATGGCGTCAATTCCATTATCATGGCTGCCATCCACAACGGCTGCAGCCGCTTGGTCCGCTGATAGTTCGGTAAACCTCTGAACCGCGAGAGCCGCTAGGGATCGACTCAAGAACGCCTTTTCACGGATAGAGGAGCTAGCCTTCTCGTAATCACTCATATCGATGTGATCCGCGAAACCCGTGTGCAGCGCATCCTTGATGTGCCTGACCCACAGCTTCTTCATGCGCCCCCCGCATGCCAAGATCAACTGGCTCGTCCCTGAGGAGCACCGTACCGATCGCACACGGTGATAGGGAAGAGTCAAGCTGTGATCGCTTGTCGAAGGAAGCCTGCCCGCCGAAGCGCGCGTGCGGGCGAGAGCGCCGCCGATCACTGACTGGGCCGTCAGGCCGACATCGACGACGCTGAACGAAAGCGGACTACAGCAACTCAGGCCAGAATGGCAGGCAGCCACGTGGGCGCGTTCCCGGAGGCCAAGCTGCGGAGCGATCGAACTCCTAGCCAGTGGAACCGACGGCAATGACGGCAACGCCCACGAACTGCAATGGCCTCTGGCAGCCTGTTGCGGAGGTGACAGGGAGCTGCCGGACCAGGCCGCACGGGCGTGCCCGCATCTTCTAATCGCCTGGTCTCGCGGCCCAGCTCGGCGCAGTGGCAAGCAGCCAACCCGCGAACGGAGCGCCGGCCGCACGCTGTGCGGCGGCGGCCTGCTGCCAGGAGGGGGCCGCAGTGGTCGGGCGGTCGTTCAGCCCCCGTAGATGTGACCCCGTACCAACGGGTCGTTCTCCAGGATGAAGTCCGAGACCTGCCAGAACTCCGACAAGCGCGGATGCTGCAAGGCGGCTCCACGGTCGAGCTTGCGACCGAAGAGAGGCCCATCGGGATGCGTGAGACCTGCCGTAACCAGGGTGGAAGCGGGCTCATGCTGGCCAACGACAGGGCCCACTCGACATGCGAACGAGACATGGTCGTCCCACTGGTCGGGCCCGACGCCCCACGTCCCGAAGATCACGTCTATCCACGCATCGTGATCCCGGTCGCGGTGGTGGTAGCAGTTGGCGAAGTACACCGCGTGCGGAGCGCCGTCCGCGTAGATGAAGTTCCAGGCACGCTCGATGGGCGCGTTGCAGCAGTCGCACTGGAACTCGCGAGTCTGCCGGTCAGGGCCAAAGGTCAGGGACATGACGCACATGATGCGGTACGGCCCGACCTCGGCAGGCCCTGGGGCGGCTGGGCCGTCTCTGGGCCGTCCGAGGCCGCTCAGTGGCGACCGGTGACGACTACTAACGACAGTCGTAGGAAGCGACAGCCGCAGGTCACCCGATTGGATCTGCGACACTGGTTGAGCCATGCCTAAGCCCGGAGAACTGAGTTGACGTCTGCGGACCATCAGCGCAGGTAAGGGCCACACCAGCCCAAGGCAGAGCCCTCGCCCAAGTTGCTTCGGGACAAAGAGGTCGTGGGTTCAAACCCCGCTGCCCCGCGCGGTTCTCAGCTGGAACGGACGACAATCTGCCCGACGACGGAGAAGCGCTGCTCACACTCCGGGCAGGTCGCCTCACCGAAGGCATAAGTCAGGGCGCGCGCGACTTCCTCGTGGCCGTCGGCCAGGGCAAGGTCGTAGAGGCGGCGGCCGAGACCTTCCAGGGTGCGGGGGTCGGCCGGATGGAGAGGAAGGGTTTCGATGTCATCGGAGAGGGCGTAGTCCTCCGCCGTACTGAAGAAGCCCCGCTCTCCGATGATCACCCACAGCGACGCGCACCCGTCGGGATCCGGGCACTCGAGCTCGTATTCCTCGCTGACGACGCCCCAGATCAAGTCCTCCGCCCAGTGGATGTCGCCCTCCAGGTTCAGGGCCGCCTCAACCAGATAGCAGTAGTCGTTCCGGTCGGAGGTGACCTGCCGCCACCTGTTCGCGGCGTCCAGTAGGCGTGTGACTTCCGGCGCGTATTGGTGCCGCAGATTTCGGGTCTCGTACCGCTGGTCGGCCTGGACGAGAAGGGCGCCGGCCAGGTGGAGGGCCGAAGCTGCCATGTCGGCTTTGTTGGCCTCCGCCATGTCGGCCAGCGTGGGCAGCACCAGCGGATGGGCGACGTCCAGAGAGCCGTTGTGGTAGAGCTCCGTCCAGAGGTCGCTCCATGCCTGACCGTCCCCACCCTTGGCGGCACGATCCAGCAGAGCCCTCAGCCGGTCGGAATCGGCGCCGTCTGCGCGGGGAACAGGAGAACTCGTCGTCATCTCCGGCATCCAAGCAGACTGCTGCAACTGCACTTTCGCCGACCTGTCGATTGCTGTGGAAGTGTGCTGGTCGGCATGTCCGGTGAGGCTGGGCCACGATCCGTTGCAAGTCTGCCCGGTGCCGGAGCCGTTCCGCTGACATCCAACATTGACATCACGACCACAGACAGCGGTGGCGTCTGGCAATCATGTGCGGCGCCCGTACGCACAGGGGGCCACCATCACATGGGGCCCGATCGAGCTCCTAAAACGGTGCTCAGCGCCAGCCAGCTCAGACCGATGCGGTGAAGCCGCCTGACTGGTGAATGCCGGCGCCCGCGGCGAAGTCACTGGCCGAGCTGAGCGGCCAGGAACACCGCTGCCACGGAAGGGCGGACTGCGTACGTTGCACCCGCGCTCCCCTCAGGGGCCTCCCACCAGTAGAACGGAAACCGCCGCCCACTGTTGCTGTGTCCCTTGCTCATCCCGGACAGAACACCAGCCACGCGCCGCGCCGGATCGCCCTCATTCGGCCCGCCCAGGACCTTGTCCACCAGCTCCGTGCAGTGGATCGTCCGGCCAGGGTTTCGCAGCATGTACTCGAACACTTGTCGGGCCTGCGGCGCGAGTTCAGCCAGGAACACGGCGGCGCGCTGCAAGTCCTCCGGGCCCCACTCCGGGGCCTCGTAGTGCCCCTCTTCGCCAGAGTGCTCAGCCCATCGCGGATCAGCCTCAGCCAGGTACCCCGTCACGTCCCACCCCTACTACTCGCATGGGGCGCCCTCTGCCCCAGCGCATGTCGAATCCGTGTCGAAGTTCTACCGCCTCACCGCTCAGTTGAGGAAGAGTCACAGGTCAACAGTGGGATGGTGCGGACCCCGCCAAGCGCCTTCTAAGCCCTTGTCCAGCGCCCGGACCACGGCGCCGAGGAAGTCTAGTGGGTCTTTCTCGGCCGGCTGGCAACGGAACCGCGCGGGAGGGTTTGGGCGTTCGGGCTGTATGAGCGAGGTTGTCTTCCTACGCTGGCCTTTGGTAGCCGCGAGTGCCGGGGGCTTGAGTGAGTGCTGAGATTGTGCAGTTGGTGGAGCAGGCGGGACCGTATCTGTCGACTGCGGTGAGCGCGTATGGGGTGGCGGTATTCTCCCGGGCGGAGAGTGCGGCCGTAGACGCCACGGCGAATGTGGGGCGGCGGATCTTGCAGACGGTGTGGCGCCGTCGTGACGAGCAGGGCCAGGCGGAGCTGGAGGCCGCGGTCCAGGACGCGGCCGAAGCACCGGACGATGCGGACGCGGCAGCCGCTGTGCGCCAGCAGGTCAAGCGCACTCTGCGCGAGGACGCCGAGTTGCTCGCCGAGCTGGCCCGGATCCTGCCCGCGCCCGGTGAGACGGTGCATGTGTCGGCATCGGGTGAGCGGTCCATCGCTGCCAAGACCATCACCACGGCCGTCACCGGGGACAACACGACGATCCGGCCATGACGGACAGTGTTGTGCCCGGTAACGGTGGTCCGCAGGCGACGGGTGCCCGGTCCGTAGCGGTGGGTGGCGGTGTCGGTGTGGCGATCACCGGGGATGGCACCCAGGTGGTGATGTTGCCGGCCGAGGCGGTGCGCTGGGCCAAGGAGATTGACGCACCCCCGGGGGCCGGGGACCTGCCCGGGTCCGCGTCTGGGGTATTCGTCGGACGTCAGGACGAGCTGGCCGAGTTGCGCCGGCTCCTGGCCGACGAGGGGGAGGCCGCTGTCACCCAGGTGTCCGGGACGCGGGCGATCCATGGGCTGGGCGGGATCGGCAAGAGCACACTCGCCCTGCGCTACGCCCACACCTACAGGCGCAGCTACACGCTGGTGTGGTGGATCAACGCCGCCAGCACCCAGCAGATCGTGACCAGCCTGGCCGCCCTCGCTGGGCGGCTGTGCCCGCAGTGGGCCGCCACCGCAGGTGTGCAGGAGAGGGCGGCGTGGGCCATCCTGTGGCTGCAGTGGCATCCCGGCTGGCTGCTCGTCTTCGACAACGCGGAAGACCCCGCCGACCTGCGCCACTACCTCGGCGCGCTCCCGGACGGGCATCACCTGGCCACCAGCCGTACCGCGACCGGCTGGCACGCCATTGCCCCCACCATGCCCCTGGGTTTGCTCGACGCCGGCGCGGCCGTGACCCTGCTGTGCACCCTCGCCTTCGGGCCAGAGCACGCGCCTACCCCGAAGCAGCGTGAAGACGCCGCAGCCCTTACCGTAGACCTCGGCTACCTGCCGCTGGCCCTGGAGCAGGCGGGTGCTTACCTCTTCGAGACCGGAACCTCAATGGCCGACTACCGGGAGATGCTGGGGCAGGTCATGGACGCGGCCGCGGGCGGGATCGATCCCGAGCGCACCATCGCCCGGATCTGGCGCCACACCCTGACCGCCATCGAACGCCGCAACCCGCAGGCCGTCACGCTCCTCGACGCCATGGCCTGGCTGGCACCCGACGACATCCCCCGCAGTCTGCTCGCCCCGCTCTGCCCCGACCCGCTCACCCTCGGCCAGGCGTTGGGCGCGCTGTTCGCGTACAACATGGTCGCCTACAGCGCCGACCGCCAGAGCGTCAGCGTCCACCGCTTGGTGCAGAACGTCCTGCGCCAGCGGCCCACCGTCGAAGCCAAGGGGTACCCACCAGGCCGACGAGACGCCGAACACCTGATCCAGCTTGCTGTGCCTGACAAAGACACGGACAACCCACAATGGGAGAGACTCCTCCCCCATATTTTGGCCTTCGTCGAAAGCAGTCCGACTGACTACAAGGCCACATCAGAGATTACACAGGTCTACCAGGAAGCGTCTCGATACCTTGACCAGCAGGGCCGGGACGCCCATTCCGTCGGGCTTCGGCAAGCTATCCTAGATCACCGTGTGCGATCGCTAGGCGACGCCCACCCAAACACCTTGGCCAGCCGTAACAACCTCGGAGCTGCTTACCAGGCGGCCGGAAATCTCAAGCAAGCGATCCCTCTGCTTGAGACCACGCTTACCAATTGCGAGCAGGTTCTCGGTAAGACTCATCACGGCACACTGATCACCCGCAACAACCTGGCAGTCGCCTATCAGACAGCTGGAAATTACACATGTGCGATCCCACTGTTCGAGGCCGCTCTCGCTCACTCCGAACAAGCTTTGGGTGACACTCATCCCGACACCCTAACCAGCCGTAACAACCTCGGCCGTGCATACCAGGAGGTCGGACATTTCAAGCGGGCGATCCCGCTGTTCGAGGCCACCCTCACTCAACGCGAGGAAATCCTAGGCAACACCCACCCCGACACCCTGACCAGCCGTAACAACCTCGGCCGTGCATACCAGAAGACCGGACATCTCCAGCAGGCGATCCCTCTCCTTGAGACCACCCTCACCCAACGCGAGGAAATCCTAGGCGACACCCACCCCGACACCCTGACCAGCCGCGGCGATCTTGCAGTTGCCTACGGGGCAGCTGGAGATTACAAGCGGGCGATCCCTCTTCTTAAGACCACCCTCACCCAACGCGAGGAAATCCTAGGCAACACCCACCCCGACACCCTGACCAGCCGCAACGACCTCGCCCACGCTTACGAAGTGGTCGGAGACCTCAAGCGAGCAACGCTCCTGTTCGAGACCACCCTCACCCAACGCGAGCAAGCCTTGGGCGAGACGCATCCCAGTACGCTGACTAGTCGCAACAATTTGGCCTACGCCTACCGAGCTGCTGGAGATCTCAAGCGGGCGATCCCGCTGTTCGAGACCACTCTGACGCAGCGTGAGGAAGTCCTGGGGGAAACCCACCCCGACACCCTGGTAAGTCGCATTAACCTCGCAGGCGCCTGCCACGCGATAGGAGACCTCGAGCGTGCAATCCTGCTACTTGAGTTCGCTGTCAGTTGCTGCGAGCAGACACTGGGCGAGACTCATCCTTATACCCTGACCAGCCGGAACAATCTCGCTGGTGCCTACCGGGCAGCGGGAGACCTCGCACGCGCCATCCCCCTGTACGAAGCCACCCTCGCCCAGCGCGAACAGATCCTCGGCGACACCCACCCCGACACCCTGACCAGCCGCAACAGCCTCGCCAGCGCCTACCGGGCAGCACAAGCTGTACAGCAGAGAAGTACAGCAACCTCGACGCCCAAAACTGACCCTCAGTCGCCACCTACAGCGATTGATCAGCCCATCACGCCTCAATGATCACCCAGCCGATAGTTGGGGACGAAGAGGTCGAGTGCCGCAGCCGGGCCGGAGGCAGGGGGTCAGCCACCGTCAACACAGGTGCCTGGCGGGCGCGCTCATACCAGCTAGCTCCATCAACAGAGCTGCAGGTCACCCGCAACACACCCCAGCCGCTCTACTAACGCTGTGCTCGCGTCACCCGTGGACTATCCGTGGACTCGTCCAGCCCCGATCGGCCCTACCAGTGCCCTGACCCGCCGCGTTGTCCTGCCGCCAAGGGGCCTCCGGAGCCGTGTGCGCAGGTTCGAATCCTGCCGGGGGCACTCGCCCAGCAGCCAGCGTGAATCAGCCGCTGACCAGGGCGGGTGCCGACATCAGAGGGCGGGAGTCGGTCTCACTGACTCCCGCCCTCTCTCGTTGTCTCTCGCTGTTCGCGACACACCTTCCAGTGCGGAGCGGCCTGCGAGCGGACGACTGATGGCACTGACTCGCGGCAGGTGATCTGGTGGCCATGCAGGCCGGCAGACCCGAAGCACGCGAGGGGTAGCACTACTACACGGACCCTGGGCGCTCCCCTTGGCTATTCACTTTCGCGGCGAGGTAGCCCGAATGCATTGGGAACAGTGGGGCGCAGCGTGGCACCGATTGCATAAGGCCGAAGGACACAAGCGAGAGATCCGGTTCGTACAACTGGCGGACCAGGCATACGCGCAGGCCGTTGCATCGGGCCCGGCTGTCCCCGCATCCGCGTACCTCACTTCTCCCACCACCTGACCGACCTCCCTTATCGCTCCCAGCGCCAGAGGGCGGTCCGGATCTCCGGACCGCCCTTGCGTCATATCGAAACACAGTGATAAGAGAAACGCAGCTACGCCAAGTCGCCGTCTTCCTCTAGAGATCTTTAATCTGGGGCCGCCGGGGCCGCACACCGGTCGTGCGTGTCACCGCCCAGGGCACCAAGCGCGTCTCCATGGCCGCGCTGATCTGCATTCACTCGAAATCAAGTGGCTCCACGCCCAGATCCTCACGCATGAGGCGGCGCATCCTGGCCATGGCCGTGCGCCGCTGTGCGATCAGGGGCGCGCCATCATCGGAACCGACAGCCAGCCCCCGGGCATAGGCATCGCGGAGCCGGCGCAAGCTGTGGAACGCCTCGTTACCGGCGGCCACCACGTGCGGCGCGCCCACGAGCCAGAGGCGTTCACTCGCCGTATACAGCCCGGTGCCACGGAAAGCTTCCCGCACCGCCGCATCCCGCGCCGACTCGGACATGTGGTCGCCCAACGCAACGGCCCGTATCTCCTCACCCGCTGCTTTGAGCGCGGAGACGTATTCGGTGTACACCTCGCGTCGCACTTCCAACGCATGCCGGGCTTCCTCGCGCCTCCATCGATTCCGATCAGCGATCAGCGTGGCGGCAATACCGATCACGGCACCAGTCAGCGTCGAGAGCAGCGACATCCAGTCCATGCGCCGCAGCTTGTCCGAGACAACACGACCGCGCCAGCGCTTCTCAGCAAGCTCCTTGAGCTGCGCGGCCGGCAACAGCGGATCAGCCCAGCAGACCTTGCCCGCCCGTAGGGCGCCGAGCGAGGGGCCTCGGAGCTGGGTGCGGCAACGCTCTGTGCCTCCCTCCCCTCACCGCTCCGCGCCGGTTGCGGCTGACGATCAGCTCAACAGACGAGCGGCGGTGGTTGCTGTACAGCAGCGGAGTACAGCAACCACCGTGACCGCAGCCGACCGACAACGACCCTCGATGGCCGAGTGACCAGCCGCCGTTGGAGCTTCGAGAGCAGCAGTGTGCCGCCGTGCGACCGGCGCTCCTGTCGTACTGTCGTGCCGGGGCGGGCGAGTTCCCGTGGGACGGGGCGCAGTTCAGCCGCTGACGAGAACCGTCCCGTACCCACGGGCCGACGTCCCTGTGTGAGTCAGCAGGCCGGCCACGAGGATCGCGCTCGGGGCGAGAGGAGTTCCGCCTTGGTCGTGCCGCTACTTGAGCTCGGCGGCGGTGTAGAAGCCGCTCACGACCAGAACAAGGTTGTAGTTGGTCTTGTCGACGCTCGTTGGCTGCAGCAAGTAGGCGGGCACGTTTTTGACACCGTTGTTGTAGCCATATCTGCTGTTCACCTGCGGCGGCTTGTTGTTGAGTATGTCGACGACCATGTTTGAGGCGGCCTGGGCGAGCTGGCGGACGTCCTTGTAAACGGTCTGCGACTGCTGACCCGCGATGATCGACCTCACCGAGGCCAGTTCGGCGTCCTGACCGGTGACGACCGGGAGGGGCTTGCTGCCGGAGCCGTAGCCGTCCGACTTCAGCGCGGACAGGATGCCGATGGAGATGCCGTCGTACGGCGACAGGACCGCGTCGACCTTCTTGCCCCTGTACGACTCGGCGAGGATGCCGTTCATGCGCTTCTGCGCGGTGGGGCCGTCCCAGCGCAGGGTGGTGACCTGGTTGAGCGCGGTCTGGCCGGACTGGACGACCAACTGCTTGCTGTCCAGGTATGGCTGCAGGAGGTGCATCGCGCCGTCGAAGAAGTATTTGGTGTTGTTGTCGTCGGGGGAGCCGGCGAACAGCTCGATGTTGAACGGGCCCTTGCCCTGCTCCAGGCCGAGCTTGTCGATGATGTACAAGGCCTGGAGCCGGCCGACCTGGTCGTTGTCGAAGGAGACGTAGTAGTCGACGTTCTTGGTGCCGAGGATGAGCCGGTCGTAGGAGATCACCGGGATGTGCGCGTCGGCGGCCTGTTGGAGCACGCCGTTCAGCGACTTGTTGTCGATGGCCGCGATGATCAGTGCATCGACGCCCTGCTTGATCAGGTTCTCGATCTGTGAGACCTGGGTTTTCGGGTTGTTCTCGCCGTAGACCAGCTTGGTCTTGTAGCCCTTGGCCTGTAGGTCCTGGACCACGCTCTTGCCGTCGGTGATCCACCGCGCGGAGGACTGTGTCGGCATGGCGATGCCGATGGTGCCGCCTTTGGAGCTGTCCTCGCTGTTCTGGCCGGAGCCGCAGGCGGACAAGGTCAGGGCGAGGGTGGCGGCTCCGGCGATGGCAGCGAGGGCGGCTCTTCGGTCGTGCATGGTGATCGTTCCTTGTTCTTCTCGTCGTTGAGAGCATGACGGGCTATCAGTTGCGTGGGGCAAGCTGTGGAGGGGGCCGCGCAGCCGGCGGGCAGGTCGAGAGCGCGTCCATCGCGTCGTACCCGCTTCCGGGCGATGTCCAGGTTCAGGTTCCGCAGGTTGGTGCTGTACGGGTGGATCCCCGGGTGCCCTGGACAGACCGGACTTCAGACAGAGCGGTACGCCGCGGCGGATCAGCTCGGCGACCTCGTAGATCCGCAGGCAGCCGCGTAGATCCGCACGTAGCCGCCGAGGTTGCCGGCGGTCTCGGTGGGCCTGTTCCAGGGGAGTGAACGACCAGCGGGTCTCGCTGAAATGACGGGAAGCCAGGTCCCCCAGCACGTTGCCTGAGTCGATGCTCAGTCGCCTCGGCCCCTCGGATCGCCGATCAGCGCGTCGGTGCGGCCCGTCATCCGGGCCTTGCCGAGTCTCGTGATCCCTTTACCGGTGCGCACCTGTACGCGCGTCAGGCTGCACCACAGCGCACCGGCCACGTGTGTACTGATTTCAGTGATATGTAGGACACTCGCCCTTCAGTCGTTCGAAATATCGCCACATGTTCGGAAGGTTGGCGTGACCCTAAGAGGGGGTGTGCGGGGTGTCAACGGGGCGAACGGGAACGTTTATACAAAGGTGTTGGAGACAGCTCTCGGTCTGTGACCGAACCTTGCGGCGGCGCCTCGCACTTCAGCCGGACTTCTGTATTTTCTCTGGTCAACGGCCTGGCGGTGGAGCTCGTAACGGGGCAAGGCGCCTGCCGGGACGGCCTCGGAGAAGCCGTCCCGCGAACCCGTGCCCTACCGCGCGCAGCGGCGACGTCGGCTACGTGCTTGGCACGGACGCCACCGTCGGTGGCAGTTCACCGCCTGGTCGTGACGTGCGGGAGGACAGCGGGCTCCAGCTGTCGGCAGACGGCGGATTTCGGCTGGTGCACCTTCCGCTTTCCGCAGCTGACGGCACCGTCACCCCGCGCGGCTGGGAGCGCTGCTGCCCGGCGAGATTGACGCCGAATCCTCCCACTGGCTGGGCCATCACCGCCGGACTGCGGAGAGAACCTTGGCATGGCCCACCGGATGCCGCCGCTTGCAGCGCCGCTACGAGCGAAAGGCCGGGCACTTCCTCGCCTTCATCGGCATCCCCGCCACCTCCTCTGCTACCGCAGGCTGGGGGCTGTCTCCCGCCGCGGTAATTCGATGGCGCACACGAAGCGGTGTGTCCACCCTGGTCTGCGTGGCAGCACCCAAGCACCAGATACGAGCCCTGCACACGGACTCCACGATCACCGTCTACCAGGCGTACGCGCCGGAGATCGGTGCGCCGGCGGCCCGGGAGGGCCGTTTCCCGGCGGTGTGGCAGCGGGACCGGATGACCTGGATCAAGCCGTCGTTCCTGTGGATGATGTACCGCTGCGGGTGGGGCGCCAAGGAAGGCCAGGAAACCGTCCTCGCCGTCGAGATCACCCGCGAAGGCTTCGAGTGGGCACTGGAACACGCCTGCCTGTCCCACTACGAACATGGGCTCCACGGCGACCGTGCCGCGTGGAAGCGCCAATTGAAGCGGGCCCCGGCCCGGGTGCAATGGGACCCGGAACGCGACCTGCGTCTACAGCCGCTTCCCCACCGGTCGCTCCAGCTGGGCCTCGCCGGCGAAGCCGCACGTCTCTACGCCGACGAGTGGATCGTCTCCATCACCGACGTCACACCGCTCACCCACACGATCCACGCCCATGTACGGGACGGAGACCTGGACATGGCCCAGCAACTCCTGCCCCATGAACGTCCATACCCCGTGAACGACGGGATCCTGGCCCACCTGCACCAATGAGCCAAGGCCCCGCCAGTTCAAATGTTCTCCAAGCACCTCGAAGCCCCGGACATCCCACAGTTCCGATGCTTCTGTCCGTCGGTCATGCTCTGGTGTCAGTCCGGGGACTCGGGCCCCTCTCCCATCCTCTGCATGATCCGTTCGTTCATCTTCTGTTCCTGGCCGTCGATACACCCACACGGTGGCTTGCTCCACGACGGTTTCCAAGATCGTGTACGTCCTGACACGCGCATCGAGACGCCGCCGCCCCGTGCGCGCATCTACGCTTCGGGGGTGATGTCGGCCCACGGGCCGTCCGAGTCCTGCTTGGGGATCCAAAGCAAGGGCTGGCCGGCACGGCAGTGGTCGTCCGCCTCCTCCTCCCACGGGAACCGTCCGGCCTTGTCGGGCCAGAACAGCTGCGTGATAGGGAGCGGTGGGGTCTGGTAGAAGTCGATGCCCGCGCCGAAGAAGTCGTGGTACCAGCTGGGGTGCACAGGCCGGATCGCCACGTCGTAATCATTCAGGACATCACCTCGACGCTGGTCGAGTTGGAGTGGCTCCCCGTCTCGTATCGCGGCACCGGCGGCATTCACCACGCGCATCGCGGTCTGCGAGGGGAGCCCGAAGACGCTGACCTCGGGACTGCGCAACGTGTGCCAGAGGCCGATGGAGTAACCCCAGTCGCTGGGGGCGTCACCGCCTGCCACGCCCATGACATGCCAGCCGAAGTCGGCAACGCTCTTCGCTATGCGGCTGTCACGTTCCTCCCACACGGGGCCACCCCACTGTGTGGGGGCGCAGAGAAGGCAGAAGCAAGGAGACTCGTCCATCCGAGGAGAGTAGGCCAGCCGCAGAACGGGGCCGTCTCCGGGCCGCCCGAGGCTCCCTGAACCCGACCAGTGGAGACCGACAGTGAGGCCAGGAACGTCCGACTCCCAGCCCAGGGCAGTAAGCGAGCAGCCGACTGGGGATCGGGGCGGGTAACGGTGCGCCGCCAAGCACCCGGTCACATGAACCGGAGCAGCACCACCAGGGCAATCGGCGCGGGGAGCAGGGCACGTACCGCGCGCCACCGGGCGTCCTCGCGCAGGACGAGGGCCAGGAACGCGAGTGAGTACGGAGCTGCCAACGGAATCGTCGAGATCAGGCCTACGGTCGGCGACACGTGATTGCCGAAGACCAGGATCGCCCGCAGGGCGACCCACCCGGCCATCCCGGCCGTGAGTACCTGAACCGTGAGCAACCGCCGCCGAGCGCGGCCTGTGGTCGCGCGGGACTCGGTGATCGTCTCCCGGACGATCATGACGCCCGTCCACGCGAAGAGCGTTGCGACAGCCAGGATGATGAGCAGCCCGATGGCGGCGAGCCCGCCGTCACCGAGGATCGAGTCCGGGTGCCAGAAGATCTCGATGAAGATCCAGGCAGGAACTCCCAAGATGATGCCGGCAGCCCATGTGGAGAGGATCTCCTTGCCCAGACGGTCCGACCACCACCCTTGCACGGCCCGCCCCCACAGCAAGATCTTGCGCTGGCTCTCGCCCATACCCCCGCCCTCCCCTGACCGTTCGGCATCCTGGGCCGACCTGGCGAGAGTGTGGCAGACACAGGGGTGCCACCAGCCACGCGCGCAGGGCACGCGGCGGTCGAGGCGGTGCACCGGGCTCGACGTGACCACCGCTGCGCGACCGGGCCGTTCCCAACTGCTCCGGTAATATCGGCGGCTCCAGTGGGCCGCGCGTGGGGGGCGGGAATGGTCGCGAGGTACTTCGTCTCGCCGCACGGTGGCCGTCGCGCATACCCCGACATCAGGTCCGCGCTCGCTGCCGCGGCCAGACGGGGCCGAGCGGCGCTGGTCGAGATCGCGCCCGGTCGCTACGAGGAGGCGCTCACCGTCCAGGGCGAGGTCGAGTTGGCTGCGCTCGGCGATCCGGGCTCCGTGGTGGTGAGCCAGTCTCGTGGTGCCGTCCTCGACGCCTTCGGGTCGGTTCGTGTGCACGGCCTGGTGTTGGTGGGCCGCGAAGCCGACGTCGTCGGCTGCCATGCGGGAACACTCACGCTTGATCACTCAGATGTCCGAGCGCACAACGGCGTCAGCGTGCACGCGCGGCCGAATACCTCCGTGACACTGCGGGACAGCGTGTTCCTGCACGGTAGAGCCCTCTTCAGCGGGGCGAACGGGCTCGTCGAACGGTGCCGGTTCACCGACGCCACCGACAACGCGGTCGCGGTGATCGAAGGAGCCGACGTCTCGGTCCAGCGCAGTTGGATCGGGGGCAGCATGATCCATGGCGTGCGGGTCAGCGGTGCACGTGCCCAGGTCACCGGGTGCGAGCTGACCGGCACCGGCAAAGCGGCCATCATGGCGGACTCGCAGGCGGAGCTCACCGTGACCGACTGCGCGATCAACGCTGTGCAGGCGGAGGGAATGGCGTTCATCCAGCAGTCGAGGGGTTCGGTGAATGCTACGCGCGTCTTCGACGCGCAACACGGGATCGCAGTTGCGAGTGGTGCCGACCCGGTGGTGCGCGGCTGCGCGTTCACCGAATGTCGCGACACGGGCATCAACGTCCACACCTCGGGCCGCGGCAGGTTCGAGGACTGCGAGGTCTTCGGCGCAGGCAACATCGCGGTGTTCTCGACCAAGGGCGGCGCTCCCGAGGTTCACGGTTGCCGCATCTCGCGGGGCAACGTCGGCATAGCCGTCACCGATGCCGGCAGAGGCCGCTTCACCCGGGTCGACATCGAGGACCTGACGAGCGTCGCGCTGCGCGTCCACGACGAGGCCAGGGCCGTGTTCGAGCAAGTCCGCGTCGAACGCTGCCCGTCGCACTTGGAGACACGGGGTAACGGCGGTACCACGGCCGACATCACCGACTCGGTCTTCCGTGATTTCGGCATGTCCGCCGTGGAGGTCCTGGGCCAGTCCCGGGTCACGTTGAAAGGCGTGTCGGCGGAGCGCGGAGTGGTGGGCCTCGGTGTCGGCGAGGAAGCTCAACTGTTCGTGCATGACTGTGACGTCACAGCGGTGAGCTCCTGTGGGGTCGTCGGGTTCGGCAAGGGGAGGCTCGTCGCGCGGAACCTCACTGTGACCGGCTCGGAGGGCTTGGGCCTCTGCGGGACGGACTCCGCCCGCCTGGATGTCATGGACAGCGAGTTCGTCGACTGCGCGACAGCGGGTGCAAGCTTCCAAGCCATGAGCGGCGGACGGCTGGTGGACTGTTCTGTCACCGGAACGCGGGGTGTGGCCGTGCGGGACAACGGCCTCGCCGACCTTGTCTCTCTCCGCACGTCGCTGCCGGTCGTCAAGCAGATCGCGAAGCCGGTCGAGCTTCCGCCGACGATCATCAACAACTACGGCGGTCCGGTGTTCCACGCCGAGGTCCACGGCCCTCAGCTGGCGTGGAACAACAACAACGTCATCCAGCAGCAGAACAACGAGGACGGTTCCAGCACATGACCGAGCCGCAGAACGTCAACAACTACGACGGGCCGGTGTTCAATGCCGGGGTCTCGGGCGCTCAGTTCGCCTGGAGCAACAACACGGTCACCCAGAACCAGCAGAACAACAGCGCTGTGGCCCCAGGCTTCGAAGCACTCGCCATGCTGGTCACCGACTTGCTTCGAGAGCTGCCTCAAGCCGGCCTCGCTGATCCGGACCGAGAGGATGCCGAGTCCGCGGCGAGAGAAGTGCTCGCGACGATCGCCCGGCTGGATGCGCCCGAGGACGGCAGGCTCCGCCGCGCGCTTGCCATGCTGAGGGGAGCTCTGGCCCCAGTCGCGACCGGAGTGGTGGCCGGCACGGCAGCAGGGGCCCAGGAGTGGGCCCGAAACGCGATCGAGGGTTTGACCGGCATCATCTGATCAGCGATGGCGTGTCAGCGGTCTCCAGCGGTCTCCAGCAGCAACGCGCGCTCACTGACCGACTGAGGCAGGCGCGGTGTTCAGCGGTTCGCGGGCCGACTGGATATCCCGCTAATTACCGCACCGTCAACAGGACGCATGCCAAAAGGCTCCTGACGCGGGAATTCAGGCGTGCCCGGTCACGCGATGGGTGGCCTTGGCAGGCATAGTTCCCGGATGGCTCACGTCAGCACCGGCCCCGCCCGCGTCGTCGCAGATCTCGGGAACCGCTTCCGTGGCCGTCTTGCCGGGGAAGGGCGGCTGAAGATGACGGCCGTCACCGCGCTCGGCCTGTTCGTCGCCGTCCGGCTGTGCGGCGGGATCGTGCTCGCCCTCGCCGCCTGGTCCTCGGGCAAACGGCCGCTGCCCCTGCTCGGGTATTCGTGGGACTCGGTCTGGTATCTGAGAATCGCCACGCACGGTTACGACATCCAGAAGAACCTGGCCTTCTTCCCGCTGTATCCGGGCCTGGTCCGCGCCGTCACCGCACTCACCCCGCTCGATGGGATCGCGGCGGGCCTGCTGGTGTCCTGGACGGCCGCCGCGGTCGCCGCGTACGGCATCCACCGGCTCGGCGTCCTGCTCTACGGCCCCGCCGTGGCCACCGCGCTCGTCGTGCTGTGGGGCGTGCTCCCGCACTCCGTCGTGCTGTCGATGGCGTACACGGAGCCCCTGCTGACCGCGTTCGCCGCCTGGTCGCTGTACTCGGTCCTGACCGGGCGATGGGTGTGGGCAGGAGTGCTTGCGGCGCTCGCGGGCCTTTCCCGGCCCAACGGCTGCGCCGTGACCGCTGCGGTCCTGGCGGGGGCCGCACACGAGGTGTGGCAGAAGCGCGGGCGCGGAGTTACCCACAGGTTGTGGGCGGGCGCGGTGCTCTCGCCGCTCGGCTGGGGCGGCTATGTGCTGTGGGTGGGCCTGCGCAAGGGTGATCCGCTCGGCGGCTACTTCGCCGTGCAGCGGCGGTGGGGCTCACGCTTCGACTTCGGTCAGGGTGCGCTGCGCTTCACCGAGCACATGATGCTGCACCGCGCACGGCTGGTCTTCCCGATGGCGCTGGTGATCGTGGTCGTGAGCACCGTGCTCTTCGTGCTGCTGATCCTGGACCGTGTCCCGCTGCCGCTGGTCGTCTACAGCGGTGTCCTGCTGCTGATCGCGCTCGGCGGTGCCGGCAACGGATACTTCCAGTGCAAGCCGCGCTTCCTGCTGCCGGCCTTCCCGCTGCTGATCGTGGTGGCGCGGGCGCTGGTGAGAACCGCCAGAGCCCGGCCGTGGCACGCCACCGTGGTGGCGAGCGCCCTTGCCGGGTTCTCGTTCGTCTACGGCGCGTTTCTGGTCGTGGTGTCCCGGCCGGCCCTTTGAGTGACGGATCAGTCGGCACCCGAAGGCCCGACGCGCGTGCGGCGGTCCGAACCGCCCCGTCGGACCGGGCCGCCCGAACCGCCCCGTCGGACCGGACGACCCGGACCGCCCGCCCCGCCGGACGACCCGAACCGCCCCGCCGGACGACCCGAACCGCCCCGCCGGACCGTCCGGGCCGGCCGCCGCCGTTGCCGGATCCCTACGCCTCCTCGTGCCCCAGCGACACGTCCACCTGCTGGCGCCCGCCCCCGTCGATCTTCACCGGCGTGACGACCGGCGGGTAGCCGCTGGCGACCACCGTGTACTCGTCGCCGGAGAGATCGGTGAAGGCGTACGTGCCGTCGGGGCCGGTGGAGCGGGCGGCGACGACGTTGCCCTCCGCGTCCAGCAGGGTGACCCGGGCGTCCTCCACCGTGCGGCCGTCCCGGGTGCGTATCGTGCCGCGTACGTCGGCGGCGGGGCGGAGTTCGAGGTCGTGGTGGACGCCCTCGGTCGTGACCGTCACCAGGGAGGCCGCCGGGCGGCGGCCCGGGGCGGTGACCGTGACCGCGTAGTCGCCGGGGAGGAGGTCGGCGATCCGGTAGGCGCCGTCGGTCCCCGTCGTCGTCGAGGACGCCACGGCTCCGCGCTCGTCGGTGACGACGACCAGGGCTCCGGACAGCGCCTCTCCGCCCGTGTCGCGCACCGTGCCGGACAGTGTGCCCGTGCCGGCGGGCATCACCAGGTCGTAGGCGATCGGTGCGCCGTTCAGAGACAGCGTGGCGACCTGCGGCTGGTGGCCGGCCGCCGAGCCGATGAGCACCAGGCTCCCGCGTGCGGAGGTGTCCACGGCGTACGAGCCGTCCTCGCGTGAGGTGGCCCGGGCGACCTGGCGGCCCGTCGGGTCAAGCACCGTGATCGCGGCGCGTGCCAGCGGTGTGCCCGCGCCGTCCCGCACCTGGCCGCGGATCACGCCGGGACCGTCGATCTCGACGCCCAGACCGTCGATCTCGACGCCCAGACCGCCGATTTCGGTGTCCGGACGGTCGGTGTCCCGGCCGCCGGTGTCCCCTGTGGTGGCGGCGGCCAGGGGTTCGGGAGCCGCCGGGGCGGCAGGCGTGTCCGCGGCCGGCTGGGGCGTCGCTTTGCGGCGGAACAGCAGCACCGTCACCAGCACCGCGAAGACGAAGAAGCCGGCCGACCACCAGTACGCGGTGGAGTAGCTGTGCAGCGCGGCGTTCACCTTGACCAGCGGGTCGGTCATGTGGTGCTTCGCGTAGTCCGTCGCGGCGCTCGTGGCCAGCGTGTTGAGCAGCGCGGTGCTGACCGAACCGCCCACCTGCTGCGTGGTGTTGACGGCCGCCGAGGCCACGCCCTGGTCGCTCGCATGGACACCGAGGGTCGCGTAGCTCATCGCCGCGGGCATCGACAGGCCGAGGCCCGCGCCGATCAGCAGCAGGGGCGGCAGCACATGCGCGGCGTAGCCGCTGTGCAGGCCGAGGCGGGTCAGCCAGACCATGCCGCCCGCGGCCAGCAGCATGCCGATGGGCACGATCACCTTGGGGCCGATCTTCGGCACGAGCACGTTGGTGGACAGCTGCGCCATCACCATCAGCGCGCCCACCATCGGCAGGAAGGCCACGCCGTTCTTCACCGGCGAGTAGCCCAGCGTCGCCTGCAGGTAATAGGTGAGGAAGAGGAAGACGCCGAACATGCCGGCGGACGAGATGAGCACGGTGGACAGGGCGGCGCCGCGGTTGCGGTCCGCCAGCACGCGCAGCGGCAGCAGGGGGTGCTTCGCCCGGGCCTGCCAGAGGAAGAACGCCAGCAGGAGCACGCCGCCCGCGGCCAGGAAGCCCCAGGTCATCCAGTTGCTCCAGTCGTGCGTCTCCGCGTTGGCGAAGCCGTAGACGACGCCGAACAGGCCGCCGGAGACCAGGATCACGCCCGGGATGTCCAGCCGGGGCCGCTGGACCGGGACCGAGCGGCTGATGAAGACGATCGCGCCGACCAGCGCGAAGACCGCGATGACGTCGTTGACGTACAGCGTCCAGCGCCAGTTCAGGTATTCGGTCAGCAGGCCGCCGAGGACCAGGCCGACGGCGGCGCCGGAACCGGCGATGGCGCCGAAGACACCGAACGCCCTGGCGCGTTCCTTGGCGTCCGTGAAGGTCGTGGTCAACAGGGAGAGCGCGGCCGGAGCCAGCAGGGCGCCGAACAGACCCTGGACGGCGCGCGCGACGACGAGCATGGTGAAGCCGTTCGCCGCGCCGCCGAGCGCGGAGGCCGCCGCGAAGCCGACCAGGCCGATGATGAAGGTGGTCTTGCGGCCGAACAGGTCGGCGAGCCGGCCGCCGAGCAGCAGCAGACTGCCGAAGGCGAGCGAGTAGGCGGTGACGATCCACTGCCGTCCGTTGTTGTCGAAGCCCAGGTCCTGCTGGGCGGACGGCAGTGCGATGTTCACGATCGTGGCGTCGAGCACCACCATGAGTTGGGCGAGGGCGATCACGCCCAGCGCCCACCATCGGTGCTTCGGCTGGGCATGGTGGTGGGTCCGGCCGGAATCTGTGGCCGGGGCGGCTTCGGTCTGGATGAATTCCATGTGATCCCTCTTGCGGGGCTCAAGGGCTCCGGGTGGCTCAGTGCCTTCCACCCCGAGGCGGAGGAGGACGACGGTGTCCGTCCAGCGCTCGTACGGGGTGGGGGCGTCGGTGCGTTCGGTGTTCGGCCGGTGTGGGGGTCGCTTCGGCGAGAGGGTGGGGACTCTCTGTCCGAAACGGTTTCGTACACCGCCCGAGAGTAGGGAACCTCCTAGCGAAACGCAAACGTTTCGATCCTCGCCCGTTCCGCACCTCAGGCCGCGGTGTAGCCGAGCTGGCGCCTCATGTACGGGGTCAGGAGGGTCTTGGCCTTGGCCAGGGTGCTGGTGCGGCCGCCGAGGACGGCGGTTTCGCCGCCCGGCACGGGCATCACGGTCACTCCGTCGGCCGGGCCGAACGGCACGATGAGCGGGGTACGGCGGATCGGCCGGTAGAAGCGGGGCTCCTTGCGGTGCCTGCCGGAACTCTGCAGATACGCGCGGATGTTGTGGGCGGCGATGTCCGCCTGGGCGAGTGCGGCAGGGGTGATCTTGAGCTCGCTGACGTCGTTCACGTCGCCGACCGCGAACACGTCCGTCCACCCCTCGACCCGGAGCGTCCGGTCGACCTTCACATGGCCGGCACCGTTGAGCCAGTCGCCGTGGCCGGCCAGCCGCAGCCAGAGCGTGTTGGGGGTGGTGCCGGTCGCCCAGAAGGAGAGGTCGGCGTCGACGACGTCGCCACGAGCGTCGCGATAGGTGCCGAAGGCGCTGCCGGGTGCCATGAAGGAGTCGAGCCGCACTTCCACGTCGTGGGACTCCAGCCAGGCGCGAGCCTTGCGGCCGGCCCGCGTGCTGCCCGTGGAGTGGAGCAGCTCCGGCCCGGCGTGGGCGAGCGTGACCCGGGCGTCCGGCCGGGCCAGGCGGATCTCGGCGCTGAGCTCGACGCCGGACGGCCCGCCGCCGACGACCAGGACGTGACCGGCGGCGGCCACGTGCTGCTGGTGTCCGGCGAACGACTTGGCCGCCTCCTCGGTGGTGGTGCCGCTGAAGCGGGCCGGTTCTGGGTAGTCGGCGCCGGTGGCGATCACCAGCACGTCGTACGGCAGTCTCTCGCCGGTGGCCAGCGCCACGTGCCGTTCGGCGGTGTCGATGCGGACCGCCTTGCCGACGACGACACGGCCGTTGCGCAGCAGCCGGTCGTACGGAATGAAAGGAGTGGCCGTCCACTCCGGGCGTACGCCGGCGCGCAGGGAGGCGATGCGGTGGAAGAAGACCTCCTTGCGGTCCACCAGCGTGACCCGGGCCAGCGCGTCCAGCCGTTTCGCCAGGCGAACGCCCGCATAACCGCCGCCGATCACCACTACATCGCCGTCGCGCACGCCGAGTCTCCTCGCCTGGTGGGGGGTCGCGAGTGCCGCGCGGACTGACTGTTCTCGGCCACTCGACTGCCGGGGCAGAGTAACGCTTGAACGCTGAAGTTCTGGTGCGGCCGTGTGCGTATTCCGTGAAGCGATGGTGGGGGCGGGCACCACTCGACGCGGGCCCGGGCCGGGGTCAGGGAAGCGTCGGCGAGCCGCTGTCCGGGCCGTTGCCGTCCAAGGTCGTCCCTTGCCGTTGCTCGACCCATTGCCGCAGTTCCTCGTCGCCCACCTGCTCCACTGTGGCGAGCAGTTCCTGTCGCGCTCGCGTGTCCCGGTCGGACTCGGGGAGCAACTGGTAGCGGTTGATGGCTCGTCGCAGAGACTCACGGGGACTGTGCCGCCAGGACGTAGCGGGGGCCGTGTGCGAACACCTGCCGGACGCCGGTGAAGAACAGGGCGCCGCCCGCGATGAAGGCGGTGAGCCAGGCGGGAGCATGGAGCCCCGCCGCCACCACCGTGGACGAGGAAGCGGCCAGGGCCCCCAGCTCGGTGACGCGGTGCCACTTGCGGGCCGAGTCGCGCACCTCCTCGTAGAAGGCCAGCTCCTCCCGGGCGAGCGCGAGCACCGGGTCGGGGGCTTCGAGCCACAAGCTGGTGTCCGGTCTACGTCGGCGCATGGCTCCATGGTGTCCTATGGAGCCCCGCCGACGCCGTCCCGTATGCGGGAGAAGTACAGTGGAGTTGACCGACGAACAGCACAACCGGGCCTGGGGGCAGCAGCGTTCGGATCTACGGAAAGCTGCGTGGACCATGCGCCCCTCTCCCTCCTCCTTCCCTCGACCGCCACTGCCGGACGCCGAGTTGACTCAGCAGGCCGAGCAGGACGGGGCCCGCGACGACCTCGTACACCACCACCCGAGCGCCCACCGGCCGGCCCGCGGTGCCACGCCGCGGCGGGTCCTCGTCACCGGGCTCGGAGCCATCACCCCGCTCGGTGTCGGGGTGGCCGAGTTGTGGCAGGGGCTTCTCGACGGACGATGCGGAATATCCGAGTTGACGGGTGACGACTTCGCCGGGTTGCCCGTCCGCACAGCGGGGACCGTGCCCGCCGATCCCGCCGCGCTGCTGCCCCGGCCGCGGGCGCGGCGGATGAACCGGGCCGCGCAATTCGGGGTGCTCGCGGCGCGGGAGGCCTGGCGGGATGCCGGGTTCGACCTGGCGGGAGCGGTGGAGAGCGGGCTCGAACCCGAGCGCGTCGGCGTGTCCGTGGGGTCCATCCTCGGTGACGCTTCCGTGCTGGTCGGTGGTGACCGGGTGCTGCGGGAGAGGGGGCCTCACGCGGTATCGCCCCTCACCACCCCCATGACCGTGCCCTCCCAGGCGGCCTCCCAGATATCGATCGACCTGGGGATCACCGGGGAGGCGCGCACCGTCACGAGTGCCTGTGCGTCGGGGACCGAGGCGATCGGGCAGGCTATCGACCGGATCCGGTACGGGCACGTGGACGTGGCCCTCGCGGGCGGCGCGGAGGCAGTGGTGACGCCGGCGATCATGGCGTCGTTCGCCGCGATGCGGGCCTTGTCCCAGCACGCGGTGGGGGACGTCTCGCCCTCCCGGCCCTTCGCCAAGGACCGCGACGGGTTCGTGAACGGCGAGGGCGCCGGGTTCCTGTTGCTGGAGGCCGAGGAGCACGCACGGGCGCGCGGGGCGCGTGTGTACTGCGAGGCCGCCGGGTGGGGCCTGTCCGCCGACGCGCACCACATGGCGGCGCCGGATCCGTCCGGTGCCGGGATCGTGCTCGCCTTGCGGCGGGCGCTGCGGGACGCGGGTGCGCGCGCCGCCGACGTCGTCCACGTGAACGCGCATGCCACCGCGACGCCCGACGGCGACCTCGCGGAGGGCATCGCACTACGGGAGGTGCTGGGCGACGCCGTGCCGGTCACGGCGCTCAAGGGGCACCTGGGGCATCTGCAGGGCGCGGCGGGCGGCGTGGAGGCCCTGGTCACCGCGCTGACCCTGCACCACGGGCTCATCCCTCCAACGATCGGCGCCACAGCCCACCATCCTCAGGACTCCCAGGATCCGGAGATTCCGCTGGACGTGGTCCGCGGCCGCCCCCGCCCGCTCCCCTCACGCGGCGACCTGGCCCTGAGCAACTCCTTCGGCTTCGGCGGCCACAACGCCGTACTGGCGCTGCGGCGGGTGCGTTAGGCCCCCTTCGCGGTTGTCTTCTTCGCCGCCGCCTTCTTCGCCGGTGTCTTCTTCGCCGCAGTCTTCTTCGCCGCAGTCTTCTTCGCCGCAGTCTTCTTGGCTTCCGTCTTCTTGGTCGCGCTCTGCCTGGCCGTCGTCTTGTTCGCGGTGGTCCCCGACTTCGCCGTCGTCTTGTTCGCCGTGGTCCCCGACTTCGCCGCCGTCTTCTTCGTCGCCGGCGCCCTCTTCTTCCCGCCGGTCTCCTTCGGCTCCGTACGCGCCGCCTTCCGCTGCGGCAACCGTCTGATCTCGGCCTTCTGCTCCGCCCCCTGCTCGCCCGCCCCCCGCGCCTCCTTGGCCACGCGCACGCTCTTCTCCAGCGCCGCCATCAGGTCGAGCACCTTGCCGGCCTCGGGCGCCGGAGCCGTCGGCGGTTCCTTGCCCTCCGCCTTCGCCGCGATCAGTTCCTCCACCGCCTCGCGGTACTCGTCGTGCAGCTCGTCCAGGTCCACCTCCCCCAGCGTGTCCATCAGGGCGTCCGCCAGGTCCAGCTCCTTGTCCCGGACCGTGACGTTCCCCTCCGGCGCCACGCCCTCCGGTGCGCGGATCTCGTCCGGCCACAGCAGGGCGTGCATGGCGAGGACGTCGCCGACCGCGCGCAGCATCCCGAGCCGTTCCCTGCCCCGCAGGGCGAACTTCGCGATCGCCACCTTCCCCGTGCGTCCCAGCGCCTCACGCAGCAGCGTGTAGGGCTTGGCGGCCGGAGTGCCGTTCGCGCACAGGTAGTACGCCGTGTCCATCTGGAGCGGGTCTATCAGGTCCTCCGGGACGAACGCCACGATCTCGATCGTCTTCGTGGTCG
This sequence comes from Streptomyces sp. NPDC093984, assembly GCF_044764595.1. NCBI lineage: Bacteria > Bacillati > Actinomycetota > Actinomycetes > Kitasatosporales > Streptomycetaceae > Streptomyces > Streptomyces sp. NPDC093984. The sequence goes on along the minus strand of NZ_JBIWIM010000002.1, from coordinate 828,648 downwards.
GGATGGGCAGCTGCACCAGGTCCTCGTCCGTGATCGGGATGACCGAGCCGTCCGCGTCCTCGTACCCCTTGCCGATCTCCGCCTGCGCCACCTCGCGGTCCTCCAGCTCGCAGAACTTGCGGTACCGGATCCGGCCGCCGTCCTCCAGATGGATCTGGCGGAAGGAGATCGAGTGGTTCTCGGTGGCGTTCATCAGCTTGATGGGGATGCTCACCAGGCCGAACGAGATGGCACCGTTCCAGATGGATCGCACGTTCCGCCCCTTTTCCGGATAGGTCGGGCGATTTCATGGGGTTCTCGTGGGATTCTCATCGTATGACGCCGATCACAGAGGTGGAGGGCCGACGGCTGGCGCTCAGCAACCTGGAGAAGGTGCTCCATCCCGCGACCGGCTTCACCAAGGGCGAGCTGCTGCACTACTACGCGACCACCGCCGGCGCCCTGCTGCCCCACCTCCGCGACCGCCCGCTGTCCTTCCTGCGCTATCCGGACGGGCCGGACGGACAGCTCTTCTTCGCCAAGAACGTGCCGCCGGGTACGCCCGACTGGGTCACCACGGCCGAGGTGCCGCGTACGGAGGGTGCGGCTCGCATGGTGCTGATCCAGGACCTGGCGAGCCTGATGTGGGCGGCGAACCTCGTCACCGAGTTCCACACCCCGCAGTGGCGCATCGACACGCCCGACATCGCGGACCGGCTGGTCTTCGACCTGGACCCGGGGGCGCCGGCCACGATCGTCGAGTGCTGCGAGGTCGCCCTGTGGCTGCGGGAGCGGCTGGCGGCGGACGGGATCGAGGCGTACGCGAAGACGTCCGGCTCCAAGGGGCTGCACCTCCTCGCCACCGTGGAACCGACGCCTTCGCAGCGGACGACGGACTACGCCCGGCAGCTCGCCGTGGAGGCGGAGAAGGCGATGCCACGCCTGGTCATCCACCGTATGACCCGCAGTCTGCGGCCCGGGAAGGTCTTCGTGGACTGGAGCCAGAACGCGGCGCGCAAGACCACCGCCACCCCGTACACACTGCGCGCCCGGGCGGAGCCCACCGTGTCGGCGCCGGTGACATGGGAGGAGGTGAGGGACTGCGCCTCGCCCGGCAGTCTCGTCTTCCGCGCCGCGGACATCGCTCCCCGGCTGCAGGCGTACGGCGACCTCATGACCGCGCTCTGCGACCCGGACCAAGCGGTTCCGCTGCCGTGAGAGCAGGAGGTTCCACTGCCCTGGGAGCAGGAGGTTCCACTGCCCCGAGCCCCTGCCGTGTGCCGCCGCCCCGCGGTCACACCCGGGACCACGTGTGCCGGTCCCGGGCCATCGCGTGCAGCGCCTCCACGTCCGCCGGCTTCAGCATGCCGCCCAGGCGGGCCAGGGCGGGCACGTCCGTGTCCTTCAGGACGCGGATCTTGCGCAGCGGGGTCGTGATCTCCAGGCGGGCGGGCTCGGTGACGATCAGGACCGGGTGGACCTCGGCCGTCAGCGCGTACGACGCCCGGTCCGCGTCGGCGCTCACCTGGCGCAGCAGCGGCTGCGCCTCCTGGCGGCCCACCGTCACCATGGGGTCGGCGACGAGGACCCGCTGCCTGCGGGCGTTGAGGGAGCGCACCGCGAACAGGCCGCCGGGGCCGATCGCCAGGTGGTGGATGCGGTCGCCGCCGGGCAGCGGCACCGAGTGCAGGGTGCGCCAGCCCGCGCCCTCCAGGTCGTCCAGCGCGTCACCGACCGCCTGCTCGGCGGCGAGCGCCCGGCGCCGTGGGTCCGGGCGCAGCCGGTGGGTGGGGCCCGGGTCGCGGTCCAGGGCGATCAGCAGGGCCTCGCCGGGCCGGTTCGGCGCCAGGTCGTCGTCCGGGTGGAGGGAGAGCCGGGCCAGCTCGGCGGGGGTGGGCGCGGGGGGCGGCCCGACCGTCACCGGGCCCGTCACGAACGGGCCGAGCGCGTCGAGCACGTCCTCGCGCAGGTCCTCGCTCAGCAGGTTGACCCGGCCGGTCTCCCGGTCGTACCAGGCGATGTTCCGCCCGTCGGTGCCGCACACGTACAGGCGTTCCTGTCCGTGCCGCCAGGTCGGTACGACGCGCAGTCCGTCCATGCACATCACCCCTCGACCATGGGAACAGGCGGGGTGCTCCGGGGGCAAGAACCCGGCTACCTTTGTGAGCAGTTGGGGACTCGGTGGGAGGCGCCGTTGCGGACCCGCAGAAAGCAACCCGATGTTCCGGCTCCCGAGAGCCCGTGGAGCGAGATCGTGCCCGGTCTGTGGATGGGCGGCCACGAGTTCAGGGGGCGCTCCGGGGAGCGGGAGTTCGCCGTCGTCCGTGACGAGTTCGATCTGGTGCTGACCTTGTTGCGGCTGCCCGGGCACGGGCCCGACGACGGGGTCGAGCACCATGTGTGGCCCATCCCGGACGGTCCGCTGGACGGGACGCAGCTCGCGGGTGTGATGCGGCTGGCGCAGGCCGCCGACGACGCGCTGGAGGACGGGCGCCGGGTGCTCGTCCGGTGCTACCACGGGTACAACCGTTCGGGTCTCGTCGTCGCGCATGCGCTGGTGCGGGCCGGGCACACCGCCGAGGAGGCGATCCGCATGATCCGCGCCCGGCGCGGGCCCTGGGCGCTGCACAACGAGCTGTTCGTGGAGTACCTGCGGGCGGGCCTGGACACCGCCCGCCTCCTGGAGGAACTCGCGGAGTAACCTCACTGGCCGGTCGTAGAGTGAACAACCGGTCATCAGGTGAGCAAAAAGGACGGATGCCCCCGTGTTCCCCAGCCGTCGCGCCGGCACTGCGTTCCGCAGCCGCCGTGTGGGGCCGGCACTCCGCGGTCGCCCCGTGCGCGTGGCCCTCGGCGTCGCCGTGGCCGCCCTGCTGCTGGCGGGCTGCGGCGACTCCGGTGCCCTGCGCGGCGCGGGCCCGACCGCCACCGCCGTCGGCCCGGTGCGGTTGTGGCCGCAGCTGCCGCCCGCCTCCACGCCCGCCCTGGACTACGGCGAGGCGGACACCGAGACCGTCAAGGGCATCACCGTTCCGGGTGATGACATCCGCCGGGTGGATCCCCTGGACGTCGTGCGCGCCGAGGTCGCCGCGCACCCGGACGCCTACTCCGGCCCGCACGCCGTGTACGCCGAGACGCGCGAGCGGCTGAAGGACTGCGGCGCGGCGGGCCCGCAGGGGCGTCGGTGCCCGGTCCTGCGGGCGTACTACCGCGACCTCACCGGCGACGGCAAGGACGACATGGTGCTCGGCATCCGCTTCCCGGACGACCAGCTGGCGGTGCGCGTGTACACCGTCGAGCACCACCGGCTGGTGCAGGTCATGGGCACTTCGGACAGCGTGATCAGCGTGGAGCTGGCGGACCGGACCGTGATCATCCACTCGCCGTCGACGCTCCCGGGCTACGAGTTCCGCACGGAGTGGACCTGGGATCCGCACCAGCACGCGATGCTGGCGACCCGGGACGAGATCGTGCGGGTGGGCACCGCGCCCCCGCGCCGGCCGGTCGCGCCGGCCCCGTCCGCCGCTCCCCCGGCCCCGCCCGTTCCGTCCGTCTCCCCCTCGGCCGCCCCCGTCCCGTCGGAGAGCGCCCGATGAGGCCCCTCGGCCGCGCGCTCGGCCGGCTGCCGCGCTGGACCGGCACGCTGACCTGGAAGGCGGCCGCGTTCATCACCGTCATGTGCTGTGGTCTGGCCGCGCTGCTCGGCGTGCTCGTCCATGTCCAGGTCACCGACCGGACCGTCGGTGAGGCCCGCGGCCGGGCGCTGGCCCGGCTGACGGAGGCGGCGCAGGCGTACGAGGCGGGCGACCGGCTGCCGCACGGCGCGGGCGTCGACCCGCCGGGACTGCCGGCGCCGCTGCGGGAACTCGCGGCGGACGGGTACCGCGGCACGATGGTCGGGACCCGGGATCCGCAGCCCACGATGTGGGCGGCGGGCCCGGCCGACGGTGGCCGGGCGCTCGCCGTGCAGGTCGACTACGCGCAGGGCGCCCGCATCATCGACGCCCTGGACGAGGCGATCGTGTGGTCCTCGGCGCTGGCGAGCGGCGCGACGCTGTGCGTGGGAGCGTTCGCGGTGACCCGGGTGACCCGGCGGCTGCAGGCCACCGCGCAGGTGGCCCGGCGGATCAGCGCGGGCGACCTGGACGCGCGCGTGAACGACCGGCGCGCGAGGAACCCGGCGCGCCTCCAGGACGAGGTGGCCGCGGTCGCGGGCGCCCTGGACACGATGGCGGCCACGCTGCAGGGCAAGTTGCTGAGCGAGCAGCGGTTCACCGCGGACGTGGCGCACGAGCTGCGCACCCCGCTGACCGGACTGCACGCGGCGGCCGAGCTGCTGCCGCCCGGGCGGCCGACCGAGCTGGTGCAGGACCGGGTGGCGGCGCTGCGCACGCTGACCGAGGACCTGCTGGAGATCTCGCGCCTGGACTCGGGCGGCGAACGCCTCGAGCTGGCCGAGGAGCGGCTCGCGCCGCTGGCGCAGCGGGTGGTGCGGGCCTCCGGCACCCCGGTCGAGGTCCGGGTGGTGCGGGACGCGTGCGTGGCGACCGACCGGCGGCGGCTGGAGCGGGTGCTCGGCAATCTGGTGGCGAACGCGCACCGGCACGGCCGGGGCCCGGTGGTGCTGACGGTCGACGGTGCGCGGGTCACCGTACGGGACCACGGGGGCGGTTATCCGGAGTACCTGCTGGAGCACGGGCCGCAGCGGTTCCGCACCGAGGGCGGCGCGAAGGGGCACGGCCTCGGGCTGACGATCGCGCTCGGGCAGGCGGAGGTACTGGGCGCCCGGCTGGAGTTCGCCAACGCGCCGGACGGCGGGGCCACGGCCACGCTCTCCCTCCCCGAGACGCCAAGGAGTACCGGAACGGGCTGATTGCCCCCGCATAACGGGACATACCGCTTACCGCTTGCTACGTTCCGCACATGATCCCGCCCGGAACGCCAGGAGCGAGGACCGTGACGCCGGCGGACGCCCCCGCCCCCGCGCTGCGCCTGCCCCGGCGCCGGGGCACCGAGTTCGGCCTGATCGTCCTCGCCGTGCTGCTGTCGGTGTACGGCTACTGCGCCGTCGGCCTCGCCCGGCACGGCACCCTCCCGCCCGGCGCGCTCCGCTACGGCGCCGGGCTCGGCGCGCTCGCGCTGCTCGCGCACTGCGCGGTGCGGCTGCGCGCCCCGTACGCCGATCCCCTGCTGCTGCCCATCGCGGTGCTGCTCAACGGCGTGGGCCTGGTGCTGATCTACCGACTGGACCTGGAGAGCCCGGGCCACCGGGCCGCCCCCACCCAGCTGTCCTGGTCGACGCTCGGCGTGGCGCTGTTCACCGCGGTCGTCCTGCTGCTGCGCCACCACCGGGTGCTCCAGCGTTACACCTACCTGTGCGGGGGCGCCGCGCTCGCCCTGCTCACCCTGCCGATCTTCTTCCCGGCGGTGAACGGCGCCCGGATCTGGCTCAGGGTCGCCGGGTTCTCCATCCAGCCCGGCGAGTTCTCGAAGCTGCTGCTCGCGGTCTTCTACGCCGGCTACCTGGCCGCCAACCGGCAGGCGCTGGCGTTCACGGGCCGCAGGGTGTGGCGGCTTCAGCTGCCCACCGGGCGGGTCCTCGGCCCGGTGGTGGCGATCTGGCTGCTGAGCGTCGGCGTCCTCGTCCTGGAGCGCGACCTCGGTACCTCGCTGCTGTTCTTCGGGCTGTTCGTGGTGCTGCTGTACGTCGCCACCGGCCGCACCGGCTGGATCGCGGTCGGTCTGCTGCTCGCGATGATGGGCGCGGTCGGCGTGGGCCGGCTGGAGCCGCACGTGCACGCCCGGGTCGAGGACTGGCTGCACCCCTTCGCGTCGATCGAGGCGGGCCGGGGCGCGGGCCAGCTCGCCCAGTCGCTGTTCGCGTTCGCCGCCGGCGGCGCGCTCGGCACCGGACTCGGCCTCGGCCACTCGGTGCTGATCGGCTTCGCCGTGAAGTCGGACTTCATCCTGGCGACGGCGGGCGAGGAACTGGGCTTCGCCGGCCTGTGCGCGCTGTTCCTGCTCTACGCGCTGCTGGTGGAGCGCGGCTACCGGGCGGGGCTGGCGCTGCGGGACCCGTTCGGGCGGCTGCTCGCCGTGGGGCTCGCGTCGATCGTGGCGCTCCAGGTGTTCGTGATCGCGGGCGGGGTGACGGGCCTGATCCCGCTGACGGGCATGGCGATGCCGTTCCTCGCGCAGGGCGGTTCGTCGCTCGTGACCAACTGGATCATCGTGGCGCTGCTGATCCGGATCAGCGACTCGGCCCGCAGCCAGTACGACAGGGCGGCCGCGTCGTGAGCAGGTACATCCGCCGGGCGGCGGCCCTGTGCGCGGTGCTGCTGATCGCCCTGCTGGCGAACGCCACCCGGGTACAGATCCTCGAGTCCGCCCGCTACGGGGACAACCCCGCCAACCGCCGGCAGATGATCGCCCGCTACGGCGGTCCACGCGGCGACATCCTGGTCGACGGCCGCCCGGTGACCGGGTCCCGGGACACGGGCGGCATGTTCCGCCACACCCGCACCTACACCGACGGGCCGCTGTACGCGCCGGTCACCGGATTCGCCTCCCAGGTGTACGGGACGACGCTGCTGGAGCACACGGAGGACGCGCTGCTGTCGGGCACCGACCCGCTGCTCGATCCGTTCCCCCTGTGGACCGGCGTCCTGAGGAAGCGCGTCCCCGGCGGCCATGTCGTCACCACGCTCAACGGGGCGGCGCAGCGGGCGGCGTACCAGGGGCTGGCCGGGCGGGCGGGCGCGGTCGCCGCGGTCGACCCGACGACGGGGCGGATCCTGGCGCTGGTCTCGACGCCGTCGTACGACCCCGGGGAGCTGTCCGGGACGTCGCCGTCCGTGGCCCGGGCCTGGAAGAGGCTGAACGGGGACGTGGCGCGGCCCATGCTCAACCGGGCGATCCGGCAGACGTATCCGCCCGGTTCGACGTTCAAGGTGGTCACGGCCGCGGCGGCCCTCGAGGCGGGGGTGGTGACGGACCTCGACGCGCCGACGGACTCCCCCGACCCCTACCGGCTGCCCGGCACGACGACCGAGCTGACCAACGAGACCGAAGGCTGCGAGGACGCGTCGCTGCGGTACGCCTTCACCTGGTCGTGCAACACGGTGTTCGCCAAGCTGGGCGGGGAGGTGGGGCTGAGGAACATGACGGACACGGCGGCGAACTTCGGCTTCAACGAGCGGAGGCTGAGGGTGCCGTTCGCGGTGGCGGCGAGCACGTTCGACCCGAAGCTGGACGCCTCCCAGCTGGCGATGTCCTCGATCGGGCAGTTCGAGACCCGGGCGACACCGCTGCAGATGGCGATGGTCGCGGCTACGGTGGCCGGCGGGGGCGATGTGAAGGCGCCGTACCTGGTGGAGCGGACGACGACCAAGGACGGCGAGACGGTCTCCACGGCCACGCCCCGCACCCTGCACCGGGCGATGAGCGCCGCCACCGCGGAACAGCTGCGGGAGCTGATGACGGACGTGGTGCAGGAGGGTACGGGTCGTAACGCGGCGATCCCCGGCGCCCGAGTGGGCGGCAAGACGGGCACGGCCCAGCACGGCGTCGACAACTCCGGGAAGCCGTACGCCTGGTTCATCTCCTGGGCACAGGCGGACGACGCGCTCGAGCCGGCGGTGGCGGTCGCGGTGGTGGTGGAGGACGCGGGCCGGCAGGGGGAGGTCAGCGGGGGCGGGGACGCGGCTCCGATCGCGAAGGCGGTGATGGAGGCGGTCCTGAACTCCCGGAAGCAGCCGCACAGTTGACGGGTCCGACTGCTGAGACGGGGACTGTTGCGGGCGATCCGGCCGACCTACCGTTCGGTTCCATGACGACCACCCAGCAGCCGAAAGCCGCCTACGAACTCGCCGAGGTCAACATCGCCCGCCTCAAGGCCCCGCTGGACTCACCGCAGTTGAAGGACTTCGTGGAGGCCCTGGATCCGGTGAACGCGGCGGCCGACGGGGCCGACGGTTTCGTGTGGCGGCTGCAGAGCGACTCGGGCAACGCCACGGACATCCCCGTGCTGGGCGACGAGTGGCTGATCATCAACATGTCGACATGGCGGGACACGAACGCCCTCACGGCTTTCATGTACCAGGGGCAGCACCGGGAGATGCTGGCGCGGCGCCGGGAGTGGTTCGAGCGGCTCGAGGAGGCGTTCACGGCGCTGTGGTGGGTACCGGCGGGCCACCGCCCGACGGTGGCGGAGGCGGAGGAGCGGCTGCTTCACCTCCGCGCGCACGGGCCGACGGAGTACGCGTTCACTCTGCGGACGTCGTTCCCTCCGGGGGAGGGGCGACCGGCGGCCGGCGGTTGATGGCGGTGAGGTCGATGTCGATGGGGAACGGGACGGTCAGCCTCAGCTTGTCGTGGTGAATGCCGGTGGGCACGTACGCCTGGGTCTGCGGGTCGAGCTCGTAAACGTAGACAACGGGAAGGCCGTTGTTCTGCTCGACCCTCCAGAAATGCCGGATGCCTGCGGCGGCGTACTTGCGGGGCTTGGCCTCGCGGTCACGCTCCACGGAGTCCTCGGACACGACCTCGACGGCGAGAATGACATCCTTGGGAAGGAGCCGTGTGTCCCTGGGCCCGGTGTCAGCACCGGCGCGGACCACCAGGACGTCCGGCTCCAGACGGTTGCGGCGGTCGAGCGTCACGGTGAACTCGCGGTAGACCTCGAATTCGTCCGGAGCCCGGTCGAGCAGAGCGATGTCCAGCAGTCGGATCGTGCGCATGTGGAACGAGGTCTGCGGACTCACGAAAACCAGGCTCCCGTCGATCAGCTCCGTGTGCGGAGGAAGGTTCGGGAGCCGGTCCAAGTCATCCGCCGTCCAGCCGCCGACCGGCGGACGGGGCCACTCGTAGTCCTCGTCCAGCCCGTAGTCACGTGCGGCGCTCATGATTACTCCCATGCGGCGGAGTCTGCCTGGTACGGCCAGCCTACCCAGACGAATATGCCGATTCGCCCGTCGATCGAGTGATCAACCGCTGAGGCGTTGCCCCTCCTCGATGGCCTCCTCCACCTCGGCGACCCGCTCCCGCTCCTCCGCCGCGAAGCGCTCCGCGTCCAGCTTCTCGGCGATCTCCTCGTCCTGGGCCATCAGCAGGTCCAGGTTCGAGTCGCCCATCTCGAAGACGCCCATGTCGACGTAGGCCTGCTGGAGGCGCTTGCCCCACAGGCCGATGTCCTTCACGCACGGCACGATGCGGCTGAACAGCAACTGCCGGAACAGCTGGAGGAATTCGGACTTCTCGCTGTACGCCTCCGCCTCGGCCTTGGGGACGCCGAAGTTCTCCAGCACCTCCACCCCGCGCAGCCGGTCCCGCATCAGGTAGCAGCCCTCGATGACGAACTCCTCGCGCTCGCGCAGTTCGGCGTCCGTGAGCTGCTTGTAGTAGTCCCGCAGGGCCATCCGCCCGAAGGCGACGTGCCGGGCCTCGTCCTGCATGACGTAGGCGAGGATCTGCTTGGGCAGCGGCTTGTCCGTGGTGTCGCGGATCATGCCGAAGGCGGCGAGCGCCAGGCCCTCGATGAGGACCTGCATGCCGAGGTACGGCATGTCCCAGCGACTGTCCCGCAGGGTGTCCCCGAGCAGTGCCTGGAGGTTGTCGTTGATCGGGTAGAGCATCCCGATCTTCTCGTGCAGGAAGCGGCCGTAGATCTCCGCGTGCCGCGCCTCGTCCATCGTCTGGGTCGCCGAGTAGAACTTGGCGTCCAGGTCGGGGACCGACTCCACGATCCGCGCCGCGCAGATCATCGCGCCCTGCTCGCCGTGCAGGAACTGGCTGAACTGCCAGGAGGCGTAGTGCTTGCGCAGCTCGCCCTTGTCCTTGTCGGTCATCTTCGCCCAGTACGGCGTTCCGTACAGGGTCATCGCCTCGTCCGGTGTGCCGAGCGGGTCGTACGGGTCCACCTCCAGGTCCCAGTCGATCCGCTTCTGCCCGTCCCACTGCTTGTCCTTGCCCTTCTGGTACAGGGCCAGCAGCCGGTCGCGCCCGTCGTCGTACTCCCAGCTGAAGCGGGCCGCGCCACTCGCGGGCACCTGCCAGAGGGGTTCCTCCGGCTCCTTGGCGTACAGCTCAAACGTCGGCATGAGCACACGCTCACATGAGGTAGACGCCGCGTCAACAAGTGGAACGCAAGGGATTGACGTCCTTGCTGACAAGCAGTCTCATAAGACCGTGACCGCGGGTAACAGGCGGCCCGTACGACGAGGTGGTGGGCACAGCGATGACGACCGTGACCGAAGCAGACGTGCTGCACGATGCGCTGGGACTGCTCAAGGACCGGGAGCAGGTGGCGGAGCGGCTCCTCGCCTCCTCCGCCAAACACTCCTTCGACCCGGACGAGGAACTGGACTGGGACGCGCCCTACGAGGAAGGCAAGTGGTTCTGGCCCCCGGAGCTGGTGTCGCTGTACGACACACCGCTGTGGCGGCGGATGAGCGAGGAGCAGCGGATCCGGCTCTCCCAGCACGAGGCCGCGGCGCTCGCCTCGCTCGGCATCTGGTTCGAGATCATCCTGATGCAGCTGCTGGTCCGGCACATCTACGACAAGGCGGCGACGAGCGCGCACGTGCGGTACGCGCTGACCGAGATCGAGGACGAGTGCCGGCACTCGAAGATGTTCGCCCGGCTGATCGGGCACGGCGACACGCCCTGGTACCCGGTGAGCCGGGTGCACCAGAACCTGGGCCGCGTCTTCAAGACGATCTCGACCACACCGGGCTCGTTCACGGCCACGCTGCTGGGCGAGGAGGTCCTGGACTGGATGCAGCGGCTGACGTTCCCCGACGAGCGGGTGCAGCCGCTGATCCGCGGGGTCACCCGTATCCACGTGGTCGAGGAGGCCCGCCACGTCCGCTACGCCCGCGAGGAACTGCGCCGCCAGATGCTGACCGCTCCGCGGTGGTCGCAGGAGTTCACCCGCATCACGTCCGGCGAGTTCGCACGGGTGTTCTCGGTGGCCTTCGTGAACCCGGAGGTCTACACGAACGTGGGCCTGGACAAGCGGGAGGCGATGGCACAGGTGAAGGCGAGCGGCCACCGCCGGGAGATCATGCAGACGGGAGCGAAGCGGCTGACGGACTTCCTGGACGACATCGGGGTGCTCAGGGGTGTGGGCCGACGGTTGTGGAGGTCGTCGGGGTTGCTGGCATGAGTACGTCCCGGCTTCCGGCCGGCCTTTCCAGCCCGTCTGGGGGTCCCTCCCTGCTCGAAGGGCTTGGCGGAGTTTGAGGACGAGGCCGTTCAGGCCGATGGGGTCTGGGGGCGCAGCCTCCGGCACGGCCACCGCAGCTCCGGGTGCCTCATCCTCCCGGCGACACGATTACGCTGCGAACATGACCTCCGAGGCCACCACGCGCGCGTACCGAAGGCTCAGCGTGGAAGAACGCCGCAGGCAACTCCTCGACGCCGCGCTCACCCTCTTCGCGCACCGCGCCCCCGAGGAGGTCTCCCTCGACGACGTGGCCGAGGCGGCCGGTGTCTCCCGCCCCCTCGTCTACCGGTACTTCCCCGGCGGCAAGCAGCAGCTCTACGAGGCCGCCCTCCGCTCCGCCGCCGACGACCTCCGGCAGTGCTTCGCCGAACCCCCCGAGGGCCCGCTCAGCCACCGCCTGGCCCGTGCTCTCGACCGCTACCTCGCCTTCGTCGCCCGGCACGACGCCGGTTTCAGCGCCCTGCTCCAGGGCGGCAGCGTGGCCGAGACGTCCCGCACCACCGCCATAGTCGACGGCGTACGCCGGGCCGCGGCGGAGCACATCCTCAGCCACCTCGGCGTCGAGGACCCCGGCCCCGGGCTGCGGATGACCGTACGTATGTGGATCACCTCCGTCGAGGCCGCCTCCCTCATCTGGCTCGACCAGGACAAGCAGCCCCCGGTCGAGGAGTTGCGGGACTGGCTGGTGGAGCAGTTCGTGGCCTGCCTGGTGGCCACCGCGGGACGTGATGCGCAGACCGCCGCCGTGGTCCGCTCCGCGCTGGCCCTGGAGAGCGCCGAGGGCCCGGTCGGCGCGCTGGCCCGGCGCGTCCTGCCCGTGCTCGGCGACGCCGGTCACCTGCTGTGACACTGGTGCCGTGAAGAGCCAAGACACCCCGTTCGTCGGCGGCCCCCTGGACGGGCGCGTCCTGCCCGTCCTGCTCGGCGTCACCGGGCACCCCCCGAAGACCTACCGCGTGCCGGTCCCGGACGCGGCCGGCGGTCCGCCCACCGTCCTCGTCTACCGTCGCGTCCAGGCGGGCCCGAGCGGCAGGTTCGGTCTCCACCCGGGCTGGAAGTACGAGTACGACCCGGAGGGGGACACCGGCGGCCGCCCGCGGTGGCCGTGGTCGAAGCCGCGCCGGACGCCAGGCGCCACGCCGGGAGGCGGCCCGGACACCGCCCACGAGTGACCTCGCTGCGCCGAACCGACCACTCGGCGCGCGCACGGGCCGCACCCGTCTCATCCTGCCGGTGCGAGGTGGAGGGACCACCCGGCATCCGGAGGTGATGACATGTCAGAAGGGTTGCTGCGCCTGGCGAGTGCTGCGGCGGTGACCACGTGGGCCTTGCTCGCCGCCGCGCCGGCGATCGCCGTCCCGGACCCCGTCCCCACCACCACGGCCCAACCGGACCCCGCGCCCAGCGCCACCACCCAGCCGGACACCGGCCCCAGCGCCATGCCCCAGCCGAACCCCGTGCCCGGCAACACGGCCCAGCCGAACCCCGACCCCGGCAACACGGCCCAACCGGACCCCGTCCCCACCACCACGGTCCAGCCGAGCACCCCACCCGTCGCCCAGCTCCTGACGGACCTTCAGCAGCTCTACCGGGCGGCGGAGCAGGCCACCCAGACCTACGACACCACCACCGAGAAGCTGAAGCAGCGCCAGGCGGAGGTGGCCCGGCTCGACGGGGAGCTCGCCAGGACCCGGCTCGACCTGCAGAGCAGCCGCCTCGCGGCCGGACGGCTGGCCAGGCAGCAGTACCAGAGCAGCGCGGCCCTCTCCCCGTACGTACGCCTGCTGTTCGCCCGCGATCCACAGCACGCGCTCGACGAGGGGCATCTGATCGGCCAGTTGACGCGGGAGCGGGCCGCGACCGTGAACCAGCTGACCTACGCCGAGAGGAGCGCAGACGCCCTGGCCCGCGCGGCCCGTAAGGCGCTGGACGACCAGCTCACCCTCGCCGACCAGCAGAGGAAGGCGCGGGACGACGTCGAACAGCGGCTCAAGGACATCGAGAAGCGGCTCGCCTCCCTCACCCCCGAACAGCTGGCCGCCCTGGCCCGGTTCGAGCAGGAGACGGCCGCGGCGGCCGAGCAGACGGCCCCGGCCTCCGGTGCGCCCGGCGCGGAGCGTACGCCGACGGCCGAGGGCCCGACGGCGTACGGCACCGTGCGCCCGGGGGCGTCGGGTCAGGCGCCGGCCACCGACGCCAGGTAGGCCTCGGCCTTCTGCGGCTCGTAGAAGAAGTTCTCGAAGTCCGAGGGGTCGTTGAACCCGTTGGCGATCCGGTGCGCCACCGGCGGCACGGCCCCAGCCGCCCCGATCAGGTTCAGCACGTGCTCCGGCGGCACGCCCAGCATCGCGTTGGTCCACTTGGTCACGTGGCGCGCCGTCTCCCAGTAGCGGTCGAACGTCTGCTGCATCCACGCCTCGTCGAATTCCTTGTCCCCGTGTTCGAGGATCGAGGCCAGATAGGCGGCCGCGCACTTGGACGCCGAGTTGGAGCCCTGCCCGGTGATCGGGTCGTTCGCCACGACCACGTCGGCGACGCCGAGCACCAGTCCGCCACCGGGCAGCCGCCCGATCGGCTTGCGCACGGTGGGCGCGTACCGCCCGGCCAGCGTGCCGCCGGCGTCGGTCAGCTCCACCTTCGTGGCCCGCGCATACTCCCAGGGAGTGAACTTCTCCATGAGTTCCAGGGTCAGGGAGAGGTGCTCGCCGGGGTCCTTGACGCCCTTGAAGACGTCGAGCGGGCCGCCGGGTATGCCCTCCCAGAACAGGATGTCCGCGCGGCCGGAGGTGGTGAGCGTCGGCATGACGAACAGCTCGCCGACGCCCGGGACCAGGTTGCAGCGGACCGCGTCGAAGTCCGGGTGCTCGGTGCGCGGCCCGAGGCCGTGGACGTACGACACGGCGAGCGCGCGCTGCGGCTCGCTGTACGGGGACCGCTCCGGGTCCCGAGCGAACATCGACACCAGCTCGCCCTTGCCTGCCGACACCAGCACCAGGTCGTAGGTGCGGGAGAAGTAGTCGAGGTCGGAGACCGCCGCGCCGTGGATGACGAGCTGGCCGCCGCGCTGCGCGAACGTCTCCATCCAGCCGGCCATCTTCAGCCGCTGGTCGACCGACTGCGCGTACCCGTCGAGCTTCGCCACCCAGTCGATCGCGCGCTGCGACGGGCCCGGGTCGAACGAGCCGGGAGCGGCGACGGACACGCCGAGTCCTTCGATCTTCGGGGCCTGGGACTCCCAGAAGTTCAGCTTCAGGTCGCGCTCGTGCTGCAGCGCCGTGTCGAACATGCACTGCGTCGACATGACCCGGCCGGTACGGATCTCGTCCGCGGTCCGGTTGGACATCAGGGTGACCTCGTACCCGTGCGACTGGAGGCCGAGGGCGAGCTGGAGTCCGGACTGACCGGCTCCGACGACGAGTATCTTCCGCATGCGGGTGGTGCTCCCTATCTTTTTGACTCGTTCGCCTCCGGGGCGCTGAAGCCGGTGCCGAGGGCCCGATCGTGCTCAGCCCTTCGGGCCTCCGCGCTCTCCCGAGCTCTCGACTTCGCTCGAGCAGGGGGGACCCCCTGGTCCCTCGACACCGGCGCGCCCCTTCGGCTTGCTCACTGCCGGGGGACTACTCCGGGGTGACGTCCAGCGCGTGGCCCACCAGGGCCAGAAGGGTCTCGATCACCGAGATCCGGCGGCGCGCGTCCATGATCATGACAGGTATGTGTGCGGGAATGGTGAGGGCCTCGCGCACATCCTCGGGTTCGAACCGCTCGCTGCCGTCGAAGTGGTTGACGGCGACCATGTACGGCAGGCCGCTGCTCTCGAAGTAGTCGAGCGCCGGGAAGCAGTCCGCGAGCCGGCGGGTGTCGGCCATGACGACCGCCCCGATCGCGCCGCGCACCAGGTCGTCCCACATGAACCAGAACCGCTGCTGGCCCGGCGTGCCGAAGAGGTACAGCACCAGGTCGTCGTCGAGCGTGATGCGGCCGAAGTCCATGGCCACGGTGGTGGTGAGCTTGTCCGGGGTACCGGTGAGGTCGTCGGTCTCCTCACTGGCCTCGGTCATCAGCGCCTCGGTCTGCAGGGGCGTGATCTCCGAGACGGCACTCACCAGGGTGGTCTTGCCGACGCCGAAGCCGCCCGCCACCACTATCTTCGTGGCTATCGGGGCACGCGTACGGTCCGTCTGCCAGGCCTTCAGTTCCTCGTCGGGCTCGACGAGTCGGTCGACGCCCGGGGCGGCGTCAGAGACGACGGAGTCCACTCAGCACCCTTTCCAGCAGAGCGCGGTCCGGCTGTCCCGTGCCGTGACCGGTTCCGTACACACGGATCTTTCCCTGGTCCGCGAGGTCGCTCAGGAGCACGCGGACCACCCCGAGCGGCATCTTCAGCAGTGCCGCGATCTCCGCCACCGTGCGCATACGGCGGCACAGTTCGACGATGGCCCGCATCTCCGGCATCACGCGGGTGGACAGTGAACCATTCGTCAGTTCCCGCCGCTCCTCGGGGGCGTCCAGGGCGGCGACGAAGGTCTCGACGAGCAGGACGTGGCCGAAGCGGGTGCGGCCCCCGGTCAGGGAGTAGGGGCGTACGCGGGCGGGTTTGCGCTCGCCGCCGCGGACGGGAAGTTTCTTCTGTGTGCCGCTCATCGGGCGCTCCCTGCCGACTCGGCCTCGAGGGACCTGCGCAGCTCGCTGCGGAGTTCGGGGGTCAGGACGTGTCCGGCGCGGCCGACGAAGAGCGCCATGTGGTACGCCACCACGCTCATGTCGCAGTCCGCGGAGCCGTGCACGCCGAGCAGCGAGCCGTCGCTGATGGACATGACGAACAGACTGCCCTCGTCCATGGCGACCATCGTGTGCTTGACCCGGCCGGCGTCCATCAGCTTGGCGGCGCCGATCGTGAGGCTGCCGATGCCGGAGACGATGGTGGCGAGGTCGGCGGCGGACCCCTTGGGGCCGCCGGGCCCTCCGTCGCGGCCCGCGCGGGCTTCCGCAATGCGGCCGGGGTCGGACGAGAGCAGGAGCAGGCCGTCGGAGGAGACCACCGCGACCGACAGGATGCCGGGCACCTCCTCCACCAGGTTGGTCAGCAGCCAGTGCAGGTTGCGGGCTTCACTGCTCAGTCCGAAGGTACTGGACGCGGTCAACTGCTTGCCTCCTCGACTGTGCCCCCCGATGATTCAACGTCCTGTGCGGTGCCGGGTGTCGCGTGCTGAGGTGGGGCCGTGGGCCGGTGCCCGGGTGCCTTGGTCTCCCCCGTCCGCTCGGCGATCTCCGCCTCGACGTGGCGGAAGCCCTCCTTGGCTCCCCGGTGGAACCCGCCGAGCCTGCGGCGCAGCGCCTCGGCGTCCACGCCGCCGGCGCGCGGTCGCGGGGCCGGAGCGGGCGCGGAGATCTTGGGGGTGCGCTTGGGGAGCCCCTTGGCGGTGAGCCGGGGGGTCTCGGGCTCCTCAGGCGCCTCGGGCTCCTGGGGTGCCTCCGGCGCGGGCGGCTCGGGAGCGGTGGTGCGGGGCGCCTGCGCGGCGGGCCGCGGCTCGCCCTCGTCCACCGTGCGTTCGTGGCTCTCCGGGCCGATGGCGTAGGGGTCGCCGGCCGCCTGGGCGGGGATGTCGACGGCCGGGGCGGACTCCTCCGCCCGGGGCGACGGCTCCACGCGGGGCGACGGAAGGAACAGCTCCATCGTGGTCTCGGGACCGAACTCGGGCTCGGCGGCGGGCTCCGGCGCGGCGGGCTCGCGTACGGGTTCGGCGCGCGGGGCGTCCCAGTCGTCCTGTACGGATTCGGCGCGCGGTGCGTCCCAGTCGTCCCGTACGGGTTCGGCGCGTGATGCGCCCCAGTCGTCCCGCCCGGGTTCCTCACCGTCGGCGGGCTCCTGCCGCTGCTCGCTCTCCTCCCGCTCCCGTACGGCCTCCTCCGCCGCCGCGATCAGGGGGTCCTCGTCGCCCTCGGGCCTCCCCGGCGCGAGTCGCGCACGGCCGCTGAGGACGTTGGAGTTGACCTCCGCGTCCGCGCCGGGCAGCGAGAAGGAGGCCGCGCCCCCGGCCACCGGGGCCCCGGCGGGTACGGCCGCGGCCGGCGCCTCGGCGAGCAGCGGCTTAGGCAGGACCACGACGGCCGCGATGCCGCCCTGCTTCTGCTCCCGCAGCTGCACGCGCACGCCGTGCCGGTGGGCGAGGCGGGCCACCACGTACAGGCCGAGCCCGAGGCCCTCGCCGCTCTCCTGGTCGTAGGAGTCCTCCGGGTCGAAGTCGGCGAGCCGGGCGTTGAGCCGGCTCATCCGTTCGGCGGCCATGCCGATGCCCTCGTCCTGCACGGAGAGCATCACCTCGCCGCTCTCCAGGAGCCAGCCGGAGATCTCGACGGGGACGTCGGGCGGCGAGAAGGAGGTGGCGTTCTCCAGCAGTTCGGCCACCAGGTGCGACAGGTCGTCGGCGGCGAACCCGGCGACGTGCGCGTGCGGGGGCAGTGCGGCGATACGGACGCGCTCGTAGCGCTCGATCTCGCTGACCGCGGCGCGCACCACGTCGACGAGCGGCACCGGCCCGGCGTGCTGCTGGACGTGCTCGGCGCCGGCCAGGACGAGGAGGTTCTCGCTGTGGCGGCGCATGACCGTGGCGAAGTGGTCGAGCTTGAACAGCGTGGACAGCCGCTCCGGGTCCTGCTCCCGTTCCTCCAGGCCCTCGATGACGGTCAGCTGGCGCTCGACCAGGCCGAGGGTGCGCAGGGCGAGGTTGACGAAGGTGGAGTGGATGCTGTGCCGGACCTGCTGCAGATGGGCGGCGGCCTGGGCGAGTTCGGCGCGCAGCCGCTCGCGCTCGTCGGCCATGGTCTGCCGCTGGCCGACGAGGTGCTTGCGGTCGGCCTCCAGGGTCGAGAGGCGCTCCTGGAGGGCGACGGCATGCGCGTGCAGGGCGTTGACGGAGCGGACGACCTGCGCGAACTCGTCGTTGCGGCCGGTGAACTTCACCGGTTCCTCGCCGGCCGGGTCGGCGGCCACGCGCGCGGTGCCGAGGCGGAGCACGGCGAGCGGGCGGGTGAGGCTGCGGGCCATGGCCATGGCGATGCCGACGGCGACCAGCAGGATGGCGCCGAGGACGGCGATGCGGATCTCCAGCGCGGTGACGTCGTCGTCGCGCAGCCGGGCGAGGTCCTTGCTGCGGGCCTCGTAGAGGGAGGACTCGACGCCGCGCATCAGGTCGACGCGGGCGGAGAGGGCGGCGTCGACCTTCTTGGTGCTCAGGTCGAGGTCGCTGTCGGCGAGGGTGGGCTGGTCGGTGAGGGAGGCGAGGTACTTCTCGGCGGAGGAGACCTCGGGGCCGGTGACCGTGGAGTCGTAGGAGGACTTGGCCGCGGCGGGCGCGGTGTCGCGGAAGCCGGCGATCGCCGCGTCGGAGCGGACGGCGGCCTGCTGGGCGGCGGCGGTGAGCGCGTCCCGCTGCTTGGTGTCGGCGGCCGAGGAGGTGCTGGTGGTGGTCGGCAGGCCGGTGACCGGGCTGATGACGGTCCGGGTGGTGTGCGGGATGTTCAGGGCCGCGAGGAGCAGTCCGCGGGCGGCGGCGGCCTGCTGCACGGCGGTGTCGAGCTCGGCGAGGGAGTGGGCGCCGGAGCCGGCGCGCGGCGGCATCTGGTCGGCCAGCTGCTCGGCGAGCGCGTGCAGCTCGGTGATGGCGGCGGAGTACGCCTGGTGCGCCTGGAGAGCGGTGCTCTTCCCGGTGAGCGCCGCCCGCCGCACCGCGGCCACGTCGTCGAGGTCCTTGCGCAGGCCCGTGGAGAGGTCCGGGTTGGCGCGCAGGTCCTCGATCTCCCGGTCGACGCGGGCCTGCTGCTGCTCGGCGGGCGCCTTGGACCCGGGGCGCCCGGCGGCCACGTACGAGGTGACCTCGTCCCGTTCGTCGGCCAGCGAGTGGGCGAGGACGAGCGCGTCCTGGGTCTGCTCGGCGAGTGTGACCAGGTTCTGGGAGTCGTGCAGCTGCTCGGAGGCGGCGATGACACTCGGCGCCCCGGCCCCGGCGATGGCGGCGGCTACCACGGCGACGGCGACGATCAGCCGGTTGCGCACATGGGCGGCGCGGCCGTGGCCCGCGGACTCGGACGAGGCCCCCTGCGCGGGGGCCGTCTGCTTGCCTGTGCTCCGAGGCCGCGTCTTCTGCACCGGTGCTCGCACTTCCTCACTCGTGTACCCATGGGCCCGGGGTGACGTTCCGTCAACGGGAATGCCGACCCGGTACGACGGCTTCCGACCCTCCCAGTGCCGGTGGGCAGAGGTCCCGCTTCGCCTGACCCGCCACCCGAAGGAGTGAACATCGGTGGGGAGTTGGCGGGCAAGTTCCTCTGGCGCGTGCGGAGGCCTTGCGCGGTGGGCCGGTTGGACGTCGGCGGCGCACTTTGGCAATATTCGCCGCCACGCTTCACCGGAAGCGATTATTCCGTACCAAACCAGGCGGCTGACCTGCGCGCCCGTATCGATTCGGCGACCGTTGACAGCCTTTCGTGGACCTTGTGAAGGCCTCGTGCAGACTGGCTGGATGCGTATTGAGCTGACGTCCGAACCCGGCGATGCGACTCACCCGAACGAGGACTTCGCCGCGCTCGCACTTCCGGCTTCAGGGCAGGGCGGGGCGCTGGTCGTCCTGGACGGGGTGACCCCGCCGGCCGGCGACGACGGCTGTCTGCATTCCGTCCCCTGGTTCTGTGCGCGCCTGGGCGGCCTGCTGACCGAACTGTCCGTTTCCCACCGGGATCTGACACTGTCGGAGATCCTCGCGGAGGCCGTTCGCCGCACCGCCGACACCCATGCCTCCACTTGTGACCTTTCTCACCCGCGCACGCCCCAGGCGACCGTGGCCCTCGCCCGCTGGTCCGAGGCCGCGGTGGAGTACCTCGTCCTGTCGGACTCGGCGCTCCTCGTCGAGGCCCCCGACGGCACGGTCACCGCCCTCCTGGACGACCGCCTCGCCCGCCTCCCGCGTGCGGCGCTGGCCACGGACGCGCTGGTGGACACGACGGTCCGCAACAAGGAGGGCGGATTCTTCACGGCGGCGGCGGACCCCTCGGTCGTAGCCCGCGCCGTCACCGGGGAACTGCCGCGCGGGCGGGTGCGCGCCCTGGTGGGCCTGACGGACGGGGCGACGCGCTGGACGGAGAAGTTCCGCCAGGGCGACTGGACGGATCTGTTCACGGTCGTCCGCAAGGAGGGCGCGGCGGCGCTGGTGGAGCGCGTACGGGCGCTGGAGAGCGCCGACCGCGAGGAACGGGCGTACCTCGGCCGCAGCAAGACGCACGACGACGCGACGGTGGTGTACGTGGAGCCGTAGAGCTCCCGCCCGGCAGGGCTCCCGCCCCGCAGGGCCGGCGGCCTCGCAGGGCTCCTGCCACCCGTACGGCTACTGCTTGTCCATGCCGAGGTTCAACTGGTGCAGCAGCCGTGCCAGTTCCGCCACCTCGCGCGGGTCCCAGTGGGCGAGCTGGCGCACATAGCGGGCGCGGCGGGCCTCGCGTACACGGCCGACACGCCGGTGGCCCTCCTCCGTGAGGTGCACGAGCCAGGCGCGGCCGTCGGCCGGGTCGGGCTCCCGGGCGACCAGACCCAGCTCCTCCAGGGCGCGCAGCTGGCGGGACATCGTGGCCTTGCCGACACCGATGTAGGCGGCGAGTTCCGTGGCGCGCTGACGCCCGCACTCGTCCAGCCGTACGAGGAGCCCGTACGCGGCGGACTCCAGGTCCGGGTGGACCTCCCGGGCCATCTGGCCGGCGTTGGCGCGGGCGCGCCGCAGGAACACGGTCAGCTCGCGCTCGAGCGCCAGGAACTCCTGGTTCGCGTCACCGGACCGGTCTGCGCCCTCCGCCGACGCGCCGGGGTCCACCGGACGCCGCTCACCGTTTCCGTCCTCGTGCACGTCAGTCACCTGATCCGGTATCCCGTTCCTCGAAAGTCTCCGCCGAAGGCCGCCGTCGCCGCAGCTCCGTCAGTATTTCGCAGGCGTAGACCAACGGCAGCACCGGTCCATGGCGAAGGCCCGGGCCTCCCTCACGGAGCCCGGGCCTTCCCTCATCCGGCAGCGTCCGTCACGCCGCCACCGGAACCTCCGGCGTCGCGTCGCTCGTGGCGGGTGCGAGCGCCAGCTCCAGGACCTGGCGGACGTCGGTGACGGCGTGGACGTCGAGCTTGTCCAGCACCTCCGCCGGGACGTCGTCCAGGTCGGGCTCGTTGCGCTTGGGGATGATCACCGTGGTGACCCCCGCCCGGTGCGCGGCGAGCAGCTTCTGCTTCACGCCGCCGATCGGCAGGACCCGGCCGGTCAGCGAGACCTCACCGGTCATCGCCACGTCCGTGCGGACCAGCCGGCCCGACAGCAGCGAGGCCAGCGCGGTCGTCATCGTGATGCCCGCGCTCGGGCCGTCCTTGGGGACCGCGCCCGCCGGGAAGTGGATGTGCACGCCCCGGTCCTTCAGGTCGCCGACGGGCAGTTCCAGTTCGGCGCCGTGGGAGCGCAGGAAGCTGAGCGCGATCTGCGCGGACTCCTTCATCACGTCGCCGAGCTGACCGGTCAGGGTCAGGCCCGCCGCGCCCGTCTCCGGGTCGGCCAGCGACGCCTCGACGTAGAGGACGTCGCCGCCCGCGCCGGTGACCGCCAGGCCGGTCGCCACACCGGGGACCGCCGTGCGCCGCTCGGCCGGGTCCTGGGCGGACTCGGGCACGTGGTGCGGGCGCCCGAGCAGTCCGCGCAGGTCCTCGTCCCGGACGGTGAACGGCAGCTCCCGCTCGCCGAGTTCGTGCTGGGCCGTGACCTTGCGCAGCAGCCGCGCGATGGACCGCTCCAGGGTGCGCACGCCCGCCTCGCGGGTGTACTCGCCGGCGAGCCTGCGCAGCGCGGCCTCGTCGATCGTGACCTCGTCCTTGTTCAGACCGGCCCGCTCCAGCTGGCGCGGGAGCAGGTGGTCACGGGCGATGACGACCTTCTCGTCCTCGGTGTAGCCGTCCAGGCGGACGATGTCCATCCGGTCGGCGAGCGCCTCCGGGATGGCCTCCAGGACGTTGGCCGTGGCGAGGAACACCACGTCCGACAGGTCGAGTTCGACCTCCAGGTAGTGGTCGCGGAAGGTGTGGTTCTGCGCCGGGTCCAGGACCTCCAGCAGGGCCGCGGCCGGGTCGCCGCGGAAGTCGGAGCCCACCTTGTCGATCTCGTCCAGCAGGACGACCGGGTTCATGGAACCGGCCTCCTTGATGGCGCGGACGACACGGCCGGGCAGGGCGCCGACGTACGTACGGCGGTGGCCGCGGATCTCGGCTTCGTCGCGGACGCCGCCGAGGGCGACGCGGACGAACTTGCGGCCCATGGCGTGCGCGACGGACTCGCCGAGGCTGGTCTTGCCGACGCCGGGCGGGCCGACGAGCGCCAGCACGGCGCCGCCGCGGCGGCCGCCCACCACGCCGAGACCCCGCTCGGCGCGCCGCTTGCGCACCGCGAGGTACTCGGTGATGCGCTCCTTCACGTCGTCCAGGCCCGCGTGCTCGGCGTCCAGGACGGCCCTGGCGCCGCGGATGTCGTACGCGTCCTCGGTGCGCTCGTTCCAGGGCATCTCGAGCACGGTGTCGAGCCAGGTGCGGATCCAGGAGCCCTCGGGGGACTGGTCGCTGGTGCGCTCGAGCTTGTCGACCTCCTTGAGCGCGGCCTCACGGACCTTCTCGGGCAGGTCGGCGGCCTCCACGCGGGCGCGGTAGTCGTCGGACTCCTCACCCTCCTGGCTGTCGCCGCCCAGCTCGCGCAGCTCCTTGCGGACGGCTTCCAGCTGGCGGCGCAGCAGGAACTCGCGCTGCTGCTTGTCGACGCCCTCCTGGACGTCCTTGGCGATGGACTCGGCGACCTCCTGCTCGGCGAGGTGGTCGCGGAGCTGCTGGGTGGCGAGCTTCAGCCGGGCCACCGGGTCGGCGGTCTCCAGGAGTTCCACCTTCTGCTCGGTGGTGAGGAAGGGCGAGTAGCCGGAGTTGTCGGCGAGCGCGGAGACGTCGTCGATGGCCTGGACTCGGTCGACGACCTGCCAGGCGCCGCGCTTCTTCAGCCAGCTGGTGGCGAGGGCCTTGTACTCCTTGACGAGTTCGGCGACGTGGCCGGGCAGCGGGTCGGGAACCGTCTCGTCGATGCGTGTTCCCTCGACCCAGAGCGCCGCGCCGGGCCCGGTGGTGCCCGCACCGATCTTCACCCGTCCCAGGCCGCGGATGAGGGCGCCCGGGTCGCCGTCCGCGAGCCGGCCGACCTGCTCGACGGTGCCGAGGACTCCGGTGGCGGCGTAGGTGCCGTCGATGCGTGGAACGAGCAGGACCCTTGGCTTTCCGGGCTCGGAACGGGCGGCCGCCTGGGCGGCCTCCACCGCCGCGCGCACCTCGGAGTCGCTCAGGTCCAGCGGGACCACCATGCCGGGCAGGACAACCTCGCCGTCGAGCGGCAGCACAGGCAGGGTGAGCGGTGTGGACGTCGAAGCCATGATCTCCCCTTCGGCAGTCAAGTTGAGCTGTGCAGGCTCAATGCACCAGAGGATTCGATTGTTCCCCGACCCTTGTTCGCTGTCAGCGATCAGTCGGTGCGAGTGCTGTGACCAGGCACGGAGCGGCTCGGGGGGAGAGATCACCGCCAGAGGCCGGGACGGATCACCGTGAGAGGCCGGGACGGCGTCCGGGACGGCGCCTGCGACCGTGCTGCGTTGAGCGGCGCGCGGCGGAACCGCAGGGCGGATGCCTGAGTCATCGAACCGGCGCCAGGGTGACCTCGGCTCCGGTCCGGGCCCAGCGCCGTACCAGCGGCCAGGTCGCGATGCCGACCGCCAGCGCCAGCAGATGGCCCCAGTTGCTCAGCGGGTCCGTGAACTCGGCCAGGTCCTGGAGGAGCAGCGCGGTGAACACGATCAGCACGGTCCAGCGCAGCCACGGCCGCAGCAACCCCGTCAGCGCGCCCAGGCTCGCCGCCACGCCGAAGCTGATGCCGTAGTCGAGGCGGTGCAGTGAACTGTCCGGCAGATGGCCCGCCAGCACCGCGAGGCCGACCGGGACCTCGGTGCCCAGCGTCGCGAGAACATGCCCGAGCAGGAAGACGACCGCCGTGCGGGCACCGCCTATCCGCCGCTCCAGCGCCGTCAGCACGACCAGGAAGACGAGCGCGTAGTACGACATCATCCCGCCCGCGATCCACAGCGCGCTGGCCAGCAGCACCACCACCGGACTGCGCATCAGATGCGCGACGTCCGTGCTGGATCCCTGGTACAGCGCGTCCATCAGCGAGGGGTCGGCGAACTGGGCGAACAGCGAGGTCACCAGCAACACGGCGGCGTAGCCGAAGGTGAACGGCGCCCGCGTGGGGCTCGGCAGCAGCGACGCCACGCGTGGTGCCGTCCACCGCACCGGGAGCGCGGCCGCGGGCTCGACGGGCGGCGGCGCCGTGCGCTGACGCGGCATGCCGTTCAGAAGCGGCGCGCCCGTCTCGGGGGGCGTGAGCATGGCGTCAGCCGCCGAGACCGTACGTTCCAAGGTGCGGCGCTCCTTCCGTCACGCTCCACCCTTCGCGCCGCGCCGGTCGCTGTCTATGACCGACGCCACCCGAGGCGCGATTCACAGCAACTTCCCAGCTGTTTCCGGCGTCCGGGGTGACCGCGCACGGCTGCCGGCGGCATCGGCGGTCCGTTCGACCGCTGCGGGAAATCAGTTCGATCGCCGGGGAAAATCCGTCGTCCCGCGCCCCACCGGTCACCAGAATGTGGTTCATGCCTCATCCGTACGACACCGACGAGACCCCGGTGGTCCTGGACCGTCGCGAGGGCCCGCACGGCGAGGTCGTGCTGCGGCGCCACGGTGAGCTGCTGCAGATCATCGCCAACGGCTGCTTCCTGATGGACACCTCCGACGGTCGCTCGGAACGGCTGCTGGTGCAGGCCGCGTCGGACGCCCTGGACGGCCGCCCGGAACCGAGCGTGCTGATCGGCGGACTCGGCGTCGGCTTCTCGCTCGCGCACGCCGCGGCCGACCCCCGCTGGGGACGCATCACCGTCGTCGAACGCGAACGCGCCGTCATCGACTGGCACCTCCACGGCCCCCTGTCCGCGCTGTCCGCCGACGCGCTCGCCGATCCGCGCACCCGCATCGTGGAGGCCGATCTGGTCGCCCACGTCAATGAGACATCGGACACGTACGACGCCCTCTGCCTGGACATCGACAACGGCCCCGCGTGGACCGTGACGGACGACAACGGCAGCATCTACTCGACAGCCGGACTCACAAGCTGCGCAAGGGTGTTGAAACCCGGCGGTGTGCTGGCGGTGTGGTCGGCCGAGCCCTCTCCGGAATTTGAAGGAACACTTAGGAATGCCGGGTTCCGGCAGGTGCGTACCGAAGAGGTGCCCGTTGCCCGGGGCGTTCCCGACGTCGTGCACCTCGCGATCGGACCTGGATAGCCGACCGGCGGTAACTCCCCGTACGCTGCTTCCCTGACGCGGATCATTCAAGCGTCAAACGCAGTCATGGGATCACCCCACGGATTCCGGAAAGCAACCCCAGGGGCGGGCGATGGAGCAGACACACACCTCCCACAACGGCACGACGGCGACCCCGGGCGCTCAGCGGCGCGTCCTGGTGGTCGAGGACGACCAGACGATCGTCGACGCCATCGCCACCCGTCTGCGCGCGGAGGGATTCCTCGTGCAAACGGCAGGTGACGGTCCGGCGGCGGTCGACACGGCGGAGGCCTGGCAGCCCGACCTGCTGATCCTCGACATCATGCTGCCGGGCTTCGACGGCCTGGAGGTCTGCCGGCGCGTGCAGGCCCAGCGCCCGGTGCCGGTGCTGATGCTCACCGCGCGCGACGACGAGACCGACATGCTGGTCGGGCTCGGTGTCGGCGCCGACGACTACATGACCAAGCCGTTCTCGATGCGGGAGCTGGCGGCGCGCGTGCACGTGCTGCTGCGCCGGGTGGAGCGGGCCGCGCTGGCCGCCGCGACCCCGCGCACCGGGATACTCCGCCTCGGTGAACTGGAGATCGACCATGCGCAGCGCCGGGTGCGGGTGCGCAGCGAGGACGTCCATCTGACGCCCACCGAGTTCGATCTGCTGGTGTGCCTGGCCAACACGCCGCGCGCCGTGCTCTCCCGTGAGCAGCTGCTCGCCGAGGTGTGGGACTGGGCGGACGCCTCCGGCACCCGCACCGTCGACAGCCACATCAAGGCACTGCGGCGGAAGATCGGCGCCGAGCGCATCCGGACGGTGCACGGCGTGGGCTACGCCCTGGAGACCCCGACGCCATGAGCGACGGGCGGTCGGCCGCGCGGAGGAACCCCGGGCAGCCCTGGGGCGGCGTACGTCCGTTCTCGATCAAGACCAAGCTGGGCGCGCTGGTCGTCATCTCGGTGTTCATCACCACGGGCCTGCTGATGATCGCGGTGCGCACCGCCACCGAGCTGCGGTTCATCACGGTGTTCTCGATGATCGCCACTCTGCTGATCACGCAGTTCGTGGCCCACTCGCTCACCGCCCCGCTGGACGAGATGAACGCGGTGGCCCGGTCGATCTCGCACGGCGACTACAGCCGTCGTGTGCGTGACAACCGCCGGGACGAGATGGGCGACCTGGCCCAGACGATCAACCTGATGGCCGACGAGCTGGAGGCCCAGGACAGGCAGCGCAAGGAGCTGGTGGCGAACGTCTCGCACGAGCTGCGCACCCCCATCGCGGGCCTGCGCGCGGTGCTGGAGAACATCGTCGACGGGGTCACCGAGGCCGACCCGGAGACCATGCGCACGGCGCTGAAGCAGACCGAGCGCCTCGGCCGCCTGGTGGAGACGCTGCTGGACCTCTCCCGCCTGGACAACGGCGTCGTTCCGTTGAAGAAACGTCGCTTCGAGGTGTGGCCGTACCTCTCGGGCGTCCTCAAGGAGGCCCAGATGGTGTCCTCCGCGCGCGCGGGCATCGCCTCGGGCTCCGGCAGTCACACCCGTACGGACGTCCATCTGCACCTCGACGTCTCCCCGCCGGAGCTGACCGCGCACGCGGACCCGGAGCGGATCCACCAGGTCGTCGCCAACCTGATCGACAACGCGGTCAAGCACAGCCCGCCGCACGGCCGCGTCACGGTGAAGGCCCGGCGCGGCCCCGCCCCGGACTCCCTGGAGCTGGAGGTGCTGGACGAGGGCCCCGGCATCCCCCAGTCGGAGTGGCACCGGGTCTTCGAGCGCTTCAACCGCGGCGCCGTGAACCGGCCGCACGGGCCCGGCAGCGACGGCGGCACGGGCCTCGGCCTGGCGATCGCCCGCTGGGCGGTGGATCTGCACGGTGGCCGGATCGGTGTGGCCGAATCCCCGCGCGGCTGCCGGATCCAGGTCACCCTTCCGGGAGAGCCATCTCTTCCAAGTTGACGTAAAGTTCGAAGCGGAGCAACAAGATCCACGCCTGTCCGCGCAGCCGGACACGTGTGATCAGGCAGAGGCCCGCGCACTTCCCGCGCCGGGCCGGGGTCGTCGCACCCGTCCGCAACCGGAACCACGCTTGTTTCCCGCCATTTCAACCCCTGAAACGCACTTTCTGATGTGACTTACGCGACGATGAACCGGCCCGACCTGACCTTCGCGGTCTTGGAGGCGTAGCCTTAATTCCCGCTGTCCAATCACCTTGTGAAGCGGAAGAGGGCGGTTGCCGCCGTGTCGCCACAGTCCCCGAGTAACCCGAGCGTCTCGACCGACGACCAAGCCGGGAGGAATCCCGCTGCTGCGTTCGGTCCCAACGAGTGGCTCGTCGACGAGATCTATCAGCAGTACCTCCAGGACCCGAATTCGGTAGACCGTGCCTGGTGGGACTTCTTCGCCGACTACAAGCCCGGGGCCGCCGCCGCTGCCGCCTCGGCTCCGGCGGGTACCGCGGCCGCGGGGGCCGCGGAGACCACCACGGCGCCCCAGGCAGCGCAGGCCGCGCCCGCGGCCCCCGCCGCACCGCAGGCGCCGGCCGCAGCCGCACCGCAGCAGGCCGCCGCACCGGCCCCGGCGAAGCCCGCCCCGGCGGCCGCCGCACCGGCTCCGGCCAAGCCCGCCGCACCCGCCGCCGCGAAGCCCGCCGCGGCCCCCGCCCAGCCCAAGAAGGACGAGCCCGTGTCCGAGGCCCCCGCCGGCCCCGAACTGGTGACGCTGCGCGGCCCCGCCGCCGCCGTCGCGAAGAACATGAACGCCTCCCTGGAGATCCCCACGGCCACGTCCGTGCGCGCGGTCCCGGTGAAGCTGCTCTTCGACAACCGCATCGTCATCAACAACCACCTCAAGCGCGCCCGCGGCGGGAAGATCTCCTTCACGCACCTCATCGGCTACGCGATGGTCCAGGCCATCAAGGCGATGCCGTCGATGAACTGGTCGTTCGCGCAGAAGGACGGCAAGCCCACCCTGGTCAAGCCGGACCACGTCAACCTCGGCCTCGCCATCGACCTGGTCAAGCCCAACGGCGACCGCCAGCTCGTCGTCGCGGCGATCAAGAAGGCCGAGACGCTGAACTTCTTCGAGTTCTGGCAGGCCTACGAGGACATCGTCCGCCGCGCCCGCGACGGCAAGCTGACGATGGACGACTTCACCGGCGTCACCGTCTCCCTCACCAACCCCGGCGGCCTCGGCACGGTCCACTCCGTGCCGCGCCTGATGCCCGGCCAGTCGGTGATCATGGGCGTCGGCTCCATGGACTACCCGGCGGAGTTCCAGGGCACCTCCCAGGACACCCTGAACAAGCTCGGCATCTCCAAGGTCATGACGCTCACGTCGACCTACGACCACCGGGTGATCCAGGGCGCCGCCTCCGGCGAGTTCCTCCGCCAGGTCGCGAACCTGCTGCTGGGCGAGAACCGCTTCTACGACGAGATCTTCGAGGCCCTGCGCATCCCCTACGAGCCGGTGCGCTGGCTCAAGGACATCGACGCCAGCCACGACGACGACGTCACCAAGGCCGCCCGCGTCTTCGAGCTGATCCACTCCTACCGGGTCCGCGGCCACGTCATGGCCGA
Organism: Streptomyces sp. NPDC093984; assembly: GCF_044764595.1. NCBI lineage: Bacteria > Bacillati > Actinomycetota > Actinomycetes > Kitasatosporales > Streptomycetaceae > Streptomyces > Streptomyces sp. NPDC093984. The sequence continues at coordinate 799,437 of NZ_JBIWIM010000002.1, read as the reverse complement.
CACCGACCCGCTGGAGTACCGCCAGCGCAAGCACCCCGACCTGGACATCGTGGAGCACGGCCTCACCCTGTGGGACCTGGAGCGCGAGTTCGCCGTCGGCGGCTTCGCCGGCAAGTCCATGATGAAGCTGCGCGACATCCTCGGCGTGCTGCGCGACTCGTACTGCCGCACCACCGGCATCGAGTACATGCACATCCAGGACCCCAAGCAGCGCAAGTGGATCCAGGACCGCGTGGAGCGTCCGCACTCCAAGCCGGAGCGCGAGGAGCAGCTGCGCATCCTGCGCCGCCTGAACGCGGCGGAGGCCTTCGAGACCTTCCTGCAGACGAAGTACGTCGGCCAGAAGCGCTTCTCCCTGGAGGGCGGCGAGTCCGTCATCCCGCTGCTCGACGCGGTGATCGACTCCGCGGCCGAGTCCCGCCTGGACGAGGTCGTCATCGGCATGGCCCACCGCGGCCGCCTGAACGTGCTGGCGAACATCGTCGGCAAGTCGTACGCGCAGATCTTCCGCGAGTTCGAGGGCAACCTCGACCCGAAGTCGATGCACGGCTCCGGCGACGTGAAGTACCACCTGGGCGCCCAGGGCACCTTCACCGGCCTGGACGGCGAGCAGATCAAGGTCTCGCTGGTCGCCAACCCCTCCCACCTGGAGGCGGTGGACCCGGTCCTGGAGGGTGTCTCGCGCGCCAAGCAGGACATCATCAACAAGGGCGGCACGGACTTCACGGTCCTGCCGGTGGCGATCCACGGCGACGCGGCCTTCGCGGGCCAGGGCGTGGTGGCCGAGACCCTGAACATGTCGCAGCTGCGCGGCTACCGCACCGGCGGCACGGTCCACATCGTCATCAACAACCAGGTCGGCTTCACCGCGGCGCCCGAGTCCTCGCGCTCCTCCATGTACGCGACGGACGTGGCCCGCATGATCGAGGCCCCGATCTTCCACGTGAACGGCGACGACCCCGAGGCCGTCGTGCGCGTCGCGCGGCTCGCCTTCGAGTTCCGCCAGGCGTTCAACAAGGACGTGGTGATCGACCTCATCTGCTACCGCCGCCGCGGTCACAACGAGTCGGACAACCCGGCCTTCACCCAGCCGCTGATGTACGACCTGATCGACAAGAAGCGCTCGGTGCGCAAGCTGTACACCGAGTCCCTCATCGGTCGCGGCGACATCACCCTGGAAGAGGCCGAGCAGGCCCTGCAGGACTACCAGGGCCAGCTGGAGAAGGTCTTCACCGAGGTCCGCGAGGCCACGTCGCAGCCGGCCGCGGCCGCCGCGCAGGCCCCCGAGGACGGCTTCCCGGTGGCGGTCGACACGGCCGTCTCGGCCGAGGTCGTCAAGCGGATCGCCGAGTCCCAGGTCAACATCCCCGACCACATCACCGTCCACCCGCGCCTGCTGCCGCAGCTGCAGCGCCGGGCGGCGATGGTCGAGGACGGCACGATCGACTGGGGCATGGGCGAGACCATCGCGATCGGCTCGCTGCTCCTCGAGGGCGTCCCGGTCCGCCTGTCCGGCCAGGACTCGCGCCGCGGCACCTTCGGCCAGCGCCACGCGGTCATCATCGACCGCCGGACCGGCGAGGACTACACGCCGCTGCAGTACCTCTCCGAGGACCAGGCGCGCTACAACGTCTACGACTCCCTGCTGTCCGAGTACGCGGCGATGGGCTTCGAGTACGGCTACTCGCTGGCCCGCCCGAACGCGCTCGTGATGTGGGAGGCCCAGTTCGGCGACTTCGTCAACGGCGCCCAGACGGTCGTGGACGAGTTCATCTCGTCGGCCGAGCAGAAGTGGGGCCAGACGTCCGGCGTCACCCTGCTGCTCCCCCACGGCTACGAGGGCCAGGGCCCGGACCACTCCTCGGCCCGCCCGGAGCGGTTCCTGCAGCTGTGCGCGCAGAACAACATGACGGTCGCGATGCCGACCCTGCCGTCGAACTACTTCCACCTCCTGCGGTGGCAGGTGCACAACCCGCACCACAAGCCGCTGGTGGTCTTCACGCCGAAGTCGATGCTGCGCCTGAAGGCAGCGGCCTCGAAGGCGGAGGAGTTCACCACGGGCCGCTTCCGCCCGGTCATCGGGGACGCCTCGGTGGACCCGGCCGCCGTCCGCAAGGTCGTCTTCACCGCGGGCAAGGTCTACTACGACCTCGAGGCCGAGCGTCAGAAGCGCGGCGTGACGGACACCGCGATCATCCGCCTCGAGCGGCTGTACCCGCTGCCGGGTGCGGAGCTCCAGGAGGAGATCAAGAAGTACCCGAACGCCGAGAAGTACCTGTGGGCCCAGGAGGAGCCGGCGAACCAGGGCGCCTGGCCGTTCATCGCCCTGAACCTGATCGACCACCTGGACCTGGCGGTCGGCGCGGACATCCCGGCCGGCGAGCGTCTGCGCCGCATCTCCCGCCCGCACAGCTCGTCCCCGGCGGTGGGCTCGGCGAAGCGGCACCAGGCGGAGCAGGAGCAGCTGGTGCGTGAGGTGTTCGAGGCGTAGGCCTCGCGGCGGTAACCTCGCGGCAGTACGAAGGGCCCGGCCCGAGTCCGTGTGACTCGGACCGGGCCCCTTCCGCGTCCCGTCCGGCTCACGGACCACGTGGTCGGCGTCGCCTGGCCAGCTGCTGCGCCGCCGCCTCCAGGTCGGCGCACGCCCGCACCACAGCGGCCCGGTGCTCGCTCGCCATGTGCTGGAGCGGTCCCATGCCGTCTCCGGGCACGACTTCACCCTGCTCATGGACATGAGATGCACGGCGCCGCCGCGAAGGCCGCCACCTGGATGAGGGAGATCCTCGCCGAAGGCGCCCCGCACTCCTCCCGCCTGCACCACCTCCGCCGGCTCCAGGCCTGGCTCGACGAGGGCGAGCGGTGCGCCTCCATGACGGTCGGTCCGTAGGCTGGTTCCGGCACCATCGCATTTCACGAACGCAGGAGAGCAGCCCCATGTACTTCACCGACCGCGGCATCGAGGAACTGGAGAAGCGGCGCGGCGAGGAGGAGGTCACCTTCGAGTGGCTCGCCGAACAGCTGCGCACGTTCGTCGATCTCAACCCGGACTTCGAGGTGCCGGTGGAGCGGCTGGCGACCTGGCTGGCACGGCTGGACGACGAGGAAGACGAGTAGACGGCATCGTCAGGTGGGGCGCCCCGTGGACGGGGGCGCCCCACCCTTTTGTGTGAGTGATCACCGGAACGGGTGTCTTGACTTCCCGCAGCCGCGATATATCGTGAATAGCGAAGACGCGATATGCCGCGTTCGTCGACGTGTGGCGAGTGTGTGCGGCGTGCCGAGCCCGCCGAGGCGAACCGCCCGTCACCCGCCAAGCGCCCGCACCGGCCGAGGAGGTCAGCATCATGCCCGAGTGGTCCGTCGCAGAGCCGAGGAAGCTCACCTTCGACGACCCGGTGACGGCGCTCCATGTGCGCATCGTCAACGGAACGGTGAACGTGGTGGGCACCGACGAGGGTTCCGCACGGCTGGAGGTCTCCCACGTCGAGGGCCCCGCCCTGACGGTGACACAGAAGGACGGCACCCTCACCGTGGCCTACGACGACCTGCCCTGGAAGGGCTTCCTCAAGTGGCTCGACCCCAAGGGCTGGCGTCGCAGCGCGGTGGTCTCCCTCGCCGTCCCGGCGTCCACCCGCGTGGAGGTGGGCGTGGTCGGGGCCGACGCCCTGGTCTCCGGGATCGACGGCGGCGCCGACGTCAAGAGCGTCACGGGAGCGGCGACCCTGGCCGGCCTCGCCGGCCCGGTCCGCGCCACCACGGTGTCGGGAAACGTGGAGGCCCAGGGCGTCACCGGGGAGTTGCGGCTCAACTCCGTCTCCGGCGACCTGACCGTCATCGAGGGCGCGTGCCCGTCCGTGAAGGCCGACTCCGTCAGCGGCTCGATCATCCTGGACCTCGATCCCACCAGCGGTCCCACCGACGCCCGCCTGACGAACGTCTCGGGCGAGATCGCCATCCGTCTCCCCCACCCGGCGGACGCCGAGGTGGAGGCGAACACCGCGAGCGGCACCGTGTCCAACGCCTTCGACGACCTGCGCGTCACCGGGCAGTGGGGCGCGAAGAAGATCACGGGCCGCCTGGGCGGGGGCAGCGGCCGGCTGAAGGCGACCACCGTCTCCGGTTCCATCGCCCTGCTGCGCCGCCCACCCGCCGAGGACGAGCCATGGGACACGCCGCCCGCCGACGCGTCCCCCGGCACCGGCAGCGACGACACCGCCGTCCCGGCCGACCGTTCCCCCCACGGTACGACCGGCGGCCCCACCGAGCGGAAGGGGCTCTGACATGCCTCCCGTCTTCGCCCATGGACGCCTGCGGCTGTACCTGCTGAAGCTCCTCGACGAGGCACCACGCCACGGATACGAGGTGATCCGGCTGCTGGAGGAGCGCTTCCAGGGGCTGTACGCACCGTCCGCCGGCACCGTCTACCCCCGGCTGGCCAAGCTGGAGGCCGAGGGCCTGGTCACGCACACCACCGAGGGCGGCCGCAAGGTGTACGCGATCACGGACGCGGGACGTGCCGAACTGGCCGACCGCAGCGGTGAACTGGCCGACCTGGAGCTGGAGATCCGCGAGTCGGTCGCCGAGCTGGCCGCCGAGATCCAGGCGGACGTGCGGGGGGCGGCCGGTGACCTGCGCCGCGAGATGCGGGCCGCGGTCTCCGAGGCGCGCCGGGGCACCAAGGAGCACGAGGGTGCCTACGGCGCGTACGGCGACCAGGCGGAGAAGGAGGCGTGGCGCGCAGCCCGGGAGGAGATGCGCCGCGTCAAGCAGGAGTGGAAGGAGCAGGCCCGGCGCGCCAAGGACGAGAGCCGGCGGGCCCGTGAGGAGGCCCAGCGGGCACGCCGCCAGGCCAAGGAGGCGCAGGAGCGGGCGCGCGCCCAGGCGCAGGAGGAGCTGCAGCGCATGGCGCGACGGGTGCAGGAGCAGGTCCAGGACCACTTCGCGCGGGGCGACTGGCCGACGGGCGTACGGGAGGGTCTGGCCGAACTGGCCAAGGAGTTCGGCGAGTTCGGCAAGGACTTCGGCAAGGACTTCGGCTTCGGGCGCCCGGGGGCCGCGGGCGCGCCCAAGACGGCGGAGCAGCCCGAGTACGCGACGACCCCGGAGGACTTCCCGGGTGCGTACGAGCCGTCCTGGGCGCACGAGGACTTCCCGGGCGACCCGGCCCGGGCCCTCGACCGGCTCCTCGACCGCTTCCGTGACGACATTCGCGACGCGGCCCGGGACCACGGGGTGACGGAGGAGCAGTTGCGCGACGCCCGTCGGCACCTGTCGACAGCCGCGGCGCACATCGGGGCGACGCTGCGGTCACGGAAGGGGTAGGGCTGCTCCTCACCTCACGACCGGCCGAGCGTCACCCGGCGGCAGGCTCACCCCGCCTTCGCCCGGCCGCTGCCGCCCCACAGCAAGTCCTCCACGGCCGCGTAGGTCGCTCCATGGTCGGCGAGGACCTCGGAGAGGACGCCGGGGCGGGCGGTCAGGGCGAGGAGCAGGTGCTCGTCACCGATGTGCCGGTCGCCGTGCGCGTGGGCCGCGCGCAGGGACCGGGTGAGTACGTCCTTGGTGCCGCGGGTGAAGGGGCGGCGCCCGGACCGCCGTACGGCCCCTGCGTGAGTCCTGGCCAGCGCGCCCTGTCCGTGGGCTTCCTCGACCCGGGAGACGATCTGGGTGAGGTCGATGCCGAGCCCGGCGAGAGCGTCAGCGTCGGCGCGGGTGAGCCCGCCGCGGCGGCGGGCCTCGGCGAGGTCCCGTTCCACCGCGTCCCGCCGGCCGGTCAACCCGAGCTCCGCCAGGGCGAACGCGGCGCGGCCGCGCTCCCTCTCGAGGAGGGCGAGCAGCAGGTGGGCTTCGTCGACGCGTTGCTCACCGGCGCGTTCGCAGTGCGCGACGGCGCCGGTGACCACCGCGCGGGCGTCCTGGGTGAAGCGCTCGAACATCACTGCCTCCCGTACTTCTTGTGCACGGCCTGCCTGCTGACTCCGAGTTCCGCGGCGATCTCCTGCCACGACCAGCCCTGGTTGCGCGCGCTGCGCACCTGCACCGCCTCCAGCTGCTCCAGCAGCCTGCGCAGCGCGGCGACGGCTCGCAGCCCGACTCGCGGATCGCGGTCGCCTGCGCGTTCGGCGAGATCCGTTGCTTCGGTCATGGTGTCAACATAGGTTGACATGCCGAGGCTTGTCAACCCTGGTTGACATATCGGCCGCAGAAACGCCCATGGCGGGCTCGGGACGACTCCCGGGTCCGCCATGGGCACGTGGAGGAAAACGCCGTCAGTTGGCGTCAGTTGGCCGTCAGCACGATCTTCCCGAACTGGTCTCCGGCCTCCAGACGTTCGAAGCCCTCGCGCGCCCGGTCAAGGGGAAGGACCTCGTCGATGACGGGGCGCACGCCGGTGGCGGCGCAGAAGGAGAGCAGGTCCTCCAGCTCGTCCTTGGAGCCCATGGTGGAGCCGACGACCTTCAGTTCGAGGAAGAAGATGCGGGTGAGTTCGGCGTGGGAGGGCCGGTCGCCGCTGGTGGCGCCCGAGATGACGAGGGTGCCTCCGGGACGCAGGGACTTGACCGAGTGGGACCAGGTGGCGGCACCGACGGTCTCGATGACGGCGTCCACGCGCTGCGGCAGCCGGGCCCCGGACTCCAGGGCCTCCACGGCGCCCAGTTCCACGGCCCGCTTGCGCTTGGCCTCGTCCCGGCTGGTGGCGAAGACCCTGAGGCCGGCCGCCTTGCCGAGCACGATCGCGGCGGTCGCGACACCGCCGCCTGCCCCCTGGACGAGGACGGAGTCACCGGGACGGACGCCGGCGTTGGTGAACAGCATGCGGTAGGCCGTCAGCCAGGCGGTGGGGAGGCAGGCGGCCTCCTCGAAGGAGAGTTCCCTGGGCTTGGGAAGGAGGTTCCAGGTGGGGACGGAGACCTGTTCGGCGAACGTGCCCTGGTAGCGCTCGGTGAGGATGGAGCGGGGCTCGTCGGGGCCGACGCCGTGGCCGGTCTGTCCGATGACGGAGTGGAGAACGACCTCGTTGCCGTCCTCGTCGACGCCGGCCGCGTCGCAGCCGAGGATCATGGGGAGCTTGTCCTCGGAGAGCCCGACGCCCCTGAGGGACCAGAGGTCGTGGTGGTTGAGGGAGGCGGCCTTGACGGTCACGGTCGTCCAGCCGGGCCTCCGCTCGGGGGCCGGGCGCTCTCCCAACTCAAGGCCGGAGAGGGGGTTGTCGCGGTCGATACGGGCGGCGTAGGCAGCGAACATGACCTTGAGATTAGGCTCCGCGCCTGGCGGAGGGAACCGAGACGGGCTGTGACGCGTGTCCCTGCTCCCTGCTTCCCCGCCGCCGGAGAGCGCAGCCGACGCCCGGCCGCCACCAAGGCCGGGCACCTTGCAGACACCGAGCAGAAAGCCGCGCTTCACACCACGCGGGCGGGCGGGAGAAGACCCCGCCCGCCCAGCGCACCGTTACCGCCGAGCCACGCCCTCCGCCCGAGCTGCCGCGGCCACCGCCGCCGTCACCGCGGGGGCGACCCGCTCGTCGAACGGCGAGGGAATCACATAGTCGGCAGCGAGATCGTCCCCGACGACCCCCGCCAGCGCCTCCGCCGCCGCGATCTTCATCCCCTCCGTGATGCGGGACGCCCGCACCTGGAGGGCTCCGGCGAAGATGCCGGGGAACGCCAGCACGTTGTTGATCTGGTTCGGGAAGTCGGAGCGGCCCGTCGCCACCACGGACGCGTACTTGTGCGCGACGTCCGGATGCACCTCCGGGTTCGGGTTGGCCATCGCGAAGACGAAGGCACCCTCCGCCATCGACGCCACCGCCTCCTCCGACACGGTACCGCCGGAGACGCCGATGAAGACGTCAGCCCCGTCCAGGGCGTGCTCGAGAGACCCCGAAAGCCCCGCCTTGTTGGTGAACTCGGCGAGCTCCCGCTTGACCGGCGTCAGATCCTCCCGCTCCCGCGAGACGACTCCCTTGCGGTCGGCGACGGCGACGTCACCGATCCCCGCCTCGATCAGCATCTTCGCGATGGCGAAGCCCGCCGCGCCGGCGCCGGAGATGACGGCCCGCAGATCGCCGAGCCCCTTCCCGGTCAGCCGCGCCGCGTTCCGCAGGGCGGCCAGCGTCACCACGGCCGTGCCGTGCTGGTCGTCGTGGAAGACCGGGATGTCCAGCCGCTCCTGGAGCCGGCGCTCGATCTCGAAGCACCGCGGCGCCGAGATGTCCTCCAGGTTGACGCCTCCGAAGGAGGGCGCGAGCCGGGCCACGGTGTCGATGATCTCGTCCACGTCCGTGCAGTCCAGGGCGATCGGCACCGCGTCCACGCCGCCGAACTGCTTGAACAGGATCGCCTTGCCCTCCATCACCGGGAGGGAGGCCTCGGGGCCGATGTCACCGAGCCCCAGCACTGCCGTGCCGTCGGTCACCACGGCGACGACCGACGACTTCCATGTGTAGTCGTGGACCAGCTCCGGCTGCTCCGCGATGGCCGTGCACACCCGGGCGACGCCGGGCGTGTACGCCAGGGACAGGTCGTCCTTGTCACGGACCGGCACGGTGGCCTGCACGGCCATCTTGCCGCCGCGGTGCAGCGCGAACGCCGGATCGAAGGAATCGTGGGGCTCGGCCCCGCCGTCCTGATCCGCGTTGCTGGCGCTGCGCGAGTTGACGATCTCCGCTGCCACTGTCTCGTACCCCTTAGATCTGCATGGTTTGAGGGTGACCACTCCTGGTTGAGGGGTGGGCGGGCACCGCGTACGACCCAGGTGACTGGTGCGTAAGGGCACATACGCGACGGGCGCGCCGCACACGCGCCCTGAGCCCCGGATGAGGGGTGTAACGCACCTTCTTACCGGACGGATGGTGTCCGGGACGAGTCCATAACGCGAAGGTCACACGCCGGTGAGATGACTCATGGCCGAAAATGTGGACAAGTCCGCTGCACGCCCTCACACGATCACGCGTGCAGGCGTGAGACCGACCGCATGGTGAGATGCACCGAAGATCTTCCGGCCGGAAGGGGGGATTCCCGCACAAGGTGCGGCCGAAATCGGCCGTCCGAGGCGGTTCGGGGGTCACCCGTTATCCGATTTTGACATAGCGAGTCACCTGAATGCCGTCGTGCGACTGGCAAGATGCCTCAATCACACGAGGTCGCGACACCCGAAGGTGTGTGTACTCGTCGACCCGTCGGCACAAACCCATTCCGCCGGAGGAACCACCATGACCGCACGCTCCACCCGTCGTACGACCGCCACGCGCTCCCGAATAGCCGCGGTCGGCGCCATAGCGGTCGCGGGCACCCTGGTGCTTGCCGGTTGCGGCGACCACACGGACAAGGGCAGCACCGACAACAGCGGCGGCGGCTCGTCCACGTCCTCGGCGCCGCTCGCCGACAAGCTCCCCAAGGACATCCGTGACGCGGGCGTCATCAAGGTGGGCTCCGACATCTCGTACGCCCCGGTCGAGTTCATGCAGGGCGGCAAGGCGGTCGGCATCGACCCTGACATCGCGGACGCCCTCGGCAAGCAGCTGGGCGTGAAGTTCGACTTCCAGAACGGCAAGTTCGACCAGCTCATCGTGGGACTGCAGGCCAAGCGGTTCAACGTGATCATGTCCGCGATGAACGACACCAAGGACCGCCAGAACGGCATCGACTCCGACACGGGCAAGAAGGTCGGCAACGGCGTCGACTTCGTCGACTACTTCACCGCCGGTACCTCGATCCTCGTCCAGAAGGGCAACCCGAAGGGCGTCAAGTCGCTGGACGACCTGTGCGGAAAGGTGGTGGCCCTGCAGAAGGGCACCACGTCCGAGGGTGTCGCCAAGGCCCAGAGCACGAAGTGCACGAAGGACGGCAAGAAGCCCATCACGCTGCAGACCTTCGACACCGACCCCGAGGCACTGCTCCGTCTGAAGCAGGGCGCGTCCGTCGCGGACCTGAACGACTTCCCGGTCGCGGCCTACAACGCGAAGACCTCGGGCGGCGGCAAGGACTTCGAGGTCGTCGGAGAGCAGATCGAGGCGGGTCCGTACGGCATCGCGGTCAGCAAGGAGAACGCCCAGCTGCGCGACGCCCTCCAGGCGGCCGTGAGCGCGATCATCAAGAGCGGCGAGTACCAGAAGATCCTCCAGAAGTGGAACGTCACGGACGGCGCGGTGACCGACGCGAAGATCAACGGCGGCTCCTGAGCCTCACGCAACACTGAAGGGCAGTCACCGTGACTGACACTGTCGACAAGACTCCGGCGCCGACGGTGCCGCCGGAGCAGATCAAGGCCATACCGGTGCGCCACTACGGGCGCTGGGTGGCCGGCGTCCTGGTCGTCACCGTCGTGGTCCTGATCGGAATCGCGTTCTCCAACGCGAAGATCAACTACAGCGTGATCCCGGACTACCTCACGGACGGCACCATCCTGTCCGGCGCCTGGCACACGCTGTACATCTCGGTGCTCGCCATGGTGCTCGGCCTGGCCCTGGGCATCGTCCTCGCGGTGATGCGGATGTCGTCGAACCCGGTCACCAGCACGGTGTCCTGGTTCTACATCTGGTTCTTCCGCGGCACTCCGGTCCTGGTCCAGCTGCTCCTCTGGTACAACATCGCACTCGTGTTCCCCATCCTGAACCTGGGGTTCTACAAGGACGAGATGAACCAGGTGATGACCCCGTTCCTGACGGCTCTGCTGGGCCTAGGCCTGAACGAGGCCGCGTACATGGCGGAGATCGTGCGCGCCGGCATCCAGTCGGTGGACGAGGGGCAGACGGAGGCGTCCCACGCGCTGGGCATGACCCAGGGGCAGACGCTGCGGCGTGTGATCCTCCCGCAGGCGATGCGCGTGATCGTGCCGCCGACCGGCAACGAGTTCATCAACATGCTGAAGACCTCGTCGCTGGCCTACGCGGTGCAGTTCAACGAGCTGATCAAGCGGTCCACGGACATCTCCAGCACCTCGCTCGCGGTCGTGGAGATGTACTTCGTGGCGTCGATCTGGTACCTGGTCCTGACCACGATCTTCAGCATCTTCCAGTACTACATCGAACGCCGTTACGCCCGAGGTTCGACGCGCAACCTGCCGCCGACCCCGCTGCAGCGGCTGAAGAGGAACCTCCGTCTGTTCGGTTCGTTCCGCCGCCCGGAGGTGGCCCGATGAGCAGTCTCAGCAAGGACATCGCCAAGAGCGGCGGCGGCCCGATGGTCAAAGCAGAGGGCGTCCACAAGTCCTTCGGGCCGGCGCACATCCTCAAGGGCATCGACCTCGAGGTGAACCCGCGGGAGGTGTTCTGCCTCATCGGCCCCTCCGGCTCGGGCAAGTCCACCTTCCTGCGGTGCATCAACCACCTGGAGAAGATCAGCGCCGGCCGGCTGTACGTCGACGGGGACCTGGTCGGCTACCGGCAGAAGGGCGACAAGCTCTACGAGCTGAAGGAGAAGGAGGTCGCGGCGCAGCGACGGGACATCGGCATGGTGTTCCAGCGCTTCAACCTCTTCCCGCACATGACGGCGCTGGAGAACGTCATGGAGGCGCCGGTCCAGGTCAAGCGCGAGAGCAAAGCCGCCGCCCGGGAGCGGGCGCAGCGGCTCCTGGACCGGGTGGGCCTCGGTGACCGTACCGGCCACTACCCCGCCCAGCTCTCCGGCGGCCAGCAGCAGCGCGTCGCCATCGCCCGCGCGCTGGCGATGGAGCCCAAGCTGATGCTCTTCGACGAGCCGACCTCGGCCCTCGACCCGGAGCTGGTCGGCGAGGTCCTCGACGTCATGCGGGACCTCGCGGAGGACGGCATGACGATGGTCGTCGTCACGCACGAGATGGGCTTCGCCCGGGAGGTCGGCGACTCGCTCGTCTTCATGGACGACGGTGTGGTGGTCGAGGCCGGCCACCCGCGTGAGGTCCTGACCAACCCCCAGCACGAGCGGACGAAGTCCTTCCTGTCGAAGGTCCTCTGACGGGTGGCGGCACAGAGGGCGGTACGGGCTCCCCGTACCGCCCTCGACTCTTCTCTCCCGGGCCCTACTTGAGGGCCAGCAGCAGCGTGTCCGAGGGGGAGCACCACACCGGTCGGGCCTCGGCGAAGCCCTTCTCGCGCAGTACGCGCGCGTGCCAGGCCGCGGAGGGCATGTCGCCGTCGGCGTGGGACCCGTAGATCTCGAAACGGCGGGCGGTGGGCGCGGCGAGGACGGGGTCCTTGGCGGCCAGCGCCCACCACTCGGCCCAGTCGAGGGCGCCGTCGCGCATGGCCTGATCCATGCGGGCGTGCCGCTGGGCGCTTTCGGCCGCGTTGATCCGGGGCGTGGTGTCGTCGATCATGTGGTCGGCGTTCATGAAGACGCCGCCGTGGCGGACGAGTTCCGCGATCCGACCGTAGAGCGCCTCGAGGGGCTCGTCGCGCAGCCAGTGGAGGGCCGTGGCGGTGAGGACGGCGTCGTACGCGTCGTACGGCAGGCGCGCCGGCCAGTCGGGGTCCTTGAGGTCGGCCTCGACGAACGTGACGCGGTCGTCGCCCTCGAACGTGCCGCGCGCGATGGTGAGCAGGGCCGGGTCGAGGTCGACGCCGGTGCTGGTGGCCTTCGGGAAGCGAGCGAGGAGCCGGGCTGTGATGCTGCCGGTGCCGCACGCGAGGTCGAGCACGCGGGGTTCGGTGCCCACGAACGCCTCGACCATGTCGAGCATGATCCGGAAGCGTTCCTCGCGGTCGGGCATGTACCACTCCTGCTGGCGGTCCCAGCTCTCCTGCCACGCCTGCCAGTCGGTGCCCGTGGTGGATCCGGTCGTTGTGTCCATGGGAAGCCCCCTTCTTCGCAGAACTGCGTAATACCCTGGACACAGGGTCATCTGTTACGCATCGCACCCACGACGATAGAGCGCCTTCGTAAGGACTACAAGTGGAACTGGCCTATTACTCGGACTATGCCGTACGTCTCGTGAACAGCGAGGAACCGGCCCGGGGCAAGGACTCGCTGACCTCGGTGGAGGCCGTCCGCGACCTCTTCGGGGGCAACCAGTCGGCGGCCCGCCGCGCCACCGACGCCGACGTGACCCGCTTCCGCTCGGTCCGGGCCCGGCTGCGCTCGGTCTTCGAGGCGGCGGACCGGGGCGACGAGACGCTCGCCGTGGACCTGCTGAACTCCCTGCTCCTCGAATTCCCCGTGAGCCCGCAGATCTCCGGGCACGACCACCGGGACGACGACGGCCGCCCCCTGTGGCACATGCACCTCGCGGACCACCCGTCGAACGCGACCGCGGGCTACACGGCCATCGCCGCGATGGGGCTCGCGTTCCACCTCACCGAGTACGGCGTGGACCGCCTGGGCCTGTGCGAGGCGGCCCCCTGCCGCAACGCCTACCTCGACACCTCGACGAACCGCTCCCGGCGCTACTGCTCGGACCGCTGCGCGACGCGCGCGAACGTGGCCGCCTACCGGGCCCGCAAACGCTTGGAGGCGGACCGGTCGGAGAGCACGGGCCGGGCGGCGGACAGCGCCCAGCGCAGCAGCGCGAAGGCCGAGCGCTGACCGTCCCTGAGCGGGCGGTAACGGAACCACACCTTCCCGAGGACCAGTTCCTCGGGGACGGTGCCGTAGTCGGTGCTGTCCCCACCCGCGTACGGATTGTCGCCGAGCACCCACCAGCCGCCCTCGCGCAGCTCCACGGCACGCTTGACGACCAGCAGGTCCTGCTGGAAGGGGTGGCGCAGCACGATGACGTCACCGGGCCGCACCCGGGCCCCGTACTGCAGGAGCAGCCGGTCCCCGTGCTGGAGCGTGGGCACCATGGACGGCCCTGTGACCTCCGCCACCCCCAGCGGCAGCAACGCCCTCGAGCGCTCGGTCTCCTGTGACAGCTCCGGCATCATCCGGCACCTCCCCGGTCCGTTCCTCCACCAGTCCCAGTCTCACCCTGGACTTTTGGCGTAAGCCCCTGGGGGCACTCGCCAAAACCGGTCCCCCACGGAGTAATGTCCCACCTGAGATGACGATCACGAGGAAGGACAGCTTCATGCTCTCCCGCCTGTTTGCCCCGAAGGTCAAGGTCAGCGCCCACTGCGACCTCCCCTGTGGTGTCTATGACCCGGCCCAGGCCCGCATCGAGGCGGAGTCGGTGAAGGCCATCCAGGAGAAGATGGCCGCCAACGACGACCCGCACTTCCAGGCGCGCGCCACCACCATCAAGGAGCAGCGTGCCGAGCTCGCCAAGCACCACGTGTCGGTGCTGTGGAGCGACTACTTCAAGGCCCCGCACTTCGAGAAGTACCCGGAGCTCCACCAGCTGGTCAACGACACCCTGAAGGCCCTCTCCGCCGCCAAGGGCTCGACGGACCCGGCGACGGGCCAGAAGGCGCTGGACTACATCGCCCAGATCGACAAGATCTTCTGGGAGACCAAGAAGGCCTGATCTTGGATCATGCCCTCTGACCTGCGATTACGTTGGTTGCAGTGTCTCTCTGTCCGCACCCGGTCCGCAGGCCGCCGAGCACGGCGTCCATGACGGTCCGGGTGCGGTCTCTTTTCACCCGGCCACAGATGGGCGTAGATCCGCAGGGTGATGACGGCGGACGCGTGGGCAGTTCCAGTCCGTCTTCCAGCGGCGGCGGTTGAGGGGCGAGGTGCCTCAAGAGGCGCCCTGGCGGCCTCACCGACCGGGACAGCGCGCCGGGACTTGGCGGTCTTCGGCAAACCCGTCCTCCCAGCCACGGCCCGCGCCGAGCCGAACTGCAGGCGAGGGCAAGGACGTTCAGCCACGCCCGCCGCTCGGCGTACGCGGCCACGAGCAGCGGGCCGCAAGGCAGCCGGACCCGCCCTCCGCCACCTGTAGGCCGGCCGGCAGCGGGCCGCCCGGCCAGTCCTGCCGGACTCACCCGACGCGCCCGCGTGCCACCACCATGCCCGCGGCCGCACGAGAGGCCGACCAGTGGAGACCCGTGGCCGACTGACTGCAAGGACCCACCGGGTTGAGGCGTCCCCGGGCTCGGACCGGGGCCGCCTCGGTCCGCACACAGTCGGCTCGTCCCCGTCCGGGAGCAGGAGGGCGATGTCCAGATCACCGTGACGGTCGCCCGTCCCCGAGCCGTCGAGCCACCGCTGAGCACGGCGGCGAGGACACCCGGGCAGCGGCCGTCGATGAGCCGGCGCCTGGTCGAGGGCCGTGACGAGAGCGGGCGGAGGTGCGGGGCCCTGCGGGCGTGGTGGCTCCGTCCTGCGCCCGACGGCCCGTGCGTTTTCCCGGGCGCCCGTCCGACCAGCCGGTTTCACCCCGCCCCCACCCGTGAAACCGCCGTGATACCGCCGTAAAGCCGGCCCCCCGCACGCTCCTCCCATGACCACGACACGACACGCGATCACCGCGAGCGGACTGCGGAAGGCCTACGGCGAACACGTCGTTCTCGACGGGCTCGACCTGGCCGTCGCCGAGGGCACCGTCTACGCGCTGCTCGGGCCCAACGGCGCCGGCAAGACCACCACCGTGCAGATCCTCTCGACGCTGACCGCCGCCGACGGCGGGGAGGTCGGGGTCGGCGGGTACGACCCCGTCGCCGATCCCCGTGCCGTCCGCGCGCAGATCGGCGTCACCGGACAGTTCGCGGCCGTCGACGCCATGCTGACCGGCGAGGAGAACCTCGTCCTCATGGCCGACCTGCACCACCTCGGCAAGCGGGAAGGGCGCCGCCGCACCACGTCTTCGGCAACGCCCTCGGTGCGGGCGTCGGACCCGGGGCCCACGGCCACTACGTCGACTATGTGGCGCCCGGCATCATCCTCATGGCCTGCACCTACGGCTCGGTCTCCGTCGCGGTGTCCGTCTGCTCCGACATGACCGAGGGCATCGTCAACCGCTTCCGCACCCTGTCCATCTCCCGCGCGGCCGTCCTCAACGGCCACGTCCTCGGCGGTGTCATCCAGACCCTGTTCAGCCTCGTCCTCGTGGTCGCCGTGGCCCTGCTCACCGGTTTCCGCCTGCACGCCACACCCGTCGAGTGGCTCGCCGCCGCCGGGCTGCTGACCCTGGTCGTCGTGGCCCTGACCTGGCTGGCGGTCGCGATGGGACTGGGCGCCAAAACGGTGGAGGCGGCCAGCAACGCACCCACGCCGCTGACCTTCCTGCCCTTCCTCGGCAGCGCCATCGTCCCGACCGACTCGATGCCGACGGCGGTGACCGCCACCGGTCCCGGGGGCAGGTCCACGCCGGGGCGGGCGGCGCGGGCCCGCTGCCCGAACAGCTCGACGGTGGTGGTCAGGCTCAACTCCGGCAGCAGGTACACCGATTCGGAGGTCAGCCCGAGGGGGGCGCGGCTGGTGGTGAGGACGCACAGATCGCCGGTGAGGGAGACCAGGGCACGCACGAGGGCGGCCACGCCGCGGACGACCTGCTCGCAGTTGTCGAGGACGAGGAGCGCGGGGCCGGGGCCGAGGGCCGCGGCGATCCCGGTGAGCGGGTCGGGGTGCACGGTCTCGCCGGTGCCGAGGGCGGTGGCGACCTCGCGGGTCACGTCCTCGTCCCGGGTGACGCCGGCGAGCGGCACGAAGTGGACGGCCTTCTGCTGGGCCTCCCGGGCGACCACCTGCGCGAGCCGGGTCTTGCCGAGGCCGCCCGCGCCGACGATCGACACGACCCGCCAGGTGCGCAGCAGTCCGGCCACGGCCGCGATGTCGTCGGCGCGGCCGAGCAACGGGTTCGGCTCGTGCGGGATGCCGCGGCGCACGCTGGGCGTCTCCTCCCGCAGCAGTTCCTGGTGGACGGTGCGCAGGGCGGGGCCAGGGTCGGTGCCGAGGTCGTCGCGCAGGGCGCGGCGGTGGGCGTCGTAGCGGGCGAGCGCGGCGGCCGGGCCGGCGGTCGCGGCCTCGCAGCGCAGCAGCTCGGCGAGGATCTCCTCGTCACGTGGGTGCCCGGCGGCGAGGGCGGTGAGCGGTTCGACGGCCTCCGCGCGGCGGCCCAGGCGCGCCAGCGCCAGCGCGCGGGCGCGCACCAGGGCGGTGTACGTCGTCGCGCGCGCCGCCCGCAGCGCCGAGACCGGGTCGTCGGCCGGTACCTCCCAGTGGGCGGGTCCGGCCGGGGTCCGCTGTCAGTGGCCCGTGCGATGCTGACGGCGTGGATGTGGAGGACCTGGTCCGGCTGCGGCGGGCGCGCGACCGGATGGACCGTGAGTACGCCGAGCCGCTGGACATACCGGCGCTGGCGCGCACCGCGCTGATGTCGCCGGGGCACTTCCAGCGCAGCTTCCGCGAGGCCTACGGGGAGACGCCGTACAGCTACCTCATGACCCGCCGTATCGAGCGGGCCAAGGCGCTGCTGCGACGCGGGGACCTGACGGTGACGGAGGTCTGCATCGCCGTGGGCTGCACCTCGCTGGGGTCCTTCAGCTCACGGTTCACGGAACTGGTCGGCGAGACCCCGAGCGCCTACCGGGCGCGGTCGCACGAGCAGGGGGCGGCGATACCGCCGTGCGTGGCGAAGGGACTGACGCGCCCCCGCCGGGGGCGGCCGGGCGACACGCGGACAGATCCCCGTGAGCAGCTGTAGCGCTCTAGCCTGGCCTCATGGACGTGAAACTCTCCCAGTGCTTCATCGCCGTCGACGACCACGACAAGGCGCTCGCCTTCTACCGGGACGTCCTCGGCCTGGAGGTGCGCAACGACGTCGGTTTCGAGGGCATGCGCTGGGTGACGGTCGGCTCCCCGCTCCAGCCGGACGTGGAGATCGTCCTGGAGCCCCCGGCGGCCAACCCGGACGCCTCCCCCGCCGACCGCCGTGCGATGGCGGAGCTGCTCGCCAAGGGTCTCCTGCGCGGTGTCATCTTCTCCACCGATGACTGCGACGCCCTCTTCGCCCGCGTCCAGGCGTCCGGCGCGGAGGTCCTCCAGGAGCCCATGGACCAGCCGTACGGCGTGCGGGACTGCGCCTTCCGCGACCCGGCGGGCAACCTGCTGCGCTTCAACGAGCGCCGCGGCGCCTGACCCACGGGAAACGCGTTTGCGCGACCGGACGGCGAGGGGAGACGGTACGAGCCCGTGAACCGTCTGCCAGGGAGAGCGCGTGCCCCTCATGAGCGAACCGATCCGCTGGACGTACGTCTTCGTCGACCGGCCCGCCGAGGAGTTCGGCCGGGCTTGCGACTTCTGGACCGCCGTCACCGGCACCAAGCCCTCCGAACCGCGGGGCGACGACGGTGAGTTCGTCACGCTGGTACCGGAGGCGGGCGACGCCTGTGTGAAGGCCCAGGCGGTGCGCGCGGGCGGCGGCGCCCATCTCGATCTCGCCGTCGAGAACGTGCCCGCGCTCGTCGCGGCGGCGCGAGGGCTGGGCGCGGACCTCGTCTCCGACCATCCCGGCTGGGCGGTCCTCCGCTCACCCGGCGGCGTGCTGTTCTGCGCGGTGCCCTGGCACGGCGAGTCGGCGCGACCGCCGGCCGTCGAGGGCCCCGGCGGCTCGGCGACGCGCCTCGACCAGGTGTGCCTCGACCTCGCCCCGGCCGTGTTCGACGCCGAGGCCGCCTTCTGGACCGAGCTCACCGGCTGGGAGTCCTCCCCCGGCTCGCTCCCGGAGTTCCACGTGGTCAGGCCGCCCGCCGGCCTCCCCGTCCGTATCCTGCTGCAACGCCTTGGCACCGACCGCCCCGCCTCGGCCCACCTGGACCTCGCGTGCGCGGACATCCAGGCGACCCGGGCCTGGCACGAGCGCCTCGGCGCCACACACGTCTCCGACGGCACCCACTGGACCGTGATGAGCGACCCGGCGGGCGGCACCTACTGCCTGACGGGCCGCGACCCCTGGACGGGCGGCCTGCCGGGCTAGCGGTCTCTCCTGGTGCGTTCGCCGTGCCGTTTCGGCTGCGTCTCCCCGGGTTCCCGCACGTACGCCGGGCATTGCGGATTCCGGCAGGGGCCGGGGCGCCATACGGGGACGACGGCGCCCAGCGTCTTGTGGCGGCGTACGACGGTGGCGACGGGCTGCCCGCAGGACGGGCAGAGGGTGTCCTGGCTGCCCATGCCTCCAGCCTAGGCCGGGTCGGGGGGCCTGCGCCCGTCCGCCGACCGCGTCGCCAGGTTCAGCGGTTTTTTCAGCGCGGCTCGCGCCACATCGGCCACATCCGCGGGCCGTCCGGGAGGTCCAGGGTGCGTCCGGTGAAGGCGAAGCCGAGGCGTTCGTACAGCCGGGTGCTGCGGGCGCTGCTCGCCTCCAGATAGGCGGGCCGGCCCTCACTGTCGCAGCGGTCGAGGACGTGCTGGATGAGCGCGGTGCCCAAGCCCCGGCCCTGGTGTCCGGGGGCCACGCCGATCATCCACAGGTACTCGTGGGCGCGGTCCGCGGGGTGCGCCTCGGCCATCAGCCGGGCGATCCGCTCCACGCGCTCGTTCTCCGGGTCGACGGCCTCGCGCAGCCGCATCCCGTCGTCCCCCTCCTCGGCCTCCGCCCTGTCCTTGCCCACGTCCGCCGAGTGGTCGCCCGCGGGTATGGACAGCCACAGCGCGCACGCCGTGCCGTCCTCGGTCACGTCGATGCGCCCGTCGGCGAGCACGATGTCGGTGAACGCGGCCATCAGCCGGTGGTGCGTCCTGCGGCGGTGCTCCTCGTCAGGGAACACCCAGCTGCTGACCGGGTCGTTCCGGAACGCGTCGTCCAGCAGCCGGACGACCAGCTCCCGGTCGCCTCGGTCAGCCGCCCGAATGGCCACGCCCATCAGCCCACCCCTTCACGTCAACTCCCCTTGCGTGTACGGCGGTTGCAGCCTAACCGGAACTCGATCGGCCGGGGCGACGCGGGTGGGAAGGGGCGGTCCCCCGCACATCCTGGGGAGGTGCGGAGGGCCGCCCCGGGCCGGAGTCCCCGGGACCGCGCGGGGTCAGGAGCCGCGCGGGCCCGGGTCTCCGGGGTCCAGCGGCGGTGCCGGTCAGGTGCTGCGCCGGGTGACGAACTCGGCCAGCGCCAGCAGACCACCCGCCGCCTCCGGGTCGGGAACCGCGCGGGAAAGCTCCTGCATCGCCCGGCCCATCCGGTCGGCCGCCTGTGACTGCGCCCAGTCACGACCGCCCGCCCGCTCGACGGCGAGCACGGTGCGCTCCAATTCCCCCTCCTGATACGGCCCCTCGTACAGCTCCGCGAGATCGGCCGCCGCCGGTGTACCGGAGGCGAGCGCGGCGACCACGGGCAGCGACTTCTTGCGGGCCATGAGATCCGCGCCGGCCGGCTTGCCGGTGCGGCTGGGGTCACCCCAGATGCCGATCACGTCGTCGATGAGCTGGAAGGCGAGCCCCGCCTCACGGCCGAACGCGTCCAGCGCCTCCACGTCCGCCGCGTCCGCTCCCGCGTACAGCGCGCCCAGCGCGCAGGCGCAGCCGAGCAGGGCGCCCGTCTTCGCCTCGGCCATGGCGAGCACCTCGGCGAGGGTGACCTCGTGGGGGCCGCGCCGCTCCATGGCCGTGTCCGCGTGCTGCCCGGCGCACAGCTCGACGACGCAGGCCGCGAGGCGGGCGGCGGCCGCGGCCGAAGCCGGGTGCGGGTCCTCGGCGAGCAGCCGCAGGGCCAGCGCCTGCAGGGCGTCTCCCGCGAGGATCGCGTCGGCGTCACCGAACACGGTCCAGGCGGTGGGGCGGTGCCTGCGGGTGGTGTCCCGGTCCATCACATCGTCGTGGAGCAGCGTGAAGTTGTGGACGAGTTCCACCGCGGCGGCGGCCCCTACGGCGGCCGACTCCTTCCCGCCCAGCGCCCGGACGGCGGTCAGCACGAGCGCGGGTCGTATCGCCTTGCCCGCCTCGCCGGTCGCCGGGGTGCCGTCCGCGTGCTCCCAGCCGAAGTGGTAGCGCGCGATCCGGCGCATCGAGCCGGGCAGCGAGTCGACGGCCCGGCGCAGCTCGGGGTCGACCGTGGCGCGGGCACGCTCCAGGATCGCCGCGGCCTCGTGTCCGTCGGGCGGCGCCGGCCGGCCAGGGAGCGGGTCACGCCGCCTCGGGATACCGGCCGGGCCGCGCCGCGCGAGGGCCGGGCCCCGCTTCGGCTCCGTCATGAACTCACTCATGGAACCGCCTCGTAGAGTCTGCGGACGGTGACGCTTCCGCTGCCGCTGGGCACATTCCCGGAGGATCTACCCACGGTGACGGGCGGAACACCGAGTGCCGCTTCTGGGCCGCGATCGAACGCGCCCCCGTGGACGGACGAGCCGGGGAAGAGCATCACCTCCAGCGACCGATCTCGACGTTCTCCAGGACCCCCAGCGCGTCCGGGACCAGGACGGCGGCCGAGTAGTACGCCGTCACCAGATAGCTGATGATCGCCTGCTCGTTGATGCCCATGAACCGCACCGACAGGCTCGGTTCGATCTCGTCGGGGATACCGGACTGGCGCAGTCCGACGACGCCTTGGTCCTCCTCGCCGGTACGCATGGCGATGATCGAGGTCGTACGGGCCTCGGTGACCGGGATCTTGTTGCACGGGTAGATCGGCACCCCGCGCCAGGTGGGGATGCGGTTGCCTCCGATGTCGATGGTCTCCGGGACGAGTCCGCGCTTGTTGAGTTCGCGGCCGAACGCGGAGATCGCACGTGGATGGGCGAGGAACAGCTTGGTACCGCGCCGCCTGCTGAGCAGCTCGTCCATGTCGTCGGGGCTCGGCACGCCGTCGTGCGGCTGCAGCCGCTGGTCGTACTCGCAGTTGCTGAGGAGCCCGAAGTCGGGGTTGTTGATCAGCTCGTGCTCCTGGCGCTCCTTGAGGGCCTCGACCGTCAGCCGGAGCTGGTGCTCGGTCTGGTTCATCGGCTGGTTGTAGAGGTCGGCCACGCGCGTATGGATGCGCAGGACGGTCTGGGCGATGCTCAGCTCGTACTCGCGGGGCGAGGCCTCGTAGTCGACGAAGGTGTGCGGGATCTCCGGCTCACCGGTGTGGCCGGCGGCGAGGTCGATCGCCTTCTCGCCGTACTTGTTGGTGCGCTGGGCGGGGATCGAGCGCTGCCGGTGAAGGTGGTCGCGCAGCGACTGGGCCCGCTCCGCGATCTGGTCGACGTCCCGGCGGGGCAGGGCGAGCACCGTACAGGTGGTGACCGCGCGGGCCGTGTACTCCCAGATGGCGTCCGGGTCGAGCAGCGCCTGGTCGCCGAAGTAGGCGCCGTCGGCGAGGACGCCGAGCACCGCGTCGTCCCCGTAGGGGCCCGTGCCGATCTTCTCCACCTTGCCGTGCGCGAGCAGGAACACCTCGTCGGCCTGACTGCCGAACTCGGCGAGCACGTCCCCCGGTGCGAACCTGCGCTGCTGGCAGCGCTGGGCGAGTTCGCCGAGCACGTCCAGGTCGTCGTACGCGCGCAGGGCGGGCAGCTCGCCCAGCTCCGCGGGGATGACCGCGACCTGGTCACCGGTCTTCACGAAGGTCACACGGCCGTCGCCCACCGCGTAGGTCAGGCGGCGGTTGACCCGGTACGTGCCACCCTGCACGTTCACCCACGGCAGGGTGCGCAGCAGCCACCGTGAGCTGATCTCCTGCATCTGGGGTGCGGACTTGGTGGTGGTGGCCAGGTTCCGCGCCGCCGCGGTGCCGAGGCTCTGCTGCGGCCTGTTCTCCTCGGCGCGGACCTCTTCGCCTACCGACATTGGTAACGCCCCTCCCGGTCATGCATCCGATCTGCGAGGACAAGCCTTCCATCACGCAGCGTGGTCGCACCATTACACGAAAGAGCGGGAATGGATCATCGCTGCGCTGGGCACTTGAGCGCGCGTTCCCGAGCACGCTCGGCCGGTCGCCGGTGTTCGACAATGTCGGGGTGACCAGCCCTGACGCGCGAGACGATCGCGACACGCCCGACCCGGCGACCGCGCTGCGCCCGCGCCTGCCGTCGCCGCTGCGGGAGGTCGTGGACGAGCGGTTCGCGCGGTACGGCGTGCGGCTGCTGCTCAAGCGCGACGACCTGATCCACCCGGACCTGGTCGGCAACAAGTGGCGCAAGCTCGCCCCCAACCTGCGGGCCGCGGCAGGCCGCCCCCTGCTCACCTTCGGCGGCGCGTACTCCAACCATCTGCGGGCCACGGCCGCGGCGGGCCGGCTGCTGGGGCTGGAGACGATCGGAGTGGTGCGCGGCGAGGAACTCGCCGACCGCCCGCTCAACCCCTCGCTGGCCCGGTGCAGGGCCGACGGCATGCGACTGCACTTCGTCGACAGATCGACATATCGCTACAAGGCGGAGCCGGAGACACTGACCGGCATCCTGCGGGCGGCGGACGCCGAGGAGGCGTACGTGGTTCCGGAGGGTGGGAGCAACTCCCTCGCCGTGCACGGCTGCCGCGCGCTCGGTGAGGAGCTGCGCGGCCGGGCGGACGTGGTCGCCGTGGCCTGCGGCACCGGCGGCACGCTGGCGGGCCTCGCGGCCGGCCTGGCCCCCGGCCAGCGAGCCCTCGGCATCCCCGTCCTGAAGGGCGGCTTCCTGACCGCCGAGGTGACCGCCCTGCAGAACCGCGCCTTCGGCGCCCGCCGCGGCACCTGGTCCCTCGACGACCGCTTCCACTTCGGCGGGTACGCCCGCACCACCCCCGAACTGGAGGCGTTCGCGACCGGCTTCGCCTCCCGCCACGGCCTGCCGGTGGAACGCCTCTATGTCGCCAAGCTGCTGTACGGACTGGTCACGCTGACCCGGGAGGGGGCGTTCCCGAGGGGGACGACGGTGGCGGCGGTGATCACGGGTCGCCCCTTCCCCTAGGGCAGCCCTCGCCCCGGCCGTGGGCTCATGTCGCCTCCCGGTACGCCGCAGCCTCCTCCAGGTCCAGGCGACGCAGCAGGGTGCGGAGCATCTCGTCGTCGATGTAGCGGTGGTTGCGGAGTTTGACGAAGACCTCCCGCTCGGCGCCGATCATCTCGCGGGACAGCCGCCGGTAGGTGTCGTCGACCGTTTCGCCGGTCACCGGGTTCACCGAGCCCAGCCGCTCCCAGACAGCGTTACGGCGGCGCTCCAGGACGGTGCGGAGCCGGTCGGCCAGTGGCGGCGGCAGTGCGTTGCGCTCGTCCTCCAGGAGTTCCTCGAGGCGCTGCTCGGCGGCCCGGGACGCCTGTGCCTGCGCGTTCGCCTCCGCGAGCGTCTCCGCCTGGAGGTCGCGCCTCGGCAGGCGCAGCAGCCGGATGATCGGCGGCAGGCTCAGCCCCTGCACCACCAGCGTGCCGATCACCGTCGTGAAGGTCAGGAAGAGGACCAGGTTGCGGTCGGGGAACGGGCCGCCGCCGTGCACGGTTCGCGGGATCGAGAAGGCGATCGCGAGTGACACGACCCCCCTCATCCCCGCCCAGCCGATGATCAACGGCCCCTTCCACGTCGGGTTCTCCTCGCGCTCCCGGATGTGCCCGAAGAGGGCACGCGGCAGGAAGGTCGGGTACACCCAGACGAACCGGGACACGACGACCACCAGGAACACAGCCACCGCGTACCAGGCCGCGCGCGGGCCCTCGTACGGACCGAGCCCCCTGAGGACGACCGGCAGCTGCAGTCCGATGAGCGCGAACACCGCCGACTCCAGCACGAACGCGACCATCTTCCACACCGCCTCCTCCTGGAGCCGGGTCGCGAAGTCGACCTGATAGTTGTGGTAGCCGAGGTAGAGGGCGACGACGACCACGGCGAGAACACCGGAGGCGTGCGCCCATTCCGCGGCGCCGTAGGCGACGAACGGGATCAACAAGGAGAGCGTGTTCTGCAGCAGCGCCTCCTTCAGGTGGGTGCGCAGCCAGTGGAGCGGCATCATCAGCAGCAGACCGATCACCACACCGCCGACCGCCGCGAGCAGGAACTCCCGCACCCCGCCCGACCAGGTCGCGCCTTCGCCGACCGCCGCGGCCAGCGCCACCTTGTACGCGGTGATCGCGGTCGCGTCGTTCACCAGCGACTCCCCCTGCAGGATCGTGGTGATCCGCGAGGGCAGGCCCACCCGCCGGGCGACCGCCGTCGCCGCGACCGCGTCCGGCGGCGCGACCACCGCACCCAGGACCAGCGCCGCAGTCAGCGGCAGGCCCGGCACGATCAGGTATGCCGCCCAGCCGACGGCGAGCGTCGCGAAGAGCACGTATCCGACGGACAGCAGGGCGACCGGCCGCATCTGCGCCCTCAGGTCCAGGTAGGAGCTGTCGGTGGTCGCCGTGTACAGCAACGGGGGCAGCACCAGCGGCAGGACGATCTCGGGGTCGAGGGTGTACTCGGGCACCCCGGGCAGGTACGAGACCGCGAGGCCCACGGCGACCAGCAGCAGCGGCGCCGGCACCGGGGTCCGGCGCGCCGCCCCGGCGACGGCCGCGCTGCCGGCGACCAGCAACAGCAGTGGCAACACGTTCATCGTCTTCCGCCCGCCCTCTTTTTCCGCGCCGCTTCCCGCGGACCCGTCGTAATCTGGCCATCATGAAACAGTGCACGCACGGCGACGCGCTGCCGGAACCCGAGCCCAAGCCCCAGAGCGAGACCTGCCTGGAGTGCCTCGCCGCCGGTACGCACCCGGTGCAACTGCGTCTGTGCCTGGAGTGCGGACACGTCGGCTGCTGCGACTCCTCACCCCTTCGGCACGCCACGGCGCACCACGAGGCCAGCGGCCACCCGGTGATGCGCACTTTCGAACCGGGTGAGAACTGGCGCTGGTGCTTCGTCGACCATGTGCTCGTGTGACCCCGGACCGGCGCCCGTGTGACCCTAGACCCGGACGGTTCACCGGTCCGACGTCCGGGTACGTCAAACCGGCGCACGCTCTTCCCGATTGGTTCCGCCAGACCCCTAGCCACTGTGCGTATACATGGGTTTACTATGAGTGACAGCAAGGGGTCGGGGTCCCGGGGACAGGTACGTTGAGAGCGCGATAGCGTCACCGCTGAACCACGAGGGGCGTTACCCCGGGGGGCGGCCCTCGGCCCCCGAAACAGCTTGTACCACCTTGGAGGTGAGGGTGTCCCAGATCGCAGGCGAGCCCGCGACCCAGGACTTCGTGGAAGTCCGGCTGCCGGCTGCGGGTGCCTACCTGTCGGTGCTGCGCACGGCCACGGCCGGTCTCGCGGCCCGTTTGGACTTCACCCTCGACGAGATCGAGGACCTGCGCATCGCGGTCGACGAGGCCTGCGCGATCCTGCTGCAGCAGGCCGTGCCCGGCTCGGTGCTCAGCTGTGTCTTCCGGCTCATCGACGACTCGCTGGAGGTCACGGTCGCGGCCCCGACCACGGACGGCCATGCCCCCTCGCGGGACACTTTCGCCTGGACAGTCCTGTCGGCCCTGGCCGGCAAGGTCTCCTCCGCGGTCTCCGACGACAAGACCGTGTCCATCAGCCTCTACAAACAGCGCGGCGCGGGACCCGGGCCGGCGTGACGAACGGGGACGGGCCGGTGCGGGACGAAGAGCGCGGCACACGGAAGTTCTCCGCCGGGAGCGCGGGCGGCCCGGGCGGGGCGCCGCGCATGGCGGAAGGCGTGGACGGCATCCCCGAGCAGGCCCGTCCGCACCCGGAGGGCCAGGCGTCGGCGGTCATGGCACCCGTGCAGACGGGTACGGCCGGAGCGGACGAGGCGCTCTCCGTCCGGGGCGGCGCACGACGGGATGCAGGCGGAGCCACGGGCACGTCCTCCGGAGGGCGGCGGACGACGGGCGGGACGATGAGCGAGCACGAGCGAAACGCTGAGCAGGGTGTGCCGGTCGGCGCACAGCACGACCCACAGGACCGCAGCGGCGCGCGGGCGATGTTCGTCGAACTGCGCAAGCTGAAGGAAGGCAGCCCGGAGTACGCCGAGCTGCGCAACCGGCTGGTCCGTATGCACCTGCCGCTCGTCGAGCACCTCGCACGCCGCTTCCGCAACCGCGGTGAGCCGCTGGACGACCTGACCCAAGTCGCCACCATCGGGCTGATCAAGTCGGTCGACCGCTTCGACCCGGAGCGGGGCGTCGAGTTCTCGACCTACGCGACCCCGACGGTCGTCGGCGAGATCAAGCGGCACTTCCGCGACAAGGGCTGGGCGGTGCGGGTGCCGCGGCGCCTGCAGGAGCTGCGGCTGGCCCTGACGACGGCCACGGCCGAGCTGTCCCAGCAGCACGGCCGCTCTCCGACGGTCCACGAGCTGGCCGAGAAGCTGGCCATCTCGGAGGAGGAGGTCCTGGAGGGCCTGGAGTCCGCCAACGCGTACTCGACGCTGTCCCTGGACGTCCCCGACACGGACGACGAGTCCCCGGCGGTCGCTGACACGCTCGGCGCGGAGGACGAGGCGCTGGAGGGCGTCGAGTACCGCGAATCGCTGAAGCCGCTGCTGGAGGATCTTCCGCCGCGGGAGAAGCGGATCCTGCTGCTGCGCTTCTTCGGCAACATGACGCAGTCGCAGATCGCGCAGGAGGTCGGCATCTCGCAGATGCACGTCTCGCGTCTGCTGGCGCGGACGCTGGCGCAGCTGCGGGACAAGCTGCTGGTGGAGGAGTAGGACGGCGACACGCGGGGCTGCCGGTCAGCGGCGCCCCGCGACTACCGAGCGTTGCCCCGCCCCCGCGTCGGCCCGGGGCGCGGAAGGTCGGCGGCGGCCGCGAGGTCGCCGGGGTCGGTGGGGTCGCTGCTGTAGTCGGGCAGGGAAATCATCGGGCGCGGTCCCGTGCTCGGCGTCGCGACGCCCAGCCGGCACGGCCGGACGTTGCTACTCTCCGGCTGCTCCGCGGGGCCGGACGCCGACCACCTCTTCGACACCGACCACCGCTTCGACTCCTCCGCGGAGCCGGACACCGACCACCGCTTCGGCTCCTCCGCGGAGCCGGACGCCGGCTACCGCTTGGGCTCCTCCGCGCGGCCGGGTCCGCGGATTCCGAGGGCCTGGGTCGTGGCGGGGTTCACCAGGAGCACCAGGGCCGTCACCGCGACGATCGCGAGCACGATGCCGACCGGGATCGCGACGCTGTCGGCGCGGAGCAGGTTGTACGCCACCGGCAGCGCCATGATCTGGGTGATGACGGCGGGCCCCCGGCTCCAGCCGCGCCGCAGCAGCAGACCACGCGCGGCCAGCAGGGGAAGCAGCGCGAGCACGATCAGGGTGATGCCGAGGGTGACGGCCTGCTGACGATCGTCCGGCGAGCCCGTGAGGCCGAGGACGAGCGTCCAGACGCCGCCCGCGACCAGGGCCAGCCCCTCCAGGCCGGCCAACGCCGCCGCGGCGGTCAGCCGCGCGGGGCGGGGCCCGGCTTCGCGGGCCTCAGGGGTGGGGTTCTGCTCAGCGCTCACCCCTGAAGGGTAGCCCTCGCCCCGGGCACCGCCGCCGAGGCCTTCGGCCCCTCCCGTGCCCAGACCACTCCCGGCCCTCTTACCGGATCCCTACCCGGGCTAGGGGCGAGTACCGCCCAGTAGGTACGCTGCACACCATGCGTGCACTTCTCGTGGTCAATCCGGCGGCAACCACCACAAGCGCACGTACCCGTGACGTCCTCATCCACGCGCTGGCGAGCGAGATGAAGCTCGAGGCGGTGACCACCGAGTACCGGGGGCACGCCCGGGACCTCGGTCGGCAGGCCGCGGAGAGCGAGGACATAGACCTGGTCGTGGCGCTCGGCGGGGACGGCACGGTCAACGAGGTCGTCAACGGCCTGCTGCACCACGGCCCCGACCCCGACCGCCTCCCCCTGCTCGCCGTGGTGCCCGGCGGCTCGACCAATGTCTTCGCCCGGGCCCTGGGCCTGCCCAACGACGTCGTGGAGGCCACCGGCGCCATCCTCGACGGCCTGCGCGAGCGCCGTGAGCGTGTGGTCGGCCTCGGTCTGGCCGCGGGCACCCCGGGCACCGAGGACGAGGCGGTGCCCTCCCGCTGGTTCACCTTCAACGCAGGCTTCGGCTTCGACGCGGGAGTGGTCGGACGGGTGGAGCAGCAGCGGGAACAGGGCAAGCGGTCCACGCATGCGCTTTACCTGCGCCAGATGGTCCGTCAGTTCCTGGACGAACCCCATCGCAGGCACGGCACGATCACCCTGGAGCGGGCGGGTGAGGAGCCGGTCACCGATCTGGTCATGTCCATAATCTGCAACACCGCGCCCTGGACGTTTCTCGGCAATCGTCCGGTGTACGCCTCACCTAAGGCCTCGTTCGATACCGGCCTCGACGTGCTGGCCCTCAGCCGCCTCTCGACAGCCTCGGTTGCCCGGTATGCGACCCAGTTGCTCACTTCGTCCCCCGAGCGGGGACCCCAGGGCAGGCATGTGGTCTCGCTGCACGACCTGACGGGCTTCACCTTGCATTCCAAGGCGCCCCTGCCCCTGCAGATGGACGGCGACCACCTGGGGGTGCGTACGAGCGTGACGTTCACAGGCGTACGCCGTGCACTGCGTGTGATTGTGTGAGCAGAAGGGGCTAAAGTCCTTTCACTCGAACGTTTAGGCCAGGATCCACCCCTTGGAAGTACGGCTGTGACCTAGTCGACACCAAGGAATCAAAAAAAACTTTCCGGAAGGGGTTGTATCCGCCGCTGAGGTTTGCGAGTCTCTACGTGGCGCTCGGGACAGCCCGCAACACCGGCTCCCATCGAGAGTGCCCGAACCCCTCCTCAATCCACAGGACCACGTCAGTGAGTCTGACGATCGGCCCTTCACTTGTTGAGGGATTCGTGAAAGCGTTCACATTCACAAGCAATCTGCACGTAATACCACGGAGAGGTAGCAGCCATGGACTGGCGTCACAACGCCGTTTGCCGCGAGGAAGACCCCGAGCTCTTCTTCCCCATCGGCAACACTGGTCCTGCGCTGCTGCAGATCGAGGAAGCCAAGGCCGTCTGCCGTCGCTGCCCGGTTATCGAGCAGTGCCTGCAGTGGGCGCTCGAGTCCGGCCAGGACTCCGGCGTCTGGGGTGGTCTCAGCGAGGACGAGCGCCGCGCCATGAAGCGCCGCGCCGCCCGCAACCGGGCCCGTCAGGCCTCCGCCTGACACACCCGCCCCGACGAGCCTGAGCTTGGCGGCGCGTACAGCGAGTACGCTTCTCCCGCCCCCGAGCCGCAGCGCGCAGTCGCTAGCAGCAGCTGGCACCAACGAGCTTTAGCCCCGGACCACTTGGTGGTCCGGGGCTCATTGCTGTGGGGACGACACCCTGAGGGGCCGGGAGGACGGCGGTGTCCGTACTCGCTCGGCGACCGCCCGGGCTCACTTCTGCGCACGGACCGGGATGTCCAGGATCACCCGAGTGCCGCGCCCCGGAGCCGGGACCATGTCGAAGGTCCCGCCCAACTCGCCCTCCACCAGAGTCCGTACGATCTGCAGCCCGAGGTTGCCCCCGGTCTGCGGGTCGAAGCCCTCGGGCAGGCCGACCCCGTCGTCCTGGACGGTGACCAGGAGGCGCGCCTCCTTCGGCGTACCGCCGCGGACGGCCGAGACCTCGACCGTGCCGGTGTCGCCCTGACGGAAGCCGTGCTCCAGCGCGTTCTGCAGGACCTCGGTGAGCACCATGGACAGCGGGGTGGCGACCTCCGCGTCGAGGATGCCGAAGCGGCCGCTGCGCCGGCCGGTGACCATGCCGGGCGAGATCTCCGCGACCATGGCGAGCACCCGGTCGGCGATCTCGTCGAACTCCACGCGCTCGTCCAGGTTCTGGGACAGCGTCTCATGGACGATGGCGATCGAGCCGACCCGTCGCACGGCCTCCTCGAGGGCCTCCCTGCCGCGATCGGACTCGATGCGGCGGGCCTGCAGGCGGAGCAGGGCGGCGACCGTCTGGAGGTTGTTCTTCACCCGGTGGTGGATCTCCCGGATGGTCGCGTCCTTGGTGATCAACTCTCGCTCGCGGCGCCGCAGTTCGGTGACGTCCCGCAGCAGGACCAGCGAGCCGATGCGCGTGCCCTTGGGCTTGAGGGGGATCGCGCGGAACTGGATCACCCCGTCCTTGGCCTCGATCTCGAACTCGCGTGGCGCCCATCCGCTGGCCAGCTTGACCAGTGCCTCGTCCACCGGTCCCTTGGTCGGGGCGAGCTCCGCGGTGGTCTTGCCGAGGTGGTGGCCGACGAGGTCGGCGGCGAGGCCGAGCCGGTGGTACGCCGACAGCGCGTTCGGTGACGCGTACTGGACGATGCCGTCCGCATCGAGCCTGATCAGGCCGTCGCCGACGCGCGGTGAGGCGTCCATGTCGACCTGCTGGTCGGGGAACGGGAAGGCACCGGCCGCGATCATCTGGGCGAGGTCGGAGGCGCTCTGGAGGTAGGTGAGCTCCAGGCGGCTAGGGGTGCGCACGGTCAGCAGGTTGGTGTTGCGCGCGATGACGCCGAGGACGCGCCCCCCGCAGCGTACGGGGATGGACTCGACCCGGACCGGGACCTCCTCGCGCCACTCCGGATCGCCCTCACGCACGATCCGGCCCTCGTCCAGGGCCGCGTCCAGCATGGGGCGGCGGCCGCGGGGGACGAGGTGCCCGACCATGTCGTCCTGGTAGGACGTGGGGCCGGTGTTGGGGCGCATCTGGGCCACCGACACATACCGGGTGCCGTCGAGGGTGGGCACCCACAGGACCAGGTCGGCGAAGGAGAGGTCGGACAGCAGCTGCCACTCCGACACCAGCAGATGCAGCCACTCCAGGTCGGAGTCGCTGAGGGCGGTGTGCTGGCGGACCAGTTCGTTCATGGAGGGCACGTCTGCGAGGGTACCTGGGCGTTCGGACATCGATCGAAATCGGCCGGTGCAGGTACCCCGCGGTACGACCCTGCCGGGGAGGCGGTGCAGGTGCTGTGCTCGTACGGCCCCGAAAGCACCCGCGGGCCGCGGCGCCTGGGAGGGACCCTCAACCCTCCCGGCACCGCAGCCCGGAGCTTCAACGGCCGCGGGGTGTGCGGTCCCGGTCGGCCGAAGGTCGAGGAGCCGGAGCAGTCAGGGCAGAGAGCGCCGGTTCCTCGGTCCGTCTTCCTGTGCGGGGAAGACGGGGCTTGTGGCTTTACTTACTTTACCCAGCGTTGTCGGCCTGGTGGACTAGACCACGCGGACGACACCATGGTGCCCGGGTCCTGGTGCGTGTGTCCATGCGTTTGAGGATGTTTGTTGTTGTCTCTTTATCAGACATCCACGCCTCTTCGCATCCGTCCTGGCCATCCCGACGGCCCACTTGGAGCGTAGTCCCCGTCGGTTCGTGCGTGGGGCCAGACGGCGAGGGCGACCTCGGCGAGCGCTTCGAGTTCCTCCCGGCTGGCCCCGTCGCGCGCCTGCTGGGACATGCCCTGGATGATCGCTCCGGTGTACCGGGCGAGGGCGCGGGCATCGGTACCGGCGGGCAGCTCACCGGCGGCGACTCCGGCCCGGATACGGCTCTCGAAGGCGTCGATGTTGGCGTTGCGCCGCGCCCGCAGGGACTCCTCGATCTCCGGCGTCGTGCAGTTGGCGGCGGCATGGATGACGAGGCAGCCGTGCGGGTGTCCGGGGGCGGTGTAGATCTCGGCGGCCTCGCGCAGCACCCGCTCGACAGCGGCACGAGCGGTGGGCTCCTCGGCGAGGGCACGGTCACCGAAGGATCCGTACCGCTCGTCGTAGACGCCGACGACCTCCTCGAAGAGGGACCGCTTGTCACCGAACGCCGCGTACAGGCTCGGCGCACCGATACCCATGACCCGGGTGAGGTCGGAGACCGAGGTGGCCTCGTAACCGTGCTCCCAGAACGCGAGGAGGGCCTTTTCGAGCGCGGTCGCACGGTCGAAGGAACGGGGGCGTCCGCGTGGGCGGGAGGACCCGGAACCGCCGCGCGCCGGCGTCGACTTGGTCGCCGGCTCGCCCTCGGCCGCGGCGCGCGTCAGCCCCCCGGGTAGCGGCTCGGTCTGCCGGTCGCTGTCCTGGCTCTCCACCATGGGGTGGATTTTATAGCGGGTGCTAGAGAAATGACCCCGCCCTGCAGTACGGTCTTTTCTGTATCGATCGCTAGGGAATGGGAGGGACGTCGGCATGGGCGTGCTCACGGGGAGGACCGCGCTCGTCACCGGGGCGAGCAGGGGCATCGGCCGGGGAATCGCCGAGCGGCTGGCGCGTGACGGTGCGCGGGTGGCCGTGCACTACGGCCGGAACGAGGCGGCGGCGAAGGAGACGGTGGCGGGGATCGAGGCGGCCGGCGGTTCCGCGTTCGCGATCGGCGTCGAGCTGGGGCTGCCGGGCGACGCCCAGGCCCTGTGGGAGGCGTTCGACCGCCATGCGGACGGCGTGGACATCCTGGTCAACAACGCGGGGATCGGCGGTGCACCCCCGCTGTCGGAGATCGAGGAGGAGGAGTACGACAAGGTCTTCGCGGTGAATGTGAGGGCGCCGTTCTTCATCGTGCGCCGCGGCCTGGACCGGTTGCGGGACGGCGGTCGCGTCATCAACATCTCCTCCGGCCTGTCCAGGACCGCGGCGATGCCGCAGCAGGTCGCCTACGCGATGACGAAGGGCGCCCTGGACGTCTTCACCCGCGACCTGTCCAAGGTGCTGGGCCGTCGCGGCATCACCGTGAACTCGGTGGCGCCCGGGATCATCGACACCGACAACACCGCCGGGTTGCTGCACGGCACGCAGGACGGCGCGGCCTGGGCCGCCTCCATATCGGCACTGGGCCGCGTGGGCACCCCTGCGGACGTCGCCGACGTGGTGGCCTTCCTGGCCTCCGACGCCGGCCGCTGGGTCACGGGCAGTTGGGTGGACGCGACGGGAGGTTCGCTGACCTAGGGCCTCCCCGCGGACTTCCGGCACATCCAGCCGCTTCTCAGTGCGTCTCCGTCACCTTCGCCAGGGCCCGCGGGGCGTCCGGGTCCTGGCCGCGGGCGATGGTGACCTCGTACGCGAGGAGCTGGAGCGGGATGATCTCCAGGATCGGCTGGACCTCCTCGGCCACGCCCTCGGTCGGCAGGACGAACCCCGCCGATGCCTGCTCGACCTGGCCCGGCGGTCCGATGACGACGAGGTCGGCGCCGCGGCCACGCAGCCGGTCGAGTACGGGCTGGAGCGCGGCGCCGCCCTTGCCGTCCGTCACGACGGCGATGACCGGCGAGACGTTGTCGACCATGGCGAGCGGGCCGTGCAGGAGATCGGCGCCGGAGTAGGAGAGCGCGGGGATGTAGCTGGTCTCCATCAGCTTCAAAGCGGCTTCCTTGGCGGTGGGGTAGCCGTAGCCGCGCGAGGTGATGACCATGCGCTCGGCGAAGCGGTAGCGGGCGGCCAGGGTGCGGACCTCGTCCTGGCGGGCGAGGAGTTGCTCGGCGAGGTCGGGCAGTGCCTTCGCGGGGGCGCCGTCGCCGCCGCGCAGTCCTTCGACGAAGAGATAGAGGGCGAGAAGGGAGGCGGTGTAGGTCTTGGTCGCGGGGAGGGCCTTCTCCTCACCGGCCATGACGTCGATGTGGTATTCGGAGACGGCGGCCAGCGGTGAGTCGGGGTTGTTGGTCACGGCGAGCGTGAGGGCGCCGGCCTCGCGGGCGGCCCGCGTCGAGGCGACCAGGTCCGGGGAGCCGCCGGACTGGCTGACGGTGATGACGAGGACGTCGGTCAGGTCGGGGCGGGCGCCGTAGGCGGTGGTCGTGGACATCGAGGTGAGACCGCAGGGCAGGCCGAGGCGGATCTCCAGGAGGTACTTGGCGTAGAGCGCGGCGTTGTCCGAGGTGCCGCGGGCCGTCAGCAGCACGAACCGGGGCTTGCGGGCGGCGACCTCGCGGGCCACCTCCCGGATGCGCGGCGCCCCCTCGTCGAGGATGCGGCGCAGCACGGCGGGCTGTTCGGCCATCTCCCGGGCCATGGTCCGTCCCGGGAGGTCTCGCTCAAGGTCCGGTGTCGTCGGCGTCATGGGGGTTCCTCCCGGGGTGGGCAGTGCCTCTCGCTCTGGCCTGACGGCTCCTATTCCACCCCCTCGGACCCGGCGATGCCTCGGCGGGGAGGCAGTGGCGGATCCGCGCCGGGCGATACCGGGCAGAGCGGGGCAGATCTGTAAGCCTGGCGGCCCGAATCCGCCAGGTAAGCGGCCTTGGGCAGGCCCCGCGTTCGAGTCGCCGCCGGCTCCCGCCGGACGGCCGCGTCACCTCCCGACCGACACCCCTGTCCGCAGCCCCTCCGACGGCCCCGCTCTGTTAGATTGGTCTAAACCACATGGTCCCTTTCCCCGGTTCCCAGTCCCCTCTCCTCAGATCGGCAGGCCCAGCGTGGAAGTTGTCATCGTTCCGGACGCCCAGGCGGGTGGCGAGCTCATCGCCGAGGCCATGGCACAGCTGCTCCGACGCAAGCCCGACGCCCTGCTCGGTGTGGCCACCGGGTCGACACCGTTGCCCGTGTACGAGGCCCTGGCGGCCAGGGCGCGTTCCGGTGCCGTGGACGTTTCGCGGGCGCGTGTCGCCCAGCTCGACGAGTACGTAGGACTGCCCGCGGACCACCCGGAGTCGTACCGCTCCGTCCTCCGGCGGGAGGTGCTGGAGCCGCTCGGGATAGGCATGGACGCCTTCCTGGGGCCCGACGGCACTGCGCAGGACGTGCAGGCCGCGTGCGAGGCGTACGACAGGGCGCTCACCGAGGCCGGTGGCGTGGATCTGCAGCTGCTCGGGATCGGGACCGACGGGCACATCGGGTTCAACGAGCCGTGCTCCTCGCTCGCCTCCCGGACCCGTATCAAGACGCTCACCGAGCAGACCCGCATCGACAACGCCCGCTTCTTCGACGGCGACATCGATCAGGTACCGCACCACGTGATCACCCAGGGCATAGGCACCATCCTCGAGGCGCGGCACCTGGTGCTGCTGGCGACCGGCGAGGGCAAGGCGGACGCGGTCGCCGCGACCGTCGAGGGCCCGGTCGCCGCCGTCTGCCCGGCCTCCGCGCTCCAACTCCACCCGCACGCGACCGTCGTAGTGGACGAGGCCGCCGCGTCCAAGCTGAAGCTCGCCGACTACTTCCGCCACACCTACGCCAACAAGCCCGACTGGCAGGGCATCTAGCACCCTCACAAGGAAGACGCCTCACAAGGAGGACGCCGGGTCCGGACGGCACCCGGACCCGGCGTCCTCCCCGCCACGGCTCAACGGCCCGCGATGGCCTCCGCCGCCGCCCGACCGCACACCCGTGCCGCCCCGTGGGTGGCGATGTGCAGGGCGCCGCGAGGAGCGGCCTGGGGCACGCCCATCTCGACCACGATCGTGTCGGGACGCTGCGCGAGGAGCGTGTCCAGGGCGGAGGCCATCCAGGGGTGGCGGTGCTCGTCGCGGACCACCGCCACGATCCGCCGGGGCCCGGCGGCCGCCAGCGCCGCACGGCCCGCCGCCTCCCCGGCGAAGCTGCCCGTCTCCGTGCCGGGAATCAGGCGGAGCAGGTCGGCGGCCACGCCCCACGGGGTCTCGTCGCCCACCGCGATGTTGGCGACGGGGGTGAGGGCGGCGACGTAGGGCGGCTCGGTGAGCGGGGTGAAGCCCTCTTCGCCGGTGACCGTCAGCGCGCGGCGGGCCGCGAGCAGTCCGATGTCGGCGACGGGCGGCCGGTGCGGGCCGGCGCCGTCCGCTGCCGCCGAGGCCGTCCACCGCGCCAGTGCCCGTACGCGTTCCGCGGCCTCGGCGAGCCGTTCCTCGGCCAGCTCGCCGGAGCGGACGGCCGCCACCAGGGCGTCCCGCAGGCGTCGTACCGTCTCGTCGTCCGCGAGGCCGCCGCCCACGCAGATCGCGTCGGCACCGGCCGCGAGGGCGAGGACGCTGCCGCGCTCGATGCCGTACGTCCCGGCGATCGCCTGCATCTCCATGCCGTCGGTGACGATCAGGCCGTCGTAGGCGAGTTCGTCGCGCAGCAGGTCGGTCAGGACGCGCCGGGACAACGTTGCCGGACGGTCCGGGTCCAGGGCCGGGACCAGGATGTGCGCGCTCATCACCGCCCGCGTGCCGGCGGTGATCGCCGCGCGGAACGGGGCGAGGTCGCGGTCCTGGAGCACCGCTGGTTCCGCGTCGATGCGCGGGAGGGCGAGGTGGGAGTCGACCTCGGTGTCGCCGTGGCCCGGGAAGTGCTTGGTGCAGGCGGCGACACCGGCGGACTGCAGGCCGGTGACGTAGGCGGCGGTGTGGCGGGCCGCCAGCTCGGGGTCGGCGCCGAAGGACCGGACGCCGATCACCGGGTTGGCGGGGTTGGAGTTCACATCGGCCGACGGCGCCCAGTTGAAGTTGACCCCGCACTCGGCGAGGCTGCGGCCGAGTGCGTACGCCACCTCGCGGGTCAGGTCGGCGTCGTCGACCGCGCCCAGCGCGTGGTTGCCCGGGAAGGAGGAGCCGGTCCGCACCTCCAGGCGGGTGACGTCTCCTCCCTCCTCGTCGATCGCGACGAGCACGTCGTCGCGTTCGGCGCGCAACTGGGCGGTGAGGGCGGCGAGTTGCCCGGGTGAGGTGATGTTGCGGCCGAACAGGCCCACGGACGCCAGGCCCTCGCCGAGGCGCCGCAGCAGCCAGTCGGGGGCGGTGGTGCCGATGAAGCCGGGTTGGAGGACCGTCAGCGCGTCGCGCGTCAGAGTGTCCGTGCCGCTGGCGAATGTCGTCATCAGGGGGCGTTATCCCTTCACGGCGCCCGCGGTGAGGCCCGCGGCCATCTTGCGCTGGACGAGGAGGAAGAGCACGACGATCGGCACCGCCATCATCGTGGCGCCGGCCATCATCGGGGCGTACTCGGTGCCGTGCTTGGTGGTGAAGTTGCCGAGCCAGACGGTCGCGGTCTGGTGCTGCTGGCTCATCAGCATCAGGGCGTACAGGTACTCGTTCCAGGCCTGGATGAAGCCGTAGACCGAGGTGGCGACCAGACCGGGGGCCAGCAGCGGGAAGACCACGCGCAGGAAGGCGCCGGTGCGCGAGCAGCCGTCCACCATCGCCGCCTCCTCCAGTTCGCGCGGGATGTTGACGATGAAGCCGCGCAGCGTCCACACCGTGAACGGGAGGATGAAGGTCAGGTAGGTGATGATCAGGCCGGACAGCTTGTCGTACTGGTCCAGGTCGTTGAGCAGCAGGAAGACTGGGATGATCATGGCGACCAGCGGGACCATCTGGACGGCCAGGATGCCCACGATCACGATCTTCCGGCCGCGGAAGGCGAACCGGGAGATGGCGAGCGCGGCCAGCGTGCCGACGACGATGCCGATCGCGACCACCGACAGCGACACGATCAGACTGCGTCCGACCGGTCCCCAGAAG
This sequence comes from Streptomyces sp. NPDC093984, assembly GCF_044764595.1. Lineage (NCBI taxonomy): Bacteria > Bacillati > Actinomycetota > Actinomycetes > Kitasatosporales > Streptomycetaceae > Streptomyces > Streptomyces sp. NPDC093984. Next base: position 761,387 of record NZ_JBIWIM010000002.1, on the reverse strand, counting down.
TCGGCGATGTCCAGCGCCCGGCGGAAGTTGGCCAGTGTGATGCCCGTGGGCAGCAGGCTCGGGTCCGGGTCGATGGCGTCCTTCGCCGGTTTGAACGCCGTGTCGATCATCCAGTAGACGGGGAAGCCCACGGTGAGGAAGACGAGCAGGCCGAGGAGGTTCCAGCCGAGCCGGGACCTGGTCCGGCGGCGGGCCATGGCGCGCCCGGTGAGCGTCACCGCACTCGTGGCGTTCATGCCGCTCATGCCGCTCATTCGACTTCTCCGATCTTCAGCATCTGGCGCATGTAGAGGGCGACGACGCCGAGCAGCAACAGCACGGTGATCAGCGCGATCGCGGAGCCCTGCCCGTAGTCGTTGACCACGAACGCCCGGTCGTACGAGTACGTGGTGAGCAGCTGGAACTCGGCCTCGGGGTGGCCGCCGCGCATCACGAAGACCTGCGGGAAGACGCCCATGTCCCAGATGACGGAGAGGGTCGTCAGCATCACGATGATCGGCTTCAGCACGGGAAGGGTGACATGGCGGAACACGCCCCAGGAGCCGGCGCCGTCGAGCCGGGCCGCCTCCTCCAGCTCCTTCGGCACCTGGGTGAGGCCCGCGCCGAGCGTGATGACGACGAACGGGACGGCCCCCCAGACCACGAGCAGCATGATCACGGCCAAGCCCTGCGGTCCGCTCGCGAACCAGTTGTGGCCGATCAGATGCACGCCGGGCAGCTTGCTCAGCAGGGCGTTGAGGATGCCGTAGTCCGAGTCGAACAGCCACTTGAAGACGGTGGTGGCCACGATGACCGGCATGCCCCAACTGGCCACCAGCGCGATGTTGATCAGCGTCTTCATCCAGCCGGAGACCCGCTGGAGCAGCAGTGCGATCAGCATGCCGAGGACCATGGTGAAGATCACCGAGCCGGCCGCGAAGACGACCGTGCGCACGACGACCGCCCAGAACTCGCCGTCCTGGAGCACGTTGGTGAAGTTGGCGAACCCGGCGGACTGTGCCGGCTGGAACCCCCACAGCTGGGACTGGCCGAACTTCTGGAAGGACAGGGTCACCAGGCGGACCAGCGGATAGCCCATCACCAGGGCGAGGACCAGCAGACAGGGGGCGAGCAGCGCCCAGGGGACGGCGGCCCCGCCCGGTGCCCGCCCTCTGCGTGGCCTCGCGGCGGCGACGCCCGGTGGTGGAGGCGCCGGCCGCGGCGGCGGCACCTTGGCAGGGGTGGTCGTGTCTGCGGCACTCATCGCGCGCTCCTCAGCGGTCCCTGTAGGTCGTACGAGACGCAGGGCCCCTCCCCGAACACCCCCCGGGGTCCACGGGGCCCTGCCGTCGGCTCACTTCGTGTTGATGACCTTGTCGATCGCGGCGTCCGCGTCCTTCGCGGCGGCCTCGACCGACTTCTTGCCGGTGCCGATGTCCTGCAGCATCGTCTGCAGGACCTGCGCCTTCTCGACCTGGCCCCAGCCGGGTGCCATGGGGACGAACCAGTTGGACTCGGCCGCGGTGGCCGGGACCGCCGTCGCCGGGTCGTTCTTCAGGGTCGCGAGGTCGGTCTTGTTGTTGGGCAGGTTGCCCTTGGCGATGAGGCCCTTCTGGCCCTGCGATCCGGTGAACGCGTTGATCCACTCGGCGCCCAGCGCCTGCGCCTTGGACTTCACCGGGATCGCCAGGTCGGAACCGCCCAGGAAGACGGGCATGTTCTTGCCGGACGGACCGGGCATCACGAAGTTCTCGAGGCTGGTCTTCAGCTTGCCCCCGGTCTTGTCGGCCTTCGGGTCGGCCGCGGCCGCGCCCTCCCAGGCGGCGCCGAAGATCATGGCGGACTTGCCCTGGCCGTAGACGATGTACCGGTCGGACTCGTCCTTGGTCTTGTCACCGTGCATGTACTTGTCGATGACCGTCTTGAACTCGCTGAGGCCCTTGAGGGACTCCGGCGAGGAGAGGTTGGCCTTCCACTGGCCGCCGTCCTGCTTGGCGATGGAGCCGCCGGCGTCGTAGACGAAGGACATGGCGGCGTACCAGTCGCGCGTGGGCTGGTACCAGGCGCTGAACCCGCTGCCCTCCTTCTTCTGGATCTTGTCCAGGTCGGCGGTGAGCTCCTGGTACGTCTTCGGCGGCGTCTTGGCGCCGACCGAAGCGGCGATGTCCTTGCGCCAGTTGGCGACGCGGCCGCCGGCGTAGTAGGGGACACCGTAGGTCTTGCCGTCGTACGTCACGGAGGCCTTGAGGCCGTCCAGCCACTGGGCGGAGTTGTCGAACTTGGCCACGTCCACGGGGGCGAAGGCGCCCTTGACCATGTAGCCGAGCATCTCGGTGTTGCCCATCTCGACCACGTCGGGCGCCTTGTCGGTGGCGAGGACGGCGTCGAGCTTCGTGTTCTTGTCCGGCCAGCCGTAGTACTCGTGGTTGATCTTCAGGCCCGGGTGCTTCTTCAGCACCGCGTCGTCGGCGGCCTTCACCAGCGCCGGCCAGTTGTTCTGTGCGTCGACCGTCAACCAGACGGTGAGCTCCTTGGCGTCCGCCCCCGTGCTCGACCCGCCGGACTTCCCGCCCCCGCACGCCGCGATGGAGATCATCATGCCCGCGATACCGATCGCGACTGTCAGTTTGCGCTTCACGCCATCCTCCTCAGGGATGCCACAAACCCCCCTTGTCCCCGCGGCGTGACGACGCGCACCGCCCGTGGGGCCGGGACCTGGACCAATGGTGTAGACCAGTAGGGGGGAGCTTGGCTCAGACCAATAGGCGCGTCAAGGGTGTTCGAGCCGCTCAGGACGTTCGTTATGCGACCTACATATGAAAGGACCTTTAAGTAGGAACCCAGCGAAAACGGGCATCCGGATTCTCGCGGCCGCGACTGGACCACTTCCACGATGTGGACTAGACCAGCGAGGGTGCCGACGGTATACAGAGGGGATCCCCGTCCGTGGAACGGGGATCACGGAGCGTGGGGCTCTGCTCCCCATGAAGCCGTGCCACGATGTGAGCCGTGACCGACGGCCTGTCGGTCGCTTCGGCATCCGGAGCCGGGAAGGCAGAGCATGAGCACCGACGTCAGCAGTGCGGAGAGCGAGGGCGGGACGACCGTCCGCACCGCGCGCGTGCCCAAGTACTACCGTCTGAAGAAGCATCTGCTCGACATGACGGAGACGTTGGCGCCGGGCACGCCGGTGCCGCCCGAGCGCACTCTGGCCGCGGAGTTCGACACCTCCCGCACCACGGTGCGCCAGGCGCTGCAGGAGCTGGTCGTCGAGGGACGGCTCGAACGCATCCAGGGCAAGGGCACGTTCGTCGCCAAGCCGAAGGTGTCCCAGGCGCTGCAACTGACCTCGTACACGGAGGACATGCGCGCGCAGGGCCTGGAGCCGACCTCGCAGCTGCTGGACATCGGCTACATCACGGCCGACGACACGCTCGCCGGGCTGCTCGACATCTCGCCCGGCGGCCGGGTGCTGCGCATCGAGCGGCTGCGGCTGGCGAGCGGCGAGCCGATGGCGATCGAGACGACCCACCTGTCCGCCAAGCGCTTCCCGGCGCTGCGCCGCTCGCTGGTGAAGTACACCTCCCTCTACACGGCGCTCGCGGAGGTCTACGACGTCCATCTCGCGGAGGCCGAGGAGACCATCGAGACCTCGCTGGCCACTCCGCGCGAGGCGGGCCTGCTCGGCACGGACGTGGGCCTGCCGATGCTGATGCTCTCCCGCCACTCGCTGGACCGCGAGGGCAAGCCGGTGGAGTGGGTGCGGTCCGTCTACCGAGGGGACCGCTACAAGTTCGTGGCCCGGCTGAAGCGGCCCTCGGAGTAAACCAGCAGCGCTTTTCCGACCTGGTCACGACCGATATGCGGACGAGGGCTTCCGCTTTCATGACGGGGTCACCTACATTGCCTGCGCATTACACAGGTGCACAGGTGACAGTGAGGGGACGGAGCCGCATGTCCGATCAGCCAGATGCAGCCAGAGCGGCGGTGGTGACGCCGGTGCGCGTCGTCATCGCCCTCTGCCTTGTAGCACCCTTCGTCGCGATGCTGTGGGTCGGCTCGTACGCCAAGACGGACCCCGCGTTCATCGGCATCCCGTTCTTCTACTGGTACCAGATGCTGTGGGTGCTCATCTCCACGGCGCTGACGATGCTCGCGTACAAGCTGTGGCAGCGTGACCAGCGCGCCCGCGCCGGCCAGAAGGGGGGTGCGTCGCAGTGAAGAACGGCGTGAACGGCGTCGCGCTCGGCGTCTTCATCTTCTTCTTCCTGGCCGTCACCGTCATGGGCTTCCTGGCGGCGCGCTGGCGCAGGGCCGACAACGAGCACAGCCTCGACGAGTGGGGCCTCGGCGGCCGCTCGTTCGGAACCTGGATCACCTGGTTCCTGCTCGGCGGCGACCTGTACACCGCGTACACGTTCGTGGCCGTCCCGGCGGCGATCTACGCGGCGGGCGCCTCGGGCTTCTTCGCGGTGCCCTACACCATCCTGGTGTACCCGCTGATCTTCACCTTCCTGCCGCGCCTGTGGTCGGTCTCGCACCGGCACGGATATGTCACGACCTCGGACTTCGTGCGCGGCCGGTTCGGTTCGAAGGGCCTGTCGCTGGCGGTGGCGCTCACCGGCATCCTGGCCACCATGCCCTACATCGCGCTCCAGCTGGTGGGCATCCAGGCCGTGCTGGACGTGATGGGCGTGGGCGGCGGCGAGAACACCAACTGGTTCGTGAAGGACCTGCCGCTGCTGATCGCCTTCGGTGTGCTGGCCGCGTACACGTACTCGTCGGGCCTCAGGGCGCCCGCTCTGATCGCGTTCGTGAAGGACGCGCTGATCTACATCGTCATCGCGGTGGCCATCATCTACATCCCGATCAAGCTGGGCGGGTTCGACGACGTCTTCGCGAAGGCGGGCCAGGCGTTCGCACAGGTCAACCCGGCGACGGGCAAGCCGCGCGGGGCCCTCGCGCCCGTGGAGGCGACCCAGTGGACGTACGCCACGCTGGCGCTGGGCTCGGCGCTCGCGCTGTTCATGTACCCGCACTCGATCACGGCGACGCTGTCCTCGCGCAGCCGTGACGTGATCCGCCGCAACACCACGATCCTGCCGCTGTACTCGCTGATGCTGGGACTGCTGGCGCTGCTGGGCTTCATGGCGATCGCCGCGGGCGTGAAGGTCAAGAACGGGCAGCTGGCGATTCCGCAGCTGTTCGAGAACATGTTCCCGGACTGGTTCGCGGGCGTGGCCTTCGCGGCGATCGGCATCGGCGCGCTGGTGCCCGCGGCGATCATGTCGATCGCGGCCGCGAACCTCTTCACCCGCAACATCTACAAGGACTTCATCAAGCCGGACGCGACGGCGGCAGAGGAGACCAGGGTCTCCAAGATCGTGTCGCTGCTGGTGAAGGTGGGCGCCCTGGTCTTCGTCCTGACCATGGACAAGACGGTCGCCATCAACTTCCAGCTGCTGGGCGGCATCTGGATCCTGCAGACCTTCCCGGCCCTGGTCGGCGGTCTGTTCACCCGCTGGTTCCACCGCTGGGCGCTGCTTGCGGGCTGGGCGGTCGGCATGGTCTACGGCACGCTGGCGGCGTACGGCGTGGCGTCCCCGACCCAGCCGCACTTCGGCGGCTCCGCCAAGGAGATCCCCGGCATCGGGGAGATCGGCTACATCGGCCTGACGGCGTTCGTGATGAACGTGGTGGTGACGGTGGTGCTGACGTTCGTCCTGAAGGCGCTGAAGGCTCCGGAGGGCATCGACGAGACGAGGCCGGAGGACTACACGGCGGACGCGGGCGACCCGGGGGTGCAGGTGGAGCTGCCGCCGGCCACGGCCGGCACCTCGCACTGAGTCCACGTCGTACGCGGGTCAGCGGGCCGTCGGAGAAAATCCGGCGGCCCGTTGTCGTACCCGTCCGGCACACTCGGCCCCATGGACCTCACCATCCGGCAGGCGACCCCCGACGAGTACGCCACGCTCGGCGAGATCACCGCGCGGGCCTACCTCCAGGACGGCCTCCTCGACTTCGGGGAGAGCGACGCCTACCTCGACGAACTGAAGGACGTGGCAGGGCGGGCGGCCGCGGCAGAGGTACTGGTGGCCGTGGCGGACGGGCATGTGCTCGGCGGCGTCACCTTCGTACCGGCCGGCGGCGGCCCCATGGCCGACATCGCGGGACCGGGGGAGGCCGAGATACGGATGCTCGCGGTCGCGCACGCCGCCCGCGGCCGGGGCGCGGGAGAGGCTCTCGTCCGCGCCTGCGTCGACCGCGCACGGGCCACGGAAGGCTGCGTACGGGTCGTCCTGTCGACCCAGCGCACGATGCGCACCGCCCACCGCATCTATGAACGCCTGGGCTTCGTTCGCACACCCGAGCGGGACTGGAGCCCCCTCCCCCATCTCGACGACATCACTCTCCTCACCTACGAGTTGACGCTCTGAGGCCACTGGGACACAACATCTGGGGGTGGCGTCGCAGCCCGGCACAAGATGTATGCTCATGCTCGCTGTCGCCGCAGGGGAATCCGGTGCGAATCCGGAACTGTCCCGCAACGGTGTACTCGTACACGTATGCCTGCATGTCGTCGTACGAGCGTCAGTCCGAGGACCTGCCGACAGCGCGCCCGGCCGTCCGGTCCGGGTGCCCTGACGTCCGGGCCTCGCGGAATGGGCCGGTGGACGCGACGCCGCGTGCGCTCGTGAGCTGCCCCCTGCCCTCCGCCAGGCCCCGTGCCGAGCGAGGGAGAGCCCCACGTGACCATCGCGCCAGTCGATCCGGCTTCAGCCACGGGCCTGGAAACCGACGGTCCCGGTGCCGCGCTGCTGCGGACCCTGACCGAGCTGACCGCCGACCTTCCCGACGCCGACCCCGGCCGGGTCGCCGCCGCCGCGCTGCGCGGCCGGTCCGCCCGCGCCGACGAGGCGGAGCTGCGCGAGCTGGCCACGGAGGCGGCCGCGGGCCTCATCTCCGAGGACCCCGCCTACTCGAAGCTGGCCGCCCGCCTGCTGACCATCGGCATCCGCGCCGAGGCCGCCTCCCAGGGCGTCACGTCGTTCACCGAGTCCATCGCCGTCGGCCACCGGGAAGGGCTCATCGCGGACCGCACCGCCACGTTCGTACGCCTGCACGCCGACCGTCTCGACGCCCTGGTGGACGAGCGCGCCGACGACCGCTTCGGCTACTTCGGCCTGCGCACCCTGCACAGCCGCTACCTCCTGCGCCACCCGATCACCCGCAAGGTCGTCGAGACGCCCCAGCACTTCATGCTCCGCGTCGCCTCCGGGCTCGCCGAGGACACTGCGTTCGATCCACAGGCGGGCAGCCGGGCGGTGGACGACGTCGCCGCGCTGTACGAGCTCATGAGCCGGCTCGACTACCTCCCCTCCTCCCCCACCCTCTTCAACTCCGGCACCCGGCACCCCCAGATGTCGTCCTGCTACCTCCTCGACTCCCCGAAGGACGAGCTCGACTCCCTCTACGAGCGCTACCACCAGGTCGCCCGCCTCTCCAAGCACGCCGGCGGGATCGGCATCGCCTTCTCCCGCATCCGCTCCCGCGGCTCCCTGATCCGCGGCACCAACGGGCACTCCAACGGCATCGTCCCGTTCCTGAAGACCCTCGACGCCTCGGTCGCCGCCGTGAACCAGGGCGGCCGGCGCAAGGGTGCCGCCGCCGTATACCTGGAGACCTGGCACTCCGACATCGAGGAGTTCCTCGAGCTGCGGGACAACACCGGCGAGGACGCCCGCCGCACCCACAACCTCAACCTCGCGCACTGGATCCCGGACGAGTTCATGCGCCGGGTCAACGCGGACGAGCAGTGGTCGCTGTTCTCCCCCTCGGACGTGCCCGAGCTGGCCGACCTGTGGGGCGAGGAGTTCGACGCCGCCTACCGCAGGGCCGAGGCGGCAGGTCTCGCCAAGAAGACGATCCCCGCCCGCGACCTGTACGGCCGCATGATGCGCACCCTCGCGCAGACCGGCAACGGCTGGATGACGTTCAAGGACGCCGCCAACCGCACCGCCAACCAGACGGCCGAGCCGGGCCACGTGATCCACTCCTCCAACCTCTGCACGGAGATCCTGGAGGTCACCGACGACGGGGAGACGGCGGTCTGCAACCTGGGCTCGGTCAACCTCGGTGCCTTCGTCGACACCGCGACCGGCGACATCGACTGGGAGCGGCTGGACGAGACGGTCCGCACGGCCGTGACCTTCCTCGACCGCGTCGTGGACATCAACTTCTACCCGACCGAGCAGGCGGGCCGTTCCAACGCCAAGTGGCGCCCGGTCGGCCTCGGCGCGATGGGCCTGCAGGACGTCTTCTTCAAGCTGCGGCTGCCCTTCGACTCCCCGGAGGCCAGGCAGCTGTCCACCCGTATCGCCGAGCGCATCATGCTCGCCGCGTACGAGGCCTCCGCCGACCTCGCCGAGCGCAACGGCCCGCTCCCGGCCTGGCAGAAGACCCGTACGGCCCGGGGCGTGCTGCACCCCGACCACTACGGCGTCGAGTTCACCTGGCCGGAGCGCTGGGCGGCGCTGCGCCGGCGGATCGCGACGACCGGGATGCGCAACTCGCTGCTGCTGGCCATCGCCCCGACCGCCACCATCGCCTCGATCGCCGGCGTGTACGAGTGCATCGAGCCGCAGGTCTCCAACCTGTTCAAGCGGGAGACGCTGTCCGGGGAGTTCCTCCAGGTCAACTCCTACCTGGTGAACGACTTGAAGGAGCTGGGCGTGTGGGACGCCCGGACCCGTGAGGCGCTGCGCGAGTCGAACGGCTCGGTGCAGGACTTCACCTGGATCCCGGCCGACGTACGGGCGCTGTACCGCACGGCCTGGGAGATCCCGCAGCGCGGTCTGATCGACATGGCCGCCGCGCGCACCCCGTTCCTGGACCAGTCCCAGTCACTGAACCTGTTCATGGAGACGCCGACCATCGGCAAGCTCTCCTCGATGTACGCGTACGCCTGGAAGCAGGGCCTGAAGACGACGTACTACCTGCGTTCCCGCCCGGCGACCCGTATCGCCCGCGCCGCCCAGGGCCAGGCCCAGTCCCAGAAGCCCATCCCCGTCCAGCAGGCCGCCGACCCCGAAGCGGTCGCCTGCTCCCTTGAGAACCCCGAGTCCTGCGAGGCCTGCCAGTAATGACCACCCGATTCCAGAACCTCCTCGACCCGGGCTTCGAGCTGACCCTGCGCCCCATGCGCTACCCGGACTTCTACGAGCGCTACCGGGACGCCATCAAGAACACCTGGACCGTGGAGGAGGTCGACCTCCACTCGGACGTCGCCGACCTCGCCAAGCTCACCCCGGGCGAGCAGCACCTGATCGGCCGACTGGTGGCCTTCTTCGCGACCGGCGACTCGATCGTCGCGAACAACCTGGTGCTGACCCTCTACAAGCACATCAACTCCCCCGAGGCCCGGCTGTACCTGTCGAGGCAGCTCTTCGAGGAGGCCGTCCACGTCCAGTTCTACCTGACGCTCCTGGACACCTACCTCCCCGACCCGGACGACCGGGCGGCGGCCTTCGCGGCCGTGGAGAACATCCCGTCCATCCGCGAGAAGGCCGAGTTCTGCTTCAAGTGGATGGACTCGGTGGAGAAGATCGAGCGTCTGGAGACCAAGGCCGACCGCCGCCGGTTCCTCCTCAACCTGATCTGCTTCGCCGCGTGTATCGAGGGTCTGTTCTTCTACGGCGCCTTCGCGTACGTCTACTGGTTCCGCAGCCGGGGCCTGTTGCACGGCCTGGCCACCGGCACCAACTGGGTGTTCCGCGACGAGACGATGCACATGTCGTTCGCGTTCGACGTCGTGGACACCGTCCGCAAGGAGGAGCCGGACCTCTTCGACGACGAACTCCAGCAGCAGGTCACCGACATGCTCCGGGAGGCCGTCGAGGCCGAGCTGCAGTTCGCCCGCGACCTGTGCGGTGACGGCCTGCCGGGCATGAACACCGACTCGATGCGGCAGTACCTGGAGTGCGTCGCCGACCAGCGCCTCACGCGCCTCGGGTTCGCCCCGGTGTACGGCTCGGAGAACCCCTTCTCCTTCATGGAGCTGCAGGGCGTCCAGGAGCTGACCAACTTCTTCGAGCGGCGTCCGTCGGCGTACCAGGTCGCGGTGGAGGGCACCGTCGACCTGGACGAGGACTTCTGAACGCCTGCCGGCGCGGGTTCAGGCGGCCCGAGGGCCGCCTGTACCTGCGTCCGGTGCGGGTGGTCAGCGGGGCAGGGCCCGCAGCAGCAGCCGGCGTGGGCGGAGCGTGATGCCGATGCGGGGCCCGGGCTCGGACCCGGGTGCCTGTTCGAAACGGTAGGCGGAGGCCATGGCCGCGGTGAGGAGCGTGAGTTCGGCCATCGAGAAGTGGTCGCCCGGGCACTTGCGGTTGCCGACGCCGAACGGGGTCATCGCGTGCTTGGGGACCTCCTTGGCCCGCTCAGGAAGCCACCGGTCGGGGTCGAACTCCAGATGCCGCCCGTACGAGCGCGGATCACGCTGGATCGCGTACGGGCTGTAGACGACGTCGGCCCCGGCCGGGATGCGGTACCCGCCGAGCTGCGTGTCGGCCACCGCCCGCCGCGTCAATATCCATACCGCGGGATGCAAACGCATTGTCTCGACGATGACGTGCGCGGTGTACGTCAGCTTCCGGACGTCCTCGAATGCGACCGGCCGGTCGCCCACGACGGTTTTCACCTCGTCGCGGATCTTGTCACCCTGGTCCGGGTGCTCGGTGAGGACCTTCAGGAGCGACATGATCATGGAACCGACGGTTTCGCTTCCGGCGGTGATGATGGCGACGACCTGGTCGTGGATCTCCTGTTCCCCGATGGCCTCGCCATTCTCGTCCTTCGCCTCCAGCAAAGCCGTCAGCAAATCGTCCGGCTTTTGACCGGATGCCCGGCGGTCGGCGACGATCTCGTCGACCAGGAGATGCAGATCGGCCAATGCCCGGTTGAATTCGCGGTTGGCCGGAAGCGGCAGGCGATAAAGCGGCCCCAGGGGCAGGACCATGCGCTGGTACATACCGCTGAACAGTGTGGTGAGCGCCGCACAGATCCGCTCGGCCCGGGCGTCCATGTAACTGCCGCGCATCAGGCAGCGGGTGGCGACGCGGACGGCCACGCGGAAGGCCTCCGTGGTGGCGTCGAGGGCGGCGCCGGAGCGCCAGCGTTCCACGAGCGCGTGCGCCTCCTCCGCCATGATCGGGCCGTAGGCGGGGATGGCCTCGAGCCGGAAGGCGGGCTGGATGGCCCGCCTCTGGCGCCTGTGCAGCGGCCCGTTGCTGGTGGCCACACCCTGCTTGCCGAGCAGGTCCTCGAGCGACTCCCACAGCGCCCCGCCGATCTGGAAGTCGGTGCTGAGCGCGAGGGCGCCGGCGAGTTCGGGGCTGGTGACCGCGTACAGCGTCTTCGGGCCGATCCTCAGCCGTACGACGTCGCCGTCGTCCCGCAGCCGGGTGAGGAAGCCGAGCGGGTCGCGGGCCAGTTTCCAGCCGTGTCCGAGAGCGGGGACGCCGCCCGCTGCGAGTGGCGGAACAGACGGCTCCATGGGCGCCTGGGTCCTGACCGATTCCAGAGTCATTTCTCACCTGCCGCTTCGTTGTCGACGTACGGGGGTGTCGACCGGTCGTCCCAGCTGTCGACCCGGTACCGGCCGGACTCGTGATGGAACCAGTACACGGTGCTGAACCAGTTCCGCATGTTTGCGACGATCGCCCTGACCGCGATGCCAAGTTCCTTTTCCCGCACCGTTCCGGCCGCGAGGGTGTCGGCGAAGCGCAGTGCCTCCTTTTCGGCGGCGACGAAATCGGTGACGCATTGCCCGACCCGCCGCCGTATTTCCGTGACGGCCTCTTCGAGCGTCAGCCCCTCATGATGGATGAGACTGATTCCGAGATTGTGGACCTCGTCCCCCGCTATTTCCTTGGGGAGCGAACACAGGTCGTTGTACCAGGCGGCGAACTCCTGGCTCAGCAAGGCCGCCCGTCGGTATGCGGGGTGTTTCCTGACGTGGTCCGGCAGTTCGCATTCGGCGCTCAGCTCCAGCAGATCCGTCCAGATCCAATGCGCGAAGGTGAGCCGGCGCAGTTCGAGGTAGGCCTCCACCGTCGGGACGCGTCCCAGGGTGCGGTTGCGGAACTCCCGGTCGTACGCCTCGATCACCGCGTGGAAGTGCCGGGCGAAGCGCGCGTTCCACGTGGGGCCGAGGAACGAGTACAACCGCAGCACGCTGTCCGCGAACCCGGCGACCAGGGGATCCCGGTGGTGCAGATGGTCCGCGGGAGAGTCCAGGGCCGTGTGCAGTCGCGACCTCAGCCTCCCCCAGGCGGCGGGCCGGCGGTGCACGATGTCCCGGTCGTGGCGGTCGTCCCAGACGAAAAACCACGCGCTGTAGTCGGCTATCGCCTGCAGGACCTCGTCGGGAGCGCCGATGTAGTAGCCCGCCATGAGGTCGGTGTAGCACAGTCCGTCGGCATATTCCTCGACCTTGTCCGCCGGCATGAGCCGCTTTTCCAGCAGCCAGGAACGTGTCTTCTCCTGCAGGCAGGGCCAATACGGGTGCAGTCGACGGGGAAACGCGGCCTCGATCACCGGCAGTCGGAGCGCCGGTGGAACCGCGGCCGCGGTCGCCGTCGGTGAAGTGCTGTGTGGGAAAGCTGGCACGAACAAACCCCTCTCAGCAGCCGGTTGGCGCCGCGCCCCCTCCGTCGTGCCGGGCGCACCGCCGTCGCGTTGTCCCGCGCATTCCATTCAGCACTACAACTGACCGGCATGGGAACGGATTTGCTTCACTCACTCCCCTACTGTGCCGAGATTCTCCCCTTGTGTGACTGATTAAGGATCAGTTCATGCGTACAGGGGATCGAATGTGCGACGCACACATGAACGCGACACCTACGCGAACGGCGCCGGGCAGGGCGGAGTGCCCGGCCCGGCGCCGTCGACGAGGGAGTGCCGGGGGTGTCCGAGACACCCCCTGGGGTTCAGTCGTTGGCCACCACGGGGTAGCGGGGTTCGTTCTCGGCCATCTGCCGCAGGGCATCCTTGCGTTCGCGCTTGGAGAGCCGGTCGATGTAGAGGTAGCCGTACAGATGGTCCGTCTCGTGCTGCAAACACCGCGCGAAGTAGCCGGTGCCGCGCACCTTGATCGGGTTGCCCTTCTCGTCCTGCCCCGTGACCTCGGCGTAGTCGGGGCGGGCGAGCGGCGCGTAGGCGGTCGGCACGGACAGGCAGCCCTCGTTGCTGTCGTCCAGACGGCGCTTGTCGGCGGGCAGGTCGACGAGCTTGGGGTTGCAGACCACGCCCACGTGGCGCACACCCTCGTCGTCCTGGCAGTCGTAGACGAAGACCTTCAGATCGACACCGATCTGGTTCGCGGCCAGGCCCACGCCCTCAGCGGTGCGCTGGCTGGCGAACATGTCCGCGACCAGCTGCTCGAGCTCCTCGCCGAACTCGGTGACGTCCTTGCACTCCTTGTGCAGCACCGGGTTGCCGACGACCGTGATCGGCCGCGAGGTGCCCCGCTCCCGCCAGGCCGTCTCGCGCTCCTCGCAGTCCTCCGTGTCGACGACGAAGCCCTCGCCGTCGACGGGGAGCACGCCCGCGTGCTGCTGATCGGTGTCCTGCTGCGCCATGACCGACGTACGCCTTCCTGCAACCATGGGAAATCTGCGAGTACAGCCTACGGGGCGTGGTCGGGTGACTTCCCCGGGAGGCCGGTGAAGGCCCGGTCAACACACCTCTTCGAGGTCCCGCCAGTCCCGGGAATCGGGACTGTCCGCGACCCACCCGTCCAGCAGCCCCCGAACGAGCGAAGCCGGCGCGGCCACCCCGCACTCCCGCTCAGGCACCCACAGCTGCCCGTCCGTACGGTGCCCCAGCGGCCCCGGGTGGCCGGGCTCGCTGTGGTCGTGCGGGTCGAGGTGCTCGCCGTCGCCCTCGTCGGCCGGCATCCGGGACTCGGAGCACGTACGGCACAGCAGCCGCACGGACGAGGACCAGTCCTCCGCGGCGAACCCGGCGTCGGCGGCCAGCTGCTCCAGCGCGTCCCGGTCGGCCTCCGTGGCGGCCTCCAGCAGGACCACCCAGGTGGGCACCGGCGAGGGCGCCCACAGCTCGATCTCGTCGAAGACGGGGTAGGTGTGCCCGGCGGCCGTCGTGCGCTCCCCGTGCGGCACCCCGTCGTGCAGCACGACCTCGCCCCAGCGGCGCCCGGAGGACGGCAGCGGGATGGAGAGCACCTCGATACGGGCGGGGTCCAGCCGGCGGCCCCAGACCACCTCGGCCTCGCCCTCCGGCGACAGCCGCACGGCCGCGCTGCCCAGTTCCATCCCGGCGGGCTCCGAGGATACCGCGGCACCTCCCGGCACCTTCAGCCCGTACGCCTGCCAGGCGCGGCGGGCCAGCGGCCAGTCCTGCAGGGCGGTAGCGGCGATGCCCACGTTCCACCAGTCGGGCGCCCCGGTCTCCTTCTCGAGCAACGCCACGGCGCGCAGCCCGGCGGTACGGGCCTGCTCCCAGTCGTGGCGGAACTTGTGCAGCAGCGCCAGGTTGAACCAGGACTCCGATAGCCAGGGCTCCAGGTCCGCGGCACGGGTCAGCAGCGCTCCCGCGTCCTCGTACCGGCCGTCACCGATCAGGGTGAACGCGCGGTCGGTGGCCTGCCGCCAGGAGGCGGAGGGCCGGTGCCGTCCCTTCCCGAAGATCCTCACGATTCCGCCTGCCAGTCCCTTGCGATTCCCGCCTGCCGGATTCCTGCCGTCTGCGGGGGCCACGGACCGAGCTGTGCCCCCGAACACCCTCTCCTCGCATCCAACCACGTACGGCCGGACGGGCGCTCATTACCGATGGGTTACCCCACCACTGGGGCCCTCAGACCGTCTCGCTGCAGCACTCGTGCGAGTGATTCCACGACCTCCGGCTGGTAGTCGCGGGCGCAGGCGAGCCGCAGCCGCTCCAGCGCGCTGAGCGGTCCCCCCGGTCCTGTCTCTTCCCTCGCCATCTCCTCGTACGCGTTGACCGCCCGGACGATTCTGGCGCTCACCGGCTGTTCCCGGTAGGGGTCGGCCTGCCGTTCCACGACGACGGCGACCTCGGCGTCCACACCGGTCTGACGCACCACGGCGCCGCCGAGCAGGGCGATGCGCCGCTGTTCCTCGGCCGGCAGCCGGGCGGTGGCCCCGGCGGGAACGGGATCGACCAGGCTGAGCTGCCCGATGTCGTGCATGAGGGCCGCGTACTCCAGGACGGTCAGCTCGGGCTCGGTGAGGCCCATCTCACGGCCGACGGCCCGGCTGAGCTCGGCCACGCGGCGGGCGTGTCCGGGGGGCGTGTACCCGGCGATCTCGGTGGCGCGGGCCAGGGAGGCGATGGTCTGCCGGTAGGTGGTGCGCACGGCCGCGTAGCGCCGGTAGGAGAGCTGGGTGAGCAGCAGCGGAAGCGAGAAGACGGGCAGCGCCCACAGGCCGGCGACCGCGACGGCCAGGGACATCACGGCTCCCGTGGCGCACACCGCGGAGCCGATGCCGCACCTGCCGCGCAACTCCTCGCGCAGCAGCGGCCCGAACGGCCAGCGGGTCCGGCAGTGCGCGAGCGCGGCGGCGAGCACCGCGTCGCAGAGGGTGGTCAGGACGAGCAGGGCGACGACGATCAGCGCGTACGCGGGTCCGCTCCGGTGATGCGGTCCGCCGTGGTGGTAGAGGGGCTGGAAGCAGACGGCGGCGAAGCCGACGGTGAGCAGGCGGCGGGTGAGGTGGTCGGTGGTTGGGCCGCGCCCGCGGGCCACGTGCGGCACGCAGCCGGCGAGGGAGGCCGCGAGCACCACGGCGACGACCTGGGGCACGCCGTGGTGGGTGGGCCGGCCGGCGGTCTCCCCGAGCAGGGCGTAGGCGAGCGCCCCGGCCGCCCCGAGGGGTGCGGGCTCCCGCTCGCCGCTGCCGCTCCACCGGCCGAGCTCGCCGACGCCGACCAGCACCCCGAAGGCGAGGGCGGCACCGGGTTCCTCGATGCCGTGCCAGAGGGTGGGGGCGAGAGCGCCGGCGCCGAGGAGCCCGGCCGCCGCGTGGGCGAGGAGGAGGGGGAGGCGGCGGGCGGTCATGCACCGCCCCCACCGGGTCCCCGCCCGGCCGGGCGGCCGGCCACGGGCAGGGCCGGAGGCGGTACGTTTCCGCGCGCCCGGGCGTCCCGGGCCTCCTCGCGCCGTTCCTCGTCCGCGGTCACCACCGGGTGCCAGCCGTGGCGCGCGAGGGCCCGGACGAACGCCCCCACCATCGCCGGGTCGAACTGCGACCCCGCGCACCGCCGGAGTTCGTCCAGGGCAGCGGCGACGGGGCGGGCCCGCCGGTAGGAGCGGGTGGAGGTCATGGCGTCGAAGGCGTCGGCGACGGCGACCACACGGGCGCACTCGGGGATGCGGTCGCCCGTCAGCCCGTACGGATACCCGCTGCCGTCGAGGCGTTCGTGGTGGTGGAGGATCGCGGACCGCGCCTCGTCGAGGAACCCGATGCCGCGGACCATCTCGTGGCCGTACTCGGGGTGCAGTTCGATGATCCGCCGCTCCTCGGGGGTGAGCGGCCCGTCCTTGCGCAGCAGCCGGGTGGGCACGCCGAGTTTGCCCACGTCGTGCAGGATCCCGGCGAACCGCAGCACCTCGACGCGTTCGTCGTCCATGCCGAGTTCCCGGGCGATCATCATCGAGGCCTGTCCGACCCGTTCGCTGTGCCCGCGGGTGTAGCCGTCCTTGATGTCGACCGCCTGGACGAGCGCCCGGATCGTGGCCTGATGGGCCGCCCGCTCGCGGTGGTACTGGGCGAAGACCCAGCAGGAGACGTACATGGGCAGCAGCACGAGCAGAGCCGCGACCGGCCCGTACGTGCTGCGCCACAGCACGGCCATCATCAGCCCGGCCAGGCCGTGCACGGTGACGGGCGCGAGGGAGCGCAGGAACAGGCCGCGCCAGGCGGTGTGCGCCGGTACGCCCTCGGCGAGCGCCAGGATCCCGCCGTCGAGGGCGGTGAGCGCCAGGCAGAACGCCACCACGGCGGCGCCCGCGGGCAGGAGCGCGTACGGGAAGCGGGCGCCGACGACCGCGTCGTGGCCGCCGAGCGACCAGTGCACCCGGGAGGCCGCCCACACGGCCAGGGCGAGCTGTGCGGCCCGCCACGTCCGGCGCAGCCGGGCCGGCCGCCCGTCGACCCGGGCGAGCAGGGCACCCGGCAGCGGCACGAGCGCGGCGGCCGGGGGCGGCAGCAGGAAAGCTCCGGCGAGCAGCACGGGGAAGAACGTGCCCATGCCGTCGGGTGCGTGGCGGCCCACGAGGGAGCACCGGGGGACCTGCTCGCAGCCGGCGTAGAGCACGGCGAGCAGGGCGACCGCCCACCAGGGGACGGGCAGCTCCGGCACCGGGGCCACGCAGAACAGGGCGGCCAGGGCGGCACAGCCGACGTACACGTAGCCCCAAGGCCGAACCGGTCCCACGACGCCACCTCCCGCCGACCGGCGCCCGGCCTGGAACCGGGCGGGCCCGGTCATGCCCCATTCAGGCTCGGGAGCCTAGAGGGGGAGGTGGCGCACCGGGGCGGCATTGGCCGAATCCATGGGCTTCCGGCCCGTGGATTAGCACGTTCGAGTGACGAACTGCCGAGGATTGACCGAGTGTCCGAACTCGAGTTCAGGACTCCTGCGGAGTGGCGGTCACATCGTGCTCGGGGACCGTCTGGCCGGAGCGGATCAGCTCGATGCGGCCCATGACCTTCGCCCGCAGGTCCGTCGGCACGTCGTCATGGCCGCAGCACCGCTTGACCAGCTTCTTCACGGCCTCTTCCAGCCCGTACTTCTCCAGGCAGGGAGAGCACTCCTTGAAGTGCTGCTGGAACTTGGTGCGATCGACGTCCGGCATCTCACTGTCGAGGAACTCGTAGAGATGGTCCAGGACCTCACTGCAGTCCGTCTCGTGCGGCTCTCCGCAGCTCATGAGCCCGAGCCTTTCTCGTTCGACTCTCCGGCGCCGGCCGGGACCAACCCGCGCTCGCGGGCGTAGTCCTCGAGCATGCCGCGCAGTTGACGGCGGCCCCGGTGCAGCCGGGACATCACCGTGCCGATGGGTGTCCCCATGATGTCGGCGATCTCCTTGTACGCAAAGCCCTCCACGTCCGCGAGGTAGACGGCGATGCGGAATTCCTCGGGGATCGCCTGGAGCGCTTCCTTGACGTCCGAGTCGGGAAGGTGGTCGAGCGCCTGCGACTCCGCCGAGCGCAGACCGGTCGACATGTGCGACTCGGCACGTGCCAGCTGCCAGTCCTCGATCTCCTCGGCCGCGCTGCGCTGGGGTTCGCGCTGCTTCTTGCGGTACGAGTTGATGAACGTGTTGGTCAGGATCCGGTACAGCCAGGCCTTGAGGTTGGTGCCCTCGCGGAACTGGTGGAAGGACGCGTACGCCTTCGCGTACGTCTCCTGCACCAGGTCCTCGGCGTCGGCCGGGTTGCGCGTCATGCGCAGCGCGGCCGAGTACATCTGGTCGAGGAATTCGAGCGCGTCCCGCTCGAAGCGCGCACTGCGCTCGGCGGACGACTCCATGCCCGTGCCCCGGCCCTCGGGCTGCTCCGCCTGGCCGTAGTCGGTCCCTGCGTCGGTACCGGTGACCGGACCCACCTCCTCCAGCGACATGGCAGGACCGAAACCGATCCCACTCGAATCGGAGGATAGACGAACATCGTTGCCCGCCGCCGCTCGAATCGGAGCGGTCTTGGCCGCGTGCAGCACCGTCCAGTCCAGGTCAGCGCTGCTGCTGCGGCGCGAATCAGACTCCGCCGGGCGCAGCCCGTCCACGGGGTGGTGGTGGGCGACGGGCGGGCAGATGGTCGAACCCATGCGGCGGACTTCCTCTCGTCGGTGCGTTCAGCACGCCCGGTGCTGTCTGATCCCGACAACAGTGGTCCGCCTCGCCACATTCCCGGCCGTCACCCGAGTGACGTGGCCCACTTCACCACGGCGTCGGTGATGGTCTCCAGGGCCTGTTCCTGGGTGATGTCCGCGCGCTTGGGCACGGCGAAGCCGTGGTCGCCGTACGGCACCTCGACGATCTCGTAGGAGCCCCGGGGGAACTCCTCCGGCTTGCCGAACGGGTCGTTGCCGCCCTGCACCACCAGCGTGGGCACGCCCGCGCCCAGCAGTTCGTCCGCGCGGGACTTCTCCGGCTTGCCCGGCGGATGCAGCGGGAAGCTCAGGGCGAGGACCGCGTGCGCGCCCAGCTCGGCGGCGGTGCGGCAGGCGACCCGGGCCCCGGCGCTGCGTCCGCCCGAGATCACCGGCAGCCCGGGGGCGACGAGCGCGGGCCACACCCCGAGCCAGCCCAGATCCAGCGTCTTCGGCGCGGGCGCCACCTTCTTGCCGGCGACGCGCCAGGGCTGCTCCACGAGCGCGACGCTCACGCCGTGCGCGGGCAGGACCCGGGCGAGCGCCTGGAGATCGCGTGCCTCGATACCGCCGCCGGCGCCGTGGCTCACGGCCAGGACCAGCCTCGCCTGCTTCGCCCGGTGCCAGGTGACGCGGGCCGTACCGGCGTCCGTCTCGACGCTCTGTGTCACATCGGTCACGTCAGAACAGTGTGCCCTCTTCGGGCCCCGCCAGCTCCTTCAGCAGCTCCGGGCCGTTGTTGCGGACGTTGCTGACCGCCGTGGAGACCGGGTAGGCGCGCATCAGGCCCGGGGGTGGCGGGTCCAGCAGGGAGCGCAGCTCGTCGGGGTCCGTGCGGGAGGGGTCGAGCCAGGCGTCCCAGCGGTCCGGGGTGAGCATCAGCGGCATCCGGGGGTGGATGTCTGCCAGGGTGCGCGGGCCCTCGGCCGGCGCCACGGCCAGCGGTGTCGTCTCCGCCTCCGTGGTGATCACCGAGCAGGTCGCCCACCAGGCCTGCGGGTGGTCGTCGGGCAGGGTCCTGTCCCTCCAGAACTCGTACAGCCCGGCCATCGCGAAGACCGACCCGTCGGCGGGCAGCACGAAGTACGGCTGCTTGCGCGGGCGCTTGCGCCTGCCCTCGACCTCCAGGTCGCGCTCGTCCTTGCCGGTGACCCACTCGTAGTAGCCGTCGGCGGGGATGATGCAGCGCCGGGCGGCGAAGGCCCGGCGGTACGACGGTTTCTCGTGCACGGTCTCGGCGCGCGCGTTGATCATGCGGGCGCCGCCCTCGGGCGTCTTGGCCCAGGAGGGGACGAGGCCCCACTTGAGCCGGCGCAGCTGGCGAACCGGGCGTGGGTCGCCGGCGTCCTTCACAGGACGGTCCAGGACCGCGTAGACCTCCTTGGTCGGAGCCACGTTGTAGTCGGGCGCCAGTGTCTCCTCCGGCTCCCTCCCCCCAGCTCTCGGCTCCGCTCCGGCAGAGGGGACCCCCATCTCGATCTCGAAGATTCCTGCGAGATCCTCGGGCCTGCGACTCGCTGCGTACCGTCCGCACATGCGTGCCACACTGCCAGATCCGCCGACACCCCTGGAGCCACTCACCGCAATGGACAGCCTCGCCTCGACCTCGCTGAGTTCGCTGCCCGATCTCTGGGACGCGGTCTTCGGCAGCCAACCGGACCCCGCTCTGTGGGTGGTGATCGCCACGATGGTCGCGGCGCTCGCCGTGGTCGTCCCGCACAACCTGTGGCGGATATCCCGTAACGCGATCACCATCGCGCACGAGGGCGGCCACGGCCTGGTCGCGCTGCTGACCGGCCGCACGCTCACCGGCATCCGGCTCCACTCGGACACCAGCGGCCTCACGGTCAGCCGTGGCAAGCCGTACGGGCTCGGCATGATCCTCACCGCCGCCGCGGGCTACACCGCTCCCCCGCTCCTCGGCCTCGGCGGCGCGGCGCTGCTCGCCACCGGGCACATCACCGCGCTGCTGTGGCTGGCCACCGCGCTGCTCGTGTCGATGCTGGTCATGATCCGCAACGCGTACGGGGCGCTGACCGTGCTGCTGACCGGCGGCACGTTCCTGGCGGTGTCCTGGCTGACCGGCCCGCAGGTGCAGGCGGCGTTCGCCTACGCGGCGGTGTGGTTCCTGCTCCTCGGCGGCGTACGCCCCGCCTTCGAGCTGCAGGCCAAGCGGTCCCGCGGGAGCGCCGGGGACTCGGACGCCGACCAGCTCGCCCGGCTGACGAACGTGCCCGCCGGGCTGTGGCTGTTCCTGTTCCACGCGGTGTCGCTGTGCTCCCTGATGGGCGGCGGACGCTGGCTGCTGGCGATGTGACGCCGAACGGGGCGCCACCGTGCCGATGTGCGGCTCCGCCGCGTCGGGGTCCCCCTGTCCGAACCAGGCCGAGGACTCGGGCAGCGACCGGCCACGACGGCGCCGCTCCCGAACGATGCTCCCCTCAACAGCGCCCTTATAGAGTGGGGCCATGGCCCCGAACCCCCCGCACACCGCCCTCTGGCCCGCCCCGCACGCGAGCGGAGCCGTCGACGCGACGGTTCACGTGCCCGGTTCCAAGTCGGTCACCAATCGCGCCCTCGTGCTCGCCGCCCTCGCCTCCGAGCCGGGCTGGCTGCGCCGCCCGCTGCGCTCCCGCGACACCCTGCTGATGGCCGCGGCCCTGCGCGCGATGGGCGTCGGCATCGAGGAAGGGGTCGGCCCGGACGGCTCCGGCGAGACCTGGCGCGTCATCCCCGCCGCACTGCACGGCCCGGCCACGGTCGACGTCGGCAACGCCGGCACCGTGATGCGCTTCCTGCCCCCGGTGGCCGCGCTCGCCGACGGCCCGGTCCGCTTCGACGGCGACCCGCGCTCGTACGAACGCCCGCTGAACGGCGTGATCGACGCCCTGCGCATCCTCGGCGCCCGCATCGACGACGACGGCCGCGGCGCGCTGCCGCTGACCGTCCACGGCGGCGGCGCGCTGGACGGCGGACCGGTGCCGGTCGACGCGTCCTCGTCCTCCCAGTTCGTCAGCGCCCTGCTGCTGTCCGCCCCCCGTTTCAACCAGGGCGTCGAGGTCCGCCACACCGGTGCGACGCTGCCCTCCCTGCCGCACATCCGCATGACGGTCGACATGCTGCGCGCGGTCGGCGCCCAGGTGGACACCCCGGAGTCGGGTGGCGAGCCCAATGTCTGGCGGGTCACGCCGGGCGCCCTGCTCGGCCGTGACCTGACCGTCGAGCCGGACCTGTCCAACGCCCAGCCGTTCCTCGCCGCCGCCCTGGTGACCGGCGGCAAGGTCGTCATCCCGGACTGGCCCGCCCGCACCACCCAGCCCGGCGACCGCCTGCGTGAGATCTTCACCGAGATGGGCGGCTCCTGCGAGCTGACCGAACGGGGCCTGGTCTTCACCGGTTCCGGTGCCATCCACGGCATCGACGTGGACCTTGGCGAGGTCGGCGAGCTGACCCCGGGCATCGCGGCGGTCGCGGCCCTCGCGGACTCCCCGTCCACCCTGCGCGGCGTGGCCCATCTGCGGCTGCACGAGACCGACCGCCTGGCCGCCCTGACCAAGGAGATCAACGAGCTGGGCGGCGACGTCACCGAGACCGCCGACGGTCTCCACATCCGCCCGCGCCCCCTGCACGGCGGGGTCTTCCACACCTACGACGACCACCGCATGGCCACCGCGGGCGCCGTCATCGGCCTCGCGGTCGAGGGCGTGCGGATCGAGAACGTGGCGACCACGGCCAAGACACTGCCGGACTTCCCCGACCTGTGGACCGGGATGCTGGGGAACTGACGGGCGGACTGACGACCATGCGCCGCTACGGCAAGCACACCGACGAGGACGACATCCGCACGCGTCCCAACCGCAGGGGCAACCGGCCGCGTACGAACATCCGGCCGAAGCACGAGGACGCGGCGGAGGGCATGGTCCTCACCGTCGACCGCGGGCGGCTGACCTGCCTCGTCGACGGCCGTACGGTCATGGCGATGAAGGCCCGTGAACTGGGCCGCAAGGCCGCGGTGGTCGGTGACCGCGTCGCCCTGGTCGGCGACCTGTCCGGCCAGAAGGACACGCTCGCGCGGATCGTCCGCATCGAGGAGCGCTCGTCGGTGCTGCGCCGCACCGCCGACGACGACGATCCCTACGAGCGCGTGGTCGTCGCCAACGCCGACCAGCTGGCCATCGTCACCGCCCTCGCGGACCCCGAGCCGCGCCCGCGCCTGATCGACCGCTGCCTGGTCGCGGCCTACGACGGCGGCCTGGAACCGCTGCTGGTGCTGACCAAGTCGGACCTCGCCCCGCCCGAGAAGCTCCTGGAACTGTACGGCGACCTGGACATCCCCTACGTCGTCACCAGCCGTGAGGAACTGGAGACCGGCGACGCCGCGGACCGGGTGCGCGAGCATCTCGACGGCAAGGTCACCGCGTTCGTCGGGCATTCGGGCGTGGGCAAGACGACCCTGGTCAACGCGCTGGTTCCGGAGGACCGGCGCCGTCTGACGGGGCACGTCAACGCGGTCACGGGCCGCGGCCGGCACACCACGACCTCGGCGCTGGCGCTGCCGCTGTGGGAGGCGGACGGCTGGGTCGTCGACACCCCGGGCGTACGGTCCTTCGGCCTGGCCCACATCGACCCGTCCCGCGTCATCCACGCCTTCCCGGACCTGGAGCCGGGCACCGAGGGTTGCCCGCGGGCGTGCAGCCACGACGAACCGGACTGCGCGCTCGACGCGTGGGTCGCCGAGGGGCACGCGGATCCGGCCCGGCTCTACTCCCTGCGCAGGCTGCTCTCCACAAGGGAACGCAGGGAGGGCGACTGACCTCGCCGGTGTTTGCGTCGCTCACCCGCAGGTAAAGGCTTACTCGCATCGAGATCCGACAGGACCTGAGCAGTCGGCGTGGGGACGCGGGAGGACGACACATGGCGTGGCTGCTGGTCATCGTGGCCGGACTTCTCGAGACCGGTTTCGCCGTCTGCCTCAAGCTCTCCCACGGTTTCACCAGGCTCTGGCCGACCATCGCGTTCTGCTGTTTCGCACTGGGCAGCTTCGGCCTCCTCACGCTGTCCTTGAGGAAGCTGGACGTGGGTCCGGCGTACGCGGTGTGGACGGGGATCGGGGCAGCGGGGACGGCGATCTACGGGATGGTGTTCCTGGGGGACCTCGTGTCCACGCTGAAGATCGTCTCGATCTCGTTCGTGATCGTGGGCGTGATCGGCCTGCAGCTTTCGGGTTCGGCTCACTGAGACCGAGGGTCACGCCCGTTGAAAGGCGCGGGGCCGGCGGCGCACCGTCACCGAACCTGCCGCGGCAGAGCGGCCCGCACCAGTTCCGCGACCCCACCCTCCCCCGGCGGTGCCGCCACACACGACAGCGACAACCGGACGGCCACCTCACAGGCACGGGCCAACTCCGCGGCATCGCCCTTGCCCATCCCGGGCCCGGCCACCGTCGCCACGGCGCGATCACGGACCAGGCCCACGAGATCCGCCGGTGAGGGCAGTGGCCCATCGGCCCGCCGCTGTGCCGGTACGGCGGAGCCGGACGGCACGGCGGCGAGCGGCGGCGACGGCAACGACTCGCTCCAGCATCCGGTGAGCATGGCGCGGACGAGGACGTTCTCGCGGGCCGCCGAGACGGTCCACTCCGCGGCCGAAGCCAGTCGCTCGCCGACGTCCCCGTGTGCGGCGAGCGCCCTCTCGACACCGGCGAGGTACCCGTCCGCCTCCCGGCGCACCAGGGCGCGGGCGAGCCCGTCCTTGCTGCCGAACTCGTTGTACAGCGTCTGGCGGGAGACACCGGCCGCCGCGGCCACGTCCACCATGCGTACGGCGGACCACGGACGGCGCAGGAGCGCCGTATAGGCGGCGTCCAGCAGGGACTCCCGCGCTGCAGGCATCATCGCCTCCCTCGGGACCAGCGGCTCTGACGCACAGGGTTGACGCGTGCACCAACAGTGTCAAGGGTTCCCGGCGGCATTGAAGGGCGCGTACCGGCCGTCACACGCCGCGATCACACGGCAGCGCGGGGCCGCCCGCGGAGGCGCCCCAGGAAGATCCCGCGTCCCGTGTGGCCGGTCCGGCGAAGGGGCAGATACGGTTCGGTCATGCCCGACTATCTCGATGACCTGCGGCTCGCCCATGTGCTCGCGGACGCGGCCGACGCCGCGACCACGGGCCGGTTCAAGGCCCTTGACCTCAAGGTCGAGACGAAACCGGACATGACACCGGTGAGCGAGGCGGACAAGGCGGCCGAGGAGCTCATCCGCGGCCAGCTCCAGCGCGCCCGGCCGCGCGACGCGATCCTCGGCGAGGAGTACGGCGTCGAGGGCACGGGTCCGCGCCGCTGGGTGATCGACCCGATCGACGGCACCAAGAACTACGTGCGGGGCGTGCCGGTGTGGGCCACGCTGATCTCGCTGATGGAGGCGGGCGAAGGGGGCTACCAGCCCGTCGTCGGTGTCGTCTCGGCGCCCGCGCTGGGGCGCCGTTGGTGGGCGGCGAAGGGGCACGGCGCGTTCACGGGGCGCAGTCTGTCCTCGGCGTCGCGGCTGCACGTCTCGCGCGTCTCAAGGCTGTCGGACGCGTCCTTCGCGTACTCCTCGCTGTCCGGCTGGGAGGAGCAGGGCCGGCTGAACGGCTTCCTCGACCTGACGCGCGTGGTGTGGCGCACCCGCGGCTACGGCGACTTCTGGCCGTACATGATGGTCGCGGAGGGGTCGGTGGACATCTGCGCCGAGCCGGAGCTGTCGCTGTGGGACATGGCGGCGAACGCGATCATCGTGACGGAGGCCGGCGGCTCCTTCACCGGCCTCGACGGCCGCCCGGGCCCGCACAGCGGCAACGCGGCTGCGTCCAACGGGCTGCTCCACGACACCCTGCTCGACTATCTGAACGACCGGTACTAGTCCATACCGGATGTGAACGACCGGTACTGGCCCCTACCGGCCGGTACGAGACACCAGGGGTGCACAGTGGTGGTTCTGTGCACCGCGAGCGCCCCTGAACTCGCGTCGTGCGCCCTCTTGTTGACCGGCCCTTTGCCTGGGAACCTAGGCATCACCCACTTGTGAATTTGTGAAGCCTGGGGCGGGCGTTTCCGGCGGGCGGCATCCTACGGTTCCGGAGCCCTGAGCCAGTGCGGTCGAGTGGGTTCGGTCCAGCGCACTCGCACTTGTAGCTCCAGCGCACTCGTAGGAGGTGGCTCCGCCCCATGCTCGTCCGCGACGCCATGAGCACCGTGGTCCTCACCATCGGCCCCGCACACACTCTCCGCCAGGCAGCAGCCCTGATGTCCGCCCGCCGGGTCGGCGCGGCCGTGGTCCTCGACCCGGACGCCGGCGGCCCCGGCATCCTCACCGAGCGCGACATCCTCAACTCCGTCGGCCTGGGCCAGAGCCCGGACATCGAACGGGCCCAGGCCCACACCACCATGGACGTCGTGTTCGCCGCGCCGTCCTGGACCCTCGAGGAGGCCGCGCGGGCCATGGCCCACGGCGGTTTCCGGCATCTGATCGTCCTGGACGACGACGAACCGGTCGGCGTCGTCTCGGTCCGCGACATCATCCGCTGCTGGGCCCCGGCCCACCGCCCGGCAGCGGTGAGCTGATGCACCACGGTGCCTGTACGGACAATCCGTACAGGCACCGCACTCGACCGCGACCATCGCTCGGGCGACCCCGACGGCGGGCAACCAGGTCCGCGTGAGCGGCGCCGGTTCAGTCGCGAAGGGGGCGCAGGGCCTGCACCGCGGCCTCCAGGCGCTTGCCGAAGTCGTCGTCGGCCCGACGGAAGTTGTCGATCGCGCGCTCGACGATGTCGTCGTGCGAGACCTGCGAGAGGGAGCCCGCGAGGTTGCCGATCAGGCGCTCCCTCTCGTCCTCGGACATCAGGCGGTACAGGTTGCCCGCCTGCACGAAGTCGTTGTCCTCGGCGTGCACCGGGGCCTCGTGGTTGCCCGTGGCGCCCTGCACCGGGACCGGCTGCCACAGTGGCCGGTCGGTCTGGGACGGGCCGCCGAAGCTGTTCGGCTCGTAGTTCCTGGCGCCCTTGTGGCGGCCGTCGTACAGGAAGCCGTCCCGGCCGTGGGTGCGCGCCTCGGTGGCGTGCGGGCGGTTCACCGGCAGCTGGTCGGCGTTGATGCCGACGCGGTAGCGGTGCGCGTCGCCGTAGGCGAACAGGCGACCCTGGAGCATCTTGTCCGGGGAGGGACCGATACCGGGCACGAAGTGGGCGGGGCTGAAGATCGACTGCTCGACCTCGGCGAAGACGTTCTCCGGATTGCGGTTGAGCTCGAGCTTGCCGATCTCGACCAGCGGGTAGTCGCCGTGCGGCCACACCTTGGTCAGGTCGAAGGGGTTGAAGCGGTAGGTCGCCGCCTCGGCCGCGGGCATGATCTGGACGGAGACGGTCCAGGTCGGGTACTCGCCCCGCTCGATGGCCTCGCGCAGGTCGCGCTGGTGGGAGTCGGGGTCCTTGCCCGCGAGGATCCCGGCCTCCTCGGCGGTGAGGTTCTTGATCCCCTGGTCGGTCTTGAAGTGGTACTTGACCCAGAAGACCTCGCCGGCCTCGTTGTTCCACTGGAAGGTGTGCGAACCGAAGCCGTCCATGTGGCGGTAGGACGCCGGGATGCCGCGGTCGCCGAAGAGCCAGGTCACCTGGTGGGTGCTCTCCGGGCTGAGGCTCCAGAAGTCCCAGACGTTGTCCGCCTCCTGGCTGCCCGTGTACGGGTCGCGCTTCTGGGTGTGGATGAAGTCGGGGAACTTGATGGCGTCCTTGATGAAGAAGACCGGGGTGTTGTTGCCGACGAGGTCGTAGTTGCCCTCTTCGGTGTAGAACTTCAGCGCGAAACCGCGCGGGTCGCGGACGGCGTCCGCGGCGCCGAGGTTGCCGGCCACGGTCGAGAAGCGCAGGAAGACCTCGGTCTGCTTGCCGATCTCGGAGAGGAAGGCGGCACGCGTGTACGGGGTGACATCGGCGGTGACCGTGAAGGTGCCGTAGGCACCCGCGCCCCGGGCGTGCACCACTCGCTCCGGGATGCGCTCCCTGTTGAAGCGGGCGAGCTTCTCCAGCAGGAGCTGGTCCTGAACGAGAACCGGGCCGCCGACGCCTGCCGTCTCGCTGTTCTGGTTGTCGGCCACCGGAGCACCGGCTTCCGTCGTGAGCGGTCCCTGCGTCACCTGAGCCTCCTGAGTCACTGCCACTGCCTTCTTCCAGCCCGGTCACCCGACCAGCGCTGAACTCGATCCTATATTAGACGAAGTCCAAGTCAAGCAGGCATCCAAAGTCACACCTATTCGGAAACTGGTCCCTTGCTGTTAGGCTGGGGGGTATGAGTGACCTGTTGGAACGGCTGCGCGGACGTGGATGGCGGATGACCGCGCAGCGGCGCGTCGTGGCCGAGGTCCTCGACGGCGAGCACGTCCACCTGACGGCCGACGAGGTGCACGCGCGTGCCGTCGCGAAGCTGCCGGAGATCTCCCGGGCAACCGTCTACAACACGCTGGGTGAGCTGGTGTCCCTCGGCGAGGTGCTCGAGGTCGCCACGGACAAGCGCGCCAAGCGGTACGACCCGAACGCGCACCGGCCGCACCACCACCTGGTGTGCGCCAACTGCGGCACGATCCGCGACGTCCACCCGATGGGCAACCCGCTGGCGGACCTCCCCGACTCGGAGCGCTTCGGCTTCACGGTGTCGGACGTAGAAGTGACGTATCGCGGGCTGTGCCCGAACTGCGCGGCGGCGTAGCGGCGCTTCCCCGGGCTTTGCGTCCGCCCGCGCAAGGGGCGCATCACAGCGTCACAAGGGACGCATCAACAGACCGAGGCCGGAACCCATTTGGGCTTCCGGCCTCGGTCTTTCAGTAGCGGGGACAGGATTTGAACCTGCGACCTCTGGGTTATGAGCCCAGCGAGCTACCGAGCTGCTCCACCCCGCGTCGGTGAACGCAACACTACGTCAACGACAAGGACAGAGGCAAATCGCTTCAGCGGCCCCCGCTCCTCCGGTGCCCGCAGCGGCTCTCCGTCACGCCGACAGCTCCTCCCGCAGAGCGTCCCGCAACCGCGCCGCCCGCTCCGTCACCTCCGCCGGCCCCAGCGACACAGCCCGGTCGGCCCACCGCTGCCCCTCCGCCAGCTCCCCCCGACGCGCGTAGACCAGCGCCAGGCGCAACGCCGCCCGACCGTGCCCGGCGTCGGCCGCCCGGGTCCACCACAGCGCGGCCTCCGGCTCGCTCCCCTCCCGCGCCAGCAGCAGCCCCAGATTGAACGCGCCGTTGCGCGACCCGCCCTCCGCCGCCTCCCGGTACCACCGCGCCGCCTCCACCACGTCCCCCCGCGCGGCGGCCAGCATCCCGACCCTTACCTGCGCCCGCCGGTGCCCCTGCGAGGCGGCACGCTCGTACCACTCCTCGCACTCGCTCTTCTCCTGCGACGGCTCCCCCAGCTCGTGCGCGGGCGCCGGGGGCCGCCGCGCGTCCAGGAGCGTGGCCAGCCGGTACGCCGCCTCCGCGCTGCCGCCCCCCGCGGCGCAGCGCAGATGCCGCTCGGCCGTCTGCTCGTCCCCCTGACGCAGCCGGGCGATCCCGACCTGGAGCGCCGCCTCGGTGTGCCCGGCGGCAGCCGCCCGCTCGTACCATCCGAGGGCCGTGTCGTCGTCGCCCCGCCCGGCGTAGAGGATGCCCAGGTTGAACGCGGCGTCCACGCTCCCCGCCTCCGCCGCCTTGGAGAACCACGGTTCCGCCCCCGTCGCGTCCCCGCCCTGCAGCAGCAGGATGGCGAGCGCGTTCGCCGCCTCCCGATGCCCGGCGTACGCCGCGCGCCGGTACCACTGCTCGGCCTGCGCGGTACGCCCCTGCTCGGCACAGAGCAGCCCCAGGTTGTACGCGCCGTTGACGTCGCCCGCGTCCATCGCCGCCCGGTACCACCGCTCGGCGGTCTGGGTCTCTCCACGCTCGGCGTGCAGGGCGCCGAGCGCGTTCGCCGCGTTGCCGTCGCCCTCCTGGGCGGCTCTGAGCCACCACACCGCGGCGCTCTCGGTGTCCCCCGCGTCCCGCAGCAGGAAGCCGAGCGCGCAGGCGGCCCGCGCCTCGCCGTCCTTCGCGCTGGTCAGGTACCAGCGACCGGCCTCCTTCAGATCGCCCCGCCGCTCCAGGATCGCCCCGAGGTGCAGCGCCGCCCGCCGGTGCCCGCGCGCGGCGGCCTGCCGGTACCACTGCTCGGCCTCCTCGAGCGCGGACGTCTCGAGCGCGGACGTCTCGACACCGTTGTCGGCGCCGGCCTCCTGCTCACACAGCGCCCTGCGGTCGAGCGTTCTCGCCAACCGGTACGCGGCCTCACGGTGCCCGCGCTCCGCGGCGGCCCGCATCCACTGCTCGGCGCTGTCGTCACCGCGGTGCTCCAGCAGGTCGGCGAGCGCGTACGCGCCCAGAACATGCCCCTGCTCGGCCGCCTGGCGCAGCCAGTACTCGGCCGCCGGCTCGTCCCCGCGCTCACGGTGGTGCCGCCCGAGCGCGTGCGCGGCCGCGGCGGACCCGGCGACGGCGGCGATGCGCCACCAGCCGGCCGCCTCCTCGGCGTATCCGCGCTGGTGCAGAAGGACACCCAGGTTGTTGGCGGCGGCGCGGTCGCCCGCGGCGGTGGCGGCGCGCAGCTGGGGCTCGGCCCCGTCGAGATCGCCGCGGCGCAGCAGCATGGCCCCGAGGACACTCATCGCCTGGACGTCGCCGGCCTCGGCGGCGAGCCGCTGCCGCGCCTCCTCTGCCGCCTCACCGGCCTCGTCCCCCTCGACGGCCTGATCGACGGAGGGGTCGACGGAGGAATCGGCCGAGTGGTCGACGGACTGGTGGGCGAGCCGGTGGGCGGACATGTCGGCGGACTGCTCGGCCGGCCGGTCCACGAGCCGGTCGGCGGACCGCGCAAATCGGCCCGTCCCGAACAGAGTTGCCTTGTCCCCCATAACGTCCATCGTCGCACCACCTGCAACCTGGGTACACCTGGTATACCGCAGCCAGTGAGGTCACTTCAGCGTTTTGTCGACATGCCCACAGAGAGACAAGTCAAACACAGAAGTGGCCAACTGCCCCCACAAGCAGCCGCATTTCAGGCAAGTCGCCTGGTCACGCCGTACGCCCCTCGTGTCGCACACACGTCGAGGGCCCGGATCCACGATCAGGATCCGGGCCCTCGACTTCAGTAGCGGGGACAGGATTTGAACCTGCGACCTCTGGGTTATGAGCCCAGCGAGCTACCGAGCTGCTCCACCCCGCGCCGTTGTTTACCCACCGTATCACGGCGCGGGAGGGGCCTGGTTCAGCCCCCGCCGGAAGCGCTCGGGGAACTCCTGGGCGAACCGCTCGGGCTGCCGCTCGGCGAACTGCCGGGCGAGCTGCCGGGAGTGGCGGAGGGACTGCTGCCGCTCCCGCCGCTGCCACCGCCACTGGTCTTCCCGGCCTTGGTCTGGGCCTCCTCGGCCCGCTTCAGCGCGTCCTGGAGGTCCTTCTGCGCCCGCCCGTACGCTTCCCAGTCGCCCTTCTTGAGGGCCTCCTGGCCCGCGTCGAAGGCCTTCTGGGCGTCCTGGAGTGCCTGTTGGACGGTCGGGTTGCCGGGCGTCGGCTGGTTGCCGGTCCCGGTGTCCGGCGGCGGGGTGGGACCCTGTGCGCCGAAGACCTTGTTCAGCGCCTCGTCGAGCGTGTCCTCGAACGCGGTGTTGCCGCCGTAGGTCACCAACACCTTGCGCAGCAGCGGGTACTTGAGCCCGCCGCCGCGGACGTAGACGGGTTCCACGTACAGCAGTCCCCCGTCGAGCGGCACGGTCAGCAGGTTGCCGTACTCGATGTCGGAGTCGCCGCCCTTCAGCAGCCTGATCGACTCGGCGATGCTCTGCTCGGAGTTGAACTGGCTCTGGACCTGCTTCGGCCCGTCCACCGTTCTGCTCGTCGGCAGCTTCAGGATTCTGATCTTGCCGTAGTCGGGGGTGCCCGCCTCGGAGTCGACCGCCATGAAGGCGCTCAGGTTGTCACGGCCGTTCGGCGTGAGCGTCGTCGTCAGGGAGAACGCCTGCGCCTGCTGGTCGGGCATCTTCATGCTCAGGTAGTACGGCGGCACCGCGTTGCCCGTCTTGTTCGTCGGGTCGTCGGGCACCTGCCAGACCTCGCTGCCGCTGAGGAACGTCTGCGCGTCCTTGACGTGGTAGCGGGTCAGCAGCTCGCGCTGGACCTTGAACAGGTCCTGCGGGTAGCGCAGATGGGACATCAGCGACGGCGAGATGTCGCTCCGCGGCTTCACGGTGCCCGGGAACGCCTTCATCCAGGTCTTCAGGACGGGGTCCTCGGTGTCCCACTGGTAGAGCTTGACCTCGCCCGTGTACGCGTCGACGGTCGCCTTCACCGAGTTGCGGATGTAGTTGACCTGGTTCTGCTGGGCCATCACCGCGCGCTGGGTGTTGCCCGCGGTCAGCGAGTCGGCCGTCGTGTCACCCAACGTCGTACGGGAGGAGTACGGATAGCCGTTCGACGTCGTGTAGGCGTCGACGATCCACTGGATGCGGCCGTCGACGACCGCGGGGTAGGCGTCACCGTCGATGGTCAGCCACGGCGCGACCGCCTCGACGCGCTCCTTGGGCGTGCGGTTGTACAGGATCCGCGAGCCGTCGCCTATGGCGCCGGAGTAGAGGATCTGCGGCTCGCTGAACGCCACCGCGTATGCGGCCCGGTTGATCGGGTTGGAGAGGCTGACCCCGCTCTTGCCCCGGTAGCTGGTGGTCTTCTCGCCGTTGTCGTCGGAGTAGTCGATCTCCTTCTGGGGACCGCCGACGATCGAGTACGTGCTGGTCTTCTCGCCGTAGTAGATCCGCTGTTCGTACGTCCCCAGGTCACCGGTCGACGGCAGGTCGGACTCGGTGAAGACGGGCTGGCCGTTGGCGTCGGCGGTGGTGCCCTTGGCGGCGACCACACCGTAGCCGTGGGTGTAGCGGAAGTGGTCGTTGATCCAGTTGTTCTTCGGAATGCCGTTCAGGTTCAGCTCACGCAGACCGATGACCGTGTCCTGGTCCTTGCCGTCCTTCGTGTACCGGTCGACGTCCAGGTTGGTCGGGAAGGCGTAGTAGTTCTTCATCTGCTGGAGCTGCTGGAACGTCGGCGAGACGATGTTCGGGTCCAGCAGGCGGATGCTCGCCGTGGCGTCCGCGGCGTCGCGCAGCGTGCTCTTGTCCTTGGTGCTGCTCGTCCCGGCGTACTCGCTGACCTGGGCGTCGTCGATGCCGTAGGCCTCGCGGGTCGCCTTGAGGTTCTTGTCGACGTACGGCGCCTCCTTGGCCTGCTCGTTCGGCTGGACCTGGAACTTCTGGACGATCGCCGGGTACAGCCCGCCGATGAGGATCGCCGAGAGCACCATCAGGCCGAAGCCGATCACGGGCAGCTGCCAGGTGCGCCGCCACAGGGTGGCGAAGAACAGCAGCGCGCAGATGACCGCGATGCAGAACAGGATCGTCTTGGCCGGCAGGTAGGCGTTCGCGTCGACGTACCGCAGGCCCGTCCAGTTGCCGGTCGCCTTGAAGTCGCTGGACTTGACCGCCAGTCCGTACCGGTCGAGCCAGTAGGCGACCGCCTTCAGGGCGACGAAGACACCGAGCAGCACGGACAGGTGCCCGGTGGCGGCGGCCGTGGCGCGCGCTCCCGGGGAGGTGATCCTCAGCCCGCCGTACAGGTAGTGGGTGAGCGCGGCGGCGATCAGCGACAGGACCGTGGCGGCGAAGCCGAAACCGAGCAGGAAGCGGTACCAGGGCAGGTCGAAGGCGTAGAAGGAGACGTCCAGGTGGAACTGGGGGTCCTTCTGGTGGAACGGCACGCCGTTCACCCACATCAGCCAGGTCCGCCACTGGCTGGACGCCGACGCGCCCGCGACCAGGCCCACCAGGGCGGTGATCCCGAGCAGCAGCCACGTCTTGTAGGGCGCGATCCCCATCCGGTAGCGGTCCAGGCTCTGCTGCTCCATGGACATGGCGCTCAGCGGCGGACGCAGCCGGTGCGCGAGCCAGATGTTGACGCCGACCGCTGCCGCCATCAGCAGACCGAAGACGAAGAAGAGCCCGATCTTGGTCCACAGGGTGGTGGTGAAGACGGACGAGTACTTCACCGACCGGTACCAGAGCCAGTCCGTCCAGAAGCCGGCGAACATGACGAACGCCATACCGAGGACGGCGAGGACCCCGAGCGTCATGAGCAGGGTCCGGGCCCGCCCGGACGGGCGGCCCACTCTGATCCGTGGCCCCGTCGGGCCTCCGCCGCGGTCCGGCATCTGGAAAGCCAAGGTGCGCACCTCGAAGTTCGCTGTTGATCCGAGTTGATCCGTCAGGCCCCCGTGAACGCGGACCATGGATGAGGCTCCACGATCGCGGAGCCTCACCTATGCAACTTACTGGCGCTTTACTCGGTTCCCGCTTCCGGGTGGGAACGAGGCAGGATTGTGACCATGTCCAACACTCCCATGGCAGCGAACCCGCTCACCCGGGCCGTGCTCGAGATCGACGAGTACGCCTCCGGCCTCGGCTGGGACCAGCCCGCTCGCCTCTTCGCCCTCGTCGACACCGCGCGTCTGCGGACCGAGGAGCCCGCGCTCGCGACCCAGCTCGGCCTGGAGGTCGAGTCCGAGGCCGCGGGCCTCACCCCGATCGAGCAGGACGAGATCCCTGCCGACCGGCCGCTGGACGAGTTCCTCGGCACCATCGCCTGGCCCGACGCGGTGGCCGGCTGTGCGCTCACGGTGGAGCGGCTGATGCTGCCGCCGTCCGCGGAGTCCCAGGTCCCCCAGGGACTGAGCGAGAAGAAGCTGGCCGCGTGGGTCGCCGAGCACCCGGAGCGCCAGGAGGTGCGGATGACGGTGGCGGTGCTGCGGGACGGCGCGCGGGAGTCGGCGCTGCGGCTGCGCGAGAAGGACTCGCCGACGGAGGTGTTGACGGGCCCGGACCTGGTGCCGGGCCTGGCGGAGGCACTGGCGGCGACGTTCGAGGACTGAGCGCTCCGCGTACACGTGGGGGCGCCTGGAGGTTTCCGGGCGCCCCCCACTCATGTGAAGGCTCTGCCCGTCAGCCCTTGGCGGTGCACTTCGGCAGATCGGCTGTCTTGCCGGTGCGGATGTCCTTGAGGGCGTTCAGGGCGTCCTCGATGGTGTTGACCTTGACGAGGGTGAGCCCCTTGGGGGTGTCCTTGGCGGCGGCCGCGCAGTTGTCCTTGGGAGTCAGGAAGTACTGGGCGCCCTTGCTGCGCGCGCCGACGGTCTTCATCTCGACACCGCCGATCGGCCCGACCTGGCCGTCGTCGCCGATGGTGCCGGTGCCGGCGACGAACTTGCCGCCGGTGAGGCTGCCCGGGGTGAGCTTGTCGTAGATGCCGAGCGCGAACATCAGCCCGGCGCTCGGTCCGCCCACGTCGGCGAGCTTGATGTCGATGGTGAACGGGAAGGTGTGATCGGTCCCGGCGGAGATCCCGACGATGGCGCGCTCCCTGCCGGTGTCGTGGGACCTCGTCGTGGTGATCGTCACGTCCTTGGTTTCGGAGGCCGTCTTGTGCGCCTTCTCGGCGGCGACCTGCTCCTTGGCGGGCACGATCGTGAACACGACCTTCTCGCCGGGCTTGTGCTTGGTGACCAGCTTGGCGACGTCCTCGGGCACCTTCACGGCACTGCCGTCGACGGCCTTGATGACATCACCGGCGTGCAGCTTGCCCTCGGCGGGCGACCCCTTGAGCACGGTGGAGACGATCACCCAGGACGTCACCGGGATGCCCAGCTCCTTCAGGGCGGCCACCTTGGCGCTCTCCTGGGACTGGCTGAACTCCTCGGCGTTCTCCTGCGTGGACTGCTGTTCGGTCTTGCCGTCCGGGTAGAGCGTGTCGTGCGGGACCACCTTGGTGTCGTGCGCCAGCCAGCCGTAGACGGCCTCCACCAGGTTCATGTTGTAGTCGGCGCTGGTGACCCGGACGGTGGTCATGTTCAGGTGTCCGCTCGTCGGGTATGTCCTGCGCCCGGAGATCTGCAGCACCGGCTGGCCGTCGTGGTCGTCCAGGGTGTTCACCGTCGGCCCCGGGGACATCTCCGAGTACGGCACTTTGATGAACACTCCCGCACACAGGAGCGCGATCAGCATCAAGGTGGAGGCGAGCATCGTCGCGGTGCGGCGTGGCATGGAACGACAGTACGGGACGGTGCTGTCAGCGGACCGTCAGGGCCGTCCGTGCGAGCACGGGCGGCCCCTGGATCCTCGGCGCGCTCAGCCGCCCGAGTGGGACCTCTCCATGGCCTCGCGGAAACGCGCGTACCCGGCGAGCTCGGAGCCGTCGCCCGCGGCCTTGCGGTTCCGACTGGCCCAACTGCCCCACAGTCCTGCACCGATCGCAGCCATAAGCGGAATCAGCAACCAGGCGAGCGCCGCCATGCCGACCTCCCAACCCCGATGAGCGACCGCAACTGACTGATCAGCAGATTAATCATCCGCAATGTCAACGCTCACGCGAGGGGTACGGTTACGCAACCGGAGCCCGGGTGAGAGGTTGGTTAACCCCAGGAGAGGTATGGGCTCCCCCACTCAGCAGGCACCCACCCGCCCTCCCGTCGCCCGGCCACCACCCCTCAACGACGGCGCTACGCGCCGACCCATTCATCGGTGCCATCGGAGAACCTCTGGTGCTTCCAGATGGGCACCTCGTGCTTGAGGTCGTCGATGAGCTTGCGGCAGGCCTCGAAGGCCTCGCCCCGGTGGGGACAGGCCACGGCGACGACGACGGCGAGATCACCTACGCGCAGGTCCCCCACACGGTGCACCGCCGCGAGCGCCCGCACGGGGTACTCGGCGACGACCTTCTCGGCGATGCGCCGCATCTCGGCCTCGGCGGTCGGATGGCACGAGTACCCGAGCGCGTCGACGTCGGCCCCGTCGTCATGGTTGCGCACGGTCCCGACGAACATGGCGATCCCTCCGGCGGCGTCGTCCCCGACGGCCCGGAAGACCTCGTCGACGGAGAGCGGGGTGTCCCTGATGGCCAGCAGCTTGATCGGCTCGTCCGCCACCTGCTCACCGGGGTGATCACTGTTGGGTGCCATGCCCCCATCGTGCCGTACGCCTGCGACAACCAGGAACAGTCCGCTGTGCTCGGCTCAGCGGAGCCCGGCCACATCCAGCCCGTCCGGGGCCCTCCTCGAAGAGCTTCGGAGAGTTAGAGGACGAGGCCGAAGGCAGATGAGCGGGGTCTGGGGGCGTAGCTCCCGAGCAAGGGTGCAGGGGACGCAGTCCCCGGCGGGGACCGGGGGGCGGAGCCCCGGGGGATGGGAAGGACAAGGGCGGCGGGGGCGATCCCCCTCGGCCCCCCAGCCAACCCCTCAGCCCCTCCGCCGCGCCTTCCGTGCTCTCCGCACCACCGCCGCCGCACCCAGCAGAGCGACCGTCGCCCCCGCGGCTCCCGCCGCCGTCGCGTCCTTGCGTCCCAGCCGCCGCCCCACCACGGTGTGCCGCCCGGCCACCTCCTCCAGCAGCTCGGCCAGCACCTCCTCGTTCGTCCACTTCGGCCGCCACCCGGCGTCGTGCAGCCGACTCCCGCTCACGACCCACGGGTACATCGTGTACGCGAGGTCCCCGGCCGGCGACGGCGTCAGCCCGATCCGGTGCAGCCGGGCCGCCGCGCCCAGCGCGACCGCGGACGGCAGCTCCATCCGCCGGATCCCGCTCAGCTCCTCGACCTCCTCCTGCTCCAGCCACCCCTCGCACCCGACGGCCAGTTCCCCCTCCACCTTCTCCAGAACGGCGTACTCCAGGGCACTGCACAGGTCCTCGACGTGGCAGAACTGCCACGCCGGCCGCGACCCCGCCACCACCAGAAGCCGAGGCGACTCGAAGTACCTGGTCAGCGCCGTGTCCGTGCCCCCGACCAGCACAGCGGGCCGCACCACGGTCACGTTGAGCCCCGGATGCGCCCTCGGCGCCCGCCGCGCGAGCCGCTCGATCTCCAGCAGGTCTCCGACCCCGGTCGCCTCCGCCGTCGCCCGCAGCTCGGCGTCCTCCGACAGCGGCAGCTCGTTGTCCGGCAACGCCCCGTAGACCATCGCGGACGTGCACAGCACCACCCGGTGCACCCCGGCGGCCGCCGCCGCGGTCAGCACGGTCTGCGTTCCGCGCACGTTGTACGCCGTACGCGCCGCCGGGTCCGTCTCCAGGTCCAGGTCGAGCGCCAGGTGCACCACCACGTCCGCACCCCGCAGCTTCTCCGCGATCGCCGGGTCCCGCACGTCCAGGATGTGCCACCGCGCCGCCGCGCACTCCCCGCGCCGCTCGTCGATGGCGACGACCTGCCTGATCTCGTCGGACGCGGCGAGCCGCTCGGTGAGCAGCGCGCCGACCCCGGACGCGGCGCCGGTGACCGCGACGACGGGCCCGCGGATGGCGGGACTGGTTGAATGGTTTCGCGCTGCGCGAACCTGCGGATCTGGGGAACTCACCGGGCGTCTCCAGCGGTTGTCTTCCATACGGACGCAAAGCACGCGTGCGTACCAGGTGGCATCCATCCTGCCGCAGGCCGGGAGTCGGCGAAGCACCCAGGCCCGATCGGGTCAAGGTGTCTACGCTGGGTGGTGTTGTCGGGCAGCCAGCCGCCGGAAGGAACCGGTGGCCTTACCAGCCGAGGAATCCCGTGAGTGACACCCCATTCGGATTCGGCCTTCCGCCGGAGGAGCCGGAGAACGGCGACGAGGGCAAGAAGAAGGACCAGCAGAGCGGCGGTGGTCAGGGACCGGCCAACCCGTTCGGTTTCGGGCTGCCCGGAGCCGGCGGAGCCGGAGCCGACAACCCGCTCGCAGCGATGTTCGGTTCCCTGAACCCCACCGACCTGGGCGCCGCCTTCCAGCAGCTGGGCCAGATGCTCTCCTACGAGGGCGGCCCGGTGAACTGGGACATGGCCAAGCAGATCGCCCGCCAGACGGTCTCCCAGGGCACCCCCGACGGCACCAAGGACCAGAGCGTGAGCCCCGGCGAGCGCTCCGCCGTGGAGGAGGCCGTCCGCCTGGCCGACCTGTGGCTCGACGACGCGACGTCGCTGCCGTCCGGATCGGGCTCCGCGGTGGCCTGGAGCCGCGCGGAGTGGGTCGAGGCCACCCTGCCGGTGTGGAAGGAGCTCGTCGACCCGGTCGCCGAGCGCGTCGGCGCGGCCATGGGCGACGTCCTGCCGGAGGAGATGCAGGCCATGGCGGGCCCGCTGATCGGCATGATGCGCTCCATGGGCGGCGCCATGTTCGGTACGCAGATCGGACAGGCCGTCGGTGTGCTCGCCGGCGAGGTCGTCGGCTCCACCGACATCGGTCTGCCGCTCGGCCCGGCCGGGAAGGCCGCTCTGCTGCCGCTGAACGTCGAGGTGTTCGGCAAGGATCTGGGCGTGCCCAAGGAGGAGGTGCGGCTGTACCTCGCGCTGCGCGAGGCCGCCCACCAGCGCCTGTTCGCGCACGTGCCGTGGCTGCGCTCGCACCTGTTCGGCGCCGTCGAGGGCTACGCCCGCGGCATCAAGGTCGACACGGCGAAGCTGGAGGACGTGGTCGGCCAGTTCGACCCGCAGAACCCGGAGGAGCTGCAGCAGGCGCTCCAGCAGGGCATGTTCCAGCCGGAGGACACACCGGAGCAGAAGGCGGCCCTGGCCCGTCTGGAGACGGCGCTGGCGCTCGTCGAGGGCTGGGTGGACGCGGTGGTGCACGCGGCCGCGAAGCCGCGCCTGGCCTCCGCGGACGCACTGCGCGAAACCCTGCGCCGCCGTCGCGCCTCGGGCGGCCCGGCCGAGCAGACGTTCGCCACGCTGATCGGCCTGGAGCTGCGCCCGCGCCGGCTGCGGGACGCCTCCCGTCTGTGGGCGTCGCTCACGGACGCGCGCGGTGTGGACGGCCGGGACGGCCTGTGGGCCCACCCGGACATGCTGCCGACGGCGTCCGACCTGGACGACCCGGACGGCTTCGTACACCGCGAGCAGATCGACTTCTCCGAGCTGGACAAGATGCTCGGCGAGGCGGCGGACGGCTCCGCTCCGAAGCCTGACCTGAAGAAGAAGGACGACGGCGAAGCCGAGGGTGACGACGCCGAGTGAGCCTCTACGACGACGCGGTCCTCGTGCTCAAGTCCTACGAGGACCAGGAAGAGCTGCGCCAGGCCTATCTGGATCACCTCCAGGCGCACCCGGACGGCATGTGGAAGTCCTGTGGGGACGGGCACATCACCGCGAGCGCACTGGTGATCGACCCCGAGCACGGCCGGGTGCTTCTGACCCTCCATAAGAAGATCCGGATGTGGCTGCAGATGGGCGGCCACTGCGAGCCGGACGACGCGACGCTGGCGGACGCGGCACAGCGCGAGGCGACCGAGGAGTCGGGCATCGAGGGACTGATCCTGCTGCCGGGCGGGCCGGTGCGCCTGGACCGGCATCACACGCCGTGCGCCTGGCACCTCGACGTCCAGTACGCGGCGCTCGCCCCGGCCGGTGCCGTGGAGGCGATCAGCGACGAGTCCCTGGACCTGCGCTGGTTCCCGTACGCCGAGGTGGCGGACGTGGCGGACGACTCCGTCGTACGGCTGCTGGAGGCGACGCGCGCCAGGCTGTGAAGGTGTGAACGGGCAAGGGTGACCGCCGCTGCGGTCACCCCTCACTCATGCTCAGCTCCAGACGTTGCCCTGGTTCTGTCCCCGTGCCCCTTGCTGCCCCATGCCGAACTGCGCGGCCAGCCCCTGCCCGATCTGGGCGTTCTGCGGCGGCAGCAGCTCGCTGGGCTGCACCAGCGCGAAGCCGTTGCCCATGAAGCTGAGCTCCCAGCCCTCACCGGTGTTGCCGCGGCGCCGCCACACCCCGGAGGAGTGCGTCTGGGCCTGCATCTGCACCCGCAGGCCGGTGGACCAGGCGACGATCGCGTCGGCGTCGCAGTTGACGTACTTGTCCGGCGTGACCTGCAGCAGCAGCGGCGCACCCGACGTCATCAGCGCGACCTTGCCGCGGCCGGTGATGTTGAGCTGGTACTTGCCGGAGCCGGAGATCCCGTACAGGCTGTCGACGGCGATGACCTCATGGTGCAGCGAGGAGTCCATCGCGAGGACGTAACTGCTGTCGACGGTCAGCCCGTCCTGCTCGACGTCCATGATGTGCACGTGCTGGGCGAGGTTGGCGAGGTAGACGGTGCCCTGTCCGTGACAGCGCATCAGGTCCAGGCCCTCGCCCGTGTGGGCACGCGCACGCCGCTGACCGCCGCTCTGGTACTCGGCGTCGAACTCGATGAGCCCCTGGTAGGCGACCATGGTGCCCTTGCGCGCCAGGACGTCGTCGTGGCCCTCCATCAGGACGCGCAGCATCTGCGGGTTCTGCAGGCTGTAGCGCTCCTGGGTCTGCTGCTCGTTGTAGGCGAAAAGCGAGCTCTGCATGGTGTGCGGTTTCCCCCTCAGCCCCGGATCCGGAGGCGGTCGGTGCTGTCCTCGCTGGGCTGGACGACCACGATGCCCTGCCCTGAGAACGCCATCTGGTAGGCCTCGCCGCTGCCGCGCCCGATGAGCGACTGCGCCTTGAAGCTGCGCTTGCCCTTCACCTTGAGGTTCGGTGACCAGGCGACGAGGGCGTCCGGGTCGACGTACGTCTCGTCCTCGCCTCCGCCGCAGTCGACCACGATCGGGGTGCCCCGGGAGGTAAGGGCCACCCAGCCCTGCCCGGAGATCTTCGTGTTCCACAGGCCCTGTCCGGCGAACTTGGCGAGTCCCTTGACGCGTTCCACACCCCACTGCAGGTGGGCGTCGAAGGCGAGCAGGTTGGTGGCGTTCACGGAGATCGCGTCGCCGCCCAGGTTGATGACGACGACGTTCGCCCCGTAGTCGGCGAGGTAGAGCAGACCGTCGCCGGAGCACTTCATCAGGGGCGCACCCTCGCCGGTCATCCAGTCCCGCGCGACCTGGCGCACGGCGGGCGGGTTGGGCTCGTACTGGATGAACCCTTCGTAGGCGACCATCGAGCCGACGCGCGCGAGGAGGTCGTTTCCGGTCTGCATGGCGACCTTCAGCATGTGGCTGCCGTGGTTCTCCATGCGGGCGGTGACGGGTGCGGGGGCGTAGCCCGCGAGCGGCTGGTTCATGACGGGCTCCCTCAGACCTCGTACGGCTGGACGACGACGAAATTGCCGGGCGCGGCGCGGAACTGCAGGTTGACGCCCTCCCCGGTGTGGCCCGGGTAGGCGTTGCGGCGCATGCGCACCTGACTGGAGACGATCACCTGGGCGGCGGCCGACCAGGCGACGACGGCGTTGGAGTCCACGAACGTCGTCGGGGTGACGGGCAGCACCACGGGTGCGCCGTGCGTCTTGACGACGATCGTGCCGGTCCCCTGGAACTGCATGGTGAACAGGGCGCCCCCGGGGATGCCGTGCCCCTCGATGCGCCGCACCTCGTGCTGGAGGGATTCGTCGAAGGCGAGGACGTTCTCCGCGGAGACACAGATCGCGTCCCCCTGGAGCTCGATCGGGTGCAGATCGGTGGCGTTCTCCGCGAGGAACACCTGCCCCTGGCCCGTGCAGCGCATGAGCTGCATCTCCTGGCCGGTGGCGTTGCCCACGATCCGCCCGGCGAAGCCGGCGCCCTTGTAGCCGAAGTCGACCTTGCCCTGGTAGAGCACCATGCTGCCCTGGCGGGCCAGTACGGGCTGGCCGCCGATGCCGAGGT
Source organism: Streptomyces sp. NPDC093984 (assembly GCF_044764595.1). Lineage (NCBI taxonomy): Bacteria > Bacillati > Actinomycetota > Actinomycetes > Kitasatosporales > Streptomycetaceae > Streptomyces > Streptomyces sp. NPDC093984. The sequence continues at coordinate 718,792 of NZ_JBIWIM010000002.1, read as the reverse complement.
CCACGCGGACGAGCTTCTTGTTCTGCTGCGTCCACCGCTGCCCGGTGGGCGTCTCCTTGAACGCCTGCAACGCGGCGGCCACACCGGCGGCCTGCGGAGCGCCCTGGGGAGCGCCGTACGGGGAGGGGGCGCCGGGCGGGGCGGGGTACTGGCCGGGAGCCTGGCCGTACGGCGGCTGCTGTGCGTATCCGGGTGGCATCGACGCGGCCGGCTGCTGTCCGTATCCGGGCGGGGGGCCGGGCGGAGCGGGCGGCTGGGCGTGCGGCGCCGGGCCCGGCGGCGGCACGGCTCCGGCGGGAGGCGTGTTCAGGGGCGCGACGATGGTGGGCGCGGCGTGCACGGAGGGAGCGGGCGCCGGGGCGTGCGGATTGGCTCCCTGAGACGGCGCGTAGCCCTGGGGGACGGGCTGCGGCATCGGCGCGGGAGCGGGTGCCGGAGGTGCGGGGGGTGCGGGCGCCGGAGCAGGTGCGGCGGGGGCGGCGAACGCCGGCGGGGCGAACCCCGGGGCGGCTCCGGTCCGCGGCTGCTGCGGGGCGGGCGTCTGCTCCTCATCGAGGACCTCCCCGCCGAAGTTCTTCAGCAGTGCCTCGAGGCCGCCGTCGAAACCCTGCCCGACCGCGGCGAACCGCCAGACGTCCTTGAGGTAGAAGTCGCCCAGCATGACGGCGCGTTCGGTGGTGAACTCCGAGCCGCTGAAGGGGTAGCGGGCCACTTCCTCGCCGCCCGCGACGATACGCAGGTACCCGGGGCCGATCTGCGACATCTGTCCGGTGCCGTCGATCGTCGCCGTGAAGGACAGCTTGTGGATGTGCGGCGGGATCTTGTCGAGCGTGACCCGGAAGGACTCCGTGTCCCCCGCCTGCGGACCGAGGAGCTGAATGGCCTCCTCCGGCGTCTTCGGCTGGTTGAAGAAGACGAAGTACCGGTCGTCCGAGAGCCGTTCGTCGGCGTCCAGCCCGAAGCAGCTGATGTCGAAGGCCAGTCCCGGCCCGGAGATCTGCACCCCTACGTACAGGTCCGTGCCCGCCGTGAGGTCACTGATCCTGGCCTTGTGGCCGCGTTGGAATTCCCTGGCCATGCGTAACGACCGTCCCCCATCCCGAATGCGAGTGCGTCGCGCCAGGCTAACGGCAAACGCACGGAGCGGAGCGAGCCGGTACAGACCCGGTACACAACCGCATCGTCGCGAGGACCCGACTGCTTCTGGCCGCTCTGCGGCGTGCGCGCGGAGTACGGAAGTGACTCGTACGACCGCTGAGACCGGTGCGGGCGGGGCGCCTCTACTCCTCGTCCTGCGCCGGCCGGTACGGCAGCCGGTCGGCCGCGACCACCCCTTCCAGATAGCCGCGGGCACGCTCGGTGCGCGGATACGCCTCCAGCAACCGCCAGAAACGCGGCCCGTGTCCCGGTACGAGCAGATGTGCGAGCTCGTGCAGCAGGACGTAGTCGATGACGTACTCGGGCATGCCCTGCAGCCGGTGCGACAGACGGATGCTGCCCTCGGTCGGGGTGCACGAGCCCCAGCGTGTGTTCTGGTTGGTGACCCAGCGGACCGAGGCGGGCCGCGCCCGGCCGTCCAGGTACTGCAGCGACAGCCGCTCGGCGCGCTCGGCCAGATCGGCGTCGCCGATCACCCGGCGGCTCTCCTGGGCGGCCAGTTTGTCGAGCATGACGGTCACCCAGCGCTGCTCCTCCGCCTTGGACATCCGAGCGGGGATGAGCACGACGGTGCGATCACCTTCGCGGTACGCGGACACCGTTCTACGGCGTCGCGCGCTTCTGCGAACCTCGATCGCGCTCGTCCCCGAGCCGCTCGGCGGCTGGCTCGTCGTGCTGCGCTGTGGCTTTCCGGCACGGTGTGGTGGGTCGGCGGGCACGCCCCGACGTTACCCGCTGCACACGGGGGAAGTCCCGCCTCCGGCGCGGTTCCGCACCTATCCCCACCCCCGCGCACTTGATTCATATGACGAACGCCTCCGCCTGTGGACAACTCTCGGCACGCTCCCGCCGGGTCCAGGCATGCTGGCATGCGTCGGCGGACCGACACATCCGCCGCCACATGACGACGTACTGGCGCATTACGGACTACGGGGGCCGGTCATGCATCCGATGGTGAAGCCCGCGCTGCGGCGCGGCTGGCGCGATCTGAACACCGTCCAGTTCGGGATGGCACCCGCGCACGCGATGGTGCTGGGACCGGTGGACACCGCGACGGGCAGCTTCCTCACCCTGCTCGACGGCACCCGCGGGCTGCCGCTGCTGCGCGAGGAGGCCCGCCGCATGGGCCTGCCGGACGGACACGTCGACGCGCTCGTGGGCAGTCTGTCGGGCGCGGGCCTGCTCGACGACGCCACCGGCGGTGGCCCGCAGGCCGACAGCCTCCGCGGCAAGGCGACCCTCCTCGACCGCCTCCGTGCCGATCTGGCATCCCTGTCCCTGGTCACCCGCTCACCCGGCGAGGCCGCCCGGCGTCTGGCCGCCCGCCGCTCCCTCCGCGTCCAGGTCCGCGGCGCGGGCCGTGTGGGCGTCCTCCTCGCCTCGCTCCTCGCGGGCGTCGGCGTCGGCGAGGTCGACGTCCGCGACACCGGCTGCGTCGAGCCGTGGGACGTGGCCCCGGGCGGCTTGCTGGCGGACGCGATCGGCGAGCGCAGAGAGGAGGCGGCCCGCCGTGCGGTCCGCGCGGCCGCCCCCGACCGGTCCCCGCGCCGGGAACGCGCCGCGCGCCGCTCTCTCCACGACGACCCGGACCCCGGCTTCTCGCTGGTGATCCTCGCCCCGCGCGACGGCGTCGACGTGCACGCTCCCGACCCGCTCGGCGCGGAACCGCTGATCGCCTCGGGAACACCCCATCTGTATGCGGGTGTCGCGGAAGGCACGGGCATCGTCGGCCCGTTCGTCCTGCCGGGCGAGACGAGCTGCGCCGGCTGCCTCGACCGGGGGCGCGCCGACCGGGACGAGACCTGGCCACGTCTGGTCGCCCAGTGGCGCTCGGGGCGCCCGCCCCAGGTCCAGGCGTGCGACCTGGCGTTGGCGACCGCCGTCGCGGGAGTCGCCGTCGGGCACGCGCTCGCCTTCCTGGACGGCTCCGAGCCCGCCAGCTCGGGCGCACGCTGGGAGGCGTCCGTACCCCGGTTCGATTGGCACGCCCGGCCGGTGTGGGCGCATCCCGCATGCGGATGCGGCGCGACGGAGAGAGGTAACGAAGGACACACCTCAAAGGACGAGGAGCCGCGCGAGACAATGGCGGAGCAACGGCCGTCGAGGAACCTCTCCCGCAAGGCACACGCGGCACGGCTGTCTGGGACTTGGAGGGCGCATGTCTGATCTTCCCCGGAAGGCGGTCACCCGGACCGCCAAGCTCGCCGCGCTCCCGCTCGGCTTCGCCGGGCGGGCTACCTGGGGGCTCGGCAAACGGATCGTCGGCGAGTCCGCGGAGATGGTCGGCCGCGAACTTCAACAGCGCACAGCCGAACAACTGTTCAAGGTGCTCGGGGAGCTCAAGGGCGGCGCGATGAAGTTCGGGCAGGCCCTGTCCGTCTTCGAGTCGGCGCTCCCCGAAGAGGTCGCCGGCCCCTACCGCGCGGCCCTGACCAAGCTTCAGGAGGCGGCCCCGCCGATGCCGACGCGCACGGTGCACGGGGTCCTCGAGGCGAGGCTCGGCGCGGACTGGCAGGACCTGTTTCTGGAATTCGAGGACAAGCCGTCGGCGGCGGCCTCGATCGGGCAGGTGCATCGCGGGGTGTGGCACGACGGCCGCGAGGTCGCGGTCAAGGTCCAGTACCCGGGCGCGGGCGACGCCCTGCTCTCCGACCTGAACCAACTCAGCCGTTTCGCCCGTCTGCTGGGCCCCCTGATCCCGGGCATGGACATCAAGCCGCTGATCGCGGAGCTGCGCGACCGGGTTTCGGAGGAGCTGGATTACGGGCTGGAGGCGCAGGCGCAGCGGGCCCACGCGGAGGAGTTCGCGGGCGACCCCGACGTCACGGTGCCGGCGGTGGTGCACCAGTGCGAGCAGGTCCTGGTGACCGAGTGGATCGACGGCATACCGCTGTCGGAGGTGATCGCCGACGGCACCCCGGAGCAGCGGGACCGCGCCGGGCAGTTGCTGGCCCGCTTCCTCTTCTCTGGTCCGGCCCGTACGGGCCTGCTCCACGCGGACCCGCATCCGGGCAACTTCCGTCTCCTGCCCGGCCCCCGCCGCGGTGAGGGGAAGGACGGCTGGCGCCTCGGCGTCCTGGACTTCGGCACGGTCGACCGCCTGCCGGGCGGCCTGCCCACCCCGATCGGGCACTCCCTGCGCATGACCCTGGAGGGGGACGCCCAATCGGTGTACGAACTGCTCTGCGAGGAGGGCTTCGTCAAGGAGTCCATCGCACTCGACCCCGACGCGGTCCTCGACTACCTCCTCCCGATCATCGAACCGGCACAGGCGGAGGAATTCACCTTCACCCGCGGCTGGATGCGCAGCCAGGCGGCCCGTATCGCCGACCCGCGCTCACCCGCCCACCAGCTGGGCAAGCAGCTCAACCTTCCTCCGGCCTACCTCCTCATCCACCGGGTGACCCTGAGCACGATCGGCGTGCTGTGCCAGCTGGGCGCGACGGTCCGCCTGCGTGACGAACTGGAGGAGTGGCTGCCGGGCTTCCTGCCGGATGAGGCACCGGAGGAGGAGCCGGCGGCGGAGGCCTGACCGGCCTGGCCCCGCACCGGTCCGGGCTGCCCGTGGGCGACCGGTTCGCCCCGCATCTCCCAACGCGCCGCAGGGGCCGGCCCCTCGGGCCGGCCCCTGCGTGGTTGTCCTGGTGCCGACGGCGGTCGGCTACTGCATCACGGCCATGGCGAGCGCTCGGCGGGCGCGCAGCGAGGCGCGCTCGGCCCGGCGCTGCATCCGGCGGGCCACCGCCAGACGCACCGCCTGGCGTTCCCGCTCGGCCTCGTGCAGCCGCTCGTGCATATGCGCACGAGCCAGGGCTTCTGGGATGAGTTGCATCTCTCGGGTCCTGTTCTGACGCGAGGCGTTCGCGCCGCTGGTGGTGACGTCTGGGATCGCGGAGCCCATGGGCTCACTCGTGGACGGCTTCATCGGGGCCTGCTTCTTGGGGTCGTGCGTGAGGGGGCGGTCGATCGTTCCTGCGGTGTTCATGCCGTGACCGGGTTCTTGCGCGGGCGGCCACGCGGCCGCTTCCGGGCGACGACGACACCCTGGACGAAGAGCTCGCCACCCCAGACGCCCCAGGGCTCACGCCGCTCCTTGGCGCCGGCGAGGCAGGCCTCGATCAGCGGGCAGGTACGGCAGAGGGACTTGGCGTACTCGACGTCGGCCGGCGACTCGGCGAAGAAGACCTCCGGGTCGTACGAGCGGCACGGGACGGGTACGCCGAGGTTCTCGATGGCGTCGTCGAGCGCGGTCAGCGCGGTGAGCGGGGTCAAGGTGGAGTCCTCCGTGAGGCCGGGCGGGGGGATCGTTTCGGAAGGCGGTACGGACGGGGCGTGCGCTTCGAGTTGCACGGTTCGTCTTCCTCGTCTGGTCGTTCCGGTCCGATCGGACCGGGTGGCGGCTGGTACCGGGTTCTTTTCTTGTCCCGAGGCCCCTTCGCTCCGCCGTCCCCGTTCGGGGAAAACAGAAGGGCCGCGGATCCCGGATGGGGTTCCGCGGCCCTGAAGGCGCCGGCCTGATCATCGATCAGGCTGGATCACTCCAGGGTTCTGGCCCACGGAAGGCCCACATCAGGTGGTGCTGCGTCGTCTGCTTCCGGAATCCGGCACCGGCCGCCGCAAAGGCATAGGCATGGGCCTGTGCCACTACTGCTTCCAGTGCCTTGGTCGGTCGCTCATTGCGCTCGCGGATGGGAAGACCCGCGAGAGACAGGGAGGACGCCGGACGCACGGCACGAATGCCGGACAGACCGGTGCCCAGGTCGGAGGCGCCGAGCATGCACGTGGAGACGACCGAGCGATCGGTCAGTTTGGCGGTGCTGGTGGAGCGGGTGCTGATGCTGATCACTTCAATCGCCTCCTCTCGGCGTCTCGGGGGACTGGGGTGAGCCAGTCCGACGGATATGCAAGTACAACACGGAATCAGGGCCTCCGAGAAGGCCGCTGTCCCCGTGGCTAAGAACCTATGGGGATCGCTGGGGCATGCGCAAACTATTTTTTCGACGAGTTGGTATCAGTCACCGTTGTCCTGTTCCCCGACATCGCGACCTGCGCAGATGGCCAGAACATCGGCTCCGTAGCGGCCCAGTTTGCGCGCTCCGACCCCCGGAATGCGGGCCAGTTCACGTTCATCGGCGGGCGTGGCCTCGGCGATCGCGATCAGCGTCCTGTCGGTGAAGACGCAGAACGCGGGCTGCCCGCTGCGCTGCGCCTGCACCGACCGCCACTCACGCAGCCGTTCGTACAGGCCCTCGTCCATGTCGGAGGGGCAGTCGTCACAGCGCATCAGCTTCATCTCCCCCGCCTCGGACAGCGTGCGCCCGCAGACCCGGCAGCGGGCCGGAGTTCTGCTGGTACGGCGTGGGGCGAGGGCCGTGGCGGCCGTGCTGAAGGCGCTGACGCCCCGTTCGATGCCTCCGGTGCCCCCGGTGGAGGTACGGCCGGTGGTGGCGGAGGAGCCGGGACGCAGTCCGTCGAGGAAGCGGCTCGGCCGTCTCACCGGGCGGCCACCCGGTGAGCGGGACAGGGACCAGGAGACGTGGAGGCGTTCCCTCGCGCGGGTGACGCCGACGTACAGGAGGCGGCGCTCCTCCTCGATCTGCTCGTCGGTCCTCGCGTAGGTGATGGGCATCATGCCCTCGGCGACCCCGACGACGAAGACGGCATCCCACTCCAGCCCCTTGGCGGAGTGCAGGGAGGCAAGGGTGACGCCCTGCACGGTCGGGGCGTGCTGGGCGTTCGCCCGCTCGTCGAGTTCCGCCACCAGGTCGCCGAGGGTGGCGCCGGGTTTGGCCGCGGCGAAGTCCTGGGCCAGGTTCACGAGCGCGGCCAGCGACTCCCACCGCTCTCTGACGGCTCCGGAGCCCGCGGGCGGCACGGATGTCCATCCTTCGCCCGCAAGGACGGCACGCACCTGGGAGGGCAGGTCGACGGCGTCGTCGAGGAGGGAGTCGTTCGCGCCGAAGCGGGCGGCGCCGCGCAGGGCGACGCCCGCCTTGCGCACCTCGGGGCGGTCGAAGAACCGTTCGGCGCCACGGAGCTGATAGGGCACCCCGACGTCCGCGAGGGCTTGTTCGTAGATCTCGGACTGGGAGTTGGTGCGGAACAGGATGGCGATCTCGGACGCGGGCACACCGTCGGCGAGCAGGTCGCGGATGCGGCGGGCGGCGCCCTCCGCCTCGGCGGGCTCGTCGGCGTACTCCGTGTAGACGGGTTCCGGGCCGGGGTCGCGCTGCGAGACCAGTTCGAGGCGGTGTTCGGCGGCGCGCCCCCGGGCCTGGGCGAGCAGGCCGTTGGCGAGGTGGACGACCTGCGGGGTGGAGCGGTAGTCCCGGACCAGCTTGACGACCGTGGCTCCTGGGTGGCGGATACGGAAGTCGAGCAGGTAATCGGGCGTGGCGCCGGTGAAGGAGTAGATCGTCTGGCTGGCGTCGCCGACCACGCACAGGTTGTCGCGGTCGCCGAGCCACAACTCCAGCAGACGCTGCTGCAGGGGGCTGACGTCCTGGTACTCGTCGACGACGAAGTGCTGGTACTGGGCACGGACCTCCTCCGCGATGTCGTGCCGGTCCTGGAGGATGCCGACGGTGAGGAGGAGGACGTCCTCGAAGTCGATGACGCCGCGTTCCCGCTTGAGGTCTTCGTAGGCGGCGTAGAGCTGGGCGATCTCGGCGGGGTCGCGGGGCGCTTCGCGGCCGGTCTTGGCGGCCGCGGCGGCGTAGTCGGCGGGGACGGTCTGGGTGACCTTGGACCATTCGATCTCGGCCGTGGCGTCCCGTAGCTCGTTGCGGTCGAGACGGATGCGGCAGGCGGTGGCCGCGTCCGCGACGATCTGCACCTTGCGGTCGACGATCTTCGGGAGGCTGCCGCCGATCGCTTTCGGCCAGAAGTACTGGAGCTGGCGCAGGGCGGCGGAGTGGAAGGTACGGGCCTGGACGCCGGCGGCACCGAGCTGGCGGAGGCGCCCGCGCATCTCGCCCGCGGCACGGTTGGTGAAGGTGACAGCGAGCACGCTGGAGGGCTGGAGGATGCCGGCCCGCACTCCGTAGGCGATGCGGTGGGTGATGGCCCGTGTCTTGCCGGTGCCGGCGCCGGCCAGCACGCACACCGGTCCGTGCAGGGCGGTCGCCACCTCGCGCTGCTCGGGGTCGAGCCCTTCGAGCACGGCGTCCGCCCCGCTCGGCGGAGCCGAGTACGGGGAACTGCCGGAAACCGGGGAGAAGAGGGTGGAATGCCTTGCTGCTGTCACCCCGCCATGCTGCCAGGTCGGCGGAGGCGGGTGCGGCGGTTGTCCACAGGCGGACGGTTACGGTCGTACTAATACGACTGCGACAGCCATCACGCCCATACGACGGCCGTCACGTCGGTGCGCACGTCGGCGCGGGCGGGGAATGGTGGAACCTTCACGGACGTTGCCTCCTCAGCGACCACGCACCATAGCCGTAAAGGAGCGCAACCGACATGTCGGGCACTGTGACGATGTACAGCACCTCGTGGTGCGGCTACTGCCGTCGGCTGAAGAGCCAGCTGGACCGTGAGGGAATCGCGTACAACGAGATCAACATCGAGCAGGACCCGGAGTCGGCCGCGTTCGTGGAGAAGGCGAATGGCGGAAACCAGACGGTCCCGACCGTGCTGTTCCCGGATGGGACGACCCTGACGAACCCGTCGCTGGCACAGGTCAAGCAGAAGATCGGCGCGTAACGGCCGCAGGGGCCGGCCCCGCGCGGAAGGCGGTTCCTGAGATGTCTCAGGGGCCGCCTTCTTGTGGTTTGTCCCAGATCAGCGTGTACCGCCACAGGAGCCTGCGGCGGAACCGGCAACCGGGCAGCAGTTGCCGGGCAGTCTTCCGGACCTGACCCCAGTGCATGGTCGAGTCCTCGATCGGCATGCCGACCGGGCCGCGCTTGCCTCCGTGCAGCAGCGCGTGAAGCCGGCTCGCCGACAGGCCACAGCCGCTGATCACCCAGTCCATGGATGTCCGGTTGTACGCCAGCCCGACGATCACCAGTCGGCCGCCGGGTGCCGTGAGCCGCACCAGACGCCCCACCGCCTCCTCGAAGGCCGCGTGGTGCACGACGGCGACCGCGCTGACGAAGTCGTACCCGCCTTCCGGCAGCGAGGCGTCGTCGAGGTAGTCCGCTTCGAGGAACGTGACGTTCGGGGGCACGTCCCGGCGCGCCAGCCGGATCATGTCCGGCGAGCGGTCCACGCCCGTGACGGATCCCGCCCTCGACGCGAGCTTCCGGGCGAGCAGGCCGTCGCCGCAGCCGACGTCCAGAGCCGCGCCGCAGTCGTCGGGGACTGCGGCGAGGACCGCTGGGTGGTAGTGGACGTTGTGGTTCCAGTACGGGTCGTTCGTGCGCGCCGGCACCAGGTCAGACGCTCCGGGTCGGCAGGGGCTTGCCGTACCAGAGCTCGATCAGACGGGCCGCGATGGAGATTCCGTACGGCGGCAGGACCTCTCCGGTCTCGAACGCGGAGCGCAGTTCCTCCCGGGAGAACCAGCGGGCCTCGTGGATCTCGTCCCCGTCGACGTCGATGTCCGTGGTGGTGGCGTGCGCGAGGAAGCCGAGCATCAGGCTGGACGGGAAGGGCCAGGGCTGGCTGGCGATGTACTGGACCTCGCCGATGGTGATGCCGACCTCTTCGAACACCTCGCGCCGCACCGACTGCTCGATGGACTCCCCCGGTTCGACGAAGCCGGCGAGGGTCGAGAAGCGGCCCTCGGGCCAGTGCACCTGGCGGCCGAGCAGGATGCGGTCGTCGTCGTCCGTGACCGCCATGATCACCGCCGGGTCGGTGCGCGGGTAGTGCTCGGCGCCGCAGGCGGGGCAGCGGCGAATGTGGCCGGCGGCCGCGATGACCGTGCGCTCGCCGCAGCGCGAGCAGAAGCGGTGCAGGCGCTGCCAGTTCTCCAGCGCGACCGCGTGCACCATCAGGCCGGCGTCGCGTGGGGACAGCAGCAGTCCGGCCTCGCGCAGGCCGGCCGGGCGCGCCGACTGGTCGATCCGGCCGGGAAGTGCGTCCTTCTGGAGGGCGAAGTAGCTGACGCCGTCCGCGTCGGTGCCCAGGAAGTAACGGTGGGCCTCGGTGAGCGGTGCCTCGAAGGAGGGGGTCATGACGAGTTCGGTCCGGCCGTCGGGCGTCTCGTCGATGAGGGCCTGGCCCCCGGAGACCACGAAGCAACGCGTCGAGGGGTGGCTCCATGCCGCGGCGAGCCATGCCTCGTCGAGCCGGTGGTGGGCGGCCCGGTCGATGCCACTCGGCGCGGTGAGCGAGATGGGCCGGTCGGCGGTGTGGTCGGTCCAGGTGGTCACGAGTGCTTCCAACTCCCCCGGTGCAACGGTGGTTTCGGCGGGCGGTTCAGCGAGGCTTAGGTCGGGCGGGGACCGGGTCGGGCGGGCCTGAGGCGGGCGGGGCGGCCCTTCCAGTGTGCCGCGCCGGACGGTTCGCCCGGGCGACCCTGTGCCCCGCGCCTTCGTCAGTCGGTATCGCGCCGGTTCTCCCCCAGGTCGTCCCACAGGTATGCGGCGGTTTCCACGCCTTTGAGGAGCAGATCGAGTTCGACCTTCTCGTTCGGCGCGTGCCAGCCGTCGGAGGGGATGGAGATGCCGAGGAACAGGACGGGTGCGCCGAGGACCTCCTGGAGGTCGGCGGCGGGTCCGGATCCGCCCTCGCGGGTGAAGCGGACGGGCTGCTGGAAGGCGCGGCCCATGGCGCGTACGACGGACTGCAGAGCGGGGTGGTCGAGGGGCGTCAGGCAGGGGCGGGTGGCCGAGCCGAACGTGATCTCGTGCCGTATCCCGGCGGGCAGCGCGTCCGCCGCCCAGGCGCGCACCACCTTCTCGACGTGGTCGGGGTCCTGGCCGGCGACCAGCCGGAAGGAGAGCTTGACCATGGCGGAGGACGGAATGATCGTCTTGCTGCCGGGGCCCTGGTAGCCGCCGCCGATGCCGTTGACCTCGGCGGTGGGGCGGGCCCAGATGCGCTCCAGCGTGGTGTGTCCCGCCTCCCCGTACGTGGCGGTCGACCGGGCGGCCCTCAGCCACTGCTCCTCGTCGAAGGGCAGTTCGGCGAAGAGTTCGCGTTCGCGGTCGGTGAGGTCGACGACGCCGTCGTAGAAGCCCGGTATCGCCACGCGCGCGTGTTCGTCGTGCAGGGCGGCGACCAGGCGGGCGGCCGCGGTGGCCGGGTTGGGCACGGCGCCGCCGAAGGACCCGGAGTGGATGTCCTGCTCGGGTCCGTACAGGGTGATCTCGCATTCGGCGAGGCCACGCATTCCGGTGCAGACGGTGGGGGTGTCCGCGGACCACATGCCGGTGTCGGAGACGATCACCGCGTCGGCGGCGAGCCGGTCGGCGTGCCGTTCGACGAGGGTGCGGAAGTTCGGGGAGCCGGATTCCTCCTCGCCCTCGATCAGCAGCTTCAGGTGGACGGCCGGGGCGGTACGCCCGGTGGCGGCGAGGTGGGCGCGGACGCCGAGTGTGTGGAAGAACACCTGGCCCTTGTCGTCGGCCGCCCCGCGCGCGTACAGGCTGCCGTCGCGGATCACCGGTTCGAAGGGGTCGCTGTCCCAGCCGTCCTCGCGGGCGGCGGGCTGGACGTCGTGGTGGCCGTAGACGAGGACGGTGGGTGCCTGCGGGTCGTCGGAGGGCCACTCGGCGAAGACCGCGGGGGCTCCGGCGGTCGGCCATACCTCGGCCGTGGGGAAGCCGGTCTCCCGGAGCTTGGCCGCGAGCCAGTCGGCACTGCGCCGCACGTCCGCCGCGCGCTCGGGCTGGGCGGACACCGACGGGATGCGCAGCCACTCCGCGAGGTCGTCGAGGAAGGCGGCGCGGTGGCTGTCGATGTACGTGCGGACGGCACTGTCCGGGGTCTCGCTCATGGTCACGAGCCTATCGGCCCGCGCCGACATCCTGGTCCGCCGGTTCCCCACCGGAGGGGCCGGCCAGCAACAGCCGCTCGAGGGCGGCCCGGTCCGGGAGTCCCTCGGGGCTTACGACCTCGCCACTGCGGACGTACAGGAACGCGGCCCTGACGGCGTCCAGGGGCACGCCCTGCTGCTCTGCCCAGGCGAGCCGGTACAGGGCGAGCTGGAGCGGGTCGGCGGTGCGGGCCCGGCTGGTCTTCCAGTCGACGATCTCGTACTGCGTGCCGTCCTCGCCGTCCACGCGGTAGACGGCGTCGATGCGGCCCCGCACCACGCGGCCGGCGATGCCGAGCTGGAAAGGCGCCTCGATTCGGTACGGGGTCCGATGGGCGTACGGGGTGCGTTCGAAGGCGTCCTTGAGGGCCTCCAGGTCGCGCTCGTCGGCGATCTCGGCGTCGCTGCCGGGCAGCTCCTCCGGCTCCAGCACGGGCAGCCGCAACTCCTCGAAGCGTGCCTCCACCCAGGCGTGGAATCGGGTGCCCCGGCGCGCCGCCGGCTGCGGGGGGCGGGGCATGGGGCGTGCGAGTTCCTGTGCGAGCCCATCCGGGTCGGCGGCCAGGCGCAGCACCTGGGAGGCGGTCAGCGACGGCGGCAGCGGCACGTCGGTGACGGCCGCGCGGGCGCGCAGCAGCTCTCCGGTGAGGGCGTCCAGATCGCGGTCCCAGGAGGCGACGGTGCGGGCCTCCTCCGGGGTGAGCGCGGGGGCGTCCTCGGACGGGTGCCGCCGGGCGTGCGGGACGGTGGGGGTGCCCTCGCCCGCGGGTACGCGCGCGTGGGGGGCCGTGGCACGGTGGGTCGTCCAGGAGTCCCAGTCGGAGGCGTCCTCTTCGGGGTGGTCGTCCCAGGCGGCTTCCTCCTCGGCGGGCGGCAACGCGCCGTGGGCGGCTTCCTCCCCGTCGAGGTCGTCGTAGAGGTCCTCGTCGTCCGGCGGTGGCGGCCATTCCGGGTCGTCGTACGCGGAGGGGTCGTGATCGGCCGCCGGGTGGGCGTCTTCGTGTGAGGCGACCTGCTCCAGGTGGGCGAGTACGGTCACGGCGGCGGCGCGGCGGCGGGCCAGGGCCGCCTCGTCCAGCGGGAGCGGCCAGGCGTGGTCGGTGGCGGCCTCGTGGAGTGCCGGGTTCTCCTCGTCCTCGGCGGGCGGGTCGGCCCACACCTCGATCTCGCCGTACCCGGCCTCGCAGTGCTCGTAGAGGGCCTGGAGGAAGTCCGAGGGACCTCGGGGGCGCTTCTGGGCGGGGCCCCACCAGTGGCCGGAGCCGATCAGCAGGGAGCGGGGACGGGTGAAGGTGACGTAACCGAGGCGCAGCTCCTCGGTGTGCTGGTGTTCCTTCATGGCCTCGTGGAAGGCCTTCAGGCCGCGGGAGTCCCAGGTCTCGACGTCGGGGAGGGTGTCGGCGTCGCCGCGCAGCGCGTGCGGCAGCACCTTGCCCTGCGCGGTCCACTTCTCTCGGCCCTGGGCGCTCGGGAAGGTTCCTTTGACCAGCCCCGGGACGGCGACGACGTCCCACTCCAGGCCCTTGGACTTGTGAGCGGTGAGCACCTTGACTGTGTTCTCGCCACCGGGGAGGGCGTTGTCCAAGCCCTTCTCGTACTGGGCGGCGGTGCGCAGGAAGCCGAGGAACGCCAGAAGGCTGGCGTCCGGTTCGTTGGCGGCGAAGGACGCGGCGATGTCCAGGAAGTTCGAGAGGGTCTCGCGGCGGCGGGCGGCCAGCGCGTGCGGGGACGCGGACAGCTCCACTTCCAGGCCGGTGACGGCGAGCACGCGGTGCAGGACGTCCATCAGCGGGTCGGCGAGGGAGCGGCGCAGGTCGCGCAGTTCGGCGGCCAGCCGTGCGAACCGTACGCGCGCGTCGGGCGAGAACGGCAGCCCGTCGTCCTCCCGGTCGGCCTCCATGGGCAGTTCGAGGAAGGTGTCGAGGGCATCCGCGAGCGAGATCACCTCGGACGGGTCGACGCCCTCGACGGCGGCGGCGAGCCTGCGGTCCGGGTCGTCGTCGCCGTCCACCCGCGCGTGCGACACGAGAACCCGGGCGCGCCGGCCGAGGAGCGCGAGGTCGCGGGGGCCGATGCGCCAGCGCGGCCCGGTGAGGAGGCGGACCAGGGAGGCGTTGGCGCCGGGGTCCTGCAGGACCTCGCAGACGGCGACGAGGTCGGCGACCTCGGGCAGGTGCAGCAGTCCGGACAGGCCCACGACCTCGACCGGGATGTCGCGTGCGACGAGGGCGCCCTGGATCTGAGCGAAGTCGGTCGCGGTGCGGCACAGGACGGCGATCTCACCGGGAGCGGTGCCGGTGCGCACCAGGTGGGCGAGGGAGTCGGCGATCCAGTCGATCTCCTCGGAGTGGGTGCGCAGCAGGGCGCAGCGCACCAGGCCGTCACGCTCGGCGCCCGGGGCGGGGCGCAGGGCCTCCACGCCCGCGTGCATCGCGCGCAGGGGGGCGGCGAGGCCGTTGGCGAGGTCGAGGAGGCGGCCGCCGCTGCGGCGGTTCTCGCTGAGGGCCTGGCGGGTCGCGGGGCGGCCGTCGGCGTCCGGGAAGTGCTCGGGGAAGTCGTCCAGGTTGGCGACGGAGGCTCCGCGCCAGCCGTAGATCGCCTGGCAAGGGTCGCCGACGGCGGTCACGGGATGGCCGCTGCCGCCGCCGAACAGTCCGGCGAGCAGGACGCGCTGGGCCACCGACGTGTCCTGGTACTCGTCGAGCAGGACCACGCGGAACTCGTCCCGCAGGATGCGGCCCACCTCGGGGAGGCCCGCGAGCTGGGCGGAGAGGGCGATCTGGTCGCCGAAGTCGAGCAGGTCCCGCTCGCGCTTGGCCGCCCGGTAGCGGATCACCAGCTCGGTGAGTTCCCGGCGGGCGGCGGCCGTCTCGGGAACCTTGCGCAGGTCGGCGTTGGTGAGCCGGACGCCTTCCAGGGTGCGCAGCAGCCCGGCGTCGTGGGCGCGCAGGTCCTCCGGAGCCACGAGGTGCTCGGCCAGTTCGGCGTCGAGCGTGAGGAGGTCGCCGACGAGGTCCGGGAAGGACCGGGTCAGCGCCGGATAGGGGCCCGGCGCCTCCCGCAGCACGCGTGCGGCGAGCTGGTAGCGGGTGGCGTCGGCGAGCAGGCGTGATGTGGGTTCGAGCCCGATGCGCAGGCCGTGGTCGGTGAGGAGCCTGCCCGCGAAGGCGTGGTACGTGGAGATCACCGGCTCGCCCGGCGGGTCGTCCGGGTCGATCACGTCCGGGTCGGTGACGCCCGCCTTGATCAGCGCCTTGCGGACACGCTCGGCGAGTTCACCGGCCGCCTTGTTGGTGAAGGTCAGGCCGAGGACCTGCTCCGGGGCGACCTGACCGGTGCCGACGAGCCACACCACGCGGGCCGCCATCACCGTGGTCTTGCCCGACCCGGCTCCGGCCACGATCACCTGCGGGGCGGGCGGCGCGGTGATGCAGGCCGTCTGCTCCGGGGTGAAGGGGATGCCGAGGAGCTCCTTGAGCTGCTCGGGGTCGGTGATACGAGCGGGCATGACGGAGAGGCTATCGGTGGCCACCGACAGTGGGTGCCGAACTGCCTGCCGCGCCGGACGATGTGCTGGTCAGCACGGGTGGTGCGACTGGTCACACCACCCGTGCTGTCAGTCCACGACCTGCCGGCCCTCCGGCCGCGCGCTGCACGACGCCCGGAACGCGCAGTGCGTGCAGTGCTGCCCGGTGGTCGGCGAGAAACGCTCGTCGAGGACCTTGCCGGCGGCGGTGGCCAGCAGCTCCCCGGCCCACTCACCTTCCAGGGGGTGCTGCGCCTGCACCTTGGGCAGCGTTTCCCCGCCGTCCTTCCTGGCGGCGCCCTGCCGCAGGTGGACCAGTTCCGCACCGCCCGGCTCGGGACGCCGGCCGCCGAACGCCTCGTCGACGGCGCCCTCACGCACGGCCAGCTGATACACCGCGAGCTGCGGGTGACGGTCCACCTCGGCGGCGCTGGGCGCCTGCTTGCCGGTCTTGAAGTCGACCACGTAGGCGCGGCCCTCGGCGTCGGATTCCACCCGGTCCATGGAGCCGCGGATGCGCACCTGGTAGTCGCCCGCTTCCAGGGTGACGTCGAAGTCGTGCTCGCTCGCCACCGGGGTGCGCCCGGCGCGCGCGCCATTGGAGTCGACGTGCCACTTCAGGAAGCGTTCGAGTGCCGCGCGCGCGTTTTCCTTCTCCTGGGCGGACTTCCACGGCGCGTCGAAGGCGAGCGCGTTCCACACCGAGTCCAGCCGTTCCATGAGCACGTCCAGGTCGGCGGGGGTGCGACCGGAGGCGACCTCGTCGGCGAGGACGTGCACCACGTTCCCGAACCCCTGGGCGGCGGTCGCCGGCGTGTCGGCCTTCACCTCACGGCCCAGGAACCACTGCAGGGCACAGGTGTTCGCGAGCTGGTCGAGGGCGCTTCCGGAGAGCACGACGGGCTGGTCGCGGTCGCGCAGTGGCACCTTGCTCTCGGTCGGGTCCCACATGCCCCACCAGCGGTACGGGTGGGCGGACGGCACCAGGGGCCGTCCGTCGTCGTCGGTGAGGGCGGCGAGCCGGGCCAGCCGGCGGGCGGCGGCCGCACGGAGGGCGTCGGAAACGCGCGGGTCGACGGTCGTGGCGCGCAGTTCGGCGACCAGGGCAGCGACGGACAGGGGACGGCGTGGGCGGCCGGTGACGTCCCTTGGTTCGACGCCGAGTTCCGCGAGGAAGCGGGAAGGCTGGTCGCCGTCGTCGGCGGGGGCCTTCACGGCCGTGACGACCAGCCGCTCGCGCGCGCGCGTGCAGGCGACGTAGAACAGGCGGCGCTCCTCCGCGAGCAGCGCGCCCGGGGTGAGGGGTTCGGCGAGCCCGTCACGGCCGATGCGGTCGGCCTCCAGGAGGGAGCCGCGGCGGCGCAGGTCGGGCCACAGGCCCTCCTGGACGCCGGCGACGACGACCAGGCGCCACTGCAGTCCCTTGGAGCGGTGCGCGGTCATCAGGCGGACGGCGTCGGGCCGCACGGCGCGGCGGGTGAGCGTGTCGGCGGCTATGTCCTGGGCCTCGATCTCCTCCAAAAAGTTCAGGGCGCCCCGGCCGCCGGTGCGCTCCTCCGCGCGCGCGGCGGTCGCGAACAGGGCGCACACGGCGTCCAGGTCACGGTCGGCGTTGCGCCCGGCCGCGCCGCCGCGCCGGGAGGCGTTCTCCAGGCGCCTGGGCCACGGCGTGCCGTCCCACAGCACCCACAGGGCCTCCTCTGCGGTGCCGCCGTCCGCGAGCCGCTCGCGGGCCTTCCTGAGCAGCGCACCGAGGCGCTGGGCTCCGCGCGCGTACGCCGGGTCGTGCGTCACCAGTCGCTCGGGTTCCGCCAGCGCCCGGGCGAGCAGGTCGTCGGAGGGCGGGGGTACGGGATTGCCGGCCGCCCGCTCCTCCTCGCGCAGCGCACGGCCGAGGCGGCGCAGGTCCGCGGCGTCCATGCCGGCGAGCGGGGAGGCGAGGAGGGTGAGCGCGGTCTCGGTGTCCAGCCAGGGTTCCGGTTCGGCCCCCTCCTGCTGGGCCGCTTCCTGCTGGGCCCCCTCCTGCTGGTTCCCTTCCTGCTGGGCCACCTCCGGCCCTGTTCGCGACGCCTCCGCCCGCGCCACCGCTCGCAGCGCCGTCAGCAGCGGGGCCACCGCCGGTTCGTGACGCAGCGGCAGGTCGTCGCCGTCGATGTCCAGGGGAACTCCCGTGGCCGTCAGGGCGCGGCGGACCGTCGGGATCGTGCGGGCTCCGGCGCGCACCAGGACGGCCATCTCGCTCCACGGAACGCCGTCCTCCAGGTGCGCCCGGCGCAGGATGTCGGCGATGTTGTCCAGTTCCGTGCCGGGGGTGGGGTACGTGTAGACCTCGACGCGGCCCCCGTCCCGGACGGCGGCGAGTTCCCGGTGGGCGCGCACCTTCTCCGCCGGAAGCCGGGTCAGTGGCATGCGCTGGGTCAGCAGCCGGGTCGCGGCGAGGAGAGCGGCTCCGGAGCGGCGGGACGTCCTGAGGACCTCGACGGGCGCCGGTGCGCCGTCGGTGCGCGGGAAGGCGTGGGGGAAGTCCAGGATGCCGTTCACGTCGGCACCCCGGAACGCGTAGATCGACTGGTCGGGGTCGCCGAAGGCCACCAGGGTCCGGCCGTCGCCCGCGAGCGCCCGCAGGAGCCGTACCTGAGCGGGGTCGGTGTCCTGGTACTCGTCGACGTAGACCGCGTCGTACTGGCCGGCAAGGCGCTCGGCGACGCCGGGGCGGCGGGCCAGCAGGACCGCGCGGTGGACCAGCTCCGCGTAGTCGATCACTCCCTGGAGGTCGAGGACGTCCAGGTACTCGGCGAGGAAGACGGACGCGGCCTGCCAGTCGGGGCGGCCCGTCCGCTCGGCGAAGCGGCGCAGGGCGTCCGGGCCGAGGCCGAGTTCACGACTGCGGGCCAGCACGGCACGGACCTCGTCGGCGAAGCCACGCGTGGTCAGACAGGCGCGCAGCTCATCGGGCCAGCGCACGTGTGCGAGGCCGAGGCGCTCCAGATCCGGCTGGCCGGCGAGCAGCTCGCGCACGGCCACGTCCTGCTCGGGACCGGACAGCAGCCGCAGGGGCTCGGCGAAGAGGCGGCTGTCCTGGTGGGCGCGGACCAGGGCGTAGCAGAACGAGTGGAACGTGGTCGCCTGCGGGGCGTGCGCCGCGCCGGTGCGCAGCGCCATCCGGTCGCGCAGGTCGACGGCGGCCTTGCGGCTGAACGTGAGCACCAGGATGCGTTCCGGGTCGCCGCCGCGGGCGATCCGGGCGGCGACGGACTCCACAAGCGTGGTCGTCTTCCCGGTGCCCGGACCAGCAAGAACGAGCAGGGGGCCGGACCCGTGCTCAACCACCGCGCGCTGGCTCGCGTCCAGTCGAGGGGGATCCACCCGGACAGGCGGGGTACGCACCAGTCGGTAAGCGCCACGGCTCCCCTCCCGCACCCGGGGGTGCGGCAGGCGCCTGGTGGAGGAAGAGGAGCTCACGTGGTTCGCCGGTCCTGGTGGTCGTACTCGTGCTGGTCACTGCAGGCGTGGAACGCCGTCGTCGAGGGTGGTCGTCGGGCGGCGGCCGGCAGGGCTGCCGCGCGTGGCGGGCGGTGGTGACGGGATGAGAGGGACGCGCGTCCTCGACGCTACGCCCGCCCGGTCCGCGGAAGCAGGGCTTCCCCGACCTCCCGCATGCCCCTGCTGTCACCGGCCTCACGGCGGTCGCCCAGTCCACGAAGGTACGCCACGCCACGCTGGTGCCGCACTTCACCCGTTCGAGCGATGCGTGCCCGTTCGGCCCGTCCGATGCCGGAAGCTGTCAGACGTGACCCTCCGCGCGTTCGGCGCCGTCCCAGCGCGCCCGCCTCATGTCGACCCGCGGCAGATGCCCCTCCGAGGCGCGGCCGGCCTGCCGCAGTGGGGTGCCCTCCGCCCGGTAGTGGCCGAGCGCCTCCAGTTCATGGCCCGGGAGCAGTACGCCGTCCGCGCGGATGACGCGCCACCACGGGACCGCTCCGCCGTAGAGAGCCATCACACGGCCCACCTGGCGCGGACCCCCGTCCCCCAGCCACTCGGCGACGTCCCCGTACGTCATCACGCGGCCCGGCGGAATGCGTTCGGCCACGTCAAGGACCCGTTCCGCGTACTCGGGCAGGGCGTGCGCCGCAAGGTTCTCCTCGCTCATCCGCCCCATCCTGCCCCACGCCACCGACAATGTGATGAGAGAGCGGCCGAGCGTGACCCTCGCCCCGGCGCAGCGCTTCGGGCAGACTGTGCGCCCCCGCATTTGCACCCTGATGCCCCCGTGTGTCGGGTGGGCATGCCACCATCGTGCGGGCGGTGACCGGTGATACGAGACCAAGAAGAGACGATGAAGCAGCAGGGCGTGCACCCCGACGGCGCGGAGGGCACCCCTGGGGGTTCGTCGCGTCCTGACACCGCCGCCGCAGGCCAAGGCGCCGGCGAAGAGGCGGACGAAGAAGCGAACAAGGAGAGGCGCGGCGACGGCCTCACGCGCGAGACGGCGCAGGACAGCCGCGGCGAGAAGGCGCCCGACAGCGAAAACGCACCCGCCCCGGCACCCGGCGACGACACGCCGCGGACAGCGGCTCACCATCGGGGACCGCAGCGGGACGAGAAGAGCGCCGACGCCCACAACGACGAGGTGGAGGGCGACGAACCGCTGCTCCCCGCGCGCGTGCACCGTCCCTCGGACCTGATGCGGCTTCTGGTGGGCGTGCTCGGGATCGTGGTCCTGCTCGCGGTCGCCGCGTTCGCGCACGGCACCACTTCGGGGCTCGAGCAGGACATCAACAGGGGCACGGGGCAGGCACCCGATCTGCTGATCAAGATCGCGGGTCTGGCATCGAGCATCGCCATCCTGCTGGTGCCGGTCGCCTTCGCGATCGAACGGCTGATCAAGCGGGACGGGGTGCGCATCGCCGACGGCGTCCTCGCGGCGGTCCTGGCCCATGGAGTGACACTCGCCACGGACCTGTGGGTCGCCCGGGCCGCCCCGCCTTCCATCCAGGAAGCGCTCACCCAGCCCTCCCCCGGCGACATCCATGCCCTGACCGACCCGGTGCACGGTTATCTCGCACCCGTCATCGCCTATATGACGGCCGTGGGCATGTCACGCAGGCCGCGTTGGCGTGCCGTGCTGTGGGTGGTGTTGCTGCTCGACGCCTTCTCCATGCTGGTCACCGGCTACACCACACCGTTCTCGATCATCCTGACGGTGCTGATCGGCTGGAGTGTCGCGGCCGGAACGCTGTACGCGGTGGGCTCGCCGAACGTACGGCCCACCGGGCGGACCCTGATGGCGGGGCTGCGCACCGTCGGCTTCCGCCCTGTGAGCGCGGCGCGCGAGGAGATGCACGACACGGCGGACAACGGCGACCGCGGCCGCCGCTACTTCGTCACCTTGGAGGACGGCCCGCCCCTCGACGTCACCGTCGTCGACCGCGAGCAGCAGGCGCAGGGCTTCTTCTACCGCGTGTGGCGGCGGCTGACGCTGCGCGGGATCACCACGCGGCGCAGCCTGCAGTCGCTGCGGCAGGCCCTGGAACAGGAGGCGCTCCTCGCGTACGCGGCCATCGCGGCCGGCGCCAACGCGCCCAAGCTGATCGCGACCTCCGAGCTGGGCCCCGACGCCGTGATGCTCGTCTACGAGCACACCGGCGGCCGCACCCTGGACCAGCTGGCCGATCAGGAGATCACCGACGAACTGCTGCACGACACCTGGCAGCAGGTGCGGGCGCTGCAGTCACGGCGCATCGCGCACCGTCGGCTCGCTGGTGACGCCCTCGTGGTGGATCGTTCCGGCACCGTCATCCTGACGGATCTGCGCGGTGGCGAGATCGCGGCCGGTGACCTGGTGCTGCGCATGGACATCGCGCAGCTGCTGACCACGCTCGGGCTCCGGGTCGGCGCCGAGCGGGCGGTGGCATCCGCGGTCGACGTGCTCGGCCCGGACGCGGTCGCCGACTGTCTGCCCATGCTGCAGCCCATCGCGCTGACCCGCTCCACGCGCGCGACGCTCCGGAGGCTGGCCCGGGAACGGGCCCAGCGCGAGCGGGAAGCGGTCCTGGAGGCGTCCCGGCAGGCCAAAGCGGCCCGTGGGGAGGAGACCCACGACGGCTCCGGAGTCGTCCTCGACAAGCCCGACAAGAAGGCGGTACGCGCCGAGCAGCGGGCCGAGAAGCGGGCGATCGACGAGGCGCTGGAGGAGGCCCGCGAGGAGGACCTGCTCACCCAGATCCGCCACCAGGTGCTGCGCATCCGGCCACAGGCGCCGGTGGAGCCGGCCCGTCTGGAGCGGGTCCGGCCGCGCACACTGATCAGCTTCATGGCGGGCGCCATCGGCGCGTACTTCCTGCTGACGCAGCTCACCCACATCCAGTTCGGCACGCTCTTCGCCAACGCCGAGTGGGGCTGGGTGGCGGCGGCCGTGTTCTTCTCCGCACTGAGCTACGTGGCGGCGGCGATGGCGCTGCTGGGCTTCGTGCCCGAGCGGGTGCCGTTCCTGCGGACCGTGGCCGCGCAGATCGCCGGGTCGTTCGTGAAGATCGTGGCGCCCGCCGCGGTCGGGGGCGTCGCGCTCAACACGCGGTTCCTCCAGCGCGCGGGGGTGCGGCCGGGGCTCGCGGTGGCGAGCGTGGGCGCCTCCCAGCTGTTCGGGCTTGGCTGTCACATCCTGATGCTGCTGTCCTTCGGCTACCTCACGGGCACCGAGAAGACGCCGTCCCTGTCCCCGTCCCGCACGGTCATCGCGGGCCTGCTGACGGTCGCGGTGCTCGTCCTGGTGGTCACGTCCGTGCCGTTCCTGCGGAAATTCGTCGTCACGCGCGTGCGGTCGCTGTTCGCGGGCGTCGTCCCGCGCATGCTCGACGTACTGCAGAGGCCGCAGAAGCTGGTCACCGGCATCGGCGGCATGCTGCTGCTGACCGCGTCCTTCGTGATGTGCCTGGACGCCTCGATCCGGGCGTTCGGGCACGAGGAGAGGACCACGCTGAGTCTGGCCAGCGTCGCGGTCGTCTTCCTCGCCGGCAACGCCCTCGGCTCGGCCGCCCCGACCCCGGGCGGTGTGGGCGCGGTCGAGGCGACCCTGACGGTCGGTCTGATCGCCGTCGGCCTCCCCAAGGAGGTCGCGGCGCCCGCGGTGCTGCTGTACCGGCTGCTGACGCTGTGGCTGCCGGTGCTGCCCGGGTGGCTGTTCTTCAACCATCTGACACGCAAGGGCGCCCTCTAGAACTACTACGGCACGCGCGCGTGGGCTCGCAGGCACACCCGGTGCTGCCCTCACCGTCCTTGGCACAGGCGACACGCGGTGACGGCAGCCGGGAGTCACCCGCACGGACCGCGTCCCGAGCGCCCCGGGCCGTGCGGTCGCACGATGGGGACATGCCGAACCGTCTCTCGAAGCGCGCCGCCGCCGTGAGCGCCGCCGCCGTGCTTGTGTCCTCCCTTCTGACGGGCTGCGCCAGCGGCTTCGTGGACGGGGAGCTGTCGAGTCAGAAGCTGATCTGGAACAACTGCCCGGCGCCGTCCGCGTCGGAGGGCGGCGGCACCGCCCCCTCGCCGCTGCCGAACGGCGGACGGTGGCAGTGCGCGACCATGAAGGCGCCCCTGAACTGGGACGACCCCACGAGCGGAACCATCGACATCGCGCTGATCAGGGTCAGGTCCAGCGGCCCCCCGAGCCAGCGGATCGGTTCCCTGATCTTCAACTTCGGCGGCCCGGGCGGCTCCGGCGTGACCGCGCTGCCCGCCTTCGCACCGGACTACGAGACTTTGCGCACCCGCTATGACCTCGTGAGTTTCGACCCACGCGGGGTCGGCCGGAGCGCGGGTGTGAAGTGCGAGGACGACCAGCAGCTCGACGCCTTCTTCCAGCAGGACGAGACTCCCGACAACGCGACCGAGCTGACGGCCTTCCTCAACAGCACCAAGCAGTTCAACAACGCCTGCCAGAAGCACTCCGGCAGAGTGCTGCCGTATGTGCGGACCACCTACGCGGCACGCGACATGGACCTGCTGCGCCAGGTGCTCGGCGACAACAAGCTGCACTACTTCGGCATCTCGTACGGCACCGAACTCGGGGGTGTCTACGCGCACTTGTTCCCGAAGAACGTCGGACGGGCCGTGCTGGACGGGGTCGTCGACCCGACGCAGGACCCGGAGCAGAGCGCGCTCGGACAGGCCAAGGGGTTCCAGCTCGCGCTCGACAACTACGCCCGGGACTGCACCTCCAAGAGCACCGGATGCCCGGTCGGCCGCACCCCGCAGGATGTCGAGAACCGGATCGTCGCCCTGCTGAAGAGACTCGACACCAACCCGATCCCCGGAATCTACCCCCGCAAGCTGACCCAGACCGCCGCGACCAACGGCATCGCAGAGGCGCTGTATTCCAAGGACTTCTGGGGCTACCTGACCGAAGGGCTCCAGCGGGCCTACGCGGGCGACGGGGAGGTGCTGATGGTGCTCTCGGACGCGATGAACGGGCGCGACGAGAACGGCCGGTACAGCAACCTCATCCCCGCGAACGTCGCCATCAACTGCGCTGACGAGAAGCCGCGGTACACGCCGGCCGACGTGAAGGCCAAGCTGCCGGCGTTCCGGGCCGCCTCCCCGGTGTTCGGCGACTTCCTGGCCTGGGGCATGCTCAGCTGCACGGGCTGGCCCGTGCCAGGAGCCGCCAACCATCCGAACGTGAGCGCGCCCGGCGCCCCGCCGATCCTCGTGATCGGCAACACCGGCGACCCGGCCACGCCCTACGAGGGCGCCAAGAGGATGGCGGACGCGCTGGGCAAGGGCGTCGGCGTGGAGGTGACGTACAAGGGCCAGGGGCACGGCGCCTACGACAGCAAGAACAAGTGCGTGCAGAGCGTCGTGAACGGCTACCTGCTGAACGGAAAGGTCCCCGCGGCCGGCACCGTCTGCGCCTGACCGACGCACCTGCACCCGGCCAACCGGCCCCCACCCACCCGCAGAGGAAAATCCCACAGGTCAGATGGTTGTCCACAGGCCGATATGGGCTCCGCTCGACCCGCCTACCATGGCCTCATTGCTTTCCGCGGCACCGAGCGGGGAGAGGAGGAGGGGGGTACAGATGTCACGTTTTCCACGGTGGACGGCCGCGATCGCCGCCGCGCTGCTGGTGGCCGGCTGCGGTGGCGGTTCGTCCGGCGGAGGCGGGACCTCGGGGCTGCCCGCCTCGCTCACCGCGCAGAAGCTCGACTGGGGCCGCTGCAAGGGGGCGTCGGCGCCGGGCGGCGACTGGCAGTGCGCCAGGCTGAAGGCACCGCTGGACTGGGCGAAGCCGGACGGTGAGACGATCGGCCTGGCGCTGATCCGGTCCCGGGCCGACGGGGGCGACCGGATCGGCTCACTGCTCTTCAACTTCGGCGGTCCCGGCGGCTCCGGGGTCTCGATGATGCCGTCGTTCGCGAGCATGGTCTCCACCCTGCACGAGCGGTACGACCTGGTGAGCTGGGATCCTCGCGGCGTCGGCGCCAGCGGGGGGATCCGCTGCCGCAGCGACCGGGCGATCCAGGCCGCCGAGAGCATCGATGTGACACCGGACGACACTGCCGAGGAGAAGGCATACCTCGATGACGCCGCCGCCTTCGGCAAGGGCTGCGCGAAGGCAGCCGGGCAGCTGCTCGGGCACGTCTCGACGACCGACACCGCGCGGGACATGGACCTGATGCGCCAGGTCCTCGGCGACCGGAGGACGCACTACTTCGGCATCTCGTACGGCACCGAACTGGGTGGCGTGTACGCCCACCTGTTCCCGAAGAACATCGGGCGCATGGTGCTGGACGCCGTCGTCGACCCCACCGCGGACAGCGTCGGCCACGCGAAGAACCAGGCCCTCGGGTTCCAGCGCGCGCTGGACGACTATCTGAGGTCGACGGGGCAGGACCCGAAGCAGGGCTCCAAGAAGATCACGGAGCTGCTGCGACGGATCGACGCGAAGCCGCTGCCGACGTCGTCGGGCCGGGAGCTCACCCAGACACTGGCCGTCACCGGCATCGTGCTGCCGCTCTACAGCAAGCAGAGCTGGCCCATGCTCGCCAGCGCCCTGCAGGCGGCCGAGGCGGGCGACGGTTCCGGGCTGCTGACGCTGGCCGACGACTACAACGAGCGGGACCCGTCGGGCCACTACGGCACCACGACACACGCCCAACGGGTCATATCGTGCCTGGACGACAGGCAGCGGCCGACACCCGAGTCGGTGAAGAAGCTGCTGCCGGAGTTCGAGAAGATCTCACCCGTCTTCGGCGACTTCCTGGGCTGGGACACGGCCGGCTGGTGCCACGACTGGCCGGTCGCCGGGGAGTTCGACCATCCGGTGGTCAGCGCGCCGGGAGCCGCGCCGGTGCTGCTGGTGGGCAACACCGGAGATCCCGCGACGCCCTACGAGGGCGCCCGGAAGATGGCCGACGGGCTGGGCAAGGGTGTCGGAGTGGAGCTCACCTGGAAGGGCGAGGGCCACGGGGCGTACGGAAGCGGGAGCACCTGCGTGGACTCCGCGGTGAACGCGTATCTGCTGAACGGGACCGTGCCGAAGGACGGAACGGTCTGTTCATGACGACGGCGGGGGCCTCGGACACCCATGGCACCCGAAGCCCCCGCCGTCCAGGGGGAGGTGAGCACGTCATGGACTTCGAAGCCCTGGCCCGCTTGCATGGTCACCGACCGGGCAGGTGACCGAGTGCGTGGCCAAGAGCCAGAGCAGCCAGAGACATGCCGTCCTCGATACGCCCCTGAGCTACCCAATGCCATAGTTCTCGGATGTGAAGCCAGCGCACGGCCGACACTTCTTGCACATCGACTACGTGCCCTATGGGGTCGTTGACTCGTGCGAGCACTATGGCAACCCGGGTCGCCAGCATTCCCGAATCTGGTGTCATGACGCTCAGACGTTGGAGTTCGGCGTCTTGCACACCAAGCTCTTCGCGGAGTTCCACCCGGGCACTGACGAGGGGATCGTGATCATGAGAGAAACCCCGAGGCAGGCCCCACTGCCATGAGCCCACCGGGTAACGGTACGTATGGACCAGCCCGACGGTCATTCCATGGATGGGCAAAATCACCACACCTGGGCCTTCGCCGCGATTTGCGATTCTCAGGTATCGGCCAAGGGTCCCGTCCGGGAACTCCACCTCGTCATCGAAGACCTCGGCGAAGGGATTCGCATAAGCGAGGACCTCGCGCTTCCGGCGGATTGGCTCTTGGCGTTCCGCGTCCCTCAAGGTTGATATCCCCTCACGTCGACAACTCTTCCGAGCGCATGGGCCGTGCGCCGCGTGCCCTGCCAACGGCGGATGGATTGAACTCCCTTTTTAGCCACGGCAGGGGCGACTGCCCCGATTGCTGTCGCAGGGAACTCGAGGATGCCCGGCACTTGCCAGAGAGCAGCCGCAATTGCAGGTCCGGCGGCACCACCACCGGTAAGGAAAACCTGAACTCCAAATTTGCCCACCAGGCCGGCATCACCCCGACCGCCGAGAATGGACGCAACGCAGGAAAGGTGATCATCGAGTGCATTGCGGGCGGCTGTCGCATCCTCTGCCGCAGCCAATTTGTCCAATCCCTTCCAGAAGGGCGACCGGGCCCGGCCCCGGCCGCCCCGCTGCGCTCGCGCGTCAAGGAGTGCGGCGATGGCGTCTACCGCACTGTCCCGCAGATTTGACAGTTGGCCACGGGTTTGACTTTCCGTAGCGGCCGCTTGTGAATTGAGCCGCACTTCGAACAGGGGATGCTCCTCCGACTCACCTCTCGAAACATCCTCGTGCGGCAACCAGGCTGCTTGGTGCGCCCCGGAACGATATTGCGCGATTGCAAGCTCTTGGGCAATGGCGCGTGAGATGAGGATCCGATCCCCGGCGGCCACATCAGTACTGAAGGTCGCGGGCGCAACCCCGATTGAATCAGCCACGATCGCATTGTACAAGGTGTCGACGAACTCGATTACGAGGTCCAGAGTATCCTTGCTTCCGACTATTTCCTCTGGCGTCCTACGAGCTGAATCGTTGGGCCATGGTTCTGCGATTCGGAGTCGACTGCGTTCGTTGAACGCCCGAGACCGCGTCGGATCAAGGCGCCGAATCGCGCCGACGAGGTCTGCATACACCTCACGGAAAGGCTCCGGAAGAGATTGTGCCGCTCGACCCATCAGGGATCCCTCCTCAATGGTGGAGGCGAGCAGCTTTCCCAGTTCCAATGGTGCCGCCGGGGATTTTGCCCTCACTCGGGGGAGGCCTCGAAATTCCGCACGGATATCGTTCAGCGCCTGTGCCCGGTCGACGCCTATCCAGTCGCTATTGAGCAGACGATCGAGGTTCTCGGACTGCCAGCGAACGTCGCGAGGATCGAGGCCATATTGTTCCGGCTTGTGAAGTTCCGGCAGTAAGGAACTGAAAAACGGGCGGTTCTTGTCGAAGACGCGACCGAGCATGCCTGCTGCGGCATCCTCGAAAGAATCCGCACTGAAGAGATGAAGCCGGAAGGGGTGTTCATCAATTGCTGCCCTGTTGCGAGCCTGGAGGACGGTGCGCGCGAGGGTGAGAAATCCGGGGGAGTCGAAAGCATAGGACTGAGGAACGACGACATCGCGCCCCAGTACAAGGGTCATGAGCACTTCGACAAAGATCTGAAGCTCAAGGTCATCCCGTCGTTGTCGCTCGGAGTCCGAGATGCCAGTCGGACCTGGCCAGGGCATCCGCACGGAGTCAAGTGACTCCAGGTACTGGAGGTCTTGACCGCTTGAGAAAGCCATATCCGCTCCCAAGTCGCCACTACTGAACGCTGCCGCCAAGCTGTGCGGGATGCTTATGAAGCTGTTCCAGACAGGCCTCTGCCCCTGTCAGCTGTGGCGCCCCTGTCTCAGCCTCCGGCGCCCGCGGCCATCCGGCACGACCCACGCAGCCTACGATCGGGTGATCAAGCGTGGCTAGCTCACTCGGCTGCACCAGGGGGCCTGACGGCTCATCACTGGGCCCCCTCCGGGCCGTCCAAGGTCAGCCGAAGCCGACCGACAACGACAGAAGCCCACGGCATCCGACCTGGTCAGCGCCGTGGGCTTCTCCTCTGCCGCTGGCCAGCGGCAGAGCTGATTAATACACCGGCTTGTGCGGCTCGATCTGGTTGACCCAGCCGATCACGCCGCCGCCCACGTGGACGGCGTCGGAGAAGCCCGCCGACTTCAGGACGGCGAGGACTTCCGCACTGCGGACACCCGTCTTGCAGTGCAGGACGATCTTCTTGTCCTGCGGCAGGGTCTCCAGAGCGGTGCCCATCAGGAACTCGTTCTTCGGGATCAGCCTGGCGCCCGGGATGGAGACGATCTCGTACTCGTTCGGCTCGCGGACGTCGATGATGTCGATGTTCTCGCCGTCGTCGATCCACTCCTTGAGCTGCTTGGGAGTGATCGTCGAGTCGGCGGCCGCCGCCTGGGCCTCCTCGGAGACGACGCCGCAGAAGGCCTCGTAGTCGATGAGCTCGGTGACGGTCGGGTTCTCA
Organism: Streptomyces sp. NPDC093984; assembly: GCF_044764595.1. NCBI lineage: Bacteria > Bacillati > Actinomycetota > Actinomycetes > Kitasatosporales > Streptomycetaceae > Streptomyces > Streptomyces sp. NPDC093984. The sequence goes on along the minus strand of NZ_JBIWIM010000002.1, from coordinate 689,690 downwards.
CCGCAGACCGCGCAGTTCGGGTCCTTGCGGACCTTGACCTGGCGGTACTGCATCTCCAGGGCGTCGTAGATCATCAGTCGGCCGACCAGCGGCTCGCCGATGCCGGCGAGAAGCTTGATCGCCTCGTTCACCTGGATGGAGCCGATGGACGCGCACAGCACGCCGAGGACGCCGCCCTCGGCACAGGAGGGGACCATGCCCGGCGGCGGGGGCTCCGGGTACAGGCAGCGGTAGCAGGGGCCGTGCTCCGACCAGAAGACGGAGGCCTGGCCGTCGAAGCGGTAGATCGAACCCCACACGTACGGCTTGTTCAGCAGCACGCACGCGTCGTTGACCAGGTAGCGGGTCGCGAAGTTGTCCGTGCCGTCGACGATGAGGTCGTACTGGCTGAAGATGTCCATCACGTTGTCGGCCTCGAGCCGCTCCTCGTGAAGGACCACGTTCACGTAGGGGTTGATGCCCTTGACCGTGTCACGCGCGGACTCGGCCTTCGAGCGGCCGATGTCGGACTGGCTGTGGATGATCTGCCGCTGCAGGTTCGACTCGTCGACCTCGTCGAACTCCACGATGCCGAGCGTTCCCACGCCCGCCGCGGCCAGGTACATCAGCGCCGGCGAGCCCAGACCGCCGGCGCCCACACACAGCACCTTGGCGTTCTTCAGCCGCTTCTGCCCGTCCATCCCGACATCGGGGATGATCAGGTGGCGGGAGTACCTGCGGACCTCGTCTACGGTGAGCTCGGAAGCCGGCTCGACCAGGGGTGGCAGCGACACGGGGACTCCGTTGGTCGGTCAATCACTACGGTTGTTCTCCTGGTAACACTGCCACGCCCTTCTTCATTCCGAGACACCCGTTCCGAGACGCGAGACGATGTCGTCCCAGTAGCCGGGCATGGCCTCCCAGGGGACGGTGCGGCCACCGCGGTCCGTGCGGTCGGTGAACCAGATGGTGGCGGCGCCCTGCCAGCGGGCGATGCGCAGCGCCTCCTCGAGGTGGCCGCGGGGCACGCCGTGCACGAAGTGGCAGAAGCGCTCGGGCGGGTGCTCGGCGGTCCACTCGGCGACCTGCGACCAGCGGTAGTCGCTCCAGGAGCCGGAGAAGGTGACCAGTTGGTCGGCGTGTTCGGCGTATCCGGGATACGGGTGGCTGCCGTGGCCCAGGACGATGTGCCCGTGGCCGAGGAGCGCGCGCAGCGTGGTGACCGTGCGGCCGGTCTCGGAGAGGAGCGCGCGTTCGGTGGGGCAGCGGTCCAGGAGGAAGCCGTCGACCTGGTACCAGTCGAGATAGCGGTCCGCCTCGGAGATCAACTCGCCGAAGGGGCGGGCGCCCCAGACGACGTCGAGGTGACCGAGAACACGGACGCCGGCGGTGTGCAGCCGCCCCGCGGCCTGCAGGCAGTGCGGGTCGGGCCGGGTGCCGGGACCGTTGCTCACGTTGAGGGCGGCCCAGTGCACCGGGGTGCCCGGACGGGCGAGTGCGCCCCACTCCTCGGGGGCGAGGAGTGGGTGCGCATAGCCGGGGGTGCCGAGGCCCAGGCCCAGGTCGGTGCTCGCGGTGCTCGCCGGGGTGTTGGTCAGATGCGGCATGCCGCCTCCATCCAGATGTCCGCTAGGGACTCCTCGAGGTTGATCCGGGGCCGCCAGCCGAGCCGGTCGCGGGCGGTGCGGACATCGGCCTGCTGCCAGCTGCCGCAGCCGTCCGGGTAGGGGTAGGCGACCGGGACGGCGTGCTCGGGGTCGCCCCGGTGGTGGCCCAGGACCGGCCGCACCGGGCTGGTAGGGCCGTCGAGTTCGTGCAGGGCGCCGCCGTAGCCGGCCACGCGGGCGAGGACGGCGGCGGCGTCACGCAGGCGCACGGCGCGGCCCGAGCCGATGTTGATCACGCCCTGGGCGGCGGAGAGGGAGGCGGCGTGGACGGCGCGGGCTACGTCGCGTACGTCGACGAAGTCGCGCTGGACACCGAGGCCGCCGAGCTTGAGTTCGCCGTCGCCGGACTGCATGGCGCGGCGCAGGGCCTCGGCGAGGCGGCCGAGCGGGGACCCGGCGGGGGTGCCGGGCCCGGCGGGCGAGAACACGCGGAGCACGACGGCGTCGAGCCCGGAGCCGAGGACGAGTTCGGTGGCGGCGAGCTTGCTGACGCCGTACGGTCCGCCGGGGCGCGGGACCGCGTCCTCGGCCGTGGAGGAGCCGGGCTGACTGGGTCCGTACTCCGCGCTGCAGCCGATCTGCACCAGACGGGCCCCGCAGCCGCTGCGGCGCAGGGCCTCGCAGACGGTGGCGACGGCGACGGTGTTGTGCCGGGTGAGTTCGCGGGCGCCGCCGCGGATGGCACCGGCGCAGTTGATGACGACTCCGGGGTGCACGGCGTCCAGGAAGCGGGTGAGTGCGCCGGGGCTGCCGGCGGCGAGGTCGAACCGTACGTCGGCGTCGTCGCCGCGTCCCAGCGCGGTGAGTTGCACGGCCGGGTCGGCGAGCAGGCGGTCGGCGACGAAGCGGCCGATGTATCCGTTGGCTCCGATCAGCAGGACCCTCATCGGGCGGCTCCCGGGGCGGACTCTCCGGTTCGGGAGGTGATCATCTGGCGTTTCTCCTTAACGAGGGTGGTGCCGTGGGATGAGAGAGGCCCCGCGGTGTCGGCCCCGCGGGTGGGGGTGCCGGGGATCGGGTCCCGGGCGGCGGTCGCGGCTCCATGAGTCCCAGAGGCCATGGGCCGACGGCTCAGGGTGATCCGGGCGGCCGGGCGTGGGCCGAGGCCCGGGTCAGGGTGCGGATCGCGTGGATCAGCAGGGTCAGGGCGGCCAGGGCGCAGACGAGGGCCGGCACGGCGTCGGTGCCCCAGGCGTCCGTCAGGGTCTCGACCGGCGTGACCAGGGCGGAGCAGCCGGGGAGCCGGGCGGCGAAGACCGTGGCCAGGGCGGTCGCCTCGACGGCGGCCGCGGTGCCGAGGACGACGGTCGGGGCCCGCCCGGCGCCGTGGACGGCGAGCAGCCGGGCGAGCAGCAGGAGTGCGCCCAGGGCACCGGCTCCCACCGAGACGGCGGGTTCGCCGAGGAGGGATCCGGTGAGCGCGAGCAGTGCGGCGAGGGCGGCCAGGAAGAGTGCGAACACGCCGAGGAACAGCGGGGTGGCGGAGGCCGCGAACTCCTCGAGGCCGCGGCTCGCGGCGAGCCTGCGGCGGGCGTGGACGGCGAAGAGGCGGGCGCACCAGGCGGCCGGGCCGCAGGCCAGAGCGAGGGCCAGAACGGGCGCGGTGGCCAGGGGCCAGGGGCCGTCGGGGCCGCCGTCCAGGGTGGCGCGCAGCAGGCCGTCGCCGAGGAGTGCGTCGGCCAGCAGCCAGCATGTCCACACGCGCGCGGCAGCGGACGTGGTGTGGGCGGAGGCGCGCAGCGGGCCTCGGCCGAGCGCCACGCGCAGGCCGAGCGTGACCGCGAGGGCGCCGAGTACGGCGACGGCGAGGTGGGCCCGACCCTCGGTGGCCCGCAGGCCGAGGACGGCGGCGGTGCACAGGGCGCCCGGGAGCAGGGCGAGGACGGCCCACGCCCGGTGCTCGCGGGGGCCGCCCGTGGGGGCGGGGCGCGGTGGGGGCCGGTCGTCGTCGCGGGATACGCGCGCGTACATCTCCTCGGCGAGCGAGAAGACGTCCCGGTGCCGGTAGCGGGCGGCGGCCCGGTCGGTCAGTCCGTGGGCCTCCAGACCGGCCGCGATCTCCAGTGGGTCGACGGCCCGTTCGCACAGCTCGCGGTGCCGGTGCATGAGCGCCTTGACGGGGTCGGCGGCAGCTCGGCGGGCAGGGGGCTTGCGGGCGGGGTCCGCGCTCCCGGCGTCCGCGGCGCGCACGGCACCGGCGGTGTGGGGCGCGGTTTCCGCCGCGACGGCTCGGGGCGCACGATCCGACGCGACGGCCCCTGTGCGCGCCTCCGTCGTCTCCTCCGCGCTCGTGTACGCGCTCGTGTACGCGCTCTCCGCCCCCAGGTCCCACTCCTCGGGCCTTGTGTCCCAGGCGTCGGAGCGGGGCCGTTCGCCCACGTCTCTCACGTCTCTCATCGCGCGCCCTCCGCTGCCGGAACGGCTGCGTGCGGCCACATGGCGGCGCGTACGGGTGCCGGCGCGGCGTCCTGCTCGCATGCCCAGCGGGGCCGGGCGCCGGGGGGCCGGGGCTCGGTCCAGCGGCCGGGCAGATGGGCTTCCGCGGGCGCTCCGAAGGGCAGGGGTTCGCCCGCGTCGTCCACCACTACCCGCCGTACCGGCGCGTGGGAGACGATCTCCAGGTAAATGCTGTGAAATGCCGCCACGTTCTGCTCGACGGTGAACAGTTCGAGGGCTCGTGCGCGGGCGGCCGCGCCGAGGCGCTCACGGCGCGCGGAGTCGCGCAGCAGTGCCAGGCACGCCTCCGCGAGCGCCCGGGGGTTGCGCGGCGGGACCACGAGGCCGGTTCCGCCGATGACCTCCACCACCGCGCCCACATCCGTGGACACCGTCGCGCGACCGCAGAACATGGCCTCCACCAGGCTGATCGGAAACCCTTCGACGACGCTCGACAGGACGACGACCGCCCCGGCCGCGTAGGCCTCCGCCAGGTCGGGCACCTCCGGGTCGCCGATCTCCTCGAAGGACACCGGGTTGTCGCCGACGGCGTGCACGCCCTCCGCCTCGTCCGGGAACAGCTGCGCGGCAAGGGCCCTGCACTGTCCGAGGTACTCCGCCCCCTCGGCGTCCGCCGCGGTCCCGACGACACGCAGCCTGGCCTTCGGCTCCGCCTTGCGGATCTCCGCGAAGGCGTGCAGCAGGCAGACCAGGTCCTTGGCGGGTTCGACACGGCCGACCCAGACCAGGGTGTACGGGTCCGCGCGGTCGGCGGCCTCGCCCACCTCCGTGAAGCGGGACGCCTCCATGCCGGGGTAGACGGTGCGCACCTTGGCGTGGTCGGCGCCGCACCGCTCCTGCCAGCGCCGGGCGTGGGCGTTGCCGGGCGTGACGCAGGCGGCCCGCCGGTAGACCTCGGCGGCCAGCCGGCGCTGGAAGGAGGCGAGCAGCGCGCGCACCGGACGCGTCTCCTCCGTCGCGCCCAGGTAGTGCGCGCGCAGCCGTACGCCGTACTCGGTGACCAGTAGCGGAATGCCGGCGAAGTGCCCGGCGAGCAGCCCGGGCAGGGCCGCGGCGCCGCCCGACGCGGCGTGGCAGAGGTCGACGGAGCCGAGTCCGTCGTCCTCGTACCAGTCCAGCGAGAGGGGGCGCAGGGCGCGTTCGACGTATGCGGCCACCTCGAGCAGGTCGGGTACGCCCGCCGCGCGTGCCGCCCGGAGGGCACCCGGCGCGCGGCAGGCGCCCTCCAGCGCGCGTACTGCGGTCTCGGAACGCAGCGCGCGGGCCAGTCCGCCCTCGTCACGGGCGAGTTCGGCGAGCGCGTAGAGGGCACTGCCGAAACGGTCCGCCTCGGGGCCGGCCGGTTCGGGCGCCCCCTGCGGCGCCCCTGGCTCCGGTGCCGCGCACAGGGCGGCGGCCAGCTCCCCGTACGCCTCGGTGAACCGTCGCCGCACCCGGCGCCCGTACGCGACCCCGTCGTCCTGAGCGGTCCACAGGGGTGCCGTGCGTACCCGGCCGACGTGCGGCGGCAGCGGGATCCAGCCATCGGCCTCCTGCCGCTCGGTGCGGCAGAGCGCGTAGACGTCGAACTCGTGCTGCCGAAGTCCGCGCACGAGCCGGTCGCACCAGAGCCTGGCGTCACCGCTCACATACGGATAGCCACCCTCGGTAAGCAGTCCGATGCGCACGTGTGCACCCCCGATCTCCCGTAGGGAGCCGCCGTCGTCCGGCGGCCCGCAGCGGGACGAACGTACGCGGACGGGGCGGTGGCACGACGGACGGTTGTCCGTCGTGCCACCAAAAGGGGTGAACGGGCGTAACTTTCCCGCACAGGCCGCGTTCGATCGCGCTACGCCCTGTCGTCGAACTCCCGTCGTTCGCCCGGAGGCCGGCTCATGGCTCACTTTCGGCCGTGCGGCCGGGTCATGCCGCGGTGAGCTCCCTGCGGGCCGTGCGCCGTTCGGCCGCGACCGCCGGATCCAGCGCGGGGACGGCGGCCAGGAGCTGCTTGGTGTACGGGTTCCGGGGCGACTCGTACACCTCGTCGGTCGGGCCGTACTCGACGATGCGGCCGCGCCGCATCACCGCGACCCGGTCGCTGACCTGGCGCACGACGGCGAGGTCGTGCGCGATGAACACGAGTGCCAGCCCGAGTTCGCGCTGCAACTCGGCGAGCAGGGCCACGACCTGCGCCTGGGTGGTGACGTCCAGCGCGGAGACCGGCTCGTCGCAGACGATGACGCGCGGCTTCGCGGCGAGTGCCCGCGCGATGCCGACGCGCTGGCGCTGACCGCCGCTGAACTCGTGCGGGTACCGGTCGTAGTGCGCCCCGTCGAGGCCCACGCGCTCCAGCAGTTCGCACACGCGCCCCCGGATGCGCTGCTCATCCCTCCCCCGCTCTCGGCTCCGCCCGAGCGGGGGGACCCCCGTCCCCCGCGCCCGCAGCGGGTCGGCGATGGACTCGCCCACGCTGCGCCGGGGGTTGAGGGAGGAGACGGGGTCCTGGAAGACCATCTGCACGCCCGGGTCCACCCCTGCCCGTGCGATGCCCCCGTGGCGGACCTCGCCGGCCGTGGGTTCCAGCAGCCCGACCAGCATGCGCCCCAGGGTGGTCTTGCCGCTGCCGCTCTCCCCCACGATGCCGAGGGTCTCGCCGCGCCGCACCGTCAGCGACACGTCGTCGACGGCCGCCGACTTCCGTTTGCCGCGGCCGAACTCGCGGCGCAGTCCCACCGCCTCGATGACGACCTCGTCCGACGCGGCGCTCTCCTCGACCCGCGGCGCGTCCACACGCGGCACCGCGCCCAGCAGTTCGCGGGTGTACTCCTCACGGGGCTCCCCCAGCACGGTCGCGACGGCGCCGTGCTCGACGGCCCTGCCGTGCCGCATGACGAGCACCTCGTCGACGCTCTCCGCGGCGACGCCCACGTCGTGCGTGACGAGGAGCAGCCCCATCCCGGTCTCCTCGCGCAGGGTGTGCAGCAGGTCGAGGATCTGGGCCTGGACCGTCACGTCCAGCGCGGTGGTGGGCTCGTCGGCGATCAGCAGGTCGGGTTCGCACGCGAGCGCCATGGCGATCAGGGCGCGCTGACGCATTCCGCCGCTGAACTCGTGCGGGCGCGAGCGGGACCGTCGTGCGGCGTCCGGGATGCCCACCCGGTCCAGCACCTCGACGGCACGCGCGCGTGCCGCACGCCGGGACGCGCGCGTGTGCACCCGGTACACCTCGGCGATCTGGTCGCCGATCGCGTAGTACGGGTCCAGGGACGACAGCGGATCCTGGAACACCATCGCGGCCCTGCCGCCGCGCAACTGCCGCAGGTCGTCGTCGGACGCCCGCCGGACGTCGGTGCCGGCGACCCGGATCGAACCGGTCACCCGGGCGCCCGTGCCGCGGTGCAGACCGAGGAGCGCGGAGGCGACGGTCGACTTGCCGGAGCCGGACTCGCCGACGAGGCCCAGGGCGGCGCCCTCGGCCAGCCGGAAGGAGAGGCCGTCGACGGCGCGCAGGGAGCCGAACTCGACGGTCAGGTCCGTGACTTCCACCAGGCTCATGCGAGCACCACCCGTCGGTCGGCCACCGCGTACAGGACGTCCGCGACGGCATTGGCCAGGACCACGAAGAAACCGATCACCAGGACCATGCCGACGACGACCGGCAGGTCGACGACCTTCACCGCCTGGACCAGTTCCTGTCCGATCCCCGGCAGTCCGAAGAGGGTCTCGGTGAGCACCGCGCCGCCGACGGCCGAGCCGAAGGTGACGGCGTTCAGGGAGATGACGGACGCGAACGCCCCGCGCAGCGCGTGCCGCGCGATGACCGAGCGCTCGCCGACCCCGTAGGCGCGGAACGTCCTGATGTGGTCCTCGGCCAGCGTCTCCAGCATCGAGGCCCTGGTCAGCCGGGCGAAGTTGGCGGCTTCGATCAGGGCGAGCGAGAGCCAGGGCAGTAGCAGGTTCCACGCCCACTGCTCGGGATCGTCGCTGAAGTCGACGTACTGCGGGAAGGGCAGCAGTTGGAGCTGACCGCAGATGACGATCATGAGGATCAGGCCGATGACGAACACGGGTGTGGCCACGCCGGCGAGCGTGATCGCGGTCAGCGCCCGCTCGGTGACCCGGCCGCGCCGCCAGGCGGACAGCACACCGGTGCCGATGCCCAGGAGGAGCCAGATCACCATCGCGCCGAGCACCAGCGAGAAGCTGACCGGAAGCTTCCCCAGGATGATGCCGGTGACCTGCTGGTCGCTCTGGTACGACAGGCCGAGGCAGGGCGCCGGGCAGTGCTCCACGGACGTGCCCGTCGAGTAGTCCTGGCCGACGAACAGGCCCTGAAGGAAGTGCCAGTAGCGCACGTACAGCGGGTCGTCGAGTTTCAGCTGCTGGGCGACCTGGTGCACCTGTTCCGGCGAGCAGCGCGGTCCGCAGGTGATCTGGGCGACGTTGCCGGGGGTCACGTAGAAGACGACGTAGATGATCAACGAGAGGGCGAACAGGGTGACCAGCGCGCCGACGACACGGCGCAGTACGAAACCGCCGAAGCCGCTCATGCTCCCTCCTCCTTCCGTGCGGCCGCGTCCGCCCTGGCCTCCCGCTTGCGTCCGGTTCCGACGCGCAGACGCGAGGCCGCGCGCGGGTCGAGCGCGGTGCGCACCCCGTCACCGAGGACGGTGAGCGCGAACACGGTCACGAAGAGCGCGCCCGCGGGCAGCAGCAGGTACTGCGGGGCGGCCTGGTACCAGACGTCGGCGGCGGTGAGCATCTGCCCCCACGACGGCGTCGGGGGCTTCACACCGACGCCGAGGAAGGACAGGGCGGCCTCGACGGAGATGTTCTGCGGCACCAGGAGCGCGGCGTACGTGATGACGGGCGCGGCCAGGCCGGGCAGCAGCTCACGGCGGGCGATCCGGACGGTGCTCCAGCCGCTGAGCCGGGCGGCGGAGACGTAGTCGAGCCCCTTGAGCGTGAGGGTCTGGGCTCTCACCATCTTGGACAGCGTGCCCCAGCCGGAGACCAGGCCGACGATGAGCGCGACGAGCACGGGTCGCGGAAAGCTGCTCGGGACGATCGCCAGCAGCGCGAGCGCCATGATCATCAGCGGCATGGAGATGAAGATGTCGGTGATCCGGCTCAGGATCAGGTCGACCCAGCGGTTGCCGAGTCCGGCCGCGATACCCATGACGACACCGAGCAGGACCTGCACCACCGTGGCGGCGAGTGCCACGCCGAGCGAGACCCGCGCGCCGTAGACGAGCCGCGCGAACAGGTCGCGTCCGGTCTGCGGCTCGACGCCGAGCCAGTGGTCGCCGCTCATGCCGCCGAACGGCCCCGTGGGGACGCCGCCGCGCGCCGAGTCGATGAGCGCCGGATGGTACGTGGTCGGGTCCTGACCCTCGAGCGCGGTGAGCAGCGGCGCGGCGAGTGCGACCAGGACGAGGAGCGCGACGACGGCCGCCGCGACGAGGACGGCGCGCTGTGCGCGCAGCCGCCGCCAGAACAGACGGGCCCCCGAGGCCGCCGGGACGGGTGCGTCCGTCCCGGCGGCCTCGACGGCGACAAGTGCCTCACTCACGGCGCTACTTCACCGCGACCTGTGAGATGTCCAGAACACCGGTCCAGTCACTGATCACGATGTTCCTGACGTCCTTGCCGTACAGACGCTTGTAGACCGGGTGGAACAGCGGCACCACCAGGGCCTGCTCGCCGATCTTCTTGTCCAGTGCGCCCCAGCGCTCGGCGGCCGCGTCGAGATCCGTCAACTTGTTGATCGCGTCGATCTCGGCATTGACGGACTTGTCGTTCAGCAGGCCGGTGTTGAAGTTCGCGCCGTCCTTGACGATCTGCCGGCCGTCGAAGATCGGGGCCAGGAAGGGACCGCCGGAGGGCCAGTCGGCGCCCCAGTGGGCCAGGAAGAGGCCGGGCTCCGTCTTGACGCCGTGGATCTTGTCCTTGTAGTCGTTCTCCTCCAGTCCCTGGAGCTTGACCGTGATGCCGGCCTTCTTCAGCGCGTCCTGGACGGCGGTCGCGATCTCCGGGCTGGTCTCGAAGTCCTTGCTGTTGGAGTGGGTGAGAGTGACGGTGACCCCGTGCGGGTAACCCGCCTCCTTCAGCAGCTCCTTGGCCTTGGCCGGGTTGCCGGTCGCCCCCGCCGGGAAGAGGTCGTACGGCGTGTAGCCGAAGGACTTCTGGTCGGGAAGGAACGTGGTGGCGGGCTCGGCCAGCGAGGAGCCGCCCGCCGCGTTGATGACGGACGACCGGTCGATGGCGTACGAGATCGCCTGCCGCACCTTGACGTTGTCGAACGGCTTGACGGTCGGGTTGAACGCGATGTAGTTCGTGTAGCCGAAGTGGCCGGTGCCGACGCGGGAGGCCAGTTCCTTGTCGCCGGTCACCTTGGCGAGTTCGGCAGGGCCGAGGTTGGTGTCCGTGGTGACCGCGGCGGCGTCCGCACCCTGGGACGCCGACAGCCGCTGGTTGATCACCGAGGAGTCGAGCCCGGAGCGTACGTCGATCTTGTCCGGGTAGGCCTTGCGCTGGTCGTCACCCGACCAGTACGTGTTGCGCTCCAGGATGAGCCGCTCGCCGTCGTTCTGGTTCTGGACGACCTTGTAGGGGCCGGAGGAGATCGGGTGCTCCTCGTACTTGGTACCGGTGTCCCTGGCCTTCGGGACGGGTGTGAACTGGGTCTGCGTGGCCAGGTAAGGGAACTCGCCCTCGGGCTTGTTCAGGTGGAAGACGATGGTCCGGCTGTCCGGGGTCTCGATCGCGTCGAGGCCCTTCTTGTCCTTGTACGGGCCCTGGTAGTCCGCCGCGCCGACCAGCCAGTCCCTCAGATAGGGGGCGCCGCCGGAGAGTTCGGGCGCGAAGGAGCGCTCGATGCCGTACTTGATGTCGGCCGAGGTGATCGGCGTGCCGTCCTCGTACTTCAGGCCCGTCTTCAGGGTGTACGTCCACACGGTCGCGTCCTTGCTCGGGCGCCCGGTGTCGGTGGCGAGGTCCGGGACGACCTTGGCGCCGGCCGCGCCGTTCGCGCGGTTGCGCGTGGTGAGCGTGCGGAAGACGAGGGAGGGGACGTTGCCGCCGCCGGAGGTGTACAGGCGGGCCGGGTCGAAGTCCTGCTGCGGATCGGAGTTCAGAACGGTCAGCGTGCCGCCCTTGTGCGGCGTGGAGTCGCCACCGGAAGCCTTGACACCGTTGTCCTTCGGCCCGCAGGCGGCGGCGCCCGCTGCCACGACCAGGCTGACGGATGCCGCTGCCACACGGCGCGCTATGACGGACGGTTGACGCATCGGAATGACGACCTCTCGGGACTCGTCCCGCATGGCGAGACGGATAAGCGGAATGTGAGACAGATCTGGTCGGACGTCTGCCTCGGCGCCGGGTCGTCGAAAAAACGTGAACCGGTGTCGGCGCATGCCGACGGGTCACGGAAGAGAGAGGAAAGTCGCGACGCGAACGCCTGAGGCGGTCGTCAGCGACAGTGGATGTCGGCCACGCAGAGCGCGGTCACGCCGATGAGCGCCAGCTCGATGGCGGCGCGAGGGGTGGCATGACGGGGCGACATGGGCAGCAATATGAACGAAGTTTCAGCGTGTGTCAATGTGACGAGAGCTGCCACCGTCAACTCCCGGGGTACGGCCAGGGATTGGGACGGCAGTGGATTCCGTCGTGGTCGAGGAACTTGGTCTGCTGCTGCATGACCGGGGCGAGCTCGCCGTTCTTGTCGCAGGTCACATGGCCGTAGCCGAGGCGGTGGCCGACCTCGTGGTTGATCAGCATCTGGCGGTAGGCGTGAATTTCGTCACCGTAGGTCGTCGAGCCCTGCGCCCAGCGATAGGCGTTGATCATCACGCGCTCGGTGGAGGCGGAGTCGCAGGAGACGTTGTCCTCGGCGGTGTCCAGACCCGACTTCGCGCACCAGGCGGCGGTGGTGCCGGGGCTGGCCAGCGTGATCACGAAGTCGGGCTTGCCGGAGTGGATGCGCTCGAAGGTACGGGCGCCGTTGTGGGCCCAGCTGCGCTCGTCGTTGAGGGTCTTCTGCACGGCCTGGGCGAAGAGTTCGCCGTCCAGACCGAGGCCGTTCTCGACGTCCACGCGGTAGGTGTACTTCCGTCCGGTGCCGGGTGCCTTGGCGGTGCCGGGGACCGCGGAGAACGTGCCGGGTCCCTTCAGCGTGGCGCTGAGCGGGTACGTCCTGTCCATCGCCTGCTCGTACGTCAGCGGCGTCGCGCCGGGCGAGACGGAGACGGTGGGGTCGGCGCCGGTGACCGGGCCGGAGGTGTCGCGGGCCTGGTCGGTGACGGCCCGGGACGGTGCGGCGGCGCGCTGCTGTCCGGCGAGGAACTGGCCGGCGACGACGACCGCGAGCACGGTGGTCACGGCGGCGGCCACGATCCCGGCGTACGAGCGTCCCCTGCCGCCCCTGCCGCGAGCGGCCTCACCGGTCCCGGTGGGCGACGCGGTCTCCTCGGTCTGCGCACCGGGGTGGCGTTCGTCGGTCAGGGGTGCGTGTTGCGGGGTGCGACCGGTGCGACGCGGCGTGAAGACGTCCTCGTCCTCGTCGAAGGCGTCGAGGTACTCCTGGCGGGGGCCGGGCTGCGACCGCTGCCGCGGGATACGGGGCACGGCACCTTGGCGCGGCACGTCCTGGGCCGCGCCGGCCCTGAAGTCTCCCCAGGCGCCGCCGCCTTCGCGATGCTCGGGGTGACCGCCGCGGGCCTGAAGGGCACCGTCGGGAAGGCGGGGCACGCCATGGGCGGGGGTGCCGTCGGCGAACCGCGGAACGCCTCGGCCGGGCGTCCCGTCGGCCGTACGACGCGTGCCGCCGACCGCGGCACCCCGTGGCGAACCCTCCGCCGCGGATATGCCCGGCGCCGCCTCCGTGTCACCGTTCGTCCTGTCGGCCCGCCCCTTGCGGCTGTGTCGTCCCACGCCGCGTCTCAGCTCCTCGTGTCCGCCGTGCCGGTGCCGTCGCTCGCCGCGTCCTTCAGGGAGGTCCCGGTGTCCTGCGTGGAGGTCCCGGTGGAGGTCCCGCCCGTCGCCGCCGAACCCGCGCCCGCCGAACCCGCGCCCGCCGGATCCGCGCCCGACTCGCCCGCGTCCGCGAGGAGTTCGCGGAACGCCGCGGCCACCACGTCCGGGTATTCCATCATCGCCACATGCCCCGCCTCGGGCAGGGTCAGCAGGCGGGAGTCGCGGAAGGCACGGGCCGCGCGCTGGGCCTTGCGGAACGACACCAGCTGGTCCCGGCCGCCGTAGACGAGCAGCGTCGGGGCGAGGACCCGCTCCGCCTGGCGCCACAGCCCGTGCTGTCCGCCCAGCGTGTAGGCGTTCACGATCCCGCGTGCCGAGCGTGCCATCGCGTCCCAGAAGTAGGGCAGCCTCAGCCGCCGCTCCATCTCCTCCACCGCGTTGCGGAAGCCCTCCGGCGTGACCCGTCCGGGGTCGCCGTAGCACAGCGCCATGACCCCGCGGACACGCTGTTCGGCCGTCCACTCCTTGGTGTACCGGGTGAACAGGGCGGCGACCCCGGGCAGCGCGAGCAGGCCCGTCGGGATGGCGCCCCGCTGGATGAGGATCTCGGGGAGCGCGGGCGAGACGAGCGTGAGCGTGCGCACGAGATCGGGGCGGACGGCCGCCACGCGCGTGGCGACGGCTCCACCCATCGAGTTGCCGAACAGGTGCACAGGACCGCGTCCGGCCGCGTCGAGATAGCGGATGACCGCGCGCGCGTGCCCGGTGACGGAGTAGTCGCCGTCGTCCGGCGGCGGTGAGTCGCCGAAGCCCGGCAGATCGACGGCCTCGCCGTCGACGTGCCCGTCGAGCAGCGCCATCAGCGCCGACCAGTTCTGGGAGGAACCCCCGAGTCCGTGGACGTACAGCGCGGGCGGCAGCCCCTCGTGCCGCGGTGGTCTCGACCGCACCGTCAGCGTGATCCCCGGCAGCGCCACCGACCTGAGCCGCTCGCCTTCCTCGACCCTGACGGGTGCCACCTTCGGGAGAACATTGGCGGCCGCGATGGACGGCAACTCGGTCGAAGACATGCGGCAATGTTACGAGACGATCACGTAGTGGTTCGTGTGTTCGCTGTCACAACGGCTGGGGTCCGCCCGTCGAATCAGGCCGGGCGACGCCCGGCGTGCGGCGTTCCCCGCACCCCGGCGTGAAGCGTTGCACGCACCACGCGGAGGCCGTCACCACACATAGCGTCCGGTTCCTGTGTCTCCTAGGCTCGTAGCAGGGCACCCGCACATGGACCCCGCCTCTTCAGGGACGTTCCAGAAGTTCCAGGAGTTCTAGGAAGGGAGCCCATCATGGCCGTAGACCCCACTGATCCCGAGACGTTCGAGGACGAGGCGAACGACGCCGCCGAACTCGACGTGGAGGCCCCGGAGAACGACGCCGCCGAACAGCACGCCGAACTGGCCCCCGAGCGGGACGAGACCCCGACCGGGGACGACATCCTGCGCGCCAACGAGGCGGACCTCGCGGAGCAGGCACGCATCGTCGCCCTCGACGAGGACGACTACCGGTGAGCGCTCGGAGGGTGGCCAGATCGGTGAGGTACGACGACCACGCCAGGTAACGGAACGAGTGCGTGTGGTGAGCAGCCGTCGGCCGTCACGCGGGCGGGGGGCGTCCGTTCGCCCTCCCTGCCCGTGTATGGCGCGTTCCGCACGGCTTTCGCCGCCGTCCGGTCCGTGAAATTCTGCGTTCGCACCGCGCACAGCAGGGTTACCGAAAAGTACGATGGCGGCGCGGCACACACCGCATGTGGACGATTTTGGGAGGCGGCGTGACAGCCATCGAGCAGACAGAGGCGGCACGCCCGCGGGGCACGCGCCTGCCGCGCCGTGCCCGACGGAACCAGCTGCTGGGCGCCGCGCAGGAAGTCTTCGTGGCGCAGGGCTACCACGCGGCCGCGATGGACGACATCGCCGACCGCGCCGGCGTCAGCAAGCCGGTGCTCTACCAGCACTTCCCGGGCAAGCTCGACCTCTATCTGGCCCTGCTGGACCAGCACTGCGAGGCCCTGCTGCAGGCCGTACGGCACGCGCTGGCGTCGACGACCGACAACAAGCAGCGCGTACGGGCCACGATGGACGCGTACTTCGCGTACGTGGAGGACGACGGCGGTGCCTTCCGGCTGGTGTTCGAGTCCGACCTGACGAACGAGCCCGCCGTGCGCGAGCGCGTCGACAAGGTCACGAACGAGTGCGCGGAGGCGATCTGCGACGTGATCGCCGAGGACACCGGTCTGTCGCGGGCCGAGTCGATGCTGCTGGCCTCGGGGCTCGGCGGCCTTGCCCAGGTGGTGGCGCGCTCCTGGCTGCACAGCGACCGCAGCGTGCCGCGCGACCAGGCGGTGCAGCTGCTGACCTCGCTGGCGTGGCGGGGCATCGCGGGCTTCCCGCTGCACGGGAGCGAACAGCAGCACTGACCCCTCGGGGATTCGATCGACAGCCGTACGGCCCCGTCCGGACACCACCGGGTGCGGCCGTACGGCTGTTTTGTTCCCGGCGGGTGTTCGCTCCTGGCGTGCCGGAGCGGAGCGTGTACGTCCCCTCACCGGGCTAATGTGTGCTGGTACGGCGCGGACGGCCGCGCACATCACTGACCGTCGGAGGGACAAAGCCGTGGAGGTCAAGATCGGCGTGCAGCACGCGCCCCGCGAGATCGTTCTGGAGAGCGGGCAGAGTGCCGAGGAGGTCGAGCGCGTCGTGTCCGAGGCGCTGGCCGGCAAGTCGCAGCTGCTGTCCCTTGTGGACGAGCACGGCCGCAAGGTCCTGGTCCCGACCGAGCGTCTCGCCTACGTGGAGATCGGCGAGCCCACCCCGCGCAAGGTGGGTTTCGGCGCGCTGTAGTTCCGGACGGAGCAGCGGAAGGGGCCCGGCGGTCGGTGTACCGCCGGGCCCCTTCCGCTGTCCGGGGAGCGTGCCGCTCGGGAACACACAGACGGAGCACATCCGCCCCACAGGGGATGATTGTGTTCCGCGCGCCGCGGGTAATACCGGCTACGACCGATTTGCCCAGGCAGCAGCCGTGCGGGAGGGAACCTCGTCATGCTCTTGGAAGCGCTCGGCTCCGCCGTCCTCGGGCTCGCCCTGGCATGGGTGGCCGCACGCCGGCTGCCGCACCGTCTGCCCAGTCGTGTCCTGGTGCTGTCGACGGGTGCGGCGGGGGCGCTCTTCGGGGCGTTCCTCACCCACAGCGCGCTGGGCCCGGCGGGTCTCCTGGTGATCCTGGCCGGGGCGCTGGTGGTCTCGGCGGCGTCGCTGTCCCTGCTGCTGAGGCCCTCGGAAGGGTTTCGCCGCCGCTCGGCGACGGCCTGAGGGCCGCCGCCGGAGCCGACCCGAAGCCGGCCGCCGCAGACGGCGACGGCCGGGGCACCTGTGGTGAGGGGGCGCGTGGCCCGCGCCGTACGGCCGGCCGTCGCCGAAGCGTGCGGTGACGGCCGGGCACACAGCGGGCTCGGCCGGGGGCACCCCGGCGGCCGGTGGTGGGCGGCCTCAGGCAGCCAGCCCCAGCGCCGCCATCCGCTTCGTGTGGGCCTCCGTGATCCGGGAGAACATCCTGCCGACCTCCGCGAGGTCGAAGCCGTCCGCCACACCGCCCACCAGCATGGTGGACAGCGCGTCCCGGTCGGCCACCACCCGCTGGGACTGCGACAGCGCCTCGCCCATCAGCCGCCGTGCCCACAGGGCGAGCCGGCCGCCCACGCGCGGCTCGGCGTCGATCGCGGCGCGCACCTTCTCCACCGCGAAGTCGGCGTGCCCGGTGTCGTCGAGGACGGCCAGGACCAGTTCGCGCGTGTCGGTGTCGAGGCGGGCCGCGACCTCGCGGTAGAAGTCACTGGCGATCGAGTCGCCCACATACGCCTTGACGAGCCCCTCCAGCCAGTCAGAGGGCGCCGTCTGCCTGTGGAAACTGTCGTACGCCGCCACGAACGGCTCCATCGCCTCCGTGGGCTCGGCCCCGATCTCCTTCAGCCGGTCCCGGATCTGCTCGAAGTGGTGGAACTCGGCGGACGCCATCTTCGCCAGTTCCGCCTTGTCCGTCAGCGTCGGCGCGAGCTTCGCGTCTTCCGCGAGCCGTTCGAACGCCGCCAGCTCCCCGTACGCGAGCGCGCCCAGCAGGTCCACGATCGCGGCACGGTACTGCGGGTCGGCGGAGGCGGTCGCCCAGTCCTGGGCGGCCACTCCGGTGGGTCCGGCGGGGGCCTCGGGGCTGTCGGGGGCGTTGTCAGGCGTCGTCATGAAGCGCACAATAGCCCGCTCACCGCCGCCTGGAAGTCCCTGGTCAATCACTGTGATGACGGCTACGTGACCGAATCGGCCACCGCGAGTGCGTGATTCCGGGGTATGGTGGTAATGCGCCTGCTGAGTGCGTACGTCTATGAAGACGACGTATCTCGACGGGCCGCATGTTTGAGGATGCCCGGTCGGTGGCCCGATCGGCTCCGACCCGACAGCCCTCCTCGGGCGTACGGCACCTGGCGTGCGCGTTCGGAGGGACCCTCAGCGGTACGAGCGCTGGAGCGTCGGCGTGGTCCCGTGCCACAGGCCCGTCCCCCAAGCAGGCCGACGTTCATCCGGCACGGTCACGACCCCCGCGCTCGCCTCGCGCCGCCCACACAGAAGAGGCAGCACCCTGACTACGACTTTTCGCGAACTCGGAATCCTTCCCGAGACAGCCGAGGCCCTGGAAGCCGTCGGCATCATCAATCCCTTCCCCATCCAGGAGATGACGCTCCCGGTAGCCCTCTCCGGCACCGACGTCATCGGTCAGGCCAAGACCGGTACCGGTAAGACGCTGGGCTTCGGACTCCCGCTCCTCGAGCGTGTCACCGTCCCCGCCGACGTGGAGGCGGGCCGCGCGAAGCCCGAGGAGCTCACCGACGCGCCGCAGGCGCTCGTCGTGGTCCCCACGCGCGAGCTGTGCACCCAGGTGACGAACGACCTGCTGACCGCGGGCAAGGTGCGGAACGTACGGGTGGTCGCGATCTACGGCGGCCGCGCCTACGAGCCCCAGGTGGAGGCCCTGAAGAAGGGCGTCGACGTGGTCGTCGGCACCCCCGGCCGGCTCCTCGACCTCGCCGGGCAGAAGAAGCTGGACCTGAAGCACGTCAAGTGCCTGGTGCTCGACGAGGCCGACGAGATGCTCGACCTCGGCTTCCTGCCCGACGTCGAGAAGATCATCGACATGCTGCCGGCCAAGCGGCAGACCATGCTGTTCTCGGCCACCATGCCGGGCGCGGTCATCGGCCTGGCGCGTCGCTACATGTCCCGGCCCACGCACATCCGCGCCACCGCGCCGGACGACGAGGGCGTGACGGTCGCGAACATCAAGCAGTTCGTCTACCGCGCGCACTCCATGGACAAGCCGGAGATGATCGCCCGCATCCTGCAGGCAGAGGGCCGCGGACTGGCGATGATCTTCTGCCGTACGAAGCGCACGGCCGCCGACATCGCCGAGCAGCTGCAGCACCGTGGCTTCGCCTCCGGCGCGGTCCACGGCGACCTCGGCCAGGGCGCCCGCGAGCAGGCCCTGCGCGCCTTCCGCAACGGCAAGGTGGACGTCCTCGTCTGCACCGACGTCGCCGCGCGCGGCATCGACGTCGAGGGCGTCACCCACGTCATCAACTACCAGTCCCCCGAGGACGAGAAGACGTACCTGCACCGGGTCGGCCGTACGGGCCGCGCGGGCGCCAAGGGTACGGCGATCACGTTCGTCGACTGGGACGACATCCCGCGCTGGCAGCTGATCAACAAGGCGCTGCAGCTGGACTTCAACGACCCGGTGGAGACCTACTCGAGCTCCCCGCACCTGTTCTCCGACCTCGGCATCCCCGAGGGCACCAAGGGCGTCCTGCCGCGCTCGGAGCGAACCCGCGCCGGGCTCGAGGCGGAGGAGCTCGAGGACCTCGGCGAGACGGGCGGCCGGGGCTCGCGGGGCCGCCGCTCCCCGGACGCGTCCGCGCAGGGCGAGCGCCCGGCGCGTACGCCGCGCCGTCGACGCCGTACGCGGAACGGTACGCCGATGGACTCGTCGGCCACCACGGACACGGCCACCACGGAGACGGCCGCGACGGAGGCGACCGAGTCGGCGGAACGCCGTACCCCCCGCCGACGCCGCCGTATGCGCGGCGGGGCGCCGGTGGAGGCGACAGCGGCACCGGTGACGCCGGTGACCACGGAGCCGGCCGCGCCCGAGGCCACGAAGGCGGCGGAGACGGCCATGGAGACGGTCGAGGCCACGGAGACGAAGCCGCGCCGCCGCCGCACCCGCAAGACGGCCGAGTCCGTCCCGGTCGCGCCCGAGGCCACCGCCGCGACGGAAGCGACCCCGGCTGCCGCCGAGACCGCCGTGGACACCGCGGAGGCCACGGAGGCCAAGCCGCGTCGCCGCACCCGCAAGACCACGGAAGCGGCACCGGCCACCGCCACCGAGGCCGCCGAGGCGACCGAGGTCAAGCCGCGTCGGCGCACCCGCAAGACCGCCGAGACGGTCCCGGCCGCCGACGCCGCAAGCGAGGCCGCGGAGGCCGTG